>NZ_FRBI01000057.1 GCF_900142575.1 Actinacidiphila paucisporea
TCCGTCCCGGTGGTGCCGGCGCCGGGGGCCAGGACAGCGCCGACCCGCCTGCGGGCAACCGTCCACTCCTGCCATTCCAGCTCAGCCGCAGCCAGCTCGGCCTGGATCCGATCAGCTTCCTCCCGCAACCCGTCGACACGACGGCGAGCAGCGAGCTCGTGCTGTTCCAGCAGTCCGACAACTGACGGCATCCAAGCCTCCCCGGCGAGCGACAACCCGACAGACCACAACTCCCACCGAGTCACCGTCCCTATGCCTGACCAGGCAAAACGCCGCCCTCAAGTTCGGAACGACAACAGCGACTGAGGCTCGGTCTCATCGTCGTCGACGGTCACCCGGCTCAGCACCTCGCCGTTCGGGCCGTGCAGCACCGGGACCGTCCGCTGGCGGGGCGGCAGCTCCGGGTGCTCGTCCCGCTCGCGGCGCAGGCGCCCCCTCATCCAGTCGACCGCCGCCTGCACCGCCACGCCCATGACGGCGGGAGCCGCTGAGTTGACCAGGAGATCCAGCGTCTCCCCCGCGTCGACGCCGTAGCCGTTTTCGGTGTGGTCCAACACGTTGACGTCAAGGGATGGCGCGGCGTCCCGGATGAGGGCGGCTGCCTCAGCCAGTTCCTCGGGCGTGAAGTCGTAGGGGTTGGGCGCTCGGAGAGTCACGGTCACAGACACAGTCCAAACCTAACTGCACCAGGGTGACTTGTCGGGCAATCAACGGGCAAGGTCCCTTGTGCCGAGCGCCTCGTAGTTCGGCCGCTTTCTCTGACGCCAGCGCCACTTGTACCCCCCCGACTGCGCAAACGCCTCCGCGCGTGGGCGCCCCACCTCACCGGCGTCCGCGTCGTGGAGGGGCAGCCAGACGCGGGTGCTCCCCGCCTCTCGGGCGTAGCTCTCACCTGCTCGCAACAGGACGGTGCCGAAGCCGCGACGGCGGTGACCAGGTGGGACCCACAACTCGGTGAGTGTGCTGACGTCGCGCACGTAGTCGTGTTGGACGTGCATCCGTCCCCGGAACTCACCGCGCTCTCGGACCTCAACCACGTCGTACCGGTCGCCGTGTGCCAAAGTGATCAGCTCACGGTGCCGAATCTCGCACGTCCCCCCATTTAGGAGGAGGTGGTGCCTGTCCATAGGGTTGTCCGTCTTCCAGTACTCCTGGAATGCCTCGCGGCTCAGTGCCCCGAAGTTCCGGAAGGACGGATCCCCAGCGACTACCGCCTGCTCCATCACGGGGGGAGAAGCCCAGCCAGGCCGGTCGGGTAAGGTTCACGGAGTCGACGTGGGCCTCGAAGAACTCGCGCCCGACGTAGCCGAAACCGTGGTCACCCCAGTTGCGGCCCCAGCTGTTCAGGAACAGCACTTCGTTCGTGGTGGGCTCCCACCCGATGGGGACCACGATGTGACGCCCCCTGAATCGCTCCCAGCTTTCGGGGATTCGCAGTCGGCCGGTAGCCGAGCGAAGCACCCCGTCGTAGGTCTCGAGGCCGAGGGTGCACTGGATGCCCAGTGCGAGCTGTGCCCAGCCAGCCTCCTCCGCCCAGCGTTTGAGAGTGAGGACTTGGACAAGCTCGTCCCACGTGGAGGCGCTCTCATAGGTGAAGTTGAGGCCGTGCTCGTCGCCCACGAGGACACGATTCGTCATCATCGGGTACGACCAGGTCTGCTGCGGGTCGTCGTGAAGCTCCCTGGCGGCTAGCCATAGGGCGTTTCGTTTACCCCAAATCTCGGGTGGGCGCCACGGCCGTCTCTTGGGCGGCACGTGGCTTCTGCCGCTCCCTTTTCCCTTTCCCAACTCTAGCCAGCCCTGGTGCTAGGCCGGGGTGGCGACGCCGACTGTCGCCGCAAGCTCGCCCGTCTCCCCGCGCATCGACTGCGTTGCGCGGCGCCAGATGTCGGCGGTTGCGGTGCGGGCGGACTCCTCAGGCTGCCAATCCATACCACCACCCTGACACAAGACGTCGTGGGTCAACCATGCTCTCGATGAGCGCAGTCCCACCGGGCGGTCCTGCATCGGCTCCGCGCGTCACCCCGGCAGCCCGCCGACGACATGCGGCCGAGCTGGGGCTTCGCCCGGCCGCCGTCCGGCTCAGCATCCAGCGCCTGGCCCGCGCCGACCAGATCTCACCGAACACCGATCGCGGCTGAACGCGGGTCCTGGCTGTCCCTAGGCTCGGAGCATGACCGATTCGCCGATGCCCTCCCCGCCTTACCTTGACTCTGTCGGTGATCTTGGACGCGGTCAGGTGCCGAGGGTGCGCCAGGACTTGGGCCGGGGTAGCTCCTGCTGGTCCAGGAAGGTCTGGAAGGCGGTCGGCGGTCTCGGTGATGAGGCTTCCTCGGTCGCCGACAGGCTGCTGAGTCGTTCGATATTCACGGCGATGGCCGTGAGGACGTGTTGCAGGTGGGCTTTCGGCTGTCCTCGGTAGCGGCACCGGCGCATGCCGTGTCCGTGGGCGAACTCGTTCATGGTGCCCTCGACTCCGGAGCGGACCGCGTAGCGGGTCTTCCAGTCGGGTGTCTGCTGCTCGGCGCGGACGCGGAGTTGCAGGTCACGGAGTTCGCGCGGGGGAAAGCCCACGGTCCGGGCGCTGTCGGCGGTGGTGGTGCAGCGGGTGCGGGCCGGGCAGGGGCGGCACTGGCTCTTGGTGAACCGGGCCACGATCAGGGGTGCCGCGGTGAGCGAGGAGGTCGGGTAGGGGCCATGCCATCCCGCGCTGACCTGGCCCTGGGGGCAGGTGACCTGGCGGCGGTCGAAGTCGATGTGGAAGTCGTCCCGGTCGAAGCCTTCGTTCCTGCGGTGCTGGCTGGTGGGGTTGCCCGGCAGGGGCCCGGTGACGGTGATCTGGTGTTCGCAGGCGGCGCGTTCCAGGTGAACCAGAGAGGTGTAGCCGCCGTCGACCAGGTGCTCGGCGGGCAGCAGCCCGCGACGCGCCAGGCGGGTGTGGATGCCGGGCAGGGCCTGGCCGTCGTTGGTGGCGGCCGAGGTGGTGGCCACGTCCGTGATCACATTGGCGCTGCCTGCGGCACAGGTCTCGGTGAGATGGGCGGCGAACCCCTTCCAGCGGATGATGTGCCCGTGGCGGACGTAGCGCGCCGTGGTGTCGTAGGGCGAGACGATCACCGAGGAGGAGGGCGGCAGCCCGCCGTCGTCGGCGGTGCGCCAGCGCAGGCGGCCGGCCACGTCGCGGTAGTAGTTCTGCACGATGATCTGCCGGAGGGCCTGGGCCGCTGGGCCGGGCCGGTAACTGGAGCCGTCTTGGTGGAGGCGCTCCAATAGCTGGTAGGCGTTGGTGCCGGCGGCCAGGATTCTGGTCTTGGGCCGGGTGGGGTTCTTGCCCAGGCGGACCGGGCGGCCGTAGCGGCGTCCCCATTCTTCGTCGACCAGTCCGGCCAGCAGGTGTCCGGCCGTGCGGGCTACTTCTTCGAGCGCTGCGCGGACCGCTTCGGTGACCAGTTCCAGTCGGGTCAGGTCGCGGACTGCGGCCAGGACGTGGGTGGAGTCGGTGCGTTGTGTGGTGCGTTCACGTACGAGCCCGGCGTCCTTGAGTCGGACCAGCGCGAGGTCCAGAAGCCGGTCGGCACGGTCGTCCACGGCGAGGCGCTCTCGGAAGTCGGACAGCACGCTGTGGTGAAAGCCGGGGTCATCGAGTTCCAGCGCGAGGGCGTATTTGAAGTCGATGCGGCAGCGCACCGCCTCGGCGGCCTGCCGGTCCGACAAACCGAGTAAGAACTGCAGCACACAGACGGTTGCCAGTTGAGCAGGTGAGAGGCCCGGACGACCGTCACGTGGGTACCAGGCGGCGAAGTCTTCATCGTTCCACAACCCGCCGAGGCGATCGCGGACCCATATCGCCGTCGTGCCGCCCGGATTGCTCGCCCGCGCGATCCGCGCGGTCAGAGATGGGACTTGCTCACCGGAACGGGGACGGAGCGACATCGGACACCTCGGCAGCTGCATCGGCCTTCGGAACAGCCCGAGCATGCCTGATGACCAGGCTGCAGCACCGGGGAACACCAAGATCACCGACAGAGTCAAGTTCGAAGAGCGTTTTGTCCCGCCAGGGGCGTTTGGTAAGGCGGCGACTCAAGCGGATTGCGGCCCGGGCGCTGGCGATCTCCCGCCGCAAGCAACTGCCCTTCGGCCAGATCCGCGCCACCTCGGGCACCTTCCCGGCGACCAGGGCTTCGTCGGCGGCACCACCGACCCGACCGGCCTGACCCACCTCGGCGCCCTCGAACACGACTCGTCGTCGGCCGCTTCATCTCCGTCGACCCGGTCATCGACATCAACGACCCGGCGCAGATGAACGCCTACTCCTACGCCCACAACAACCCGTTCGCCAAGTCCGACCGCGACGGCACCCGCCCTCTCGGCCCGACCGACGGCGGTACGTCCGCGGACAACGCGTGGCCCAAAGACCTCGGCATGAGCGCCGGCTGGCACTATCGCAACCGCCGCTGGGTCTGGGGCCAGTCCCCGAAGTAGGATTCCGCGTCCCGCCAGAAGTACACCCATGACTTCGCTGGCGTAACGTGCGCCGTCTATGCTGGCGTCGGCATAGGACAGTGATCGACACACCGTCACATCTCGCTGTCGACCGCGCTATGGGCCACCAGACGACAGGACGTGACGCCGTGAACTACTTCGTTGGACCCACATGGAGAGGCGGTTTCCAGGGAGCCCTCCGCCAGCACTTCCGAATGGGGCCGGCCACGAAGGCGTGGAATTCTGTCACGGATCTCAAGTTCTAATAATTCGGCATGTAGGCCCGGTGCCGATGAGGCCTTTCTCGTCCACACCGGGCGGCGGCGTGAACGGACGGACGTCATGGCAGATGGATTTATCAAGCCGAAGCTTCTTGTGTCCCGGCGCGAGTGGGTATCTCCGGCCGGCGATCGTAAGCTGCACGCCCTGGTGGAGTCGAGCATGGGTGAGACCGAGCTCTACCGGCGGCGCAGCACCGCTCAGGACTTCGACGCACGCGCCAACTCCCTGGAGATGTGGGAGCTGGTGATCGGTGGCGAGACCAAGATGAGCGTGCGCGACGCGGCTGCGCCGGGCATCTCCCTGCAGAAGAGAATGCGGACCGGCATCCACGGTGAAATCCTGGAAGACGAGTTCCGCGCGCGGGGGGCCTTGCGGAACCTGATGTCGCGGCGCCGACGGGTGGACTTCACCTCTCCCGACAAGGTGGTCAGCTTCCGTGCTCAGGGGTTCCGTAGGATCATGTCGACGTCCAGCGGCAGAGTATCGGTCGACCTGACACAGCAGTGCCGAGGGCGATGGAGCTGCGCGGGAATGGACGAATCCGATGCCGTGCTTCTGGTCTTCTTCGTCCTGGCAGAGCTGGACTTCTTCCTGACTTCCCCGCTCGGGGATCTCTCACCGATCTGAAAGAGCGTTTTTCCTGCCAGGGGTGCTTGGTAAGGCGGTGTTCAAGCGTATTGCGGTCGCTCTTGAGTGCGGTCCGTGGGGTTCAGCGCGGGTATAGGGAATGCTCTGTGGGACCGGCTTTCGGTTGAGGTACAAGCTGAGGTGGACAGCCTCGTTTCGACTGGGCGGAACGCGCAGGCCATTGCTGTGATGCGCGAGGGTGCCTGTCCACCGTCTCCGGGCCTGCATGAGTGTGTTGGCCTGGTGGATCAGCGATTCGGGGTGTTGCGACTGGGGTGGGCGAGCTCGTGAAGATGCCGTGCTCAGTGGTCATGTGTCGCGCCAGTTCGGGGTCGATTCGCGGGCGAGTCGGCGGCTTATGAGGTCGACCATGGCCAGCTTGATCATGGCTTCGGAGCGGTGGGGGTGGGTCTCGTAGTCGCGGGCGAGGCGGCGGTGGTGCATGAGCCAGCCGAAGGTCCGTTCGACGACCCAGCGCCGTGGAATCACGTTGAAGCCCTTGTGGGCAGGGTCGCGGCGGGTGACTTCGACGTCGATGCCGAGGGTGGCTCCGTGGTCGATGACTTTGGTGCGGTAGCCGGTGTCGGCCCATGCTTTGGTGATGCGTGGGTGGTCGGCGGCGATGTTCGAGAGCACATGAATGCCGCCGGCGTTGTCGGAGACGCTGGCGGCGGTGACCAGCACGGCCAGGAGGAGGCCGAGTGTGTCGACGCCGATGTGACGTTTGCGGCCCGCGATCTTCTTACCAGCGTCGATGCCTTGACCGGCCGCGGGCACGTTGGCTGAGGTCTTGATGCTCTGGGCGTCGAGGACGCACGCGCTGGGCTCGGCGTCGCGGCCTTCGGCTTCCCGGACCAGTCGTCGCAGGAGACCGTTGAGCTGGTCGAAGACCGCGTCCTTCTGCCAGGCGGCGAAGTAGCCGTAGACGGTTTCCCACGGGGCGAAGTCATGGGGGAGGTATCGCCAGGGGATACCGGTCCGGTCGACGTAGAGGATGGCGTCCATGATCCGGCGCAGGTCGTGTTCGGGCGGCCGTCCGATGTCCAGGCCCTTCCCTCTTCTTTCGGCTCGCCAGGCTGTCAGAGTTGGTTCCAGCAGGCCCCAACGGGCATCGGACAGGTCACTCGGATACCGCTGCTGTCGGCGGGGCATGTTTCTGTAGTACCGATGGCTACCGTCCCGCCACAGGGCGCAAACGGGAGTGATCGGGGGCGTGTTGGGATCAGACAGGAGCGAAGGGACCGAAACGGACCCTCGTAGGCCGTCATCCGTCCCACTGTCACAAAAGACGTCCACTGCCTCAGCCCGCCCGAAATGACCCACCACCCGAATTGCAACAAAACGCACCTATCGGGATAAAACGCTCTTTCAGAACCTGTTTTCAAGCTCAGCCCGTGTTGATCTCCCTTTCGGGTGACGTTCGGTGATGGGTCTCAGGTCGCCCGGAGGGTCGGGGGCGTAACGGGTAGTCGGTCGTGACTGCCGGCGCCGCGGGTGATGCATGAGGGTGATGGCTCGGCACGACTGTCGCTGTTCGAGAGCAGGGGGCCCGGTGGTAGGGGGAAGTTCACTGCTGATCCTGGTCCACAGGTTCCGTTGGCACGTCAACGCTTGCCAGCAAGGCGGTTGACGGTCCGCCCCCTGTGGGGCTTCCCTGGAAATTATGACCGCACTGGTGGTAATCGGGCTGATCTTGGTAGGTCTGTGGTTCTGGTGGGAAAACTCGGAGACCGGCAAGTGGTGGCGGAGGCAGACGCGGATTGCGAACCGGCGTTCGAACTCGAACCCTTCACGGCAGGCCCCATGCCGCAACTGTCACGGGAAGGGGACTACGGCTGAATACCTCCAGTCCTGTGCGGCATGCATGGGCACCGGAGAAGACGACCCCCGTGATTGACCGACGCTGTCGGGGATCTTGGTATCCGGGGTTGTCGATCACGATGAAGCTGCTGGGCGAGCGATCCATTTTCTGCTATTCAGGGACTCAGCGAACAGGCCGGGGACTTGCTTGAGAACGCGGCAACGGCCTGGTGACCGTTGGGCGAACGCATCGTTCGTGCTCTCTGGTGTCGGAGTTGCTGTTGTGACTGGTGTGTCGAGGGCGTTCACCCGTTCGTGGTAGCTGCTCCAGGAACGCCAGCCCTCGTGATCCGGGCGGGTGGGACGGTTGGCGCCCACGATTTCGGAGGCCCGAGATGTGTGTTCGCTCCCGTACCGGCTGCGTGGTTCCCGAGCTGACGGTGCGGGTGGCGCGGGCATGCAACCCGCACGGCACCACGGCCATGACCATCCGTGACCATCTCAACGGCCTGTGGAGCGATGAGGACTTCGAGGAGTGGTATCCCGGGGACGGAAAACCGGGCCTGTCGCCAGCCCAGTTGGCCACCGTGTCCGTCCTCCAGTTCCTGCTGGAGTTGTCCGACCGGCAGGCTGCCGAGTCCGTGCGGAACCGCATCGACTGGAAGTACGCGCTGGGCATGGAGTTGGAGGATCCTGGTTTTCACCACAGCGTGCTGGCTGACTTCCGCGAGCGTCTGGCCGTGGAGGGCCGGGCCGACAAGCTGCTGGACCTGGTGCTGGAGAAGATCAGGGCCGCTGGCCTGGTCCGGCAGCGCGGTCGGCAGCGCACCGACTCCAGCCACGTCCTGGCCGCGGTCCGCGACCTGACCCGCCTGGAGCTGGTCACCGAGGCCATGCGCGCCGCCCTCGAAGAACTTGCCCGCCGGGCGCCGCACGAGCTGGTCGGCCTGGTCACCGAGGACTGGGGCAAGCGCTACGGCCGCTCAGCCCGGCTCGGAAAGAACCCCTCCAAGCCCAAGACCCGGATCAAACAGACCGGCGAGGACGCCCCCCTACTCCTGCGCTACGTCCACCGCAACCTTCCCGCCCTGCGCGACGGCGAGCAGGTCCAGGCCCTGCGCCAGATCTTCGTGCAGAACTACGTCATCGACGCGGCGGACCGGCCGAAGTGGCGCGAGCCCGAGGACGCCGGCCTGCCGCCCTCGGCCCTGGCGATCGTCTCGCCCTACGACATCAGCGCCCGCTACGCACGCCGCGGCGAGACCCGCTGGAAGGGCTTCCTCGCGCACGTCACCGAGACCTGCGACCCGGAAACACCCAGCGTGATCACCGACGTCACCACCACCAAGGCCCCCGTCCACGACACCAAGGCCCTGCCCGGCATCCTGGCCAACCTCGATGATCGAAACCTGCTGTCAAAGGAGCACTTCGTCGACGGCGGCTACCTCTCCGTCGCACTGAAACAGCAGGTCGCCCGCGAGCACGGCGTCGGCCTGGTCGGACCCATCCGGGCCAGAAGCACCCGCCAGTCCCGCGAGGGCACCGTCTTCCACCGCGGAGCGTTCACCATCGACTGGGACGCCCAGCAGGTCACCTGCCCGCAGGGCAAGGCCAGCCGCCGCTGGTCGACACCCCCGTCCCTCGCGCCCTACATCAACGCCGAGTTCTCCCCGGACGACTGCCGGCAGTGCCCCGTGAAGGCCGGCTGCACCCGCACCGACGCCCGGAAGGTCTCCTTCCTCCCGCGCGATCTCTACGACATCCAGTCCGAGTCACGCACCGAGCAGCAGACCGAGGAATGGCTCTCGCGCTACGCGCTGCGGGCCGCCATCGAGGGCACGATCAACGAGTTCGTCAACGGCCACGGCATGCGCCAGTGCCGCTACCGCAGCGAAGAAAAGACCCACGTCCAGCACGTCCTGACCGCCATCGCGGTCAACCTCGAACGCATCGACGTCCACCTGCCACCAGCACCGGCCCGGCAGCCCAGGATTCCGACCGCTCTCCAGGGCTTCCTCGACTGGCAGCACATCCCCCGGCCCCGGTCATGGCGTGCCGCCACCCACCCCGCAGGCTGAACTGATCATTCCGAAGTGGCAGTCGCCAACTTGTCGCAGATTCCTGCAAAGTTACGCCGTGCGGGCTACCCAGCCCCCATGATCGCCCAGGAACTCGCGGAAGAGCGCATTGCGGCTTCTGTCAAAGAGGTGCTCTTGCCCAGTTGGGCGAGGGTCGTCAGGATCACTGGGTGAGAAGCCCATATGACGATGAGCGGTTGGCGGCCGTCTACGAAGCCGGCAACGAGATGCCCGACGAGTCGCTGCGAACATGGGTTCAGCTGATCGGTTCGTACGCCAGCTCGGCCTCCCGGCGATTGTGGAGATCGGCGCCGGCACCGGCATGTTCTGCTCGGCGATGGCCCGCTGGCTGGCCCCTGCCAGGGTGGTCGGTATCGATCCCTCCCTGCCCATGCTCAGCCAGGCCCGGCGGATCAACGCCCACCCGACGGTTTCGTATGTGGCAGGAACAGCGGAAGCGGTGCCCACGGGTACTGGCCTGTTCGATCTGGCGCTGCTGTCCCGGGTGATCCACCACCTACCCGAGCGAGCCGGAGCGGCACGTGAACTGTCTCGGGTCCTGCGTTCTGGAGGGACGACGGTCATCCGGACAACATTCCAGGAACGGTTGGACGCTCTGCTCTACGACTACTGGCCACGCCTGCGTGAACTGGACAAACAGCGGTTTCCCTCCAGAGACGAGGTACTCGCAGACTTCACCGGCGCGGGCTTCACCGTGAGAACCGTGACCAGCTTCGCCCAGCCGGTCTCGGCCAGCTTGCGCCAGTACCACACTCGCGTGTCGTCCCGACCCCAGTCGAAGTTCTCCCAGATCACGCCCGAGGAGTTCCACGACGGACTGGGACGTCTGGAGGCCGACGCACAGGCCGAACCACGTGCCCACCCACTCGCCGTCGTCGAGCGATACGACCTGGCCGTCCTGACCGCCCCGTGAACAGGCCACGTTCATGAGAACTCCCGGGCGGCTTCGTTCCGGCGCCCTTCATGGCCTTGCGAAATGCTGAGTAAGCCCGGGGCGCGGTGCCGGGATTACTCCCGGTCCGTTTTCCCGGACTTCTCGCCGAACCCGCCGTGCGCCTCTCAACGCAACGGGCTCTCCACGGAGACCGCCATCAGGCTTGAATCTCGGCCCATGGGCTGGGGATACGGGTTCCTCGCCAGCGGTATCGGGTGACGACCACCGCTGCCATGTCGAAGAGCTCGGTTCCCTCCGCCGAGATCGGCCGCCACCGCCCAGAGGGGGTGACGAACCGTCGGCGGATGTCCTTCCATGTCCAGTCGTGCCGGACCCT
>NZ_FRBI01000006.1:0-56207 GCF_900142575.1 Actinacidiphila paucisporea
CTGATCCACCCCGAAGGGCTTCACCGTTCGACTTGCATGTGTTAAGCACGCCGCCAGCGTTCGTCCTGAGCCAGGATCAAACTCTCCGTGAATGCATCCGGGATATCCCGGTCCACCACGCAAGAGCGGCACCCGAAGAGGAATAATCCCCAGGTGCACAGCGTCCTCGCTATGTGTGTTTTTCTTCAAAGGAACCTCATCACGCACCCACAAAGGGCACGCGACGGGGTATCAACATATCTGGCGTTGACTTTTGGCACGCTGTTGAGTTCTCAAGGAACGGAAGCTTCCTTCGAGACCGTTTCACCGGCCCCTCCGGGCTTTCCCTTCGTTGTGTTCCCACCGTACCCGATGCCTTCACCGATTCATAATCGGCTGTTCAGCCCCATCGAAATCGATTTTCGGCGCACCAAAAATCGGCCCGATGATCGGGAAGACGTAGGTAGTGGGTGGCCGCTCAGCGAGGGGAGCCGGTGTGAACCAGGCCTCCCGCCGTTTTGGCGACTCGGACTACGTTACGCACGAGCGGCGACCGAGTCAAGCTCGGTCGCCGCTCAAACGCATATTTCCAGCCGTGTCACCGTACCTCGACGGCTCCGAGGTTGCGCTTGCCCCGCCGCAGGACGAGCCAGCGGCCGTGGATCAGGTCGCCGGCGGACGGCGTCGCGTCCTCGCTCGTCACCTTGGCGTTGTTGAGGTAGGCCCCACCCTCCTTGATGGTGCGGCGGGCCGCCGACTTGCTCGGGACCAGGTCGACCAGCGCCAGCAGGTCGGCGACCGGCGCCAGTTCGGTCACCTCGGCACGCGGCAGCTCGCTGAGCGCGGCCGCCAGGGTGGCCTCGTCCAGCTCGGCGAGATCCCCCTGGCCGAAAAGTGCCTTCGACGCGGCGACCACGGCCGCGCACTGGTCGGCGCCGTGCACCAGGGTCGTCAGCTCCTCCGCCAGCGCGCGCTGGGCGGCGCGGGCCTGCGGGCGCTCGGCCGTGGAGCGCTCCAGCTCCTCGATCTCCTCGCGCGACCTGAAGCTGAAGATGCGGACGAAGGTCGAGATGTCCCGGTCGTCGGCATTCAGCCAGAACTGGTAGAAGGCGTACGGCGTGGTCATCTCCGGGTCGAGCCAGATCGCGCCGCCCTCGGTCTTGCCGAACTTGGTGCCGTCCGCCTTGGTGATCAGCGGGGTGGCCAGCGCGTGCACCGAGGCGCCCTCGACCCGGTGGATGAGGTCGATGCCCGCGGTGAGGTTGCCCCACTGGTCGCTGCCGCCGGTCTGCACCGTACAGCCGTGGCGCCGGTACAGCTCCAGGAAGTCCATGCCCTGCAGGATCTGGTAGCTGAACTCCGTGTAGCTGATGCCCTGGTCGGAGTTGAGCCGGCGGGACACCGCCTCCTTGGCGATCATCTTGTTCACCCGGAAGTGCTTGCCGATATCGCGCAGGAACTCGATGGCGGACAGGCCCGAGGTCCAGTCGAGGTTGTTGACCATGAGGGCCGCGTTCGGGCCCTCGAAGGAGAGGAAGGGCTCGATCTGGGCCCGTACCCGGTCCACCCACTCGGCGACGACGGCGGGGTCGTTCAGCGTGCGCTCCGCGGTGGGCTTGGGGTCGCCGATCAGGCCGGTGGCCCCGCCGACCAGGCCGAGCGGGCGGTGGCCCGCCAGCTGGAGCCGGCGGATGGTGAGGATCTGGACCAGGTTGCCGAGGTGCAGGCTGGGCGCGGTGGGGTCGAAGCCGCAATAGACCGTGACGGGGCCGTCCGCGAACGCCTTGCGCAGTGCGTCCTCGTCAGTGGATACGGCGATCAGCCCGCGCCACTGCAGCTCGTCGACGATGTCCGTCACGGTTCCGTGTCTCCTCGTATAAGGGTCCGGCTGGTCCGGGGTGCTCGCACGGCGTGCGTACGGCGGTGACGAGCCTACGCGGTCCCGGCTCCCGGCCGCGCTGCGATTTGTCCGCGCCAGGCGCGACACCGCGCTGCCGGGGTCATCCGCGCCTGCGCGGTGCGTGCGCGCGGTACGGGCTGACCGTGGGGTCGCCGTCGATCCAGTAGCGCCAGGGGTGCGCCGCGCCCTCGCCGCCGACGCCGGTGCGCGGTCCGCTGCGGATCGCGGCGGGGTCGGGCGGGGTGCCAGTGAGGATACGGAAGGGGCCCGCGCCGGCGGAGCAGGCGTCGGCGCCGTCGAGGGTGCGGTCGACGGACAGGGCGGTGGCGAGCCGGGCGGGGCCCTGGGCGAGGTCGGCGGCCTTGCGCGAGGTGGGGCGGTGGAGCCGGGCCAGGTCGGCGCCGGCGGTGATCTCACCGCCGCGCAGCAGCACCCCGCTGGGGGTGCCCTCGGGCCCGCAGACCAGGTTCAGGCAGTGCCACATGCCGTAGGTGAAGTAGACGTAGGCGTGTCCGGGCGGCCCGAACATCACCGCGTTGCGGTCGGTGCGGCCCCGGTAGGCGTGCGAGCCGGGGTCGTTGGGTCCGTCGTAGGCCTCGACCTCGGTGAGCCGCAGCTCGATCGGGCCGTCGTCGGTGGCGCGGACCAGGACCCTGCCGAGCAGGTCGGGGGCGATCTCCAGGACCGGCCGGTCGAAGAAGGCGCGGGCCAGCGGGGTCCGCTCGGGTGCGGTGATCACGGGGTCCGAGCGTACCGGAGGGCGGTGGAACCGGCCGGGCGCGCGCTGCGTACGTAGAGTTCGCCGAGATCGTGCAGACAAGGCGAGGGAGGATGTCCGGAATGGGCTTCAAGAAGCTGATGGCGAGTCTGGGTGCGGGTGGGGCGTCGGTGGAGACCGAGCTGTTCCAGTCGGACGTGACGCCGGGCGGTGTCGTCCAGGGGGAGGTGCGGATTCAGGGCGGTTCTGTCGAGCAGCGCATCCAGGGGCTGTCGGTGGGGTTGCAGGCCAAGGTGGAGGTGGAGCGGAAGGACGCGCAGGGCAACGACGTCGAGTACCACCAGGACATCGAGTTCCACACGCAGCAGATCGGCGGGGAGTTCGAGCTGCGGGCGGGCGCGGTGCACAACGTGCCGTTCGCACTGGAGGTGCCGTGGGAGACGCCGGTGACGATGTTCATGGGGCGGCACCTGACCGGGATGAACGTCGGGGTGACCACGGAGCTGCAGATCGCACGGGCGGTGGACAAGGGCGACCTCGACCCGGTGAACGTGCATCCGCTGCCGGCGCAGGAGGCACTGCTCGACGCGTTCGGGCGGCTCGGCTTCCGCTTCCACGGGGCGGACCTGGAGAAGGGGCACCTGCGCTCGACGCGGCAGCGGCTGCCGTTCTACCAGGAGATCGAGTTCCGCTCGCCGTCGCAGTATCCGGGGCTGAAGGAGGTCGAGCTGACGTTCGTCGCCGACGGCCGGGGAATGGACGTCGTGATGGAGATGGACAAGAAGCCGGGGCTGTTCGGCGGCGGGGACACGTACCGCTCGTTCGAGATGGACCTGCAGTCGTACCAGCAGACCGACTGGGCGGACTACCTCCACCGGTGGCTGGCCGAGGTCGGCGGCAAGCGGAACTGGTTCTAGCCTGCTGGGGACGGCGGCCGCCAGGACATAGGCTCGGTTCGCAGTTCCGGTTACGCGATCGAGAGGTGTCGAGGTGTCCGAGCAAGCGCGGCGACCGCTTCCCCATGACTTCCATCCGCCGGTGCCGGCGTTCACCGTGGTGAGCGACGACGTGACGGTGGGGGCCCCGCTGGGGGACGACCAGGTGTACGCGGCGGGCAACGTGTCGCCGCACCTGCGGTGGGAAGGCTTCCCCGCGGGGACGAAGAGCTTCGCGGTGACGTGCTACGACCCGGACGCGCCGACCGGCAGCGGTTTCTGGCACTGGGTGCTCTTCGACATCCCGGCGTCGGTGACGGAGTTGCCTGCGGGTGCGGGCTCCGGGGACTTCCCCGGGCTGCCGGCCGGTGCGGTGCACGCGCGCAACGACTACGGGAGCCGCGACTTCGGCGGCGCCGCGCCGCCGCCGGGTGACGGCCCGCACCGCTACGTCTTCACGGTCTACGCGGTGGACCAGGAGAAGCTGGACGCGGACGCGGACGCGTCGCCGGCCTTCGTGGGCTTCAACCTGCGGTTCCACACGCTGGGCCGGGCCCAGCTGATCGCCGAGTACGAGGTGCCTGCCGACAGCTGAGCGGGGCCGTCCGCCGGTCCGGCCGCGGCCGTGGTTAATGCGTTGCGCCCCGGCGCGGCCCGCCGCACAGTGGTGCCTGCCCGGCCCGCCGGACGCCTCCGGTCATGCGCCCGGACGGCGCGGCGGACGCCGGGCCGGACGGCACCGCGTTGGCGGGGGCGGCGGGGCGTTGCGCTGGGCGGTACCACGCGCCACCCGCCGCCTGCCGGATCCCGGTCTGGGGACCGGGGGTCCGCGCCGGCCGGCGCGCTCCGGATGCCGGACGTTCATCACGTCCGGCATCCGGGGCGCGAGCCCTCCCGCCACATCCGCGCTCCCGCTCTTCCCGCGCACCGGCTTTTCCGCCGCTCTTTCCCGGTTCCCCCTCCCCCGGTCATCCGCTGTCCGCCCGGGGGAAATTGCGTTGTCCGCGAGTGGACGCGGGGGCACAGTGGAGCCACTTCGCCAGGGGGGCGGAGCGGGCCCGGGAGGTGGGCGGGATGCGTGACACGCTGGTGCTGAATGCGAGCTTCGAGCCGCTGTCGACGGTGTCGCTGCGGCGTGCGGTGGTCCTGGTGATGCAGGACAAGGCCGTCGTGGAGCAGGCGCATCCCGGGCTGCGCATCCGTGCGGCCGAGGTGGACGTGCCGCTTCCGCAGGTGATCAGGCTGTGCCGGTACGTACGGGTGCCGTTCCGACAACGGGCCCCGTGGTCGCGGCGGGGCGTGCTGGTACGTGACCGGCACCGGTGCGCGTACTGCGGGCGCCGGGCCACGACGGTGGACCACGTGCAGCCGCGGTCCCGCGGCGGGGGTGACACCTGGCTGAACACGGTGGCCGCGTGCGCGGAGGACAACCAGCGCAAGGCGGACCGTACGCCGGAGCAGGCGGGTATGCGGCTGCTGGTCAGGCCGTTCGAGCCGACGCCGGCGGACGCGCTGCTGCTGGCGCTGGGTGTACGGGAGCGGGCCGGGCTGCCGGAGTGGCTGGCGCGGCCGGCCTGAGGCGCGGGCCGCGGGTGACGACGTGACGCGGCCGGACCCGGCGACGGGGTCCGGCCGTGGCTCATCTGACGATGAGCTGCACGATGGCGGCGATGCCGACGACGACGATCAGGGCGCGCAGCGCGGCGGGTGGCAGGCGGCGGCCGACGCGGGCGCCGATGAGCCCGCCGATGGTGGCGCCGACCGCGATGAGGGCGACGGCGGCCCAGTCCATGTGGGCGACGACGATGAAGAAGACCGCGGCGATGCCGTTGACCATGGCCGCCAGCACGTTCTTCAGGCCGTTGACGCGTTGCAGGGTCTCGTCGAGCAGCAGGCCCATCAGGGACAGGTAGAGCACGCCCTGGGCGGCGCCGAAGTAGCCGCCGTAGACGCTGGCCAGGAAGATCCCGCCGATAAGCAGCGGTCCGCCGTGGGTGGGAGCGGCGGTGCCGAGGCGTTCGCGGCGGGCCTGGACGGCGCGGGAGAGCCGGGGTTGCAGGACGACCAGCACCAGGGCGGCGGCGATCAGCACGGGCACGATGGCGTGGAAGGCCTGCGAGGGCAGGGTGACCAGGAGTACGGCTCCGGTGGCGCCGCCGAGCAGGCCGACACCGCCGAGCCGGATCAGCCGGTCGCGCTGGCCGGTGAGTTCGCGCCGGTAGCCGATGGCGCCGGTGATCGATCCGGGGACCAGGCCGAGGGCGTTGGAGACGTTGGCGGTGACCGGTGGCAGGCCGACGGCGAGCAGGACCGGGAAGGTCAGCAGGGTGCCCGAGCCGACGATCGTGTTGATGGTGCCTGCGCCGACTCCCGCGGCCAGGACCGCCAGTGCTTCTGCTGGGGACATAACCCTGTGATCATGTCACAGCGGGGCACCGGCGCCCCGGGGGGTCTCAGCCGCGGGCCGGCCCCGTTCGCTCAGTCCTTGTCGAAGGGCGCGGACTCGCGGCGGGGGGCGGGTGCGGTGGCGCCGGAGCCGCCTCCGTTGCCGTTGCCCGGACTGCCCGGCAGGTTGACTATGCCGCCGAGGCCCTTGAGGGCGTCGTTCAGCTCGCTGGGGATGATCCAGAGCTTGTTGGCGTCGCCCGCGGCGATCTTCGGCAGCATCTGCAGGTACTGGTACGCGAGCAGCTTCTGGTCGGGGTCGCCGGCGTGGATGGACTCGAAGACCGTGCGGATCGCCTGCGCCTCGCCCTCGGCGCGCAGCGCGGCGGCCTTCGCGTCGCCTTCCGCGCGCAGGATGGAGGACTGCTTCTCGCCCTCGGCGGTGAGGATCTGGGACTGCCTGATGCCCTCGGCGGTGAGGATCGCGGCGCGCTTGTCGCGGTCGGCGCGCATCTGCTTCTCCATCGAGTCCTGGATGGAGGTGGGCGGTTCGATGGCCTTCAGTTCGACGCGGTTGACGCGGATGCCCCACTTGCCGGTGGCCTCGTCCAGGACGCCGCGCAGGGCCGCGTTGATCTCCTCGCGGGAGGTCAGGGTGCGTTCGAGGTCCATGCCGCCGATGATGTTGCGCAGCGTGGTGACGGTGAGCTGCTCGATGGCCTGGATGTAGCTGGCGACCTCGTAGGTCGCGGCCCGCGCGTCGGTCACCTGGTAATAGATGACGGTGTCGATGTTGACCACCAGGTTGTCCTGGGTGATCACCGGCTGCGGCGGGAAGGGCACCACCTGCTCGCGCAGGTCGATGCGGTTGCGGATGGTGTCGATGAACGGCACCACGATGTTCAGGCCGGCGCTGAGGGTCCGTGTGTAGCGGCCGAAGCGCTCGACGATGGCGGCGCTGGCCTGCGGAATGACCTGGACCGTCTTGATCAGCGCGATGAAGACGAGCACCACCAGGATGATCAGGACGATGATGATGGGCTGCATGTCCACTCCCCGCGCCGGTTTGCCTGCGGAAATACGGTGTACTCCGACATGATCGATCTTGGCAGAGCGGCCGCCTGCCGGGGGCGGGGTTCGGCGAATTCCCGGCCCGGAAGGGGGCGTTCTGCCGTCACATCACGACGGCGGTCGCTCCGTCGATCTCCACGACGTCCACCTGCTGGCCGGGGTCGAAGACCCGGCCCTCCTCCAGCGAGCGCGCGGACCAGACCTCGCCGGCGAGTTTGATCCGGCCGTCGGCCCCGCTGTCGACCCGCTCCAGGACGACGGCCTGCCTGCCCTTGAGGGCGTCGACGCCGCTGCGCTGTCCCGCGTGCTGCCGGTTGCGGTAGGCGAGCGGGCGTACGAAGACCAGCAGCGCGACGGACACCGCCACGAAGGCGATGACCTGGGCGACCACCCCGCCGCCGAGACCCGACACGGCGGCGCCCGCCAGCGCGCCGACGGCGAACATGCCGAACTCTGGCATTGCCGTGATCACCAGCGGGATGCCAAGACCCACTGCGGCTATCAGCCACCACACCCATGCGTCCACAGGCCCAATCGTAGGGCTGTACGCGGCAGTTGCGGCAGTGGGCAGGGATGTAAAGACGGAAAGCGCCGGGCGGCGCCGTCCGCAGGGGGTCAGGACAGCGGCAGTCCGGCCGCCGTGTAGCGGTCGCCGCGGCGCTCGACCACCAGCGGAAGGCCGAAGCACAGGGACAGGTTGCGGGAGGTCAGCTCGCTGTCCAGCGGGCCCGCGGCGACGACCTTGCCCTGGCGGATCATCAGGACGTGGGTGAAGCCTGGGGCGATCTCCTCGACGTGGTGGGTGACCATGATCATGGAGGGCGCGATCGGGTCGCGGGCGAGCCGGCCGAGGCGGCGTACGAGGTCCTCGCGGCCGCCCAGGTCGAGGCCGGCGGCGGGTTCGTCGAGCAGCAGCAGTTCGGGGTCGGACATCATCGCGCGGGCGATCAGGGTGCGCTTGCGCTCGCCCTCGGAGAGGGTGCCGAACTTCCGGTCGAGGAAGTCGTTCATGCCGAGCCGGTCGAGGAAGGCGCGGGCGCGGTCCTCGTCGACCTGCTCGTAGCCCTCGTGCCAGGTGGCGGTCATGCCGTACGCGGCGGTGAGCACCGTCTCCAGGACGGTCTGCCGGCGCGGCATCTTCTCGGCCATCGCGGCGCCTGCCATGCCGATCCGCGGGCGCAGGTCGAAGACGTCGACGCCGCCGAGCTTCTCGCCGAGGACGGAGACGGTGCCGGTGGTGGGGAAGAGGTAGCTGGACGCGACGTTGAGCAGGGTGGTCTTGCCGGCGCCGTTCGGCCCGAGGATGACCCAGCGCTCGCCTTCTGCGACCGACCACGAGACGTGGTCCACCAGAGCCCGTCCGTCGCGGACCACGGATACGTCCACCAGCTCCAGCACATCGCTCATGAGCGCGTTGTCTCCCATTGCAGTCTCGTCGGTCCGGCGGTGCCCGGGGTGGCAGGTCCCCGGAGGGATGCCCTGGGGAAAACTTACGCCACCGCACGACGGGTCCAGTCCATAGGCTGGGGGCATGCTTGATGAACCTCGTTCAGGGCGGCTGACCGCATGGGGAAATGCCCTGCTTGCCGGGCTTGCCGCCCCTGATGACGTCGCGCAGCGGATCGTGGGCCGGGACGCGGTGCACCGGATCACGGCGCTGCCCGGGGAGAACGGGCCGGTCGGACTGACCCTGGGCCTGGGCCGGCTGCGTGCGCTGGGGGTGACCGGGCTGCGGCTGGCGCTGCCGGTCGCCGGGCATCCGCTGGGCCTGAGCGGGCCGCCGGACTTCAACGACCTCGCGCTGGAGGCGGGCGAGGCGGTGCTCACCGTCGGCGCGCTGCCGCTCGGCCTGGTGCCCGAGGTCAGCGAGGCGGGTCCCGCGGGCGATGTGCACGTGGAGGTGGAGTGGCGGTGCCTGCCGGTGCGTGACGCGCCGCCGGCCGACGTGCCGTCGCTGGGCGAGGCGGAGCGCGAGCTGGCCGAGGCGCTGCGGGACGCGACGGCGGCGCTGGCCACGCTGGACGTGGCGGGCGCGGGCGGGCCGACGGCGCACGCGGCGCTCGAGGCGTACCGCGCGCGGGCGGCCAGAGGCCGGGAGGTGCTGGCGCCGGGGTATCCGCCGCGGGCAGTGCGGGTGCTGGAGCTGGCGCAGCGGGTCGCGGCGCTGGTGGAGATCGCGGGCGACGGGCACGGCGCCGCGGTCAGCGCCTCGCAGATCGCGGCCAGGTCGGAACTGCTGCGGCCGGTGGAGCGGACCGCGCGGCGGGCGCAGGTCGCCGCCTACAACGCGTATGTGGAGGAGGCCGAGCGGCGCAGGCCCTAGGGTCTGCCGTTCGGATCTCCGTGGAGGAAGGAGCGGTGCTCGGTGCGTGCAGCTGCAAGGCGGAGGAAGGAGGCGACGCGGTGGGGGCACCTCCCGGCCGCCAGGCCAGGGGGAGTCGTCGACTGACGACAACGCGGCAGATGTGCGTGCCGGGCGCCGCGACGCCGCGGAGATCCACACGACAGGCCCTGGGCCCGCCGCCGTACGGAAGGGGGTTCGGCGGCGGGGCCCAGGGCGCGCGGGCGGCGGGCGGCGGTGGTCAGCCGTTGGCGGCGACGTTGCCGAACACCGGGTTGAGCAGTCCGATCACGTTGACGGAGTTGCCGCTCACGTTGACCGGCACGTGCACCGGGACCTGCACCAGGTTGCCGGAGCCCACGCCGGGGGACTTCACGGCCATGCCGTGCGCGCCGCTGTCGGCGGCGGCGACACCGGTGCCGGCGACGGCCAGGCCGCCCGCCACGAGGGTGAGGGTCGCGGCCTTCTTGAGGTTCTTCACGTCGAACTTCCTCCTTGCAGGAGTGCCGCGACGCCTTCCGCCGCGGCACGCCATGCGCAACGGATCATCGCGCCGCGGGGTGCGCCGTTCGGGCGACATCCACCCGACAGTATGAATCTCAGCCCGGTGTGAGCCCGGGGTGTACCGGGCGGGTGGGCCGGTCAGCCGCCGACGCCGTTGCGCACCGCCCACAGCGCGGCCTGGGTCCGGTCGGCGAGGTCCAGCTTCATCAGGATGTTCGACACATGGGTCTTCACGGTCTTCTCCGACAGCACCAGCGCGCGGGCGATCTCCCGGTTGGAGCGGCCGTCGGCGATCAGGGTGAGCACCTCGCGCTCCCGCTCGGTCAGGGCGTTGCCGCGGCCCTGCCCCGAGCCGCCCGCCTGGTCCTGGGAGAGCAGCGCGCCGGCCACCTCGGGCTGCAGCAGGACGTGCCCGGCGTGCACGGAGCGGATCGCGTCGGCGAGCGCGACCGGGTCGATGTCCTTGTAGACGTATCCGGCGGCGCCGGCCCGCAGCGCGGGGACGACGGTGCGCTGCTCGGTGAAGCTGGTGACGATCAGCACCCGGGCGGCGCTCTGCGCGTCGCGCAGCAGCCGCAGCGCCTCGATGCCGTCGGTGCCGGGCATCTTGACGTCCATCAGGATCACGTCGGGCTTCAGCTCCGCGGCGCGCTCGGCGCCCTCCTGGCCGTCGGCCGCCTCGCCGACCACCTCGATGTCGCCCTGCACCTCCAGGAAGGTGCGCAGCCCGCGGCGTACGACCTGGTGGTCGTCCACCAGCAGCACCCGGATCACCTTGTCAGCCACCCGGCACCTCCAGCTCGATGACGGTGCCCTTGCCGGGCGCCGATTGGACGGTGAGTCGGCCGCCGACGCCGCCGGCCCGGTCCCGCATGGAGACCAGGCCGAGGTGGCGTCCCGCGCGCCGGACGGAACCGGGGTCGAAGCCCCTGCCGTCGTCCGTGACCCGCAGCGTCGCACCCTTGCCGTGGCCGTCGAGGGTGACGGTGACCGCGCCGGCGTGGGCGTGCCGCAGCGCGTTGTGCACCGCCTCCTGGGCGACCCGCAGGACCGCCTCCTCCTGGGCGGCGGGCAGTGCGCGCACCTCGCGGGCACGGAAGGTGACGCCGGCGGAGTGGACCCGGTTGAGGACCGCGGCCTGGGTGCGCAGGGTCGCGACCAGGCCGTCGTCGTCCAGGGCGGCGGGGCGCAGCTCGACCACGACGGCCCGCAGCTCGTCCGCGGCCTCGGCGGCGAGGCCGGCGACCTCGCGCAGCTGGCCCTTGGCGCGGGCCGGGTCGGTGTCGATCAGGGCGGCGGCGGCCTGGGCGGTCAGCCGCAGCGAGAAGAGCTTCTGCGAGACCGCGTCGTGCAGCTCGTGGGCGATCCTGGCCCGCTCCCCCGCCAGCGTCAGCTCGCGGCTGCGCTCGTAGAGCCGGGCGTTGGTCAGCGCGATCGCGGCGTGGTCGGCGAGGATGCGCAGCAGGTCCTCGTCGTCCTGGGTGAAGCCGTGGGAGCCGGCCTCGGGGCGGGTGGGGCACTGCTTGTTGGCCAGGAAGAGGGCGCCGAGGATGTCGTCGCCGTCCATCACCGGCATGCCGATGAAGGCCTTCATCACCGGGTGGCGGCGCGGCCAGCCGGCGAAGCTCGCGAAGTCGCGGACGTCGTCGAGGCGCTGCGGGGTGGCCTCGTGCAGCATCGCGGCGAGGATGCCGTGCTGCCGGGGCAGCGGGCCGATGGCCTTCCACTCCTCGTCGCTGACGCCGTCCACCACGAACTGGGCGAAGCCGCCGTGGTCGTCGGGCACGCCGAGCGCCGCGTATTCGGCGGCCAGCAGCTCGCGGGCGGAGGCGACGATGGTCTGCAGGACCTCGCGCACCTCCAGCCGGCGGTTCATCGCCAGGACCGCGGCGCTGACCGCTTCGATTCCGCCTCTGGGGGGCCTGCTTGGCATGTCTCCACCGTACCGGCGCCGGGTCACCGTCCGTATGCGCCGCTGGTCGGAGCGCCGCTGGGTATCGCGACCTACGCCCTTGTGACCGCGCGGTGTAGGGCGGCCGGCCGAGGCGCCCGGCTCGCCGGCGTTCCTACGGTGGGGCCCATGAGACGGCCGGGCAGTCGGCCCGGCCGGGCCGGGGCGCCTCAGGCGCCCGGGCGTCGGTCACCACGAGGGCGGGATCATGCCGGTAGCGATCATCACAGGGGCGTCGAGAGGGCTGGGCCGGGCGCTCGCCGCGGAGCTGGCGGGGCGCGGCTGGCAGCTGGTGCTCGACGGGCGGGACGCCGAGGCGCTGCGGGCGGCGGCGGCCGGCCTGGAGCGTACGGCGGCGGAGTCCGCCGGCGGCGGTACGGCCGTGGTGCGGGCGGTGCCGGGCGACGTCACGGACCCGGCGCACCGGACGGCGCTGGTGGCGGCGGCCGAGCAGCTGGGCGGGGTGGACCTGCTGGTGAACAATGCCAGCGCGCTGGGCGCCGAGCCGCTCGTACCGCTGGCGGAGCTGCCGCCGGCGGGGCTGCGGGAGGCGCTGGAGGTCAATGTGACGGCGCCGCTGGCGCTGGTGCAGGCGGCGCTCCCCGCGCTGCGGGCCGCGGGCGGGCGGGTGCTGAACGTCAGCTCGGACGCGGCGGTGGAAGCGTATCCGGACTGGGGCGGTTACGGGGCGAGCAAGGCCGCGCTCGACCATCTGTCGGCGGTGCTCGCGGTGGAGGAGCCGGGGCTGCGGGTGTGGTGGGTGGACCCGGGCGACCTGCGGACGGCGCTGTACGCGGCGGCCGTGCCCGACGACCCGGACTTCGCGGAGCGCCCGCTGCCCGAGGAGGTGGCGCCGGCGCTGCTGCGGCTGCTGGACGAGGGCGCTGCGAGCGGCCGCTACACGGCGTCGGCCCTGCGGAGCGGGAAGTGAGCGCGGTGGCCCGAAACGCAGACCCCTATATAAGGGGAACACGAGTCATGACGGACACAAGCCGCACAGCGGACATTCTGTGTGATTTCCGGGTGCCGCCGGAGTCGCTGGCGGCCGCCCCGCCGGCCCGGCGGGACGGGGTGCGGCTGCTGGTCGGCCGGCAGGGCGCCGGCGAGGTCGCGCACCACGCCTTCCGCGAGCTGCCGGGGCTGCTGCGGGCCGGCGACGTGCTGGTCGTGAACACCTCCAGGACGCTGCCCGCGGCGGTGGACGGCAGCCTCGGCGGCGACCCGGTCGTGGTGCACTTCTCGACCCGTCGGGACGACGGGCGCTGGGTGGTCGAAATCCGCGACCCCGACGGGCGGGGCTCCACCGTCCGGCGGCCGGGCGGTCCCGCGGGGGCGGTGGTGCGGCTGGCCGGCGGGGAGCGGCTGGCGCTCGACGAACCGCTGGACCCGTGCGGCGACCGGCTGTGGGTGGCGTCGCCGTCGATGGCGGACCCGCTGCGGCACCTGCACCGGCACGGGCGGCCGATCCGCTACGCCTACACCGAGCGCGACCAGCCGCTCGCGGCCCACCAGACGGTCTTCGCGACGGCGTCGCCGGACGGCGCGGGCTCGGCGGAGATGCCGAGCGCGGGCCGGCCCTTCACCGCGCCGCTGGTCACCGAGCTGGTCAGCCGCGGAGTGCAGATCGCGCCCATCGTGCTGCACACCGGGGTCGCCTCGGCCGAGGCGTACGAGCCGCCGTACGCCGAGCCCTACACGGTGCCGGCGGCGACCGCGTGGCAGGTCAACGCGGCCAGGGCCGCCGGCGGCCGGGTGATCGCGGTGGGCACCACGGCGGTGAGGGCGCTGGAGTCGGCGGCGGACCCGCGCGGGGTGGTGCGCCCGGCGCGGGGCTGGACGGAGCTGGTGATCACCCCGGAGCGCGGGGTACGCGCCGTGGACGGCCTGCTGACCGGCCTGCACGAGCCGGAGGCCTCGCATCTGCTGATGCTCCGGGCGGTGTCCGGCGACGGCCTGCTGGAGCGGGTCTACGCCGAAGCGCTCCAGCACCGCTACCTGTGGCACGAGTTCGGCGACGTGAATCTCCTGCTGCCGTAAAAGGCGCCCCAATAAGCGTCACATAAAGCACCCCCGCCGTCACCGCAAGCGACGGTGGGGGTGCGGCGGTGTGAGGTGACCTATAGGACCTGCGTCACATACTAAGCAGCGTAGTGGAATACCACCCCCGGTAAAGCCGGAGCTATTGCCCGGAAGTGACACGCCGTTCCCGGCCCGGCTACGAATGAGTTTCGTAGCCGGCTTCATTGACCCCCGTTTTGCGAGGCCCTAAGAATTCTCAGGTCCGCAACCGGAAGAGGTCATTCCATGCAGCTCCCCACGATCCCGAAGATCGGCCGACTGTCCAAGAAGCACAAGATCACGGCGGCCGGTGCCGCCGCCGCGGCAGCTGTTGTCCTGGCCGTCACCGGTCTCCAGGCGACCGGTGGGTCGGCTGAGGCCAAGGGCGAACCGACGGGTTTCTCGGTGGAATCCGGCCAGCAGGTCAAGAGCCTTGACGCCCAGGCGGGGCTCGCCTCGCAGAAGGCGATCCAGGAGGACGCGGCCGCGAAGAAGAAGGCCGCCGCCGACACCGCGGCGCAGCAGAAGGCCTCGGCCGACACCGCCGCCCGGCAGAAGGCCGCCGCCGACGCGGCGGCGAAGAAGAAGGCCGCGGACACCGCCGCCGCCAAGAAGAAGGCCGAGCAGGCCGCCGCCAAGAAGCGGGCCGCCGCCCGGGCCGCCGCGCGCGCCAAGGCCGAGCAGGCCGCGACCCGGTCCACCCACCGCACCACGCTCAAGGTCGTGGTTCCGAAGCTCGCGCCGAAGAAGGCCGTCACCGCCGTGCCCGTCGCCGCGGTCGTCTACCCGGACAACCTGGACGGCTGGATCCGCGAGGCGCGCGCCGTGCTGGCCGCGCACAACATCCCGGTGCCGACCTACAACGGCATTTACCGCAACATCATGCGCGAGTCGAGCGGTAACCCGAACGCGATCAACCTGTGGGACATCAATGCCCAGAACGGCATTCCCTCCAAGGGCCTGCTGCAGACGATCGACCCGACCTTCAACGCCTACCACGTGTCCGGCACGTCGTGGAACGTCTACAACCCGGTCGCGAACATCGCCGCCGCCTGCAACTACGCCTGGCACGTCTACGGCGGAATGGACAACGTCAACTCGGCGTACTGATCCGCTGATCGGCTGATCCGCTGAATGATCGACCCCCATGGAGAAGGGGCGGCGGGACCATGAGTCCCACCGCCCCTTCTCCATGTCGCAATTCCCGGGCTACTTCCGCATGACCTCGGGTTCGTGCCGGCGCAGCAGCCGGGCGACGGCGACTCCGCACAGCGCGGCCATGAGCAGCAGCACCAGGACGTCGAGCGTCCAGATGCCCGCGTTGTGCTTCCACAGCGCGTCCACGGCGATCGGCGGCTTGGTGTCCCACGGCAGCAGCGTGTTGAGGTCGGCGGTCGCACCGGTCCCGGCCACCGCCCAGCGGGCCGGCATCAGCCAGGCCACCTGCTCCATACCGGGCTTGCCGTAGATCTGGAACAGCACACCGGTGAAGACGATCTGCACGATCGAGAACATCACCAGCAGCGGCATGGTCTTCTCCGCGGTCTTCACCAGCGCGGAGATGATCAGGCCGACCATCATCGAGGTGAAGCCGAAGGCCATGATGACCAGGGTCATCTCCACGGCCGGCTGGCTGTGCAGGACGACGCCCTCGGCGGGCATCCTGCTGCGCGGCGCGAAGCCGATACCGCAGATGATGGCGCCCTGCAGGGCGGTGATCACGCCGAGCACGATGACCTTGGACATCAGGTACGCCGAGCGCGACAGGCCGACGGCCCGCTCGCGCTCGTAGATGACCCTCTCCTTGATCAGCTCACGCACGGAGTTGGCGGCGCCCGCGAAGCACGCGCCGACCGCGATGATCATCAAGATGGTGCCCGCGTCCCGGTTCTGGCCGTGCGAGCGGGCGGGCCCGTAGCCCAGGCCGCTGCTCGCCGGGATCAGCAGGCTGACGATGCCGAGCACGGTGGGCAGGATGAGCATCAGGCCGATGAAGCCGCGGTCGGAGGCGATCACCGAGGTGTAGCGGCGTACCAGCGTCCACAGTTGCGGGCCCCAGGCCTGCGGCTTGGGCGGCCTGGCCACCTGGTGGGGTATGGAGGGCGCGGTCTGCGGTGCGACGGCGTCCAGGTCGGCGGCATAGGTCTGGTAGTGCTGCGAGCCGCGCCAGCGGCCCATCCAGTCGTAGTCGCGGTAGGTCTCGAACGCCGAGAAGACGTCGGCCCAGTTGTCGTAGCCGAAGAAGTTCAGCGCCTCGTCCGGCGGCCCGAAATAGGCGACGGCGCCGCCGGGCGCCATCACCAGCAGCTTGTCGCACAGTGCCAGTTCGGCCACCGAGTGGGTGACCACCAGCACGGTGCGGCCGTCGTCGGCCAGGCCGCGCAGCAGCTTCATCACGTCGCGGTCCATGCCCGGGTCGAGGCCCGAGGTGGGCTCGTCCAGGAAGATCAGCGACGGCTTGGTGAGCAGTTCCAGGGCCACCGAGACGCGCTTGCGCTGGCCGCCCGACAGCGAGGTGATGCGCTTGTCGGCGTGGATGTCGAGCTTCAGCTCGCGCAGCACCTCGTCGATCCTGGCCTCGCGCTCGGCCGACGCGGTGTCGCCGGGGAAGCGGAGCTTGGCCGCGTACCGCAGGGCGGTCTTGACCTGGAGCTCCTTGTGCAGGATGTCGTCCTGCGGGACCAGCCCGATGCGCTGCCGCAGTTCGGCGAACTGCTTGTACAGGTTCCGGTTGTCGTACAGCACCTCGCCCTGGTCGGCGGGCCGGTAGCCGGTCAGGGCGCGCAGCAGCGTCGACTTGCCGGAGCCCGACGGGCCGATGACGCCGATCAGCGACTTCTCCGGGACCCCGAAGGAGACGTCCCTGAGGATCGTCTTGGTGGTCTTGCCGTGCGGCACGGTCACCGACAGGCGCCGGGCCGAGAAGGACACCGCTCCGGTGTCCACGAATTCCTCGAGCCGGTCGCCGACCAGCCGGAAGGTGGAGTGCCCGACGCCGACGATGTCGTTCGGGCCGAGCAGGTGCCGCTGGATCGGCTGGCCGTTGACATAGGTGCCGTTGTGGCTGCTGAGATTGACGATCTCGTGGCGGCCGTCGGGGTGCGCGCGGAATTCCGCGTGGTAGCGCGAGACCTGGAGGTCGAAGACGACCAGGTCGTTCTCCAGCGCGCGGCCGATGCGCATGACCCGGCCCAGCGCGATCTGGTGGAAGGTCGTCGGGCTGCGGTCGCCGTTCCCGGGCCCGGGGCTCACCGGCTGCTGCTGCGGTATGCCCTGCGGCGCCGGCGGCTGCCCGGGCCAGCCGCCGCCCTGCTGCGGCGGCACCGCTTGCGGTACCGGGGCCACGACCTGCGCCTGCGCCTGTGCCTGTGCCTGGTGATACTGCGGGTAGCTCTGCTGCGGCGGCTGCGCGTAGGCGGTCCCGGCGCTGTGCACGTCGCCGCCGGACGCCGCGACCGGCGTGCCGCCGGTGAAGCTCAGCCGCGGGCCGTTGGCGGCATTGCCGAGGGTGACCGTCGAGCCGGGGCCCACCTCGGTCTGCTGGACCCGCTGCCCGTGGACGAAGGTGCCGTTCGTGCTCCCCTGGTCCTCGATCATCCAACCGCGGTCGCCACGGCGGATGATGGCGTGCCGCCACGAGACCCGAGGGTCGTCGCAGACGAGATCGGCCTGCGGGTCACGCCCGAGGCTGTAGGACCGGGAGGCGTCGAGCGTCCAGGTCCGGCCGTTCAATTCGAGTACGAGTTCAGGCACCCCAAGCCCCATTGGTTGTCCCCCGTGTTGTCCCCCGTGAGGGGAGTCTAGGGATAGCGAACATCGGGAGGAACTATCGCAGGCCCCGGTCTCGTAACAGAACGCGCCCTCCCGATCGCGTTCCGAGTCCCCGGGCAGCACGATTGTCCGGCACGCGGGACGGATGGTCATGCGCCGGTGCCGGGCGGATACCGTGTAAGGACCATGAACGACGCCTCGCTAACCGCGCCTGCCGCCGCCATTCCCGCGGCGGACGTGCCCACCCTCCTGGTCAAGATCTTCGGCAAGGACCGTCCGGGCATCACCGCCGGTCTCTTCGACACGCTCGCCGCCTACGGCGTGGACGTGGTGGACATCGAGCAGGTGGTGACCCGTGGCCGGATGATGCTGTGCGCGCTGGTCACCGCGCCCGCACCGGGCACCGGCACCGAGGGCGACCTGCGGGCCACCGTGCACAGCTGGGCCGAGAGCCTGCAGATGCAGGCCGAGATCATCTCCGGGATCGGCGACAACCGGCCGCGCGGCGAGGGGCGTTCGCACGTCACCGTGCTCGGCCGGCCGCTGACCGCCGAGTCGACGGCGGCCATAGCGGCCGTGATCAGCGGCGCCGGCGGCAACATCGACCGCATCTTCCGGCTCGCGAAGTATCCGGTGACGGCCGTGGAGTTCGCGGTGTCCGGCGCGGAGCCGACGGCGCTGCGCTCGGTGCTCGCCGTCGCGGCGGCGGCCCGCGGGGTGGACGTCGCGGTGGTGCCGTCGGGGCTGGCACGCCGGGCGCAGCGGCTGGTGGTGATGGACGTCGACTCCACCGTCATCCAGGACGAGGTGATCGAGCTGTTCGCCGCGCACGCCGGGTGCGAGGCGCAGGTCGCCGAGGTCACCGCGGCCGCGATGCGCGGCGAGCTGGACTTCGAGCAGTCGCTGCACGCCCGGGTGGCGCTGCTGGCCGGCCTGGACGTGTCGGTGGTGGACAAGGTACGGGCCGAGGTGCGGCTGACCCCGGGCGCGCGGACCCTGATCCGTACGCTCAAGCGGCTCGGCTACCAGGTCGGAGTGGTCTCCGGCGGCTTCACCCAGGTCACCGACGACCTCAGGGAGCGCCTGGGCCTGGACTTCGCCGCCGCGAACACCCTGGAGGTGGCCGACGGGCGCCTGACCGGCCGGGTGGTCGGGCCGATCGTGGACCGGGCGGGCAAGGCCGCGCTGCTGCGCAGCTTCGCCGCGCAGGCCGGGGTGCCGCTGAGCCAGACCGTGGCGATCGGCGACGGCGCCAACGACCTGGACATGCTCAACGCGGCGGGCCTGGGCGTCGCCTTCAACGCCAAGCCGGTGGTGCGCCAGGCGGCCGACGCGGCGGTGAACGTGCCCTTCCTCGACGCCGTGCTGTATCTGCTGGGGATCACCCGCGAGGAGATCGAGGCGGCCGACGAGACCGACGGCGTGATGACCTCCTGACCCGCGTCAGGCCTCGCGTACGGGGCCCGGTGGCGTCAGGCCCTCGTGCGGGGCCCGGAGGTCAGGCCTCGTGCGGGGCCCAGAAGGCGGTGAGGCGGCCGACACCGTGCTCGACGGCCTTCCACGAGCCGGCGAAGGTGACCACCGCGAAGGCCGCGGTGGGGAAGCCGCCGCTCTTCATCCTGGCGAGCGCATCGCCCTCCGCACTGCCCGCGAGGGCTTCGGCGAGCGCGTGCACACCGGGGTTGTGCCCGACGACCAGCAGCGAGCCGACCTCGTCCGAGGTCTCGCTGAGCAGGGCGAGCAGGTCGCCCAGGCTCGCGTCGTAGAGCCGCTCCTCGTAGACCGTACGGGGCCGGTGCGGCAGCTCGTGCGCCGCGAGCTTCCAGGTCTCGCGGGTCCTGACGGCGGTGGAGCACAGCACGAGGTCGGGGGCGATGCCGTCGTCGGCGAGGCGGCGGCCGGCCATCGGGGCGTCCAGCCGGCCGCGGTCGGCCAGTGGCCGCTCGTGGTCGGGGACGGCCGGCCAGTCGGCCTTGGCGTGCCGGAGCAGGACGATGGTGCGGGGCGAATCGACGGTCATGCCTTTCAGCTTTCCAGAAAACCCGCGGTCAGGCGCGGTATGGGCGTGATCACCGTCCCTGCCTGGCCTTTCGCGTGATCCGCCCGCCCGTACGGTCACGCAGCGTGCCCGTACGTGATCACCGCGGGAACCGCGGGATGGTCACAGCACGTGACGCAGGAAACCGGGCAGCCCGGTGAGGACCCTGGACAGCACGTCGCCGGCCGGCATCGCGGTCGAGGCGTCGGCGCTGCCGCCGCTGATCAGCGCGAGCAGCGCCGCGAAGGCGAGCGCGGGCAGGGCCACCGCCCACCAGGGCAGCCGGGTCTGCACAGCGTCCGCCTTGCGTGCTGCGGGCGCCTGGGCGCCGGTCCCGGCCTGCCGGGTGTACAGGTGGGGGGACTGTGTGGTCACGCTGACCGCCTCCGTGGTGAACCGTCGAAGTGCCGTTGTCCGACTGCACTTCGACGCTACGGGTGCGCGGCGGGGCGTCCCATCCGGTCGTCCACCCAGTTGACCCTGACCCTGGCCCCCTAGGGATGGTGGGGTTGTCCCCACCCCCCGGGTCGGGGTCGGTGCGCGGGCGGCTGACGGAGGTTCAGCTCGCGGCGGTACGCCGGGTCACCGGCGTGCGGTCGCGGTCATCCCATGCGGGCGGCGATGGTGGCGACCACCGCGACGATGGCGGGCACCCCCATCATCAGGCCGAACATGATCAGCAGCCGGCGCTGGGGCTGCGGGGGATTCGGTTCGAGTACGGGCATGCGTCCAGTCTGGCACCGGCGCCGCCGGGTACTTCACCGGGGGTCACAATTCGTCCTCGATGTACCGGTTGCGGCCGGCCAGCACCCCGCACACCGCCTGCGGGACGACCAGGGCGATCATCAGGGCGATCGGCAGGCCCCAGCCGCCGGACGACGAGTTGAGCGCGCCGACCAGGATCGGCCCGGGGATCGAGACGAGGTAGCCGGTGCTCTGCGCGAAGGCCGACAGGCGTACGACGCCGGCGCCGGTGCGCGAGCGCATCCCGATCATCGTCAGCACCAGCGGGAAGGCGCAGTTCGCGACGCCCAGCAGCAGCGCCCACGCCCAGGGGGCGGCGGCGGGCGCGGCCCACAGCCCGGCGAAGCCGGCCACCTGGAAGACCGCGAGCACCAGCACGATCGGCCCCTGCGAGCGCATCCGCGCGGCGATCTGCGGCAGCGCGAAGGACAGCGGTACGCCCATCACCATGGTGACCGCGAGCAGCAGCCCGGCTTTGTCGGCGGAGATCCCGGCGTCCCGGAAGATCTGCGGCATCCAGCCCATGGTGACGTAGGCGGAGGTGCCCTGGAGGCCGAAGAAGGCGGCCATCATCCAGGCGGTACGGCTGCGGGTGATCCGCCCGTGCTCGCCGCTCGCGGCGGGTGCGGCCGCCACCGGGGCCGCGGCCGTACGCGACGACCGGTCCCGTACCAGCGGCAGCCAGACCAGCGCGGCCAGCGCGGCGGGCAGCGCCCACACACCCAGGCCCAGCCGCCAGCCGTGGCCCATGGCGTCGGTCAGCGGCACCGACACGGCGGCGGCCAGCGCGGTGCCCAGCGACAGGGCCATCGAGTAGACGCCGGTGACCTGGCCCATCCGGTCGGGGAAGTAGCGCTTGACGATCACCGGCATCAGCACGTTGGAGACCGCGATGCCGGCCAGCGCCAGGGCGCTGGCGGCCAGGAAGGCGGGGGTGCCGCCGGCGAAGGGGCGCAGCAGCAGGCCGGCGGTGATCAGGGCCATGCCGGCACAGACGACGGCGCCGGGGCCGTGGCGGCGGGCCAGCCGGGGCGCGGCGAAGCCGAACAGCGCGAAGCACGCGGCGGGGACCGAGGTGAGCAGGCCCGCCATGGCGCCGCTCATGCCGAGGCCGTCGCGGACCTCCTTCATCAGCGGCCCGAGGCTGGTGACCGCGGGGCGCAGGTTGACGGCGGCGAGGACGAGTCCCGCGACGGCCAGCACCCGGACCCAGTGCGGCAGCGGGGAGGCGGTGGGCGTGGACGCTTTCTGCGGGGTCGTGGACCGGTCGAGGGTGAGGGATTCGTCGTCGCGCATGAACCCATCATAGAATGATGGGATGAATCTCGGACCCGTGCCCCGTCACGCGACCCTCGCCGACCAGGTCATCGCCCGGCTGCGGGCGGAGATCACCTCGGGCACGTGGCCGGTGGGCAGCCGCATACCCACGGAAGCCGAGCTGGTCGAGCGGCTCGGTGTGGCACGGAACACCGTCAGGGAGGCGATCAGGGCGCTCGCCCACAACGGCCTGCTGGACATCAGGCAGGGTTCGGGCACCTACGTGGTGGCCACCAGCGAGCTGGCCGGGGTGATGCAGCGGCGCTTCGCCGGCGCCGAGCAGCTGCACATCGCCGAGCTGCGCGGCGCGCTGGAGACCACCGCCGCCTCGCTCGCCGCCGAGCGGCGCGACGAGGCGGATTTGCGGCAGCTGGACGCGCTGCTGGAGCGGCGCGAGCGGGCCTGGGAGTCGGGCGACGCGGAGGCCTTCGTCGAGGCCGACGCGACCTTGCACCTCGCGGTGGTCGCGACCTCGCACAACGAGGTGCTGACCACCCTCTACGCCGACCTGGGCCAGGTGCTGCGGGACTTCCTGCGCGCGGACGTCGGCACCGAGCTGCGCCCCGAGGACCACCTCGACCACGCCCGGCTGGTCGCCGCGATCCGCGCGGGCGACGGCGCCCGCGCGGCCGAGGAGGCCGGCGCCCACGCCTTCCACTGCCGTTTCCGGGCCACCGCCGGCTGAACACGGCGGCGCCCCCGGAGAACGCCCGCCCCCGCAGAGCGGGAGGGGGCGCCGGGGGCGGTCTCAGCGGCGGGCGTCAGGCGCCGATGGCGTGCAGGCCGCCGTCGACGTGCACGATCTCGCCGGTGGTCATCGGGAACCAGTCGGACAGCAGCGCCACGACACCGCGCCCCGCGGGCTCGGGGTCGGACATGTTCCACTCCAGCGGGGAGCGGTGGTTCCACACGTCGGCCAGCTCCGAGAAGCCCGGGATGGACTTCGCGGCCATCGAGCCGATCGGCCCGGCCGAGATGAGGTTGCAGCGGATGTTCTGCTTGCCCAGGTCGCGGGCCAGGTAGCGGGAGGTCGCCTCCAGCGCGGCCTTGGCCGGGCCCATCCAGTCGTACTGCGGCCAGGCGAACTGCGCGTCGAAGGTGAGGCCGACGACGGAGCCGCCGCCGTCGCCCATCAGCGGCAGGCAGGCCATGGTGAGCGACTTGAGCGAGTACGCCGACACGTGCATCGCGGTGGCGACCGACTCGAACGGGGTGTTGAGGAAGTTGCCGCCGAGCGCGTCCTGCGGGGCGAAGCCGATCGAGTGGACGACGCCGTCCAGGCCGCCCAGCTCCTCGCGTACGACGCTCTCCAGGCGGGCCAGGTGCTCGGCGTTGGTCACGTCCAGCTCGATGACCTTGGTCGGGCGGGGCAGCTTGCGGGCGATCCGCTCGGTCAGGGTGGGCCGGGGGAAGGCGGTCAGGATGATCTCGGCACCCTGCTCCTGGGCCAGCTTGGCGGTGTGGAAGGCGATGGAGGACTCCATCAGCACACCCGTGACCAGGATGCGCTTGCCGTCGAGGATTCCGCTCATGGTGTTCAGTGACCCATGCCCAATCCGCCGTCAACGGGGATGACGGCTCCAGTGATGTACGCGGCGTCGTCGGACGCCAGGAAACGCACCGCGGCGGCGATCTCCTCCGGCTGCGCGTAGCGGGCCAGCGGCACCTGCGCCACGATGCCCTCGCGCTGCTCGTCGGTGAGCGCCCGCGTCATGTCGGTGTCGACGAAGCCGGGTGCCACGACGTTGAAGGTGATGTTGCGCGAGCCCAGTTCGCGGGCCAGCGAGCGGGCGAAGCCGACCAGGCCGGCCTTGGAGGCGGCGTAGTTGGCCTGGCCCGCCTGGCCCAGCAGGCCGACCACGGACGAGATCAGGACGACGCGGCCCTTCCTGGCCCGCAGCATGCCGCGGTTGGCGCGCTTGACCACCCGGAAGGTGCCGGTGAGGTTGGTGTCGAGGACGGTGGTGAAGTCCTCCTCTGACATGCGCATCAGCAGCTGGTCGCGGGTGATGCCGGCGTTGGCGACCAGCACCTCGACGTTGCCGTGCGCCGCCTCGACCTCCTTGTAGGCCTGCTCGACCTGCTCGGCGTCGGTGATGTCGCAGCGCACCGCGAGCACGCCGAGCGCCACGAGGTCGGCCGGCGGCTCACCCGAGCGGTATGTGATGGCGACCTTGTCGCCCGCGTCGGCGAAAGCCCGGGCGATGGCGAGGCCGATGCCCCGGTTTCCTCCGGTGACGAGAACCGAGCGGCTCAACGGATCACTCCTCAGTCGTGAGTATCTCCGTGAAAGCTATCGGTCCCGGCGCCGTTCCGGGGAATCGGCCCCGACAGGCTGCCCCGGCCGACCCTGTGGAATTCCTACAGCGGCCCGCCGTCAGCCCCGGCTGCGTGCACCGGCCCTGCGGCGGCTGTAGACCAGCAGGCCGACCGCACCGCTGGCCAGGATCGCGCTGCCGGACAGCGCGGTCTCCAGGGTGCTGCTGCTGGCGGCCACGTTGCCGGCCGCGAGGTTTCCGGTGGTGGAGGTGACGGGCGCGTCACCGCCGTGGCCGTGGTGGACGACGGTCGACCTGGACTCGCCCGCGGCGATCTGGGCGTCGGTCGGCGCCTTGGCGAGGTCGGCGGTGGCCGCCTCCGCCGCCTGCACGGTCTGTCCGAAGACGACATCCGCGCAGCCGTAGAAGGCCTCCGGGCTGTCGCTGCGTTGCCACACCTGGTAGATCAACTGGCGCCCGGTGCGGGCCGGCAGGGTGGCGGAGAAGGTGTAGTAGCCGGGCGAGGATGCCGCGGTGGTGTAGGTGGCGATCGGGGTGTCGGCCAGGTCGGACCACTTCAGCGGCTTCGTCGGGTCGTAGCCCTGCTTGGTGATGTACAGCGTCATGACGCCGCGGTGCGGTGCGGTGACCCGGAAGCTGACGGTGGTCTGCCCGGCCTGGACCGCGGTGGCCGGCCAGTCGGTGCGCGCCCAGTCCAGCGCGCGGTACTTGTCGCGGTCGGCGGAGCACAGGTGGCCGTCGGGGATGATGGTGCGGCTCTGCCCGTTGGCGTTGGCGATGTTGACCTCGTTCCAGTCGTACAGCGGCTGGGTGCCGCTGTCGGCGACGAGGTCCTTGCACACCTGGGACCTGGGGTTCTCCGGCCCTTCCGCGTAGCAGGCCGAGATCCGGCTGACGGGGGTGCTGAGCGCTCCGTGCGCGCTGGCGGTGCCTGGCGTGAGCCCGGCGACGACCAGGGCGGTGGCGCCGACCGCGCCAAGGGCGGCGGCCTTGCGGCGTACTGACATGTGGGGGGCTCCTTGTCGAGCGTGCGGTGGTGCTTGCGGACAAGAGAGGGCGGCACTCCGAGCATAGAGATTGGTCTGGACCAAGCCAATAGCCATGGGCCTACTGCCGGTTCGCGGCGGCGGGGCGCTGTGCGGACCGCGAGCCGTACGGGGTCGGGGCTGTGCGGTCAGGCGCGGGCGGTTCGGGCGCGGGCGGTTCAGCCGCTGTGCGCGTTCAGGCGCTGTGCGGGGTGCCCGTCGTGGCCGGCAGCGAGGAGGAAGGGGCGGGGGCCGGGGAGGGCGCGGGGGCGGGGGCGGTGTGCTTCGTGGCGTACTGGTCCGCTGTCGCGGTCAGCGACTGCGCGATCTGGCGCAGGTAGGAGATGAGCCGCTCGGTCTCCTCCTGGTCGGCCTCGCCGCCCTGGCCCTCCTGTTCCCTGATCTGCTGCAGGATCGCCTCCGCCTGCGCCCGGGCGGCCCGCAGCATCGTGCGGGCCTGTTCGCGGGCCGCGAAGACGGTCTGCTCGGCCGACTGCTGGGCGCGGGACTGCTGCAGCACCGCGTCCACGGTCGGCACCCCGGTGGGGCTGCCGCTGTCGCCGATGTTGTTGGCCCGGATCCAGTCCCGGTGGCGCTGCATGTCGGTCCGCAGCCGGTCGTTCTCCTCCGCCAGCACGGTCAGCGTGGCCGCGCAGCGGCGCAGCGCGTCGTGCACGGCCTCCTCGCTGTAGCCGCGACGGGTCAGCGGGGCGCGGGGGAAGGTCATCGACCGCAGTGTCTCCGGCGTCACCCGGCGCTCCTCGGGGCGGTGTGCGCGTGTCTCGTTCACGTGTCTCCGATCACCGGGCGTCTTCGTAGTGCAGCAGTTCCTGGGGAATGCCTCCGGTCGCGAGATCGCGCACCGTCGCGGCGACCGTCGCCGGCGAGCCGCAGACGTAGTGGGCGCAATCGCGCCCCACGCCCGCGCGCAGGACGGGGCCGGCCAGGCTGCGGTTGTCGAAGGTGCCGGCGTCCGCGCCGACCAGCGGCGTGACGCGGAGCCACGAGTGCGCCTGGGCCAGTTGCCGCAGCGCGGACATGTCGTACAGGCCCTGGGTGTCGCGGGCGCCGAAGAACAGCTCCACCCGGCGCGGCGGGCCGTGCCAGGCGATCTCCTCGACCAGGGCGCGCAGCGGGGCCAGGCCGGTGCCGCCGGCGATCAGCACCAGGTCGCGGCCGTCGGACCGCCGCAGCGCCAGCCGGTCGCCGACCGGGGCGCCGAGGCGCAGCACGTCGCCCTGCCGCACCCGGTAGACCAGGGCGGGGCTGACCAGGCCGCCGTCGACGGCGCGCACGTGCAGCTCGACCGTACCGTCGGCGCGGACCGCGTTGGCCGGGGTGAAGGGCCGCCAGGTGCTCGGCAGCATCGGTGTCTCCACCATCACGGACTGCCCGGCGGCGTAGGCCATCGGGTGGTCCAGGCGCAGCGTCAGCACAGCGACGTCGAAGCCGCGCGGCTCGTGCCGCACCACCTCGGCGTTCCACCAGGCCGGGTTCACCGCGCTGTCGGCCTCGGACGCCTGGAACATCGTGCGGGCCACCAGGCCGTACGCCTCGGTCCAGCCGTGCTGGAGTTCCGCGGTCCACGCGTCGCCCAGGAAGTAGGCCAGCGTGGCGAGCAGCGCCTGGCCGACCGCCTCGTAGTGCTGCGCCACCACCTGGAACTTCCGGTGGTCGCGGCCCAGTTGCTGCAGGTAGGGGACGAGCCGCGCGGGATCGTCCGCGTCCGCGACGATCCGGCCCAGCGCCCCGACCAGCCGGTCGCGCTGCGTCCCCATGGCGACCGGGAACATCGGCCGGACCTGCGGCGCGATGAGGAAGAGGTAGGAGTAGAAGTACCGCGGCACCTCGTCCCCGGACTTGCCGACCAGGGCGAAGGAATCTCTCAGCGCCTGGGAATCGCTCACGACCGCTCGCCGCCGGCTGACATCAGGGGTGACCTCCGGACAGGGGGGAGCGGCCGGCGGCCCCTGTGCGGGGACCGCGGACGCGGTGCGTCACTTCGCGGCCGCATCGGCGGCCGCGATCATGGTGCTGCTGATCACGCCGTAGACGGCCGTCCAGGACTCCTCGACGGCGGGCGTCCACGCGTCACCGGCGTAGTGCCGCAGGGTGGCTATCAGGCTGGCGCCCACGGCCGGGTAGTGCTCGGGCAGCGCGCCGTAACCCGCGTGCCGGCGGCCGAGGTTCTGCAGCATGTCGGTCAGCGTGTCGGTGTTCTCGAGGTTGGCGACCAGGGCGCCGAGCGCCGCCCACAGGCGGTCGCGCTGCTCGTCGATATGCGGGGCGAACAGCGGGCGTACCCCGGGGTTGTTGGCGAACAGATGGTCGTAGAAATACGCCGTCACCTGCGTGCCGTGCGGCTCAACTACCTTGAAACTACTGCGAATCAGCGAAAGGTCTGCGGTCATGGCGGCCGACTCTAGCCAGCGGCCCTGAATCGAACAAGTTGTGTCCACGGGGCGTGGGAGCGGCCCCCTGACATGTCCGACACCTGCCCGCCGGACATGTCGCCATCCAGGGGGGTGGCCCGCTTCCGCGGCGCGAATCGCCCGCGGGCCAATGCTGTGGCGAAGCCGACGCGGTCAGGCCATGATTCACTGCGGACACGCTGACGCGAAGGGAAGTTCGCCGTGCCTCATGAGGTCGATCAGTCATTCCTCGCGCTGCCCTTGCGGGCGCTCGCCGACGCGGCGCTGGCCAGAGCGCGGGCGCTCGGGGCCGACCACGCCGACTTCCGGCTGGAGCGGGTGCGCAGCGCGGCCTGGCGGCTGCGGGACGCGCGGCCCGCGGGGAGTTCGGACAGCACGGACCTCGGCTACGCGGTCCGGGTGGTGCACGGCGGGTCCTGGGGCTTCGCGTCAGGGGTGGACCTCACGATGGACGCGGCGGCCAAGGTCGCCTCGCAGGCCGTCGCCATGGCCAAGCTCAGCGCCCAGGTGATCACGGCGGCGGGCTCCGACGAGCGTGTCGAACTGGCCGACGAGCCGGTGCACGCCGACCGTACGTGGGTGTCGGCGTACGGGATCGACCCCTTCGAGGTGCCGGACGCCGACAAGACCGGGCTGCTCGCCGAGTGGAGCAGCCGGCTGCTGGCCGCGGACGGCGTCTCGCACGCCGACGCCTCGCTGATCGCGGTGCACGAGAACAAGTTCTACGCCGACACCGCGGGCACCACGACCACCCAGCAGCGGGTGCGGCTGCAGCCGCAGCTCACCGCCGTGAGCGTCGACCCCGACACCGGCGGCTTCGACTCGATGCGCACCCTGGCCCCGCCGGTCGGCCGCGGCTGGGAGTACCTGACGTCCGGCGCGGCCGAGGGCGGCTGGGACTGGGACGGCGAACTCGCCCGCATCCCGGACCTGCTGGCCGAGAAGATGCGCGCGCCGTCCGTCGAGGCGGGCGCGTACGACCTGGTGATCGACCCGTCCAACCTGTGGCTGACCATCCACGAGTCGATCGGTCACGCCACCGAACTGGACCGGGCGCTCGGCTACGAGGCCGCCTACGCCGGCACCTCCTTCGCGACCTTCGACCAGCTCGGCACCCTGAAGTACGGCTCCCCGCTGATGCACGTCACCGGCGACCGCACCGCGGAACACGGCCTGGCCACCGTCGGCTTCGACGACGAGGGCGTGGCGGGCCAGTCCTGGGACCTGGTCAGGGACGGCGTCCTGGTCGGCTACCAGCTCGACCGCAGGATCGCGAAGCTCACCGGCTTCGACCGCTCCAACGGCTGCGCCTACGCCGACTCCCCCGGCCATGTCCCGGTCCAGCGGATGGCGAACGTCTCCCTCCAGCCCGCGGCCGACGGCCCGTCCACCGACGACCTGATCGGCGGCGTCGAGCGCGGCCTCTACGTGGTCGGCGACCGGTCCTGGTCGATCGACATGCAGCGCTACAACTTCCAGTTCACCGGTCAGCGCGCCTTCCGCATCGAGAACGGCCGCCTGGCCGGCCAGGTCAAGGACTTCGCCTACCAGGCCACCACCACCGACTTCTGGGGGTCCATGGAGGCGGTCGGCGGCCCCGAGACCTATGTGCTGGGAGGGGCCTTCAACTGCGGAAAGGCCCAGCCGGGGCAGGTCGCCGCCGTGTCGCACGGCTGCCCTTCCGCGCTCTTCCGGGGCGTCAACATTCTGAACACCACCCAGGAGGCGGGGCGATGAGCATCGCGACGACGAAGCCGCACGAGATTGTCGAGCGGGCTCTGGAGCTGTCGTCGGCGGACGGCTGCGTGGTCATCGCCGACGAGGAGTCCAGCGCCAACCTGCGCTGGGCCGGCAACTCGCTGACCACCAACGGTGTCACCCGGGGGCGGACCCTCACGGTGATCGCGACCGTGGACGGCGGGCAGGGTGCCGCCTCCGGGGTCGTGTCGCGGTCCGCGGTGACCGCGGACGAGTTGGAGCCGCTGGTGCGGGCGGCGGAGGCGGCGGCCCGGGAGGCCGGGCCGGCCGAGGACGCGCAGCCGCTGGTGACCGGGGTGCCGCAGTCCGCGGACTTCACCGACGCGCCGGCCGAGACCGCCTCCGCGGTCTTCGCTGCCTTCGCGCCCGCGCTGGGCGAGGCCTTCGCCACGGCGAAGGCCGGCGGGCGGCAGCTGTACGGCTTCGCCTTCCACTCGGTGACCTCGACGTATCTGGGGACGTCGGCGGGGCTGCGGCTGCGGCACGACCAGCCGACCGGCACCCTTGAGGTCAACGCGAAGTCCCCGGACCGTACGCGGTCCGCGTGGGCGGGCGCGGCCACCAGGGACTTCACCGACGTGGACCCGCTGGCGCTGGACGCCGAGCTGGCGCAGCGCCTCGCCTGGGCCGAGCGGAAGATCGAGCTGCCGGCCGGGCGGTACGAGACGCTGCTTCCGCCGTCGGCGGTCGCGGACCTGATGATCTACCAGCTGTGGTCGGCGGGCGCCCGGGACGCCGCCGAGGGCCGTACGGTCTTCAGCAAGGCGGGCGGCGGCACGCGGGTGGGCGAGCAGCTCTCCACGCTGCCGCTGACGCTGCGCAGCGACCCGGCCGAGCCGGGCCTGGAGGCGGCGCCCTTCGTGGTGGCGCACGCGTCCGGCGACGAGTCCTCGGTCTTCGACAACGGGCTGCCGATCGGCCCGGTGGACTGGATGCGGGACGGCACCCTGCGCCATCTGCCGACCACCCGGCACAGCGCCGCGCTGACCGGGCTGCCGATGGCGCCGGCCGCCGACAACCTGGTCCTGGAGGGCGGCGGCACGCGGTCGCCCGCCGAGATGGTCGCGGGCACCGAGCGGGGGCTGCTGCTGACCTGCCTGTGGTACATCCGCGAGGTCGACCCGGCGACGCTGCTGCTGACCGGCCTGACCAGGGACGGCGTCTACCTGGTCGAGGGCGGCGAGGTCACCGGCGTGGTGAACAACTTCCGCTTCAACGAGTCGCCGGTCGACCTGCTGGGCCGGGCCGTCGAGGCGGGCCGCAGCGAGCGGACGCTGCCGCGCGAGTGGAGCGACTACTTCACGCGGGCCGCGGCGCCGGCGCTGCGGGTGCCGGACTTCAACATGAGTTCGGTCAGCCAGGGCGTCTGAGGCCGCCCGGGGGGAGCAGGGGGATGGACGAGAAGCGGACGGTCAAGGCGTCGAAGTTCCTGTCGCTGGTGCTGCGACACGACCCGGGCCGGATCGGCGTCGCGCTGGACGAGGGCGGCTGGGTGGGCGTGGACGAGCTGCTCGCCGCGTGCGCCGCCCACGGCCGGCGGCTGACCCGGGCGGAGCTCGACCACGTCGTCGCCACCAACAACAAGCGGCGGTTCGCGTTCTCGGACGACGGCCGGCGGATCAGGGCCAGCCAGGGGCACACGGTCGAGGTGGACCTCGGGCTGGCGGCCGCGGTGCCGCCGGACGTGCTCTTCCACGGGACGGCGGCGGCCACCCTGCCGCTGATCCTGCGGGACGGGCTGCTGCCGATGGCGCGGCAGGACGTGCACCTGTCGGAGGACCGCGAGACGGCCGTACGCGTCGGGGCGCGGCACGGCCGTCCGGTGGTGCTCGCGGTGGACGCGGCGGGGCTGGCCGCCGGCGGCGGCCAGGTCTTCCGGGTCAGCGCGAACGGGGTGTGGCTGACCGGTCCGGTGCCGCCGCAGTGGCTGCGGGTGCAGCCGGACTGAGGGACCGGGCGGCGCCGGGGTGCCTACGGGCGTACGCCCCCCGGGGCGGCCGGCCGCCGCTGAGCCGTACGGGTGACGGGCGTGCGGGTGCGCGGGCGGGCGACCCGGGTGCGCGGGCGGGCGTACGGCTCAGACCGTGGTCGTGCTGCGCCGGCGCCTGCGCGCGGCCCACAGCGCGTCGCCGATGGCCACGATCACGACGGCTCCGACGAGCTGGAGCACGTGCCGGGTCCAGTCGAAGCCCTTGGTGTCGTTGACGCCCAGCCAGGTCGACACGGCATTGCCGAGCAGGCTGCCGACCATGCCGCAGATCACGGTGAGCCACAGAGGCAGCGTCTGCTTGCCGGGGATGATCGCCTTGGCGACGAGGCCGAGCACCAGTCCGACGATGACCGCCCACAGCCAACCCATGCCGCTCGCCTCCACGTCGCCGGGCGGCCGGGCGCCCGGTAGTCGTGCCGTCAGTGTCCGCCCGGTCCGGCTACGACGCATGTCGGGGGCGGCGGTGGTGCGTACGGCGCAAGACGCGCCCCTCCCCCACTCTGATGCGCGGGCGCCGCGCGGCGTACCGTTGTCTGCAGCCGGAGCGGTGGCGCTGCAACCCGTGAGCAGTGCGGCCCGGCCTGTCGAGCGGGCGGTGGAATGCGATGCGGAAGCAAGGCGGGCCGGAGGTCTACCGGATCTCCGGGGCGCGCACCGGGCTGACCGAGGACGTACGCGGACGGCAGCGGCGCTACATCATCTCGATGTCGGTCCGCACGCTCTCGGTGATCCTCACCGTGGTGCTGTGGAACGTCGAGCGCCCGCTGGCCTGGGGGACTCTGGTGCTGGGCCTGCTGCTGCCGTACGTCGCAGTGGTCTATGCCAATGCCGGGCGGGAGAACCGCCCGGTGGTGCCCGCCGCGTACGTGCCACCACCGGTCGTACCGGTGCTTGAGGCAACCAAAGTGGAGTCGGGACAGGAGCGGGCGGCCGGGGCGTTCGCCGACCCGGTCGACACTCCCTGACCTGGCGCGGGGGCGTCCGGCGCCGGCTCGGCGGGGCCGGACCACACAAGCGGAACCTCAAGAAAAGCTCAGATCAATGGTGACGTTCCACTCCCGCGTACGCGTCAGTGCATGACATACTTCGTAGGCGCTCCGCATCCCCCGTCGGGGCGACGGACCGACGCCGGGCGGCTCCCCCCGTGGCTGCCCGGCGTCGCCATGTCCGGGCCCTGATCGGGCGCTCCGCGCGGGTCCGCGGGTGGGGTTTACTGGGGCGCGTGAACGACGAGACGCCGATCTGCTCGGCCAAGGGGTGCCGCACGGCGGCGGTGTGGGTGCTGGCGTGGAACAACCCGAAGCTGCACACCCCGGAGCGGCGCAAGACCTGGCTGGCCTGCGACGAACACCGCGAGCACCTGGCGCAGTTCCTCGGCATGCGCGGCTTCCTCAAGGACGTGGTGGCGCTGGCCGACTGGGAGCGGCGGGCGGCCGGCGACGGCCCTGCCGACGGGGGGCGCGCCGCCCGCGGATAAGCGGCGGTCAGCCGCCGATCGCCGACATCGGGCGGTCCGGCTGGAGGAAGGCCGGATCGTCCAGTCCCGAGCCCGCCTTCTTGCCCAGCATCGCCGCCCGCCACAGGCCGGCGATCTCCGCGTCGGACGCGCCGGAGCGCAGCGGGCCGCGCAGGTCGGACTCCTCGCGGGCGAACAGGCAGTTGCGCACCTGGCCGTCGGCGGTCAGCCGGGTGCGGTCGCAGGCCCGGCAGAAGGGCCGGGTGACCGAGCCGATCACGCCGACCCGGGCCGGGCCGCCGTCCACCAGCCAGCGCTCGGCGGGCGCCGAGCCGCGGACGGACTCGCCTTCCGGGGTGAGCGTGAAGCGGGAGCGCAGGCTGCCGATGATCTCGTCGGCGGTGACCATGTCGCCGCGCTGCCAGCCGTGCTGGGCGTCCAGCGGCATCTGCTCGATGAAGCGCAGCTCGTAGCCGTGCTCCAGGGCCCAGCCGAGCAGGTCGGCTGCCTCGTTGTCGTTGACCCCGCGCATCAGCACGGTGTTGACCTTGAGCGGGGCCAGGCCCGCGGCGGACGCCGCGGCGAGGCCCTCGATCACGTCGGAGTGCCGATCCCTGCGGGTCAGGGTGTGGAAGACGTCGGGCCGCAGGGTGTCGAGGGAGACGTTGATCCGGTCCAGGCCCGCCGCGCGCAGGGCCGCCGCGGTCCTGCGCAGCCCGATGCCGTTGGTGGTCAGCGACAGGCGGGGGCGCGGGTCGAGCGCGGCGCACCGCTCGACGATGCCGGCCAGGCCGGGGCGCAGCAGCGGCTCACCACCGGTGAAGCGGACCTCGGTGACGCCGAGGTCGGTGACCGCGATCCGCACCATCCTGACGATCTCGTCGTCGGTGAGCAGATCGGGCTTGGCCAGCCACTGCAGGCCCTCTTCCGGCATGCAGTAGGTGCAGCGCAGATTGCACCGGTCGGTGAGCGAGACGCGCAGATCGGTGGCCACGCGTCCGTAGGTGTCGATGAGCACGGGCTCCGCCTCCCTCCGGGCGCCTGGTCGCGCCGCCGGTCCTACCAGCCTATGTCCCGGTGCCGACAGAGCCGGGCGGCGACGGCCACCGCCGAGCGTACGCGAGGGGCACCTCTTTGCAACAGACTGTTGAAACCGCTGGTGGACGCTCGGCTCGCCGGCGGCCCCGCACCGGCCGGGCGGACAGGCTCGTCACGGTGCGCCGACCGGCCGGCGTCCCCGTCGGGGTGAACGCGGTGGCTCACCGCCCCGGCCGCGAGCGGCACGACGGCGAGCGGCACGACGGCGAGCCGACCGCAGGGCGATAGCGGGCAGTTGGCGTGTGCGCGCACCACACAGGCATCCGGCGGACGTCGTTTCGGATGAGTTCGGACGCGGCCGCGTCAACGGGAGAGCGGCCGGTGGGCGGCCGGGATGATCCACTGTCGGCGCCGCGCCGTATCCTCAGTGACCATGCTGGACAACCGGACCGCGCCGCCGCCCCCTTCGCCATGGCCCGCGGGCTATCCCGAGGGCTATGCGGTGGTCGACGTCGAGACCACCGGGCTGGGCAGGGACGACCGGATCGTGTCCGCGGCCGTCTACCGTCTCGACGCCCGCGGCGAGGTCCAGGACCACTGGTATTCGCCGGTCAATCCGCAGCGCGACCCCGGTCCGGTGTGGATCCACGGGCTGACCGGCGCGATGCTCGCGGACGCCCCGCTCTTTCCGGAGATCGCCGGCGAGCTGGCCGAACGGCTCGCCGGGCGCGTGCTGGTCGCGCACAACGCGGTCTTCGACTGGTCGATGCTGGCCAGGGAGTACGCCAGGGCCCGGTCCGCCGCGCCGGTCGACCACCGGCTGTGCACCATCGTGCTGGCCAAGGAGCTGCGGCTGCCGCTGGCCAACCACAAGCTGGAGTCGCTGGCCGCGCACTACGGGGTGGTCCAGCAGCGCGCCCACCACGCCCTGGACGACGCCCGGGTGCTGGCCGAGACCTTCCGGCCGAGCCTGCACCTGGCGGCGGCGGCCGACCTGCCGCTGCCGCTGCACGCCTGCCGCCCGCTGACCGAGTGGGTGGACACCGCGGTGCCCGCGCCGCGTTACGGGGCGCTGTACGGCTCGGGGCCGCGCTCAGGGTGGCGGCCGGCCCGCAAGCGGCCGCCGTGCCCGTATCCGAACCCGGGGCGGCTCGCGCCGGACGGGCCGCTGGTCCAGGGGATGCGGGTGGCCTTCTCCGGCGACACGGGTATAGACCGCGAGCTGCTGGAGGACCGGGCGACCGACGCCGGGCTGCATGTCGCCTCGTCGGTGAGCCGGCTCACCAGCGTGCTGGTCACCAACGACCCCGACTCCCCCACCGGAAAGGCGGTCAAGGCCCGCGCGTACGGCACGCCGGTGATCGGCGAGCGGCAGTTCACCGAGCTGCTCAAGGCCGTCACCCCGGCCTCCGGCGTCCACGGCTGACCCCAAGGCGGCGCGGGCCCGGGGTCCGTGCGGCCGTCCGGGTGACAGCCGGGCAACACGCCCGCCGCCGGTTTGCCCGGATCGCCCGGCCACCGCAGCCTGTGCCTCATGGCACGATGCGAAGTCTGCGGAAACGATTATGCGATGAGCTTCGAGGTGCACGCCGCGGGCGCGGTGCACGTCTTCGACTGCTTCGAGTGCGCCGTCCACCGGATGGCACCGATCTGCGAGCACTGCCGGGTGCAGATCATCGGACACGGCGTCGAGGTCGACGGCCACTTCTACTGCTGCGGCCACTGCGCCAAGGCGGAGGGCGGCACCGGCATCGTCGACCACACCGACTCCCCCGCGCACGCCTGAACCCCACCCGCCCCGACAACCCACCGACCCCCCACCGCGCGGACACCCCACGGCCGAGTTGTACCGTCGTGGGGTGTACCGCTTCCTGCTGTCCCGCCAATGGGTGATCCTCACCCTCATCGGTCTGCTGCTCATGCCGGTGATGGTCAGACTGGGCTTCTGGCAGTTGCACCGCCATGAGCACCGGGTGGCGAACAACAGGATCATCGCGGCCGGCCTCAAGGCCACCCCGGTCCCGGTCGAGTCGGTGACCTCCCCCGGCTACGACGTACCGCGCAAGGACCTCTACCGCATGGTGACCGCCACCGGCCACTACGACACCTCCCACGAGGTCGTCGCCCGGCACCGCACGGCGGGCAACTCCGGCTCCGACGACACCTCCGGCGGCGGCGAGGAGGTCGGCTACCACGTCATCACCCCGCTCATCCTGGACGACGGCCGGGCGGTCCTGGTCAACCGCGGCTGGATCTCGCCGGGCGACGACCCGACGAAGTTCCCGAAGATCAACCCGCCGCCGTCCGGCGAGGTGACCGTGGTCGGCCGGCTGCGCCCCGACGAGTCGACCTCGTCCACCGGCATCCACGACCGCAAGGGACTGCCGCCGCGCCAGATCATGCTGATCAACGGCTCCGAGGTGAAGTCGGCCGGCGGACTGCCCGAGCAGACGGTCGGCGGCTACCTGGAGCTGGTCTCCCCCAAGCCCGCGCACGGCGGCCCGCAGGTGGTCCCCGAGCCCGACCACAGCAGCATCGGCCCGCACATGGCCTACGCGATCCAGTGGTGGCTGTTCACCACGATGGTGCCGGTGGGCTGGGTGGTGCTGCTACGCCGGGAGCGCGCCGACATACTGGCCGCCCGCAAGAAGCAGTCCGAGACGCCGCGGGAGCCCGACACGCCGCAGGAGCCGGAAGACAGTGTTCGGGTAGCGGTGTAGCCGCGCCACCAGCAGACTCGACTGACACCACCACGAGGCGGCGAGGCGGACCGTGCCAGGACGTATCGAGGACTACGCGCTGATCGGCGACCTCCAGACCGCCGCGCTCGTCGGCCGGGACGGGTCGGTCGACTGGCTGTGCCTGCCGCGCTTCGACTCCGGCGCGTGCTTCGCCGCGCTGCTCGGCGACGAGGACAACGGCCGCTGGAAGATGGCCCCGCTGGACGCCGAGGAGTGCGCGGAGCGCTCCTACCGGGGCGACACGCTGGTGCTCGACACCGTATGGCGGACACCGTCCGGCAGCGTCAAGGTCACCGACTTCATGCCGCAGCGCGACCGCGCGCCCGACCTGATCAGGATCGTCGAGGGCCTCTCCGGCTCGGTCGAGATGCGCAGCGAGCTGGCGCTGCGCTTCGACTACGGCAGCGTGGTGCCCTGGGTGCGCCGCACCGACCACCACCGGGTGGCCGTCGCGGGCCCCGACGCGGTGTGGCTGCGCAGCGAGCCGCCGCTGCCGATGTACGGCAAGGACATGCGGACGTACAGCGACTTCACCGTCGCGGCCGGCGACAAGATCGCCTTCGTCCTGACCTGGCACCCCTCGCACTCCAGGCAGCCGCGCCGGGTGCCGCCCTTCACCGCACTGGAGCAGAGCCTGGCGGACTGGGAGAAGTGGTCGGCCCAGTGCCGCTATGACGGGCCGTGGCGGTCGGCCGTACTGCGCTCCATGATCACCCTCAAGGCGCTGACCTACGCGCCGAGCGGCGGTATCGCCGCCGCCGCGACCACCTCGCTGCCCGAGGAGATCGGCGGGGTCCGCAACTGGGACTACCGCTACTGCTGGCTGCGCGACGCCGCCCTCACCCTGAACGCCCTGGTCTCCGGCGGCTTCCTCACCGAGGCCCAGGCCTGGCGGGACTGGCTGCTGCGGGCGGTGGCCGGCGACCCGGCCGACCTGCAGATCATGTACGGCATCGGGGGCGAGCGGCGGCTCACCGAATACGAGGTGCCCTGGCTGAAGGGCTACGCGAACTCCGCGCCGGTCAGGGTCGGCAACGCCGCCGCCGGCCAGCTCCAGCTGGACGTCTACGGCGAGGTGCTCGACTCGCTGTTCCTGGCCAGGAGCAGCGGCCTGCGCGACGAGCAGCACGCCTGGAGCCTGCAACGGGCGCTGATGGACTTCCTGGAGTCCAAGTGGCACGAGCCGGACGAGGGCCTGTGGGAGGTACGCGGCCCGCGCCGGCACTTCGTGCACTCCAAGGTGATGGCCTGGGTCGCGGCCGACCGCGCGGTGCGCACGGTCGAGGCCAGGCCCGGGCTGCGCGGCGACGTGGACCGCTGGCGCTCCATGCGGGCGCAGGTGCACGCCGAGGTCTGCGAGAAGGGCTACGACGCGCAGCGCAACACCTTCACCCAGTCCTACGGCTCCGCCGAACTGGACGCGGCCACCCTGCTCATCCCGCAGGTCGGCTTCCTGCCGGCCACCGACCGGCGGGTGATCGGCACGGTCGAGGCGGTGCAGCGGGAGCTGGACCACGGCGGATTCGTCCGCCGCTACTCCCCCGACTCCAGCGGCGTCGACGGGCTGCCCGGCACCGAAGGGACCTTCCTGGCCTGCTCGTTCTGGCTCGCCGACGCGCTGCACGCCATCGGGCGTACCGACGAGGCCCGGCAGCTCTTCGAGCGGCTGCTGGCCGTACGCAACGACGTCGGCCTGCTCGCCGAGGAGTGGGACCCGGTCGCCGGGCGCCAACTGGGCAACTACCCGCAGGCGTTCAGCCACGTCGGGCTGGTCAACACCGCGCTCGCGCTGTCGGGCCGGAACGGAAGGAGTGGCTGAGCGATGGATCTCGGACTCAAGGACCGGGTGTACGTGGTCACCGGCGGTGGCCGCGGCCTCGGACTCGCCGCGGCCCGCGAACTCGCCGCCGAGGGGGCCAAGGTGGTGCTCTCCGGGCGCACCGCGGCCACCGTCGACGCTGCCGCGGCGGAACTCGGCGGTCCTGAGCGGGCGTTGGGCGTCGTCGCGGACAACGCCGACCCCGCCACCGCGCAGTTGCTGCTGGCCACCGCCAGGACCCGCTTCGGCGCGGTCGACGGCGTGCTGATCAGCGTCGGCGGGCCGCCGCCGGGCGCGGCCGCCGAGGTCGGCGACGAGCAGTGGCAGGCCGCCTTCGAGTCGGTCTTCCTCGGCGCGGTGCGGCTGGCGCGGGCCGCCGCGGGATGCCTCGGCGACGGCGGGGTCATCGGCTTCGTGCTCTCCGGCTCGGTCCGCGAGCCCATCCCCGGCCTGGCGATCTCCAACGGCCTGCGTCCGGGCCTCGCCGGCTACGCCAAGACCCTCGCCGCCGAGGTCGGCCCCCGCGGCATCCGGGTGGTCGGCCTCCTGCCCTCCCGCATCGACACCGACCGGGTACGCGAGCTGGACGCCCTCGGCGGTGACCCCGAGGCCGTGCGGGCACACCACGCCGCGCGTATCCCGCTGCGCCGCTACGGCTCGCCGTCCGAGTTCGGCCGGGCCGCCGCCTTCCTGCTCTCCCCCGCGGCCTCCTACCTGACCGGCGTCATGCTCCCCGTCGACGGCGGCGCCCAGCAGTTCCTGTGACCTGCCGGGCCGCGGACGCAGCAGGCGGCCCGGGTCAGGAGACCCTGGCCGCGCGGTGGCGCACCGCGCGCAGCCGCGCTTCGGTGGGGAGCCCGGGGAGTCCGGCCGAGGTGCGGGCGCGGTCCAGGACCTCGGTGTCCAGGGCGGTGACGACGTCCTGGGGGGTGGCGTGCGGGGCCAGGCCCAGCACGAGCCGCGCCTCGGGCGCACCCCGGCGGCCGCCCAGCACCGCGCTGGACCACTCGACGCCGTCGTACGCCTCGGCCTCCGAGCGCAGCACGCTCTCCAGCGCCCGCCCGCGCAGCAGCGCGCCCTGCCCGTCGCCGCTGTCGATCCTGATCTGCCGCAGCCGGCTGGTGCGGGACTGGGCCAGCAGCCACCACAGGGCCGCCAGGAAGAGCACGCCGAGCACGGCGAAGACCACCGGCCACCACCAGCCGTCGGAGCGGTAGCGGGTCCTGTCGTGCGCGGTGAGCAGCACGTCCTTGGGGCCGGTGAAGGGCCACCAGCCGGGCACCGTGAAGTCCCAGTGGCGCTGCAGGTCGAGGCTGCCGACCAGCACGGACAGGCCGACCACCAGCAGGACCAGGCCGGTCAGTCCGAGCAGGACCCGGTTGAGCGTGGTGCGCATCGCCCCGTCACCCCTTCTTGTCGGCCCGTTGCAGGTGGATGCTCAGGTGCGGCGACCTGGCCAGGCCCAACTGGCGTACGGCCTCGCCGAGTGCGGCCGTCAGGTCGTCGCGCACCTCTTCGAGTTCGCGGAAGTGCGAGGTGGCGCGGGCCTTGACCTTGCGCCGGCCGACGTCGACCTTGGCCCAGCGCACCCCGGAGACCTCCATCGCCCGGTCGCGCAGCACCAGTTCGGCCGCGTGCCGGTCGAGTCCCGCGCGGACGCCCGCGGTTCCGCTGCGGGCCATCGGCAGCACCTCGCGCTCACCGGGGGTCAGGGCGAGGACGAGCAGCCACAGGCCGAGCGCGGCGGCCACCGAGGCGCCGAGGATGATCCAGACGTCGTCCAGGTGCCGGGTGGCCAGCTGGTGGGCAAGGCTGATGCGCCACTGCATCGCCCTGCGGTCGGCGCGGACGGAGGCGATGTCGTAGAGGAAGAGTCCGGCGAGTCCCAGCAGCACCGCCGCGGTCAGCGCCGCGGGGATGCGGCGGGCGGACCAGAAGCGGCGGGCCTTGGCGCCCTGGCCGCCGCCCGGCAGGCCGGAGGTGACGGCGTACGGCTCGATGTCGGGCCGTTTGGCGATGCTGACACGGGCGTTCTCGGCGTCGGACGTGGTCGGGTCCTGCTCGCGGTAGGCGTGGCTGCCCCCGTCGTCGCTCATTCGACCCTCCCCTCCTCCTTGCGGCGCGCCGCCGCCGAGTGCAGCCGCTCCACCTCGACGGCCACCTCGGGTACATCCATACCCGTCAACGCCTCGACCTTGCCGGTGACATGGCGCCGGACGGTGTGGCACACCGCCCCGATGTCCGCCGGGTAGCCCAGTTCGAGGGCCAGCCGCAGCCGGGCGGTGTCCTTGCGCACCGACACCGAGGCGTGCGGCCGGGCGTCGCTCGGCACCAGGTCGGCGCCCGGCGCGTCGGCCAGCACCTCACCGGCCGCCTGGGCGGCGATCTTGGCGACCACCCGGTCGGCGATCCGCAGCGCGCCGCGGTCGGCGGGAGGAAGTTGCCCGGGCACGGCTGATGCCATCAGCGCCGCCGGTCGCGGTCACGGTCGCGGTCACGCGTGCGGAAGAAGTCCCCGGGTTCGAGGTCGCCGTCGAAGAACTTGCCCGCCACGAAGCCGACCGCGCCGAGCAGTGCCACTACGAGGAAGGCCCCGAAGCCGCCGAAATACCCGGCGAAGCCCAGTGCCATTCCGGCCGCCAGGCCGATCACCGCCATGCTCATCGTCCGCTTCCCGTCCGCTCGGCTGCGCCTGCCCGCAGTGCCGCGGGCCGCGTCTCAGGGCCGGTGTGCCGCCCCGGTCCCACTATTGGACCCGCTGCTCGCGGTCGTCGTCATCGTCCTCGTCGGGCAACTTCACGTCGCCGACCGCGACATTGACCTCGACCACTTCGAGCCCGGTCATCCGCTCGACCGCCGCGATCACGTTCTCCCGCACCGCGCGGGCGACCTCGACGATGGACACGCCGTACTCCACGACGATGTCGAGGTCGAGCGCCGTCTGCACCTCGCCCACCTCGGCCTTGACGCCGCGGGTCACCGAGCGGGTGCTGCCGGGGACCCGGTCCCTGACCGCACCGAACGTGCGGGACAGTCCGGTGCCCATCGCGTGGACGCCCACGACGTCGCGGGCCGCGAGTCCGGCGATCTTCTCGACCACGCCGTCGGCGATCGTGGTGCGGCCGCGGCTCGCGGGATCGCCGAGCGCCTTGCGGCCCGAGCCCGCGGTGCCCTTGTCGAGCGTCCTGCCGCTGTCGGCGGTGATCGACGAGCCCTCGGGCTCCGGCCGGTTGTGCTGCGCGCTGTCCGTCATCGCGAGTCGTCCCTTCGTCTGGGCTGCTCCGTGCACCACACTAAACGGGCATGCCCGGAACCGCTGCGGGGATGCGCCCAGTGGGGACCGCCGCCCCCCCATCCGAGTGGTCGGCACGTCGGAAGGCGATGAAACCTGGTGACCATGGACCGACTGGCCAGGACCGTGCGGGAACAGGTGGCCCTGGGGCGGCTGCTCCCGCTCGGCGCGGCCGCCGACGCCGCCTGGATCACCGAGAGCGCCGCCGTCGGCGCCCTGCGGCGGGCCGCGGACGGCGTCACCGGCGTACGGCTTGGGTCGGTCACCCTGGCGCTGGACGCGGACGCGCCCGAGGCGGAGCAGCGGCACGCCGGGGCGCCGGTGGGCGCGCTGGCGTACCGGCCGCTGCGGATCACCGCGGACTTCGAGGCCGGGCTCGACGACACGCTGCCGCGTACCGCGGAGCGGCTGCGGGCCGCGCTGTGGGCGGCGGCCGAGGACTGGCTCGGGGTGCCCGTCCACTCGGTCGACCTGGAGGTGACCGGGCTGCTCGCCGGCGGGGTGGCAGTGGACGCGGTGCTCGAAGGCGTGGTGGTGGACGACGGCGACACGGCGCGGGAGCTGGCCGACGCCCCGGCCGCCGGCGCCCCGGCGGCCCTGGTGGCGGCCGCCGCGCTGGCCGTGCCCGGGGTGCTGCGGCTGACCCGGCGGCTGGCCGGCCTCGGCAGCGGCGTCCGGGTCCGCGACACCGCGGCGGGCGCGGCCACGGCGGCGGGCCGCAGCGTGCAGCTGCAGTTCGCGGTGGCGGCGGGCCACCGGCCGTACGTGGTGGCCCGGGCGGTGACGGCCGCGATCTCCCCGGTGGCGGCGGCGGGCGCCCCGGGGCCGCTGACGACGGCGGTCGTGGTGACCGACACCCACTGAGCGCGCACCGCGCCCGGGGGTCGGGCTACTCTGCCGCGCCGGCCAGGCTGCGCAGCCTGCGGGTCTGGGCGGCGCGCTCGGCCGCGAACTGCTCGGACTCGGTGTGGGACAGGGCGGTACGCAGCAGCGCCTTGGTCTCGTTGACGGCGTCGCGCGGCGGGGCCAGGAGGGCGGCGGCCAGGTCGGCGACGGCGGCGTCCAGGTCGGCGGCGGGCACGACCAGGTTGGCCAGGCCGGTGCGCTCGGCCTCCTCGGCCTGCACGTAGCGGCCGGTGACGCAGATCTCCAGCGCGCGGCTGTATCCGACCAGCTCGGCCAGCGGCTTGGTGCCGGTCAGGTCGGGGACGAGCCCGAGACCGGTCTCGCGCATGGCGAACTGCACGTCGTCCGCGCACACCCGCAGGTCGCAGGCCAGCGCGAGCTGGAAGCCGGCCCCGATGGCATGCCCCTGGACGGCAGCGACCGTGATCAGGTCGGTGCGCCGCCACCAGGTGAAGGCCTGCTGGTACGTGGCGATGGTCGCGTCGAGGTCGGCCTCGGAACCGCGCCCGAGTTCCAGGAACGACGGACCGCCGTCGAAGCCCTCGGGTGTGAACGCCTGCCGGTCGAGACCGGCGGAGAAGGACGGGCCCTCGGCGCGCAGCACCGCGACCCGTACCTGCCCCGGCAGCAGTCGGCCCGCCTCGATCAGCGCCTCCCACAAGGCGGGCGACTGCACGTTGCGCTTGGCCGGGTTGCACAAGGTGATGGTGGCGACGGTGCCGGTGCCGTCCAGGACGAGCCGGACTCCGTCGCGTTCGAGCAGGATCTTGTCGTCGTGGGGCAGGATCGTGTCATCGGGCATCGGGCACCTCCGAGCGGACCGCGGACTTGGTTACTACCGAAGAGTAACCATCCGTTCGGCCCGCCGGCCCGCTGGGTGCGGGAGATGCCCGCCCGTGGGCATTCGGGCGTCAGGGCCGGCTCAGGCCGTGACCGCCTTCTTGCCCCTGGTCGCCCCGCCGCGTCCGCGCAGGGTCACGCCGGACTCGCTGAGCATCCGGTGCACGAATCCATAGGACCGGCCGGTCTCCTCGGCCAGTGCCCGGATGCTCGCTCCGGAGTCGTACTTCTTCTTCAGGTCCGCCGCGAGCTTCTCGCGCGCGGCGCCGGTCACCCGGCTGCCCTTCTTCAGAGTCTCGGCCACCCGTGCCTCCTCCAGGGAAGTGCGCTATGGACTCTCATGATCACCCCTAAGCGCCTTCCTGGCCACCCATTCGACAAGGTCCGTCACCGGACATTCGCAACATGAATGCCGCGATACGAGGCGAAGAACGGGTCCCGGCGGGAAATCTCCGCCGCCGAATTCCGGACCGGGAACGGAGCCCGCGCGATACCAGCAGGTCAGCGGCCATCGGTAAGGTGTTTGCCGACGTCACACCACTGATCACCAGACACTGCCGCCACGCGGGCGACGCCGACCGGGCGGTACCAGCCCGACTCACACAGATGACGGACCCGCGGTGGGCCGAATGATCGAATCCACATGATCACCCGGCGTCCTTCCAGGTCGGCGGCGCCGTGGCCGGTCAGGCCAGGGCCACCAGGTCCGCGTAGTCCTGGCCCCACAGGTCCTCGACACCGTCGGGCAGCAGGATGATCCGCTCGGGCTGCAGCGCCTCCACCGCGCCCTCGTCGTGGGTGACCAGCACCACCGCGCCGCTGAAGGTGTGCAGGGCGCCCAGGATCTCCTCCCGGCTGGCCGGGTCGAGGTTGTTGGTGGGCTCGTCGAGCAGCAGCACGTTGGCGCTGGAGACGACCAGCGAGGCCAGCGCCAGCCGGGTCTTCTCGCCGCCGGACAGCACACCGGCCGGCTTGTCGACGTCGTCGCCGGAGAAGAGGAAGGAGCCGAGGATCTTGCGGATCTCCACCAGGTCGGTGTCCGGCGCCGAGGAACGCATGTTCTCCAGCACCGTGCGCTCCGGGTCGAGCGTCTCGTGCTCCTGCGCGTAATAGCCGAGCTTCAGCCCGTGCCCCGGCGTCACCTCGCCGGTGTCGGGGGTCTCCACCCCGGCGAGCAGCCGCAGCAGCGTGGTCTTGCCCGCACCGTTCAGCCCCAGGATGACCACCCGCGAGCCGCGGTCGATCGCCAGGTCCACGTCGGTGAAGATCTCCAGCGACCCGTACGACTTGGAAAGGCCGCTGGCCATCAGCGGCGTCTTGCCGCACGGCGCCGGGTCCGGGAAGCGCAGCTTCGCGACCTTGTCCGAGACCCGCACCGCGTCGAGACCGGCGAGCAGCTTGTCGGCCCGCCGCGCCATGTTCTGCGCCGCCACGGTTTTGGTGGCCTTCGCGCGCATCTTGTCGGCCTGCAAATTGAGCGCGGCGGCTTTCTTCTCCGCATTCGCGCGTTCCCGCCTGCGGCGCTTCTCATCGGCTTCGCGCTGCTGCTGGTACAGCTTCCAGCCCATGTTGTAGACGTCGATCTGCGAGCGGTTGGCGTCGAGATAGAAGACCTTGTTGACGACCGTCTCGATCAGGTTCACATCGTGGGAGATGACGATGAATCCGCCGCGATACGTCCTCAGGTAGTCGCGCAGCCAGCTGATCGAGTCCGCGTCCAGGTGGTTCGTCGGCTCGTCGAGCAGCAGGGTGTCCGCGTCCGAGAACAGGATCCTGGCCAGCTCGACTCGGCGCCGCTGGCCGCCGGACAGGGTGTGCAGCTGCTGGCCGAGGATACGGTCGGGCAGGCCGAGCGCCGCGGCGATCGTGGCCGCCTCCGCCTCGGCGGCATAACCGCCCTTGGTGAGGAATTCCGTCTCCAGGCGGGCGTATTTCTTCATCGCGTTGTCGCGGGTGGCGCCCTTTCCGTTCGCCATCCGCTCCTCGTTCTCGCGCATCTTGCGCAGCACGGTGTCGAGGTCGCGGGCGCCCAGGATGCGGTCGCTGGCCAGCATGTCCAGATCGCCGGTGCGCGGGTCCTGCGGCAGGTACCCGACCTCCCCGGAGCGCGTCACGCTGCCCGCGGCGGGCTGGCCCTCCCCGGCCAGCACCTTGGTCAAGGTGGTCTTGCCCGCGCCGTTGCGGCCGACCAGGCCGATGCGGTCGCCCTTGGCGACGCGGAAGGACGCGGATTCGATGAGGACGCGGGCGCCGGCGCGCAGCTCCAGGCCGGTGGCAGTGATCACGGGGTTGGCTCCATGGCGTAACGGATGGCCTCACGGCCGGGTGGGCGTGTCGCGGGCGTTCCGCCAGAGCTAATCGAGGAGCAGAGCAACCATGGGGCCAGTCTACTGGCCCCATCCGACTGCCTCGGCCCCCGCGGGCCCCCGCCCCCACCCGGGGCGGGCGCGCCCCCGTCCCGGCCCCGCGGTCCGCTGTGGCCGGTCGCGCAGTTCCCCGCGGCCCTGAAAAACGCGTGCCCTCCTGCGCAAGGTCGAGCCCCTTGGCAGGGGCCAACGCCGGGCGTAAGTGGACGCAGGCCCAAAAAGGGGCGCGGGGAACTGCGCGCCCCGCCGAGAAGGCGGGAAGGAAAGCAACGCACCGCAAGGGGCAATCACCTGGCCACCCCGCAGGGGTTAGGGCCTGTCCGGCGGATCTTGGCGGGCCTGCGACGCCCGGCACCGCACCTCGCTGCGTTGTCGAATCATCCTTGTACGACCCGGTACGAGGACGATTCTCCGCCTTGCGATGTACGGCACCGGACGCCGCAGGCTGATCCGCCAAGATCCGCCGGACAGACCCTAGGCCTCGCCGGTGTGGACCTGGAAAGCGGCCTTGCGCATGGCCTTGGCCAGGATGGGGTCGGGGTGGGCGGCGGCGAGGGCCACGAGGACCTGGACGGTGCGGGGGTGGCCGATGTCGCGGAGCTCTTCGAGCAGGCCCGGCACGGAGCCCTGGACGGCGGTCTCCAGGTGGCTGACGAGCAGATGGTCCTCGCCGTGGTCCGCGACCGCGGCCGCCGTGTCGACCCACAGCCACGTCGCCTCCTCCCGGGTGAGGAGCCCGGTCGCGGTGTCCGGGTCGTCGCCGTCGAGTTCGGCGAGCCACAGCACCGCGTACGGCCGCAGCACCGGCTCGGTGACCACCTCGCGTACCGCGGGCTCCGCCGGATCGCCGACGACCCGCAGCGCCTCGAAGGCCAGGCCGCGCAGCAGCGCGTCGTCGCCGCGGGCGGTGTCGAGGAGTTCGGCGACGGCGGGGGCGACGGGCCGGGCGGCGAGCCAGGCGCGGTATTCGGCCCGCGCGGGGCCGGGTGAGAGGCGGGCGCAGGCGCGGAGCATGGTGGCGGCGGACTGCTCCATGTGCCCGGCGGGACCCTGCGCGGCAACGCAGATCTGCTCCAGCTTGACCCACACCGCCCAGCTGCCGAGCGCGGTGAGCGCGACCTCGTCGGGCCGCTGCGGGTCGCGGGGTCGGAGCGCTCCCACGCGCGCGGCGGCCTCCAGCGTCCAGTCGAGCAGCGTCGGCAGCGGGTCGCCGGCGCCGTCGGCGGGCGGCTCGTGGCGTTCGGTGCGCAGTTCCGCGACCCGCTGGCGGAGCAGGTCGAGCAGCGTGTCGATCGGCACCGGGCCGTTCGACAGATGCAGGAAGGACAGCAACTGCGGCGCCGCCTCGACGACTTCGGCGACCAGCGCCGGGTCGGGGCCGCTGCGGTCGCCGGGCAGGAAGGGGTGCGCGAGTGACCAGGCGTCGAAGAGCGCGACCCAGCCGCGCAGCACCGCGGTGTCGTCGGTGTCCCAGGCGCGCAGCCGCCAGCCGGGGCGGGCGGTGCCGCCGTGCAGTTCGATCAGGCCCGACAGCCTGGCCCGGTCCCAGGCGGTGCGGATCTGGCCTGGGGTCAGGCCGAGGGCGGCCGCGGCCCGGGTGAGTGCGTCGGCGGGCAGTATGCCGGTGGGCCCCGCCGTGCCGGGGCCGGTGCCCGCCCAGCGGGCGAGCCGTACGGCGGCGGCGAGTTCGGCCCGGGCGAGCCGGGCGAGTTCCGGTAGCGGAGGGGTGCCTTCCGGCGGCCGCGGCGGCCTGGGCCTGCGCGTGGTCGCGGTCCTGCGGGCGGCGGTGAGCGGCCGGCGGGGGACGAGGCGGAGCGGAGTGTCTCGCGGGCTACGGGACGTCACTGGAGCAGTCTCTCCGTTGTGCGCCCAGATTCCCAATCGGCCGTACTTTCCCGCGTTCCGCGCTCACATGAGCGGGGTCAGGAAGCGGCGCAGGGTCTCCTCGTAACCGGCCGGGTCGGCATTCCACATCGCCCCGTGCTGGGCGCCGCGCACGGTGTGCAGGACCACCAGATCCGGGAGGCGGGCGGCGAGTTCGCGGGACCGGTCCCAGGGCGCGAGTGTGTCGTCGGGGCCGTGGAAGACCAGGGTCGGCACGGTGGGCGGCGCCGGGTCGGCCGGGGCGGTGACGGCCCGCCCGCGGGGTTCCGTACGCCCCTCCGCCGCGCGTACGGCCAGCGGTGCCAGGTTGGCGGGCAGCCCGTGCCATTGCGCGGCGGCGGCGACCGTGGCGTGCCAGTCGAGCACCGGAGAGTCCAGGACGAGGCCGCGGACGCGGTCCCCGACCGTGGACAGGCGCTGGGCGTGCAGGGCCATGGTCGCACCGGTGGACCAGCCGTAGAGCACGATGCGCTGGGCGCCGTACTCCACGGCGTAGCGCATCGCCGCGTCCAGGTCGCGCCATTCGGTACGGCCCAGGTGCCCGATGCCGCCGGGCGGCGGCGGGGCCTCGGGGTCGCCGCGGTAGCCCAGGACCAGCTGGGTGAAGCGGTGGTGGTGCAGGGCGGGCAGTACGTTCATCGCGTGCGCGCGGGTCGCGCCCAGGCCGTGCACGCTGATCACCCAGGTGGCGCGGGCGCCCGGCAGATACCAGCCGGGCAGCGGGCCCAGCTCGCCCGGCACGTCCACCTCGGTGTAGTCCAGACCCAGCGCGATCCGCGGATTCCCGTAGTGCACCTGCGGGGTCAGCCGGACCGGGACGCCCGGTTGCAGCGAGCCGTGCGGTACAGCGAGCAGCTTCCTGGTCACGGAGTAGGCGGTGCCGTCGACCACGTCGCCGGCGATCGCGTGCAGTCCGTCGGCCGCCAGGCCGTACGTCCCGCGGCGCGCGGAGGCGGCGGTGCGGGTGAGGACGACCCGGTCCCGCGTGACCGTGTGCACGGTCACCGCGCCCTCCGGCGCCGGGTCCTGGGCGGACGGCCTGAGGGCGAAACGCGAGCCGTACCGGCCGACCGCCACGAAGGCGGCGGTGCCGGCACCCAGGGCGGCGGTGGCTGTCGCCACGGCGGTTCGTAGTCGCATCCCCACCAGTCTCACCGACCTCTTCGCTCCCGGCCACTCCTACGCTCCCGGATACCCCTGCGCCCCGCGGGCATGCCGTGCCGCGCTCCCCGGGGTGCGCGACGCGCGGCCGGGAACGCTGCACACGGGCCGTCAGGAGCGCGGCTGCCCGTAGGTCGTGAAGCGGGCCGACGCCGCGGCGAGGTCGGCGGGGGTGAGCAGGCGCGGGCTGCCGGAGGCGGTGGCGAGGAGCCACACGCGGCTCATCCATTCGAGCTGGGCCGTGCTGTCGTAGGCGGCGTCGAGCGAGGAGCCGTACGCCAGCGTCCCGTGGTTGGCCAGGATGCACGCGGTGCGGTCGGCGAGGGCGGCCAGGGCGGAGGCAGCCAGCTCGGGGGTGCCGTAGAGCGCGTAGGGGGCGACGCGGACCGGCCCGCCGAGGGCGGCGGTGACGTAGTGGACCGGCGGCAGCTCGTCCACCAGGGTGGAGACCGCCGTCGCGTGCGGCGCGTGCGTGTGGACGATCGCCCGCGCTGCGGTCCCGCCGTAGACCGCCAGGTGCAGCGGCAGTTCGCTGGTGGGCCGCAGCTCCCCGCGCACCTGGCGGCCTTCGAGGTCGACGGCGACCAGGTCCCGGGGGCGCAGCCGGTCGTAGGGCACCGCGGTGGGCGTCACGACGACCAGTTCGCCGACCCGCGCCGACACGTTGCCCGACGTGCCGACGACGAGGCCGTCGGCGACGGTGCGGCGGGCCGTGTCGACCACGTCCGACCAGGCTTTCTCGACTGCGTCCGGCACGACGGCCTCCGTTACCGATCAGGCGTTGCCGTGGCCGCCGGGAGCGCAGTAGCGTCCCCGCACATCACCGGGCTCCACAGCGATTGCAGGTGCATTATGGCCACCGTCAACGGCGGAATCTCGTTCTGGTACGCAGGCACGGGCATACCGCTGCCGCGCGAGCCGCTGCCCGGTGACGCGGAGGCCGACGTCGTGATCGTCGGCGGCGGCTACACGGGGCTGTGGACGGCGTACTACCTCAAGCAGGCAGTGCCCTTCCTGCGGATCACCGTGCTGGAGGCGAAATTCTGCGGTTACGGCGCTTCCGGGCGCAACGGCGGCTGGCTCTACAACGGCATCGCGGGCCGCGACCGCTACGCCAAGTTGCACGGCCACGACGCGGCGGTCGCCCTGCAGCAGGCGATGAACGCCACCGTGGACGAGGTGGTGCGGGTCGCCGCGGCCGAGGGCATCGACGCGGACATCCAGCAGGGCGGGGTGCTGGAAGTGGCCTACTCACCGGCGCAGTTGGCGCGGCTGCGGGCGTACCACGAGCGGGAGACGGCCTTCGGCGAGAAGGACCGGGTGCTGCTGGGAGCGGCGGAGTCGGCGCGGCGGATCAGGGCGGCTGGCACCGTCGGGGCGAGCTGGACGCCCCACGGCGCCCGGGTGCACCCGGTGAAGCTGCTCCAGGGGCTGGCCGCGGCGGTCGAGCGGCTCGGGGTCACCGTCCACGAGTCGACGGCGGTGACCGAGATCCGCCCCAAGCACGCGGTCACCCCGTACGGCACCGTGCGCGCGCCGTACGTGCTGCGCTGCACCGAGGGCTTCACCGCGTCGGTGAAGGGGCAGCGCAGGACGTGGCTGCCGATGAACTCCTCGATGATCGTCACCGAGCCGCTGTCGGCGCGGATGTGGGAGACGATCGGCTGGGAGGGCGGCGAGACGCTGGGCGATCTGGCGCACGCGTACATCTACGCGCAGCGCACCGCCGATGGCCGGATCGCGCTGGGCGGACGGGGAGTGCCGTACCGCTTCGGTTCGCGCACCGACAACGACGGGCGGACCTCGGAGCGTACGGTGGCCGCGCTGCGCGAGGTGCTGGTGCGGCTCTTCCCCGCGACCGCCGGGGTCGCGGTCGAGCACGCCTGGTCGGGGGTGCTGGGGGTGCCGCGCGACTGGTGCGCGAGCGTGCAGCTGGACCGTACGACGGGCCTGGGCTGGGCGGGCGGCTACGTCGGCAGCGGGGTGGCGACCTCGAATCTGGCCGCCCGCACGCTGCGGGACCTGGTGCAGCAGGACTCGGGCCAGGGCCATGGCACCGAGCTGACGGCGCTGCCGTGGGTGGGTCACCAGGTGCGCCGCTGGGAGCCGGAGCCGCTGCGCTGGGCGGGGGTGCGCGGGATGTACGCGGCCTACCGGGGCGCCGACCGGCGCGAGCTGGCGGGGCGGAGCGCGGCGACCGACCCGGTGGCGCGGTATGCCGACCGGCTGTCCGGGCGGCACTGAGGCGGCGGCACTGCGGCGGCGGCGCTTCGGGCGGGCGCCGCGGCGCGGGCGGTGTGGCGCGGGCGGTGTGGCGCGGGCGCCGCGACAACCGCACGGATCGGGCCGAACCGCGGCAACTGAGACATACGGCACTTCCGGCCGCCCGGAGCGCCCGGATTCCGGGCCGCAGAAGGGTCGTCGTTGCCGCTGTGTTCACGAGCACGTCACGTTGGCACCGCGAGTCCGCTGCCAGTTCACCTCCCGTTCACCAATGATCCGTACGGTCGGCTCGCCACTACCCGATCGAACGATTGCCTGGGTCCATGGAACACATGACGCTCCTGATCGGAATCGTCATCGCCACCGCACTCGTGTTCGACTTCACGAACGGTTTCCACGACACCGCCAACGCGATGGCCACCACCATCTCCACCGGTGCGCTCAAACCCAAGACGGCGGTGGCCATGGCCGCCGTACTCAACCTCGTCGGCGCCTTCCTGTCCGTGGCGGTCGCCAAGACGATCTCCGGCGGCATCATCGACGAATCAGCCGGCGTCAAACCCGAGATGATCTTCGCCGCGCTGGTCGGCGCGATCGTCTGGAACATGCTGACCTGGCTGGCCGGGCTGCCCTCCAGCTCCTCGCACGCGCTGTTCGGCGGCCTGATCGGCGCCACGCTCGTCGCGGTCGGACGGCACGGGGTGCACGGTGAGGCGGTCGTGATGAAGGTCCTCATCCCGGCGCTCGCCGCGCCGATCGTGGCGGGCCTGGCCTCGACACTGGCCACCCGGCTGAGCTACCGCCTCGGCCGCAACGCCGACCCCGCCGCCACCGCCAAGGGCTACCGGGCCGGGCAGATCGCCTCCGCGGGCCTGGTCTCGCTCGCCCACGGCACCAACGACGCGCAGAAGACGATGGGCGTCATCACCCTCGCCCTGATCACCGGCGGCGTCGTCGCCCCGCACGCCGACCCGCCGCTGTGGGTCATCGTCTCCGCGGGCGCCGCCATCGCGCTGGGTACGTACATCGGCGGCTGGCGGATCATCCGCACCATGGGCAAGGGCCTCACCGACATCCAGCCGCAGCAGGGCTTCGCGGCGCAGACCGGTGCCGCCGCGACCATCCTGGCCTCCTCCCACCTCGGCTTCGCGCTGTCCACCACCCAGGTGTGCTCCGGCTCGGTGATGGGCGCCGGGCTCGGCCGCAAGGGCGCGGTCGTGCGCTGGAGCACCGCGGGGCGGATGGTCGCCGCATGGGGGCTGACGCTGCCCGCCGCGGGCCTGGTCGCCGCCGGTGCCGCGCTGCTGACCGACCAGGGCACCTGGGGCGTGGTCACGGTCGCCGTCGCCGGCCTGGCGATCTGCGCCGCGATCCGCACCGCGGCCCGCCGCAAGCCGATCACCCACACCAACGTCAACGACGAGCCCGCGGCGGCCGACGCCACCGCCACCGAGCCGCAGGGCGCGGTCACCGCGGCCATCGCCGCGGTCATCCCGCCGCCGGTCGGCGTCCCGGGCACGACCCCGGCCCCGACCGCCTGACCTCCCGGAGGAGTCCCGCATGAGCATCGACTGGCACGCCCTCGGCACGGTCCTGGCCGTCACGCTGCTGTCCACCGTCGGCCTGGTCGGCGTCTTCACCCTCGGCGTCGTCGGCCTGGCCCGGCCGGCCGCGGCCGCCGCGCGCGGCGGGGCGTACGTCTGCTTCGCCGCGTGCGCGGCCGCCGTCGCCTGGGGCATCTGGCTGATCGTCGCCAAGTAGCCCGGCCCCGCGGCGGGGTGTGGACCTCACCACACTCCGTCGCCCCTGGTCAAGGGCCGGTTGACGGGCCCACCCGCACGTGGTGGACTGCGGATGCCATACGGCGGCAGGAGAGGAAGTCCGGTGCGAATCCGGCGCGGTCCCGCCACTGTCACCGGGGAGTGCACTCCCAACCCGTACGTCACGGCCGGCCCCGCCGGTTGGAAGACCGGGAGTGCGTAGATCCGGGAGCCAGGAGACTCTCACCGCCGGTCACGTCGAACCAGGGCGCGGACCCTGAGTGAGGACTGCTGCCATGCCCGGCGCCACCGCCCGACCTCCCGGCACGTGTTCCTGTCCACCGTCCCCTCGGAGGGTGACGGCGGTCTGAGCTGATGCGTGCCGATCGCGTATACGCGTACGGCGCCGCGCTCGGCTTTCTCGGCGATCTCGTCGCGGGCGACCCGCGCCGCGGCCATCCGGTCGCGGCCTTCGGGCGCGCGGCGGGGGCGCTGGAGCGCCGGATGTGGCGGGACGACCGGTTCAGCGGCACGGTGTACGCGGCGCTGTGCGCCGGTGCCGCGACGGGTGCCGCGGCCCTCGCCGGGCGGGCGGTACGGCCCCGCGCCGCGCTGTCGGCCGGGCTGACCGCGGCCTGCACCTGGTCGGTGCTCGGCGGCACCTCGCTGGCCAGGGAGGCGCGGGCCGTCGCGGCCGCGCTGGACGCCGGGGACGTCGAGGCGGCCAGGGCGCGGCTGCCGCACCTGTGCGGGCGGGACCCGCAGCACCTGGACGCCGACGCCATCGCCAGGGCCGTCGTGGAGTCGGTCGCCGAGAACACCTCCGACGCGGTGGTCGGCGCCCTCGTGTGGGGCGCGCTGGGCGGGCTGCCTGGGCTCGCGGGCTTCCGCGCGGTCAACACGCTCGACGCGATGGTCGGGCACCGCTCGCCGCGCCACCTGCGCTTCGGGTGGGCCGCGGCCCGGCTCGACGACGTCGCGGGCTGGCCCGGCGCCCGCCTCACCGCGGCGCTCGCGGCGCTGGCCTCCCCCCACCCGCTGGACGGCCTGCGCACCTGGCGCCGCGACGCCCCCGCCCACCCGAGCCCGAACGCGGGACCCGTCGAGGCCGCCTTCGCCGGCGCCCTCCGCCTGCGCCTCGGCGGCACCCTCTCCTACGCGGGCCGCACCGAACACCGCCCCGTCCTGGGCCCTGCCTTCCCCGCCCCGACCCCGGCCGACATCCCGCGCGCGATCGCCCTCTCCCGGCGCGTCTCCGCCCTGGCGCTGGCGCTGACCGTGCTCCCCGGCCTGCTGCCCCTCGGCCCGCTGTTCCGGGTGGTGCCCGGCCGAGCGCGGTCGGCCGGCGCCGCACGGGGGGTGACACCCCCATGCGCGGGCTGATGATCGCCGGCACCGCCTCGGACGCCGGCAAGAGCGTCGTCACCGCCGGGGTGTGCCGGTTCCTGGTGCGCCGTGGCGTGCGGGTCGCCCCGTTCAAGGGGCAGAACATGTCGCTCAACTCCTTCGTCACCCGCGACGGCGCCGAGATCGGCCGGGCGCAGGCCATGCAGGCACAGGCGGCCCGTGTGGAGCCGTCGGCGCTGATGAATCCGGTGCTGCTCAAGCCGGGGAGCGACCGCAGCAGCCAGGTCGTGCTGCTGGGCAAGGCGGTCGGCGAGATGTCGGCCCGCAGCTACCACGGGCACGGCGGCGCGCAGGGCGAGTTGCTGGACGTGGTCGTGGACTGCCTGGAACAGCTGGGGCGTTCGTACGACGCGGTGATCTGCGAGGGCGCCGGAAGCCCCGCCGAGATCAACCTGCGCCGCACGGACATCGTCAACATGGGCCTGGCACGCCGCGCGGGAATCCCCGCCCTCGTCGTCGGCGACATCGACCGCGGCGGCGTCTTCGCCTCCTTCTTCGGCACGACCGCCCTGCTCGCCCCCGAGGACCAGGCGCTGGTCGCGGGCTACGTGGTCAACAAATTCCGCGGCGACGTCACCCTGCTCGAACCCGGCCTCGACATGCTGCTCGGGCTCACCGGCCGGCCCACCCTGGGCGTGCTGCCGTACGCCCGCGGCCTCGGCATCGACGAGGAGGACGGCCTGCGGGTGCGGGAGTCGCAGGCCGGGCAGCCGTACGGCGAGGACGTGCTGCGGGTGGCCGTCGTCGCGCTGCCGCTGATGTCGAACTTCACCGACCTGGACGCCCTCGCCGCGGAGCCCGGCGTCGCCGTCCGCTTCACCGACCGCCCCGAGGACGTCGCCGACGCCGACCTGGTGGTGCTGCCCGGCACCCGCGGCACGGTCAGGGCGCTGGAGTGGCTGCGGGCCGGTGGCCTGGCGGCCGCGGTGCAGCGCCGGGCGGCGCAGGGACGCCCGGTGCTCGGCATCTGCGGCGGCTTCCAGATCCTGGCCGAACGCATCGAGGACGACGTCGAGTCGAGGGCCGGTACGGTGCCGGGCCTCGGCCTGCTGCCCGCCCGTATCCGCTTCGCCGCCGCCAAGACGCTGGCCCGGCCCGCGGGTCGGGCCTACGGCGAGCGGGTCGAGGGCTACGAGATCCACCACGGGGTCGCCGAAGTGCTGGGCGGCGACGAGGAATTCCTCGACGGCTGCCGGGTCGGCGCGGTGTGGGGCACCCACTGGCACGGCTCCCTGGAGAGCGACGGCTTCCGCCGCGCCTTCCTGAGCCGGGTCGCCGCGGCGGCGGGCCGCCGCTTCGTACCGGCGCCCGGCACCGACTTCGGAGCGCTGCGGGAAGCCCAACTCGACCGGCTCGGCGACCTGGTCGAAGAGCACCTGGACACCACCGCGCTGCTGCGGCTCATCGAGGACGGCGCACCCGCCGGACTCCCCTTCGTCCCACCGGGGGCACCATGACCACCGTTCTGCTGCTGTCCACCGCCGACACCGACCTGCTAGCCGCCCGTGCCGCGGCGGCCGCCCACCCGGACGGGGCGGCGTACCGCCTCGGCAACCCGTCCCGGGTGGACCCCCGGGACGACCTGCCGGGGCTGCTGGCGGGCGCCGACCTGGCCGTGGTGCGGCTGCTCGGCGGCCGCCGGGCGTGGGAGGAGGGCCTGGCGGTGATCGCCGCGTCCGGGGTGCCGTCGGTGCTGCTGGGCGGCGAGAGCGTCCCGGACGCCGAGTTGATGGCCCTGTCGACGGTCCCGGCGGGCGTGGTCGCCGAGGCGCTGCGCTACCTCGTGGAGGGCGGCCCGGCGAATCTCGCCGAGCTGGCGCGCTTCCTGTCCGACACGGTGCTGATGAGCGGCGAGGGCTTCGAAGCGCCGCGCGCCATGCCGCAGTTCGGCGTGCACGGCACGTACGCCCACGACCCCGGCCGCCCCACGGTCGCGGTGCTCTTCTACCGGGCGCACGAGCTGTCGGGCAACACCGCCTTCGTGGACACCCTGTGCGCCACCGTCGAGGCACGGGCGGCCAATGCTTTGCCGATCTATTGCGGTTCGCTGCGCGGCGCAGCCGAGATGCAGCGGAGGGTGGGGGTCGCGAGCGAGGAACGAGGGAGCGGCACCCGCCC
>NZ_FRBI01000006.1:56417-365576 GCF_900142575.1 Actinacidiphila paucisporea
CAGCGGAGTCGAGGCGAAGCGCGCACGACACAGGACGGCGCAGCCGATGAGGGCCTGTACGACCTGTTGGGACGCGCCGACGTGATCGTGGCGACGGTGCTGGCCTCCGGTGGCACCGTCGCGGCCGACGCGTCGGCGGGCGGTGCGGACGAGGCGTGGGATGTGGGCGCGCTCGCCGAACTCGACGTGCCCGTACTGCAGGGGCTGTGCCTGACGTCGTCGCGCAAGGCGTGGTCGGAGTCCGACGCGGCGCTGTCGCCGATGGACGCGGCGATGCAGGTGGCGATCCCCGAGTTCGACGGACGGCTGATCACCGTGCCGTTCTCGTTCAAGGAGACCGGTGAGGGTGATGTGCCGGTCTATGTCGCGGACCCGGAGCGGGCCGCCCGTATCGCGGGCATCGCGGTCCGGCACGCGGCCCTGCGCCACAAGCCGCCCGCCGATACGCGCCTGGCGCTGGTCTTCACCGCCTACCCGACCAAGCACTCGCGGGTCGGCAACGCGGTGGGCCTGGACACGCCCGCCTCGGCCGTACGGCTGCTGGAAGCGCTGCGGGACGCGGGCTACGAGACGGGTGAACACCCGGCCGGGGGCGACGAGTTGATCCACCGGCTGATCGCGGCGGGCGGCCACGACGTGGAGTGGCTGACCGAGGAGCAGCTCGCCGCGGCCCCGGCGCGGGTGCCGCTGGCCGACTACCAGGAGTGGTTCGCCTCCCTGGACGAGGACCTGCGGGCCGGGATGGTGCGGCACTGGGGCGAGCCGCCGGGCTCGCTGTACGTGGACGGCGACGACATCGTGCTGGCGTCGCTGCGGTTCGGCAACGTGGTCGTGCTCATCCAGCCGCCGCGCGGCTTCGGCGAGAATCCGATCGCCATCTACCACGACCCCGACATGCCGCCCTCCCACCACTACCTGGCCGCCTACCGCTGGCTGGAACACACCTTCGGCGCCGACGCGATCGTGCACATGGGCAAGCACGGCACGATGGAGTGGCTGCCGGGCAAGGGCCTCGGGCTGTCCGCGGGCTGCGCGCCCGACGCCGTGCTCGGCGAACTGCCCCTGGTCTACCCCTTCATCGTCAACGACCCCGGCGAGGGCACCCAGGCCAAGCGGCGCGGCCACGCCACCGTCGTGGACCACCTGGTGCCGCCGATGGCCCGCGCCGACTCCTACGGCGACCTCGCCAAACTCGAGCAACTCCTGGACGAGTACGCCCTGGTCAACGATCTCGACCCGGCGAAGGCCCCCGCGATCCGCAGCCGGATATGGGAACTGGTGCGGACCGCGGAGCTGCACCACGACCTGCACGTCGACGAGCAGCCGGACGACGGGGACTTCAACGACTTCGTGCTGCACGTGGACGGCTGGCTGTGCGAGATCAAGGACGTCCAGATCCGCGACGGCCTGCACATCCTGGGCGGCGGCCCGGTCGGCGAGGCGCGGGTCAACCTGGTGCTGGCGGTGCTGCGTTCCGCGCAGATCTGGGGCGGCGCCGGTGACGCGCTGCCCGGCCTGCGGGCGGCCCTGGCCGAGCATTTCGGCCTGGTCGAGAAGGAGTTGCTGGCAGTCCCCGGAGCGCCCGCCGCCGTGCCTGCCGCGCTGACCGCTCTGGCGGACGGCCCGGCACGCACCGCCTCCGACGCCGTCGACCTGCTGGAGCAACTGGCCAGGCGGCTCGCCGAGACCATGGAGCTGCGCGACTGGGCGCCGGACGCGGCCGCCGAGGCCGTACGGGACGTGCTCGGCGGCGCCGAAGTGGCCGAGGCCGTACGGGTGCTGGACTTCGCCGCGACCGAGGTCGTCCCCCGGCTGGCCCGCACCACCGACGAGATCGACAACATCCTGCACGCTCTGCGCGGCGGTTACGTCCCCGCCGGGCCCTCCGGGTCCCCCACCCGCGGCCTGGTCAACGTGCTCCCCACCGGCCGCAACTTCTACTCCGTCGACCCCAAGGCCATCCCGTCCCGGCTGTCCTGGGACGTCGGCACCGCGCTCGCCGACTCCCTGCTCGCCCGGCACCTCGCCGACAACGGCGGCTACCCGGCGTCGGTCGGCCTGACCGTGTGGGGCACCTCCTGCATGCGCACCCAGGGCGACGACATCGCCGAGATCCTCTGGCTGCTGGGCTGCCGCCCGACGTGGGACGACGCCTCCCGCCGGGTCACCGGCTTCGAGATCGTCCCCGCCGCCGAACTGGGCCGCCCCCGCATCGACGTCACGGTCCGCATCTCCGGCTTCTTCCGCGACGCCTTCCCGCACGTCGTCGCCCTCGTGGACGACGCGGTGCGGGCGGTCGCCGAACTCGACGAGCCCGCGGACGCCAACTACGTCCGCGCGCACGCCGACCAGGACACCGCCCTGCACGGCGACCGCCGCCGGGCCACCGCCCGTATCTTCGGCTCCAAGCCGGGCGCCTACGGTGCCGGCCTGCTGCCGCTGATCGACGCCCGCAACTGGCGCTCCGACGCCGACCTCGCCGAGGTCTACGCGGTGTGGGGCGGTTACGCGTACGGCCGCGGCCTCGACGGCCGCCCCGCGCGCGGCGACATGGAAGCCGCCTTCCGCCGCATCCAGGTGGCGGCCAAGAACGTCGACACCCGGGAGCACGATCTCGTCGACGCGGACGACTACTTCCAATACCACGGGGGCATGGTGGCGATGGTCCGCCATCTCACCGGCTCCTCCCCGTCCGCATATGTCGGCGACAGCGCCCTGACCGACCAGGTGCGGACCCGCACGCTGGGCGAGGAGACCCACCGGGTCTTCAGGGCGCGGGTCGTCAACCCGCGCTGGATGGCGGCGATGCGGCGGCACGGCTACAAGGGGGCCTTCGAGATGGCCGCCACCGTGGACTACCTCTTCGGTTACGACGCCACGGCCGGAGTCGTGGACGACTGGATGTACGAGCGGCTGGCCTCGGAGTACGTCTTCGACGCGGAGAACTCGGAATTCATGCGGAAGTCCAATCCCTGGGCTTTGCGGGGGATTTCCGAGCGGCTGCTCGAAGCGGCGGATCGGGGCCTGTGGGCGGCGCCCGATCCGGCGACGCTCGCTCGTCTGCGCGAGACCTATCTCGCCCTGGAGGGCGACCTGGAGGGCGAGTCATGACCCGACCCCTGCCGTCCTGGGGCTCCGCCCCGGACCCCGGTCCTCGATCGCCGGACGGGCTTGGACACGCACCCCTCGACGCCGGGCAGAACCAGCCCGTCCGGCGGTTGAGGACCGGGACAGAGGAGGACTCGTGAGCACGCCGTACCCGTTCAGTGCCCTGGTGGGGCAGGAGGACCTGCGGCTCGCGTTGGTGCTCAACGCCGTGTCCCCGGCCGTGGGGGGCGTTCTGGTGCGGGGTGAGAAGGGCACCGCCAAGTCGACCGCCGTGCGGGCGGTGGCCGCGCTGCTGCCCGGCGTGCGGGTGGTGCCCGGGTGCAGGTTCTCGTGCGAGCCCGGGGCCGCCGACCCGGAGTGCCCGGACGGCCCGCACTCGGAGGAAGGCGGCGCGGAGCGCCCCGCCAGGCTGGTGGAGCTGCCGGTCGGCGCCTCCGAAGACCGCCTGGTCGGAGCCCTCGACATCGAGCGCGCCCTCGCGGAGGGCATCAAGTCCTTCGAGCCGGGCCTGCTCGCGGCGGCGCACCGCGGCGTGCTGTACGTGGACGAGGTGAACCTCCTGCACGACCACCTGGTCGACCTGCTGCTGGACGCGGCGGCGATGGGAGCCAGTTACGTCGAGCGCGAAGGCGTCTCCGTACGGCACGCGGCCCGCTTCCTGCTGGTCGGCACGATGAACCCCGAAGAGGGCGAGCTGCGACCGCAGTTGCTCGACCGCTTCGGGCTGACCGTCGAGGTCGCGGCGTCCCGCGAGACGGACGAGCGCGTCGAGGTGGTGCGGCGGCGGCTGGCCTACGACGCCGACCCGGCCGGCTTCGCGGGCCGTTGGGCGCCGCAGGAGGAGCAGGTGCGGGCGCGTATCGCCGCCGCCCGCGCGCTGCTGCCCGAGGTGCGGCTCGGCGACGCCGCCCTGCGGCAGATCGCGGCGACCTGCGCGGCCTTCGAGGTCGACGGTATGCGGGCCGACATCGTGATGGCCCGCACCGCGACGGCGCTGGCCGCGTGGGCGGGCCGCACGGTGGTGCTGGCCGAGGACGTACGGCAGGCGGCGCTGCTGGCGCTGCCGCACCGGCGGCGCCGCAATCCCTTCGACGCGCCGGGACTCGACGAGGACAAGCTCGACGAGACGCTGGCGCGGGCCAAGGCGGAGGCCGGTGACGACGACCCGGACCCCGGGCCGGACGGCGGGCCCGGCGGAGGGCCGGACGGGGGCGGCGAGCAGCCGCCGCAGCCGCAGGACGGGGCGGGGGACGGCTCCGCGCCGCCCACGGCTCCGCAGGCTGAGCCGGAGGAAGGCCCGGCGGGGGCGGACGGCCCGGCACCTTCCGCCGCCGCGGACGCTCCCGCCGGCGGCCCGCCGCGGGAGCAGCCCGCGGCGCCCGCCGAAGAACCGTTCAGGGCGCGGACGTTGACCGTGCCGGGGCTCGGCGAAGGCGCGGCGGGGCGGCGTTCGCGGGCGCGGACCGCGCAGGGGCGTACGACCGGGGCCCGGCGGCCCGCCGGTGGCACCCTCGGGAAGCTGCATCTGGCGGCGACGGTGCGGGCGGCGGCGCCGTATCAGCGGGCAAGGGGCCGCAGCGGGCCGGGACTCGTGCTGCGCAGGGACGACCTGCGGTCGGCGGTGCGGGAGGGCCGCGAGGGCAACCTGGTCCTCTTCGTGGTCGACGCGTCCGGCTCGATGGCGGCCAGGCAGCGGATGTCGGCGGTGAAGGGCGCGGTGCTTTCGCTGCTGCTCGACGCCTACCAGCGGCGCGACAAGGTCGGCCTGGTCACTTTCCGCGGCACCGGCGCGGAGTTGGCGCTGCCGCCGACGTCGTCGGTGGACGCGGGCGCGGCGCGGCTGGAGACGCTGCCGACCGGGGGCCGTACGCCATTGGCCGCGGGCCTGCTCAAGGCGCACGAGGTGCTGCGGATCGAGCGGTTGCGCGACCCGTCGCGGCGCCCGCTGCTGGTGGTGGTGACCGACGGGCGGGCCACCGGCGGCCCGGAACCGGTGGCGCTGGGCGCCCGCGCGGCCCGGCTGCTGGCCGCCTCGGGCACGGCGGCGGTGGTCGTGGACTGCGAGTCGGGCCCGGTACGCCTGGGTCTGGCCGGCGCACTCGCCGCCGACCTCGCCGGGGTGGCCGTCACGCTCGGCGAACTGCGGGCCGACACGGTCTCCGCGCTGGTCAAGGACATCAGGAGGGCCGCGTAATGCCGCAGGGACAGCCGGAAGTGGTGCCGGACGACGGTCTGACGACCCGGCAGCGCCGCAACCGCCCGCTGACGATCGTGCACACCGGCATCGGCAAGGGGAAGTCGACGGCCGCCTTCGGCCTCGCGCTGCGCGCGTGGAATCAGGGCTGGCCGGTCGGGGTGTTCCAGTTCGTGAAGTCCGCCAAGTGGAAGGTCGGCGAGGAGCGGGCGCTGCGGGTGCTGGGCGCCTCCGGCGAGGGCGGCACGGTGGCCTGGCACAAGATGGGCGAGGGCTGGTCGTGGGTGCAGCGCTCGCCGGAGAGCAGCGAGGAGGCCGCCGTCGAGGGCTGGCAGCAGGTCAAGCGCGACCTGGCCGCGGAGACCTACCGGCTGTACGTGCTCGACGAGTTCGCCTACCCGATGCACTGGGGGTGGGTCGACACCGAGGAGGTCGTGTCGGTGCTGCGGGACCGCCCCGGCACCCAGCACGTCGTGATCACCGGCCGCAACGCGCCGCCGGCGCTGGTCGGTGCCGCCGACCTGGTCACCGAGATGTCGAAGGTCAAGCACCCCATGGACAGCGGCCAGAAGGGGCAGAGGGGCATCGAGTGGTAGACCGGACGGCAGCCCGCCTCGTCATCGCCGCGCCCGCCTCCGGCAGCGGCAAGACCACCGTCGCGACCGGCCTGATGGCCGCCTTCACCGGCGCCGGCCTCGCGGTGTCCCCGCACAAGGTCGGCCCCGACTACATCGACCCCGGCTACCACGCGCTCGCCACCGGACGCCCCGGCCGCAACCTCGACCCGTACCTGTGCGGCCCGCAGCGGGTCGCCCCGCTCTTCCTGCACGGTGCCGCGGGCTGCGACCTCGCCGTCGTGGAAGGCGTGATGGGCCTCTTCGACGGCGCCACCGGCCACGGTGAACTCGCCTCCACCGCCCAGGTCGCCACGATCCTGCGGGCGCCGGTGGTGCTGGTGGTCGACGCGTCCGCCCAGGCACGGTCGGTGGCCGCGCTCGTCCACGGCTTCGCGTCCTTCGACCCGCGGCTGCGGCTGGGGGCGGTCGTCCTGAACAAGGTCGCTTCCGCGCGGCACGAACGCATCCTGCGCGACGCGCTCGAAGAGGTGGGCGTCCCCTGCCTGGGCGCGCTCGGGCGCGAGGACGACCTGGTGGTGCCGTCGCGGCACCTCGGCCTGGTGCCCGCCGCCGAACGCGACGCCGCCGCACGCCTGTTCGTCCGTTCCGCCGCCGCCCGCGTCCGCGAGTCCTGCGACCTCCCGGCCCTGCTGGCCCTGGCCCGCACGGCCCCGCCCCTCCCGGGGGACGCCTGGGACCCGGACGCGGAGGTGGACGCGGCGGCCGAGCAGGTCCGGCCCGTCCGGCGTTCGAGGACGGGGGTCCGGGGCGGAGCCCCGGCTTCGCGCCCCGTCGTGGCCGTCGCCACCGGCCCGGCCTTCACCTTCCGCTACGCCGAGCAGGCGGAACTGCTCACCGCCGCGGGAGCGGTGGTCGCCGCCTTCGACCCGCTCACCGACGAAGCCCTCCCCCCGGGCACTCGGGGGGCCGTTCTGGGCGGCGGCTTCCCCGAGCTCCATGCGGAGCAGCTCTCCGCCAACAATTCCCTCCGCCAGGAGATCGCCGCCCTCCGGGCTCCGGTGGCAGCCGAATGCGCGGGCCTGCTCTACCTCTCCCGCACCCTCGACGGCCACCCGATGTGCGGCCGGCTGCCGGTCGAGGCGAGGATGACCGGCCGCCTCACCCTGGGCTACCGCGAGGCCGTCGCGCTGGCGGACAGCCCGCTGGCGGCGCAGGGCACCCGCATGCGCGGGCACGAATTCCACCGTACGGCGGTCGACCCCCCGCAGGGCGCCGCCGCCGCGTGGGGCTTCACGCAGCCGGAACGTAAGACCGAGGGCTTCGTGGACGCGAACGTGCACGCCTCGTATCTGCATCTGCACTGGGCCGCCGAGCCGTCGCTGGCGACCCGTTTCGTCGAGAGGTGTGCCGCATGGACCTGCGACTGACCGGGGTCGGGGTCGGCCCCGGCGATCCCGAGCTGGTGACGGTGAAGGGCGTCAACGCCCTGCGTGCGGCGGGCGCCGTGGTGGTCCCGGTGATGGACACCGGGGAGACCGGGCGGGCCGAGGCGACGGTGCGGCACTACGTGGCCGCGGACCGCGTCGTCCGGGTGGTCTTCGCGCTGAACGAGCGCTCCGACCGCGCCCGCCGTGAGGCCGCGTGGGACGAGGCGGGTGCCCGGGTAGCCGAACTGCTGCGCACGCAGGGGTCGGTGGCCTTCGCGACGATCGGTGACCCGAACGTCTACTCGACGTTCACGTATCTCGCGCACACCGTCGGTGAGTTGCTGCCCGGGGTGGCGGTCGCGACGGTGCCGGGCATCACCGCGATGCAGGATCTGGCGTCCCGCAGCGGGGCCGTACTGGCCGAGGGCACCGAGCCGTTGACCCTGGTGCCGGTGACCGCGGGGGCCGCGGTGCTCAAGGCGGCGCTCGAAGGGCCGGGCACGGTGGTGGCGTACAAATTCGGCCGGCTCGCGGCCGAGGTCGCGGCGGCGCTGGCGGCGACCGGCAGGACCGAGGGCGCGGTGTGGGGCAGCGCGCTGGGCCTGCCCGAGGAGTCGATCCGTCCGGCGGCGCAGCTGCTCGACGGCCCGCTGCCGTATCTGTCGACGCTGATCGCGCCCGCGCGGCGGGACGGCAGAGGAGGAAAACTGTGAACGACCCCGGCAGGACCGCCAAGGTCACCATCGTGGGAGCGGGGCCCGGCGCGGCCGATCTGCTCACCTTCCGGGCGGCGAAGGCCATCGCCGAGGCGGACATCGTCATCTGGGCGGCGAGCCTGGTGCAGGCGGCGGTGCTGGAGCACGCCAGGCCCGACGCGGAGATCCTCGACTCGGCGGCGATGTCGCTGGAGGACGTCGTCGCGGTCTACGAGCGGGCGCGGCGCGACGGCCTGCGGTGCGCGCGGATCCACTCCGGCGACCCGGCGTTGTGGGGCGGTACGCAGGAGCAGGTCGACCGGTGCGCCGAGTTGGGCGTCGAGGTGGAGATCGTGCCGGGGGTGTCGTCGTTCTCGGCGGTCGCGGCGGCGGCCGGGCGGGAGCTGACGATTCCCGAGGTCGCCCAGTCGGTGGTGCTGACCCGGCTGGGCGGCGGGAAGACGCCGATGCCGCCGGGTGAGGAGGTGCGGGAGTTCGCCCGGCACGGGACGACGATGGCGGTCTTCCTGTCCGCCGCCAGGTCCGGGCAGCTCGCCGCCGAGCTGCTGGAGGGCGGCTATCCGACGGACACGCCGGTGATCGTCGCCCACCAGGTGAGCTGGCCCGAGGAGTTGCTGCTGCGCTGCACGATCGCGACGCTGGAGGAGACGGTCAAGGCGCACCGCCTGTGGAAGCACACGCTCTTCCTGGTCGGGCCCGCGCTGTCAGCGTCGGGGACGCGGTCGCACCTCTACCATCCCGGGCACTTCCACGGTTTCCGGCGGGCCGACCCCGTCGCGCGGCGCGCCCTGCGCGAGTCCCGTGGGTGACGCGGTGATCACGGTCCTCGGTACGGGAACGGGCGGGCCGCCGCCGGTGGTCGGCGCCGCCGACCTGGTGGTCGGTGCGGCCCGGCATCTCGCCGCGGCCGAACTGCCCTCCGGGGTACGGCGGTTGGTTCTCGGCCCACTGGCGCCCGCGCTCGACGAGATCGGTGCGTGCGCGGCCGCGGGCGGCCGGGTGGTGGTGCTGGCGTCCGGCGACCCGGGCTTCTTCGGGATCGTCCGTGCGCTGGGCGCGCGGTTCGGCGCGGCGGCGCTCGACATACGCCCGTCGGCGCCGTCCGTCGCGGTCGCCTTCGCCCGTGCCGGGCTGAGCTGGGACGACGCGGTCGTGGTGAGCGCGCACGGGCGGGACCTGCGGGCCGCGGTGAACGTGTGCCGCGCCTTCCCGAAGGCGGCCGTCCTGACCGGCCCCGGCGCCGGTCCCGCGGAATTGGGTGCGGCCCTGGCGCGTACGGGACTGCCCCGCACGCTGGTCGTCGCCGCGGGGCTCGGCTCCCCCGGGGAGACGGTGGTCTCCGTCTCCCCTGAAGAGGCAGCCGGGCGGGACTGGGGGGAGGCGGTCGGCGTCGTGCTGTGCCTGCGGCCGGGCGCCTCGGTGCCCGCCGCCGCCGGTACGGTCGCCGGTCCGCGTCCGGCGCCCGCGGGGTGGGCGCTGCCGGAGGCGGACTTCGCGCACCGGGACTCCATGGTCACGAAGTTCGAGGTGCGGGCCCTGGCGCTGGCGCGGCTCGGCCCGCGTACGGGCGAGCTGGTCTGGGACATCGGGTCCGGGTCCGGGTCGGTGGCCGTGGAGTGCGCGCGGTTCGGGGCGGCCGTCGTCGCCGTGGACAAGTCCGCCGAGGCGGTGGCACGGGTGCGGGCCAACGCGGCGGCCCACGGGGTGGACGTCGAGGCCGTGGTCGGCCGGGCGCCCGAGGTGCTGGGGCAACTGCCCGACCCAGACGCCGTCTTCGTCGGCGGCGGCGGTTCCGACGTGGCGGACGTCGTGGCGGCGTGCGCGCGGCGGGCGCGGCGGGCCGTCGTCGTGACGCTCGCCGCGGTCGACCGGGTCGCCGCCGTCCGCGCCGCCCTCGGGGCGTCCGGGTTCACGGCGGACGGCGTCCTCCTGCAGTCCTCCCGGCTCGCCCCGCTGCCCGGCGGGGTCACCCGGCTCGCCGCGGCCAACCCCGTCTTCGTCCTGTGGGCCGAGCGGCCCGCCACCCCCCGTACCGAAGGAGCACCCGCGTGATCGGCCTCATCTCCACCACGGCTGCGGGCAGGACCGGCTGCGACCGGCTCGCCGCCGCGTGGCCGGACCGCACCCGGGCTTACGACGGCGCCCCCGTCGGCGACCTGCTGCGCGCCGCCTTCGCCGAGTGCGACCAGCTGGTCGTCTTCCTCGCCACCGGCGCCGCCGTCCGCCTGCTCGCCCCGCTGCTGGTGAGCAAGTCCGCCGACCCGGCCGTGGTGACGGTGGACGAGGCCCACCGCCACGCGATCGCCCTCCTCGGCGGCCACGCCGCGGGGGCCAACGCGCTCGCGCAGGAGGTCTCGGCGGTCCTGACGACCACGCCGGTCATCACCACGGCGACCGACGCGACCTCCACCCCCGCCCTGGACACCCTCCCCTACCCCGCCGAGGGCGCCCTTCCCGCCGTCACCCGGGCGCTCCTCGACGGCGCCCCGGTCCACCTGCGGTCCGACACGACCTGGCCCCTCCCCCCGCTCCCCCTCACCACCGCCGAACCGGCGGGACACGAGGCCTACCGCGTGTGGGTGACGGATCGGGTGGTGGAGGGCGGCGAGCGGACCGTGCTGGTGCGGCCGCCGGGGCTGGTCGTGGGGGTCGGGGGGAGCCGCGGGGTGGCCGTGGCGGAAGTGGTGACGCTGGTCAGGGCGGCCCTGGCGGCGGGCGGGGTCGCCGAGGGGAGCGTGTGGCGGATGGCCACCGTGGACGCCAAGGCGCAGGAGGCGGGGATCGTGGCGGCGGCGGAACACCTGGGGGTGCCGCTCGTGACGTTCGGGGCGGCCGCGCTCGCGGAGGTGAGCGTGCCCAATCCGTCGGCGGCGCCGCTGCGCGCGGTCGGTACGCCGTCGGTCGCCGAGGCGGCGGCGCTGCTGGCGGCCGGTCCGGGGGGCGAACTCGTCGTCCAGAAGCAGAAGTCGGCGATGGCCACCGCCGCGGTCGCGCGGCGCAGGCCGCGCGGGCGGCTGGCGGTGGTGGGACTCGGGCCGGGCGCCCGGGACCTGGTGACGCCGCGCGCGGCCGCGGAGTTGCGGCGCGCGTCGGTGGTCGTCGGGCTCGACCAGTACGTGGCGCAGATCCGGGATCTGCTGCCGCCCGGGAGCCGGGTGCTGGAGTCGGGGCTGGGCGCCGAGGAGGAGCGGGCGCGTACCGCGGTGGCCGAGGCCCGCGCGGGGCACGCGGTCGCGCTGATCGGCAGCGGCGACGCCGGGGTGTACGCGATGGCCTCGCCGGCCCTCGCGGAGGCCGCGGACGACATCGACGTGGTCGGCGTCCCGGGCGTGACCGCGGCCCTGGCGGCGGCGGCGCTGCTGGGCGCACCGCTCGGGCACGACCACGTGTCGATCAGCCTGTCGGACCTGCACACCCCGTGGGAGGTGATCGAGCGCCGGGTGCGGGCGGCCGCCGAGGCGGACCTGGTGGTCACCTTCTACAACCCGCGCAGCCGCGGCAGGCACTGGCAACTGCCCAAGGCCCTGGCCCTGCTGGCCGAGCACCGCGGCCCGGGCACACCGGTCGGTGTCGTACGGGCCGCGTCCCGGCCGGACGAGGAGGTCACCGTCACCACGCTCGCCGGCGTGGACCCGTCCACCGTCGACATGGTGTCGGTGGTCACCGTCGGCAACACCGCGTCCCGTGTCGTCGCGGGCCGGATGGTCACCCCGCGCGGCTACCGGTGGCAAGGGGGCGGCGCATGAGCCGCACGGTCCACCCCATCGAGCAGGAGTCCTTTCGCATCCTGCGCTCCCGCCTGGACACCTCGGGACTCCCCCGCCTGCACCGCGCGGTGCTTGAGCGGGTGATCCACTCCAGCGCGGATCTGGCCTACGCCGACGACCTGGTCGCCGACGAGGCCGAACTGATCGCCGCGCACGCCGCGTTGCACGCGGGCGCCCCGGTCGTCGCCGACGTCCGGATGGTCGCGGCGGGCATCACCGGCCGCCGCGCGGTCTGCCGGCTGCACGACGCCGTCGCGGGACCGGGCCTGACCCGCAGCGCGCACGCGGTGCGGCTGGCGTACGAGCAGGTGGGTCCCGGCGCACTGTGGGTGATCGGCTGCGCGCCGACCGCGCTGGAGGAACTGCTCGCGCTGGACGCGGCGCCCGCGCTGGTGATCGGCCTGCCGGTCGGCTTCGTGGGCGCCGCGGAGAGCAAGGCGCGGCTGCGCGCCTCGGGGCTGCCCGCCGTCAGCAACATCTCGGAGAAGGGCGGCTCCGCGGTGGCCGCCGCCGCGCTCAACGCGCTGCTCTACACCCCCGCCGCCGCGCAAGATCCCAAGGAGAACGACCTGTGACGCCTCCCGCACTCCTCCTCGTCGGCCACGGCACCCGCGATACGGCCGGCGCGACCGCCTTCCGTGACTTCGTGGCGCAGCTCGGCGCCGCGCGGCCCGAGTTGACGGTCGGCGGCGGCTTCATCGAGCTGTCGCCGCCGCCGCTGGCGGACGCGGTCGCGGCGATGGCCGGCGCGGGCGTACGGCACTTCGCCGCGGTGCCGCTGGTGCTGGTCTCGGCGGGGCACGCGAAGGGCGACATACCGGCGGCGCTGGCCCGTGAGGAGCGGCGCCACCCGGGTACGTCGTTCGCGTACGGGCGCCCGCTGGGGCCGCATCCGGGGCTGCTCGCGGTGCTGGAGCGGCGGGTGGACGAGGCGCTCGCGGGGGCGGACCGGGCGGCCGCTACGGTGCTGCTGGTAGGGCGCGGTTCGACCGACCCGGACGCCAACGCCGAGGTCTTCAAGGCGGCCAGGCTGCTGTGGGAGGGCCGCGGCTACGCGGGAGTGGAGACGGCCTTCGTGTCGCTGGCCGAGCCGTCGGTCACCGCGGGTCTGGAGCGCTGCCGGCGGCTGGGCGCGCGGACGGTCGTGGTCCTGCCGTACTTCCTCTTCAGCGGGGTCCTGCCGGACCGGGTGCGGGAGCAGGCCGCGGGGTGGGCGGTCGGGCAGGACGGCGTCGAGGTGCGGTGCGCGGAGGTGATCGGCGCGGCGCCGGAGCTGGCGGAGCTGGTCATGGAGCGCTACCGCGAGGCCGTCGGCGGCGATCTGCGGATGAACTGCGACAGCTGCGTCTACCGGGTGCCGATGCCCGGCTTCGAGGACCGGGTCGGCCTGCCCCAGCAGCCGCACCACCACCCGGACGACCCGTCCCACCCGCACGGCGGCCACGGGCACACCCATGCTCACACCGGCTGAAAGCGGCACACCGGCCACCGCGGACGGCTACGACCTGGCGCACCACGGCGACGCGGAGGTCGGCGGCGGACTTGTCGACCTGGCGGTCAACGTGCGCCAGGGCACGCCGCCTTCGTGGCTGGCCGAGCGGATCGCGGCCTCGATGGGCGGGCTCGCCGCCTACCCGGACGGGCGGGCCGCCCGGCGGGCGGTGGCGCTGCGGCACGGCAGGGCCGACGAGCGGGAGGTGCTGCTGACGGCGGGCACGGCGGAGGCCTTCGTCCTGCTGGCCAGGGCGCTGCGGCCGCGGCACGCGGTGGTGGTGCACCCGCAGTTCACCGAGCCGGAGGCGGCGCTGCGGGCCGCGGGCCACGACGTGGACCGGGTGCTGCTGGCGGCGGCGAACGGCTTCCGGCTCGACCCGGCGGCGGTGCCGCGGGACGCCGACCTGGTGGTGTTGGGCAATCCGACCAACCCGACGTCGGTGCTGCATCCTGCTGCGCTGGTACGGGAGTTGGCGCGGCCCGGGCGGACGCTGGTGGTGGACGAGGCCTTCATGGACGCGGTGCCGGGCGAGCCGGAGTCGCTGGCGGCGGCCCGGGACGTCCCGGGGCTGCTGGTGCTGCGCAGCCTCACCAAGACCTGGGGGCTCGCCGGGCTGCGCATCGGCTACGTCCTGGGCGGGCGGGATCGGGTCGCGGCTCTGGAGCGCGCGCAGCCGCTGTGGGCGGTCTCGACACCCGCGCTGGCGGCGGCCCGCGCGTGCGTGGGCGCGGACGCGCTCGCGGAGGCGGCCGCGGCGGCGGTGGAGGTGGCGGCCGACCGGGAGTATCTGCTCTCCCGGCTGCGGGACTTCCCCGCGGTGCGGGTCGCGGGCGACGCGCCCGCCGCGCCCTTCGTGCTGCTGCGGATGCCGGACGCGGCTGACGTCAGGCAGCGGCTGCGGGAGGCGGGTTACGCGGTGCGCAGGGCCGACACCTTCCCCGGTCTCGGCCCCGACTGGCTGCGGGTGGCGGTGCGCGACCGCCGTACGGTCGACGGCTTCGTCGACGCGCTGGCCGGCGCTATGGCCGGACTCCCAGCGCGGTGAGGTCGATCCCGCCCAGCACCTGCTGCTGGTACGCGTTGGTGAGCCGGCTGCCGCGGTAGACCAGGTGGCGGGTGTAGACCAGCGGCACCATCACCGAGTCGCGCATCAAGGTGGCGTCCGCGTCCTTCCACTGGTCGGCGGCCGCGGCCGGGTCGGTGAGGGTGTCGGCCTTGGCGGCGATGGCGTTGAGGTCGGAGTCGTCCAGGCCCGCGTAGTTGCTGGGGCTGCCGGGCTGGATCAGGGTGCGCAGGAACCCGCCGCCGGTGGGCCAGTCGGCCGCCCACACGGTCAGGGCCATGCCCCAGCCGGCCTGCTTGAGCTTGGCGGGCGAGTCCAGGGTGGCGTAGTAGGTGGCCGTGTCCACCTGCACGATCTTGACCTTGATGCCGACGGCGGCCAGCGTGTGCTGGATGACCGTCATGGCCTCCGTCAGGCGGGGGGAGTTGGAGGGTCCCGCGAGGGTGACGTCGAAGCCGCCCGGTTTGCCGCAGTCGGTCAACTGCAGCTTGGCCTGCGTCGGGTAGGCGGCGCCGTCGGTGTAGCCGTAGGGGTGGGCGTTCGGGTCGTAGCCGTCCACGACGGGCGGCAGCATCGTGGTGGCGACGTCGCCGCCCTCGTACTGCCCGCCGAGCACGGCTCGTATCTGCGAGCGGTCGACGGCGTACTGGATGGCCCTACGGCAGGCGTTGTTGGTGAACGGCGCGATGTCCGTCTGCAGGCTCAGGTAGCGGGTGGCACCGGTGTAGGCGAGGTCCGCGTGGTCCTTCAGCGACGCGTCGTTGAGCACCCTGGCCTCGGCGGAGTCGGACAGCGTCTGCCCGTTGAGGTCCAGGTCGACGTCGCCGGACAGCAGCGCGTTCTCGACGCTGTCCTGGCTGGCGTAGATCCGCAGGTCGATCGCGTCGGGAAGGGCGGAGTGGACGAGGTCGGTCGACTGCTTCCAGTCGGGGTTGCGGACCATGTGCAGCGAGCTGTTGGCGACGTAACTGGCGATCTTGTACGGGCCGCTGCTGAGCGGGTGGTTCTGGAAGTCCTTGCCGTCGTTCTTGTCCGCGGTGGGCGGAACGGGTGCGGCCATGGACATCGCCAGCACGTAGCGGAAGTCGGCGAAGGGCTTGGCGAGGGTGAAGACGACGGTGGACGCGTCGGGGGTGGTGATCGAGCGCAGGCCCAGCTTGTGCGGGTCGGAGTCCTTGTACGGGCCCGGGTAGTTCTGGCCCTGGTCGAGCAGGTCCACGAAGTAGCTGGGCCCGGCGGCGAAGACCGACCGGTCGAAGGTCCGCTCGATGCCGTACTTGATGTCCTGTGACGTGATGCGGGCGCCGTTCTCGTAGGTGAGGCCCGGCTTGAGGGTGAAGGTCCAGGTGCGGCCGTCGGAGCTGACGCGGCCGGTGTCGGTGGCGAGGTCGGGCAGCAGCTTGCGCCCGGCGGCCCCGGGCACGGGCGCGTAGTCCACCAGCTTGCGTAGATAGAGGCGTTGCAGATTCCACGACGGCTGGGCGTAGGTGCGCGCCGGGTCGAGCATGCCGTCCTCGGCGGAGGACGCGGCCAGTTGCAACGTGCCGCCCCTGGTGGCCGACGGCTTCACCACCCCGTCGAGGCCGCCGCTGTAGCCGGTGCCCTCCTTGCCGCCGTGCAGCTTCAGCGCGGCTTCCTGGACGGAGGTGCCGGTCGGCCGGTTGCTGCCCGTCGGCGGGGTCGGCGTCGGGTCGCCGCCGCCCCCGCCGATGGGGGCGAAGACGAACGTCACGGTCGCCGCGACGGCGACCACCGCGAGACCGGACACCCCCGCGATCCAACGCCGCCTGGCACGCCGGGCCGGGTCGAACTCCCCCGTGCCGCCGGTGCTGTTGAGCGGCGGCGGGGTGCCGGGGTGGTACGGCGGCGGCAGCGGCACCTGCGGTTTGAGCGCGTACGCCGGGTGCTCGGCCGGCGCGGACGGCGGCGGCGTGGGCTCCGGGGCGGTGCCGAACGGGTTGGCGGTGCGCGGCGGCGGCGACGGGGCGGCAGCCGCGGAAGGGGTCGACGGGGCGGCAGCCGCGGAAGGCGTCGACGGGGCGGGGGGCGTGGACGGCGGCGACGGGGCGGGGGGCGTGGACGGCGGCGTGGCGGGGGCGGGCGGGATCCGCGACCCGGCACCGGACGGGGTCCGGCCGCCGGACGCGGCCGGGAAGGACGGGAGTCCGGCGCCCGCGCCGAAGGTGGCCCTCGGGTCGGCGCCGCCGCCCAGCGGGCGGGTCGCGCTGTCCTCGCCGGGCGGCACCGCGGGCCCGGCCAGCAGCGCCGCGTGCCCGGAGACGGTCAGCCAGGACCGCAGCCGGTCGCGGAAGACCGCGGCGTCGAAATGCCGGTCCGCCGGGTCCTTGGCGAGCGCGGTGAGCACCAGCGCGTCCAGTTCCCGCGGCACCCGCACATTGCGGGCCGACGGGGCCGGCGGCGGGGTGTGGACGTGCCAGTACATCAGGTTGAGCGGGTTGCCGTCGGTGAACGGCGGCCTGCCGGTGAGCAGTTCGGTCAGGACGCAGCCGACCGCGTAGACGTCGCTGCGGGCGTCGACCTCGGCGCCGTTGACCTGCTCGGGCGACATGTAGCTGGGGGTGCCGATCGCGGACCCGGTGGTGGTCAGCCGGGAGTCGGTGTCCAGGACGCGGGCGATGCCGAAGTCGGCGACCTTGATGACGCCTTCCGTGGTGACCATCACGTTCGCGGGCTTCACGTCGCGGTGGACGGTGCCGCGGCTGTGCGCGTGGGCGAGCGCGTCGAGGATGTCGCAGGCGATGCGCGCCGCCCGCTCGGGCGCGAAGTAGACCGCCTGCCGGACGAGTTGGGACAGCGTGCCGCCGCGCACGTACTCCATGACGAGGTAGGGCACCACCTCGTCGCCGTCGCGGACCTCGTCCTGGTCGTGGACGGTGACGATGCCGGGGTGGTTGAGCGCGCCGGCCGCCTGGGCCTCGCGGGCGAAGCGGCGCCGGGCGTCCGGGTCGCCGGCCAGGTCCGGCAGCAGCGTCTTGACCGCGACGGTACGGCCCATCCGGATGTCCCGGGCGCGGTGGACGCGGGCCATGCCTCCGTGGCCGAGCAACTCGGCCAGTTCGTAGCGTCCCGCGAAAAGCCCGTCCGTCATGCCCCGCCCCGCCCGCCTGTGCGCTCAGCGCCCACCATGTCCGTAGCCCCCAGCGCCGGGCTGAGACGGACCTGTGCCAACCCGCCCTGACCGCGGACGGGTTGCCGGTCCTGGGCAAAGCCTAGAGGGCGGCGTCCGTGGTACGACGCCGCCCTGGAGGCTTTCGTTCCCCCCTTGTGACCTTCCCTGTGGCCTTGCCGGCGATCTTCCCCGCGGCCTTGCCTGCGACCTTGCCGCGGAACGGTCGCCGTTTCCCGTCAGTCCAGCGGGTCCGCGGGGGCCGCGGTCCTGCGGCGCCGGGCGGTCAGCAGATACGCCGCCGCTCCGGCGGTCACCAGGCCCGCGGCGCCGATCGCCAGGTAGGGCGTGGCGGAACCGGCCCCGGTCTCCGCGAGGTCGCCGGTGCCGGGGTTGGTCTGGGTGAGCGAGTCGGAGCCGCCGGAGGTGCCGGACGAGGCGCCCGTCGAGCCGCCGGAGACGGTGGCGCCGGTCGAACCGCCGGGTCCGCTGCCGCCCGAGGAGCCGGCGGCGCCGCCGGACGTACCGCCGGTGCCCGAACCGCCGCTCGCGGCACCGCCGTCGGTGGTCCCCTTGGTACTCCCGCCGGCCGTGGAACCGGCCGTGGAACCCGTCGTGGAACCCGTCGTGGAGCCCGTCGTGGAGCCGCCGGTCGAGCCCGACGTCGCACCGCTCGTGCCGCCGCCCGTGGTCGGCCCCGTGCTCGTACCGCCCGACGTGGAGCCGCCCTTGTGCGGGGTCCGGCAGGCGGCCTGCGCCAGCGTCACCGAGCCGCTCACCTCGGCCACGCCCAGGCTCAGCGGGTTGAGGTGCAGGGAGAGCCGCAGCGCGGTCGCGGCCGCGGTGTCCGTGGTGGTCGAGGTCGTGGTGAGGTCCAGGCTCACCCGGCCGACCCCGGGCACCGACAGGTCCGTCGTACCGACCGCGCCGAGCGCGACGCGCCGGCCGAGCACGGTCAGGCCGAGCAACTCGGAGTGCGCGGTGGGCCGGTGGCCGGCCTCGCAGCTGGCCGTGGAGGTGATCGTGTCGACCTTGACCAGGGCCAGCAGCGGCAGCCCCGGCACATGGACCTGGGCGTGCACGACGTTGGCGTAACCCTCGGCCTCGTGCGCGTCGGCGGTGGCCTTCGCGGTGGCCGCGTCGGCCCGCAGCAGGGTGACGCCGTGGCCGTTCTCCACGCCGCCGCCGACCTGCACGGTGAGCGCGGTCCGCCGGGCGTCGGCGGGCGCGTGCACGTCGTCGAGCGAGGCGTCGACCGGGACGTCGACGGCCTTGCCGAGCAGCGAGACGTCCAGGCCGGCGCGCAGCACCGCCGCGCTCGACGTGCCGCCGCCCGCGGCGCCGGCGGGCACCGCCTGCGCTGCGGGGGCAAGGACCGCGGCTCCCGCGGCGAGCGCGGCGGCGGCGCCCACGGCGGCGGAGCGGCGGGCGGAACGGCGGGCGGAACGGCGGGCGGAACGGCGGGCGGAGGGACGGAAGTCGATGGCGCGGTACACGGTGTGGGACCCCCACGGGTGACATCGGAGAAGACGGACCGCCCGGCGGCAGGGTGGTGCCGGGGACAGCCGCCGGGGCGCTAGGGCAGCCATGTTTACGCACGGAGAGTGAATCCGCGGCTACGCGCAGCCAGTTCACCCATAAGAGTGGTTTCCGTGAGCACCTTCGAATTCGGTGGCACGGCCGTTCCCGCGCGTCACCCTCCCGGCAGGAGCACGGCTGCACCCTTGGTGACGTGCGGTCGCGCCGGGCAAGCCCAACGCTCCGCGGGCCCGGGGCGTCACGGGACGGTCAACAGCGCGCCCGCGCACGGCGGCAGCGGCGTACCGTGCCAACTGCCCCGGCAGCCGCGCTCGTCGTGCGGCGGGTCAGCCCACGACCGTGCCGCGCAGCACGATCCGGCGCGGCGCGGCGAGCACCCGTACGTCCTCGCGCGGGTCGGCGTCGTAGACGACCAGGTCGGCCGGCGCGCCCTCGGTCAGGCCCGGGCGGCCGAGCCACCTGCGGGCGCCCCAGGTCGCCGCGGACAGCGCCGCCAGGACCGGCAGGCCCGCGGTGACCAGCTCCTCGACCTCGGCGGCGATCAGCCCGTGCGGCAGGCTGCCGCCCGCGTCCGTCCCGGTGTAGACGGCGATGCCGGCGTCGTAGGCGTTGCGCACGGTCTCGTGGCGGCGGGCGTGCAGCCGGCGCAAGTGGTCGGACCAGCGCGGGAACTTGGCCTCGCCGGAGTCCGCGAGCCGCGGGAAGGTGGCGATGTTGACCAGGGTCGGCACGATGGCGACGCCGTGCGCGGCGAAGAGCGGGATCGTCTCGTCGGTGAGCCCGGTGGCGTGCTCGACGCAGTCGATGCCGGCGGTCACCAGGTCCGCGAGCGAGTCCTCGGCGAAGCAGTGCGCGGTGACCCGGGCGCCCTCCTGGTGGGCGGCGGCGATCGCCTCGGCCAGCGCGTCCTTGGGCCAGCACGGCGCCAGGTCGCCCTTGTCCCGGTCGATCCAGTCGCCGACCAGCTTGACCCAGCCGTCGCCGCGCCTGGCCTCCCGGGTCACGTACGCCGCCAGGTCGCCGGGCTCCACCTCGTGGGCGTAGTTGCGGATGTAGCGGCGGGTGCGGGCGATGTGGCGGCCCGCCCTGATGATCCGCGGCAGGTCCTCGCGCTCGTCGGTCCAGCGGGTGTCGCTGGGCGATCCGGCGTCGCGCAGCAGCAGGGCGCCGGCCTCCCGGTCGGCGAGCGCCTGCTTCTCCGCGGTGTCCCGGTCGACGGCGCCGTGCCGGTCGAGGCCGACGTGGCAGTGCGCGTCGACCAGGCCGGGCAGCGCCCAGCCGCGTACGGTCACCGCTTCCGCGGCGGGCCGCCGGTAACTGATCCGGCCGCCGACCACCCACAACTCGTCGCGTACCTCGTCCGGTCCGGCCAGGATCCGGCCCCTGATGTGCAGCACGTCGCCCATGACCGCACTGTACGAGGTCGGGCCGCCGGGCAGCTCACACGGCGGTCAGCCGGCTGAAGGCGCCGCGGTAGTCGCTGGGGGTCAGGCCGACCCGGCGCAGCAGGTGCTGGCGCAGCGAGTCCGCCGTGCCCAGGCCACTGGCCCTGGCCACCTGGTCGATGGGCAGCGTGGTGGTCTCCAGCAGCTCGCGGGCCCGGTCCACGCGCTGGTGCAGCAGCCACTGCAGCGGGCTGAGCCCGGTCTCGGCGTGGAAGCGCCGGGTGAGGGTGCGCACGCTGACCGCCGCGTGCCGGGCCAGGTCGGTGAGGGTGAGCGGCTGGTCGAGCCGGGTCATCGCCCACGCGCGGGTGTCGGCGAAGGACGTACCCGTCTCCGCGGGCAGCGGCGTCTCGGTGAACTGCGCCTGCCCGCCCGGCCGTACGGGCGCCACCAGGGCATGCCTGGCCACGCCGTTGGCGACGGCGGCGCCGAAGTCGGTGCGGATGATGTGCAGGCACAGGTCGATGCCCGCGGCGTATCCCGACGACGTCACCAGCTGGCCGTCCTGCACGAACAGGACGTCGGGCTGGACGTCGACGGCCGGGTAGCGGTCGGTGAACTCGCTGGTGTAGGTCCAGTACGTGGTCGCCCGGCGGCCGTCGAGCAGGCCCGCCTCGGCCAGCAGGAAGGCCCCGGTGCAGATCGACGCGACGCGCTTGCCGGCCGCCGCGGCGGCCCGCAGCGCCGCGAGCACCCGCGGGTCGGGCTCCTCCTTGGAGCCGGTGCCCGCCACGATCACCGTGTCGGCCCGGTCCACGGCGTCGAGCCCGCTGCGGATCACCACGTCCGCGCCGCCGCTGGTGCGGACCACGCCGGGCTCGGGGGTGCACAACTCCACCTCGTAGCCGGGCTGTCCGTCCACCTCGACCTTGGCGAAGAGCATGTCGGGCACGGCGAGGTTGAACATCGACACCGGCTGGTGCCCGATGACCACGACGCGGTGCGGGCGGCGGGCTGCGACGGCCATGGCCAGAACCTCCGGGTGTTTGGCATTCCGGCCACTACTGTATGCCCCGGGGCGCCGCCAGGCTGGTGGACATGTCACAGGACCTCACCGCACGCACCGGGCAACTCCCCTCCCCCACCCGGGATGCGGCGCCCGCCGGCCGCACCCTGGCCGCCGCGCTGCTCGGCTTCTTCCTCATCACCCTCGACGCCTCCGTGGTCAACGTGGCGCTGCCCGCGATCGGCGGCGACCTGCACGGCGGCCTGTCCGCGCTCCAGTGGGTGGTGGACGGCTACACGCTGGCCTTCGCGGCGCTGATGCTGTCCACCGGCGCGCTGTCCGACCGGATCGGCGCGGGGCGGGCCTTCACCGGCGGCGTCGCGGTCTTCGCCGCCGCCTCGCTGGCCTGCGGTGCGGCGCCCGGGCTCGGCGTGCTGATCAGCGCCAGGGTCGTGCAGGGGGTGGCCGCCGCGGTGGTGCTGCCGTCCTCGCTCGCCCTGGTCAGGCAGGCCTACCCCGACGCCGCCCGGCGGGCCAGGGCGATCTCGCTGTGGGCGGTGGGCGGTTCGTCCGCCGTCGCGCTCGGCCCGGTCGCCGGCGGCGCGCTGACCACGGCGTGGAACTGGCGGGGCATCTTCCTGGTCAACCTCCCCTTCGCGGTGGTCGCCCTGCTGCTCACCTCCCGCACCGGGCCCGCGGAGCGCCGCCGGGCGCCGCTGGACGTCCCGGGCCAGCTCACCGCGGTGCTGGCGCTGGCCGCGCTGACCTTCGCGGTGGTCGAGGGCGGCGGCGCGGGGTGGGCGGCGGCGGGGGTGGCGGTCGTGGCGAGCGCGGCCTTCTTCGCCATCGAGTCCCGGCACCCGCACCCGGTGGTGCCGCTCGGCCTGTTCCGCAACCCCGTCGTCACCGTCTCGATCGCGGCGGGCTCGGCGCTCAGCGTCGGCTTCTTCGGGATGTTCTTCGTCCTGGGCTTGTTCTTCCAGGAGGTGCGCGGGCAGTCCGCGCTCACCGCGGGGCTGATGTTCCTGCCGATGACGGTGCTGATCTCCACGGTCAACGTGATCTCCGGGCGCCTGAGCAACCGCTACGGCCCGCGGCTGCCGATGATCGCCGGCCAGCTCCTGATGGCCGCGGGCCTGCTCCTGCTGCTACCGGTCGGCGCCGGCACGCCGGCCGCGCTGCTGGCCTGCGCGATGATCCCGCTGGGCCTGGGCGGCGCGCTGGCGGTCCCGCCGCTGACCGCCGCGGCGATGGGCGCCGTTCCCGCGGACCGCGCGGGCCTGGCGGCCGGCGTGCTCAACGCGGGCCGCCAGGTCGCGGGCGCCCTGAGCGTGGCCCTCTTCGGCTCGCTGGTCGCCGACAAGGCGCACTTCATGACCGGGATGCGCCTGAGCCTGCTGATCGCGGCCGCCCTCGTCTGCCTGACGGCCCTCGCGACGGCCGTGGCCCTGCGCCCGCAGCGCGCCTGAGGGACGGTGCCCCTCAGGCGGAGAAGCCGTCTAGGACAGCGTGCCGTCGACGCGGCGGGGGACGCCGAGGGGGTTGGCGTCGCGGAGTTCGAGGGGCAGCAGGGCCGGCGGGGTGTCCTGGTAGGCGACCGGGCGCAGCCAGCGTTCGATGGCGGTGGCGCCCACCGAGGTGGAGGTCGAGGTAGTCGCCGGGTAGGGGCCGCCGTGGTGCTGGGCGGGGGCGACCGCGACGCCGGTGGGCCAGCCGTCGACCAGGACGCGGCCGGCCAGCGCGGTGAGGCGGGCCAGCAGTGCCGCCGCGGACCCGCCCTCCTGCGCGGCCTCGGCGGAGCCGAGGTGGGCGGTCGCGGTGAGGTTGCCGGGGAGCCGGTCGAGGACGGCGGCCAGCTCGGCCGCGGACCCGTAGCGTACGACCACGGTCAGCGGCCCGAAGCACTCCTCGAGCAGCGACTCGTCGAGGTCGGGTGCCGCGACGGTGACGAAGCCGGGGCGCACCCCGGTCTCCCCCTCGCCCGCGGGGACGACCGGCGCGGACACGCCGGGCAGCGCGACGCGACTGGCGGCGCCCTTGAGGAAGTTGTCCCGCATGCGGGCGTCGAGCAGCACGCCGGGCGCCGCCTCGCCCGCGGCGGCGGTGAGCGCGGCCACCAGCCGGTCGCCGTCCTGCCCGGCCGGGGCGAGCACCAGGCCGGGCTTGGTGCAGAACTGCCCGACGCCGAGGGTGAAGGACCCGGCGAGCCCGGCGCCGATCTGCTCGGCCCGCTCTGCGGCGGCGTCCGGCGTGACGACGACGGGGTTCAGGCTGCCCAGCTCGCCGTAGAAGGGGATGGGCTGCGGGCGGGCGGCCGCCGCGTCGTAGAGGGCGCGGCCGCCGGGGACGGAGCCGGTGAAGCCCGCGGCGGCGACCAGCGGGTGGCGTACCAGCTCGACGCCGGCCTGGAAGCCGTGCAGGGTCACCACGGTGTCGGCGGGCAGGCCGACGGACACGGCGGCGGCGCGCAGCAGTTCGGTGCACAGCGCGGAGGTGGCCGGGTGGTCGGGGTGCGCCTTGACCACGACCGGGCAGCCGGCGGCCAGCGCGCTGGCGGTGTCGCCGCCGGGGACGGAGAAGGCGAGCGGGAAGTTGCTGGCCGCGTAGACGGCGACGACGCCGAGCGGGATCTTCATCCGGCGCAGGTCGGGCCGCGGGATCGGCTGCGCGGCCGGGTCGGCGTGGTCGATGATCACGTCGAGGAAGGCGCCCTCGTCCACGACCTCGGCGAAAGCCCGCAGCTGGTAGGCGGTACGGGCCAGCTCGCCGGTGAGCCGGGGCACGCCGAGCGCGGTCTCCGCGTCGGCGGCGGCGATGACGGCGGCGGCCGATTCCTCCAGCGCCCCGGCAGCGGCGCGCAGCAGCCGGGAGCGTACGCTGCGGTCGGCGAGGGCGGGGATCGCCCTGGCGGCGGCGCGGACGGCGGCGTCGACCTCGGCCGCCGTGGCCTCGACGGCGACCTGCTCGCGCTGCTTCCCGGTACGGGGGTCGACGCTCCAGACTGGGACTGCCACCGGAATAACCTCCACATTTCCGTACTGCACACCGTCGTCGTTCTCTATACTGAACAACGTCTTCAGATGTGAATCTCCAAGGGAGCCTACGTCCGGGCCTCCCGGCCGAACAAGAGGGGTCGAGCGCAATGGGTGCTGCCGAGGGAGCCGGTTCCCAGGTCAAGTCCGCCGTCCGCACGGTGGAACTGCTGGAGTTCTTCGCCGGCCGGCCCGGTATGCACAGCCTGGCGTCCGTGCAGGAATCCGTCGGCTACCCCAAGTCCAGCCTCTACATGCTGCTGCGCACCCTGGTCGACCTCGGCTGGATCGAGACCGACGCGACCGGCACGCGGTACGGCATCGGCGTGCGCGCGCTGCTCGTCGGCACCTCCTACATCGACGGTGACGAGGTGGTGGCCGCGGCCCGGCCGACGCTGGACCGGATGTCGGACGACACCAGCGAGACCATCCACCTCGCGCGCCTCGACGGGACGAGCGTGGTCTACCTGGCGACCCGGCAGTCGCAGCACTACCTGCGCCCCTTCACCCGGGTCGGCCGGCGGCTGCCCGCCCACTCCACGTCACTGGGCAAGGCACTGCTCGCCACGTATACGGACGAGCAGGTGCGCAAGCTGCTGCCGGAGACGCTGGAGCCGCTCACCGAACACACCCACACCGACCGGGAGAAGCTGATCGCGGAGCTGGCGGTCATCCGCGAGCAGGGCTTCGCGGTGGACCGCGAGGAGAACACCCTGGGGCTGCGCTGCTTCGGCATCGCGGTCCCCTACCGGACGCCCGCGCGCGACGCGGTGAGCTGCTCGGTCCCGGTCGCCCGGCTCACCGGTGCGCACGAGCAGATGATCAAGGACGCGCTCTTCGACGCCCGCGACCGCCTGCTGCTCGCCACCAGGCGCCTGTGACCCCTGCCCCGGCGCCGCCGGGGGCCGCCGTAGGGTCGGCGGCATGAGCACTCACGGGACCGGGTACGACCCGGAGCTGTACGCGAGGCGGGCCGCCTCCTTCGGCGCGGTCGCCGCCGAATACGCCGCCCACCGGCCGGACTACCCGGCCGAGGCCGTCGCCTGGGCGCTGGCCCCCGCCGCCCGGGAGCGGGGCGCGGCCCTGCACGTGCTGGACCTGGCGGCCGGCACCGGCAAGCTGAGCGGCGGCCTGGTCGCGCTCGGGCACCGGGTGACGGCGGTGGAACCGGACCCGGCGATGCTCGACGAGCTGCGCCGCCAGGTGCCCGCGGCCACCGCCCTCGGCGGCTCCGCCGAGAGCATCCCGCTGCCGGACGCGTCGGTGGACGCGGTGCTGGTCGGGCAGGCGATCCACTGGTTCGACCAGGACAGGGCGCTGCCGGAGATCGCCCGGGTGCTGCGGCCGGGCGGCCCGCTGGCGACGCTGTCCAACGCCGAGGACGACCGGGTGGAGTGGGTCGCCGGGCTCGCCGCGGTCTCGCCGACCCAGGTGTCGTACCTGGGCTGGGAGACCAATCCGAGCCGCAGGATCGCGCCGCACCCGGCCTTCTCCGCCGCGGTGGACGAGGACTTCCCGCACAGCATGCCGCGCACGATCGAGTCGCTGACCGCCACGGTGGCGACGCACTCGCACATCCTGGTGATGGCGCCCGACGAGCGGGCGGCGGTGCTGGCGGGCATCGGGGACTACCTGCGCTCGCGCCCCGAGACGTCCGCGGGCGCGTTCGGCCTGCCGCTGGTGACCCGGGTGCAGCGCTGCGTGCGTGCCGGCGGCTGATGCCACCGGCATCCCCGCGGTCACAGGCCGTCGACCAGCGGTTACCACGGGAAAGAAAGATGATTCCCGACCTCTGCCCATAGCCTTTCCCCGCTGCTACGCTCTCGCCGCGCCGTGGCAGGGAGGTCCGGGCAGGAAGAGGTGATCGTGGGCACTGCCGTCGACGACGATGCCGCCGCGTTCCACGCGTTCTTCGAACGGCATTACGCCGAACTCGCCCGCCTCGCCCACCTGTTGACCGGCGAGGCGGACGCCGCCGACGACCTCGCGGCGGACGCCCTGGTGGCCCTGTGGCGGCGCTGGGACCGGGTGCGGACAGCCGACCACCCGGTGGCGTACGCCCGCGGCGTGGTGGCCAACCTGGCGCGTTCACGGATACGCAGCGCGATGCGCGAGCGGCGCCGGGTCGCCCTGTTCTGGTCGCAGCGCCCGGAACGCACCGACGGGCCCGACCTGCCGGCGGTGCTCGACCTGCGCGAGGCGCTGCAGCGGCTGCCGTTCCGCAAACGGGCCTGCGTGGTGCTGCGGCACGCGTTCGACCTGTCGGAGCGCGACACGGCGGCGGCGCTGGGCATCTCGGTCGGCACGGTCAAGAGCCAGACCTCCCGCGGCATCGCGGAGTTGGAGAGGCTGCTCGAACCGTGGACCGCGGAAGCCGGTACGGTGCAGGAGGCCGGATCGGCGGCTGTACGCAGTCCCGCCGGTCCCGAACGCCTGCCGCGCGCCGCCCGACCGGCCGGCGCGGCCGGCGCGGCAAACGGCGCTGCGGGTGAAATCGGCCCGGGCGCACAGCGATTGCTGGGTGCGGCGGGTCCTGCGACTCGTGCTCGTACTCGTACGGGACGGGGAATGTGATGACCGATCTGCCGGAGCGGCTGCGGAACGCGGCCGACGCCCACCGGCCCGACAGGGAACGGATGCTGGCCAGGGTCGAGCACGCGATGGCCGCCGACGACACCGGGCCGGGAGTGCACGACTCCCGCGCCAGGGGCTACGACCGGCCGCCCGCCGCGCCCTGGATGCGGGTGACCGCGGTGACGGCGGCGGTGGCGGGGGCGATCGGCATCGGCGGCCTCGCGGTGGGCGCCGTGACCGGCGACAGCCAGCCGACCGGCACGGTCGTCACGTCGGGCGGCACGGACGCCGCCACCTCGCAGGCCCCCGCGACCGGCGCCTCGGGCAGCGCGGGAACACGGGCGCCGGTGCCGCGGCACACCACAGCGGCCCCCGGGCACCGCAGGACCGTCGCCACCCCGCACGGCACGCCCGGCCGCAAGTCCCCGGTGGCGCCGAGCCCGCAGCCGCCGCCGGCCAGCTCGCCCGGGCCGTCCGGCGGCAACGACACCGGCGGCCGGGCGCCGACCGCCGACGGCCCCCTGTCCTCCAACGGCGTCATCGCCCCCGCCAGCAACGACTACTGGACGCAGAGCGACGTCGACCTGACGACGACCCAGCCGCTGACCTCGCTGACCGTGGAGCTGCGGATCGCCAGGAACAGCCACGAGACCAGCACCGGCTCGTGGACGTCGGTCCCGGACCGGACCGCCGCCCAGGTCACCGTGGAGGGCCAGTACCTGGTCTACCGCTGGACGCTGAACGCCGGGCAGACCCTCGCACCCGGCTCGTACACCTTCTCCGGCCAGTTCAACCACGACCAGGGGCAGGGCGGCACCGACGGCGACAGCTACACGGTCACCGCCGGGTACGGCTCGGGCGGCACGGCGAAGGTCGGCGGCATCTTCTGAACCGCCGGAAGCGCCCATGCGCGGGCCCTCCCGCGGTGCGTGGGGCACCGGGGGGTGGCGCCGGGAAATGTCCCGGAAATAAATTCGAGAACACGGCAACCTCCCGTGCACCGGTGGCGACTTGGGTATGCACCATCCTCCTGGCTCACCCGACCGGTGATGCTCCGGGGCGCGGCGGTACCCCCATGATCGCCGCGCTCCGGTCACCCGGCGGGCAGTGCCGCGCGGACCGCCGCCAGGTCGGCGTCCGAGGCGAGTCCCGCGTGGTAGAGCCGCAGCTGGTTGGCGCCGGCCTCGGCGGCGTGCGCGACGTCGGCGGCGAGGGTGCCGGGGCTGCCGCCCATGCCGGAGACCACCGTGAAGTTGGCGGCGACCACGGTGTGCGGCCCCGCGTGCGCGGCGACCGGGGCGAGCACCGCCTCGCGGCCCGCGGCGCCCGCGGGGCCCCCCGGGCAGGGCAGCACGAGGCCGTCGGCGTGGGCGAGGATCCCCGCGGGCCGCACACCGGCGTTGGCGCCGCAGCGGTAGGCGGCCGGGTCGGCGTGCATGAGCACCTGGAAGCCGGGTTCGGCGGCCGCGCGCACCGCCGCGACGGCCTGTTCCTGGAGTGAAGCGGCCGTCCCGGTACGCCAGGACAGGGTCAGTTCGGTCCACCGGGCGCCGAGCAGTCGCTCGATGCCCGGCAGTCCCGCCGCGTCGCTGCCGCCGTCCGACCACACCGGCGCCAGCGCGGTACGGACGGCCGAGGCCAGCTCCCCGGGGTCGGCGCCGAGATCGGCGTAGCCGTCCCGGCACCACGGGCAGAAGCACAGCGACATCAGGTAGTGGGCCGCGTCCCCGAGCGGCACCCCGCCGATCTTGTCGTGCGCGTGCAGGTGCGCGAGCCCGTACCAGCCCAGCGACTCCAGCTCCGTGCCGGCCGCGCCGGGGCGGGCGGCGGCCTCGGCGGCGAGGTCCAGCAGATAGGCGCGGACGGGCTCCTGGGCGATGCAGGGCGCCCACGGGTAGCGGTCGCCGTAGGCGTTGACGACGCTGGTGTCCGGGTGTTCCGCGCCCAGCCGGGAGTTGTGGGCGAGCACCACCCAGCTGTGCACGTCGAGCCCGGCGGCCCGCAGTTCGGCCGCCGCGGTGGCCCAGGCATCGTCGGCCGCGGCCCACGTACCTGCCGCGTACGGCCGCAACTCCCTTCCCTGCCAGCGCTTCGGGTCCGGCGGGTAGAGCGCGGCGGAGTGTTCCGCGGTGACCACCCGGTGGCGCGGGTGGCGCGGGGTGAGTGCCCGGGTGGAGTGGTAGGCGGCGGCGAGGGTGACCTGCTGCACGCCCAGCGCGGCGATCCGGCCGGCGGCGGCCGGGTCGCCGACGACGTCCCAGGGGTAGACGAAGGCGGACGTCCGCATGTCAGCGCTCCCCCAGCAACGTGAGCCCGTGCTCGATCAGTTCGGCCAGTTCCTTGACGTGCGCGGGCGCCGGCTCCGACAGCGGCGGCCGGACCTCGCCGACGTCCAGGCCGCGCAGCCGCACCGCGGCCTTGACCAGCGACACGGCATAACCGCGGCCCTGGTTGCGGAGGTTGACCAGCGGGCGGTAAAAGCCGTCGATCAGCCGGTCGACGGTGGCGTCGTCGCCGGTGGTCAGCGCCCGGTGGAAGGCCAGGGCGATCTCCGGCGAGAAGGCGTAGACGGCCGAGGAGTAGAGGGTGACCCCGAGGCCGCGATAGGCGAGCCCGGTCAGTTCCGCGGTGGGCAGGCCGTTGAAGTAGAGGAAGCCGTCGCCGGGCAGTTCGGTGCGGACCGCGCTGATGATCCGCTGCATCAGGTCGAGGTCGCCGTGACCGTCCTTGAGGCCGATGATGTTGGGGACCCTGGCGAGTTCGACGACGGTGGCGGGCGCGAAGACGGCGTTGTCGCGCTGGTAGACGATGACGTCGAGCGCGGTGCCGGCCGCGAGCGCGCGGTAGTGGCGCAGCAGGCCCTCCTGGTCGGGGACGACCAGATACGGCGGCATCGCCAGCAGCCCGTCGGCGCCGGCCCGCTCCGCGATGCCGGCGTATTCGAGGGCCAGCGCGGTGCCGTAGCCCGCACCCGCGACCACCGGCACCCGGCCCGCGGTCTCCTCGACCGCGGCGGCCACGCACGCGCCGAACTCCGCGGGCGACAGGGCGTGGAATTCGCCGGTGCCGCAGCAGGCGAAGACGGCCGCCGCACCGGCGTCCACCCCGGCGCGCACGTGCGCGCGGAAGGCGTCGAGGTCCAGACCGCCGTCCGGGCCGAAGGCCGTCACGGGGAAGAACAGCAGGCCGTCGAGACGCTCGGCGAGTGAGGGTGAGGTCATCGGGTTCCCCCTGAAGGTCCGGTCTGTGCGCTCATATGATTCACGTCTATATTCATGAACGCTGCCACGCTAGGCGAGCACCCACAGGCGGGTCAAGCCGCCGAGCACCGCTCACATGCACCCGCAACGGACCCTTCTTGTCCATATACCTGAATAGCGGCCACGGATATACTCACCGGGGTGCCACCGGCCCACCGCGCCGGCCGCACCCGCCGGCGCGTCCGTCATGTCAGTGGCCCCCCGGGGCCGGTGAGACCGAGGAGACCTCCCCATGCCCGCTCCCCGCACCATTCTGCTCACCGGCGCCGCCGGAGGTCTCGGCACCCTCATGCGCGGCCTCCTGCCGTCCTACGGCTACCGGCTGCGGCTGCTCGACATGCTGCCGATCGACGGCGAGCCCGACGCGATCACCGCGGACCTCGCCGACCGCGACGCCCTGCGCGCCGCCGTACGCGGGGTCGACGCCGTCGTCCACCTGGCCGGCATCTCGCTGGAGTCGACCTTCGAGAAGGTCCTGCGGGCCAACATCGAGGGCACCTTCAACCTCTACGAGGCGGCGCGCGAGGAAGGGGTGCGGCGGATCGTCTTCGCGTCCAGCAACCACGCGGTCGGCTTCACCCCGCGCCCGCAGGGCGACGACCCGCTCATCCCGGTCGACACCCCGCGCCGTCCCGACACCTTCTACGGCCTGTCCAAGTGCTTCGGCGAGGACCTGGCGCAGCTCTACGCCGACCGGCACGGGGTCGACACGGTGTCGATCCGGATCGGCTCCTGCTTCCCCGAACCCACCACGGTCCGCATGCTGTCGGTCTGGATGAGCCCCGCGGACGGCGCCCGCCTCTTCCACGCGGCCCTCACCGCCGACGTCACCGGTCACACCGTCGTCCACGGCAGCTCGGCCAACACCCGGCTGTGGTGGGACCTCGGCCCGAGCCGCGCGCTGGGCTACGAGCCCCAGGACGACTCCGAGCCCTTCGCCGCCGCCCTCCTCGCCGCCCAGGGCGACCTCGACCCGGCCGACCCGGCCCACGCCAACCTGGGCGGCGCCTTCTGCACCGACCCGCCGATCTGGCCGTACTGACCGGGGAGCCGTGGGATCGTACGGGGGTGGACCCCCGGATGGTGATGCGCGTGGCGGCGCCCGGCGCCGAGGGCGCCGTGCTGCTGCTGCACGGCGGCGCGGAGAACGGCTTGCGGCGCCCCTCATGGCTCAATCCGGCGTCGTGGCGGATGCGGCCGTTCGCGACGGCCGTCGGCAGGGGCGGCGGCCTGACGGTCGCCGAGGCCCGGTATCGGCACCGCGGGTGGAACGGCGAGCGGGCCGACGCCGCACGGGACGCCGCCGAGGCGCTGGCCGCGCTGCGGGAGCGCACCGGGGGGCTTCCCACCGTGCTGGTGGGCCATTCGATGGGGGCCAGGGCCGCGCTGCGGATCGCGGCGGAGCCGGGGGTCGCGGGGGTGGTCGCGCTGGCCGCGTGGTGCCCGCCCGAGGACCCGGTCGAGCAACTGGCCGGGGCACGGCTGGTGTTCGTGCACGCGGCGGCCGACCGGATCACCTCCCCGCGCGAGTCGCTGCTGACGGCCGTACGGGCACGGGCGGCGGGCGCCCAGGTGTGCCGATTCGTGGTGCCCGGCGGGGACCACGCGATGCTGCGGCAGGCCGGGCTGTGGCACGCGCTGACCGCCGCGGCGGTCCACGGCCTGCTCGGGCTGCGCCCGCTGCCGCCCGAGACGGTGTCCGCCTTCGCGCTGCCCGCACGCTCCACCGACGGCCTCGGCGTACGGGCCGTCCCCCGGGCGGCCGGGTAATGGAACCGCAAAGCGGAGTCGGTCGTTAGCCGGACATGACCGCAATGACGCCTGGCTCGAATGTGCCGCTGTCCGTCCCCCGCGTGGCCGTCGATGTGGCCGCCCCGGCGCGGCTCGACGTCTCGGGCCTGCTCCTCACCGCCGACGGCAAGGTGCGCTCCGACGACGACTTCGTCTTCTACAACCAGCCGCAGGGCGGCCCGGGGGTGACGCACCGCCCGGGTGGCGGATCCGCCCCGGACGCCATCACGGTGGACACCGAGGCGGTGCCCGCCGGTATCGAGAAGATCGTGGTGACGGCGAGCCTGGACGGCGGTGCCGCCTTCGCGGGGACGGTGCCGACGGCCACCGTGCGCAATGCCGACGACGGTTCGGTGATCGCCACCTTCGCCCCGGCCGGGCTCGGCCCGGAGACCGCCCTGGTGGTGGTCGAGGTCTACCGCAGGGGCGGCGCCTGGAAGGTCCGCGCGGTCGGGCAGGGGTACGCCGACGGCCTGGCGGGCATCGCCACCGACTTCGGCGTGAGCGTCGACGAGCCGGCCGCACCCGCGCAGCCCGCCGCGCCGGCGCCGCAGACCGCGCAGGCCCCGCCGACCGGTCCCGCGGCCACCCACCTGCCGCCTCCGCCGCCCGCCGCGCCGCCGGCCCAGCCCCCGGCCCCGGCTGCCGCGCCCGGACGGATCAACCTGGACAAGGGCCGGGTCAATCTGCGGAAGAACGAGACGGTGTCGCTGGTCAAGGGCGGCAAGCCGCTGCTGTCCTCGGTCCGTATGGGCCTGGGCTGGGAGCCGGCCTTCGGCGGCCGGGACATCGACCTCGACGCGTCGGTGATCGTCTACGGTCCGCAGCGCAACCATCTGGACACCTGCTACTTCGGCCGGCTCACCGTGCTGAACGGCGCGATCCAGCACTCCGGGGACAACCTCACCGGCGACGGCTCGGGCGACGACGAGTCGATCACCGTCCACCTCGGCGGGCTGCCGCCGGAGGCCACCGGCCTGCTCTTCACCGTCAACTCGTATTCGGGGCAGAAGTTCAACAAGGTCGCGAAGGCGTACTGCCGGCTGCTGGACGCCGCTTCCGGCGAGGAGCTGGTGCGCTTCGACCTCACCAGCGGGGAGGCCAGAACGGGCGTGCTGATGGCCAAGCTGGTCAAGCAGTTCTCCGGCGAGTGGGAGATGACCGCGATCGGTACGTTCGTGGACGCGCGCACCGCGAAGTCCCTGGTCAAGCCGGGGGCCGCGGCCCTCTGAGCCGATCCGGGCGCGGCGGACGGCCCGGCTCCCGCGGCCCCGTGAGTGGACCGCGAACGGCCCGGACTCCCTTGCGGAGCCGGGCCGTTCGCATGCGCGCGCGCCGGATCACCCGCGCGCGTGTTTTTGTCATGGTCACTTAGATTTTACCGCCGACCGTCTACCCGCATAGACCCGTGGCCGGGACCCTGGTTGAGCACGGCGTGCGACCACACGCCCACCCCTAGCAACGGGAGCGCTCAGCCATGCCCGCTAACCGTCTCGCACTCCGAATAGGCTCGACCGCGGGCGCCGCCGCGCTCGCCGCCACCGCCCTGCTGGCGAGCAGCGGCACCGCGCAAGCCGCGCTGCCCACCCCCATCGCCGCCTCCACCGCCCGCAGTTACCTCTCCGGGATGACGGCGACCCCCGAGACGCACGCCTCCACCTACGACCGCAACCTGTTCCCGACCTGGATCACCATCTCCGGGACCTGCGACACCCGCGAGTACGTGCTCAAGCGCGACGGCAGCGGTGTGGTGACCGACAGCTCCTGCAAGTCCACGTCGGGCAGTTGGACCAGCGCCTACGACGGGGTGACCACCACCAACCCGTCGACGTTCGACATCGACCACCTCGTCCCGCTGGCCGAGGCGTGGGACTCCGGCGCGTGGGCGTGGACCACCGCCCAGCGGCAGGGCCTGGCAAACGACGTGACCCGCCCGCAGCTCATAGCCGTCTCGGCGTCGTCCAACCGCTCCAAGGGCGACGACGACCCGGCCGAGTGGCTGCCGCGCGCGTCGTACCAGTGCACCTATGCCCGTGCCTGGGTGCAGGTCAAGCACTACTACGGGCTGACCGTGGACAGCGCGGAGAAGTCGGCGCTCTCCTCGATCCTCAACGGCTGCTGAGCCGCGCGGAATCGGTACGGCCGACCCGGAGCCGTCGCTCCGGGGCGGCCGTCGCTCCCCGCGGGCGGGCTCAGCGGCCGGCGGCCTGGCGGCGCCAGGGGCCGGTGACGGCGAGCATGATGCCCGGCGTCTGGATGTTGGCGAAGAGCGTGTCGCCGTCGGGCGAGAAGGTCACGCCGGTGAACTCGCTGTACTCCGGCTCCGCTTCGCTGCCGATGTTCAGCTCGTTGCGGGCCAGCGGGTAGGTGCGGCCGTCGTCCAGCGCGCCGAACAGGTGCTGCACGCCGGCGCCGTCCTCGGCGATGATCAGGCCGCCGTACGGCGACACCGTGATGTTGTCGGGGCCGTCGAAGGAACCGTCCTGCTCCGGCGCGGTGTTGACGCCGAGCAGCACCTTGAGGGTCAGGGTGCGGCGGGCCGGGTCGTAGAACCACACGGCGCCGTCGTGCTGGACCGGGCTCTCCCCGCGGGCGAAGGACGAGACGACGTAGGTGCCGCCGTCCGCCCACCACATGCCCTCCAGCTTGCGCGCCCTGGTGACCTCGCCGTCCGTGAACTGCTTGCGGACCGAGGCGGTCCGCGCGTCGCGGTCGGGCACGTCGACCCAGTCCACGCCGTAGCGGGTGCCGATCTTCGTCGCGCGCGACAGGTCGTCCACGAAGCGGCCGACGGAGTCGAAGCAGCGGAAGGCCTGCAGCACGCCGTCGGTGTCGCCCAGCGCGGCGAGCCGGCCGCGGCCGTGTTGGAAGCCGTGCGGCGGGGTCCAGCGGTAGAGCAGGCCGTTGGGGCCCGACGCGTCCTCGGTGAGGTAGAGGTGGCCGCGCCGGGGGTCGACGACGACGGCCTCGTGCGCGTAGCGGCCCAGCGCCTTGATCGGCTCGGGGTCGCGATTGGCGTGCCGGTCGTGCGGGTCGACCTCGAAGACGTAGCCGTGGTCCTTGGTCATACCGTTGGAACCGGCCCGGTCCTCGGTCTCCTCGCAGGTCAGCCAGGTGCCCCAGGGAGTCGCACCACCGGCGCAGTTGGTGGCGGTGCCGGCGATGCCGACCCACTCGGTGACCGGCTCGGCGTGGCCCCCGCCACGGCCGTCCTCGTCGCCGCGCCAGTGCCTCGGCACCTCGACGACCGTGCAGCCGCCGGCGGCGGCGGGGTCGTAGACCAGGCCGGGGACGTGCGGTACGGGGTGCGCCGCGGCGGTCAGCGGGCCGCCGATCTCGTGGTTGTTGACCAGCAGCGTGGCGCCGCGCTCGCCCGCGAAGGCGGCGGTGCCGTCGTGGTTCGACGGGGTCGTCCCGCCGGACTCCAGCGTGGTCGTGCCCGTCCGGGTGACGACCCGGTAGGTGAAGCCGGCCGGCAGCGCGAGCAGGCCCGCGGGGTCGGCGATCAGCGGCCCGTAGCCCAGTTCGGGGCAGTGTCCGTGCGGGTGGCCGTGGTCGTCACCGCGGCCCGCGGGCGCCCCCGCGGCGAGCGCGCCGGGTGCGGTGGCCAGGACGTCGACGGCACCGGCGAGGGCGATGCCGGCGCCGGTGAGCGCGGAACGGTGGACGAAGTCTCTGCGGCTGAGCGGCACGGTGGCTCCCTTATGTCGCGATGGCGCGTGCATGCGGCGGCCACGCTCCCGGCCGGCGGCCAACTGCCGGTGAACGGAGCGGATACGGAAAAGGGCGGCTCCATAGTGAGGCCAAGAATTCGTAAAGGGAGATTCAAAACGCGTGGCAGGAGGGACGGCCGGGGCCGCCCCTCCGCGTCCCCTCCGCCCTCAGGCCCCGTCGCGGGAGCGGGCCTTGAAGGCGGCCTTGCGGGCGTCCTTGGCGGCCTTGCGGTCCGGGTGCAGCCGGCCCATCGCCTCCAGCACGTCGGCGGTGGCCGGGTGCTCCACCCGCCAGGCCGCGTCGAAGAAGCCGTCGTGCCGCTCGACCAGGTCGCGGACCAGGTCCGACAGCAGCTCCGGGTCGTCGTCCGCGGCGAGCTGGGCGGCCAGGGTGTCGATGGTCAGCCAGAAGATCATGTCCGCGTCGGGCGTCGGCACGTCGGACGCGCCGCTCTCGGTGAGCCACACCCGGGCCAGACCGCCGAGCTGCCGGTCGTCGAGCACCTCGCGCAAGGCGGGTTCGGCCTCGGCGCCCACCAGGGTCAGCGTCTGCTGGCACATCAGCCGACGGGCGGGAGCGCCCTCGTCGTCACCGCGGCCGGCCGCCAGCAACTCCCGCGCCGCGTCCACCGGCTTGCGGTCCAGGAGCCACAACTCCGCCTCCGCGCGGGCCGCGTGGTCCGGATATCCGGCCAGCGCGTCCAGCAGCCCGGTGCCGGTCGCCCCCGCGAGGTCGCCCACCACCGGCGCCACCGCGCCCGCCTCCATGAGCAGTTCCCGCAGGCCGTGCACGCCCAGCGGGGTGAGCCGCACCATTCCGTAGCGGGAGATCTCCTCCGGGTCCAGCTCGCCGTCCCGCGCCTGCGGCCCCGGCTCCTCGTCCTCCTCGATCAGCGCCTCGTCCACCGGCCGGTAGTCCAGCAGCCCCGCAGGTGCCAGCAGCCGGAAGTGGTCGTCCAGCCGCATCATGACCTCGGTGACCTCTTCGAGGACGGCGTCACTGGGCTGCTCCATGTCGTCCGGCACCACCAGCGACGCCGCAAGCACCGGCAGCGGCACCGCGCCCTGGGTGGCCTCCGAGCCGTCGTCCAGCGCCGTCAGGGTGTAGAGGTTGGCCAGCGCGGTGTCGAGGAACTCGGCCTCCTCATCCGGGTCCCAGTCCTGCTCCTCCAGGTCGCCCAGGTCGTCAGGCAGCTGCTCCAGGTCCGGCGACGCGGCCTCCGCGAGCGCGGCCTCCGCCGCGGCGAGCCACACGTCGAGCACGTCCCGCGGGTCCCCCGCGGCGATCCGCTCGGCCGCCTCACCCGGCACCGCCCGCCCGGCCGCCTCACCCGGCGGGGTGGACTCCTCGGCCTCCTCCTCGATCTCCAGGTCGACCAGCCCGGTGTCCACGGCGACGGCCCACGCCTGCGCCGCGTCCACGAGCCGGTCCTCGTCCTCGCCCTGGTCGCCGCCCAACTCCTCGGCGGCGGCCACCAGATCGGCGTCCAGCAGCTCCCCCACGGCGTCCACCGCCCGCTCCGGCGCCGCCCAGCGGGCCAGCCGCAACGCGCGGTCGAGCAGCGGCACGTCCAGCGCCAGTTGCGCCAGTTCGTCCGGGGACAGCAGCCGTACGGGCGGCAGGACGAGAGGACTTGCGGACATCGGGACAGCTCCCATTCGACACGTCGGGCTCGGCGACGAAGGCGGACCGCGCCGCCTTGCGCACTCAGCGTAGGCCCTCCGGGCCGCCGGTTCCCCTCACGCGGGGACGCGCACCGGGAGCGCCGATTGCGTGCGGGGACGCCGGGGCGGCAAGGTGGGCGGGTGAGTGGGGTCAGTGAAGCGCGGCGGCACGCCGCGACCGTGGCGCAGGGGGCGGCGACGGGGACGCGGCAGCACTTCGCCGTCCTGGTGCCGGTGGGGCTGGACGCGGATCCGCCGTGGGCGGCGGGGCCGCTGCCTTTCCAGGTGGGAGGACGGGTCGCGGACGCGGACGGCAGACGCGGGGTGTTCACGACCGCGGCGGCCCGCGCCCTGTACGACCGCCGGTGGCACACGTGGGAGTCCCGGTCGGAGGGGGCCCTGCGGCTCGACGGGATGGAGCTGCTGCGTACTCCCACCGCGAGGGCCGCCCGGCAGGCGCTCGCGGTCCTGCACTTCACCGTCGCCGGCAGCACGCCGATACTGCCGCTGCTGCGGGCCATGAGCCACCGGCGGCTGGTCGGGGAGTCCGACCCGCTCGAGGGCGCGCTGGCGCCGGCGGCGCTGCTGGGCGCGGTGGCCGACACCGCCGCGGCCGCGGCGCCGTTCGCGCTGTCGCGGCCGTACACCGTGACCTTCGTGGCTCCCGGCCCGGCGTTCGGCGCGCTGGCGCTGCGTGACGCGGCGACCGGGGAGGTCCCGCCGGAGGCGGACGAGTACCTGCGCTCGCTCGCGTCCCGCTCGGCCCCGGACGACCTGCCGGCCCCGCCGGAGTACGTACCGGACCACCAGGCCGAGGTCCGGCGGATATCGGCGGACTGGAGCGCGCTCGTCCTGCGCCAGGGCGCCGCCTTCCTCGGCCACCGGGCCGACACCGGCGCCGGCGACTTCTACGACTGGGCCGCGCACAACGCGCGTACGGTCTACCTCGACGCACTGCTGCTCGCCACCGTCCAGCGCAACCACATCGACGAGCTGACCGACGACCTGTCCGCCGTCTTCGAGGGCCCGGGCCTGGCCCGCCGGGTCGCCGCGCTCGAAGAGCGCATCGCGCACTTCCGCAGTACGTACTGGCGCCAGCACCTCAGCGCCCACGGCCCCGCCAACACCCTGCTGCTGGCCTTCCAGCGCAAGCACCGGCTGCCGGAGCGCTTCGAGCTGATCCTCGCCGAGGCCGCGGACTACGCGCGGCTCGTGCAGACCCAGGAGAGCCAGCAGATCGCCGGGGCGCTCGGCGTGCTGACCGTCCTCGGGCTGCCGCTGGGCACCGCGCTGTCCATCCTGCAGGTGCTCGGCGACTCCGACCCGTGGCACCTGGCACTCGCCCTGACCGCGTCACTGGGCGCGACGGCCGCCGCGCTCACCACGCGCTACGGCCGCCTGGTCGTCTCCTCGCTGCGCGGCGGGCCGCGGCGACGCTGAGCGCGTCACGCGTACGGGCCGGCTCTGCCCCGTCTCGCGGAGCGAGGCCGCGGGTAGGGTCACAGGAGGGGCCGCAGGAGGGTCGACGCAGGGGGGTGGCGGGGTGCGGGAGATCGGCAGCGAAGCCGAGCTGCGGGAGCTGGTCGGGGAGCCGACCGCGCGGAACGCGGCGAAGGTGCGCGGGGAGCTGGACGCGCTGGACCGGGCGTGGCTGGCGGCCGCGCCGTTCCTGCTGATGGCCACCGCGGGGGCGGACGGGTCGTGCGACGTGTCGCCGAAGGGCGACCCCGCCGGGTTCACCCTCGTGCTGGACGAGCGGACCATCGCGGTGCCGGAGCGGCCGGGCAACCGCAGGGCGGACGGCTTGCTGAACATCCTGGCCAATCCGCGGGTCGGGCTGATCTTCCTGGTCCCCGGCCGCGGCGACACGCTGCGGATCAACGGGCGGGCCCGGCTCGTGCGGGACGCGGACTTCTTCGACCGGATGACGGTCAAGGGGCACCGCCCGTCGCTGGCGGTGCTGGTGGACATCGACGAGGTCTTCTACCACTGCTCGAAGGCGTTCCTGCGCAGCGCGCTGTGGAAGCCGGAGGCCTGGCGGCCGGACGAGGCGCCGTCCCGGGCGGCGATCGCGCACGCGCAGGACCGCAAGGGCGAGGATCTCGCGGAGCTGGAGGCGTACTACGGCCCCGGCTACGGTCTGGACTCCATGTACAGCTGACCGCAACCGGGGGCCCGAACCCGTCAGTTGTGGCTGTGCAGCACCGCGTTGAGGCCGCCCCACGAGCCGGTGCGCTGGAGCACCTCGACCTTGCCGGTGGTGGAGTTGCGGCGGAAGAGCAGGTTGTCGCCGCCGGACACTTCGACGGCCTTGACGATCTCGCCGTCGGGCAGCGTCACCCGGGTCCCGGCGGTGACGTAGAGGCCGGCCTCGATCACGCAGTCGTCGCCGAGGGCGATGCCCAGGCCCGACTCGGCGCCGAGCAGGCAGCGTTCGCCGACCGAGACGATCTGCGTACCGCCGCCGGACAGCGTGCCCATGATGGACGCGCCGCCGCCGATGTCGGAGCCGTCACCGATGACCACGCCCTGCGAGATGCGGCCCTCGACCATGGAGGTGCCCAGGGTTCCGGCGTTGAAGTTGCAGAAGCCCTCGTGCATCACGGTGGTGCCCTCGGCGAGGTGCGCGCCGAGCCGGACGCGGTCCGCGTCGGCGATACGGACGCCGGCCGGTGCCACGTAGTCCGTCATCCGGGGGAATTTGTCGACGCCGTAGACGGACAGGTGCAGGCCCGCGGCGCGGGCGGCCAGGCGGGCGGCGGCCAGGTTCGGCACCGGGACCGGGCCGATCGAGGTCCAGGCGACGTTCGCCAGGACGCCGAACAGCCCTTCCAGGTTCAGCTCGTTGGGGCGGACCAGGCGGTGGCTGAGCAGGTGCAGCCGCAGGTACGCGTCGTGCGCGTCCAGCGGCTTGTCGTCGGTGGAGGCGATGGCGGTCCTGACGGCGACCACCTCGACGCCGCGGCGCGGGTCGGGACCCAGCGCGGCGGGGGCCGCACTCCCCAGGGCCTGCGCGGCCTCCTCGGCGGTCAGCCGCGCGGTGCCCGCGGGCCCCGGCTCCGCGGTGAGCTGCGGGGCGGGGTACCAGGTGTCGAGCACGGTGCCGTCGTCGGCGACGGTGGCAAGTCCGACGCCGAGGGCGCCGGAGGCACGGGAGTCATTCATACGTATGACGCTAACGCGTCCCCCGACCATCCGTGCACCCGGCCCGCCGCGGCCGCCCCGGCACGGCGAGCGCCGCGGCGGCGGCCCGGGCGAAGCCCTCGGGATTGTCCCGCATGATGCTGTGCCCGCAGTCGGGGACGGCGACGACGCGGACCCCGGTCGGCCAGGACCAGCCGCGCGACCAGGCGGGGGTGTCTGACCGCGAGGACGATCGCGACGGAGCCGCCCATGCTGTGGCCGATCACGTCGGCGCCGGTGACGCCCGCGGCGGCCAGGGCCGTCGCGAGGGCGTCGGCGTGCGACTCCAGGCGGTAGTCGAAGCCGGCGGGCCGGTCGCTGAGGCCGTGGCCGAGCAGGTCGATCAGCAGCGAGCGGCGGCCGGCCAGCAGGGGGTGGGCGGCCGCCTCGGTGAAGGCGGCCGGCGACGTGCCGCCGAGGCCGTGGACGTAGATGCGCGGCGGCTGCCCGCCCGGAGTTCGACCCAGCGGATCTCGTCGCCCTCGGGCGTGACCACGGCGCTGCGCACGGCCGGCTCCTTCGGGTGGTGGTGCGGACTCCGGCCGCGCGGAGGGTGAGGTCGTGGGGTCCGCAGCGCGGTGTGGGGATCGGTGCCGGCGGGCGGGATCGCTTTCGCCGGAGCGGCGTGGCGGGTGAGGATGGGGCATGAGCACTGAACCGACAGCCCTGGCCGCGGCTTTGGCGTCCTTCGACGACCTGTGGAGCCCTCGTATCGTCACCCGCGTCAACGACTACGACGTGCGCGTCGCGAAGGTCGCGGGCGAGCACGTGTGGCACGTCCACGACAACACCGACGAGTTCTTCCTGGTCCTGGAGGGCGAGTTGGAGATCGCGCTGCGCGAGCCGGCCGGTGAGCGCACGGTGCTGCTCCCCCGCGGCTCGGTCTTCACCGTGCCGCGCGGCACCGAGCACCGGCCGTCGTCGCCGTCGGGCGCGTCGATCCTGCTCCTCGAGCCGACCGGCACGCTGACGGTCGGGGACCGCCATGACGAGGTCCCCGACCACGTGGACGCCACGACCGGGCACGCGCTGGAGCCTTGAGCCGGTCAGTGGCGCGGGGCCGGCGGGGCGTCCTGCCAGGCGGCGGCGCCCGCCGGGCCCGCGCCCAGCACGGCGCAGCGCAACCAGTGCTCGCCCGGGGGGAGCCGGCCGACCAGCGTGGGCAGGACGGTGCGGCGGGCCAGGACGTTGGTGCCGGGCAGCGGCTCGACCACCCGGCCTTCGCGCGCGGGGGCGCCGTCGTCGGAGGGCAGGTCGGCGAGCCCGCTGAGGTCGCCGCCGGCGCTGACGGCCATCGCCCGCCCCGCGCCCTCCTCCCGGGCGGCCGTGCCGCCGTCGCGGTCGACGGCGAAGCCGCCCTCCGCGGTGTGCAGGGCGCGCCCGGTGCGGATGCGGTGGGTGCGCAGGTGCCAGGGCGCGGCGGCGGTCAGCCAGGTGGTGATCTCCACATCGGCCCACGGCCGCCAGGTGCTGCGGACGGTGCCGTCGTCCTCGACGCCGTCGCCCGTGGCGGCCGGGTCCTCGCAGGTCTCCCGTACCCGGAAGTGCACCGGCTCGTCGCCCTCGTCGTCGCTGAGGGCGAGCACCGAGTCGTAGGCCCCGTGCACCAGGCCCTGGTCGCCGGCGGGCAGGCTGAAGCCGAAGCGGGTGGAGTAGGCGAACTTCGCGTATTTGGCCGGGCCGCCGCGCGCCCAGGTGTTGTGCTGGCGCCCGCTGAGCAGGGTCACGTCGCCGCCGGAGCGCAGCAGGACGGCCCCTGCGGACGGTTGCACGAGGGTGTCGGGCAGGTCGGGGGGCGGCTGCTCGTCGGCGGTCCAGAAGCGGTGGGCGGCGGGCAGTGCGAGCGGCAGGAAGGCCTTCATCGCCCAGTACGGCGACGCCGGTCCGTTGTACTGCTCGGCGACGGCGGGCTGCGGGTAGCCGTAGCCGATGCTCAGCAGGCCGCCGGGCGAGGTCGCCGCGGAGCGCTCGCGCCACCAGCGCAGGTGCCGCATCAGCAGGCCCCTGACCTCGCCGGCGGGCAGCGCGTCGACGTCGGCGTAGCCGAGCGCGCCCCAGAAGGAGCCCTGGGCGAAGCGGTAGGTGAGGCTGCGCCCGTACGGCACAGCGGAGCCGTCGTCGGCGAACCAGTGCCGGTAGCCGAGGGCGAACTCGCCGGCCCGCCCGCGGAAGCGGGCGGCGCGCGCGGGGTCCTCGTCGCCGGCCAGGGCCGCGTAGATCAGGCCGTAGAAGTGCATGGCCCAGGGGATGTAGTAGTCGCGCTGCTCGGTGGGACCGTCGCCGTACCAGCCGTCGGCCAGCGCGTAGGTCTCCAGGCGGTCCAGGCGGGCGTGCCGGGCGTCGCGGTCGTGGGCGTAACCGACCCGGTCCAGGCCGAGGGAGACCATGACGGGGAAGAAGTTCCAGTTGTTGTCCGGCGTGCGGGCGGTCAGAAAGCGGGCCAGCCAGGCGCCCGCCCGGTCCTTCTGCGCGCCGCTGAGCGGGTCCCACAGCCGCTCGGGGGCCAGCGCCAGGGCGAAGCCGAGGGCGGCGGACTCCACGGTGCGCTGGTCGATCCCCTCGGGGGCGCCCCAGTATTCGGGGTGCCCGGGGTCGGTGCCCGCGGCCAGGCCGCGCGCCCAGAGGTCCCAGTGGGCGAAGTCGCCGCCGCCGGCGGCCAGCGGGGCCAGGCCCCACAGGGGCCGGGCGTAGCCCTCCAGGTCGGCGGCGGTGTCGTCGTGGTGCGCGATGTTGACGCCGAGCCGGATACGGGCGCCGCCGTCGCTGGCGTACGGCGGCAGCGCGTCGGCCAGTCCGGTCGCGTACGCCCGCATCTCGGCGCGTGCCGACCCGCCGTCCTTGCCGCCGCCCATGGTAACCGCCCCTGCCGATGTCGATGGTGCGACCACTCTCGCAACCCGGTCGGCCCACGTCAACGCCTTGCAGCACTCGATGTAACCGGTTTCTCACCCCACCCGCCCACGGGCCCCCAGGGGCGAGCCGCGGTGTACCGGGACGCACAGCGGCCGGCCGGGGCGCGATCGCCCCGGCCGGCCGGTGGTGCACTGCGAACGGGTCTCAGACGTTGAAACCCAGGGCGCGAAGCTGCTCGCGCCCGTCGTCGGTGATCTTGTCCGGGCCCCACGGCGGCATCCAGACCCAGTTGATCTTCAGGGCGCTGACGATGCCCTCCGTCGCCGTCTGGGCCTGCTCCTCGATCACGTCGGTGAGCGGGCAGGCGGCGGAGGTGAGGGTCATGTCGAGGGTGGCGACGTTGGTGTCGTCGACGTGGATGCCGTAGATCAGGCCCAGGTTGACGACGTCGATCCCCAGCTCGGGGTCGACCACGTCGTAGAGGGCCTCGCGGATCTCTTCCTCGGAGGCCGGCTTGAGAGCGACCTCGGTGCTGTCAGTCATGCGGTCTCCTCGGGTGTCGTGCCGGACAGGGCCTTCGCCGTGGCGTCCTTCCAGGCCATCCAGCTCAGCAGCGCGCATTTGACCCGCGCCGGGTACTTCGAGACGCCGGCGAACGCGACCGCGTCCTCCAGCACCTCCTCCATCGCCTCGTCGGGCTCGATCCGCCCGCGGGACTGCATCAGCTCCAGGAAGGTCTCCTGGATCTTCTGCGCCTCCGCGACGTCCTTGCCGACCAGGAGGTCGTTCAGCACCGAGGCGCTGGCCTGGCTGATCGAACAGCCCTGGCTCTCGTACGACACGTCGCCGATGACGCTGCCGTCCAGTCGCACCCGCAGGGTGATCTCGTCACCGCAGGTGGGGTTGACGTGGTGCACCTCGGCCTGGCCGTCACGCAGGCCCCGCCCGTGCGGGTGCTTGTAGTGGTCCAGGATCACGTCCTGGTACATCGAGTCCAGCTTCACAGCAGCACCGCCATCGTCACCCGAAGAAGTTCCTGACCTGTTCGAGACCCTCGGCCAGGGCGTCGACCTCGGCCGGGGTGGAGTACAGATAGAACGACGCCCTGGTGGTCGCGGGAATTCCGTACCGCAGGCAGACCGGCCGGGCGCAGTGGTGGCCGACCCGGACCGCGATGCCCTGCTCGTCGAGCACCTGGCCGACGTCGTGCGGGTGGATGTCGCCCAGCACGAAGGAGATCGCGGCGGCCCGGTCCTGCGCGGTCGTCGGGCCGATGATCCGCAGGTCGGGGACCTCGTGCAGCCGCTCAAGAGCGTATTCGGTCAGCGCGTGCTCGTGCGCGGCGATCTTGTCCATGCCGATCGCGGTCAGGTAGTCCACGGCCGCGCCGAGCCCGATGGCCTGGGCGATCGGCGGGGTGCCGGCCTCGAACTTGTGCGGCGCCGGGGCGTAGGTGGAGGAGTGCATCGAGACGGTCTCGATCATCTCGCCGCCGCCGAGGAAGGGCGGCAGGTCCTCCAGCAGCTCCTGGCGGCCCCACAGCACCCCGATGCCGGTCGGGCCGAGCATCTTGTGGCCGGTGAAGGCCACGAAGTCGGCGCCGAGCGCCTGCACGTCGAGCGCCATGTGCGGGGCGGCCTGCGAGGCGTCGATCAGCACCAGCGCGCCGACGTCCTGGGCGCGGCGCACGATGGCCTCGACCGGGTTGACGGTGCCCAGGATGTTGGAGACCAGCACGAAGGAGACGATCTTCGTCTTCTCGGTGATGACCTGCTCGATGTCGGACAGGTCCAGCCGGCCGTCGTCGGTCAGCCCGAACCACTTCAGCGTCGCGCCGGTGCGCTGGGAGAGCAGCTGCCACGGCACGATGTTGGAGTGGTGCTCCATCTCCGTGATGACGATCTCGGTCTCGCGGTCCACCCGGTAGGGCTCGTCGGCCCAGCCGAGCATGTTCGCCACCAGGTTCAGCGACTCCGAGGCGTTCTTGGTGAAGATCACCTCGTCACGGCTGGGCGCGTTGATGAAGGCGGCGACCTTGTCGCGGGCGCCCTCGTACAGCGCGGTGGCCTCCTCGGCGAGCACGTGCACACCGCGGTGCACGTTGGCGTTGGACCGCTCGTAGTAGGAGTTGAGCGTGTCGAGCACCTGGCGCGGCTTCTGCGAGGTCGCCGCGTTGTCGAGGTACACCAGCTTCCGGCCGTCGTGGACCAGCCGGTCCAGTGCGGGGAAGTCCTTGCGGATCGCCTCGGTGTCGAGGAGGCCGGGGAGCACCCGGCCGTCAGTGGTCACTCGGAAGCGCCGCCTTTCGTGTAGGACTCGTAGCCCTCTTCCTCCAGCTTGTCGGCCAGCTCCGCACCGCCGGACTCGGCGATGCGGCCGGCCGCGAAGACGTGGACGAAGTCGGGCTTGATGTACCGCAGGATGCGCGTGTAGTGGGTGATCAGCAGGGTGCCGACCTCGCCGCCCTCGCGGACCCGGTTGACGCCCTCGGAGACCACCCGCAGCGCGTCCACGTCCAGGCCGGAGTCGGTCTCGTCGAGGATCGCGATATGCGGCTTGAGCAGTTCGAGCTGCAGGATCTCGTGGCGCTTCTTCTCACCGCCGGAGAAGCCCTCGTTGACGTTGCGCTCGGCGAAGGCGGGGTCCATGTTGAGCCGCTCCATGGCCTCCCTGACCTCCTTCACCCAGGTGCGCAGCTTGGGGGCCTCGCCGCGGATGGCGGTGGCGGAGGTGCGCAGGAAGTTGGAGACGGAGACGCCGGGCACCTCGACCGGGTACTGCATGGCGAGGAAGAGGCCGGCCCTGGCCCGCTCGTCCACCGTCATCGCCAGCACGTCCTCACCGTCGAGGGTGACGGTGCCGCCGGTGACGGTGTACTTCGGGTGTCCGGCCAGCGAGTACGCGAGCGTGGACTTGCCCGAGCCGTTGGGGCCCATGATGGCGTGGGTCTCGCCCTGCTTCACGGTCAGGTCGACGCCTTTGAGGATCTCCTTGGTGGAGTTGTCGGCTTCGACGGTGACGTGCAGGTCGTTGATTTCAAGCGTTGCCATGGGTGACTCAGGACTCCTGGGTGACGGAGACGAGCACGTCGTCCCCAACGATCTTGACGGGGTATACGGGGACGGGCCGCGTGGCGGGCAGCCCGGACGGCTTGCCGGTGCGCAGGTCGAAGCTCGACCCGTGCAGCCAGCACTCGATCTGGCAGTCCTCGACCTCGCCCTCGGAGAGCGAGACGTTGGCGTGCGAGCAGATGTCGTTGATCGCGAAGACGTCGCCCGCGGTACGGACCACGGAGACCGGCACACCGTCGATCTCGACCCGCTGCGGGGTGTCCTCCGCGAGGTCGCCGAGCGCGCAGACGCGTACGTACGAGTCGGTGGCGGTCATCCGACGGACGCCTCCAGCTCGGCGTCGATCTTGGCCATCAGCCGCTCTTCGAGGTCGGCCAGGCCGATCTGCTGCACCAGCTCGCCGAAGAAGCCGCGGACCACCAGGCGGCGGGCGTCGTCACCGCGGATGCCGCGGGACTGCAGGTAGAACAGCTGCTCGTCGTCGAAGCGGCCGGTCGCCGAGGCATGTCCCGCGCCGACGATCTCGCCGGTCTCGATCTCCAGGTTCGGCACCGAGTCGACCCGGGCGCCGTCGGTGAGGACGAGGTTCCGGTTCAGCTCGTAGGTGTCGGTGCCCTCGGCCGCGGCCCTGATCAGCACGTCGCCGATCCACACCGCGTGAGCGTCCTGGCCCTGGAGCGCGCCCTTGTAGGCCACGTTGGACCGGCAGTGCGGGGTGTCGTGGTCGATGAAGAGCCGGTGCTCCTGGTGCTGGCCCTCGTCGGTGAAGTACAGCCCGTACAGCTCGGCCTCGCCGCCGGGGGCGCCGTAGACGACCCGCGGGTGCAGCCTGACCAGGTCGCCGCCGAAGGTGACGACCACCGACTTGAAGGTGGCGTCCCGGCCGACCAGCGCGGTGTGCTGGGCGACGTGCACGGCGGTGTCGTCCCAGTCCTGCACGCAGACCACGGTGAGCTTGGCGCCGTCGCCGATCAGGTACTCGACGTTGCCCGCCATGACGGTGTCACCGGTGTGGTCGATGACCACGACGGCCTCGGCGAAGGCTCCGACCTCGACGATCTGGTGGCCGTAGACGGTGCCGCCCTCGCCGTGCACGGCGATCCTGACCGGCTCGGTCAGGATCGACTCCTTGGGGATGCTGACGACCGAGGCCTTCTCGAACGAGCTGTACGCCTGGGCTGCGACCCGGTCGACCGGCTTGCCGGCCCTGCCGACCCGCGGATCGTCGCGGTCCACGGTCTGCACCGTGACGCCGTCGGGGGCGGTCACCTCGACGCGCAGGGCGCCGGTGGCCTCGGCGGTGCCGTCGTGCAGCCCGCGCAGCCGTTCCAGCGGAGTGAAGCGCCACTCCTCCTCACGGCCGTGCGGCACCGGGAAGTCGGCCACGTCGTAGGACGGGGCCGAGCTGACCCGGGCGTCGACGGGCTGTCCCACCGTGATGGCACCGTCCGTGGTGCTGCCCGCAGGAGTGTTGTCAGCCATGGCTTGTCGTACAGCTCTCTCTCGGAAGAACGTCGTCGGGGGTGTGAAGGGGCGTGCGGGGGGCCGTCGGCTAGCCGACGGCGCCTTCCATCTGCAGCTCGATCAGCCGGTTCAGCTCCAGGGCGTACTCCATCGGCAGCTCCTTGGCGATCGGCTCGACGAAGCCGCGCACGATCATCGCCATGGCCTCGAACTCGGTCATGCCGCGGCTCATCAGGTAGAAGAGCTGGTCGTCGGAGACCTTGGAGACGGTCGCCTCGTGGCCCATGGACACGTCGTCCTCGCGGACGTCCACGTAGGGGTAGGTGTCGGAGCGGGAGACGGTGTCGATCAGCAGCGCGTCGCACAGCACGTTCGACTTCGATCCGGCAGAGCCCTCGCCGATCTCGATCAGGCCGCGGTAGGAGGTGCGGCCGCCGCCGCGGGCCACCGACTTGGAGACGATGTTGGACGAGGTGTTCGGCGCCATGTGCACCATCTTGGCGCCGGCGTCCTGGTGCTGGCCCTCGCCGGCGAAGGCGATGGACAGCGTCTCGCCCTTGGCGTGCTCGCCCATCAGGTAGACCGCCGGGTACTTCATGGTGACCTTGGAGCCGATGTTGCCGTCGACCCACTCCATGGTGGCGCCCTCGTAGGCGACGGCGCGCTTGGTCACCAGGTTGTAGACGTTGTTCGACCAGTTCTGGATCGTCGTGTAGCGGCAGCGGCCGCCCTTCTTCACGATGATCTCGACGACCGCGGAGTGCAGGGAGTCGGACTTGTAGATCGGCGCGGTGCAGCCCTCGACGTAGTGGACGTACGCGTCCTCGTCGACGATGATCAGCGTCCGCTCGAACTGGCCCATGTTCTCGGTGTTGATACGGAAGTAGGCCTGCAGCGGGATGTCGACGTGCACGCCCTTCGGCACGTAGATGAACGACCCGCCGGACCACACCGCCGTGTTCAGCGACGCGAACTTGTTGTCGCCGGCCGGGATGACCGTGCCGTAGTACTCCTGGAACAGCTCGGGGTGCTCGCGCAGCGCGGTGTCGGTGTCCATGAAGATGACGCCCTGCTCCTCCAGGTCCTCGCGGATCTGGTGGTAGACGACCTCGGACTCGTACTGCGCGGCGACACCGGCGACCAGGCGCTGCTTCTCCGCCTCGGGGATGCCGAGCCGGTCGTAGGTGTTCTTGATGTCCTCGGGCAGGTCCTCCCAGGACTCCGCCTGCTTCTCGGTGGACCGCACGAAGTACTTGATGTTGTCGAAGTCGATGCCGGACAGGTCCGAGCCCCAGGTCGGCATGGGCTTCTTGCCGAACAGCCGCAGACCCTTGAGCCGGAGCTTGAGCATCCACTCGGGCTCGGACTTCTTCGCGGAGATGTCACGGACGACGGCCTCGGACAGGCCGCGCTGTGCGGCCGCGCCCGCGACGTCGGAGTCGGCCCAGCCGTACTCGTACGTGCCGATGCCTTCGAGCTCCGGGTGAGTGGTCTCCGTGGGAGCAGTCATGCGGGGTTCCTCCCGGACTTGCTGGCTGATGCCTGGTCGGTGGTCTGGGTCTGATCGGGGTGCGCCGGCCGGGCGTCGCCGTCCTGGCCGGTGGGGTGCGGGGCCTGCGGGACGAAGGTGGTGCACACGCCGTCGCCGTGCGCGATGGTGGCCAGCCGCTGCACGTGCGTTCCGAGCAGGCGGGAGAAGACCTCGGCCTCCGCCTCGCACAACTCGGGGAACTGCTCGGCCGTATGGGCGACCGGGCAGTGGTGCTGGCACAACTGCTCTCCCGCGGGCCCCGGGGCGCTGCGGGTCGTAGCAGCGTACCCGTCGGCGGACAGCGCACGGGCGAGTGCCCGGGTGCGGTCCTCGGGGGCCGCCGCGTCCACGATCGCACGGTAGCGCTCGGCCTGCGCAGCGACGCGGGCGCGGGCGAAGGCCGAGACGGCGGCCTGGCCGTCCTGGCCGCCGCCGGCGGACTCGGCGATCCAGCGCAGCGCGTCGGCGGCGAGTACGTCGTAGGCCTGGTCGAAGGCGTCCCGGCCGCAGTCGGTCAGCGCGAAGACCTTGGCGGGCCTGCCGCGGCCGCGCTGGCCGTAGACCCGCTGGTCGCGGGGCTCGACGACATTGTCCGCGACGAGCGCGTCCAGATGGCGGCGGACGGCGGCCTGGGTCAGGCCGAGCCGCTGCGCGAGGTCGGCGGCGGTGGAGGGTCCGTGGTCCAGGATGGACCGGGCGACCCGGTTGCGGGTGCGCCGCTCCCCGGTCGTCTGCTCCTCCGCCGCCCCCTGAGCGGCACCACCGACGTTTTTCACAACCCCATTGTTGCGTAATTCATCAGGCCCGGGCAAGCGGCTCCACTGCCGGGCACGGTGTGCTGCATCACTTAGGGTCACCTAATTCCGCCCTGCCGCCAAAACCGCCGCCGCGGCTCCCTAGACTCGTGCGCATGCGAAACGAGCCCGCGGTCGAGGTGACCGCTCTGGTCAAGCGGTACGGGACCAGGGCCGCGGTCGACGGCCTCGACCTCGCGGTGCCGCACGGCAGCGTCACCGCCGTGCTCGGCCCCAACGGCGCGGGCAAGACCACCACCGTCGAGGTCTGCGAGGGCTACCGGCGCCCCGATTCCGGCACCGTCCGGGTACTCGGGCTCGACCCGGTCACCCAGGGAGCGCGGCTGCGGCCCAGGATCGGCGTGATGCTCCAGGCCGGCGGGGTCTACCCGGGCGCGCACGCCGAGGAGATGCTGCGGCACACCGCCGCGCTGCACGCCCACCCCATCGACCCGGCGCTGCTGATCGAACGCCTGGGCCTGGAGTCCTGCGGCCGTACGGCCTACCGGCGGCTGTCCGGCGGCCAGCAGCAGCGGCTCGCGCTGGCGATGGCCGTGGTCGGCCGGCCCGAGCTGGTCTTCCTCGACGAGCCCACCGCCGGCCTCGACCCGCAGGCCAGGCACGCCACCTGGGACCTGGTCCGCGAGCTGCGGGCGGACGGCGCCACCGTGGTGCTGACCACCCACTTCATGGACGAGGCCGAGCAGCTCGCCGACCAGGTCGTGATCATCGACGGCGGCCGGTCCATAGCCCGCGGCACCCCCGAGGAGCTGTGCCGCGGCGGCGCCGAGGGCACCCTGCGCTTCTCCGGGCGGCCGGGCCTGGACCTGGCGTCGCTGCTCAAGGCGCTGCCCGCGGACAGCCTGGCCGCCGAGCTGAGCCCGGGCAGCTACCGCATCGAGGGCAAGGTCGATCCGCAGCTGCTGGCCACCGTCGCCTCCTGGTGCGCCCAGCACGGCGTCATGCCCGACCGGCTCGCGGTGGAGCGCCGCACCCTGGAGGACGTCTTCTTGGAACTGACCGGCAGGGAGCTGCGCCGATGACCGCCACCACGGGCACCACCACGGGGGCGGCCTACGCGGCCGGGTACTTCACCCCCTCGCCCGGCGCCGCCCGCACCTCCGCGATGATCCGCGCCCAGGCCGTCCTGGAGACGAGGATGCTGCTGCGCAACGGCGAGCAGCTGCTGCTGACGGTGATCATCCCCGCGCTGCTGCTGGTGGTCTTCAGCGGCGTCGACATCGTGGACACCGGCGCCGGCAGGTCGGTGGACTTCCTGGCCCCCGGCATCCTGGCGCTCGCGGTGCTGTCGACCGCCTTCACCGGGCAGGCCATCGCCACCGGCTTCGAGCGGCGCTACGGCGTGCTGAAGCGGCTGGGCGCCACGCCGCTGCCGCGCTGGGCGCTGCTGACCGCGAAGACCTGCTCGGTGCTGGTCACCGAGCTGCTCCAGGTGGCGCTGCTGACGGTGATCGCCTTCGCGCTCGGCTGGTCGCCGCACGGCAACCCGCTGGCGGTGCTGGTGCTGCTGCTGCTGGGCACCGCGGCCTTCTCCGGGCTCGGGCTGCTGATGGCGGGCACCCTGAAGGCCGAGGCGACGCTGGCGGCGGCGAATCTGGTCTTCCTGCTGCTGCTGGTCGGCGGCGGGGTGATCGTGCCGATGGACAAATTCCCCGGCCCCGTGCGGTCGGCGCTGGAACTGCTGCCGGTCTCCGCCCTGTCCGACGGCCTGCGGGACGTTCTCCAGCACGGCGCCGCGATGCCGTGGGGCGACCTGGGCATCCTCGCGGTGTGGGCGGCGGTCGGGCTGGCGGCGGCGGGCCGCTTCTTCCGCTGGGAGTAGCGCCCGGGAGGCCGGGTGGCCACGGAGGGCGGCCCCCTCGTGAAAACGCGCACAAGAGCGGCGCCTACCATGTTCCCGTGCCCAAGCTCCCCGAAATCGCGCGAAACCCGTTCGCCTGGATCGCCGCCCGGTACACCCCGGACCCGGTCACGGTCCGCCGGGCGACGCTCGCCGCCCTGGTGATGTCGGTGCTCATCGTGGTCACCGGCGGCGCGGTCCGGCTGACCGCCTCCGGTCTGGGCTGCCCCACCTGGCCGACGTGCAGCGGCGACAGCCTGCTCGGCACCCGCGAGATGGGCATCCACCATGTGATCGAGATCAGCAACCGCATGCTGACCTACGTCCTGTGCGCCGCGGTCGGCTGGGCGATCGTGGCGATCCGCGCGATGCGGCCCCGCCGCACCGGTCCCTACCGGCTGGCCTGGGCGCAGTTCTGGGTCGTGGTGGGCAACGCGGTGTGGGGCGGCCTGACCGTGCTCACCAAGCTCAACCCCTACGTGGTGTCGCTGCACTTCCTGCTCTCCGCGGCGCTCATCACCGTGGCGGTGCTGACCTGGCAGCGGGTCGCGGAGGGCGACGCCCCGCCGCGGCCCCTGGTGGGCAAGCCGGTGCGGCAGCTGGGGCAGCTGCTGGCGGCGGCCGCCGCGGTGCTGATCGTGGTGGGCACCCTGGTCACCGGGGCGGGCCCGCACCCGGGCGACTCCAGCGCCGCGCACAAAGTGCAGCGCATCGACGTCGACTGGCGGACGATCGCCCAGTTGCACGCCGACTTCGCCTGGGTGGTGGTCGGGCTGACCGCCGCGCTGTGGTTCGTGCTGCGCGCGGTCGACGCGCCGCCCGGTCCGCAGCGCAGGTCCGCCGAGCTGTTCGCGGTCCTGATGGGCCAGGGCGTCATCGGCTACGTCCAGTACTTCACCCACCTGCCAGCGGCCCTGGTGGACCTGCACATGTTCGGTGCCTGCCTGGTGTGGATCGCGACCCTGCGGGTGCTGCTGTCCTTCCGGGAGCGGCCGCAGGAGGAGCCGGGGGCCGCGTCGGCGGCTGAGCCTGGGGCGCTCTCAGCGGCCGCCGCCGGGGCGGTCGGCGTCGTCAGGCAGCCGGTAGACCCGGCGCGCGTTCCCCTCGCCGACCAGGGCGGCGACCCGCTGTCCGTCCGCCGCTGACCACTCCCCCGCCGCGACCCGCTCGCCGACCAGCCGGTCCAGCGCGGCCAGGAAGCCGCGCGACCCGGTGACGTACAGCTCGGGCAGCCCGACCGCGCCGCCGGCGTAGAGCACCTTGCCGAAGGGGGCGCGGGCCAGTACCGCGGCCGGGTCGGAGCCGATCCCCAGGTAGACGTGCGGCAGGTCAGCGGCCAGCCGGGCTGCGGCGCCCTCGTGCGCCGGCCCGGGCAGCAGCACCACGTCGGTGCCGAGGCCCTCGGTGGCCCGCAGGAAAGGCGCCACCGCGTCCGGCCCGGGGCCGTCCTGGCGGTGCCGCAGCACCAGCGGCAGGCCGGCCGCCACCGCGTGCCACAGCAGGTGGCGCAGCAGCACCGGGTCCGTGGGGCGCTCGCCGACCCGCCGGGTCGCCAGCCAGTACGCGGCCGCGTGCCGGACCTCGGCCGGCGCCGGCGCCCGGCCGCCGCCCAGCGGCTCGGCGGCGCAGGAGAAGCCGACGGCGCTGAAGGCGGCGCCGTGCACGGACTCCGCGAGATTGGCCAGAAACCCGTCCACCGTGCCCGACGTGTCGGCCACCTGCTGCACCAGCGGTTCGAGCCGCACGATCTCGTACGCCGCCGCGCGGCCCGCCGCGCCCAGCTCCTTGGGCGGGGTCAGGTCGCCCGGTTCGCCGGTGTCGACCAGGTACGCACCGATGCCGGTGCCGCGCAGCAGCAGCCGGGCCGCCTCATAGGCGCCCAGCTCCCTGCGGCGGGCCAGATAGCGGGCCGGGGTGCAGTGCGCCTCCAGGCCGAGCAGCGGCGGGCACCAGCGGCGTACCGCGAAGCCGACGGGGCTGTCGAACAGCGTGGTGCGGGGCGCCACCGCGCCGGGCAGCCGCGCCTCGAAGGCGCCGATCCCCAGGTCGCCGGGGAGCACCCCGTGGCAGTACGCGTCCACCAGGTGTCCCCGCGCCCCGGCCATCCGCCGCACCTCCCGCCGCCCTGCGTCCGTCACGACCCTGCCATGGTCCTAACGGTGCCCGGCGGCGTCAGGTGTTGGGCCTGCCGCCGATCTGGATTCCGGCCATGCGCCGCCACTCGTACGGCCCCGTGCGCACCCGGGCGGCCATCTCGCCCGCGAAGTCGTCCTGGAGCGTCACGTCCGCGCCGCGCGCCGCCTCCTGGGCCACGGCGTACGTCGGCGCGACGAGGTCGCCCCAGGACCCGTCCTGCCCGACCATCACGATGCGCGCTCCGCGCCGGCCCAGGTACTCGACGCCGGCGTCGGCCCCGCCGTGCTTGCTCGCGAACGCGTCGATACGCCGGACCAGCCGCCCGACCGCCCGTGCCTCACTCTTCTCACTCATGACCAGCACATTACCCGCCGGTAGGCTCTTCAGCCCGACCGCCCACTACGCAGGGCGCTGCTTTTAGCGGACGCGGGGCCGGGTCCGATCTGCGGCCGGCGCCGCGTGGGCGCGCCCAGCGCCCCGGGTCCTCGCCGCGCAGGGCGGTCCCCCCAGGGGCGCGGGGAACTGCGCGACCAGCCCACCACCGGGGCGCGGGCCGCCACCGTCCGAATGGGGCTGTTCGGTCCTCCCCCAGAGCTTCGCCTGGGGGTGCCCCCATCTCGCTTCGCTCGGGACCACCGGCCGGTGGCCGGTTGCGCGCGCAGTTCCCCCGCGCCCCTGAGGGAGCACCGCCCTGCGTTGGAGGGAGCCCGCCCCCTGAGGGGGCACACGCCCTGCGTGGAGGGAGCGCAGCCACGGGGAGGCACCGCCCTGCGCAGCGGGCACCCTCCCCCGGAAAGCCGCCCGCAGGGGCTAGTGGAGGAAGGGGTCGATCGCCACGGCGACGAAGAGCAGCGTGGCGTAGGTGATCGACCAGTGGAAGAGCCGCATCTCCTTGAGCTTGGCGCCGGTCACACCGGCCTTGGCCCGGGAGTGCAGCCCGTGCGCCTCCTTGAGCCAGAAGGCGCCGAGGACCGCGGCCACCAGGGGGTAGAACCAGGACGTCTCACCCAGCGGCCACCACAGCGTGAGCGACGTCAGCACCATCACCCAGCTGTAGATGACGATCTGGCGGGCCACGACCTGGTTGCCCGCGACCACCGGGAGCATCGGGACGCCGACCCGCTCGTAGTCGTCCTTGACCTTCATCGACAGCGGCCAGTAGTGCGGCGGCGTCCAGAAGAAGAGGACGAGGAAGAGGACGAAGGGCGCCCAGGCCAGCTCGTCGCGGACCGCGGACCAGCCGATGAAGACCTGGAGGCAGCCGGCGACACCGCCCCAGACGATGTTCTGGGCGGTGCGGCGCTTGAGGCCGAGGGTGTAGACGAAGACGTAGTAGAGGATCGCGGTCAGGGACAGGCCCGCGGACAGCGGGTTGACCAGCAGCGCGAACCACACGGTGGAGACCACCGACAGGGTGATGCCGAAGACCAGGCCCTCGCGCGGCGAGACCAGCCCGGTGACCAGCGGCCGCTGTTCGGTGCGGTGCATCAGCGCGTCGATGTCGCGGTCGATGTACATGTTGAGCGCGTTGGCGCCCCCGGCGGACAGGTAGCCGCCGACCACGGTCGCCAGCACCAGCCACAGGTCGGGCACCCCGCCGGCCGCCAGGAACATCACCGGAACCGTCGTGATGAGCAGCAGCTCGATGATCCGCGGTTTGGTCAGTGCCACGAACCCCATGACACGGGCCGGCAGCGGCCGATGACCTGAGCCCGTCCCGATGACCCCTGCGGGTCGGGATTCGACGGCCGTCACGAACACCCCAAGAGAGATGAGTCAAGCAGGTTGCCGAGCACCTGGCCGCCGGCTTCACCGAGCGGGCAAGGCCACGGTGCGGCCTGCGCGTACCACGCCACTCTAGACGCAGGGAATACCTCGGCTGCTTCCGGGGGTGGATCGTGTTGCCCGGCGCTCGTTCACCAGGCGTTAACGAGCGTCGGGAGGCGAAGTGGGACGTACGGGGGCAGGATCGAAACGGTGCGCGCACACGACGGTAGGCTCAGGCATGTCGGGTAGGCACCACGTCACCGGCGCGTTTCGACGTATTTGTTGAGAGGAGCCCTGACCCAGGGTGAGCAAGCAGCCGACCACCGCAGACCTTGACTGGACAGATCTGGACCGGCGGGCCGTTGACACCGCCCGAGTCCTGGCCATGGACGCCGTGCAGAGGGTCGGCAACGGCCACCCCGGCACGGCGATGAGCCTGGCCCCTGCCGCGTACCTGCTGTTCCAGAAGGTCATGCGGCACGACCCCGCGGACGCCGACTGGACCGGCCGCGACCGTTTCGTGCTGTCCGCGGGCCACAGCAGCCTGACTCTCTACTGCCAGCTGTTCCTGGCCGGGTACGGCCTGGAACTGGACGACCTGAAGGCCTTCCGCACCTGGGGCTCGCGCACCCCCGGCCACCCGGAGTACGGCCACACCACCGGTGTCGAGACGACCACGGGCCCGCTGGGCCAGGGTGTAGCCAACGCGGTGGGCATGGCGATGGCCTCCCGCTACGAGCGCGGCCTGTTCGACCCGGACGCGGCGCCGGGCACCTCGCCGTTCGACCACACCATCTGGGCGATCGCCGGCGACGGCTGCCTGCAGGAGGGCATCTCCGCGGAGGCGTCCTCGATGGCCGGCCACCAGAAGCTCGGCAACCTGGTGCTGCTGTGGGACGACAACCACATCTCCATCGAGGGCGACACGGAGACCGCGGTCTCCGAGGACACCGTCAAGCGCTACGAGGCGTACGGCTGGCACGTGCAGCGCGTCGAGCCGCTGCCCAGCGGCGACCTCGACCCGCACGCGCTGTACGAGGCGCTGCTCGCCGCCAAGGCGGAGACGGGCCGGCCGTCCTTCATCGCGGCCCGCTCGATCATCGCGTGGCCGGCCCCGCACGCGCAGGGCACCGAGGCCGCGCACGGCTCGGCGCTGGGCGAGGACGAGGTCCGCGCCACCAAGGAGGTGCTGGGCTTCGACCCCGACCAGCACTTCGAGGTGTCCGCCGATGTGATCGCACACACCCGGGCGGTCGGCGACCGCGGCCGCGAGGCCAAGTCGGCCTGGGAGAAGTCGTTCTCGGCCTGGCGCACCGCGAACCCGGAGCGCGCGGCGACCTTCGACCGTATCGCCGCGGCCGAGCTGCCCGCCGGCTGGGAGTCGCACCTGCCGGCCTTCGAGGTGGGCAAGCCGCTGGCCACCAGGGCGGCGTCCGGCAAGGTCCTCGAGGCGCTGGGCGCGATCGTCCCCGAGCTGTGGGGCGGCTCCGCCGACCTGGCGGGCTCGAACAACACCACGATCGACAAGACGTCGTCGTTCCTGCCCGAGGGCAACCCGCTGCCGGGCGCGAACCCGTACGGCCGCACGATCCACTTCGGCATCCGCGAGCACTCGATGGCCGCCGAGATGAACGGGATCACGCTGCACGGCAACACCCGTGTCTACGGCGGTACGTTCCTGGTCTTCTCCGACTACATGCGCAACGCGGTGCGGCTGTCCGCGCTGATGCACCTGCCGGTGACGTACGTGTGGACGCACGACTCGATCGGCCTGGGCGAGGACGGCCCGACCCACCAGCCGGTGGAGCACCTGGCCTCGCTGCGTGCCATCCCCGGGCTGAACGTGGTGCGCCCGGCGGACGCCAACGAGACGGTCGTGGCGTGGCAGGAGATCCAGAAGCGCTGGACGAAGGAGTTCGGCAAGGGCGCCCCGCACGGTCTGGCGCTCACCCGGCAGGGCGTGCCGACCTACGAGCGCAACGAGGACACGGCCCGCGGCGGGTACGTGCTGTTCGAGGCCGAGGGCGGCCCCGCGCAGGTCATCCTGATCGGCACCGGCTCCGAGGTGCAGCTGGCCGTCGGCGCCCGTGAGGAGCTGCAGGCCGCGGGCATCCCCACCCGGGTCGTCTCGATGCCGTGCGTGGAGTGGTTCGAGGAGCAGGACCAGGCGTACCGGGACGGCGTACTGCCCCCCTCGGTGCGGGCCCGGGTCGCGGTGGAGGCCGGCATCGCGCTGACCTGGCACCGCTTCGTGGGTGACGCGGGACGCATCGTGAGCCTTGAGCACTTCGGTGCCTCGGCCGACGCGAAGGTGCTCTTCCGCGAGTTCGGGTTCACCGCGGAGGCGGTGGCCGCCGCGGCGCGGGAATCTCTCGCCGCCGCTGATCGCTGACGCAGGTACACGACACATCAGGAGATGCAACTCTCATGACAGACGCACTCAAGCGCCTCTCCGACGAAGGCGTCGCGATCTGGCTGGACGACATGTCCCGCAAGCGCATCACGTCCGGGAACCTGGCCGAACTGATCGACCAGCAGCACGTGGTGGGTGCCACCACGAACCCGTCGATCTTCCAGAAGGCGATCTCCGGCGACGCGCTGTACGACCCGCAGGTCACCGACCTCGCCGCGCGCCGCCTGACCCCCGACGAGGCGGTGCGGATGATCACCACCGCCGACGTGCGGGACGCGGCGGACATCTTCCGCCCGGTCTTCGACGCCACCGACGGCCAGGACGGCCGGGTCTCCATCGAGGTCGACCCGCGCCTGGCGCACGACACCCGGGCGACCATCGCCGAGGCCAAGCAGCTGGCGTGGCTGGTGGACCGGCCGAACACGCTGATCAAGATCCCGGCGACCGAGGCGGGACTGCCGGCCATCGCGGACGTCATCTCCCGCGGCATCAGCGTCAACGTCACGCTGATCTTCTCGCTGGAGCGCTACCGCAAGGTGATGGACGCCTACCTGACCGGCCTGGAGAAGGCCAAGTCCGGCGGCCTGGACCTGTCGCAGATCCACTCGGTCGCGTCCTTCTTCGTGTCCCGGGTGGACACCGAGATCGACAAGCGGCTGGAGAAGATCGGCACGGACGAGGCCAAGGCCCTCAAGGGCAAGGCCGCCCTCGCCAACGCGCGGCTGGCCTACCAGGCCTACGAGGAGGTCTTCTCCTCGGACCGCTGGCTGGCCCTGGAGAAGGCCGGCGCGAACAAGCAGCGCCCGCTGTGGGCCTCGACCGGCGTCAAGGACCCGGCCTACCCCGCGACGCTGTACGTGACCGAGCTGGTCGCGCCGAACACGGTGAACACGATGCCGGAGGCGACCCTGGAGGCCACCGCCGAGCAGGGCCGGGTCACCGGCGACACCATCCACGGCACCTACGAGCAGTCGCGGGCCGACCTGGGCGCCCTGGAGGCGCTCGGTATCTCGTACGACGAGGTCGTCCGGCTGCTGGAGAAGGAGGGCGTCGAGAAGTTCGAGGCTTCCTGGAACGAGCTGCTGGACTCCACCAAGGCGGAACTCGAACGGCTTTCTCCTTCGGAGGCCTGAGGTGACCACAGAATCATCCGCCCGGAGCGGCAATCCGCTGCGGGACCCGCTGGACCGCCGGCTGCCGCGCATCGCCGGCCCCTCGGGGCTGGTCATCTTCGGCGTGACGGGCGACCTGTCCCGCAAGAAGCTGATGCCTGCCGTCTACGACCTCGCCAACCGCGGGCTGCTGCCGCCGGGCTTCGCCCTGGTCGGCTTCGCCCGCAGGAGCTGGGAGAACGAGGACTTCGCGCAGGAGGTGCACGACGCCGTCAAGGAGCACGCGCGCACGCCCTTCCGCGAGGAGGTGTGGCAGCAGCTCGCCGAGGGCTGCCGCTTCGTGCAGGGCGACTTCGACGACGACACGGCCTTCGAGACGCTGAAGTCGACCATCGAGGAGCTGGACAAGGCCCGCGGTACGGGCGGCAACTTCGCCTTCTACCTGTCAGTGCCGCCGAAGTTCTTCCCCAACGTGGTGCAGCAGCTCAAGAAGCACGGCCTGTCGCAGGGCACCGGCGAGTCGTGGCGGCGTGCCGTCATCGAGAAGCCGTTCGGCCACGACCTGGCCAGCGCGCAGGACCTCAACCGGATCGTGCACGACGTCTTCCCGCCCAACGAGGTCTTCAGGATCGACCACTACCTGGGCAAGGAGACGGTCCAGAACATCCTGGCGCTGCGCTTCGCCAACACGATGTACGAGCCGATCTGGAACCGGTCGTACGTCGACCACGTGCAGATCACGATGGCCGAGGACATCGGCATCGGCGGCCGGGCCGGCTACTACGACGGCATCGGCGCGGCCCGCGACGTCATCCAGAACCACCTGCTCCAGCTGCTGGCGCTGACCGCGATGGAGGAGCCCGGCTCCTTCCACCCCAAGGCGCTCACCGCGGAGAAGCTCAAGGTGCTGGGCGCGGTCGTGCTGCCCGACGACCTCGGGAAGCACACCGTGCGCGGTCAGTACGCGCACGCCTGGCAGGGCGGCGAGGAGGTGCTCGGCTACCTGGAGGAGGACGGGATCGACCCCAAGTCCAAGACCGACACCTACGCCGCGATCAAGCTGGAGATCAACAACCGCCGCTGGGCCGGAGTGCCGTTCTACCTGCGCACCGGCAAGCGCCTGGGCCGCCGGGTCACCGAGATCGCGGTGATCTTCAAGCGGGCGCCGTACCTGCCCTTCGAGTCCGGGGCGACCGAGGAGCTGGGGCAGAACGCCCTGGTCATCCGGGTGCAGCCGGACGAGGGCGTGACGGTGCGGTTCGGCTCCAAGGTGCCGGGCACCTCCACCGAGGTGCGGGACGTGACGATGGACTTCGCCTACGGCGAGTCCTTCACCGAGTCCAGCCCCGAGGCGTACGAGCGGCTGATCCTCGACGTCCTCCTCGGCGACGCGAACCTCTTCCCGCGCCACCAGGAGGTCGAACTGTCCTGGACGATCCTCGACCCGATCGAGGCCTACTGGGACAAGCACGGCAAGCCCGCCCAGTACGCGTCCGGGACCTGGGGACCGGTCGAGGCGGACGAGATGCTCGCACGAGACGGCAGGAGCTGGCGCCGGCCATGAAGATCGACCTCACGGACACCACGTCCGCACGCATCAACGCCGGACTGATCGACGCCCGGCGGGCCAGCGGCACGCCCGCGGTGGGCATGGTGCTGACCCTGGTCATCGTCACCGACGAGGGCAGCGCCTACGACGCCCTGAAGTCGGCGCACGAGGCGTCCACCGAGCACCCCTCGCGGATCCTCGCCGTCATCAAGCGGCCCGGCCGCTCCCCCCGGGAGCGGGCCGGGGCGCGGCTCGACGCCGAGGTGGTGGTGGGCGACGAGGCGGGCACCGGCGAGACCGTGGTGCTGCGCATGCACGGCGAGCTGGCCAACCACGCCGAGTCCGTCGTGCTGCCGCTGCTGCTCCCGGACGCCCCCGTGGTGTGCTGGTGGCCCGACCAGGCGCCGCGGAAGGCGGGCACCGACCCGCTGGGGAGTCTCGCCCAGCGCCGTATCACCGACGCGTCGTCGGCAGAGGACCCGGTCGGTTCGCTGGTGATGCGCGCCGAGGGCTACACCCCCGGTGACACCGACCTGGCCTGGACGCGGCTGACCCCGTGGCGCTCCATGCTGGCGGCGGCCCTGGACCAGAAGCACTCCACGATCACCGCCGCGGCCGTCGAGGGCGAGGCGTACAACGCGAGCACCGAGCTGCTCGCGCTGTGGCTCGCCGACCGCCTGGGCATCGAGGTGGAGCGCAAGGTCTCCGACGGCCCCGGCATCACCGGGGTGCGGCTGGTCACCACCGACGGGGACATCTGCCTGGACCGCTCCGACGGCCGGCTCGCCGAGCTGTCGGTGCCGGGACAGCCGGACCGGCACGTCGCGCTCAAGCGGCGGGAGACCGCCGAGCTGATCGCGGAGGAGCTGCGCAGGCTCGACCCCGACGACATATACCGCGCCACGGTGCAGTTCGGTGTCGACCACCTGGTCACCGCCAACGGCTCCGCCAAGGGCGGCAAGGACCCGGACAGCGGCCCGACCGCCGCGGCCGGTGCCACGGCGTCGGCCGCCAAGAAGGCTGCCCCGGGGGGCAAGGCGGCGACGCCGAAGTGAGCACCCCGCAGGTGGTCGTCCACCGTGACAAGGAACTGATGGCGCGCGCCGCGGCGGCCCGGCTGATCACGAAGATCGTGGACGCCCAGGCCGCCCGGGGCGCCGCCTCGGTGGTGCTCACCGGTGGCCGCAACGGCAACGCGCTGCTGGCCGCGCTCGCCGAGTCCCCCGCGCGCGACGCGGTGGACTGGGCGCGGCTGGACGTGTGGTGGGGCGACGAGCGGTTCCTGCCGGACGGCGACCCCGAGCGCAACGTCACCCAGGCGGCCGGCCTGCTGGACAGCGTCCCGCTGGACCCGGCCAGGGTCCACCCGATGGCGGCGTCCGACGGCCCGTACGGCTCCGATGTGGAGGCGGCAGCCGAGGCCTACGCGGCGGAGCTGGCCGCCGCCGCGGGGCCGGGCGACCACGGCCGGGTGCCGGCCTTCGACGTGCTGATGCTCGGCGTCGGACCCGACACCCATGTCGCGTCGCTCTTCCCCGAGCACCCGGCGGTGCGCGAGCAGACCCGTACGGTGGTCGGCGTCCACGGCTCCCCGAAGCCGCCGCCCACCCGGATCTCCCTCACCCTGCCGGCGATCCGCGCGGCCCACGAGGTCTGGCTGCTCGCCGCGGGCGAGGACAAGGCCGGGGCGGTCGCGCTGGCCCTGTCCGCCCCGGGCGAGCTCCAGGCCCCGGCCTCCGGCGCGCAGGGCCTGTCCCGCACGCTGTGGCTGCTGGACCGGTCCGCGGCGGCGAAGCTGCCGCGGGACCTGTACCCGCCCGCCTCCGCGTAAGGCGGCCCTTACCGGGGCGCGGGGCCGCGTGCGACATGCACGCGGCCCCGCGCCCTTCGGCTTGCCGCCCTCCGCAGAAGGCTCAGCGGCCCCGCAGGGCCCGGTAGGTCGAGACCAGCGCGCGGGTCGAGGGGTCCAGGCCCGGGACCTCGGCGCCCTCCGTGAGGGCGGGCTCGACCCGCTTGGCGAGCACCTTGCCGAGCTCGACGCCCCACTGGTCGAAGGAGTCGATGTTCCAGATCGCACCCTGGACGAAGACCTTGTGCTCGTAGAGGGCGATGAGCTGCCCCAGCACGGACGGCGTCAGCTCGGTGGCCAGGATCGTGGTCGTCGGGTGGTTGCCGCGGAAGGTCTTGTGCGGGACCAGCTCCTCGGGGACGCCCTCCGCCCTGACCTCCTCGGGGGTCTTGCCGAAGGCCAGCGCCTGCGTCTGCGCGAAGAAGTTGGCCATCAGCAGGTCGTGCTGGCCCGCCAGCGGGCCGAGTTCGGGCAGCGGCCGGGCGAAGCCGATGAAGTCCGCCGGGATGAGCTTGGTGCCCTGGTGCAGCAACTGGTAGTACGCGTGCTGCCCGTTGGTGCCGGGGGTGCCCCACACCACAGGACCGGTCTGCCAGCTGACCGGGTTGCCCTCGCGGTCGACGGACTTGCCGTTGGACTCCATGTCCAGCTGCTGGAGGTAGGCCGTGAACCTGCTCAGGTAGTGGCTGTACGGCAGCACCGCGTGCGACTGGGCGTCGTGGAAGTCGCCGTACCAGACGCCGAGCAGGCCCAGCAGCAGCGGGGCGTTCTGCTCCGGCGGAGCGGTCCTGAAGTGCTCGTCGACCAGGTGGAAGCCGGCCAGCATGTCCCGGAAGGCGTCCGGGCCGATCGCCAGCATCAGCGACAGGCCGATGGCCGAGTCGAAGGAGTAGCGGCCGCCGACCCAGTCCCAGAACTCGAACATGTTGGTCGGGTCGATACCGAAGTCGGCGACCTTCTCCCCGTTGGTCGACAGTGCCACGAAGTGCTTGGCCACCGCGTCGTCGCCGGCGCCGAGCTGCCCGAGCAGCCACTGCCGGGCGGACGTGGCGTTGGTGATCGTCTCGATGGTGGTGAAGGTCTTGGACGCGATGATGAACAGCGTCTCGGCCGCGTCCAGGTCGCGTACCGCCTCGTGCAGGTCGGCGCCGTCGACGTTGGACACGAACCGCACGGTCAGGCCGCGGTCGGTGTAGGCGCGCAGCGCCTCGTAGGCCATCGCGGGGCCGAGGTCGGAGCCGCCGATGCCGATGTTGACGACGTTCCTGATCCGCTTGCCGGTGTGGCCGGTCCACTCGCCGGACCGGACGCGGTCGGCGAAGACGCCCATCTTGGTGAGGACCGCGTGCACGGCTGGCACCACGTTGTATCCGTCGAGCTGGATCGTCGCGGACTGCGGGGCGCGCAGCGCGGTGTGCAGCACCGCCCGGTCCTCGGTGATGTTGATCCGCTCGCCGCGGAACATCGCGTCCCGCAGCTCGAACACCCCGGTCGCCACAGCCAGTTCGCGCAGCAGCCGCAGTGTCTCGTCTGTCACCAGGTGCTTGGAGTAGTCCAGGTGGAGGTCCCCCACCCGGAGGGTGTAGCGGTCGGCCCTGCCCGGGTCGGCGTCGAACAGCTCCCGCAGGTGGGCGCCCGCCGACTCGTCGCGGTGCTTGCCGAGCGCGTGCCATTCGGGGCGCTGGTCAAGACGGTTCTGGCCCTGCGCGTTGGTTACCGACATCAGTCCACTTCTCCTCGTCCTCGCTGCGGGATCAACGCTAGTTGATGACGCTGCGGAACGAGGCTGCGGCACCCTGGAGGAGCGGACGCGGCAGTGGACGGCGCCGTGCGGTCAGATCTCGCCGCGCAGCTTCGCCAGCGCCTCGGCGAGGATCGCCTCGCCGTCCGCGGCGGAGCGCCGCTCGCGCACGTAGGCGAGGTGGGTCTTGTACGGCTCGGTCCGCGGCGGTGCCGGCGGGTTCTCCTCGTCCTGGCCGGCCGGGAAGCCGCAGCGCGGGCAGTCCCAGGTCTCCGGGATCTGCGCGTCGCTGGCGAAGCTCGGCTGGGTCTCATGCCCGTTGGAGCACCAGAAGGAGATGCGGAGGCGCGGCGCGGACTCGCCGCGCTCGGCCTCTCCCATCGGCCCCGCTCCGACCCGACTGCCACGGATCGCGTTGCCACTTGCCACGGTCGTAACTCCCTGCGTGATGGTGCTGCCAGATCGCCCAGTTTACGGGGACCTTACGTGCCGTCCAGTGGCAGGCGCACGACCCGCCCCCCGATGACGTCCTCCCATAGTAAGCCGCGGTGGCGACGAGGCGTCAGTTCACCCTGGATGCGCGGGAGTCGGACGCGGAGCCGGGCTCGCCTAGTTCTGGTACTTCATCACCAGGCCGAGGACGACGATGCAGGTGAACCACAGCAGACCGACCACGACGGTGATCCGGTCGAGGTTGCGCTCGGCCACCGAGGAGCCGCCGACGGAGGACTGCATGCCACCGCCGAACATGTCCGACAGGCCGCCGCCCTTCCCCTTGTGCATCAGCACCAGCAGCAGGAGCAGCAGGCTGAAGATGATGAGGGCGATGGAGAACCCGATGACCACGGCTGGACCAACTCTCTCGACGACATGACATCGAATACATGACAACGGCACGGGGCCGAACGGTGCGGTTGCACGGTTCGGCCCCGCCAGAGTACTTCACACCGCTGCGGACATCACTGGTCGCGGAAGCGGACGATCTTCACGAACTCGTCGGCGTCCAGTGCGGCCCCGCCGACCAGTGCCCCGTCCACGTCCGGCTGGGCCATGATCGCGGCCACGTTCCCGGCCTTGACCGAGCCGCCGTACTGGATACGGACGGCGTCGGCGGTCTCCTGGTCGTACAGCTCGGCCAGCCTGGCCCTGATCGCCCCGCAGACCTCCTGGGCGTCCTCCGGGGTGGCCACCTCGCCGGTGCCGATCGCCCAGACCGGCTCGTAGGCGATCACGATGGTGGCCGCCTGCGCCACGGGGATGTCCTTGAGCGCCCCGTCCAGCTGCGCCAGGGTGTGCGGCACCTGCCGGCCGGCCTTGCGCACGTCCAGGCCCTCGCCGATGCACACGATGGGGGTCAGGCCGTTGCGGAAGGCGGCCTTGGCCTTGGCGTTGACGATCTCCTCGTCCTCACCGTGGTACTGCCGTCGCTCCGAGTGACCGACGGCGACGTAGCTGCACTTGAGCTTGGACAGCATCGGCCCGGAGATCTCGCCGGTGTAGGCGCCGGAGTCGTGCGCCGAGATGTCCTGGGCGCCGTACTTGATCTTCAGCCTGTCGCCGTCGACCAGGGTCTGCACCGACCGCATGTCGGTGAAGGGCACCAGGATGGCGACCTCGACGGCCGCGAAGTCCTTGTCGGTGAGGCCGAAGGCGAGCTTCTGGGTGTGCGCGATGGCCTCGAGGTGGTTGAGGTTCATCTTCCAGTTGCCCGCCATCAGCGGGGTACGGCTCTGCTCTGTCATCGGATTCGTCATTTCTCCAGCTCGTGGTCGGGCATCAGCCCTCGAGTGCGGCCAGACCGGGCAGGGTCTTGCCTTCGAGGTATTCCAGGCTCGCGCCGCCGCCGGTGGAAATATGGCCGAAAGCGTTCTCGTCGAAGCCCAGGATGCGGACGGCCGCCGCCGAGTCGCCGCCGCCGACGACCGTGAAGGCCGGCGAGTCGATCAGCGCCTGGGCGACCGCGCGGGTGCCCTCGGCGTAGTCGGGGTGCTCGAAGACGCCCATCGGGCCGTTCCAGAAGACCGTGGCGGTGTCGGCCAGCTTGGCGGCGAAGAGCTTGCGGGACTCGGGGCCGATGTCCAGGCCGATCACGTCGGCCGGGATGGCGTCCACCGGCGCGGTGACCGGCGAGGACGGCGCCTTGGTCTTCAGGTCGGGGAACGCGGTGGCGCCGACCACGTCGACCGGCAGCACGAACTCCACGCCCTTGGCCGCGGCCCGCTCCAGATACTCGCGCACCACGGGGAGCTGGTCCTCCTGCAGCAGGCTCTTGCCCACCTCGTGGCCCTGGGCCTTGAGGAAGGTGAAGACCATGCCGCCGCCGACCAGGATCCGGTCGGCCTTCTCCAGCAGGTGGTCGATCACGCCGAGCTTGTCGGACACCTTGGAGCCGCCGAGCACCACCGCGTAGGGCCGCGTGACGTCCTCGGTGAGCTTCCTGAGCACCCCGACCTCGGTGGCGATCAGCAGGCCCGCCGCGTGCGGCAGCCGGGCCGGCAGGTCGTAGACCGAGGCGTGCTTGCGGTGCACCGCGCCGAAGCCGTCGCCGACGTAGGTGTCGGCCAGCGCCGCCAGCCGGTCCGCGAAGGCGCCGCGCTCGGCGTCGTCCTTGGCGGTCTCGCCGGCGTTGAAGCGCAGGTTCTCCAGCAGGGCGACCTGGCCGTCCGCCAGGCCCTCCACGGTGGCGCGGGCGCTGTCGCCGACGGTGTCGGTGGCGAAGGCCGTGCTGATGCCGTCGCGGTCCAGCAGCTCGCCCAGCCGCGCCGCGACCGGCGCGAGCGAGAACTGCGGGTCGGGCTCGCCCTTGGGGCGGCCCAGGTGCGAGGCGACGATCACCCGGGCGCCGGCCTGGGCGAGCTTGGTGATGGTCGGCACGGCGGCCCTGATCCGGCCGTCGTCGGTGATGGTCTGCCCGGCGAGCGGCACGTTCAGGTCGGCGCGGACGAACACCCGCTTGCCCGCCACCTGCCCCTGGCCGATGAGGTCGTCGATCGTCTTCATCTTCTGCGGTTTCTCCGGTCTGCGGTCTGGCTGCGCGTACGAGTGGGCTGGCACGGGGACAGGGTCCGGCCGGGCGCTCCGTCGCGCCCGGTCCGGACCCTGTCTCTCATATCGCTGTGCGGTGTCGGCTGGTGGCCGGCCTGCGGTTACCCGGTCAGAGCTGGTTGCCGACGAAGACCGCGAGGTCCACCAGGCGGTTGGAGTAGCCCCACTCGTTGTCGTACCAGCCGATGACCTTGACCGTCTTGCCCTGCGCCATGGTCAGGGAGGAGTCGAAGGTGCAGGAGGCCGGCCAGTTGACGATGTCGGAGGACACGATGGGGTCCTCGGTGTACTCCAGGATGCCCTTGAGCTGGCCCTGCGCGGCCTTCAGGAACGCGGCGTTGACCTCGTCCTTGGTGACCTCGCGCTCCAGGTCGATCACCAGGTCGGTGACCGAGCCGGTGGGGACGGGCACGCGCATCGCGATGCCGTCCAGCTTGCCCTTGAGCTGCGGGATGACCAGCGCGGTTGCCTTGGCGGCACCTGTGGTGGTCGGGATGATGTTCTCCGCGGCGGCGCGGGCGCGACGCAGGTCCTTGTGCGGGAAGTCCAGGATCCGCTGGTCGTTGGTGTACGCGTGCACCGTCGTCATCAGGCCCTTGACGATGCCGAAGTTCTCCAGCAGCACCTTCGCCATCGGCGCCACGCAGTTCGTGGTGCACGAGGCGTTCGAGATGATGTTGTGGTTCGCCGGGTCGTACGCGTCCTGGTTGACGCCCATGACGATGGTGATGTCCTCGTCGGTGGCGGGCGCCGAGATGATGACCTTCTTGGCACCGCCCGCGATGTGCTTGCCCGCGTCGGCGGCCTTGGTGAAGATGCCCGTCGACTCGACGACGATGTCGACGCCCAGCTCGCCCCAGCTGATCGCCGCGGGGTCGCGCTCGGCCAGCACCTTGATCGTCTTGCCGTCGACGGTGATGGAGTCTGCGGTGTGGGTGACCTCGGCCTTGAGGCGCCCCAGGATGGTGTCGTACTTCAGCAGGTGCGCCGTGGTCGCGGTGTCACCCAGGTCGTTGACAGCCACGATCTCGATGTCCGCGCCCTGCTCCAGGGCGGCGCGGAAGAAGTTACGACCGATGCGGCCAAAGCCGTTGATGCCTACCCGGATCGTCACGAACCGATCTCCTCGCTCAGTCGCCGGAATCCATTCCGGCTGCGAAATATGGGATGTCCCCGACCACCCCCGACCCTACCTCGCCCGTGTCCTCCCGGTGACATCCCCCGCCCCCCTCCGGTCACCCCTTCCCGCCACCCGTCCGCCGCCGCGGGACTTCCGGCGGTACCCCTCCGGGGAGGGGCCGCCCGAGTGGGGGCGGGGAACCGGGCGGTCACCCCGCCCACCGGCCGGCGGTCCGTATACGACGCCGGCAGCCCCTTCGGCCGGTGGCGACGTGCGGTCGGCGGCCGGGCGCGCGGTTTTCCGCGCCCCCGGGGAGGTGGCCGAGCCGTCAGCCGACCATCTCGTCGGTGAGGCTGGCCTCGGTGCCGGGCAGCCCGAGGTCGGAGGCCCGCTTGTCGGCCATCGCCAGCAGCCGCCGGATGCGGCCGGCCACCGCGTCCTTGGTCAGCGGCGGCTCCGCCAGCGAGCCCAGCTCCTCCAGCGACGCCTGCTTGTGGTCCATCCGCAGCCGCCCGGCGGCGGCCAGGTGCTCGGGCACCTCGTCGCCGAGGATCTCCAGCGCCCGCTGGACCCGCGCGCCCGCCGCGACGGCGGCCCGAGCCGACCGCCGCAGGTTGGCGTCGTCGAAGTTGGCGAGCCGGTTGGCGGTCGCCCGGACCTCGCGCCGCATGCGGCGCTCCTCCCAGGCCAGCACGGAGTCGTGCGCGCCCAGCCGGGTCAGCAGCGCGCCGATGGCGTCACCGTCGCGTACGACGACCCGGTCGACGTTGCGCACCTCGCGCGCCTTGGCCGGGATCTGCAGCCGGCGGGCGGCGCCGACCAGGGCGAGGGCGGCCTCGGGTCCTGGGCAGGTCACCTCCAGCGAGGACGAGCGGCCCGGCTCGGTCAGCGAGCCGTGCGCGAGGAAGGCCCCGCGCCACGCTGCCTCCGCGTCACAGGTGGCGCCGGAGACGACCTGCGGGGGCAGCCCCCGGATGGGGCGCCCGCGGCCGTCCACCAGGCCGGTCTGCCGGGCCAGCTGGTCGCCGCCGGCGACCACCCTCACCACGTACCGGCTCCCGCGGCGCAGCCCTCCCGGCGCCATCACGACCAGGTCGGAGGAGTGGCCGAAGATCTCCAGGATGTCCTTGCGGAGCCGCCTCGCGGCGATCCCGGTGTCCAGCTCCGCCTCGATCACGATCCGGCCGCTCACCAGGTGCAGGCCGCCGGCGAAGCGGAGGATCGACGAGACCTCCGCCTTGCGGCAGCAGGTCCGGGTGACGGGGAGCCGGGAAATCTCGTCCTTCACCGCTGCCGTCATCGCCATGGGCCGATCCTTCCACGCATACGAAAAATCCGGTCATACGCGGCGGCCAACAGCTCCGGGTCGTGCCGCGGCCCGTCGGGGGCGGCGACCGGGGCCAGTTCGACCGTGCCGCCCAGCCGCAGCGCGGCCTCGTCGAGGCTGTCACGGTCCGGGACGGCGGCCTCGTCGGCGAGAACCACGTCGATGGTGAGTTTAGGGGCGTGTCGCCCCAAAACCTCCAAGTGACGCTGCGGAGAAAATCCGGCGGTTTCGCCGGGTTGCGGTGCCAGGTTGAGCGTGAGGACGCGCCGCGCCCTGGTGGTCATCAGCGCGTCGGCCAGTTCCGGCACCAGCAGATGCGGGATCACCGAGGAGAACCAGGAGCCCGGGCCGAGCACCACCCAGTCGGCGTCGAGCACCGCCTGGACGGCCTCGGGCACGGCCGGCGGGTCGGCCGGCTCCAGCATCACCTCCCGCACCTCACCGGGCGTGAGGGCGACGGTGGCCTGGCCCCGTACGGTCGTCATCTCGTCCGGCGCGGCGGGGTCGTGGCCGCGCACGAGGGCGTGCAGGTCCAGCGGGACCGCGGACATCGGCAGCACCCGGCCGTGCGCGCCGAGCAGCCGGCCCACCCACTCCAGGGCGGCGACCTCGTCGTTCAGCTGCTCCCACAGGGCGACGATCAGCAGATTCCCGACGGCGTGGCCGTGCAGGTCGCCGCCGCTGACGAAGCGGTGCTGCACCACCTTGGACCAGGTCCTGCCCCACTCGTCGTCCCCGCACAGCGCGGCCAGCGCCTTGCGCAGGTCGCCGGGCGGCAGCACCCCCATCTCGCTGCGCAGCCGCCCGCTGGAGCCGCCGTCGTCGGCGACGGTGACCACCGCGGTGAGGTCACCGGTGATCCGGCGCAGCGCCGCCAGCGAGGCCGCCAGCCCGTGGCCGCCGCCCAGCGCGACCACCTTCGGCGGCACACCGCGGCCGCGGCCCGTACGGCCGGTGCGGCGCTGTCGCCGGCCCGTCATGATCACTCGCGCCCCATGTCCCGGTGCACCGTCACCGTCTCCACTCCGTCCGACGCCAGCCGGGCGGCCAGCCTCTCCGACATCGCCACACTGCGGTGCTTGCCGCCCGTGCAGCCGACGGCGATCGTCACGTACCGCTTGCCCTCGCGGCGGTAGCCGGCGGCGATGATGTGCAGCAGCTCGGCGTACCGGTCGAGGAACTCCTTGGCGCCGGGCTGGTTGAAGACGTACGTGGCCACCTCGTCGTTGAGCCCGGTGAAGGGGCGCAGCTCGGGAACCCAGTGCGGGTTCGGCAGGAAGCGGCAGTCCACCACCAGGTCGGCGTCGACCGGCAGCCCGTACTTGAACCCGAACGACATCACGGTCGCCCGGAGCTCCTGCTCCTCCTCGCCGGCGAACTGCGCGTCGAGCTTGGCGCGCAGCTCGTGCACGTTCAGACTGGAGGTGTCGACCACCAGGTCGGCGTCGCCGCGCAGCTCGCGCAGCAGGTCCCGCTCCGCCACGATGCCGTCCACGATGCGGCCCTGGCCCTGCAGCGGGTGCGGGCGGCGGACGGACTCGAAGCGGCGCACCAGCACGTCGTCCGAGGCCTCGAGGAAGATCACCCGGCGCTTGACGTGCTTGGCCTCCAGGTCCGCGAGGGACTCCCTGAGGTTGTCGAAGAACTGCCGGCCGCGCACGTCGACCACGACGGCGATCCGCGCCACGTTGCCCTGGGAGCGGGCGCCGAGGTCCACCATGGTCGGGATGAGGGCGGGCGGCATGTTGTCCACCACGAACCAGCCCAGGTCCTCCAGGCACTTCGCCGCGGTGCTGCGGCCCGCTCCCGACATGCCGGAGATGATCACCAGTTCCGGGATGGCCTGGGCGGCCTCACCCGCTCCTGCGCCGGTCATATGCGTAATATCCTGTTCGTCCTGCTCGCTCATGTGCTCTTCCCCCGATGGTCTCGGCCGGCCGCCGCCGGCGGTCCGCCGGCGGTCGCAGGGTCGTCCTCTTCGATGATCTCTCCGGTCGCGGTGTTCACCGCGGGTGCGGCCGGGGCCGCGGACGCCAGGGCCGCCGCGACCGTCTCCGCCGTGCGGCGGCCGATCCCCGGGACCTGGCAGATCTCCTCGACGGTCGCCGCGCGCAGCCGCTTGAGCGAGCCGAAGTGCTTGAGCAGTGCCTGCCTGCGCGTCCCGCCCAGGCCCGGCACCTCGTCCAGGGCGCCGGCCTTCATCGACTTGGAGCGCTTGCTGCGCTGGTAGCCGATGGCGAAGCGGTGCGCCTCGTCGCGGACCCGCTGGAGCAGGTAGAGCCCCTCGCTGCTGCGCGGCAGGATCACCGGGTCGTCGTCGCCCGGCACCCAGACCTCTTCGAGCCGCTTGGCCAGGCCGCAGACGAAGACGTCGGCTATGCCCAGCTCGTCCAGCGCCCGCCGGGCGGCGGCGACCTGCGGCTGCCCGCCGTCGACCACGACCAGCTGCGGCGGGTACGCGAACTTGCGCGGCCGTCCGGTGTCCGGGTCGATGGGCCCGCCGACCGGGTCGTCCGCCGCGACCTCGCCGCTGCGCGGCTGGTCGGGCTCCCACTCGCCGGTCTTCTGCTTCTCCAGCAGATAGCGCCGGAAGCGCCGGGAGATCACCTCGTGCATCGAGCGGACGTCGTCCTGCCCGGCGAAGGACTTGATCTGGAAGCGGCGGTACTCGCTCTTGCGGGCCAGGCCGTCCTCGAAGACCACCATCGAGGCGACCACGTCGTCGCCCTGCAGGTGGCTGATGTCGTAGCACTCGATGCGCAGCGGCGCGGTGTCCAGGTCCAGGGCCGCGGCGATCTCCTCCAGCGCCCGGGAGCGGGTGGTCAGGTCGGAGGCCCGGCGGGTCTTGTGCAGCGCCAGCGCCTGCTGCGCGTTGCGCTGCACGGTGGCCATCAGGTCCTTCTTGTCGCCACGCTGCGGCACCCGCAGGCTCACCTGGGAGCCGCGCCGGTCCGACAGCCACTGGGCGACCGGCTCGGCGGGCCGCGGCAGCGCGGGAACCAGCACCTCCTTGGGCACGCCGCCGCTGCCGCCGGACTGCTCCGCGTCACCGGACTCGTCGCCGTAGAGCTGCTGGATGGCGTGCTCGACGAGGTCCGCGGTGTCGACCGCCTCGACCTTGTCGGTGACCCAGCCGCGCTGGCCGCGGACCCGGCCGCCACGGACGTGGAAGATCTGCACGGCGGCTTCCAGCTCGTCCTCGGCGACGGCGATCAGGTCGGCGTCGGTGGCGTCGGCGAGCACCACCGCGTTCTTCTCCATGGCGCGTCGCAGCGCCTCCAGGTCGTCGCGCAGCCGGGCCGCCTGCTCGTACTCCATGGCGGAGGCGGCGTCCTTCATGCGCTGTTCCAGCCTGCGCAGATACGTGCCGGTGTGGCCGGCCATGAAGTCGCAGAACTCCTCGGCCAGTTCGCGGTGGTCGGGCTCGCTGATCCGGCCGACGCAGGGCGCGGAGCACTTGCCGATGTAGCCGAGCAGGCAGGGCCGGCCGATCTGGGCGGAGCGCTTGAAGACCCCGGCGGAGCAGGTGCGGACCGGGAAGACCCGCAGCAGCAGGTCGACGGTCTCGCGGATGGCCCAGGCGTGGGCGTAGGGGCCGAAGTAGCGCACGCCCTTGCGCTTGGGACCGCGCATCACCTGGACGCGGGGGAATTCCTCGTTCATGGTGACGGCGAGGGACGGATAGCTCTTGTCGTCGCGGTATTTGACGTTGAACCGCGGGTCGAACTCCTTGATCCAGGAATACTCCAGCTGGAGCGCCTCGACCTCGGTGGAGACCACCGTCCACTCCACGGACGCGGCGGTCGTCACCATGGTGGCGGTGCGCTGGTGCAGGTTGGTGATGTCCTGGAAGTACGACGACAGCCGCTGGCGCAGGCTCTTCGCCTTGCCGACGTAGATCACCCGGCCGTGCTCGTCCCGGAATTTGTAGACCCCGGGAGAGTCGGGGATCTGGCCCGGCTTCGGTCGGTAGCTGCTGGGGTCTGCCATGCCTTCCACCCTACTGGCGGGATGCGGCAGACCGGGGTCAGGCTCGGGGTCCCGGAACCCCGGAGTCCGGGCTTCCGGGACGGCCCGGCCGACGCGTCAGCTCGCGGGTCCCGCGGTGATCCTGCCGCCCGCGACCGTCACGGGGACGGCGGGCAGCGCCTTGGTCGCCGGCCCCTGGACGACGGCCCCGGTCCCGGCGTCGAACTGGCTGCCGTGGCAGGGGCAGGAGACGGTGGTGCCGTCCACCGAGTCGACCACGCAGCCCCGGTGGGTGCACACCGCGCTGAAGGCCTTGAAGGTGCCCTGCCGCGGCTGCGAGACCACGACCTTGTCGTCGCGGTAGAGCTTCGCGCCGCCGACCGGCACCTCGCTCGCCGCGCCCAGCTCCACGGCCTTGTCGGGCCCGGCCGCGGAGCCGCTCTTGCCGCCGCAGGCGGTCAGTCCGACTCCGGCGGCCCCTGCCAGTGCCGCGCCCCGCAGGACGGTACGGCGGCAGGCGGGCAGTTCGCTGGTCATACGTGCTCCAGGGGTGGTACGGGTCCGCTCGGATGAGTCCGACCCGTACCTTACGTCCCCCGGCTGTGGCTACGCTTTCGCCGCCTTCTTCCTGGTCGCCGCGGGCTTCTTGGCGGCCGTCTTGGCGGCCGTCTTGGTAGGCGCCTTGGCCGCAGTCTTGGCCGCCGTCTTGGCCGGTGCCCGCTTCCTGGGCGCCGGCACGGCGGCGTCACTGATCCGCTCGGCCGCCAGGACGTCGCGCAGGAACTTGCCGGTGTGGCTGGCCGGGATGCCCGCGATCTGCTCGGGGGTGCCCTCGGCGACCACCAGACCGCCGCCGCTGCCGCCCTCGGGGCCCATGTCGATGACCCAGTCGGCGGTCTTGACGACGTCCAGGTTGTGCTCGATGACGATCACCGAGTTGCCCTTGTCGACCAGCCCGGACAGCACCTTGATCAGCTTGCTGATGTCCTCGAAGTGCAGCCCGGTGGTCGGCTCGTCCAGGACGTACACCGTCCGCCCCGTGGAGCGCTTCTGCAGCTCGGAAGCGAGCTTGACGCGCTGTGCCTCACCGCCGGACAGCGTCGGCGCGGACTGGCCGAGCCGTACGTATCCCAGGCCGACCTCGTGCAGGGTGCGCAGGTGACGGGCGATGGTGGGCACCGCCTCGAAGAAGTCCAGCGCCTCCTCGATGGGCATGTCCAGCACCTCGGCGATGGACTTGCCCTTGTAGTGCACCTCCAGGGTCTCCCGGTTGTAGCGCGCGCCGTGGCAGACCTCGCACGGCACGTACACGTCCGGCAGGAAGTTCATCTCGATCTTGATCGTGCCGTCGCCCGCGCAGTTCTCACAGCGGCCGCCCTTGACGTTGAAGGAGAACCGGCCCGGCAGATAGCCGCGGACCTTGGCCTCCATCGTCTCGGCGAACAGCCGCCGCACATGGTCGAACACCCCGGTGTACGTGGCCGGGTTGGAGCGCGGGGTGCGGCCGATCGGCGACTGGTCGACATGCACGACCTTGTCCACCAGGTCGTCGCCCTCCACCCGGGTGTGCCGGCCGGGCACGCTGCGCGCGCCGTTCAGCTCGCGGGCCAGGTGGGTGTAGAGGATGTCGTTGACCAGGGTGGACTTGCCGGAGCCCGACACACCGGTGACCGCGGTGAGCACGCCGAGCGGGAAGGACACGTCGATGTCCTGCAGGTTGTGCTCGCGGGCGCCGTGCACGGTCAACCGCCGCTTGCGGTCGATCGGGCGGCGGATGTCCGGCGTCGGGATGGACCGCTTGCCGGCCAGATACTGCCCGGTCAGCGACTCCTCGTTGACCAGCAGCTCCTTGAGCGACCCGGAGTGCACGACCTTGCCGCCGTGCTCGCCGGCGCCGGGGCCGATGTCGACGACCCAGTCGGCGGTCTTGATGGTGTCCTCGTCGTGCTCCACCACGATCAGCGTGTTGCCCAGGTCGCGCAGCCGGACCAGGGTCTCGATCAGCCGGTGGTTGTCCCGCTGGTGCAGGCCGATGGACGGCTCGTCCAGCACGTAGAGCACGCCGACCAGGCCGGAGCCGATCTGGGTGGCCAGCCGGATGCGCTGGGCCTCGCCGCCGGACAGGGTGCCGGCCGCCCGGTTGAGCGACAGGTAGTCCAGGCCTACGTCGACTAGGAACCTGAGCCGCTCGTTGACCTCCTTGAGCACCCGCTCGGCGATCTTGCGGTCCCTGGCGTCCAGCTTCATCGCGCCCAGGAACTCGGCGCAGTCGCTGATCGACATCGCGGCGACGTCCGCGATGGAGCGGTCCTGCACGGTGACGGCCAGCACGATCGGCTTGAGCCTGCTGCCGTGGCAGGTCGGGCAGGGCACCTCGCGCATGTAGCCCTCGAAGCGCTCCCGGCTGGAGTCGCTCTCGGAGTCCTGGTGCCGGCGCTTGACGAACGGCACCGCGCCCTCGAACTGCGCGTTGTACACCCGGTCACGGCCGTAGCGGTTCTTGTACGCGACGCGGACCTCGGACTTGTGGCCGTAGAGCAGGGCCTTCTTGGCCCTGGCCGGCAGCCCGGCGAACGGGATGTCGGTGCGGAAGCCCAGCTCGGTGGCCAGACCGTCGACCAGGCGCTCGAAATACCCCTTCGACATGCCGCCGGTCCAGGGCGCGATGGCGCCCTCCTGCAGCGACTTCTGGTCGTCGGGGACGATCAGCTCCGGGTCGACCTCCATCCGCGAGCCGATGCCGGTGCAGTCGGGGCAGGCGCCGAAGGGCGAGTTGAAGGAGAAGGAGCGCGGCTCCAGCTCCTCGAAGGACAGGTCGTCGTACGGGCAGTACAGGTGCTCGGAGAACATCCGCTCGCGCTGCGGGTCGTCCTCGGGCAGGTCCACGAAGTCCAGGATCACCATGCCGCCGGACAGTCCGAGCGCGGTCTCGACCGAGTCGGTGAGCCGGCGCTTGGCGGAGTCCTTCACCGTGAGGCGGTCGACGACCACCTCGATGGTGTGCTTCTCCTGCTTCTTGAGCTTCGGCGGGTCGGTGAGCTGGACGGTCACGCCGTCCACCCTGGCCCGGCTGTACCCCTTGGTCTGCAGATCGGCGAAGAGGTCGACGAACTCGCCCTTGCGCTCGCGGGCCAGCGGCGAGAGCACCTGGAAGCGGCTGCCCTCCTCCAGCTCGAGCACCCGGTCCACGATCGCCTGCGGCGACTGCCGGGAGATCGGGCGGCCGCACTCGGGGCAGTGCGGCTTGCCGATCCGCGCGAAGAGCAGCCGCAGGTAGTCGTACACCTCGGTGATGGTGCCGACGGTGGACCGCGGGTTGCGCGAGGTGGACTTCTGGTCGATCGAGACGGCCGGCGACAGGCCCTCGATGAAGTCCACGTCCGGCTTGTCCATCTGGCCGAGGAACTGCCGCGCGTAGGACGAGAGCGACTCGACGTACCGGCGCTGGCCCTCGGCGAAGATCGTGTCGAAGGCCAGCGAGGACTTGCCGGAACCGGACAGGCCGGTGAACACGATGAGCGAGTCCCTGGGCAGCTCCAGCGAGACGTTCTTCAGATTGTGCTCGCGAGCCCCACGGACGATGAGTCGATCGGCCACGCCAGTGCGCACCTTTCCTAGAAACGGGGGAGAGACGTCACCCCCCAGTCAGCCTAAACGGGGTGCGCTCGTGATTTCTTCCTGTCGCCGCGGTTGCGACACATTGACCATATAGCACGCGCATTCGATTTCCGGGGTCGTGCTGCCAGGTTCACCCGAACGTGTGCCGCGCATCGCTGTGCGTGCCGCGGGGCATAGGGAAACCTGACGCCCGTACCGCCGACGAAGCACCAGGAGCGCCCGTGACCGTCCAACGACCCGACCCCGACCGCGATGCGGCCGACGTGGCGGAGGCGACCGGGCAGCTGCTCGACGCCGTGGCCGAGCTGTCCGCGGAGGACCTGGCGGCCCCCTCCCTGCTGCCCGGCTGGACCCGCGGCCACGTGCTGTCCCACGTGGCCCGCAACGCCGACGCGATGGTGAACCTGCTGACCTGGGCGAGGACCGGCGAGGAGACCCCGATGTACGCCGACGCGGCCACCCGCGACCGCGACATCGAGGCGGGCGCAGGCAGGCCGCCCGCCGAGCAGCTCGACGACCTGCGGGAGTCCGCGGACCGCTTCGCCGCGGCCGTCGCCGCGCTGCCGCCCGCGGCCTGGGCCGCCCAGGTGGCGATGCGCTCGGGGCGGGTGATCGCGGCCGCCGAGATCCCCTGGCGGCGGCTGATCGAGGTGCGGATGCACCACGTCGACCTGGACGCCGGCCACACCGCGGCGGACCTGCCCGCCGGCTTCGCCGACCGCGAGCTGTCCTGGATCATCGGCGACCTGGCCGCCCACGAGGGCGTGGCCCCCGTCCGGCTGCTCGACACCGGCGCCGACCTCTCCTGGGACCTGGGCGCCGCCGAGCGGCCCGAGCTGACCGTCTCGGGGCCGACCCCGGCCCTGCTGGCCTGGGTCAGCGGCCGCAGCCACGGCGACGGGCTCGACGTCAGGCCCGAAGGGCACCCCCTACCGGCGCTGCCGCCGCTAGGCTGACGGCATGGCGTACAGCGGACAGGTGACGGTGGGCGGAGCCCCCGACGTGCACGAACTGAGCGATCTGATCATCAGCAAGGTCGCGGTCGGCAAGTACACGAACAACGTGTATCTGCTGCGCTGCCGCGCCACCGGTGAGCAGCTGCTCATCGACGCGGCAGCCGAGCCGGGCACGCTGCTCGACCTGGTCGGCACCGGCGGGCTGGCCTCGGTGGTCACCACCCACCGCCACCCCGACCACTGGCAGGCGCTGCAGGAGGTGGTCGCGGCGACCGGCGCCCGCACCTACGCGGGCCGCGACGACGCGGAGGGCATCCCGGTCCCCACCGACGTGCCCGTGGACGACCTCGGCACCATCGAGGTCGGCCGGGTCACCCTGACCGCCCGCCACCTCGTCGGCCACACTCCGGGCAGCATCGCCCTGGTCTACGACGACCCGCACGGCCACCCGCACGTCTTCACCGGCGACTGCCTCTTCCCCGGGGGCGTCGGCAACACCCACGAGGACCCGGCCGCCTTCGCCTCCCTCTTCGAGGGCGTCACCACCAAGCTCTTCGACCGGCTCCCCGACGAGACCTGGGTCTACCCCGGCCACGGCGACGACACCACCCTGGGCACCGAGCGCCCGCACCTGGCGGAGTGGCGCGAGCGCGGCTGGTGAGCCGCCCGGTGGGGCGGGCCCGTCACCGGCGGGCCGGATCGGCGGCCAGGTGCCGGTGAGGTGCCGGTGAGGAAGCCGACGTCGTTCACGCGTGGTCTCCCGTGCTGCCCGCGGGCAGCGAGTCGTCGATGTAGCCGGCCAGGTCGGGCCGGTCGGGGGTGAGGACGTGGCGGACCCAGGCGTCTCGCTCGTGGCGGATCGGCGGCAGTTCCCACACGCAGCCGATGAGGCGTCCTTCGAGGCGGACGAAACGGGTCGGGTCCCGGTCGGGGCAGCCCAGGAAGGGCTGCCCCGCCGCGGCTCCCGCGAAGTACAGCGCGTTGTCCCAGGCCCACGTGTAGGCGTTGAGATACGCCCCGTCGTCCCCTCCCCTGTGGAGGACGACGAAGGCCGCGCCGGGTGTGCCGTCGGCTTCCGGCAGCAGGTCGGGCAGGAGCGCGTACGCCGCCTTCTCGACGTCGGGCGCGATCCCGGCCGGGTCCGCGGTGACGTGGTAGCGCTTGACACGCCGGCCCGCCACGTCGATCGGCGGCGGCACGGTGAGGAACTTCTCGCGGAAAGCCATGGCTGGACCGTACGGCCGCTCCGCTGACACCCTGTGTCAGTGAAGTCCAGCCGCCTGCTGTCGATCCTGCTGCTGCTCCAGACCCGCGGCCGGATGACCGCCGCCGAGCTGGCGGCGGAGCTGGAGGTGTCGCCGCGGACCGTCTACCGGGACGTGGAGTCGCTGCACGCGGCCGGGGTGCCGCTGTACGGCGACGCCGGGCACCGTGGCGGCTACCGGCTGCTGGCCGGCTACCGGACCCGGCTGACCGGGATGAACGCCGGCGAGGCCGAGGCGCTGTTCCTGGCCGGCGCGCCGGGGCCGGCCGCCGAGCTGGGCCTGGGTCCCGCGCTGGCCGCCGCGCAGCTCAAACTGCGGGCCGCGCTGCCGCCCGAGCTGCGCGAGCAGGCCGACCGGATGCGTACCCGCTTCCACCTGGACGCGCCCGGCTGGTACGCCGCGGACGCCGAGGCGCCCTTCCTGCCGCAGGTCGCCGACGCGGTGTGGCACGGCAGGGTCCTGCAGGTGCGCTACCGCCGCTGGAAGGAGCCGACCGACGTCGACCGGCGGCTGGAGCCGTACGGCCTGGTGCTCAAGGCGGGCCGCTGGTACACGGTGGCGGGTCCCGGGCCGCGCACCTACCGGGTCGACCAGATCCTGCGGCTTTCGGTGGCCGAGGAGCGCTTCGAGGTGCCCGCGGACTTCGACCTGGCCGACCACTGGCGGCGCTACCAGGAGGACTTCCACGCCCGGCTGCACGCCGGCGACGCGGAGGTCCGGCTCTCCCCGCGCGGCGCCGCGCGGCTCACCGGCGCCGCGGCCCGCGCGATGGAGGCCACCGGGGTGGCAGAGCCGGGCGGCTGGCGCCGGGCCACCCTGCCGACCGAGTCCCTCGACCAGGCCCACGCCTTCTTCCTGTCCCTGGGCGCCGACGCGGAGGTGCTCGCGCCTCCCGAGCTGCGCTCGCTGCTGGCCGCGACGGCCCGCACGCTGGCCGACGCGTACGGGTCCCCACCGGCGGAAAGCACCCGGTAGGGACGCGCGGGGCCCGCGGAAGGGTGCCGGCTGGCGCAGGCGTCAGCGGGACCGGCGCATCCGCTCGCCGACCTCGCCCTGGTCGGTCTCCCACCAGGGACGGGTCATCTCGGGGACGGCGGGAGCCGGGGTCGCGGCAGCGGCCGGGGACACGGCAGGAGCTGAGGTGGCGGGGGCTGACGCGAGGGCCTCGCGGTCGAGCCGGGCGTCCAGCTCGGCGGTCTTGCTGCGCTCCGCCCGCCACCACTCCATGAAGACCAGCAGGATGAAGGGCAGCCCGACGAGTTCGGCCAGCGTCAGCATCAGCCCGCCGCCGAGCATCTGGTCGTGCTGCACGCTGGGCCCCCAGCCGCGGGGGTGGTCGGTGTACCAGTGGCCGGCGACCAGGGTGCCGCTGGTCATCACCACGATGCCGGGCACCGAGTCGAAGAGTCCGTCGAGGAAGACCAGGGCCGCCCGCACCGGGTGGGTGCACCAGCGCGGCAGCAGTTCCTGCCGGCTGAGCATCGGCAGCACGAACAGGCTGCCGGTCAGCAGCAGTTGCAGGTGCATCAGCTGCCGGACCAGCGGATTGCCCAGCGCGGTGGCGAAATACGGGGTGAAGTAGATGGTCAGCTCGGAGGCGAGCACCAGCAGCGAGCTGACCAGCGGATAGGTCAGGGCGCGCACCGGCCGGGAGGTGAAGGCCCGGTGCAGCCGTCCGGCCGGGTCGGCGAGCGCCAGCGGGTCGCCGAGGGCCAGGCCGAGCGGGGCGAAGAGGTCGAGCAGGATGTTCTGCACGGCCGCGGGCCAGAAGAGGACCCGGTCGTAGACCGCGAGCGAGGACATCGTGGCGACCACCAGGGTGCCCAGGCCCAGGACGTAGAAGGCGGCGGTACGCCACAGCGGCCACCGCTCCCCCGCGCGCCGCCGGCGGCTCACCCCGTAGGCGTAGCAGGCGCCGAGCAGCAGAACGGCGGCGAGTGCCGCCGCGTCCAGCTGCCAGGTGTCGAGATACCGGGCTCCGGTCAGCTCGGGGAGGGCCTGGGGGCTCGCCACATCCGCGCCTTTCCACGTCTACCGTCCGCAACGCAGGCCACGGTAGACCCCGGCGGGCGGTATCCGGCACGCAGGGGGAGGTCAGGCGCCTATGCGCTGGTCGGGCGTGCCGGTCGGCGTGTCGTGGCCGTCGCCGCCCCGGTCGCCCTGCGCCTCCTGGGCGTCCTCCCCGGGCTCGGGCTGGCGGCCGCGGACGGCGAGCAGGCTGGTGGCGGTGGTGACGGCGAGAACGGCGACGATGACGCCCAGCGAGACCGGGATGGAGATCTCGGGAACGTGCACGCCTGCCTCGTGCAGCGCGTGCAGGAACAGCTTCACGCCGATGAAGCCGAGGATCACCGACAGGCCGTACGACAGGTGGACCAACTTCTTGAGCAGGCCGCCGATCAGGAAGTACAGCTGCCGCAGGCCCATCAGGGCAAAGGCGTTGGCGGTGAAGACGATGTAGGGGTCCTGGGTCAGGCCGAAGATCGCCGGGATGGAGTCCATGGCGAACAGGACGTCGGTGGTGCCGATGGCCAGCATCACCACCAGCATCGGCGTCATCAGCCGCTTGCCGTTCCGGGTGATGAACAGCCGGGTGCCGTGGTACCGGTCGGTCGCGGGCACCCGCTTCTCGACCATCTTGAGCAGCCGGTTCTCCTCGAACTCGGCGTCGTCCTGCTGCTCGGTGCGGGCCTCCTTGACCAGCTTCCACGCCGTCCAGATGAGGAAGGCGCCGAAGAGGAAGAACACCCAGGAGAAGCTGGCGACGATCGTGGCGCCGGCGGCGATGAAGACCGCGCGCAGCACCAGCGCTATGAGCACGCCGACGAGCAGGACGCGCTGCTGGTAGTGCGTGGGCACCGCGAACTTGCCCATGATCAGCACGAAGACGAAGAGGTTGTCGACGCTGAGCGACTTCTCGGTGATGTAGCCCGCGAAGAACTCCCCCGCGGGCTGTCCGCCGGAGAAGAGCAGCAGGCCGAGGCCGAAGAGCGCGGCCAGCGCCACCCAGACGGCGGTCCACAGGCCCGCCTCCCGGATGGACACGTCGTGCGGGGTGCGGCCCACCAGGAAGTCCGCGCCGATCAGCGCGCACAGCCCGGCGATGGTCAGCACCCAGAGGGCGAGGGAGACGTCCACAGGTCCTCCGGCGGGTCGAAATGACTCGGTCAAAGAACCGTACACGAATAACCAAGAAAAGGTAAAGGTGATGCCAAGTGCGCAGGTCAGGTGCCGTACGCCGGGCGTGCCGCGGCCAGCTGCCTGAGCACGTCGGCCAGCACGCGGCTGCCCGGCGGCACCAGCGGCGGCTCGTACGTCCAGGCGTGGCCCACCCACGGGTCGGCCAGATGGTCGCTCGGCAGCGGTGTCAGCCGCAGCAGCGAGCGCCACAGCGGGTCGAGCACCGGGCCGTACGCCGCCGCGTCCTCCCGGTCGGCCACCACCAGCAGGTGCACGCCCGCCGAGGGGCCCTCGTCGGCGAGGTAGCGCAGCTGGTTGACCGAACGGTCGTCGAAGCCGTACGGGAACTCGTTGACGATCAGCAGCTGCTCCGCGGTGTCGAAGCCGGGCGGCAGGTCGTCGGCCGCGCCGCCGCGCCGGGCCATCTGTATCAGGTCGACCCGCTCGGTGAGCCGGGTCAGCAGGTCGCTGACCCCGGCCGCGCCCGCGGCGGGCGGCGGCAGCACGAGCGCCCCGCCGGCGTGCAGCGGGGCCAGCGCGGTCGCGCCGGAGCCGGCCGGGTCAAGGGCGTGCACCGCGAAGCTGCCCACCGGGTGGCAGGCCAGCAGCCGGGCCGCGATCGCCACCGCCGCCCCCACGGCCGCCCCGCGGTTCTCCGCACTGTCCAGCCACAGGCCCCGCTCCAGCGGGAGCCGGCTCAGCAGCGGTATGCGCAGCTCCGGCGCCTCCGGCAGGCTCAGGCTGCCCAGGCGCACCGCGAGCGGCAGCCGGTCGGGGACCCGGTAGGCGTGCCACACCGGATTCTCCCAGCCGGCGAATTCCCTCGGCAGCGCCGGCTCGACGGCCTCGGACTCGGCGGCGAGCTGCGCCAGGTCCCGGTCGAGGACCGCCCGCGCCTGGTCGACCAGCGCGGCCTGCTTGGCCTGCGCCGCCTCGCGGGCCGCCTCGGCCGCCGGGCCGTTCCGGGTGCGCGGGTCGGCCAGCAGCCCGTCCAGCTCCTGCTCGAACCGCGACTCGGCGAAGTCGGCGGCGCTGCGGTAGGCCGCCACGGTCCGCGACAGGTCCTCGAACATGCCCCAGACCTGGTTGTACAGCCGCTCCTCCATGGACCGCCCGGCGGCGTCCCCGGCCACCGGTATGTGCGGCGCGTCCGCCGGCGGCGGCCCGGGCCGCGGGGGCGCGGCCGGTGGCGGCGGCGCGGCGGGCGCGGCGCGCCGCCGGGGGTGCCGGTAGTCCACGGGGCCGCCTGCGGACGGCCGAGCCCCGGAGCCGCCGTCACCGCTCCCGGCCGCGGAAGCCCCCGCCGGCCCGCGGTCGTACCGCACCCCGCCCGAACCCGACGTGCCCGCACCGGTCGCGGGACCCGCGGTCGTACCGCCCATGGTCGTACGGCCCGGGTGGCCGCCGGTCGTGGTCGAAGGGGCGGGCGGTGGGGTGATGGAGCGGGCCTGCTCGTTGCCGACCGCCGTGTGGACGGCCGCGGCCGCGGCCGACGGGTCGGGGACGCCCTGGTCGAGGAAGAGGGCGGGCAGGCCGCCGCCGTAGCCCTGGCCGACCGCGCGGACCTTCCAGGCCGACTGGCGGCGGTAGAGCTCGACGGCCAGCAGGGCGGTCTCGGCGCCGAGGCCGGTGATGGTGAAGCCGGCGACAGCGGCGCCGTCCGGCGTGGTGACGGCGAGCCGGGGGGCGGGGGCGCCGCCGAAGTCGGCGGGCGCGCCCGGGCGGGCGGCGGCGCCGGGCAGGGCGAGCAGCACGTGCACCCGGTGCACGGCGGCCGGCATCGCGCCGAGGTCCACCGCGAGCCGGTGGTCCGCGGCGGCCTGCCGCGGCACCTCGACGCCGGCGAGCTGCGGCGCTCCCGGGTGGGCGAGCCATTCACCGTCGGCGACGACGCGGCCCGCCTCGTCCCCCAGGGTGACCGCGGCCACCACCGGTGTGCCCGCCGAGACCCGGATCTCCAGCCGGTTGCCGGGCAGCGGATGGTTCTGCCCGCGGACCAGTTCGGCCGTCATGTCCGCCGCCCCCGTCTTCCTGTGTAGGTGAACTGCTACGGCCGTCCGGCCGGGCCCGCCGTCAGAGCGCGGGGAGGATGGCCGGGATCAGGTCCTGGAAGGTCCGGCCGTTGGCCGGGGTGCCGATCGCCGTCATCGACCAGCCGGTCGCGCCGCGCTGCACCTTCGCCATGATCTGCGCGGTGTACGCGCCGCCGCCGGTGAGCGTGTAGCGGGCCAGCTCCTGGCCGTTGGTCTCGTCCACCAGGCGGCAGAACGCGTTCTCCACCTCGGCGAAGGTCTGGCCGGTGAAGGAGTTGACGGTGAAGACGATCTGGTCGACGTGCACCGGGACCCGGGACAGGTCCACGATGATCGACTCGTCGTCGCCGCCCTGGCCGACACCGCCGACCAGGTTGTCGCCGGTGTGCCGGACGGAGCCGTCGTCGCTGGTGAGGTGACGGAAGAACACCACGTCCACCGGCTGCTTGTCGGCGAAGAGCACCGCGGAGGCGTCCAGGTCGATCTCCCTGGTACGGCTGCCGAACAGCCCGCGACGCGGTGCCGCCTTCCAGCCCAGCCCCATCCTGACCGCCGTCAACGAGCCTCCGTCGGCCTTGCTCAGGCTGATCTTCTGGCCCTTGGTCATGTTGACCGTCACGCGCTTGCCCCTCTCACCCGTCACCTGATGTGTGCGGTTGTTGCCCCGCACCCTAACAAGACGCGGCCTGACCGTATCCCGGTTCGTCGGGCGCCGATTTCCGCCGGAGTCACGCCATTCCCGCCTCCCGCATCTGCCGCAACTCCTTCTTCAGGTCTCCCAGTTCGTCCCGGATGCGGGCTGCCACCTCGAACTGCAGCTCCGTCGCCGCCGCGTGCATCTGGTCGGTCAGCTGCCCGATGAGGTCGGCCAGTTCCTCAGCGGGCAGCGCGCCCTTGGCGCGCTTGCCGGGCTTCGCCGCCAGGCCGGGGACAGGCGCCTTGCCGCGCGAGCGCTGCCGTCCGGAGCCGAGCAGCTCCTCGGTGTCGGCGTCCTCGCGGGCGAAGGAGTCCAGGATGCCGGCGATCTTCTTCCGCAGCGGCTGCGGATCGACCCCGCGCTCGGTGTTGTACGCGATCTGCTTCTCGCGGCGGCGGTTGGTCTCCTCGATCGCCCGCTCCATGCCGGGGGTGATCCGGTCGGCGTACATGTGCACCTGGCCCGACACGTTGCGCGCCGCGCGGCCGATGGTCTGGATCAGCGAGGTGCCCGACCGCAGGAAGCCCTCCTTGTCGGCGTCCAGGATCGCCACCAGCGACACCTCGGGCAGGTCGAGGCCCTCCCGCAGCAGGTTGATGCCGACCAGCACGTCGTACTCGCCGGCCCGCAGCTCGTGCAGCAGCTCGACCCGGCGCAGGGTGTCGATGTCGCTGTGCAGATAGCGGACCTGGATGCCCAGCTCCAGCAGGTAGTCGGTGAGGTCCTCGGCCATCTTCTTGGTCAGCGTGGTGACCAGGACGCGCTCGTCCTTCTCGGTGCGCAGCCGGATCTCGTGCACCAGGTCGTCGATCTGGCCCTCGGTGGGCTTGACCACGACCTCCGGGTCGATCAGGCCGGTCGGGCGGATGATCTGCTCGACCACGCCGTCGCCGCGGGACAGCTCGTACGGCCCGGGGGTCGCCGACAGGTAGACGGTCTGGCCGACCCGGGTCAGGAACTCCTCCCACTTCAGCGGCCGGTTGTCCAGCGCGGACGGCAGCCGGAAGCCGTGGTCGACCAGGGTGCGCTTGCGGGACGCGTCGCCCTCGTACATCGCGCCGATCTGCGGCACGGTGACATGCGACTCGTCGATGACCAGCAGGAAGTCCTCGGGGAAGTAGTCGATGAGGGTGTCGGGGGCGCTGCCCTGCTCGCGGCCGTCGATGTGCCGCGAGTAGTTCTCGATGCCTGAGCAGCTGCCGATCTGCCGCATCATCTCGATGTCGTACGTGGTGCGCATCCGCAGCCGCTGGGCCTCCAGCAGCTTGCCCTGCTTCTCCATCGTCGCGAGCTGGCCCTCCAGCTCCTTCTCGATGCCGGCGATGGCCCGCTCCATCCGCTCGGGACCCGCCACGTAGTGCGTCGCGGGGAAGACGTAGATCTGCTCGTCCTCGGTGATGACCTCGCCGGTGAGCGGGTGCAGCGTGTAGAGCGCCTCGATCTCGTCGCCGAACATCTCGATCCGCACGGCCAGCTGCTCGTAGACCGGGAAGATCTCGATGGTGTCGCCGCGCACCCGGAAGGTGCCGCGGGTGAAGGCCAGGTCGTTGCGCGTGTACTGGATGTCGACGAAGCGGCGCAGCAGCTGGTCGCGGTCGATGACGTCGCCGACCTTGAGGCGCACCATCCGGTCGATGTACTCCTGCGGGGTGCCCAGGCCGTAGATGCAGGACACTGAGGCGACCACGACGACGTCGCGCCTGGTCAGCAGGGAATTGGTGGCGGAGTGCCGGAGCCGCTCCACCTCCTCGTTGATCGAGGAGTCCTTCTCGATGTAGGTGTCGGTCTGCGGGACGTACGCCTCGGGCTGGTAGTAGTCGTAGTACGAGACGAAGTACTCGACCGCGTTGTTCGGCAGCAGCTCGCGGAATTCGTTGGCCAGCTGCGCCGCGAGGGTCTTGTTGGGAGCCATCACCAGGGTGGGGCGCTGCAGCCGCTCGATCATCCACGCCGTCGTGGCGGACTTGCCGGTGCCGGTGGCGCCGAGCAGCACCACGTCCTGCTCACCCGCGCGGATCCGCCGCTCCAGGTCGTCGATGGCCGCCGGCTGGTCGCCGCTGGGCTGGAAGGGACTGACGACCTCGAAGGGCGCCACAGTGCGTTCGATGTCTGATACGGGCCGCATGTCACCACCGTACGACCACCCACCGACAATCGGCCGCGGCCGCGGAGCCGCGGCCCCCCGGACGCCTCCCACCGACCCCAGACACACGGCCGATCACACTGTGTGACGATCGGGGTGCGTTGTCCTACCCCCCGCCTACGCTTGCGCGCATGACCAGTGCTGCCTGGACCCGCTACGCCGCGCCCATCGGACCGCTGCTGCTCGCCGCCACCGACGAGGGACTGGTCCTCGTCGCCTTCAGGGCCGACGAGGAGACCGCCGCGCGGGCGGTCGCGGCGGTGGGGCGGCGGCTGGGCTGCGCACCGGTCGAGGACGCCGCGCGGCTGGCCGCGGTGACGAGCCAGCTCGACGGGTATTTCGCGGGCACGCGCAAGGACTTCGACCTGCCGCTGGACTGGTCGCTGATCACCGGATTCCAGCGGCGGGTGCTGCGCGAGCTGGCCACGGGCGTCCCCTACGGCACGGTGGTCGGCTACCAGGACCTGGCCGACCGGGTCGGCGAGCCGGACGCGGCCCGTGCGGTGGGCGGCGCGATGGGTGCGAACCCGCTGCCGGTGGTGGTGCCCTGCCACCGGGTGATCGAGAGCGGCGGCGGCATAGGCGGCTTCGGCGGCGGCCTGGAGATCAAGCGGACGCTGCTGGCGCTCGAAGGCGTGCTGCCCGCGCCGCTGTTCTGACAGCGGCGCGGGCAGCGGGACCACGTGGTCGTCGCGCACGGCGACCACGGAGCCGCGGCGTCGTGACGCGCTGCGACCGCGAGGCGCGGCCGCGGCGGCGGATCACTCCTCGGAGGTCCGCGGGTCGGGGATCTGCAGCGGTGACACGGGCGGCGGCAGCTCGGTGAGGCCGGCCCCCTCGACCTCGGCCGGCTCGTCCGCCGCCGTGATCTCGGGGTCGGCGGCCGGCGCCTTGCCGGCTTCGGGCGCCGCCGGCGCGGTGGCGCCCGAGCCCTGGCCTGCCCGGTCGAAGAAGCGCAGCAGCTCCACGGGGAAGGGCAGCACCAGCGTCGAGTTCTTCTCGGCGGCGACCTCCACCACGGTCTGCAGCATGCGCAGCTGGAGGGCCGCCGGGTTGGCGTCCATGGTCCTGGCCGCCTCGGAGAGCTTGTGCGAGGCCTGCAGCTCACCGTCGGCGGTGATGATCCTGGCGCGCCGCTCCCGGTCCGCCTCCGCCTGCCGCGCCATGGAGCGCTTCATGGACTCGGGCAGCGCCACGTCCTTGATCTCGACCCGGTCGATGTGCACGCCCCAGCCGGTGGCGGGGGTGGACAGCATCAGCTCCAGGCCCTCGTGCAGTTTCTCCCGGCCGGACAGCAGGTCGTCCAGGTCGCTCTTGCCGATGATCGACCGCAGCGAGGTCTGTGCGACCTGGAGCATCGCGAACTGGTAGTTCTGCACGTCCACGGACGCTCGGATCGGGTCCACGACCCGGAAGTAGAGCACCGCGTCCACCCGCACCGACACGTTGTCGCGGGTGATGCCCTCCTGCGAGGGCACCGGCATGGTGACGACCTGCATGTTGACCTTGGTCATCCGGTCCACGAAGGGCAGCAGCAGCCGCGGCCCGGGCTCCTTGGGCAGCCGGTTGACCCGGCCGAACCGGTAGACGACGCCCCGCTCGTACTGCTTGACGACCCGGACACTGCTCATCAGCCCTATCAGGCCGATCACCGCTGCCACGACCAGCAGCACCACAACGGCTTCCATGTCCCCCCGCTCCCCTCGGTCAAGGGTGTGAACATAACGGCAGCGCCCGCCGGCCGCACCGGCGGGGGCGCTTTTTTGACAGGAGCTTGACGAGCCGTCGGCGGGCGGCGCTGGCGCGGCCCGTTCAGACGTCGAAGCGGGCCGCGGCCAGGTAGTCGGGCTGCGGGTCGAGAGCCGCGGCCAGCCGGAAGTGCCGCTTCGCCTCGTCGGCCCGGTCGGCGCGCTCCAGGGTGCGGCCGAGTGCGAAATGGGCGAACGCGTTGTCCGGTTCGCGCTCCAGCACGACCTGGAACTCCAGCTCCGCGGGGCGCAGTTGCGCCGCGAGGAAGAAGGCGCGGGCCCTCAGCAGGCGGGCCGCCGTGTTGTCCGGGTGGGCGGCGATGACCGGGTCAAGCAGCTTGACCGCGCCGCGGGGGTCGCGCGCGGCGAGCAGCTGCTCGGCGGCGCGGAAGTTGATCACATCTGTCTCGGGGCTGCGCTCAGGCAAGTCCGCCTCCCTGACATCGGGCCGGCGACGAATGATCGTCTGGTCAGACATACCCAACACGCCGGTCGGCAACCGCATTCCCCCACGTACGGCCTACCGCGAACCGTGCCCCGTTCCGCCCCCCGGCTGGTCGCGGAGCCGCTCGCGAAGCCGCTCCCACACCGCCCGCACCTGCGCCTCCAGCGCGTCGAACGGCCCGTCGTTGTCGATCACCAGGTCGGCGACGGCCAGCCGCTCCGCCCTGGTGGCCTGGGCGGCCATCCGGGACCGGGCCTCGTCCTGCGTCATGCCGCGCAGCCCCACCAGCCGTTCGAGCTGGGTCGCGGGATCGGCGTCCACCACGACGACCACGTCGTAGGCGGGCGCCAGGCCGTTCTCGGTGAGCAGCGGGACGTCGTGCAGCACGATGTCGCCGGGTCCTGCGGACCGTTGCAGCTCGGCCGAACGGGAGCCGACCAGCGGGTGCACGATCGCGTTGAGCGCCTTGCGGCGCTCCTCGTCGGCGAAGACGATCGCGCCGAGCTTCGGCCGGTCCAGCGACCCGTCGGGCGCCAGCACGCCGTCACCGAACTCGGCGACCACCGCGGCCAGCCCCTCGGTGCCGGGCGCCACCACCTCGCGGGCGATCCGGTCGGAGTCGACCAGCACCGCGCCGTACGAGGCGAGCAGTCGCGCCACCTCGCTCTTGCCGGCCCCGATACCGCCGGTCAGGCCCACTGTCAGCATGCCGCCCAGCCTACTGGGCAGCCCGCACGGCCGGCCGTTCAGCGCCCGCCGTCGTCCTCACGGTCGGCGAGGAAGCGCTCGAACTCCGCCGCGAGGTCGTCGGCCGAGGGCAGGTCGACGGGCTCGGCGATGAGGCTCTCACGGGACTGCGACCCCGCGACCGCGTCGTACTGGCTCTCCAGGCCGCGCACCACGGACACCAGCTCGCCGTCGCCCTCGGCGACCTGCCGGTCGATCTCGACCCGCACGGTGTGCGCCTCGTTGCGCAGGGCGTGGGCGATCTCGGGCAGGACCAGGCCGGTGGCGGCGGTGATCGCCTCCAGGACGGCCAGGGCCGCGTCCGGATACGGGGAGCGGGCCAGGTAGTGCGGCACGTGGGCGGCGACGCCGAGCACGTCACGGCCGGCCTCGGCCAGCCGCAGCTCGACCAGCGAGGAAGCGCTGCCGGGCACCTGGGCCTCGTCGAACCAGGCGCGGTGACCGGGCATCAGGTCGACCCGGTTGCCGTGCGGTGTCAGGCCGACCGGGCGGGTGTGCGGCACACCCATCGGGATGCCGTGGAAGTTGATGGCGAGCCGCACGCCAAGGCGCTCTATGACCTGGAGCACGGCGGTGGCGAAGCGCTCCCACTCCACGTCCGGCTCGGAGCCGGTGAGCAGCAGGAACGGGGTGCCGGTGGTGTCACGCACCAGATAGAGGTCGATCTCCGGTGCTTCGTAGGAAGTCCAGTGGTCGCGTTCGAAGGTCATCAGCGGGCGACGCGCCCGGTAGTCCACCAGGCGGTCGGCGTCGAAACGCGCGACGAGCTGGTTGTCCAGCCGGTCGAGCAGCTGCTGGCTGATCTGTTCGCCGGTCTCGCCGGCGTCCATGAACCCCTCGAAGTGGTACAGCAGTACGGGCCCTGCGTCCCCGACCGCTTCGTCCACGGCCTCGGCCCCGCCCGGCACGTACTCGTACAGCCCTTGCGGATCCAGCACGATGATCGTCCTCCTCGTTCTCTGGTCACCACAACGAACAACCGCGGCCCGCCATTCCCACCGGGGCCGCGGATCCCGGCCGATCGGGTGCGTACCACGCAGTGCGGCCCCGCCCCCCGGACAGGGGGGCGGGGCCGCGACAGCTGGTGGTCAGCGGTCAGCTCTGGCCGCCGGCCAGCTTCTCGCGCAGGGCCGCCAGGGCCTCGTCGGAGGCGAGGGCGCCGGAGGTGTCGTCGGACTCCGAGGAGTACGAACCGCCGCCGGTGCCGGTGCCGCCGGGAGCCGGAGCCGCGGTGCCGGCCTCGGCCGCCGCCTGCTCGTCGGCCTCGCGGGACTTGATGACCTGGGCCTGGTGCTGCTCGAAGCGGGTCTGGGCCGTGGCGTACTGGCCCTCCCACTCCTCGCGCTGCTTGTCGTAGCCCTCGAGCCAGTCGTTGGTCTCGGGGTCGAAGCCCTCGGGGTAGATGTAATTCCCCTGGTCGTCGTACGACGCGGCCATGCCGTAGAGCGTCGGGTCGAACTCGACCGAGGCCGGGTCGGCACCGAAGGACTCGTTGGCCTGCTTGAGGGACAGCGAGATCCGGCGGCGCTCCAGGTCGATGTCGATGACCTTGACGAAGATCTCGTCGTTGACCTGGACGACCTGCTCCGGGATCTCCACGTGGCGCTCGGCCAGCTCGGAGATGTGGACCAGGCCCTCGATGCCCTCGTCGACGCGGACGAACGCGCCGAACGGGACGAGCTTGGTGACCTTGCCGGGCACGACCTGCCCGATCTGGTGGGTCCGGGCGAACTGCTGCCACGGGTCTTCCTGGGTCGCCTTCAGCGACAGCGAGACGCGCTCGCGGTCCATGTCGACGTCCAGGACCTCGACCGTGACCTCCTGGCCGACCTCAACGACCTCGGAGGGGTGGTCGATGTGCTTCCAGGACAGCTCGGAGACGTGCACCAGACCGTCGACGCCGCCGAGGTCCACGAACGCACCGAAGTTGACGATGGAGGAGACGACGCCGGAGCGCACCTGGCCCTTCTGCAGGGTGGTGAGGAAGGTCTGGCGGACCTCGCTCTGGGTCTGCTCCAGCCAGGCACGGCGGGACAGGACCACGTTGTTGCGGTTCTTGTCCAGCTCGATGATCTTGGCTTCGAGCTCCTTGCCCACGTAGGGCTGCAGGTCGCGCACGCGCCGCATCTCGACCAGCGACGCGGGCAGGAAGCCGCGCAGGCCGATGTCGAGGATGAGGCCGCCCTTGACGACCTCGATGACGGTACCGGTGACGATGCCGTCCTCTTCCTTGATCTTCTCGATGGTGCCCCACGCGCGCTCGTACTGCGCACGCTTCTTCGAGAGGATCAGGCGGCCTTCCTTGTCCTCCTTCTGGAGGACCAGGGCCTCGATCTCATCGCCCACGGCGACGACCTCGTTGGGGTCGACGTCGTGCTTGATGGACAGCTCGCGGGAGGGGATGACACCTTCGGTCTTGTAACCGATGTCGAGCAGGACCTCGTCCCGGTCGACCTTCACGATGACGCCGTCGACGATGTCGCCGTCGTTGAAGTACTTGATCGTCTCGTCGATCGCGGCGAGGAAGGCTTCCTCGTTGCCGATGTCGTTGACCGCCACCTGCGGGGTGGTACGAGGGGCCTCGGTGCTGCTCGTCATTAGGGAAAGGACTCCGGTACGGACAGTAAGTCGTAGGTACAGCTACGCCGGGAGCCTTTTTCAACCCTGCCCCGACACCCGCGGCAAAAAGCCCGTGGAGATCGTTCAGCGGGATCGAGCGTGGCCTGCTCGGTCTGAGGCGCGCAGGCTCGCAGCGCAACTTGTAGCATACGGGGGCAGCCGGGCAGGGTCAATGCACGAAGACCGCACCGGGCGCGTAACAAACCAAACCGGCGCAAGTCCCCCGACCGCAGGTCTTTTCAGAGAGTACGACGGCTGCCGCGATGATCCAAGGACCTGAACCCGAAGCCACCCGGCGCAGCGCCGGGATCACGGAGAGCAGCCGGGCCAGCCGCGGCTGGTGGGACCGTAATGCCGACGACTACCAGATCGAGCACGGTGACTTCCTCGGCGACGACCGCTTCGTCTGGGGCCCCGAGGGGCTGGACGAGGCGGAGGCCGGGCTGCTCGGCCCGGCCGCCGGGCTCAAGGGCCAGGCGGTGCTGGAGATCGGCGCCGGCGCCGCCCAGTGCTCGCGCTGGCTGGCCGCCCGGGGCGCGCTGCCGGTGGCGCTCGACCTGTCGCGGCGGCAGCTGCAGCACGCCCGGCGGATCGACCAGGAGCCCGGCCGCGCTCCGCTGCCGCTGGTCCAGGCCGACGCCGGCTTCCTGCCCTTCGCCGACGCCTCCTTCGACCTGGCCTGCTCCGCCTACGGGGCGCTCCCCTTCGTCGCCGACACCGCCAGGGTGCAGCGCGAGGTGCGGCGGGTGCTGCGGCCCGGCGGCCGCTGGGTCTTCTCGGTCACCCACCCGGTGCGCTGGGCCTTCCCCGACGAGCCGGGCCCCGAGGGCCTGACCGCCGTCTCCTCCTACTTCGACCGGACGCCGTACGTCGAGCAGGACGACCGCGGCCTCGCGGTCTACGTCGAGCACCACCGCACGCTGGGCGACCGGGTCCGCGAGATCGCCGCGGCCGGGCTGCGCCTGGTCGACCTGGTCGAACCGGAGTGGCCGCGCTGGAACGAGCAGGAGTGGGGCGGCTGGTCCCCGCTGCGCGGCCGGCTGCTGCCGGGCACGGCGATCTTCGTGTGCGTCGCGGAATGACGCCGGCCGGCGGCCCGCCCGGCCCGGGCGGGGCGGCGATACGTCCCGAGGGGCGCGCGCTGCCGGTCGCCGCGGTCGTCCCCGCCCTGCTCGACGCGCTCGCGGACCGCGGCTGCGCGGTGCTCGCCGCGCCGCCGGGCACCGGCAAGACCACCCTGGTGCCGCTGGTGCTGGCCGGCGCGCGAGGGCGTCCGCCGGGCCGGGTGCTGGTCGCCGAGCCGCGGCGGATGGCGGCCAGGGCCGCCGCCCGGCGGATGGCCTGGCTGCTGGGCGAGCAGGCCGGCGGGACGGTCGGCTTCACCGTGCGCGGCGAGCGGCGGGTGTCCGCGGCCACCGCCGTGGAGGTGGTGACCACCGGCGTGCTGCTGCAGCGGCTCCAGCGCGACCCGGAGCTGGCCGGCGTCGGCACCGTGATCCTCGACGAGTGCCACGAGCGGCACCTCGACGCGGACACCGCGATGGCCTTCCTGCTGGACGTACGCGCCACACTGCGCCCCGAGCTGCGGCTGGTCGCGGCGTCCGCGACGACCGACACGGCGGCCTGGGCCGCGCTGCTGGACGCCCCGGTCGTGGAGGCGGCGGGAGTGCTGCACCCGGTGGCCGTACGGTGGGTGCCGCCGCCGCGGCGGGTGCGCCCGGCGCACGGCGGCGGTCCCCCCAGAGTGGACCCCGCGCTGCTCGACCACGTCGCGGCCGTCGTCCGCGGGGCGCTGGCCGAGGGCGAGGGCGACGTGCTGTGCTTCCTGCCGGGCGTCGGGGAGATCGCCCGGGTGGCCGGCCTGCTGTCCGGTGTCGACGCCGATGTCCTGCAACTGCACGGCCGCGCTCCGGCCGCCGTCCAGGACGCGGCGCTGACGCCCGGGGAGCGGCGCCGGGTGCTGCTGGCCACCTCGGTCGCCGAGTCCAGCCTGACGGTGCCGGGTGTGCGGGTGGTGGTCGACAGCGGCCTGGCCCGGGAGCCGCGGATGGACCACGCCAGGGGTCTGGGAACGCTGACCACCGTCAGGGTGTCGCGTGCCGCGGCCGAGCAGCGGGCCGGCCGCGCGGGGCGCGAGGCCCCGGGCACGGTCTACCGCTGCTGGGCGCAGGGCGAGCACGAGCGGCTGGCCCGGCAGCCCGCACCGGAGATCCGGCTTGCCGACCTCACCGGCTTCGCCCTGCAGGCCGCGTGCTGGGGCGAACCCGACACCACCGGGCTCGCCCTCCTCGACCCGCCGCCCCCGGGCGCGCTGGCCGCCGCCCGCGCCACGCTGCGCACGCTGGGCGCCGCCGATGCGGCGGGCCGCGCCACCCCGCGCGGCCGCCGCCTCGCCCTGCTCGGCCTGCACCCCCGCCTCGCGCACGCCCTCCTCGACGCGGCCCCCGTGCTGGGCGCCACCCGCGCCGCCGAGGTGACCGCCCTGCTGTCCGAGGAGGTCCCCACCGCCTACGGCCCCGACCTGACCGCCGCCTGGCACACCGCCCGCCGCGGCTCCGACTCCTACGCCCCGCGCTGGCGCGCCGAGACCCGCCGCCTTGAGGCGGCACTGCACGCGGCGGGGGCCGAACCCCACGCAGGAGGCGGGGCATCCGACGCGGGCGCCGGAAGCGCGGGCGGTCCCTCCGCAGGCGACGCTGCCGCGGCGCCCTCGGGCCGCGGAGCACCGCGCGGGGACGGCTCGGCCGGCTCCCGCCGGGGGCGCGGGACGCCGGCGGCCGGGCCGCCGGCCGGGCTCAGCGATGACGCCGCCGCCGGGCTCGTCGTCGCGTTGGCCTTTCCCGAGCGGCTCGCGCGGCGGCGCGGGGAAGGGGGATATCTGATGGTGTCGGGTACCGGGGCCGAGGTCGGAGCCGGGCTCGGCGGGGCCGAGTGGGTCGCGGTGGCGGTGGCCGACCGCGGCGTGGGGCGGGCGGCGGCGCGGGTGCGGCTGGCCGCGGTGGTGGACGAGGAGACCGCACGCGAGGCCGCCGCGTGGGCGCTGGAGCGCTACGAGGAGGTGCGCTGGGCGCAGGGCGACGTGGTCGCCAGGCGGGTGGAGCGGCTGGGCGCGGTGGAGCTGTCCGCCGTACCGCTGCGCTCGCCGGACCGGGACGCCGTGCGGGCCGCGCTGCTCGACGGGCTCGCGGCCGAGGGCACCGGGTTGCTGCGGTGGACCAGGGACGCCGGGGAGTTGCGGCAGCGGATGGCGTTCGTGCACCGGGTGCTGGGGGCGCCCTGGCCGGATGTGGCGGAGGACGCGCTGCTGGAGCGGGCCGGTGAGTGGCTGGGGCCGGAGCTGGCCGCCGCCCGCCGCCGCGCCGACCTGGAGCGCGTCGACGCGGGTGCGGCCCTGCCGCGGCTGCTGCCGTGGGCGACCGGCGAGGCGGCCCGGTTCGGCGAACTGGCGCCCGAGCGCATCGAGGTGCCGAGCGGTTCGCGGATCCGGCTGGACTACGGCGGCGAGCAGCCCGTACTGGCCGTGAAACTCCAGGAGCTGTTCGGGCTGGCGGACACCCCGCGGGTTGCCGGGGTGCCCGTCCTGGTCCATCTGCTGTCACCCGCCGGACGCCCGGCCGCGGTGACCGCGGACCTGGCGTCGTTCTGGCGGGACGGCTACCGCGCGGTGCGCGCCGAGCTGCGCGGCCGCTACCCCCGGCACCCGTGGCCGGAGGATCCGTCGACGGCCGCGCCGACGCGGCGCGTCAACGCGCGGCGGGGCTGACCCCGGCCCGTCAGGATACCGGGGTCAGCGTCTCCTCGACGGTGGCGGCGGCGCCGCTCTCCGTCGGGTCGGGGGTCGCCGAGCCCGAGGGGGTCGGGGTGGGCGTGTGGCACGGCTCGCCGGTGGACGGGTCCGTCGACGTGGCCGTCGGCGTGGCGGAGTCGCTCGGCGTCGGCGACTCGGTGGGGCAACCGGGCGTCGTCGGCGGGACGGTGGGCGGGTCCGTGGGCGTCCCGGTCGGCGGCGTCGACGGGGCGCTCGGCGGGGTGGACGGCTCGCCCGTGCCGGTCGGCGGCGGGGTGGAGGGCTCACCCGTACCCGTCGTCGGGGGCGTGGAGGGCTCACCCGTACCCGTCGTCGGGGGCGTGGTCGGCTTCGTCGGCGGGGTCGAGGGCGCCGCCGGCGGCTGGCTCACCGTGGGCCCGGGGACGCCGGGCGTGGTGGGCGGCGCGGTCGGGGTGCCGGTCGGCGAGAGGGGGTTGCCCGTGTTGACGGGCGTGGGCGGGTTGTCGGGCACCGACACGGCACCGCCCCGCACGAAGTGCTCGTACCAGGACCTGACCAGGGCCAGGTAGGACTGCGAGTGGTTGTAGCCGAGGATCGCCCGGTCCATCTCCTTGGGCACGGCCAGGTCGCGGCCGTCGGCGCACAGGTAGTGGGCGGCGGCGAGCGCGGCGTCGTAGACGTTGTTGGGGTTGTCGACCCCGTCGCCGTTGCCGTCCGCGCCCCAGTGCTCCCACGTCGAGGGGATGAACTGCATGGGGCCGACCGCCCGGTCGTGCACCGCGTCGCCGTCGTAGCGGCCGCCGTCGGTGTCGCTGATGTTCGCGAAGCCGTCGCCGTTGAGCACCGGGCCGAGGATCGGGGTGTAGGTGGTGCCGTTCGCGTCGACCGCGCCGTGGCGGGCCTGTCCCGACTCCACCTGCCCGATGGCGGCGAGCAGTTGCCACGGCAGGTGGCAGCCGGGGTCGCTCTGGGCGACGGACGCCTCGGCGCGCCGGTAGGCGGCGAGCACGGTGGCGGGCAGTCCCGCGCCGCCGCCGGGCACGGTCACCGTGGAGCCGCCGGGGGTGGCCGGCGGGGAGACGAGCGGCGGGCCGGTCGGGGTGTTCAGCGGGGGCAGCTGCGTGATGTAGGGCGAGCCGCCGTCGATGGGCGCTCCCGGCGGGGGCGTGACCGCCGGCGGGTTCTCGTGCTGCTCGGCGGCGTGGGCGACCGGGAGGAAGCCCGGTGCCTGCGACGCGCTGAGCGCCGCCATCGCAGCCGCGGCTACCGCGGTGCCCGCCGCTCCCCTGCGAAGCCTCCGACCGTATCGCCGCGCTGCCATAGAGCGGTCCCCTCCCAGTACGCGAACGCGCCGTCTCCGGCGCCACAACTCGGTCGACCCTACGGCAACTTGAACCACGTGGCCACCGCCCGGGCGTGCTCAAAATGTGCGCAAACGGGCACGGTTGTGTGGTCACCGCGCAGTGTTTCCCCCCAGGTCATCCGCGCGTCGGCAGCCAGGGGGCGCAGACCGCGGCCGGGTGGTGGACGGCTGCCGTACGGGCAGCGAGCGGTGCCCGTACGGCGAAATGACGTGCCCTCACCCACCCCGCTCGGTCGCGCTGTGCGGGCCGGCGGCGCGGTCAGTGCGCGGCCGACTCCCAGTCCGCGCCGTCGCCCACCGACACGTCCAGCGGCGCCCGCAGCGGATACGCCCCGGCCATCTCGCGGCGCACGAGCGCCTCGACCGTCTTCCGCTCGCCGGGGGCGACTTCGAGCACGATCTCGTCATGCACCTGGAGCAGCATCCGGGACGCCAGGCCTTCCGCGGTCAGCGCCTCGTCCACCCGCAGCATCGCGATCTTCACGATGTCGGCCGCGGAGCCCTGGATCGGTGCGTTCAGCGCCATCCGCTCGGCCATCTCGCGGCGCTGCCGGTTGTCGCTGTTGAGGTCGGGCAGATAGCGGCGGCGGCCGAGCAGCGTCTCCGTGTACCCGGTGCCGCGGGCCTCCTCCACCGCCCGGTGCAGATAGTCCCGCACCCCGCCGAACCGCTCGAAGTACGTCTCCATCAGCGCCCGCGCCTCGGCCGCCTCGATTCCCAGCTGCTGGGACAGCCCGAAGGCCGACAGGCCGTAGGCCAGGCCGTACGACATCGCCTTGATCTTGCGGCGCATCTCCGCGTCGACCGCGTCCCTGCCCACCCCGAAGACCTGCGAGCCGACCGTGGTGTGCAGGTCCTCGCCCGAGGTGAAGGCCGCGATCAGGCCCTCGTCCTCGGACAGGTGGGCCATCACCCGCAGCTCGATCTGGCTGTAGTCGGCGGTCAGCAGCGATTCGTACCCCTTGCCGACGACGAAGCCGCGGCGGATCGCCCGGCCCTCGTCGGTGCGGACCGGTACGTTCTGCAGATTCGGGTCGGTGGACGACAGCCGGCCGGTCGCGGCCACGATCTGGCTGAAGGTGGTGTGGATCCGCCCGTCCGGGGCGATCGACTTGACCAGCCCCTCGACCGTGACCCGCAGCTTGGCCTGCTCGCGGTGCCGCAGCATGATCACCGGCAGCTCGTGGTCGGTCTGGGCGGCCAGCCACGCCAGCGCGTCGGCGTCCGTCGTATAACCGGTCTTGGTCTTCTTGGTCTTGGGCAGCGCCAGCTCGCCGAACAGCACCTCCTGGAGCTGCTTGGGCGACCCCAGGTTGAACTCGTGGCCCACCGAGGCGTGCGCCTCGCCCACCGCGTGCTGCACCGCGGCGGCGAACTGCTGCTCCAGGCCCTCCAGATGGGCCCGGTCCGCGGCGATCCCGGCCCGCTCCATGCGGGCCAGCAGCGCCGAGGTGGGCAACTCCACGTCGTGCAGCAGCTCGGTCGCGCCGACCTCGGGCAGCCGCTCGGTGAAGACCTCACCGAGGTCGAGCACGGTCCGCGCCTGGACCATCAGCGCGCCGGCCGCCGCCGCGCCCTCGTCCGCGCTCTCCTCGCCGAAGGCCAGCTGCCCGCTGCCGGAGTCCACCGGCGCCAGCTCGCGGCCCAGATACTCCACCGACAGCACGTCGAGGGCGAAGGAGCGGCGGCCCGGCTTGATCAGATACGCCGCCAGCGCGGTGTCCATCGAGATGCCGGCGACCGACCAGCCGTGCTCGGCGAAGACCCGGGCGACATTCTTCGCATTGTGCAGCACCTTGGGGAGCGCGGGGTCGGCGAGCCAGCCGGCGAAGGCCCGCTCGTCGGCCTCGTCCAGCTGCGCCGGGTCGAACCAGGCCGCGTCCTGCGCGGATGCCAGCGCGATCTGGGTGACGCTGCCGGCGCCCAGCCCCCAGGTGTCCACGCTGGCCAGGCCCAGCGGCGCCCCGCTGTGCGCGGCCAGCCAGTCGGGCAGGTCGCCGGCCGCGAGCACCGTGCCCTCGACGGCGACGCCCTCGGCGACCTCGACGACCGCCTCCTCGGCTCCGGGATCGGCGGCGAACAGCCGCTCCCGGAAGTTGGCGTTGCGGAATTCCAGCACGTCGAGCACCCCGACCAGGGTCTCCCGGTCGTACGGCACCCGCGCCAGGCCCTCGGGCGTCAGCGGCAGCGCCACGTCCCGCACCATCTCGGTCAGCCGCCGGTTGAGCTTGACCGCCTCCAGGTGGGCCCGCAGATTCTCGCCCACCTTGCCCTTCACCTCGTCGACCCGCTCGACCAGCTCGGCGAACGACCCGAACTGGGTGATCCACTTGGCCGCGGTCTTCTCCCCCACGCCGGGAATCCCCGGCAGGTTGTCCGAGGGGTCGCCGCGCAGCGCGGCGAAGTCCGGATACTGCTGCGGGGTCAGGCCGTACTTCTCCACGACCTTCTCCGGGGTGTAACGCGTCAGCTCCGACACGCCCTTGGTCGGGTACAGCACGGTGACATGGTCGCTGACCAGCTGGAAGGCGTCCCGGTCGCCGGTGACGATCAGCACGTCGTACCCCAGCGCCTCGGCCTGGGTGGCGAGCGTGGCGATGACGTCGTCCGCTTCGTACCCGTCGACCGCGAAGCGGTTGACGCCCATCGCGTCCAGCAGCTCCCCGATCAGCTCCACCTGGCTGCGGAACTCGTCGGGCGTCTTGGACCGCGTCGCCTTGTACTCCGGATACTCGTCGAAGCGCCACGTCTTGCGCGAGACGTCGAAGGCGACCGCCAGATGCGTCGGCTGCTCGTCACGCAACGTGTTCGACAGCATGGACGTGAAGCCGTAGATCGCGTTCGTCGGCTGGCCCGTGGCGGTGCTGAAATTCTCCACGGGCAGCGCGTAGAACGCCCGGTACGCCAGCGAGTGCCCGTCCAGGAGCATCAGGCGGGGGCGGTCGGTCGTCGTCTTCGATGCGTTCTTTGCCACACAGGGATCCTCCCACGCCGCACTGACATTCCCGGCGCCGCCGGGCGCCCGCGCACGACGCCCCGGCGCCCGGCGGCGGGAGGGCGGCAATAATGGCGCCCATGGCAAAAAAGCCGCCAGTAGCGGACCCCGTACAGGACGCACCGCGTGTCAGCGCGCCGAAGCAGGCTGCCGCCGGGCTGCCGGCGGTCGGGCACGGCCTGAAGGCGGCCGGCGCGCAGATGGGGGCCGGCCGGGCGACGCTGACGCTGCTCAAGGTCAACCAGAAGAGCGGTTTCGACTGCCCCGGGTGCGCGTGGCCCGAGCCGGAGCACCGGCACACGTTCGAGTTCTGCGAGAACGGTGCCAAGGCCGTCGCCGAGGAGGCGACGCTGCGCCGGGTCACCCCGGACTTCTTCGCCCGGCACTCGGTCGCCGACCTGGCCCGCCGCAGCGGCTACTGGCTTGGCCAGCAGGGCAGGATCACCCAGCCGATGTACCTGGCCGAGGGTGCCGAGCACTACGAGGCGGTGCCCTGGGAGCGGGCCTTCGAGCTGGTCGCCGACGAGCTGCACGCCCTCGGCGCCCCCGACGAGGCGGTCTTCTACACCTCGGGCCGCACCAGCAACGAGGCCGCCTTCCTCTTCCAGCTCTTCGCCAGGGAGTTCGGGACCAACAACCTGCCGGACTGCTCCAACATGTGCCACGAGTCGTCGGGCTCGGCACTGATCGAGACCCTCGGCGTCGGCAAGGGCAGCGTGCTGCTCGACGACCTCCACCGCGCCGACCTGATCATCGTGGCCGGGCAGAATCCGGGCACCAACCACCCGCGGATGCTCTCGGCGCTGGAGAAAGCCAAGCGCGGCGGCGCGACGATCGTCACCGTCAACCCGCTGCCCGAAGCGGGTCTCGAGCGCTTCCGCAACCCGCAGAACGCCGCCGGGCTGGTCGGCGCCGGCACCGTGCTGACCGACCTGTTCCTGCAGGTGCGGCTCGGCGGCGACCAGGCGCTCTTCCGTGCGCTGGGCCGGCTGCTCATCGAGGCCGGCGCCCTGGACCGGGACTTCATCGCCGAGCACACCCACGGCTTCGCCGGCTACGAGGCCGCGGCCCTCGCCGCGGACTGGGACGAGGTGCTGCGCGCCACCGGCCTGGAGCGGGCCGACATCGACAGGCTGTTCGCGCTGGTGCGCGGGGCGAAGAGCGTCGTGGTGTGCTGGGCGATGGGCCTGACCCAGCACAAGCACGCGGTGTCCACCATCCGCGAGGTCGTCAACTTCCTGCTGCTGGGCGGCAATGTGGGCCGCCCGGGCGCCGGGGTCTGCCCGGTGCGCGGCCACAGCAATGTGCAGGGCGACCGCACCATGGGCATCTTCGAGCGGCCCGCCCCGGCCTTCCTGGACGCCCTGCGCGGGGAGTTCGGCTTCGAGCCGCCCCGCAAGCACGGCTACGACGTCGTGCGGGCGATCCGCGCGCTGCGGGACGGCGACGCGAAGGTCTTCTTCGCCATGGGCGGCAACTTCGTGGCCGCCTCCCCCGACACCGCGGTGACGGAGGCCGCGATGCGCCGGGCGCGGCTGACGGTGCACGTGTCGACGAAGCTGAACCGCTCGCACGTGGTGACCGGCGCCCGCGCGCTGATCCTGCCGACGCTGGGGCGTACCGAGAAGGACCGGCAGGCGAGCGGCAAGCAGTTCGTCAGCGTCGAGGACTCCATGGGGATGGTGCACGCCTCGCACGGCGCACTGGCGCCCGCCTCACCGCACCTGCTGTCCGAGCCGGCCATCGTCTCCCGGCTGGCCCGTGCGGTCTTCGGGGACCGCAGCAAGGTGCCGTGGGCCGATTTCGAGGCGGACTACGACCTGATCAGGGACCGCGTATCCCGTGTGGTGCCGGGCTTCGACGACTTCAACGCCAAGGTGCGCCGCCCGGGCGGCTTCACCCTGCCGCACGGCCCGCGCGACTCGCGCACCTTCCCCACCGCCACCGGCAAGGCCAACTTCACCGCCGCGCCGCTGGAGTATCCCCTGGTGCCCGAGGGCCGGCTGCTGCTGCAGACGCTGCGCTCGCACGACCAGTACAACACCACGATCTACGGCCTGGACGACCGCTACCGCGGTATCAAGGGCGGCCGCCGGGTGGTCCTGGTGCACCCGGACGACGCGGCCGCCGCGGGCCTGCGCGATGGCGACCACGCCGACCTGGTCGGCGAGTGGACCGACGGCACCGAGCGGCGGGCCGCCGGCTTCCGGGTGGTGCACTACCCCACCCCGAAGGGCTGCGCGGCGGCATACTTCCCGGAGACCAACGTCCTGGTCCCGCTGGACCACACCGCAGACACCAGCAACACCCCCGCCTCGAAGTCGGTCGTCATCCGGCTGGAACCGGCGGACCCCGCGCACCGCTGACCCGGCCGGTGCGGTAGAAAGCCGGTAGAAAGCTGTCGGGTACACCGAACACCGCAGCACCGAGGCCGATCGGAGCCGACCGCATGGGCGAGCAGACCGTCACCCGATTCCCGCAGGAGATCCTGGAGCAGTACGCCGGGCTCGGCATCGACCTGCCGGCGCTCTTCTCCGCCGGGCATCTCGGTGAGCGGATGGGCATCCGCGTCCTGGAGGCCTCCCCCGACCGGGTGGTCGGCACGATGCCCGTCGAGGGCAACACCCAGCCGTACGGGCTGCTGCACGGCGGCGCCTCGGCGGTCCTGGCGGAGACCCTCGGCTCGGTCGGCGCGATGCTGCACGGCGGTCCCGGCAGGGTCGCGGTCGGCGTCGACCTCAACGCCACGCACCACCGGGGTATGCGCTCGGGCCTGGTCACCGGCACCGCCACGCCGGTGCACCGCGGCCGCTCGTCGGCCACCTACGAGATCGTGATCACCGACGACGCCTCGGGCAAGCGGGTCTGCACCGCCCGCCTCACCTGCATGCTGCGGCCCGCCGCTCCCGCGGCGACCGCCTGACCGTCGAGCTGCCGTACCCCGGGTGGGATTCGAACCCACGCTGGATGCTGTTTGAGAGCACTGCCTCTTCCACTGGGCTACCGGGGCCTTCGAAAGGAGGCCTCCGGCAGGCCTCCGTGGTCCAACCTTAGCGGAGCTAGGTAGGCTCTAGAAGCAGCACCCCGCCTGAAACGAGGAGCACCGTGAGCGCCCCCGACGAGTCCGCCGCTCAGCACGAGACGCAGCCCGACGAGAAGTCGGAGCAGTCTGCGCCGTCCGAGCAGTCGCACGTACCTCCACTGACCACCCGGGTCGTCATCGCCGAGGACGAGGCGCTGATCCGGCTGGATCTGAAAGAGATGCTGGAGGAAGAGGGGTATTCCGTCGTCGGTGAGGCCGGGGACGGGGAGACGGCCGTGAAACTGGCCGAGGAGCACCGGCCCGACCTGGTCATCCTGGACGTGAAGATGCCGGTGCTCGACGGCATTTCGGCGGCCGAGCGCATCGCGGGCGAGAAGCTGGCGCCGGTCCTGATGCTGACCGCGTTCTCGCAGCGGGAGCTGGTGGAACGGGCCAGGGACGCCGGGGCGATGGCGTATCTGGTCAAGCCGTTCAGCAAGAGCGACGTGGTGCCGGCCATCGAGATGGCGGTGAGCCGCTTCCAGGAGCTGCGGGCGCTGGAGGCGGAGATCGCGGACCTGTCGCTGCGGCTGGAGACCCGCAAGCTGGTGGACCGCGCGAAGAGCGTGCTGCAGACGAAGTACGGGCTCACCGAGCCGGCGGCCTTCCGCTGGATCCAGAAGACGTCGATGGACCGGCGGATGTCGATGCAGGCCGTCGCGCAGGCCGTGATCGAAGAGGTCGCGGAGAAGTAGCCGCCAGGGCGTACGCGAAGGGGCCGCACCCGCGCCGGGTGCGGCCCCTTCGCGTACGGACGGGGGGTCAGTCCTCGCCGAGGTAGGTCTTGCGCACGCCCTCGTCGTGCAGCAGGTCCTGGCCGGTGCCGGAGATCTTGATGGAGCCGACCTCCATCACATGGGCCTGGTCGGCGAGCGACAGCGCCGCCTGGGCGTTCTGCTCGACCAGCAGGATCGTGGTGCCCTGGCTCTTGAGTTCCACGATGGTTGCCATGATCTTCTGCATCATGATCGGCGACAGGCCCATCGAGGGCTCGTCCAGCATGAGCAGTTTCGGCTGGCACATCAGCGCGCGGCCCATGGCGAGCATCTGCTGCTCGCCGCCCGACAGGGTGCCGGCGGCCTGCCGCCGGCGCTCGCCGAGGATCGGGAACAGCTCGTAGGCGCGCGCGATGTCCTTGGCGATGCCGGCGGAGTCCTTGCGCAGGTACGCGCCGAGCTGCAGGTTCTGTTCGATGGTCAGCCGGGGGAAGATGTGCCGGCCCTCGGGCGAGTGGGCCAGGCCGAGGGAGACGATCTTGTGCGGGGGCATCCTGCTGAGCTGCTTGCCGTCGAAGACGATCCGGCCGCCGATGGGCTTGAGCAGACCGCTCAGGGTGCGCAGGGTGGTGGTCTTGCCGGCGCCGTTGGTGCCGATCAGGGTGACCACCTGGCCGGCCTCGACGGAGAAGGAGATGCCTTTGACGGCCTCGATCTTGCCGTACGCGACGCGCAGGTTCTCCACTTCGAGCAGTGCGGTCATCGGTCGTTCTCCTGCTCACCGGTCGTCGTGGGCCCGTCCCCGGGTGTGCCTTCGAAGGGCTCGCCGAGGTAGGCGGCGACGACCCTCTCGTCCTGCTGTACGACCTCGGAGGTGCCCTCGACCAGCTTCTCGCCCTGGACGAGGACGGCGACCCGGTCGCACAGGTTGAAGATGAACCGCATGTCGTGCTCGATGACCAGGACGGCGACGCCCTGGTCGCGTACCGCGAAGACCAGTTCCTCGGTCGCCCTGGTCTCCTGCGGGTTCATGCCCGCGGTGGGTTCGTCGAGCAGCAGCAGTCCCGGCTCGCTGGCCAGCGCCCTGGCGATCTCCAGCTTGCGCTGCTCGCCGTAGGGCAGGTTGCGGGCCAGGTGGTCGGCCTTGGCGGCCAGGCCGGTGAATTCCAGCAGTTCCATCGCCCTGGCCCGGGAGGCGGCCTCCGCCCGGTGGTAGCCGGGGCCGCGGATGAGCGCGGACAGCAGTCCTTCGCGGGTGCGGGTGTGCCGGCCGACCAGCACGTTCTCCAGCACGGTCATGTTGGCGAACAGCCGGATGTTCTGGAAGGTGCGGGCGATGCCGGCCTTGGTGACCAGGTGCGGCTTGGACGGCAGCACGGTGCCCTGGTAGCTGACGGTGCCCTCGGTGGGGACGTACAGGCCGGTGAGGCAGTTGAAGAAGGTGGTCTTGCCGGCGCCGTTGGGGCCGATCAGGCCGACGATCTCACCGGTGTTGACGGTGAGGTCGACGTCGCGGACGGCGGTGAGGCCGCCGAACCGCATGATGACGCCGCTGGCCTGGAGCAGCGGGCCGCCGTCGGGGGCCTGCTCCGGAGTGGGCTGGTGCGGGATGGTGGTGGTCATGGTGTCCTTCACGCCCCTGCCGTGCCGGCGGAGACGGTGTCGTCGCCGAGGGGGCGCTGGGCCGGTGCGGTGGCGGCGTCCTCATGGAATTCCAGCTGCCTGCGCCGGTTGGCGATGATGCCCTCGGGCCGGAAGCGCATGATCAGGACCAGGGCGATGCCGAAGGCGAACAGTTCGTACCTGGCGAGGAAGTCGAGCTTCTCCGGGATGACGTAGAGCAGTGCCGCACCGAGGATCGGGCCGCTGACCGTGCCCATGCCGCCGAGGACGACGGCGGCGAGCAGGAAGGCGGAGTTGGGCGGTACGGAGCCGGAGAAGACGTACGGGTCGGGTACGACACTGTTGGTGACGTGGGCGCTGACCGTACCGGCGAGGCCGGCCAGGGACGCGCCGAGCGCGAAGGCGACCAGCTTGACCCGGAAGCCGTTGATGCCCATCGCGGTGGCCGCCGTCTCGTCCTCCCGGATGGCGATCCAGGAGCGGCCGATGCGCGAGTCCGCCGCCCGGGTGAAGACCAGCACCACGATCACGGTGATGACCAGCATCAGCAGGTAGTAGTTGGCGAACCGGCCGAGCGTGAACGAGCCGATGTCGTGCGCGGCGCCGAGGTTGTACCCGAAGATCGACAGGTCGGGGATCTGCGCGATGCCGTTGGGGCCGTTGGTGACCTTCGGGCCGCTGACGCCGTCGAGGTTCTTCACGACGATGCGGAAGATCTCTCCGAAGCCGAGGGTGACGATCGCCAGGTAGTCGCCGCGCAGCCGCAGGGTGGGGGCACCGATGAGGACGCCGAAGACCAGGGCGGCGGCCGCGCCGGCCAGGGCGGCGGCCCAGAACGGGAACTGCACGCCGGACCAGATCGAGTACGGGGAGCCGGAGACCAGCGCGGCGGTGTAGGCGCCGACGCCGAGGAAGGCGACGTAGCCGAGGTCGAGCAGGCCGGTCAGGCCGACGACGATGTTCAGGCCGAGCGCGACGGTGCCGACGATCAGGACGCTGACGCCGAGGTTGGCCCAGTGCTCGTTGTTCTGGGCGAAGGGGTACGCGATCGCGGCCAGGATGCCGACGCTGGAGGAGAAGACCCGGTTGTTCCGGGTGAGCTGCTGGAACTGCCGCAGCAGGCCGGCCGCGCCCAGGCCCCAGAAGCCGAACGAGACGACGATCATGTAGCCGAGGAAGATGTCGCTGTAGCTGGTGGCCAGGCCGAAGGTGAGGACCTTCAGGCCGGCGGCGAAGACCACGACGATGGCCAGGCGCTGCAGCCAGACGTTGAGCCTGCGCGGGTCGGGGACCTTGATGTCGGCGTGGGTGGGCCGCAGTTCGCGCAGCCGGCGGTAGCCGGCGGCGACCGGCTGCAGGCCGCCGAGGGCGCCCAGCTCCGGGTAGTCGGCGTCGTCGTCCTCACGCGGGTGGCGGTCGATCGGCAGCGCGAGGGCGCCGGCGAAGAGCTCCAGGCTGCCGATCGCGGCGACGAAGGCGCCGGGGTCGAGGTTGGCCAGGCCGCCGAGCTTGGCGGCGATGTCGATCACCGTGTACCAGGTGGTGCCCAGGGTGCCGAGGGCCAGCAGCAGCACCGAGTTGTGGGAGCGGCTGGGGTTGAGCCAGGACAGGCCCTTGACGCGGAAGGCGCCGAGCGCGACGACGCCGGTGAGGATGGCCGCGATCAGCGTCATGATCTGCAGGCCGCCGGGATACCCGCTGACGGTGAGGTCGCCGGGGAAGTCCGTGGTGTACGTCCACGACATGAACGTCGAGGCGATCGAGACGACGACGCCGAGCAGGGTCAGCAGCCGGGCCGCGTTGAGCGGCAGCGGGATGTACCGCTCGGTCCGGTGGGTGCCGGGGGCGGTGACGGCCATGGCCGCCGCGTTGGTGGAGAGGTCGGTCATCGTGATCACGCCCTGTCCGCGACGCGTTCGCCGAGCAGACCCTGCGGCCTGACCAGCAGGACGACGATGAGCAGCACGAAGGCCCAGACGGTGTTCCAGCTGCCGCCGCCGAGCTTGTCCATACCCGGGATGTTGGAGATGTACGCCGACGCGCACGACTCGGCGATGCCCAGGACGAGCCCGCCGAGCATGGCGCCGTAGATGTTGCCGATGCCGCCGAGGACGGCGGCGGTGAAGGCCTTCAGGCCGGCCTGGAAGCCGATGTCGTACTTGATCTGGCCGTACTTCAGGCCGGAGGCGAGGCCGGCGACGGCGGCGAAGAAGCCGCCGATGGCGAAGGCGATCACGATGATGCGGTTGGTGTCGATGCCCATGAGCTGCGCGGTGTCCGGGTCCTGCGCGGTGGCCTGCATGGCGCGGCCGGTGCGCGAGGTGCGGACGAAGGCGGCGAGTGCCGCCATGCAGACCACGGCGGCGACGACCAGGAAGATGTCACCGCTCTGGATGTCGACGGACCCGATGTGGAAGGGGCCGCCGGGCAGTTGCGGGAAGGTCTTGCCGCTGGTGGCGTTGGGATACCACAGGAAGACTGCCTGCTGCAGTGCGAGGGAGAGGCCGATGGCGGTGATCAGCGGTGCCAGCCGCGGGGCGTGCCGCAGCGGGCGGTACGCGAGTCGTTCCGCGCCCACGGCGATCAGCATGGACACGACGGCGCCGCCGGCCAGCATGAGGGGCAGCGCGGCCCATATGGACATGCCGTCCGGGAGGTTCGTGTAGACCGTGAGCGCGCCGAACGCGCCGGTCATGTAGATCTCGCCATGGGCGAAGTTGATGAGCTGGACGATGCCGTACACCATCGTGTAGCCGATGGCGATGAGCCCGTACATCGAGCCGAGGATCAGCCCGTTGGCCAGCTGTTGCGGCAGGGTGTGCACCGCATGGCCTCCATGTCGCTGGGAGCAGGTGGGGAGCGGGGACGGTGGGGGTGCGGGGGCCGCGCGGCCGGAGGTCGTCCGGCCGCGCGGCCCCTGGTGGTGCGGAGGGTCAGCCGGTGTAGATGCCGGACTTGACGGCGACCCAGTTGCCGGACTTGACCTGGTAGACGGTCAGCTGCTTGTTGGTGGTGTCACCGAACTGGTCGAAGGAGACGTGGCCGGCGACGCCTTCGAGGTCGGTCTTCTGCACGGCGTCGACCAGCGCCTTGCGGGCGTCGGGCATGGCCGGCAGCTTGCCACCGTTGGCGTCCATGACGACCTTGACGGCCTTGATGATCGCCGTGGTGGCGTCGTAGGTGTAGCCGCCGTAGGTGCCGTAGTCGCCCGGGTATCCCTTGGACTTGTAGGCGTTGATGAAGTCCGTGGCCGTCTTCAGCGTGGCGACCGGGACGCCGACCGAGGTGACCAGGTCGCCTTCCGCGGCGGGACCGGCGGTCTTGATGTACGTGGTGGAGTACATGCCGTCGCCGCCCATCAGCGGGATCTTGACGCCGGCGGCCTTGAGCTGCTTGGTGATCAGCTCGGACTCGTCGTACTGGCCGCCGTAGTAGACCATGTCGGCGTGCGAGTTCTTGATCTTGGTGACCAGCGTGGAGTAGTCGTTGTCACCGGTGTTGACGTGGTCGGTGCCGGCGATCTTGCCGCCGAGGCTGCTGAACTTCTCCTTGAAGATGCCCGCGAGGCCGGCGCCGTAGGTCTGCTTGTCGTCGACGACGTAGGCGCTCTTCTTCTTGAGCGTGTTGAACGCGTAGTCGCCGGCGAAGCCGCCCTGGTTGGCGTCGGTGGTGGCGGTGCGGAAGTAGGTCGGGAACGGCCGGACCTTCTTGCCGGTGGCCCAGTCCTTGCCCTGGGTCAGCGCCGGGTTGGTGTTGGCCGGCGAGATCTCCACCATGTTGGCGGTCGCGAAGACCTGCTGCATCGACACCGCGACGCTGGAGTTCAGCGGGCCGATCGCGGCGATGACGTTGTTGTCCGAGGTGAAGGCGGTGGCGTTCTGCTGGCCGGTGGCCGGCTGCGCCTTGTCGTCCTTCGCCTCGATCTTGAAGGTGACCCCGGGCACCAGGTTCTTGGAGTTCGCGTCGTCGACCGCGATCTGGGCGCCGTACTGGAGCCCGAGGCCGGTGGCCGAGTTCTGACCGGTCAAGGGGGCGTCGACGCCGATCACCACGGTGACGTTCTTCGCGGCACTGGTGGAACTGCCGCCTGATCCGCCGGTGCCGCCCTTGTCGTCGCTGCGCGAACCGCAAGCAGTGAGAGTAAGGGCTCCTGTGGTGAGTACGGTGGTCAGAATCAGCAAGGAACGGTGTCGCACGGTCAGTCCTTTCCCCTGGCGCGGCCGTCTCTGATGAGAGGCCGAGTCGCGCGCTGGAACCCGAACTGACAAATCCGGTGGCGCGGTGACTGGCCGTGACTCTAGGCCCGGTTCGGGGAGTGAGGCAGAGGTGTAGGGAAGAGTGTGACTGTCTTGTTATGCCAGTCGGAACATCTTGAGCTTCTCTTGAGATTGAGCACGGCTTATGGGTACATTGCTCCCTTGTCCGGATGCTGAGAACCCGCACTTCCGATACCGCGTAGCCGACTTGTCGCCGGTCACCGGTCCGATCCGGCCCGAACCCGGCGGATCGGGGCGGTCGGAATATCCGCGGGCGCCCGGGGCGGGGGGACCAGAGGTGCCCCGAACGGGTTTCCCTATTGCGCGCGTGTTACGCAGCGTTAATAACGGTCGAATGACATTTCGCGGCGTGCCCGAAAGACCGCGCCCCCGGCGGCTGTTGCCGTCGAGGGCGCGGTGGGGTCAGGACCGATAACGCGATGACGCATTACGCGCGCGGCGCGTCGTCCTCGCCGATGTGGTGGACCCGGACCATATTGGTGGTGCCCGGCATCCCGGGCGGCGAGCCCGCCGTGATGATCACGACGTCGCCCTTCTTGCAGCGGCCGATCCGCAGCAGCTCCTCGTCGACCTGCTGGACCATCTCGTCGGTGGTCTGCACCATCGGGCCCAGGAAGGTCTCGACACCCCAGGTGAGGTTCAGCTGCGAGCGGGTGGCCGGCTCCGGGGTGAAGGCCAGCACCGGGATCGGCGAGCGGTAGCGGGACAGCCGGCGGACGGTGTCGCCGGACTGGGTGAAGGCGACCAGGAAGCGGGCACCGAGGAAGTCGCCCATCTCGGCGGCGGCCCTGGCCACCGCGCCGCCCTGGGTGCGCGGCTTGTTCAGCTCGGTGAGCGGCGGCAGCCCGCCGGTGAGGATGCTCTCCTCGGCGGCGGACACGATCCGCGACATCGTCTTGACCGTCTCGATCGGGTACTTGCCGACGCTGGTCTCGCCGGACAGCATCACCGCGTCGGTGCCGTCCATCACCGCGTTGGCCACGTCGCTGGCCTCGGCGCGGGTGGGGCGGGAGTTGTCGATCATCGACTCCAGCATCTGGGTCGCGACGATGACCGGCTTGGCATTGCGCTTGGCGAGCTTGATGGCCCGCTTCTGCACCATCGGGACCGCTTCGAGGGGCATCTCCACGCCCAGGTCGCCGCGGGCCACCATGATGCCGTCGAAGGCGTCCACGATCCCTTCGAGGTTGTCGACCGCCTGCGGCTTCTCGATCTTGGCGATCACCGGGACCCGGCGGCCCTCCTCCGCCATGACCCGCAGCACGTCGTCGATGTCCCGGGCCGAGCGGACGAAGGACAGCGCGATCACGTCGGCGCCGGTGCGCAGGCCCCAGCGCAGGTCGCGGATGTCCTTCTCGGACAGTGCCGGCACCGACACCGCGACACCCGGCAGGTTCAGGCCCTTGTTGTCGGAGACCATGCCGCCCTCGATGCACATGGTGTGCACCCGCGGCCCCTCGACATCGGTCACCTCCAGGGTGACCCGGCCGTCGTCCACCAGGATGCGCTCGCCGCGCGCCACGTCCGCGGGCAGCCCCTTGTAGGTGGTGCCGCAGATCTGCTGGTCACCCTCGATGTCGTCGGCGGTGATGGTGAACTCGTCACCGCGTTCAAGCAGTACCGGTCCTTCGGCGAAACGGCCGAGCCTGATCTTCGGGCCCTGAAGGTCCACCAGGATGCCGACGCTGCGGCCGGTCTCGTCGGACGCCTTGCGCACCCGTCGGTAGCGGTCCTCGTGCTCGGCGTAACTTCCATGGCTCAGGTTCAGGCGTGCCACGTCCATGCCGGCCTCGACCAATGCCTTGATCTGGTCGTAGGAGTCGGTGGCGGGACCCAGGGTGCAGACAATTTTGGCTCGGCGCATGTGTCGAGCGTATGACTTACTCGTTGGTAGCCGTGACCACTGCGGGCAACTGCCCAACGACGTCTGGATTAACGCTTGTTGACAACTCTCGAACTGCGCGGGCTCCCGCTCGGATGAGCGTTCGGGCGGATCCGGGCGCGCGGGCGCCGCCGGTCCACAGCAGTCGTTAACCTGCAGGGACTGTTGCGCGGGCACCTGTCTGGTCCAGAATCTACGCGCGTTGTGCCGACAGCACGCCCGTGCACGCCGGCCGCCGACGCCGCCTCGCCCGTGACCGTCAAGGAGACGACATGCCGCTCAACCGCAGGGACTTCATCAACCGCTCGGCCGCCACCGGCGCCGGCGTGGCGCTGGCGGGCACCGCGGGCGCGGTCGCCGCGGCCGGTCCCGCGCAGGCCGCCGAGCAGGACCACGGACACGGCCGGCAGCCCAAGACCTTCAGCCTGCGTGTGCTCGGCACCACCGACCTGCACGGACACGCCCTGAACTGGGACTACTTCACCAACGCCGAGTACGACGACGCCACCCACAACGACGTCGGCCTGGCCAAGATCGCCACCCTGGTCGAGCAGGCCCGCGCCGAGAAGGGCCACGACCGCACGCTGCTGATCGACGCGGGCGACATCATCCAGGGCACCCAGCTGTCGTACTACTTCGCCCGCGTGGAGCCGATCACCGGCGCCCGGCGCGGCCCGCGGCACCCGATGGCGCTGGTCATGAACCACCTGAAGTACGACGCCGCCGCCCTGGGCAACCACGAGTTCAACTACGGCATCCCGCTGCTGCGCGCCTTCCAGGAGCAGTGCGACTTCCCGCTGCTGGCCGCGAACGCCGTCGACGCCAAGACCCTCAAGCCGGCCTTCCCGCCCTACCTGGTCAAGGAGATCGAGGTGCACGGCGGCCGCCCGGTCAAGGTCGGCATCCTCGGCCTGACCAACCCCGGCATCGCGGTGTGGGACAAGGCCAACGTGCAGGGCGAGTTGGCCTTCCCCGGCCTGGTCGAGCAGGCGAAGATCTACGTGCCGAAGCTGCGCGCGCTCGGCTGCGACGTGGTCATCTGCACCGACCACTCGGGCCTGGACGGCAGCACCTCGTACGGCGACGCGGTGCCCTACCCGGAGAACGCGTCCTCGCAGGTCGCCGCCCAGGTGCCCGGCATCGACGCGATCCTGGTCGGCCACACCCACGTCGAGCGCCCGCAGACGCTGGTCGTCAACGAGCAGACCGGCAGGACCGTGGTGCTCTCCGAGCCGCTGTACTGGGGCATGCGGCTGTCGGTCTTCGACATCGACCTGGCCTTCGAGCACGGCCGCTGGCAGGTCTCCTCGGTCAGGGCCGAGGTGCGCAACGCCAACACCGTCGCCGAGGACCCGCAGGTCGCCCAGCTGGTGCGGGACGAGCACCAGAAGGTCGTGGACTACGTCAACCAGGTCATCGGCACCTGCACGGCGGCGATGTCGGCGGCGCAGTCCACGTACAAGGACACGCCGATCATCGACTTCCTCAACCTGGTGCAGTCCGACACGGTGAAGGCGGCGCTGGCCGGCACCTCGTACGCGTCGCTCCCGGTGCTGTCCGAGGCGTCGCCCTTCTCACGGACCGCCGCGATCCCCGCCGGGCAGGTCTCGCTGCGCGACGTGGCCGGGCTCTACGTCTACGAGAACACCCTGCAGGCCAAGGTCCTCACCGGCGCCCAGGTCAAGGACTACCTGGAGTGGTCGGCGGCCTACTTCGTGCAGACCGCCCCGGACGCCCCGGTCGACGTCACGAAGCTCACCAACGCCAAAAACACCCCCGACTACAGCTACGACGTGCTCAGTGGCGTCTCGTACGACATCGACATCTCCCAGCCGGTCGGCTCGCGGATCGTCGACCTCACCGCGGGCGGCGCCCCGATCGACCCGGCCGCGCAGTTCGTGCTCGCGGTGAACAACTACCGCGCCGGCGGCGGCAGCAACTACCCGCACGTGGCCGCCGCCCCGCAGGTGTGGTCCAGCTCCGACGAGATCCGCAACACGATCATCGCCTGGGTGCAGGCCCACGGCACGATCGACCCGACGACCTTCGGCGGCGACCAGTGGCGGCTCACCCGCGCCGGAGTGCCGCTGTTCTCGTAGGCACGTCGCAGGCGCCCACGCCGTCGAGTCCGAAGGTGGTGAAGGCTGTTCTGGCCGGCAGCGGATAGTGCTCCGCGCCGGTCAGCAGCCCGGTCAGGTCGTTGAGGATCACCGCGGACCGCCAGGCGGCAAGGCCCAGGTCCGGGGCGCCGACGCCATGGGTGTGGCGTTCGGCGTTCTGGACGTAGATCCGGCCGGTGATCCGCCGGTCGAGTTCGAGCCGGTGCCGTGCGCCGATCCGCGGGCGGCCCGCGGAGTCCCGCAGCACGTACGGGTGCAGCGGCCCGAGCAGCTGGTCGAGGGGGCGCTCACGGTAACCGGTGGCGAGCACCACCGCGCTGGTCACCAGCCGGGTGCGGGTGCCCTGGTCGGCGTGCTCCAGGTGCAGCTCGATGCCGGTGATGCCGATCCGGCCGGCGGTGCGCACGCTCACCCCGGGGGTCAGCACCGCGTCCGGCCAGCCGCCGTCCAGGGTGCGGCGGTAGAGCTCGTCGTGGATCGCGGTGATGGTCTCGGTGTCGATGCCCTTGTGCAGCTGCCACTGCTGCGGCACCAGCCGGTCCCTCACCTGCTCGGGCAGGCCGTGGAAGTAGCGGGTGTAGTCGGGCGTGAAGTGCTCCAGGCCGAGCCGGCTGTACTCCATCGGCGCGAAGGCCGGGGTGCGCGCCAGCCAGGTGACTGCCTCCCGGCCCGCGGGACGGGACCGCAGCAGGTCGAGGAAGACCTCGGCTCCGGACTGCCCGGAGCCGACCACCGTGATGTGCTCGGCGGCCAGCAGCCGCTCCCGCTGCGGCAGGTAGTCCGCGGAATGCACCACGGGTACGGTGGGCGCCTCGGCGAGCGGCCGCAGCGGCTCCGGTACGTAGGGAGCCGTGCCGACGCCCAGCACCAGGTGCCTGGCGTACGTACGGCCCAGGGCCTCGGCCTCGCCGTGCGCGTCGAGCTGGGTGTGGTCCACCTCGAAGTGGCCGGCCGCCGCGTCCCAGCGGACGGTGTCGACCTGCTGCCCGAAGTGCGTGGACGGCAGCGCGTCCGCGACCCAGCGGCAGTAGGCGTCGTACTCGGCCCGGTGCACGTGGAAGCGCTCGGCGAAGTAGAACGGGAAGAGCCGCTCGCGGGTCTTGAGGAAGTTCAGGAACGACCAGCGGCTCGCCGGGTCGGCGAGGGTCACCAGGTCGGCGAGGAAGGGCACCTGCAAGGTGGCGCCGTCGATCAGCAGCCCGGGGTGCCAGTGGAAGTCCTGCCGCTGGTCGTAGAAGGCCGCGGTCAGCCCGGGTACGGCGTCGGCGAGCGCGGCCAGCGACAGGTTGAAGGGGCCGACGCCGACGCCCAGCAGGTCGAACGGCTCCTGCTGCTGCGGCCTCTCGGCCGCCGGGTCCGGTTCCTGTTCCTGCGCCTGCTCCGGTGCGGTCGGGGCGTTCATCGGTGCTTGGCCTCCCTTGTCGGTCACGGCGCCGCCCGGGTCTGCCTGGCCTGCGCGTCGGTCACCAGCCTGAGCAGGGCGTCGAGGTCCTGCGGGCGGATGTGCGGGTTGAGCAGCGTCGCCTTGAGCCACAGCCGGCCGTCCGCCGACGCGCGCCCGAGCACCGCCCGCCCCTCGAACATCAGGTCCCGCCGCAGCGCCGCCACCTGCTCGTCGTCGGCGCCGGCGGGGCGGAACAGCACGGTGCTGATCTTCGGCGGCGCGTGCAGGACGAGCGCCGGGTTCCGGTCGACCGCGGCGGCCAGCTGGTGCGCGTGGCCGCACACCGTGTCCACCAGCGCGCCCAGGCCCTCGCGGCCCAGCGCCCGCAGGGTGACGGCGATCTTCAGCACGTCGGGCCTGCGGGTGGTGCGCAGCGAGCGGCCCAGCAGGTCGGGCAGCCCGGCCTCGGTGTCGTCGGTGGCGTTGAGGTAGTCCGCCTGGTGCCCCAGCGGGCGCAGCGCGGCGCCGTCGGGTACGGCCAGCAGGCCGGCCGCGACCGGCTGCCAGCCGAGCTTGTGCAGGTCGAGGGTGACGGACACGGCCGACTGCACGCCGTCGAGCTTGCCTGCCTCGTGCCGGCTGAACAGCAGCGGGCCGCCGTAGGCCGCGTCCACGTGCAGTTCGGCGCCGTGCCGGGCGGCGGCCTGCGCCAGCTGCGGCAGCGGGTCGATCGCCCCGGTGTCCGTGGTACCCGCGGTCGCCACGAGCAGGGCGCGGCCGGGGAGTTCGTCCAGGGCGGCGTCCGCGCGGGCCGGGTCGAGCACGCCGGCGGGGGTGTCCACGACGACCGGGCGCGGCAGGCCGAGCAGCCACGCGGCGCGCTGCACGCTGTGGTGCGCGTTCGCCCCGCACACCACCTGCACGCGCGGCCCGCCGGCCGCTCTCTCCCTGGCCAGCAGCAGGGCGAGCTGGTTGGACTCCGTCCCGCCGGTCGTCATCAGCGCGTCGGGGGCCGGCAGGTCCGGGTAGACCACCGCGGCCAGCGCGGCGGCGACCCGCACCTCGATCTCGGTGGCGGCGGGTGCCTGGTCCCAGGAGTCCAGCGACGGGTTGAGCGAGGCCGCGGCCAGTTCCGCCGCCGCGGCCAGGGCCAGCGGCGGGCAGTGCAGATGGGCCGCGCAGTACGGGTCCGCCGGGTCCGCGGCGCCCCGCGCCAGCTCCCGCACGAGGGTGTGCAGCGCCTCGTGGCCGCCGGTCCCCTGGCTCGGCAGCGGCCTGCCCAGCGCCCCTGCGACGCGCCGGGCGGTCTCCTTGGGCCCGCCCGCCGGCAACGGCCCCCCGCGGGCGACGGCGCCCTCCTCCAGGGCGCTCAGCACCGTCTCGACCAGGGGCCGCAGTTCCGCCGGCCCTTGCCGGCCGCCCGCCAGGCCGGGCATCTCCTTCAACCGTCCTCCACGTTTCCGTTGCTCCCCCCAGCACAACGACCCACTCCGCGTAGCGGTACGCCCTTTTCCCCCGGGGCGGGGGACGCCTGCCGGGACAGCCTCACCGGGCTGCCCCGGGGGCAGGGTCAGGCGGAGCGGATGCGCAGGTGGCGGGAGAGGTCGTCGAGGCGGTCGGCCAGGCCGCGTCCCAGCGCGGGGGTCACCGTCGGGCCGGCAAGGCACTCGCGGCCCAGGTGGAGGGTCTCCGGGGCGACGGCCGTGGAGGGGAAGGCCGTGCGTCCGGCGACTTCGGCGATCGCGGTGCCGCGGCGGGCGGCGAGCTGCACCACGTCGGAGAAGTACCGGGGCACGTAGGGCGCGGTGAGCGCCGCGTGCTCCGGGTGCCAGAAGCCCTGCGCGTTGGCCGTGAAGAGGTAGTTCGACTGCGAGTCGTCGTGGAACATCGCCTCCCACGCGGCCGCCTTGGCCGCGGCGTCGGGCAGCGAGGCCCGGCACCTGGCCGCGCCCTCCCGCCCGACGGCGCTCGGGTCGCGCTCCAGCTCCGCGTCGATGTCGGCGGCGGTGGCGGCCCCGAGCACCGCCAGCCGCAGCAGCGTCCGCCAGCGCAGGTCGGCGTCCAGGGGCGCGCCGCCGGGGATCTCCCCCCGGTCGTACCAGCCGCGCAGCGCCGCCGTGTCGGAGGCGGAGAGCGCCGCCTCGACCAGCGCGCGGGTGGCGCTGAGCCGGGTGGAGTCGAGACCGGCGGCGAGCAGCGCGCGTGCGGTGTCGGCGAGGGTGCCCAGCGCGCCCGGACGCAGCGCCGGGGCGAGGAAGTGGTCGGCGAGCTGGCCGCGCCAGAAGGTCAGGACGGCATCGACGATACCGGGCTCGGTCTCCCCCGGCAGGTGCGCGGCGGCCAGCTCCAGGTATTCGGCGGGCGCGATGCCGCCGTCGCGTACGAGGTCGCGTGCCGCGTTCCAGACGACCGCACGGCCGAGCGGGTCCGGCAGCCCGCCGAGGGCCTCGCGCAGGGTCGCCCAGGACTGCGGGTCGAAGTGGACCTTGGCGAAGGTCAGGTCGCCGTCGTTGAGCAGGATCACGTCGGGCCGCGGGCCGCCCAGCTCGTACTGTTCGGTGACCGAGCCCGCGGCGATGTCGACGGTGAGCCGGTCGCGCGGCACCAGCGCGCCGGGGGCGGCGACGGCCCGGTCGTAGAGGCCGACCTCGATCCGGTGCGGGCGGTTGCCGCGGTGGCCGATCTCCAGCCGCCAGCCGCCCTCGGCGCCGCCGGGCGCCACCGCGGGGGTGAGGGTGTCGGGTCCCGAGGTGCGCAGCCAGGCCGCCGCCCAGGCGTGGACGTCGCGGTCGGTGGCGGTGCCCAGGGAGTCCAGGAAGTCGGCGAGCGCCGCATTGCCGAAGCGGTGCCGGGCGAAGTGCGTGTTGAGGCCGGCGGTGAAGGCCTTGGGACCGAGCCAGGCGACGAGCTGGCGCAGCGCGGAGGCGCCCTTGGCGTAGGAGATCCCGTCGAAGTTGTTCATCGCGGACGCGGTGTCGGGCACCGCCGCCTGGTCGGGGGCGACGGGGTGGGTGGAGGGGCGCTGGTCGGCGTCGTAGCCCCAGGCCTTGCGGGCGACCGCGAAGTCCGTCCACGTACCGGTGAACCCGGTGGCCTCGGACAGCACCTGGAAGCCCATGTACTCGGCGAAGGACTCGTTCAGCCAGATGTCGTCCCACCAGCGCAGCGTGACGAGGTTGCCGAACCACATGTGGGCCATCTCGTGGGCGATGACCACCCCGCGGAACTGCGCCTCACCGGGGGTGACCGCCGACCGGTGGACGAACTCCTCGCGGAAGGTGACCAGTCCGGGGTTCTCCATCGCGCCGGCGTTGAACTCGGGCACGAAGGCCTGGTCGTAGGAGTCGTACGGGTACGGCTCGGCGAACAGCTCGTGGTAGCGGTCGAAGCAGCGCCGGGTGATGTCCAGGATCGCGCCGGCGTCCCGGTCCAGGTGCTCCGCGAGCGAGCGGCGGCAGTGCAGGCCGAACGGCAGCCCGGCGTGCTCGGTGCGCACCGAGTGCCAGGGCCCGGCGGCCACCGCGACGAAGTAGGTGGCCAGCGGCGGGGTGGTGGACAGCTGCCAGCGGCCGGGGGCGGTCCTGGTGGCGATGCCGTTGCCGAGGACGGTCCACCGCGGCGGCGCGCTGACCGTGACGTCGAAGACCGCCTTGAGGTCGGGCTGGTCGAAGGACGCGGCCACGCGCTGCATGTCGTTCATGAACAGCTGGCTGTAGACGTACGCCTCGCCGTCCTCCGGGTCGGTGAAGCGGTGCATGCCCTCGCCGGTGCGCGAGTACGCCATGTCCGCCTCGACCCGCAGCTCGTGGTCGCCCGCGGCCAGGCCGGCCAGCGGGAGCCGGTTGCCGGCGAGCAGGCCGGGGTCGAGGTCGCGGCCGTCGAGGACGACGCGGCGCAGGGTGGCGGGCCGGATCTCGGCGAAGGTGTCGCAGTCGCGCAGGGCCCGGAACCGGATCACGGTGGTCGAGCCGAACTCCTCGTCACCCCCGGTCAGGTCGAGGTCGAGCGCGTAGTGGTGGACGGTCAGGTCGCGGGCACGGGTCTCGGCCTCGGCGTGGGTCAGAACAGCCATGCGCCACATGCTGCCGCAAGCCGTGCCGCCGGGGACAGGCGGACCGCGCGGCGCGTAGGCTCCGCGGGGGGAGGTGGTCATGGCCGAGTACGCGGAGCCGGGGGCGTCGACCGCGGGGGGCGGGGCCATCGTGCACGGCTTCCCGCACCTCGACACCGTACGGGCGGCGCTGACGGCGCTCTACCGGCGGCTCTCCGGGGACGGTGTGCAGCGCTTCCCCAGCAGCGTGCACCCCGCGCTGGTGGACTTCCCCGACGACGAGGACCCGTACCTGGGCGCCCAGCGGGTGGCCCGGGTGATGGTGCAGCACTTCCGGCTGCCGGACGCCCGTATGGTGATCGGTTTCCGCGACATGGTCCACGCGGGGAATGTGGAACTGGCGGCGGGCCCTGAGTACTTCATCGAGCTGCACTCCCGCTTCAGGACCGACCGGCGCGATGTGGGGGCGGCGCTGGCCCACGAGGTCATGCACGTCTACCTGCACCGCCTCGGCCTGGAATTCCCCGGCACCCGCGACAACGAGATCCTCACCGACACGGCGACGACGTATCTGGGCGCGGGCTGGCTGCTGCTCGACGCCTACCGCGAGGAGGCCGCGATCCGCGGCGAGCGGCTGATGATGTCGGCGTACAAGCTGGGTTACCTGACGCCGGAGGAGTTCGGGTACGTCCTCGCCAAGCGCGCGGCCGCCTTCGGCGAGGACGTCGAGCCGTGGTTCCGGTCCGCGCAGGCCCGCGACGCCTACCGCGCGGGCCTGGCCCGCGCGGAGCAGGACCTCCGGCAGGCGCCGCTCGCCGCCGCCGGCTGGGCCGCCCGGCGCCGCTACGCCAAGGACCGCAGGTCCCTGACCGCCGGCCCCGGCTACTCCTTCGAGTCCGCCGGCCCGGCCGTCCGGGTCGCCTTCCCCTGCCCCACCTGCTTCCAGCGCATCCGGCTGCCCTGCAGGGGGCGCCTGCGGGCACGTTGCGCCCTGTGCCACACGGAGTTGGACGCGGAGACCTGAGCCGCTGGGGAAAGGACACAGCGCCCGCCTCCTTGGTCGGGGAGTGGCGGGCGCTGCTGGTGTTACTGCGTTCCGCACGCCATTGTGCGGGACATTCGGGGGACCGTCAGACGGTCAGGGGCCGGTCCGTGGGCCGGATCGGCGCGTGCAGGGCGGACGGCACCCCGGTGAGGTACGCGTCGACGGCCTTGGCCGCCGAGCGGCCCTCGGCGATGGCCCACACGATGAGCGACTGGCCGCGGCCGGCGTCGCCGGCGACGAAGACGCCGTCGACGTTCGTGGCGTAGGAGCCGTCGCGGGCGATGTTACCGCGGGCGTCCAGCTCCAGGCCGAGTTGGTCGACCAGGCCGTTGGACCGGTCGGTGCCGGTGAAGCCCATCGCGAGGGTGACGAGCTGCGCCGGGATGACCCGCTCGGTGCCCTCCTGCGGGACGAAGCGGCCGTCTTCGAAGACGACCTCGACCAGGTGCAGTTCGCTGACGTTGCCGTCCGCGTCGCCGGTGAACTTCATGGTGTTGACGGCGTAGACCCGCTCGCCGCCCTCCTCGTGCGCCGAGGTGACCTTGTAGAGGGCCGGCATCGTCGGCCAGGGCTGGCCGGCGGGGCGCTCGTCGGCGGGGCGCGGCATGATCTCCAGCTGCGTCACCGACAGCGCGCCCTGGCGGTGGGCGGTGCCCACGCAGTCCGCGCCGGTGTCGCCGCCGCCGATGACGACGACGTGCTTGCCCTCCGCGGTGATGGGGGGCGCGACGAAGTCGCCCTCCTGCACCTTGTTGGCCAGCGGCAGGTAGTCCATGGCGACGTGGATGCCCTTGAGCTCCCGGCCGGGGACCGGCAGGTCGCGGGAGATCGTCGCACCGGCCGCGATGACGACGGCGTCGTAGCGCTTGGCGAGCTTCCCGGCGTCCAGGTCGGTGCCGATCTGCACACCGGTACGGAACTTGGTGCCCTCCGCGCGCATCTGCTCGATGCGCCGGTTGATGTGCCGCTTCTCCATCTTGAACTCGGGGATGCCGTAGCGCAGCAGTCCGCCGATCCGGTCGGCCCGCTCGTAGACCGCCACGGTGTGGCCGGCCCGCGTGAGCTGCTGGGCGGCGGCCAGGCCCGCGGGGCCCGAGCCGATCACGGCGACGGTCTTGCCGGACAGCCGCTCGGGCGGCTGCGGGGTCACGTCGCCGGCGTCCCAGGCCTTGTCGATGATGGTGACTTCGACGTTCTTGATGGTGACCGGGAGCTGGTTGATGCCCAGCACGCACGCGGACTCGCAGGGCGCCGGGCACAGCCGCCCGGTGAACTCCGGGAAGTTGTTCGTGGCGTGCAGCCGCTCGGAGGCGGCCTGCCAGTCCTCGCGGTAGGCGTAGTCGTTCCACTCGGGGATCAGGTTCCCCAGCGGACAGCCGTTGTGGCAGAACGGGATGCCGCAGTCCATGCAGCGCCCGGCCTGCTTGCTGATGATCGGCAGCAGCCCGCCGGGGACGTAGACCTCGTTCCAGTCCTGCCTGCGCTCCTCGACCGGGCGCGTCGGGGCGGTCTCGCGGCCGGTGGTGAGGAAGCCCTTGGGGTCAGCCATTTGCCGCCTCCATCATCTTCGCGGTGGTCTCGGACTCGGAGAGTCCGGCCTGCTCGGCGGCGTTCTTGGCGGCGAGCACTGCCTTGTAGTCCCTCGGCATGACCTTGCCGAAGCGGGTGAGGGCGGCGCCCCAGTCGGCGAGCAGCCGCTCGGCGACGGTGGAGCCGGTCTCCTCGGCGTGGCGGCGCACCACATCGTGCAGCCACGTGATGTCGCCGGCGTCCAGCGACTCGATCTCGACCATGCCGGGGTTGACCGCGGCCGGGTCCAGGTCGAGGACGTAGGCGATGCCGCCGGACATGCCGGCCGCGAAGTTGCGGCCGGTGGCGCCGAGGACGACGGCACGGCCGCCGGTCATGTACTCGCAGCCGTGGTCGCCGACGCCTTCGGAGACGACGGTGGCACCGGAGTTGCGGACGCAGAAGCGCTCGCCGGTCCTGCCGCGCAGGAACAGCTCGCCGCCGGTGGCGCCGTAGGCGATGGTGTTGCCCGCGATGGTGCTGTACTCGGCGAGGTGGTCGGCGGCGCGGTCGGGGCGGACCACGACCCGGCCGCCGGACAGGCCCTTGCCGACGTAGTCGTTGGCGTCGCCTTCGAGCCGCAGGGTGATGCCCTTGGGCAGGAAAGCGCCGAAGGACTGGCCCGCGGAGCCGGTGAAGGTGATGTCGATGGTGCCCTCGGGCAGGCCCGCACCGCCGTACTTCTTGGTCACCTCGTGGCCGAGCATGGTGCCGACCGTGCGGTTGACGTTGCGGATCGGCACCTGGGCGCGGACCGGGGCGCCGTTGTCCAGGGCGTCGGCGGCGAGCTTGATCAGCTCGTTGTCCAGCGCCTTGGCCAGGCCGTGGTCCTGCTCGGTGGTGCGGTGCAGCGCGGCGCCCTCGGGCAGCGCGGGCACGTGCAGCAGCGGGGCGAGGTCCAGGCCCTGCGCCTTCCAGTGGGTGACCGCGCGGCCGGCGTCGATCAGCTCGGCGTGGCCGACGGCCTCCTCGATGGTGCGGAAGCCCAGCTCGGCCAGGATCTCCCTGACCTCCTCGGCGATGAACTCGAAGAAGTTCACCACGAACTCGGGCTTGCCGGTGAAGCGGTCGCGCAGCACCGGGTTCTGGGTGGCGACGCCGACCGGGCAGGTGTCCAGGTGGCAGACCCGCATCATGATGCAGCCGGAGACCACCAGCGGAGCGGTGGCGAAGCCGAACTCCTCGGCGCCGAGCAGCGCGGCGATGACCACGTCGCGGCCGGTCTTGAGCTGGCCGTCGGTCTGCACGACGATACGGTCGCGCAGCCCGTTGAGCAGCAGGGTCTGCTGGGTCTCGGCCAGCCCCAGCTCCCAGGGGCCGCCGGCGTGCTTGAGCGAGGTCAGCGGGGAGGCGCCGGTGCCGCCGTCGTGCCCGGAGATCAGGACGACGTCGGCGTGCGCCTTGCTGACGCCCGCGGCGACGGTGCCGACACCGACCTCGGAGACCAGCTTGACGTGGACCCGCGCCTTGGGGTTGGCGTTCTTCAGGTCGTGGATCAGCTGGGCGAGGTCCTCGATGGAGTAGATGTCGTGGTGCGGCGGCGGGGAGATCAGGCCGACGCCCGCGGTGGAGTGCCGGGTGCCGGCGATCCACGGGTAGACCTTGTGGCCGGGCAGCTGGCCGCCCTCGCCGGGCTTGGCGCCCTGGGCCATCTTGATCTGGATGTCGTCCGCGTTGACCAGGTACTCCGAGGTCACGCCGAAGCGTCCCGAGGCGACCTGCTTGATGGCGCTGCGCCGGGCCGGGTCGTACAGCCGCTCCGGGTCCTCGCCGCCCTCGCCGGTGTTGGACTTGCCACCGAGCTGGTTCATGGCGATGGCCAGCGTCTCGTGCGCCTCGCGGGAGATCGAGCCGTACGACATGGCGCCGGTGGAGAACCGCCGGACGATCTCGGAGACCGGCTCGACCTCGTCGACCGGGATCGGCTCGCGGTCGGACTTCAAACCGAACAGGCCGCGCAGCGTCATCAGCCGCTCGGACTGCTCGTTCACCCGCTGGGTGTACTGCTTGAAGATGTCGTAGCGGCGGGTGCGGGTGGCGTGCTGGAGCCGGAAGACGGTGTCCGGGTCGAACAGGTGCGGCTCGCCCTCGCGGCGCCACTGGTACTCGCCGCCGATCTCCAGCCGGCGGTGCGCGGCCGGGATGCCGGAGACCGGGTAGGCCTTGGCGTGCCGGGCGGCGACCTCGGCGGCGATGACGTCGATGCCCGCCCCGCCGATCTTGGTGTCGGTGAGGTGGAAGTAGGTGTCCACGAAGTCGGCGTCGAGGCCGATGGCCTCGAAGACCTGGGCGCCGCGGTAGGAGGCCACGGTGGAGATGCCCATCTTGGACATGACCTTGAGCACGCCCTTGCCGAGTGCCTTGATCAGGTTGCGCAGCGCGGCCTCGGGCTCGATGTCGTCCAGGAAGGTGCCGGCCGCGACCAGGTCCTCGACGGACTCCATGGCCAGGTAGGGGTTGACGGCGGCGGCGCCGTAGCCGATGAGCAGCGCCACGTGGTGGACCTCGCGGACGTCGCCGGCCTCGACCAGCAGCCCGACCTGGGTGCGCTGCTTGGTGCGGATGAGGTGGTGGTGCACGGCGGAGGTGAGCAGCAGCGAGGGGATCGGGGCGTGCTCGGCGTCGGAGTGCCGGTCGGACAGCACGATCAGCCGGGCGCCGTCCTCTATGGCGGCGTCGGCCTCGGCGCAGATCTCGGCGAGCCGGCCGGCCAGTGCCTCGCCGCCGCCGGTGACTCGGTAGAGGCCCGACAGGGTGGCGGCCTTCAGGCCCGGCATGTCGCCGTCGGCGTTGACGTGGATGAGCTTGGCCAGCTCGTCGTTGTCGATCACCGGGAAGGGCAGGGTGAGGTTGCGACAGGACGCGGGGCTGGGCTCCAGCAGGTTGCCCGAGGGGCCGATGGTGGAGATCAGCGAGGTGACCAGCTCTTCGCGGATCGCGTCCAGCGGCGGGTTGGTGACCTGGGCGAACAGCTGGGTGAAGTAGTCGAACAGCAGCCGGGGGCGTTCGGAGAGCGCCGCGATGGGCGAGTCCGTGCCCATCGAGCCGAGCGGCTCGCCGCCGGTCCTGGCCATCGGGGCGAGCAGGACCCGCAGCTCCTCCTCGGTGTAGCCGAAGGTCTGCTGGCGCCGGGTGACCGAGGCGTGGGTGTGCACGATGTGCTCGCGCTCGGGCAGGTCGGCGAGGTCGATCAGGCCCGCTTCGAGCCAGTCGGCGTACGGGTTCTCGGCCGCGATGGCAGCCTTGATCTCGTCGTCCTCGACGATCCGGTGCGAGACGGTGTCGACCAGGAACATCCGGCCGGGCTGCAGGCGGCCCTTGCGGACCACCTTCTGCGGGGCGATGTCCAGCACGCCGGACTCGGAGGCCAGCACGACCAGGCCGTCGTCGGTGACCCAGTAGCGGCCGGGGCGCAGACCGTTGCGGTCCAGGACCGCGCCGACGACCGAGCCGTCGGAGAAGGTGACGCACGCCGGGCCGTCCCAGGGCTCCATCAGCGTGGAGTGGTACTGGTAGAACGCCCGCCGCGCGGGGTCCATCGAGTCGTGGTTCTCCCACGCCTCGGGGATCATCATCAGCACGCTGTGCGGCAGCGAGCGCCCGCCGAGGTGCAGCAGTTCCAGGACCTCGTCGAAGGACGCGGTGTCGGACGCCTCGGGGGTGCAGACCGGGTAGATCCGCTCCAGGTCGCCGGAGAACAGGTCGCTGGCCAGCTGCGACTCGCGGGCCCGCATCCAGTTGCGGTTGCCCTTGACCGTGTTGATCTCGCCGTTGTGCGCGACGAAGCGGTACGGGTGGGCGAGCGGCCAGCTCGGGAAGGTGTTGGTGGAGAAGCGCGAGTGGACCAGCGCGATGGCGGTGGCGAACCGGCGGTCCGACAGGTCGGGGAAGAACGGCTCCAGCTGCCCGGTGGTGAGCATGCCCTTGTAGACCAGGGTGCGGGAGGACAGCGAGGGGAAGTAGACGTCGGCCTCGCGCTCGGCGCGCTTGCGCAGCACGAAGGCGGGCCGGTCCAGCTCGATGCCGGAGAGGAACTCGCCGGCGGCGTCCGCGACGAAGAGCTGGGAGAAGTACGGCATGGTCGAGCGGGCGGTCGCGCCGAGCAGCTCGGGGGCGACCGGGACCTCGCGCCAGCCGAGGACGGTCAGGCCCTCTTCGCCGGCGATGCGCTCGATGGCGTCGACGGCCTTGGCGCGGTCCTCGTTCTCGACGGGCAGGAAGGCCACGCCGACCGCGTACCGCCCGGCGGCGGGCAGCTCGAAGTCGACGGCGTCACGCAGGAAGGCGTCGGGGACCTGGAGCAGCATGCCCGCGCCGTCGCCCGAGTCGGGTTCGGCGCCGGTGGCTCCGCGGTGTTCCAGGTTGCGCAGGACGGTGAGCGCCTGCTCCACGAGAGCATGGCTCGCCTCGCCGGTGAGGGTGGCCACGAAGCCGACACCACAGGCGTCGTGCTCGTTGCGGGGGTCGTACATCCCCTGCGGGGCGGGGCGCCCGTCCATGAACGCGGAACGCGAACGCATGGCTCTCCCGTCGTCGTCATTGGCTTGTATGCATTGCCTGTTTCCAGGCATGCGCAACAGGGACGACGTTGGCCCTCTGCGATTTCGTGCAGGTTACATGATGGCCGAGTGTTCGAGAAGCGGATACTCAATTCCAGCATGTGGACGTTCCACGGGGGTGGAGCAGCCCTATCGGGCCAGCGTCTGACCGGGGTTCGACCGACGAATCCGACGCGTGCCCTGGCGGCTCTGCCGGTGCGTTACCGGGTGATGCCCCGTGTGGTGGCGGCTGAAACGACAGGGAAACACGAGGCTTGTGGCCGACGGCCTCCCGGTGGGCGCCGGCTCAGCCGACGGCGGTGCCGATGAGAGCGCCCAGTACGAAGGTAACTCCGCCGGCCGCGGCACCCAAGGCCAGCTGTCGCAGACCGCCGTACCACCAGGCCCTGGCGGTGACCCGCGCCACAGCGGCGCCGCAGCCGAAGAGCCCGGCCAGGGCGAGCAGCACCGCGGGCCACAGCACGTCGGCGCCCAGCAGGTAGGGCAGCACCGGCAGCAGCGCGCCCAGCGCGAAGGACACGAAGGACGAGCCGGCGGCGAGCAGCGGCGAGGGCAGGTCGTTCGGATCCACGCCCAGCTCCTCGCGGGCGTGGATCTCCAGCGCCTGCTCGGGGTCGACGGACAGCTGCCTGGCCACCTCGTGCGCCAGCGCCGGCTCCACCCCGCGCGCCACGTAGAGGGCGGCCAGCTCGCGCAGCTCGTCCTCGGGGTGCCGGTCCAGCTCGATCCGCTCGACGGCCAGCTCGGCCTCGACCAGCTCGCGCTGGGAGGCCACCGAGGTGTACTCGCCCGCGGCCATGGAGAAGGCGCCGGCCGCCAGGCCCGCGAGGCCGGTGACGACCAGGGTGCGGGAGTTCACCTCACCGCCGGCCACTCCGGTCATCAGTGCGAGGTTGGACACCAGGCCGTCCATCGCCCCGAAGACCGCGGGCCGCAGCCACCCGCCGGTCACGTCCCTGTGCACATGGTGGGGGACGTGGTACGGCGTGGCGGCGGCCTTCTCGACGGCGGCGCTGGTCATACGGTTCACCCTCCCCCGCGCGGCCGTGCGGCCGCGTCCACTGTGAAAACGGATTCGACCGTACCTGCGAACGCGGGGTGTCCGCCAGCAAGGAAAGGCTGACCTGACCTGCGGAAACTACGGGGTGACCGGTCCGCCGGCCCCTCCGGCGGCGGCCTTGGGCTGCTCGTCACCGGCCTGCTCGGCGTCCTGCGACGGCTCCCGCGTGCCACCGGCCGCGTCCACCGCGGGATCGGCGGCGGACTCTTTCACCAGGTCGGTCGCGGTCCCGTCGGCCTCGGCCGCGGTGTCCTCGGTCCCGCCCGCGGCCACGGCCGCGTCCCCGGCGGGGACCGGCTCCACGGTCTCCTCGCGGCCCGGACGCATCCGGGCGGAGAGCACCAGGTAGACGACGGCGCCGGCGAAGACCACGATCGCCGTCCAGTCGTTGAGACGCATGCCCAGGATGTGGTGCGCGTAGTCGACCCGCATGTGCTCGATCCACGCCCGGCCCACCGTGTAGGCGGCGACGTAGAGCGCGAAGGCGCGGCCGTGCCCGAGCTTGAAGCGCCGGTCGGCCCAGATCACCAGCAGCGCGACCCCGACGCACCACAGCGACTCGTACAGGAACGTCGGGTGGTACGTGACCAGGTCCGGCGTGTTGTCGGGCCGGTGCGCGGCGTCGATCTTCAGGCCCCACGGCAGGGTGGTCGGCCCGCCGTACAGCTCCTGGTTGAACCAGTTGCCCCAGCGGCCGATGGCCTGCGCGAAGGCGATGCCCGGCGCGATGGCGTCGGCGTACACCGGCAGCGCGATGCCGCGGCGGCGGCAGCCGATCCAGGCGCCCAGCGCGCCGAAGGCGATGGCACCCCAGATGCCCAGCCCGCCCTGCCACACCTTGAAGGCGTCGACCCAGTCCTTGCCGTCGGTGAAGTACAGCTCGTAGTCGGTGATCACGTGGTAGAGCCGGCCACCGATCAGGCCGAACGGCACCGCCCACACGGCGATGTCGGCGACCGTGCCAGCCGATCCGCCGCGGGCGAGCCAGCGCTTGTTGCCGTACCAGACGGCAACGAAGACGCCGACGATGATGCAGAACGCGTAGCCGCGCAGCGGGATCGGTCCGAGATGGACGACGCCGTGCGCGGGGCTGGGGATGAATGCGAGTTCCATGGCAATGTCCGACGCTACCCTGCCGGACGGGTGGGCGGCATCCCGCCCGGCTACGTCTGGATAACGGCGGGCGCACGGTGCCGTGTCCCGCGGGGCGCGGGAAGCCGGTTCAGGACGGGGTGGCGGTGACCTTCGCCGGCTGCTTTCCCTTGTTCGCGGTGGCCACCATCTGCTTGAGGCTGTCCGGGGTGAGCGCGGAATTCTGCCCGTAGATGCTCTTGCCGTTCAGCAGGATCGTCGGCGTGGCGTCGAAGCCCGAATTGCCGAAGGCCGCGTTGGACTGCTTCACCCACGAATCGTGCGTGCCCTGATGCACGCAGTCGGTGAAGGTGGTGGTCTTCAGCCCGGGGACCTGGTCGGCGAGGTCCAGCAGGGTGCTCGTGTGGCCGAACTTGTCGTCCTGCTCGTCGGGCTGGTTGGCGTAGAGGACGTCGTGGTAGGCGCGGAATTTGCCGGCGTCCTGGGCGCAGGCCGCCGCATTGGCGGCGTTCAGCGAGCCGGTGCCGCCGAGGTTGCCGTCGATCAGGGTGACCAGGTGGTATTCGGTCCTGATCTGCCCGCTGTCCTCCAGGCTGTGGATGGTGGGCGTGAACTGCTTCTCGAACGCGTCGCAGGCCGGGCAGCGGAAGTCCTCGTAGATGGTGAGGGTCGAGGGCGCCTCGGGGGCTCCCACCGGGATCACCAGGCTGTCCGTCCCGGTGGCCCCGGTGGGGGCCGCGGCCGCGGTGCCGGCCCGGGCGGCGGTGTCCGAGTGGCGGTTGGAGGCCACCACCCCGATCACCGCGGCGATGGCGAGGACGGCCACCAACCCGCTCGCCACCACCACGGTCCGCCTGACCTTGGCGCGGGACGCTTCCCTGGCGCGCTGTTCCTGCAGGGCCTCGCGGGCGCTGCGCTTTCCGTCACTGTTGCGTTGGCTCACGCCCAGCGCAACGGTGGGGGGAGGCGCTCAGCGCCTCCCCCCACCGTTTTTCGCTCGCGGGAGTGACAAAACCCGCTCCCACGGGTGATCGTCAGGCCCGCTTGCGCACGCCTTCGGCCAGTTCGGCGGCCAGCGCGCGGACCGCGGCGAGCCCGGCCGCCTCGTCGCCGCCGGCGTCCAGGATGCGCTTGACGAAGGCCGAGCCGACGATCACGCCGTCGGCGAAGGCGGCGACCTCGGCGGCCTGGACGGCGTCGGAGACGCCGAGGCCGACGCAGACCGGCAGATCGGTGGTGGCCCGGGTGCGCCGGACCAGGCCCGCCGCCTGCTCGCCGACGCTCGCGCGGGTGCCGGTGACGCCCATCAGCGAGGCCGCGTAGACGAAACCGGACCCGGCCGCGGTGATCTTGGCCAGCCGCTCGTCCCTGCTGGAGGGCGCGACGACGAAGACCGTGGCCAGGCCGTGCCGCTCGGCGGCCGCGCGCCACCCGGCGGACTCCTCGACCGGCAGGTCGGGCAGGATGCAGCCGGCGCCGCCGGCCTCGGCCAGCTCGGCGGCGAAGCGCTCGACGCCGTAGCGGTCGACCGGGTTCCAGTACGTCATCACCAGCAGCGGCTTGCCGGTGGCTTCGTACGCCTCGCGGACGGTGCGCAGCACGTCGGCGATGCGGACGCCGTTCTTGAGCGCGATGTCGTCGGCGGTCTGGATGACCGGTCCGTCCAGCACCGGGTCGCTGTGCGGCAGCCCGACCTCGACGATGTCGGCGCCGCCGTCGAAGACCGCCTTGACGGCGGCGATGCCGCCGTCAACGGTCGGGAAGCCGGCCGGCAGGTAGGCGATGAGGGCGGCGCGGTTCTCGGCCTTCGCCGTCGCGAGGGCCTCACGGAGCAGTTCGACGGTCCCGCTCACTTGGCGTCCCTCTCGATCTCGGCGATGTCGGCGGCGTCGGCGGCGACCTCCGTGTCGGAGTCGTACAGCCGGAAGTAGCGGGCCGCGGTGTCCATGTCCTTGTCGCCGCGTCCCGAGAGGTTCACCAGCAGCAGCGCGTCGGGGCCCAGCTCGCGGCCCAGGTCCAGGGCGCCGGCCAGCGCGTGGGCGCTCTCGATGGCGGGGATGATGCCCTCGGTGCGGGACAGCAGCCGCAGCGCCTGCATGGCCGCGTCGTCGGTCACGGCGCGGTATTCGGCGCGGCCGCTGTCCTTGAGGTAGGCGTGCTCCGGCCCGACACCCGGGTAGTCCAGGCCCGCGGAGATCGAGTAGGGCTCGGTGATCTGGCCCTCGTCGTCCTGCAGGACGTACGAGCGCGAGCCGTGCAGGATGCCGGGCTCGCCCGCGGTCAGGGTCGCCGCGTGCTCGCCGGTCTCCACGCCGTGGCCGGCCGGCTCGCAGCCGACCAGCCGGACGCCCGCGTCCGGCAGGAAGGCGTGGAAGAGGCCCATGGCGTTGGAGCCGCCGCCGACGCAGGCCACGGCCGCGTCGGGCAGCCGCCCGGTCCGCTCCAGCAGCTGCCGCCGCGCCTCGACGCCGATGACCCGGTGGAAGTCGCGCACCAGCGCCGGGAAGGGGTGCGGCCCCGCGACGGTGCCGAACAGGTAGTGCGTGCGGTCGACGTTCGCGACCCAGTCGCGGAAGGCCTCGTTGATCGCGTCCTTCAGGGTGCGGCTGCCGGAGGTCACCGAGACGACCTCGGCGCCCAGCATGCGCATCCGCGCCACGTTCAGGGCCTGCCGCTTGGTGTCGACCTCGCCCATGTAGATCGTGCACTCCAGGCCGAACAGCGCGCACGCGGTGGCCGTGGCGACCCCGTGCTGGCCCGCGCCGGTCTCGGCGATGACCCGGGTCTTGCCCATCCGCCGGGTCAGCAGCGCCTGGCCCAGCACATTGTTGATCTTGTGCGAGCCGGTGTGGTTCAGGTCCTCCCGCTTCAGGAAGACCCTGGCCCCGCCCGCCTGCTCGGCGAACCGCGGCACCTCGGTCAGGGCGCTGGGCCGCCCGGTGTAGTTGGCCATCAGCTCGTTCAGCTCGGCCGCGAAGGCCGGGTCGGCCTTCGCCTTCTCGTATTCCGCGGCGACCTCGTCCACGGCGGCGACCAGCGCCTCCGGGATGAACTTCCCGCCGAAGGCGCCGAAGTAGCCCTCAGGGCTGGGGCTGAGGCCTTCCGGGTCGGGAAGGAAGAAGTCAGGTTTTTCTGGCATGGGTGTCCCCTGGTCATGGTTTCTGGGGCAGTACGGCACCGCGGGCCGTACCTACGGCTGTACGCGGACTGGTGCGCGGCTCAGCCGCGGCGCCATCGCCTGCCGTTCACCTGGCCGGGCTCGCACCCGATCACGTACCGCACCCGGCGGCCCAGCACGCGGCGCGCGGGGGCGCGGCAGCCGCGGGGGCGGCAGCCGGGGGCGAGGCGCGATTCCAGGGACACGCCACGCACTCTACTGGTCGCGGCCGGGGCGCAGTGCCGGGTGGGCCCCCGCGGCGACCAGATCGGCCACCGCCGTGCGGGGGTCGCGCCCGGTGACCAGCGACTCGCCGACGAGCACCGCGTCGGCGCCGTCGTTCGCGTACGCGATCAGGTCGTGCGGGCCGCGGACACCGGACTCGGCGATCTTCACGATGTGGTCGGGGATCTCGGGGGCGATCCGCGCGAAGTTGCCCCGGTCGACCTCCAGGGTCTTCAGGTCGCGCGCGTTCACACCGATGATGCGCGCGCCCGCGTCCACCGCCCGGCCGGCCTCCTCCTCGTCGTGGACCTCGACGATCGGGGTGAGCCCGATGGACTCGGCCCGCTCGATGAGCGAGACCAGCGCGGGCTGGTCGAGCGCGGAGACGATCAGCAGCGCGAGGTCGGCGCCGTAGGCGCGGGCCTCCCACAGCTGGTAGGCGGTGACGATGAAGTCCTTGCGGAGCACCGGGATGTCGACCTTGGCACGTACGGCTTCGAGGTCGGCCAGCGAGCCGCCGAAGCGGCGCTGCTCGGTGAGGACGCTGATGACGGCGGCGCCGCCCGCCTCGTAGTCGGCGGCCAGGCCCGCGGGGTCGGCGATCGCGGCGAGCGCGCCCTTGGACGGGCTGGACCGCTTGACCTCGCAGATGACCTTGACGGCCTCGCCGCGCAGGGCGGCGACCCCGTCCTTGGCGTCCCGCGCCCTGGCGGCGCGCTCCTTGAGTTCGTCGAGGGAGACCCGTGCCTGCCGTTCGGCGAGGTCTGCGCGGACTCCGTCGATGATCTCGTCGAGCACACTCACGCGAGGCTCCCTTTCCGGCCGGCCGTGCTGCGAAATGTTCGGCCGGTGGCGGAAACCTCCGGCACTGCGATGGTATCGGGCGGCGACCCGCCATCCCTCATCCGGTGATCGGCGGTCCCATCCCCTGGACAATCTTGCCCCGCCCGGTGGACCGGTCAGGGGACGAGCGCGGCACCGAACGGCAGGTTCCTGACCACGGTGAAGGCCAGCAGCAGCCCGCATAGCGCGTAGAGCGCGCCCGGGGACAGTGCCGGGTCGAAGCGCCTGCCGCGCAGGGTGCGGCTGAACCAGAGCGTCCACACGACGGCGAAGACCGCGTATCCGGCGACGGCCGCGGCATTGCAGCCGATCGCGGTGCCGAGGTGGCCGTGGGCCAGCGCGTGGGCGCCGCGCAGGCCGCCGCAGCCGGGGCAGTAGACGCCCGTGTAGTACAGCAGCGGGCAGGCCGGGTAGTGGCCGGGCTGCCCGGGGTCGACGGCGGCGACGTAGCAGAAGCCCGCGGCGACGGCGCCGAGCACGCCGAGCGGTACGGCGACCGCCCGCAGCGTGCCGTGCCGGCCGGTGGTGGCCGCCGCGGCCCGGAGAGTGGTCACGGCGACGATTCTGCCCCCGGACACGCGAAGGCGCAGCGGACCGCTGCGCCAGGTGGCGGGACGGGCGGGGTCAGGCGCCGGCGTGCGCGGCGGCCTGCTCCTGCGGCTGCTCCTCGGTGCGCACGGCCTCGCTGTGCGCGTACGGCTCCACCTTGCGGCCGAGACCCATCATCTTCATGATCCCGCCGACCAGCGGGCCCAGCAGTATCACGCCCATGCTGCCCCAGAAGGGGACCGGCTGTGCGGCGACCATGAACGCCCCGCCGGCGCAGAAGCCGACGAAGGAGATGATCGATCCGGTCCACGCGGCCGGGGTGTGTCCGTGGTCGTAGTGGGCCGCCATGAATACTCCCTGATGCTCCCGGTGGGAGGCGACCGTCGCCTTCCACGTCGTCCCCCATTGTTGCGCGTATCGGCAGCGAACCTCGCACGGGGGTCGGGCGCGCCGTCCGCGCGGGTCCCGCGTGCGCCGACCCGGGCTACGCCTGGGTCGGGTCCTCGCCGCGGTCGAGGGCCTTCCACAGGTCCTCGGCCCGGTCCGGGTCGACGGCGGCCGGGCGGCCCGCCGCGGCGGCGGAGGCGGCGGCCCTGGCGCGGACCGGGCGGCGGGTGCCGGGGCGGTCGTAGCGGCTGGACATCGCGGGCCAGGCCGGTCCGTAGCGCAGCGCGAGCAGGCCGGCCAGCAGCAGCAGGGCGCCGCCGGCGGCGGAGACCAGCGGCCAGGCGGTGGTGGAGGTGTGCTCGGCGGTGGTGCGGGCGATGCCGGCGGCCGTACCGGCGGCGCTGTTGATCGCCGCGTGGTCGCCGCGCCTGGACAGCGCCGTGACGACGACGCCGAGCCCGCTGAGGGCGAGCAGCGCGGCGACGGCGTAGCGGCCGGCCCTGCGGACGGCGAAGACGGCGACCAGCGAGGCCAGCCCGACCAGGGCGAGCGCGCCGGGCAGCGCGGTGGTGTCGGTGCCGGTGGCGTGCACCGGCAGCCGGGTGGCGCCGAGGGCGGCGGCACCGCGCGACCAGGTCTTGCCCGCCGCGACCAGCACCAGGCTCGCCCCGACCGCGCCTGCGGGCAGCGCGACGGCCAGCGTCCGCGTCCCGGCACGCCGGGGCGCGGTGTCCGGCTCGGTGGTGGGCGCGGGGTCCGGGGCTGGGCGGGACTGCTGCGGGACGGAGGTCACCGGTCCACTATCCCCTGCCGGCAGCCGGACGCCTCGACCGGGGTCCGGGGCGGGGCGGTGTGGCGGCCGCCCCCCGCAGGTCAACGGCGGGGCGTCAGTGGTTCATCACGTTGGCCGTCGCGACCGCCCGCAGCACCGCGGCGGCCTTGTTGCGGCATTCGGTGTCCTCGGCGTCCGGGTCGGAGTCCGCGACGATGCCCGCGCCCGCCTGGACGTAGGCCACGCCGTCGCGCAGCACCGCGGTACGGATCGCGATGGCCGTGTCGGAGTCGCCGGCGAAGTCCAGGTAGCCGACGCAGCCGCCGTAGACCCCGCGCCTGGTCGGCTCCAGCTCCTCGATGATCTGCATCGCGCGCGGCTTGGGCGCGCCGGACAGGGTGCCGGCCGGGAAGCACGCGGTGAGCACGTCGAAGGCGGTCTTCCCCGGGGCGACCCGCCCGGTGACGGTCGAGACGATGTGCATCACGTGCGAGTACCGCTCGACCGACATGAAGTCGACCACCTCGACGCTGCCCGGCTCGCACACCCGGCCCAGGTCGTTGCGCCCGAGGTCGACCAGCATCAGGTGCTCGGCCCGCTCCTTGGGGTCGGCGAGCAGCTCCTCGGCGAGCGCCGCGTCGGCCTGCGGGGTCGCCCCGCGCGGCCTGGTGCCCGCGATCGGGTGCACCATCGCCCGGCCGTCCGCGACCTTCACCAGCGCCTCGGGGCTGGAGCCGACCACGTCGAAGCCGTCGAAGCGCAGCAGGTACATGTACGGCGACGGGTTGGTCGTCCGCAGCACCCGGTAGACGTCCAGGGCACTGGCGGTGCACTCGGTCGTCATCTCCTGCGACAGGACGACCTGGAAGGCCTCGCCGGCGTGGATGCGCTCCTTGATGTCCTTGACCGCGTCCGTGTAGCGCGGGCCGCCGAAGCTCCAGCCGACGCCGAACTCGATCGACGCGGGAAGCGCCGTCGGCCGCTGCGGCACGGCGCGGCCCAGGTCCGCCTCCATCGCGTCGAGGCGGGCGACGGCGTCGGCGTAGGCCTCGTCGACGCCGGTGTCCTGGTCGTTGTGGTTGATCGCGTTGGCGATCAGCAGCACCGTGCCGTCCCAGTGGTCGAGCACCGCGAGATCGGAGGTCAGCAGCATCGTCAGTTCCGGCAGCCGCAGCGAGTCGTGCGTGCTGTCGCCGATGCGCTCCAGGCGGCGCACGATGTCGTAGCCGAGATAGCCGACCATGCCGCCGGTGAAGGGCGGCATGCCCGCGGTCAGGTCGCGCGGGGTGTGCAGCGCCTCGACGGTGGCGCGCAGCGCGGCCAGCGGGTCGCCGTCGACCGGGACGCCGACCGGCGGGGTGCCCAGCCAGCGCGCCTGCCCGTCGACGGCGGTCAGCGCCGCGGCGGAGCGCACGCCCACGAAGGAGTAGCGCGACCAGGAACCGCCGCCCGCGCCGCTGGTGTCGGCCGACTCCAGCAGGAAGGTGCCGACGCGCTCCGCCGCGAGCTTGCGGTACAGCCCGACCGGCGTGTCGCCGTCCGCGAGGAGCCGCCGGCTGACCGGGATGACGCGGCGGTCCACCGCCAGCTTGCGGAACGTATCGAGGTCCATGGCCGCAGACCTTACTAGGGCCTGTGACGGCCTGACGGACGGGACTTGTCAGCCCGCGCCGAGGCCCGGCGCGGGCAGCAGCACGCCCGAGTCGAAGCATGTGCGGTCCCCCGTGTGGCAGGCCGGGCCGACCTGGTCGACCTTCACCAGCACGGTGTCGCCGTCGCAGTCCAGCGCGACCGACTTCACGTGCTGCACGTGCCCCGAGGTGTCGCCCTTGACCCAGTACTCGCCGCGGCTGCGGCTCCAGTACGTGCAGCGGCCGGTGGTCAGCGTGCGGTGCAGCGCCTCGTCGTCCATCCAGCCCAGCATCAGCACCTCACCGGTGTCGTACTGCTGGGCGACGGCGGGCACCAGACCGTCGGAGGTGCGCTTGAGGCGGGCGGCGATGGCGGGATCGAGCGAGGTCGCGGACATGCCCCCATGATGCCGCCGGACGCGCCCGCGGCCGAAACCGCGTCCGGCCGGCGGTCCCGCGGCACGGCCCGCCGCCTCCCCTCCCGGCCGAGCCCGATGCGCCGTCCGGCTGAGAAAGATGTCGACAACCGGCAAAAAGGGTAAGCACATTGAGCCGTCACCCACCTGTCGCGGGGTTGTTACCCGCCGACGTCACCCGTATGGGGCATCCTTCCACCATGGGTTTTCCACCGCCGCCGCACAATGGACCGCCGCCGCCTCCCGAGCAGGGCGGTGGGTTCGGCCCGCCGCCGCAGGGTTTCGGCCCGCCGCCGCCCGCCGACGGCTACGGCCCGCCGCCCGCCGACGGCTACGGCTACCCGCCGCAGGGCGGTGGCTACGGGCCGCCCGGACCGCCCGGACCGCCGGTCCCGCCCGCCGGTTACGGCTATCCCGGCGGCGGTTACCCCGGCGGCTACCCGCCGCCGCAGCCGCCGCGCAAGCACACCAAGCGCAACGTGTGGATCGCGGTCGGCGCGGTCGCCGTGGTCGGCGCGGTCGTCGGCGGCATCGCCGCGTCCGGCGGCGGCAGCGACAAGCCCAGCGCCAAGGACACCCCCAAGGCGTCCACGCTCACCACGCTGCCGACGATTCCGACCGTGCCGATGCCCACCTTCACGCTGCCCTCGGACTTCCCGAGCCTGGACCTGCCGACCGACTTCCCGTCGAGCAGCGACGAGCCCCGGCCGTCGGCGACCAGCGGGGAGGAGATGCCGTACGTGGTGGTCGACCCCGGCAAGTGCTTCGACGCGCCCTCGATGACGCCCGGCATCTCCACCGTCCGGACGGTGTCCTGCTCCTCGGCGCACGACGCGCAGGCCATCGCCAACAAGACGCTGTCCGGCACCTTCGCGACCGAGGACGCCATCGAGAAGAAGGCGTTCGCGCTGTGCGAGGCCGACGCCACCAAGCACGCGCCGGCCGGCGGCGACTACTACTCCTACGTGCTGTTCCCGCAGCTGATCACCTATCAGCTGCAGGGCCGCAACACCGTCACCTGCTCCCTCACCCTCAACGACGGGACCAACGGCAAGAAGCTGCACAGCAAGCTGAGCTGACCGGCGGTGGCGCGGGAAGCGGGCGCCGGCGCCCGCCGGTCGTTAACCTGGCGGCATGACGACCCATGCGCAGCGTGAACGTCTGCTTCTCGCCGACCTGCTGGAGAGCGCGGGGCCCGAAGCGCCGACCCTCTGCGAGGGTTGGACCGCCCGGGACCTCGCCGCGCACGTCGTGGTGCGCGAGCGCCGCGGGGACGCCGCCGCCGGGCTCATCGTCCCGCAGCTCGCGGCCCGGCTCGAACGCGTGCGCGGCGAGTATGCGCGGCGGCCGTACGAGGAGCTGATCCAGCTGATCAGGACCGGGCCGCCGCGGCTGTCGCCGTTCGCGCTCAAGCAGCTCGACGAGGCGTCCAACACGGTGGAGTTCTACGTCCACGCCGAGGACGTGCGTCGGGCGCAACCCGACTGGGCGCCGCGCGAGATCGACCCGGTCTTCGCCGACGCGCTGTGGTCCCGGCTCGAACGCGTCGCGCGCGTCACGGGCCGGCGCTCGCCTGTCGGCCTCGTGCTGCGCCGGCCCGACGGCCAGACGGTGGTGGCCCACCGCGGCTCCCCCGTCGTGACGGTCACCGGCTCCCCCGCCGAGCTCACCCTCTTCGCCTTCGGCCGCCAGGACGCCGCCGACGTCGTCGCCGAAGGCGACAAGGCGGCCGTGGGCGCAGCCCACGCCGCCAAGCTCGGGCTGTAAGCCGCCCGTTCCCCCTTCCCGCCTGCCGCGGGGGCCCGTTCTGTTGCGTGCACAGTGCCGGTGCGGTGTGGCTGGGGCGCAGTTCTCCCCCAGAGCAACGCCTGGGGGTACCCCCACGCGCCCCTGAGGTGGCAGCCCCGGTCTGTCGCCGGCACAGTGCCGGTCCGTCGTGGCTAAGGGCTGTCCCGTAATCCGCGGCGGGCGCGCGACGACAGCTACGGCACCTCGCTGCGTTGTCGGGCTCGTCCGAATACGACCCGGTATGAGGGCGACCCTTCGCCTTGCGATGCACCGCATCTGACGCCGCGCGCTGGTCCACCGCGGATTACGGGACAGCCCTTAGGAGGGGAGTTCCGCGGAGCGGAGGTGGGGGAGGAAGGCGGTGAAGGTGCCGCCCAGGGCGGCGAGGGTGGCGCTGGTGAGGAAGACGTGGGGGGCGCCGAAGGTGCCGGTCGCGGCGGCGAAGAGGGGGTAGGCCAGGGGGGCCAGGCCGAAGCTGGTGAGGCTCATGACGGAGGTGACGCGGCCGAGGTACGCGGCGTCCGTGGCCGTCTGGATGAGGGCCGCGGCCAGCCCGCCGCAGATGCCGCAGACCAGGCCGGCCACGAAGGCGACGGCGACCGCGGCGGTCAGGACGGGGGCGACGCCGATGGTGCCGACGGCCGCGGCCCCCACGAAGACCGCGGCTATCTGCACGGCGCCGGCCCGGCGCACCCGGCCGCGTACGGCGAGCAGCAGCGCGCTGGCCGCGGCCCCGGCGCCGAACGCCGCGATGATCCAGCCATATCCCGCGGCGCCCCATCCGCGTTCCTGCGCGAGGAGCACCATGCCGACGTTGAGCGGCCCGACGAGGCCGAGTTCGCAGAGCGCGCCGGACAGGACCAGGGGGCCGACCACCCGGTGGCGGCGGATGTAGCGCAGCCCGTCGCGCAGCTCCCGGGCGGCCGGCGCCCGGGTGCCCGGCGCGGTGGTGGGCAGCGGGGTGATGCGGGTGCCGAGCAGCAGCGGGACGGACGTGGCGAAGAGCAGGCCGGCGACCGCGAAGGCGGCGGACGCCCCGCCGAGGCCCATCGCGAGGCCGCCGACCGGGGGCCCCACGACCGTGCCGAGCCGTACGGTCAGCGCGCGCAGGCCCTGCAGGCGTGCCAGTTGGTCGGGTGTGGTGATCCGGGGCGGCAGCGCCCCGACCGCGGGCATGAACAGCGCGTCGACGGCGCCGAAGACCAGCGCGACGGCGACCAGCAGCCACAGTCCGGGCGTCGCCAGCGCGAGCGCCGCGGCGGCGGCGACGATCAGGGCGCAGCGGACGGCGTCGCTGCCGATGACGACCAGGCGCGGGCCGAAGCGGTCGGCGATCACTCCTCCGCCGAGCATGAGGACGGCCCTCGGCACCGCGCCCGCGGCCATGACGAGGCCGACCTGCGCGGGCGCCGCGACCTTGGCGGCGGCGAAGCCGAGGGCGACGAAGTAGACGGAGTCGCCGAGGAGGGACGCGGTGTAGGCGGTGAGCCAGCGCAGGACGTTGCCGTCGCGGTACGCGGGCCGTGCGGTGGAGCCGGTGGCGGTTGTCACGGTCGCCGTCATGAGCGGTCCTCAGGTCAGGGGCGGTAGGGGAAGCCGTACATCTGGACGGCCACGTGCTCGCGGCCCTCGGTGTCGCCCGCGTCCTCCGCGTCCCGGCCGCGGTCGGTCCAGCGCTGCATCAGCTCGCCGATCTCTTCGGCCATCTGCTGCAGTTCGGCCGCGGTGAGCAGCGGCATGAACTCGGAGGAGAAGGACGCGTTGGTCCATTCGCGGGGCCAGGCGGACTGCTGGTCCAGGTACTGCTCGTAGCGCTCGGCGCGGGTGGCGAGCAGCTGCCTGGTGACCTGGGCGAGCACGGCCGCGCCTTCCGGCCGGTCGTCGAAGTCGGCGCTGCGGAAGGAGAACCCGCGCTCGGCGGAGACCTTCCACCAGCGCTCGCGGCCGTCCGTGCCGTGCTCGGGGGCCTCGACGATGAAGCCGTGCGCGGCCATCTTCCGCAGGTGGTAGCTGACCAGTGAGACCGCCTCGTCGACCTGGTCGGCGAGGTGGGAGGCGGTCGCGGTGCGGGCCGTGAACAGCGCCCGGTAGAGGCGGATGCGCAGCGGGTGGGTGAAGACCTTGAGGGCGTCGAGGTCGGTGATGCGCTGGGAGCGTTCCTGTTCGGTCACGCCGCCAGGCTAGGTGTGCAAGTAAATTTGCGCAATGGAAGTTGCGCAATATTTCTTTCTCACCTGATCGCGCCCGTCCGCCCCTGCCGCCCCGGCAGGATGACCGCCATGTCTCTCGACGGCACCCGTGCGCATCTCAGCGGCCCCGGTGATCTGCCGCCCCTGGTGGAGCGCGCCGCCCTCACCGCGACCCGGCTGGACTTCCCCTACTCCTGCCGGCCCGAGCAGGGCCGGCTGCTGCGCGCGCTCGCCGCGGGCGCGGAACGCATCGGCGAGACCGGCACCGGCTGCGGGGTCGGCCTGGCCTGGCTGGTCTCCGGCATGCGGGGCGGCGCCTCGGCGGTCAGCGTCGAGCAGGACGCCGCCCGGGCCGGGGCCGCGGCGGACCTCTTCGGCGCCCTCGCGCCCTGGGTCACCGTGCGGCACGCCGACTGGACGGCGATCGCCGAGCACGGCCCCTTCGACCTGCTGGTCCTGGACGGCGGCGGCCAGGGCAAGGGGGACGGCCCGGCGGCCGACCCGGCCGCGCTGCTGCGGCCGGGCGGCGTGCTGGTCATCGACGACTTCACCCCGTCGCGGGGCGGGCCCCCGGTCCACGACGGCCGCCCCGACACCGCCCGCCTGCACTGGCTCGACCACCCGGCACTGCGTACGGTCGAGGTCCCGCTGGCCCCCGACCTGGCGGTGCTGGTCGGGACGCGGCGCTGACCGGCCTCAGCGCACCGGGTGCCCGGCTTCGCGCAGCGCGGACTTGACCTCGGGGATGCGCAGGTCGCCGAAGTGGAAGACGGACGCGGCCAGTACGGCGTCCGCGCCCGCGGCGACGGCCGGCGGGAAGTCGGCCAGCCGTCCCGCGCCGCCGGAGGCGATCACCGGGACGGACACCCGGGAGCGCACCGCCGCGATCATCTCGGTGTCGTAGCCGTCCTTCGTGCCGTCCGCGTCCATCGAGTTGAGCAGGATCTCGCCGGCGCCCAACTCGGCCGCCCGCTCGGCCCATTCGACGGCGTCCATGCCGGTGCCGCGGCGACCGCCGTGCGTGGTGACCTCGAAGCCGGCGCCGGAGGCGGCCCGCCGCGCGTCCACCGACAGCACGAGCACCTGCCGCCCGAAGCGCTCCGCGATCTCCCGGATCAGCTCGGGCCGGGCGATGGCCGCGGTGTTGACGCCGACCTTGTCGGCGCCGGCCCGCAGCAGCTTGTCGACGTCCTCGGCGCTGCGCACCCCGCCGCCGACGGTGAGCGGGATGAAGACCTGCTCCGCGGTGCGGCGCACCACGTCGTAGGTGGTCTGGCGGTCGCCGGAGGACGCGGTGATGTCCAGGAAGGTCAACTCGTCGGCGCCCTGGGCGTCGTAGAGCCTGGCCATCTCGACCGGGTCGCCCGCGTCCCGCAGGTTCTGGAAGTTGACGCCCTTGACGACCCGGCCGCCGTCCACGTCGAGGCAGGGGATGACGCGCACCGCGAGGGTCATTCGGTGTCTCCTCGGAAAGCTTCGATCTCGACTTCCACCAGCACCCGGGAGTCCATGAAGCCGGCCACCAGGACCATCGTGGTGACCGGGCGGACGTCACCGAACAGCTCGCGGTGGGCGCGGCCCGCGTCGTCGGCGTCCCGGGCGTGGCTCAGGTACATCCGGGTGCGGATGACGCTGTCCGGCCCCAGGCCGAACGGTTCCAGTGCCGCCAGCGCGTTGCCGAAGGCCAGCAGCGTCTGCTCGTACGGGCTGCCCTCGCCTCTGACCGCGCCGTCGACGAGCGGCATGGTGCCGGCGACCAGCACCGTGTCCCCCGCGGCGACGGCACGGGCGAAGCCGATCGTCTCCTCCAGCGGACTGTCGGACTGCTCGCGCCGTACTGCGGGGGTTCCGGTCATCGTGACACTGCCTCCAAGGCCTCTTCGAGCGTGAACGCCTTCGCGTAGAGCGCCTTTCCGACGATCGCGCCCTCCACGCCCTGCGGAACAAGAGACGCGATGGCCCGCAGATCGTCAAGGCTGGACACGCCGCCGGACGCGACGACCGGGCGGTCGGTGGCCGCGCACACACCGGTGAGCAGCTCCAGGTTCGGGCCCTGGAGGGTGCCGTCCTTGGCGATGTCGGTGACGACGTAGCGGGCGCAGCCCTCGGAGTCCAGCCGGGCCAGCGTCTCGTAGAGGTCGCCGCCGTCGCGGGTCCAGCCGCGGCCGCGCAGGGTGGTGCCGCGCACGTCCAGGCCGACCGCGATCTTGTCGCCGTGCTCGGCGATGACCTTGGCGACCCACTCCGGGGTCTCCAGCGCGGCGGTGCCCAGGTTGACCCGGGTGCAGCCGGTGGCGAGCGCCGCGGCGAGCGTGTCGTCGTCGCGGATGCCGCCGGACAGCTCGACCTTGATGTCCATGGTGCGGGCCACCTCGGCGATACGCGCCCGGTTGTCGCCGGTGCCGAAGGCCGCGTCGAGGTCCACCAGATGCAGCCACTCCGCGCCCGCGCCCTGCCAGGCGAGCGCCGCGGCGAGCGGGTCGCCGTACGACGTCTCGGAGCCGGACTCGCCGTGCACGAGGCGTACGGCCTGGCCGTCGCGTACGTCGACGGCGGGGAGCAGTTCGAGCTTGGTCATCGGGGTGCGTCCTCGCGGGTGGGGTCGGGTCGGGTCGGTGGGCTAGAGGGTGTCGAGCCAGTTGGCGAGCAGGAGGGCGCCGGCCTCACCGGACTTCTCCGGGTGGAACTGGGTGGCCCACAGCGGGCCGTTCTCCACCGCGGCCACGAAGGGCTCGCCGTGGGTGGTCCAGCTGACCTTCGGGCTGCTGATGCGCTCGCTGCGCGCCTCCAGCTCCCAGCTGCGGACCGCGTAGGAGTGCACGAAGTAGAAGCGGGCGTCGTCGTCGGTGCCCGCGAACAGCCGGGAGCCCTCGGCGGCCTTGACCGTGTTCCAGCCCATGTGCGGGACGACGGGGGCCTGCAGCGGCTCGACGGTGCCGGGCCACTCGTCCAGGCCCTCGGTCTCGACGCCGTGCTCGATACCGCGGGCGAAGAGGATCTGCATGCCGACGCAGATGCCCATCACCGGCCGCCCGCCGGCCAGCCGGCGTCCGACGATCCACTCGCCGCGTACGCCCCTGAGCCCGGCCATGCACGCCTCGAAGGCGCCGACGCCGGGCACCAGCAGGCCGTCGGCCCGCATCGCCTTGTCGAAGTCGGCGGTGATCTCGACGTCGGCGCCGGCGTGCGCGAGGGCGCGCTCGGCCGAGCGGACGTTGCCGAATCCGTAGTCGAGGACGACGACGCTCTTGCTCATCCCTGCCCCCTAGAGCTGTAGCAGGCCGGTGACGAGTGCCGTCACCGAGCCGATGGCGACCAGCGCGATCAGGCTCTTGGACATCTTCTGCTGCCAGAACGAGTACACCCCGCCGGCCAGGAACAGCCCCAGCAGGATGAAGAGGGTCGATCCCTTGTTCACTGTGTTTGTCCGTTCGCTTCTCCGCCCGCGCGGCGACAGCTCGCGCGGCGTCCTGACTGCGGCTGAGTGGCCTTGCGCGCGTCGCTCACAGCGCGCCCTTCGTCGACGGCAGGATCCCGGCGGCGCGCGGGTCGCGCTCGCTGGCGTAACGCAGGGCCCTGGCAAGGGCCTTGAACTGGCACTCCACGATGTGGTGCGCGTTGCGCCCGTAGGGCACGTGCACGTGCAGGGCGATCTGGGCCTGGGCGACGAAGGACTCCAGGATGTGCCGGGTCATCGTGGTGTCGTACGAACCGATCATCGGCGCCATGGTCTCCGGCTCGGTGTGCACCAGGTAGGGGCGGCCCGAGAGGTCCACGGTGACCTGGGCGAGCGACTCGTCCAGCGGGACCGTGCAGTTGCCGAAGCGGTAGATGCCGACCTTGTCGCCGAGGGCCTGCTTGAAGGCGGCGCCGAGCGCGAGCGCGGTGTCCTCGATGGTGTGGTGGGTGTCGATGTGCAGGTCGCCCTCGGTCTTCACCGACAGGTCGAACAGCCCGTGCCTGCCGAGCTGGTCCAGCATGTGGTCGTAGAAGCCGACGCCGGTGGACACGGCGACCTGCCCGGTGCCGTCGAGGTCGATCTCGACGACCACCGACGTCTCCTTGGTGGTGCGCTCGACGCGGCCCACGCGGGTCATACCTGCTCCTCAGTAGTGCGGTGTTCCTTGGTGCTGTGCTCCTTGGTGCTGTGCTCCTTGAAGACGGCTCGCGCCGCGTCCAGGAACGCGTCGTTCTCGGCGGGCGTGCCGACCGAGACCCGCAGCCAGCCGGGCACGCCGTTGTCCCGTACCAGCACGCCGTGGGCGAGCACCGCCTCCCACGCGGTGTGGCTGTCGGCGAACCGGCCGAACTGCACGAAATTCGCGTCGGAGTCGACCACCTCGTAGCCGGTGGCGCGCAACTCGCGGACCACCCGGTCGCGTTCGTCCTTCAGCTGGTTCACGTAGCCGAGCAGCGTGTCGGTGTACTCCAGCGCGGCCAGCGCGGTCGCCTGGGTGACCGCGGACAGGTGGTAGGGCAGCCGGACGATCTGCACCGCATCGACCACGGCGGGGTCGGCGGCCAGGTAGCCCAACCGCAGCCCGGCGGCGCCGAAGGCCTTGGACATGGTGCGGGTCAGCACCAGGTGGGGCCGGCCCTCGATGAGCGGCAGCAGCGACGGCCGGTGCGAGAACTCGCCGTAGGCCTCGTCCACCACGACCAGGCAGGGGCGGGCGGCCTGCGCCGCCTCGTACAGCTCCACCACCGTCTCCGCGGCGACCGCGGTGCCGGTCGGGTTGTTGGGCGAGCAGACGAAGACGACCTCGGGGCGGCGCTCGGCGATCTCCCGCACGGCCGCGGCCACGTCGATGGTGAAGTCGGCCCTGCGCGGCCCGGAGATCCAGCCGGTACCGGTGCCGCGGGAGATCAGCGCGTGCATCGAGTACGACGGCTCGAAGCCGATCGCCCGGCGGCCGGGGCCGCCGAAGGTCTGCAGCAGCTGCTGGATGATCTCGTTGGACCCGTTCGCCGCCCAGACCTGGGCCAGGCCGACCCGGTGGCCGGCGGTCCTGCTGAGATACGCCGCGAGCGCGGTGCGCAGCTCGACCGCGTCCCGGTCCGGGTAGCGGTTCAGGCCGCGCGCGGCCTCCGCGACCCGCTCGGCGATCCTGGCGACCAGGGCCTCGGGCAGCGGGTACGGGTTCTCGTTGGTGTTCAGCCGCACGGCGACATCCAGCTGCGGGGCCCCGTAAGGGGACTGGCCGCGCAGCTCGTCCCGGATGGGCAGGTCCTCGATGCGCGTCACGCGGCGTCCCCTCCGCCGAACCGCACCCGTACCGCCTCGCCGTGCGCGGGTAGGTCCTCGGCGTTCGCGAGCGTCACCACGTGGGCGGCGACCTCGGCCAGCGCGTCGCGCGAGTAGTCCACCACGTGGATGCCGCGCAGGAAGGACTGCACGGACAGGCCCGAGGAGTGGCAGGCGCAACCGCCGGTGGGCAGCACGTGGTTGGACCCGGCGCAGTAGTCGCCGAGCGAGACCGGGGCGTGCGGGCCGACGAAGACCGCGCCGGCGTTGCGCACCCGGGCGGCGGTCGCTGCGGCGTCCCTGGTCTGGATCTCCAGGTGCTCGGCCGCGTAGGCGTCCACCACCGCGAGGCCCTGGTCGAGCGTGTCGACCAGCACGGTCGCGGACTGGCGGCCGGACAGCGCGGCGGTGATCCGCTCGCGGTGCCTGGCCGCGGCGACCTGCACGTCCAGCTGCTTGTCGACCGCGTCGGCCAGCTCGGGCGAGGTGGTGACCAGCACCGCGGCGGCCAGCGGGTCGTGCTCGGCCTGGCTGATCAGGTCGGCGGCGACGAAGGCGGGGTCGGCGGAGTCGTCGGCGAGGACCGCGATCTCGGTGGGCCCGGCCTCGGCGTCGATGCCGACGCGGCCCTTGAGCAGCCGCTTGGCGGCGGCCACGTAGATGTTGCCGGGGCCTGTGACCAGATTCACCGGGCGGCAGTCCTCGGTGCCGTAGGCGAACATCGCGATCGCCTGCGCGCCGCCGGTCGCGTAGACCTCGGTCACACCGAGCAGGGCGCAGGCGGCCAGGATGGTGGGGTGGGGCAGGCCGCCGAAGGCCTTCTGCGGGGGCGAGGCCACCGCGATGCCCTCGACGCCGGCCTCTTGGGCGGGCACCACGTTCATCACCACGGAGGACGGGTAGACCGCCAGGCCGCCGGGCACGTACAGCCCGACCCGCTCGACCGGCACCCACCGCTCGGTGACCGTGCCGCCGGGCACCACCTGGGTGGTGACGTCGGTGCGGCGCTGCTCGCGGTGCACGATCCTGGTCCGCCGCACCGACTCCTCCAGCGCGGCCCTGACGGCCGGGTCGAGGTCGGCCAGCGAGCTCTCCAGCGCCGCCGCGGGCACCCGCAGCGAGGCGGGGCGCACCCCGTCGAAGCGCTCCCCGTGGTCGAGCACCGCCGCCGAGCCCCGACGGCGCACGTCCTCGCAGATCGGCCGCACTGCCTCCAGCGCGGCCTCCACGTCGAAGTCGGCACGGGGCAGCAGGTCGCGGTCGATGCCGCCCTCGGGGAAGGCGGCGCCGCGCAGGTCGATTCGGGAGATCACCCTGCCAAGTGTAGAGACCCAGGTCTGCGGGCCGGTCGCAGGTTCCACTCCGTGATACGCCGCTGTCGCCCCGACCCGCTACGGTGTGCGGCGCGACGACGGGGAGGGGAATCGGATGGCAGGGGCGGCCGGCGGGGCACCGCCGGATGACTGGACGCCGGTGGAACGCCGCATGTGGCAGGCCTTCCGCGAGGGCCGCACCTGCGACCTGCGCACCGGGCGCGCCGCCCCGGACGACCCTCCCCCGTGGCTGGGCCCGGGGGCACCCCAGGACGACCCCGGCTGGGGCGTCGGCCGTACCGTGCGCGCCCAGGCTGTCGCGGAGCTGCTGCTCGACGGGCCGCCCGCGGTGCCGGGGCGGGTGGCGGCGCTGAAACTCGCCGGGATGCGGATCAGCGGGCGGCTGATGCTCTCCGGCGGCACGGTGACGCCGTACGTCCAGCTCGACGACTGCCGCTTCGACGACCCGCTGATGCTCCAGGAGTGCCGGGTCGGCAGCATGCGCATGGTGCGCTGCCGGATGCCCAGGATCGAAGCGGCCAGGATCCAGGTCGGCGGCGACCTGCACCTGCCGCAGTGCCTGGTCACCGGGGGTATCCGGATGGCCGACGCGCAGATAGGCACCGACCTGCTGCTCAACCAGCTCACCGTGCGGCGCGGCCGGGCCGCCCAGGCGTTCGCCGCGGACGGGCTGACCGTCGGCCAGGACGTCGACGCCGAACTCATCGACGTCACCGGGGAGTTCAGCCTGCGCAGCGCCCGCATCGGCGGTCGGCTCAGCCTGCGCGGCGCGACCCTGCGCAATCCCGACGGCCGGCAGGCACTCAACGCCGCCCGTATCGCCGTCGAGCACACGCTGTACCTGTCCGGCGGGTGGAACGCCAGGAGCGCCGGCGGCTCGTCCGCGCCGCCGCCGGAAGGCGTCACCGTGCGGGACTTCACCTGCCACGGCGGGCTCCGCCTCGACGACGGGCGGTTCGGCAACGCGATGATCATCAGCCGGGCGCGCTTCTCGCTGACCGGCGACCAGCAGGTCTCGCTGCGGCGCATCCAGACGCCCGAGCTGTGCTTCACGCTGCCGCGGGCGCCGGAGGGCCCCGTCGTGCTGTCCGGCTCGAAGATCGGCAAGCTCAACGACGCCGTGGGTGCGTGGCCCGCGCCCGGGCGGCTGCGGATGACCGGCTTCAGCTACGACACCCTCACCCCGCTCGCCGAATTCCCGCTCCGCGAACGGCTCGCCTGGCTCCGGGCGGCGACCCCGGAGTTCCGGCCCGAGCCGTACGAGCGGCTGGCCGCGGCGCTGCGGGCCGCGGGCGAGGACGCGGAGGCCCGCGAGGTGCTGCTCGCCCGGCAGCGCCGCCGCCGCGACACGCTGCCGGTCGCCGGCCGCGTCTGGGGCTGGCTCCAGGACATCACCGTCGGCTACGGCTACCGCCCGGGCCGCGCCGCGGTCTGGATGGGGGTGCTCTGGGCGCTGGGCGCGCTCTACTTCGCCCTCCACCACGCTCCCCCGGCGGCGGACGCGGGCGGTTACCGGCCGCACTGGAGTCCGGCCCTCTACGCCCTGGACCTGCTCCTGCCGGTCATCGACCTGGGCCAGGACAACGCGTGGCGCGAGTCCGGGTCCGCGCAATGGGTCGCCTCCCTCCTCACCCTCCTCGGCTGGATGCTCGCCACCACCGCCGCGGCCGGCGCTACCCGCCTCCTGCGCCGGTCCTCCTGATCCCGGGTGCCCCCGCCCCGCCCTCCCCCCGGCCGCCGGGGACGGGGCCGGCCCCCTGGGGGAGAGGGAAAGGGGCGTACTGGCCCGCGGAAGAGGCCGTACGCTGGCTCACTGTGACCGATCGGATTCCGCTCTTCCCCCTGGGTACCGCACTGTTCCCCGGCCTCGTGCTCCCGCTGAACGTCTTCGAGGAGCGCTACCGCGCCCTGGTGGCGGATCTGCTGGCCCTCCCGGAGGACGCCCCGCGGCGATTCGGCGTGGTCGCGATCAAGAACGGCCAGGAGGTGGCCCCCACGGGGCAGGAGGGCAGGGCCGCGGGCCCGGCCGCGGGCCTCGGCGAGGACCCGCTCGCCGCCCTGCACGGCATCGGGTGCATCGCGGACGCGACGGGTATCGCCGAGCGCGACGACGGCGGCTACGAGCTGGTCGCCACCGGCCTGCTCCGCTTCAAGCTGCTCTCGCTGGACGCCAGCGGCCCGTTTCTGACCGCGGAGATCGAGGAGATCCCGGAGGACCCGGGCGGGGGCGCGGGTGCGCTGGCCGCGGAGGTGACGCGGGTGTTCGGCGCGTACCAGAAGCGGCTGGCGGGCGCGCGGGAGCGCACCCTGGCGCCGGGCCAGGACTTCCCCGACGACCCGACCGTGCTGTCGTACCTGGTCGCGGCCGCGCTGATCGCGGAGACGCCGACGAAGCAGGCGCTGCTCGAACAGCCGAGCAGTGCGGCCCGGCTGGCCGCGGAGCTGCGGCTGCTGCGCCGCGAGACCGCGGTCATGGAGAAGCTTCCGTCGCTGCCCGCGGTCGATCTGACCAGCCAGCCGATCAGTGCGAACTGACGTGGGCGGGAAGAGGGGCGGCTCCGCCGGGGGGACTCCCGCGACGGTCGCGCTGGAGAAGGCCGGCGTGGCCTTCACCCTGCACGCCTACGAGCACGACGGCTCGTCCGGACTGTCCTACGGCGACGAGGCCGCAGCCGCCCTCGGGACAAGCCCCGAGCGGGTGTTCAAGACGCTGATCGCGGAGGTCGACGGCGTCCTGACCGTCGCGGTCGTCCCGGTCGCCGGCTCACTCGACCTCAAGGCACTGGCCACGGCGGCCGGCGGCAAGCGGGCCGCGATGGCGGACCCGGCAGTGGCCGAACGCACCACCGGCTACGTCCTGGGCGGCATCTCCCCCCTGGGCCAGCGCAAGCGCCTCCCCACGGTCCTGGACGCCTCGGCCCTCCCCTTCCCGACGATCTTCGTCTCCGCGGGCAAGCGCGGCCGCGAAGTCGAGCTGGCGCCCGCCGACCTCCAAGCCCTGACGTCCGCGACGTCCGCCCCCATCGGCCGCCCCTTAGCCCCTGCGCGTCGGGGGGCCGCCCCCCAGGGGCGCGTGGGGGCCTGCGCGACCAGCCGTCAACCGGCGCACGGGTCGCCACCGACCCGAAGGGGCTGCTCGGTCCGCGTCGGACCACCGCCCGGTGATGGGCTGGGCGCGCAGTTCCCCGCGCCCCTGACGTGGTGGCCGCCCGTCACCACACAACGGCCCCGACCTAGGAGCCCCCTCCGCCCTGGAGGGCAACCCCCCCAGGGGAGCGGGGAACGGCGCGACCAGCCGTCGACCGACTGCACGTCGCCACCGGCCCGAAGGGGCTGCTCGGTCCGTACCGGACCACCGCCCGGTGACGGGCCGGGCGCGCAGTTCCCCGCGCCCCTGAGGCGGTGGCCGCCCGTCGCCGCACAACGGCACCGGCCGGCTGGGCACGCAGATTCGGCACCCCGCAGGGGGTGGGCCCCCGGGCTATTCGTCCTGGGCCGGAGGGGGCGGCGGCGGTGGGGGCCACTGCGGGGTCTGGGAGTCGGCGAAGTCCGTATCGTGCGGCTCACGCGGGCCGAAGGCGGAGGTCAGCGCCAGGTGGACGATCATCGCCGCGACGGACCATGCGACGAGCGCGGACTTGGCCCGCAGTTCGAGGGGCGCGTCGAAGACGACCTTCGGGCCGACCGCCGTGGCGTGAGCCACGATGTCGGTGTCGGGACCGAGCCAGACGCCGAGGCGCCAGCCGACGACGGAGGCCAGGATGCCGCCGGCGGCGAGGCCGAGGACGACGCCGACCCCGCCGCGGCGGTAGCGCCAGAAGACCGCCGCGGCGGTGAGCACGCCGAGCCCGGCGGCGATGAGCGCGAAGGCGCCGTCGCCGCCGATCGCCTCCTCGCCCTCGGTGTCCTTGAGGTAGACCGCCTTGCCGTCGGAGACCAGCGGGACGCGGGGCGACAGCCACAGCCAGAGCAGGCCGAGCGCGATTCCGCACACCGTGACCAGCAGCGCGACGAGCGCGCCTCTGCCGACCTCGGAGAGCACCGCCTTCCTGCGGTCCCCGCCCTTGCCGGGGCCGGACCCGGGGCCCGGATCGGGCGGCAGGTGCGGCGAGTGGTCGTGGGGAGTCAGGGGAGCGGTCACCTGCCCATCGTGCCAGGTACGGATGTGGGACGCCTCATCGGCAGGCGGCCCTGCGGTAGGCCCGGGTGGCGACCGCCAGCGAGGCGACGCCGACGGCGGCGCACACCGACAGGTCGCCGAGTACCGCCGCCCAGTCGGTGCCGGCGCTGCCGCCCAGCGTACGGGCGAACGCCTCGACGCCGTAGGTGGACGGCAGCAGGTCGCGCACCCAGCCGATGGGCGCGGGAAGGTGCGAGGCGGGCAGTACGCCGAGCAGCAGGGCCGCGGACATGCCCAGCTGGCCGAAGAGCGTGGCGATCTCCTGGCGGGGCGCCAGCAGCCCGAGGGCGGCCCCGAGGCCGGACAGGGCGGCGCCGGCCAGCGGGATGACCACGGCGAGCACCCACAAGGTGGTGAGCGTCAGGTGGAAGAGCACGCACCCGACGATCGCGGTGAGCAGCGTGCCGGGCACGGTGAAGGACGCGTAGGCGCCGGCCGCGCCCAGGACGACGGCGGCGGGCGGCACCGGCAGGGTGGCGTAGTGGTCGAGGCCGCCGGAGGCCCGCAGCTGCCCGAAGTACTGCGCCAGCAGGTTGAGGGCGACGAAGGCCACGACGAGGACGCTGGAGCCGGCGACGACGGCCCGTGCGGCCTCGCCGTCGCCCGCGTCGACGACGCCGCGCATCATGACCATGATCCCGACGGACTGGAAGGTGGCCACGAACAACAGCGGGATCCGCGCCACCCGGGCGCGGGAGAGCTGCGCCCGGTAGACGGCCGCGAAGGCGGACCAGAACCGCGCGCGGGGCGCGAGCGGCGCGGCCTCCCCGGCGTTCACGGTGCCGACGGCGGCCCCGCCCCGCCCGGGCCCGGTCTGTGCGATGACGGTCATCTGCGGCCTCCCGGCCTGGGAGCCGGGCCGGCCGGGACCGGTGCGCCCGTGCGGCGGCGAACCGTGTTCACGATTTCACCAGGCCCTTCGAGCGGCCGCCCAGGGCCAGGTAGACGTCTTCCAGGCTGGGGGTGGCCAGCGTGAAGTCGTCCAGGGAGGCGTAGGCGGGGCCGGCGGTGAGCTGGGCGACGGTGGTGCGGGCGTGGTCGTGGGGCAGGCGCAGGGTCCAGCGGCGGCCTGCGATGTCGGCCAGCGGGTGGAGCGCGGCGATCTCCGGGAGGTCGAGCGGCGGGTCGGTGCGCCAGACGAGGTCGAGGCGTACCTCGTCGGCGACCAGGGCGCGCAGGCCCGCGGGGGTGTCGCAGGCGATGACCCGGCCGTGGTCGAGCACGGCGACCCGGTCCAGCACGGTCTCGGCCTCGATGACGTTGTGCGTGACCAGCAGCACGGTGGCGCCGTTCTCCGTCCTGCGGCGGCCGAGCGCGGCCCACACCGCCCGGCGGGCGACCGGGTCCATGCCGGTGGTGGGCTCGTCGAGGACCAGGACGGGCCGCTCCCCCACCAGGGCCGCGGCGAAGCAGGCCAGCCGGCGCTGGCCGCCGGAGAGGCGCTTGATCGGGCGGGACGCGATCGTGCCGAGTTCGAGCTCGTCGAGCACGGCGTCCCTGGCGGCGCGGGCGGCGGCCGCGCCCAGGCCGCGCAGCCGCCCGGTGGTCTCGGCGGCCAGCGACACGGTCAGCTCGTCCAGCGCGATGGACTCCTGGCCGAGGTAGCCGATCAGCCGGGCGGCCCGGTCGGGGTGGCGTACGAGGTCGTGGCCGAGCAGGTCGATGCTGCCCGCGTCCGGCCGCAGCAGGCCGGTGAGCTGGCGTACGAGCGTGGTCTTGCCGGCCCCGTTGGGACCGAGGATGCCGAACAGCTCGCCGCGCCGCACGTCGAGGTCGATGCCGTCGCTGGCCCGTACGAGGGCGGGCTCGGCGGCGGGGCCGCGACGGCGCAGCCCGCGGCGGCGCGCGCCGGAGCCGGCCGGGTACGTCCTGATCAGTCCGCGCACGGTACACACCGTGTCGCGGGCCGCGGCGACCGCCGGGGGCGCCTTGTCCTCCGTGCCCGTGTTCACGAGGATCGAGACTACGCGGCGCGGACGGCTTGTGGGGCAACGGGGGTTGTACGCAGGGACCCGCACCGCGGGTCAGTCGCCGCCCTGGCCGTGCTCGACGCCGGTACGGGTGTCGATCTCGCGCCAGAATCCGGCCCTGATCGCGTACCGGTCGTGCTCGTCGATCTGGTCGTCCTTGTGGGCGAGCAGGCCGAAGCGGGCGGCGTATCGCAGCAGCTCGCCGTCGATGCGGTGTGGGACCCGGGGGTAGTGGGTGGACAGCTGCTGGAGCTGGCCGGTGTCGGTGAGGCGGGCGATCCAGCGGCGGGCGAAGACCTGGCCCACCTCGTAGGGGTCGCCGCTGACAGCGGTGATGTCGGCCTCCCGGTCGGCCCAGCGCTGCTCGGCGGTGGTCAGCTGGGCCAGGGTGGGCAGGCCGCTGGTGTCGGGCAGGTCGGGGCCGCCGGCGCGGTCGGTCCAGCCCTTGTCGGACGACCAGCGCAGGGTGGCGTTGGGGGCGGGGTGCGGGGCGGCCGGCGGGGCGGCGTGCTGCTTGCCGAGGCCGGCCAGGTCCTTGGGGGTGGGTACGCCCCTGCTGCCGGATCCGGCCGGCTCCGCGGGTTCGGCGGTCGGCACGGTGCCGTTGTCCGCGGGATGCGGGTGTGGGTGCGGGTGCGGGTGCGGGTGCGGGGGGTGGGGTGGATGGGCCGGGTGGTCGAGGTGGTCGAGGTGCGGCTCCTGCGGGGGCGCCCCGGCGGACTCGGGCAGCGGCGCGGACAGGATCGCGGCGATCTCCGGGCCGATGTCGGGCCGCGTACCGCCCACCGGGGGGCAGATCCCGTCCCTCGCCCTGATCGCGGCGGTGATCCACTCCCGGTCGAGGACCCGGCGCTCGTCGGCTTCGGCGACCAGGTCCTCCGACTGGTTGTAGTCGCCGTCGGCGGCCTGGACGGCCCACAGGTGGACGGCGACGCCGTGCTCCTTGGCGGACATCATGCCGGGCAGCAGGTCGCCGTCGCCGGTGACCAGGACGATGTCGGAGCAGGCCCGGTTGCGGGCCAGCTCCGACAGCTCGGCGTGCATGGCGGCGTCGACGCCCTTCTGCGCCCACCGGCCGTCCGTCCGGGTGAGTGCGCCGAGCCGTACGGTCACCCGCGGCATCACCCGCAGCCGGCGGTGCTCGGGTTGCGGAACGCGGTCGGGTGCGCCGTCGAACCAGTAGATCCGCAGCAGCGGCTGCCCCGTCTCGCGTTCGGCCCTTTCCCGCAGGCCAGCGACGACGCCGGCATGATCCACGACGATCCGGGAACGGGACGGTTCACCGGCCAGAAGGCTTGCTGCTGCGCCCAGTAGATATCCGGCGTCCACCAGGACGACGCAGCGGTCCATATCGCACCTCTTCCGGTCGCCCCCCTCGGCCCTGAATCCCCCCAGGTCCTCACGAGTCTGCCCGAATGCCGGGGCGTTATGAGCTGGAACACGATCTTCGGCGTGGCGCTCATGCCGTTTCCGCCACATCCGCGTCGCCAACTGCCCGAAATGCGCGCTTCGTACTCCCGTGCAAATCTGATGTCGGCCGCTCGGCCACGAGCCCCACCGGGGCGTAGAGCCCGCTGGGCGTCAAGCCCGCAGTGGGGGCAGGCCGATGGGCCGACATCCCCTCATCAGGAAGGCACGAAAGTGGCTAAGAACCGGAACCAGAACCCGAACCGCCGGCCCGAGCAGCACCAGGACCAGCAGCGCAACTCCGGCATGGAGCCGCAGGAGCAGGAGCGCGGCCACCAGGCCGAGGAGCGCATGATGCCCACCGCCGGCCAGGCGCCGCGCGGCAAGCAGCAGAAGCGGTTCGGCCACAACTGAACGTGCCGCCCCTGCCGTTGGGCATGAGGCAATGAGGCACGCAGCATGAGCGGGGGTGTCCCTTCCGGGGCACCCCCGCGCGCGTCGTGCGGCGGTCAGCCCGCCTGCTGGCCGGCGCCCAGGCAGGCCGGCCCCAGCAGCGCCTTGAGGTCGCCGAACAGCGACGGGTCGGCGGTCACCCGGTGCCGGTCCAGCCGCAGCACGGTGGTGGACCGCGCCCCCTGCAACCGCACCCGCACCTCGGTGTTGCCCTTGTGGCTGGCCAGCACCTCGCCGAGCCTGGCGACCAGCGGCGGGGTGACCTTGACCGTCGGGATGGAGATGCTCACCGGCGCGTTGGTGCCCATGTCGGTCAGGTCGGGGACCATCAGCTCCATGGCGACCAGCCGCGGGATGTCCTCGCGCTTGTCGAGCCGGCCCTTGACGAAGACCACCGAGTCCTCCATCAGTTGGGTGGACACCAGCTGGTAGGTCGCGGGGAAGAACATGCAGTCCACCGAGCCCGCCAGGTCCTCGACGGTGGCGATCGCCCAGGCGTTGCCCTGCTTGGTCATCTTGCGCTGCAGCCCGGAGATGATGCCGCCGATGGTGACGATGGCGCCGTCCTGGTAGTCGCCGGCGAGCGCGGCGATGGCGGCGTCGGTCTTGTCGCCGAGGATGTGCTCGATGCCGAACAGCGGATGGTCGGACACGTACAGGCCGAGCATCTCCCTTTCCTGGGCGAGCAGATAGGCCTTGTCCCATTCGATGTCGGAGAAGACCACGTCCATGCCGAAGGCGGGCCCGTCGTCCGCGTCGCCCTCGCCCATGCCGCCGAAGAGGTCGAACTGCCCCTCGGCCTCCTTGCGCTTGACCTGCACCACGTTGTCGATCATCGACTCGAAGTGCTCGGTCAGGCCGCGCCTGGTGTGCCCCATGGTGTCGAAGGCGCCGGCCTTGATCAGCGACTCGACCGTCCGCTTGTTGCAGACCACGACCTCGACCTTGTCGAGGAAGTCCGGGAAGCTCGCGTAGCGGCCCTTGGACTTGCGGCACCTGACGACCGAATCCACCACGTTCCCCCCGACGTTGCGGACGGCGGTGAGGCCGAAGACGATCGTGTCGTCGCCGCGCGGGGTGAAGTTGGCGTTGGACTCGTTCACATCCGGGGGCAGCACCTTGATGCCCATCCGGCGGCACTCGTTGAGATAGAGCGCCATCTTGTCCTTGTCGTCCTTCACGGACGTCAGCAGGCCCGCCATGTACTCGGCCGGATAGTTCGCCTTGAGATACGCCGTCCAGTACGACACCAGGCCGTACGCGGCGGAGTGCGCCTTGTTGAAGGCGTATCCCGCGAAGGGCACCAGCACGTCCCAGACCGCCTGGATGGCCTGGTCGGAATAGCCGCGCTCGCGCATGCCGGCCTGGAAGGGGATGAACTCCTTGTCCAGGACCTCTTTCTTCTTCTTGCCCATCGCCCGGCGCAGCAGGTCGGCCTGGCCGAGCGTGTAGCCGGCCAGCACCTGGGCGGCCTTCTGCACCTGCTCCTGGTAGACGATCAGGCCGTAGGTGACTTCGAGGACCTCGCGGAGCGGTTCTTCCAGCTCCTTGTGGATCGGGGTGATCTCCTGCTGCTTGTTCTTGCGCAGGGCGTAGTTGATGTGCGAGTTCATGCCCATCGGGCCCGGCCGGTAGAGGGCCGAGACGGCGGAGATGTCCTCGAAGTTGTCGGGCTTCATCATCCGCAGCAGCGCCCTCATAGGCCCGCCGTCGAACTGGAAGACGCCCAGGGTGTCACCGCGGCCCAGCAGGGCGTACGTGTTGGGGTCGTCGAGCGGCAGCGACAGCAGGTCGATGTCGACGCCCTTGTTGGCCTTGATCGACTTGACCGCGTCATCCATGATCGTCAGGTTGCGCAGGCCAAGGAAGTCCATCTTGAGCAGGCCGAGCGACTCGCAGCTCGGGTAGTCCCACTGCGTCACGACGGCGCCGTCGTTCTTCGGCGAGAAGATCGGCACATGGTCGATCAGCGGCTCGGCGGACATGATCACGCCGGCGGCGTGCACGCCCATCTGCCGGACCAGGCCCTCGATGCCCTTCGCCGAGTTGATCACCTTGGTGACGTCCGGCTCGTTCTCGTACATCGCCCGGACCTCGCCCGCCTCGCTGTAGCGGGGGTGGTCCTTGTCGGTGATGCCGGACAGCGGGATGCCCTTGCCGAGCACGTCGGCGGGCATCGCCTTGGTGATCCGGTCGCCCATCGAGAACGGGTAGCCCAGCACCCGGGCCGAGTCCTTGATCGCGGCCTTGGCCTTGATGGTGCCGTAGGTCGCGATCTGGGCGACCTTGTCGGAGCCGTACTTCTCGGTCACGTAGCGGATGACCTCGCCGCGCCTGCGCTCGTCGAAGTCGATGTCGACGTCGGGCATGGAGACGCGCTCGGGGTTCAGGAACCGCTCGAAGATCAGCCCGTGCGGGACCGGGTCGAGGTCGGTGATGCCCATCGCGTAGGCGACGATCGAGCCGGCCGCGGAACCGCGGCCGGGGCCGACCGCGATGCCGTTGTTCTTCGCCCACATGATGAAGTCGGCGACCACCAGGAAGTACCCGGGGAAGCCCATCTGGACGATGGTGTCCATCTCGTAGTCCGCGAGCTTCTGCCGGTCCTCGGGAATGCCGCCGGGGAAGCGCCTGGCCATGCCGCGGGCGACCTCCTCGCGGAACCAGGTGACCTCGGTGTAGCCCTCGGGCACGTCGAACTTGGGCATCAGGTTCCTGAACTGGAACATGCCCTCGGTCTCGACCCGGTCGGCGATCAGCAGCTGGCTGTTGCGGCAGCCCTCCTGCCAGGCGTCGGAGGAGTCGATCGCGTACATCTCGGCGGCGGACTTGAGGTAGTAGCCGGAGCCGTCGAACTTGAAGCGGTCCGGGTCCGACATGTTGGAGCCGGTCTGGATGCACAGCAGGGTGTCGTGCGCGGACGACTCCTCGGCATAGGTGTAGTGCGAGTCGTTGGTGACCACGAACGGCGCCTGGAGCTTCCTGGCGATCTCCTCCAGGCCCTGGCGGGCCCGGCGGTCGATGTCGATGTTGTGGTCCATGATCTCGACGAAGAAATTCTCCTTGCCGAAGATGTCCTGGTACTCGCCGGCGGCCTTGATCGCCTCGTCCATCTGCCCCAGCCGGATCCGGGTGGAGATCTCGCCGGACGGGCAGCCGGTGGTGGCCATCAGGCCCTCGGAATACTGGGCGAGCAGCTCGCGGTCCATCCGGGGCTTGCGGAAGTAGCCCTCGAAGGACGCCCGGGACTGTGCGCGGAAGAGATTGTGCAGCCCGACGCTGTTGCGCGCCCAGATCGTCATGTGGGTGTACGCGCCCGCGCCGGAGACGTCGTCGCCCTTCTGATGCGGTGCGCCCCATTTGACCGGTTTGTTGTACCGCCGCGACTCGGGCGCCAGATACGCCTCGATACCCATCACCGGGGTCACACCGGCGGCCTTGGCCTGGTGGAAGAAGTCGTAGGCCCCGTGCAGATTGCCGTGATCGGTGATGGCCACATGGCTCATCCCCATCTCGTTGCACGCCTTGAACATGTCCTTCAGTCTCGCCGCTCCGTCCAGCAGCGAATACTGGGTGTGGACGTGCAGGTGAGTGAAGGGCTGATCGGTCAAGGCGGCGACACCTCCGGCGAGAACGGGCCATCGGAACGGGTTGTCTGGCGGCGTCGGTGAGTCTACGACCCGGGTACGACAGAGCGGGCCGCAACCCGGCGACGGCGCCCGGCCCGCCGCCGGCGCGGGCTTCAAACGCACAGGCACCCGTGGCACACTCTGTCGCCATGGAGGCGATACGACCGCGGCTGAGGGCACTGCGTGCCGCCCTCTTCGCCGCGCTGTGCCTCACGCTCTCCTCGACCTCGCACGTCCTGATGGCCAAGGCCCCGCTGCCGCTGCCCGCGGTGGCCGTGGCCTTCGCCGCGGTCTTCGCGCTGGTCTACCTGGCCACCGCCCGCCCCGAGTGCGGCTTCTGGACGCTGGCCGGCCTGATGGTGCCGCTCGAACTGGCCGTCGACACCGTGCTGACCACCGGGCAGCAGGCCTGCTACGGCGCTTTCGGCGGCCCGGTGACCGGTCCGTGGCGGTCCTTCAACGAGGCCTTCCTGTGCCACACCGGCCATGTCGGCCCGACCCCTGCCACCCCGCTCGCCGCGGTGCCGGGAGGCGCCCAGGCGGCCGCCCAGATGCAGTCCAGCGCCCTGCCCTGGCTGCTGCTGGCCGTGCACGTCTGCGTGGGCCTGCTGGCCGCCTGGTGGCTGCGGAGGGGCGAGGCGGCCCTGCACCAGACCGTACGGGCCGTCGCGCTGGCCGCCTTCCGCCCGCTGCTGTTCGCCGCTGCCGCCATCCGCAGCGTGCTCACCGCGGTGCCGCACCGGGTGCGACCGGCCGCCCGCACCCGCGGGGCGGGCGGCCCGACCGCCCGCCGGCTGCACCACGCCGTCGTACGCCGTGGTCCGCCCGTCCCGGCCACCGCCTGACCGCGGGACCGGCACGGCACCACCCCCCACTCACCACGCGTACTCACGGAGATCCGTCATGAGCAACCGCAACAGCAAGGCCAGCAAGGAAGCCGCCCGCGAGCGGCTGCGCGCCCAGCGCGAGAAGGAGGCCAAGCAGGCCAAGGTCCGCCGCCAGCTGGCCGTCGGCGGCGGCGTCGTGGCCCTGCTGGCGATAGCCGGCGGCGTCGCCTTCGCCGTCAACGAGATGAACAAGCCGAGCTACTGGTCGGCGGCCGCCAAGAACACCCTGGTCAAGCCGGCCAACACCTCGGGCACCGACGGCACCACGATCGTCATCGGCGACGCGGGCAACAAGAACGTCGTCCACGAGTACGAGGACCCCCGCTGCCCGTACTGCGCCGCCTACGAGCAGACCGCGGGCGACGCGGTGCTGCAGGGCGCCAAGGACGGCAAGTACCAGATCAACTACACGTTCGGCACTTTCATCGACGACAAGGACAACGGCTCCGGCTCGAAGAAGGCGCTCAGCGCCATGGGCGCCGCGCTGAACGTGTCCGTGGACGCCTTCGAGCAGTACCACAAGGCTCTGTACTCCAAGGCCAACCACCCGGACGAGACCTCGGACTCCTACAAGAGCGCCGACAAGCTGATCTCCATCGCCCAGCAGGTCCCGGCGCTCAAGAACAACGCCAAGTTCTCCGACGCGGTCAAGAAGGGCACCTTCGACAAGTGGGCGCTGGTCATGACCGCCGCCTACAACAAGGACCCCGCGTCCGCGAAGGGCACCCCCTACGTCCTGGTCAACGGCACCGCCGTCGAGGTCAACGGCGTGGCCTCCGACCAGGTCGTGGCGGGCATCGCGGCCCAGCTGAAGAAGTAGCCCCCGCGTGCGGCTTCCTCCGGCGGGCTACAGCTCCCGGAGGAAGTCCAGCGCGACCGCCCAGGTGCGCGCCGCGGCCTCCTCGTCGTAGTCGGGCAGGCCGGGGTCGGTGTAGAGGTGGCCGGCGCCGCGGTAGCGGTGGACCTCCACGTCGGCGCCCGCCTTGCCCATCCGCAGATACCAGGCGTTCAGCCAGTCGTCCGGCTCGAACGGGTCGGGGTCGGCGACGTGCAGCTGCACCGGGATGTCGGTGGCCGCGTCGTCGGCGATGTCCGAGGTGCCGTGCAGGAGCAGCAGCCCGCGGGCCCGCTCGTCGCCGAGCGCCAGGTTCTGCGCGACCGAGCCGCCCAGCGAGAACCCGGCGTACACCAGGCCCTGGTCGGACAGCGGCGCCGCCGCGGCGACCGCCCGGCGCAGCAGCTCGTCCTTGCCGATCTCGTCCTTGATCCGCATCCCCTCCTCCGCGTCGGTGGTCGTCCTGCCGTCGTAGAGGTCGGGCACCAGCACCTCGTGCCCGGCTGCCCGCAACCGGTCGGCGGCGCTGTGCACGGCCGGCCGCAGGCCGTACATGGAGTGGAACAGGACGATCGTCACAGGGTTTCCTCCGGCTGGTCGGGTACGCGTCCATGGTGCCATTGGGACGTCGGACCTGAGAGGTGACCATGGAAGGCGCGTTGCGGCCGGTACTGGTGGTGGGCGTGGCACTCGCGCTCTCCCTGGCCGTGGGGTGGGCCGTGGACAGATCGCTGTCCAAGGCGGACGCGCGGCACCCGGAGACCCCGCTGTGGCACCTGCTGCGGCGCTGCGGGCTGCCACTCCAGGTGGCACTGTGCACGGCCATCCTGCGCGGCGCCTACCGGGCCGCCCACATCGGCAAGGCGCACAACGCGGCCGTCGGACGGGGCCTCACCCTGGTGCTGATCGGCGCCACCGCCTGGCTGCTGGTCAGGGTCGCGACCGCCGTCACCGACTCCTCCTACGCGCGCTACGCGGCGGTCTCCAGGGACGTCGCGAAGATCCGCCGGCTGCGGACCCAGTCCACGCTGATCCAGCGGGTCTTCACCGCGATCGTCGGGGTGATCGCCGTCGCCTCGATGCTCTTCAGCTTCCCCGAGATGCGCACCGTCGGGGCCTCGATGCTGGCGTCGGCCGGCATCATCGGCATCGTCGCCGGTGTCGCGGCCCAGGCCACGCTGGGGAACCTCTTCGCCGGGCTGCAGATCGCCTTCGGCGACATGGTGCGGATCGGCGACACCGTGGTGGTGGACGGCGAGTGGGGCACGGTCGAGGAGATCACGCTGACGTATCTGAGCGTCCGCACCTGGGACGAGCGGCGGATCACCATGCCGGTGTCGTACTTCACCAGCAAGCCGTTCGAGAACTGGTCCCGGGGCGACGCCCGGATGACCGGCACGGTCTACTTCCACCTCGACCACGCGGTGCCGGTCGACGCGATGCGCAAGCAGCTCTACGAGGTGCTGGAGCAGAGCAGGGAATGGGACCGCAGGGCGTGGAATCTCGTGGTGATCGACACCACACCCACCACCGTCCAGGTCAGGGCCCTGGTCACCGCCAAGGACGCCGACGACATCTTCAACCTGCGCTGCGCGGTGCGCGAGCAGCTGATCGACTGGCTGCGCCGCGAGCACCCCTACGCGCTGCCGCGGGTGAGCACCACCCCCGCGCCCGGCGCCTCCTGACCGCCTGACCGCCTGACCTCCTGACCGCCTGACCTCCTGACCGCCTGACCGCCTGACCTCGGGAGGGACGCTCAGCCGCGCATCGAGCGGATGTCCAGGTGCCGCAGCACCCGGTCCACCACCTCCGGGTCGTTGCCCGGCTCGCTGCGGGCCGCCAGCACCTCGTGGCGGGCGGCGGACATCATGTCGTCCTGGATGCGGCGCAGCGCCTTGACCCGCTTGACCCGGCGGGCGTGCGACTCGCGGCGCTCCTCGTCCACGATGTCGGGCGAGATGCGGGCGCCCATGTCGAAGGCCCTGCGGTGCAGCATGTCGGACAGGTCGTCGTCGATGGGCTCGCTCCGCTCGATCTCCTTGAGCCGGGCCCTGGCGGCGGCCATCGCCCTCACCGCGAGGTCGTGCTCCAGGGCGTGCTCGGCGTCGATGTCGCTGCTCACCCCGAGCCGCCTGACCAGCCAGGGCAGGGTGAGGCCCTGGACGACCAGGGTGGCGAGCACCACGGCGAAGGCGATGAAGAGCAGTTCCGCGCGGGCCGGAAAGGGCCCGTCGTGGTCGGTGTTCAGCGGGATGGCCAGCGCCAGCGCGACCGAGGCGACCCCGCGCATGCCCGACCACCATATGATCACGGTCTCCCGCCAGGTCATCGGGATGTCCTCGTCGGTGTCCCGCAGCCCGTGCAGCTTCCTGGCGATCCAGGCGGCGGGCAGCAGGTAGAGCAGCCGGACGCCGACCACCACGACCACGACCAGTGCCGCGTGCCGCGTCATCGGCCCCCAGTTGCCCGAGCCGACGCTGAAGACGTGGTGCAGTTCCAGGCCGATCAGGCCGAAGGCGATCCCCGTGATCAGCGTCTCGATGATCTCCCAGAAGGTGGTCCCGGCCAGCCGCGCGGTCACGTCGTCGGCGGCGAAGGCGTACTCGGCCAGGAAGAGGGCGCTGGTGAGGACCGCGAGGACACCGGACCCGGAGAATCCCTCGGCGAGGGCGTAGGACGCGTAGGGCACCAGCAGCGACAGGCTGATCTGCAGCGTGGGGTCACCGACCGCCCCCATCAGCTTGTTGGCGCCCCAGCCGAGCACCAGGCCGACGACGACCGCGACGACCGCGGACAGCACCAGTTCGAGCGCCGCGTGCGGCAGTGAGAAGTGGCCGGAGACCACCGCCGCCACGGCCACGTGGTAGAGCACGATCGCGGTGACGTCGTTGAACAGCCCCTCGCCCTCCAGGATGGAGATCATCCGGCGCGGCAGCCCCAGCGCGCCGGCCACCGCGGTCGCCGCCACCGGGTCGGGCGGCGCCACCAGGGCGCCGAGGGTGAAGGCCGCGGCCAGGGTGATGCCGGGCACCACCGCGTCCGCCACCGCGGCGACGGCCGCGGTGGTGATGAAGACCAGCGCCACCGCGAGCAGGAAGATCGCCCGCCGGTTGGCCGCGAACTGCCGCCAGGAGGTGCGCTGCACCGCCGCGTACAGCAGCGGCGGCAGTACCAGCGGCAGGATCAGGTCGGGGTCGATCTGGACGTTCGGGACCTGCGGGATCAGCGCGAGCACCCCGCCGATCAGCGTCATCAGCACCGGCGACGGCAGGCCCGTACGATCCCCGAGCGGCACCACCACGACGGCCGCGAGCATGAGCGAGAAGAACAGGGCGAGCTGATCCACGCCCGTCAGCGTGCCATGCGGCGCCGCCGCGGTCCCCGGGCCGCGCCGCACCGGCCGTCGCTACGGCCGCCAGGTGCGCCGCATGGCGCGGTGGGCGATGCCGGCGTCCTGGAATCCCGGGCCGAAGGCGTCGTAGCCGAGCTTGCGGTAGAAGCCGATGGCGTGGACTTGGGCCTCCAGGTAGACGCCCGCGAGGCCGAGCCCGGCGGCCTCGTCCTCCAGGGCGCGCACCAGCAGGGCGCCCAGGCCCGTACCGCGGGCGGATCGCAGCACGGCGAGCCGGCCCAGCACCGCGAGGTCCGGGTCGCCGCCGTTCTTGGCGGCCGCGTCCGCGCCCAGCAGCAGCCGGCCCGTGCCGGCGCCGGGGGCCAGCGCGTGCACGGCCCTGCCGTCCTTGCCGTCCCACTCCAGCTCGGCCGGCACGCTCTGCTCCACCACGAAGACCTCGTGCCGGATCGCGCGCACCGCGGCCATGGCGTCGGCGTCGTCCGCGGCGACCACCCGTATCGCGGGCGCCGCGCGCCGCACGGCGGTCATCGGCTGTCCGCCCGCACGGTCTCCAGCGCGTTCCTGAGGTCGTCCGGGTAGTCGCTCTCGAACTCGACCCACTCGCCGTCCGCCGGGTGCTCGAAGCCCAGCCGCTTGGCGTGCAGCCACTGCCGGGTCAGGCCGAGCCGCTTGGCCATCACCGGGTCGGCGCCGTAGGTGAGGTCGCCGACGCAGGGGTGGCGGTGCGCGGACATGTGCACCCGGATCTGGTGCGTGCGGCCGGTCTCCAGCTTGATGTCCAGCAGGCTCGCGGAGCGGAAGGCCTCGATGAGGTCGTAGTGCGTCACCGAGGGCTTGCCGTCGGCGGTGACGGCCCACTTGTAGTCGTGGGTGGGGTGCCGGCCGACGGGGGCGTCGATCGTGCCGCTCATCGGGTCCGGGTGCCCCTGGACCAGGGCGTGGTAGCGCTTGTCCACGACCCGGTCGCGGAACTGCTGCTTGAGCCGGGTGTAGGCGCGCTCGGACTTGGCGACCACCATCAGGCCGGACGTGCCCACGTCGAGCCGGTGGACGATGCCCTGGCGCTCCGCGGCACCTGAGGTGGAGATACGGTAGCCCGCCGCGGCCAGGCCGCCGATCACGGTGGTGCCGGTCCAGCCGGGGCTGGGGTGGGCGGCCACGCCGACCGGCTTCATGACGACCACGACGTCGTCGTCGTCGTGCACGATCTCCATGCCCTCGACGGGCTCGGCGACGATCCGCACCGGGGCCGCGGCCGCCGGCATCTCGACCTCCAGCCACGCCCCGCCGTGGACCCGCTCGGACTTGCCCGCGACCGACCCGTCGACGGACACCTTCCCGCCGGCCGCCAACTCGGCGGCCTTCGTTCGGGAGAAGCCGAACATACGGGCGATGGCGGCGTCGACCCGCTCGCCTTCGAGGCCGTCGGGCACGGGCAGGGAGCGGACTTCCGGAACGGTACTCACCACACGAGTATGCCGGACCTGCAGGGCGTCCCGGCCCGCTGCCCTCGCCAGGGGGCTGCCTCCCGCCGGACAGGTGCTAGTCGCGGTGGCGGGTGCCGTCCGGGTCGATGCCGCGGAAGGACAGCAGCACGATCAGCACGCCGCCGCAGGTGATGGCGGAGTCGGCGAGGTTGAAGACGGCGAAGTGGGCCGGGGCGATGAAGTCCACCACCCGGCCCTGGAAGCCGCCGGGGGCGCGGAAGACCCGGTCGGTGAGGTTGCCGAAGGCGCCGCCGAGCAGCAGGCCGAGCGCGATGGCCCACGGCACGCTGTAGAGCCGCCGGGACAGCCGGGCGATCACCACGATCACGCCGGCCGCGATCAGCGTGAAGACGATGGTCATGCCCTGGCCGAGGCCGAAGGCCGCCCCGGCGTTCCTGATCGCGTCCAGCCGCAGGTAGTGGCCGAAGACGCTGACCGGGGCGTGGTTCTCCAGGCTGGTGACCACCCATATCTTCGACAGCAGGTCGAGAAGGTACGCGAAGGCCGCGACGCCGGTCAGCACCAGGACGCGGCGCCGGCGCTTGGCCGCGAGGTCGGCGGTGCCGGCGCCGGAAGCGGTGGCGGACGGCCCGGGGTCGCCGGGCGCGGACTGCGCGGCCCCGCCCGTGGTCTCGCCGTCCGGCGTGGTGATGATGCGCTCCGCTTCCGTCACGTGGTCCCTCAGCCCTCAGCCCGTGTGTGCTCCGACGCTCGCCTGCAGACGAGGGTACGGCACACCCCGCGAGCCGGTCATCGGCGCTCCTGGCGCTGCTTGTCGTCCAGGCACAGGGTCGCCCGGGGGAAGGCCTGCATCCTGGCCTTGCCGATCGGGTTGCCGCACACCTCGCACAGTCCGTAGGTGCCCTCCTCCAGCCGCTGGAGCGCGTGCTCGGCCTGCACGAGCATGTCGCGGGTGTTCGCGGCGAGCGCCAACTCGGACTCCCGGCTGATGTTCTTCGCGCCGGTGTCTACCTCGTCACCGCCGCTGTCGGCGGAGTCGCGGAGCATGCCCGCGACCGCCGCCTCCGAGGACGCGATCTCGGCATTGAGCCGCTCCACCTCGGAGACCAGCTCGGATCTCGCCTCCTCGGCCTCGTCCGCGGTCCAGGGGTCCTCCCCCGGCAGCACGGCGAGCGCCCCGGCCGCGGCCGCCCCGCGCGCCGCGGGCACGCCGCTCGCGGCCGTACCGGCCGCAGTCTTCTCCACACCCACAGTGCCAGCTCCCGTCTCGGACCCATCCATGCCAACGCTCTTCCCGCCACCGGCCGCCGCGGCGCCCGCGGCCCGCCCGCCCGCGCTCCCGGCCGCGGCTGCCTTCGCGGCCGCCTTCCCCGCGGGCGCCGCCTTCCTGGCGGCTGCCTTCCTGCCCGCAGCCTTCTTCGGGACCGCCTTCTCGGCGGCCGACTTCTTCACGACCATGGGCGCGACCCTTCACGTCTGGGATCCCTTGCGCGGATGGCGCCGGCGACGGCGGTCCGCCCCGGACCTGCAGCGACGGGGCACTGCCTGGCGGACCCGGCCGACCCGGCGGGCAGGCGGACAGGTCTGCATCCGTTGTGCCCAGCTCGCCGCCAGGTATTCCGGTACCTCCGTAACGATGCGTGACGGACGCCTGCCCGGCGCGCGGAGCAGGCCATTCGGGTCAGCCCGGCCACCCGGTGCGGCCGCGCTTATCGCGGCGACGCCGCACCCCGCGCCCCCGTACACTGGCGGCAGCGAACCGCGTGGATGGGACGAGTAGCGCCGCACGCAGCCATGAGCGACCCGGGGACGGTGGAAGCCCGGGGGTGTGCGCGGGGTGAAGATCAGCCCGGAGCCGCCGGAAGAAAGCCCGCAGGGCGAGTAGAACCGGCATCGCTGACCCCAATGAGGGGGCGGTGGGAAGTCCTCCACCGCCAAGAAGGGTGGTACCGCGGGAGCGCATACGCGCCCTCGTCCCTTCGACGGAGTCTGTCCCAGTGTCCGCCGGAGGAAGTCCCCGATGAGCCCGAACAGCCAGCCGCAGTATCGCCAGGTGCCCGCGCAGGTCGACCTGCCCGCCCTCGAACACGAGGTGCTGGCGCTGTGGGACGAGCGCAAGACCTTCGCCCGCTCGGTCGAGCAGACCCGAGGACTGCCCGACTGGGTGTTCTACGAGGGCCCGCCCACCGCGAACGGCATGCCCGGCGCCCACCACATCGAGGCCCGGGTCTTCAAGGACGTCTTCCCGCGCTTCAAGACGATGCGGGGCCACCACGTGACCCGCAAGGCCGGCTGGGACTGCCACGGCCTGCCGGTGGAGCTGGCCGTGGAGAAGGAGCTGGGCTTCACCGGCAAGCAGGACATCGAGCAGTACGGCATCGCGGCATTCAACGCCAAGTGCCGCGAGTCGGTGACCCGGCACACCGACGCCTTCGCCGAGCTGACCACCCGGATGGGCTACTGGGTGGACCTGGACAACGCCTACCGCACCATGGACCCGGAATACGTCGAGTCGGTGTGGTGGTCGCTCCAGCAGATCTTCGACAAGGGCCTGCTCATCCAGGACTACCGGGTCGCCCCCTGGTGCCCGAAGGACCAGACGGGACTGTCCGACCACGAGCTGGCGCAGGGCTACGAGACGGTCGTCGACCCCTCGGTCTACGTCCGCTTCCCGCTGACCAGCGGCCCGCTGGCCGGCCGTGCCTCGCTGCTGGTGTGGACGACGACCCCCTGGACGCTGGTGTCCAACACCGCGGTCGCCGCGCACCCGGACGTCACGTACGTGGTGGCCACCGACGGCACCGAGCAGCTCGTGGTGGCGGAGCCGCTGCTCGGCAAGGCGCTCGGCGGCGACGGGCCGCTGGGCCAGGGTGGAGGCTGGGAGCCGACCGGGGAGACGTTCACCGGCCGCGAGATGGAGCGCTGGACGTACGACCGGCCCTTCGACCTGGTCGACATCCCGGACGCGCACTTCGTGCTGAACGCCGACTACGTCACCACCGAGGACGGCACCGGCCTGGTGCACCAGTCCCCCGCCTTCGGCGAGGACGACCTCAAGGCGTGCCGCGCCTACGGCCTGCCGGTGGTCAACCCGGTGCGCAGGGACGGCACCTTCGAACCCGACGTGCCGCTGGTCGGCGGGGTGTTCTTCAAGAAGGCCGACGAGGCGCTGGTCGCCGAGCTGCAGGCGAGCGGCCGGCTCTTCCGGCACGTGCCGTACGAGCACAGCTACCCGCACTGCTGGCGCTGCCACACCGCGCTGCTCTACTACGCCCAGCCGTCCTGGTACATCAGGACCACCGCGGTCAAGGACGCGATGCTGCGGGAGAACGAGCGGACCAACTGGTACCCGGAGTCGGTCAAGCACGGCCGCTTCGGCGACTGGCTGCACAACAACGTGGACTGGGCGCTGTCCCGCAGCCGCTACTGGGGCACCCCGCTGCCGATCTGGCGCTGCGAGGAGGACCACCTGACCTGCGTCGGCTCGCTGGCCCAGCTGACCGAGCTGACCGGCACCGACCAGTCCGGCCTCGACCCGCACCGGCCGTACGTCGACGCGGTGACCTTCCCCTGCCCCACCTGCGGCGGCACCGCGACCCGGGTGCCCGAGGTCATCGACGCCTGGTACGACTCGGGGTCGATGCCGTTCGCACAGTGGGGCTACCCGTACCACAACAAGGAAGTCTTCGAACGCACGTACCCGGCGCAGTTCATCTCCGAGGCGATCGACCAGACCCGCGGCTGGTTCTACACGCTGATGGCGGTCGGCACCCTGGTCTTCGACCGGTCCGCGTACGAGAACGTGGTGTGCCTGGGCCACATCCTGGCCGAGGACGGCCGCAAGATGTCCAAGCACCTGGGCAACACCCTGGACCCGATCCCGCTGATGGACCAGCACGGCGCCGACGCGGTGCGCTGGTTCATGGCGGCCGGCGGCTCCCCGTGGGCGGCCCGCAGGGTCGGGCACGGCACGATCCAGGAGGTGGTGCGCAAGACGCTGCTCACCTACTGGAACACGGTGGCCTTCCAGGCGCTGTACGCCCGCACCTCCGGCTGGGCGCCCTCCGCGGCCGACCCGGCGGTCGAGGACCGGCCGCTGACCGACCGCTGGCTGGTCGGCGAGCTGAACGTACTGGTGCGCGACGTCACCGAGTCGCTGGAGTCGTACGACACCCAGCGGGCGGGCAAGCTGCTGTCGTCCTTCGTGGACGACCTGTCCAACTGGTACGTACGCCGGTCGCGACGCCGCTTCTGGCAGGGCGACGCGGCGGCGCTGCGCACCCTGCACGACGTGGTCGAGACGGTGACCCGGCTGATGGCGCCGCTGGTGCCGTTCATCACCGAACGCGTGTGGCAGGACCTGGTGGTGCCGGTGGTGCCCGGGGCGCCTGACTCGGTGCACCTGGCGACCTGGCCGGAGGCCGACGCGTCCCTGATCGACCCGGAGTTGTCGGCGCGGATGCTGCTGGTGCGGCGGCTGGTGGAGCTGGGCCGGGCGACCCGCGCGGAGTCCGGGGTCAAGACCAGGCAGCCGCTGTCGCGGGCGCTGGTCGCCGCCGCGGGCTTCGAGGACCTGTCGGCCGAGCTGCGCGGGCAGATCGCCGAGGAGCTGAACGTCTCCTCGCTCGCCGGGCTCTCCGAGGTCGGCGGCTCCCTGGTGGACGCCAGTGCGAAGGCCAACTTCCGGGTGCTGGGGCGGCGTTTCGGCAAGGGCGTCCAGGCGGTGGCCGCCGCGGTGGCCGCGGCCGACGCGGCGGCGCTCTCGGCGGATCTGCGGGAGCGCGGTGCCACGTCCGTGGTGGTCGACGGTGAGACCGTCACCCTCTCCCCGGACGAGGTCATCGTCACCGAGACCCCCCGCGAGGGCTGGTCGGTGGCCTCCGACTCGGGCGCCACGGTCGCCCTGGACCTGGAGATCACCCCGGAGCTGCGCCTCGCGGGCCTGGCCCGCGACGTGATCCGGCTGATCCAGGAGGCCCGCAAAAACAGCGGTTTGGATGTGGCCGACCGGATCGCGGTCCGCCACACCGCGGACGACCCGGAGGTCGCCACGGCCCTGCGGACCCACGCGGCCCTCATCGCCGAGGAGGTCCTGGCCGTCGGCTTCGACGAGGGCGCCCCCTCCGCGGACTTCGGCCCCGCCTTCACGGACGAAGCCCTGTCCCTGACCTTCCACCTGCGCAAGGCCTAGGGCAGCCAAAAGGGCCGGGCCTCGCCGGGGGAAGGAATCCCCGGGAGGCCCGGCCCTACTAGCGTGCCGTCAGCGGCTAGTTGTCGTCCTCGTCGATGAGGAAGCCGCGCATCGGCGTCGGAGCCTGCTGGAGCGGCGAGGGGCCGCCCTGCGGGCGGACCGGAGCCATCGGCTGGGTCATCGCGGGCTGCATCTGCTGCTGGCCGCCGTACGTCGGGCCGGGGGTGTGGCCGCCCATGCCCTGGCCGCCGCCGTAGGAGGGCGCGGAGGCGTTGTGCCCCATCGCCCCGGCGCCGGCGGGAGCCATACCGCTCATGCCGTTGCTCATCGAGCCGTTACCCATGGACCCGTTGCCCATGGACCCGTTGCCCATCGACCCGTTGCCCATGGAGCTGCCCATCCCGGAGGAGGACGGCAGGGACGGCGCCGGCGGGGTGGTGCGCGGCGGGGCGAGCGAGTCGTCCGCCTGGTTCTCCAGCTGGCGCAGCTGGGACTCCAGGTAGGACTTCAGCCGCGTGCGGTACTCCCGCTCGAAGCCGCGCAGGTCCTCGACCTTGCGCTCCAGCGTGGCGCGGGCGGACTCCAGCGAGCCCATCGCCACGCGGTGCTTCTCCTGGGCGTCCCGCTCCAGCGCGTCGGCCTTGGCGCGGGCGTCCCGCTCCAGACCCTCGGCGCGGCTGCGGGCCTCACCGACGATCTTGTTGGCCTCGGACCGCGCCTCGGCGATGGCCTGGTCGGCGGTCTGCTGGGCGAGCGAGAGCACGCGGGCGGCACTGTCGCCGCCGGGGCCCTGCTGCTGCATCGGGTGCCCCTGCTGCTGCATCGGGTGCTGGCCCATCGGGCCGGGACCCTGCTGCTGCATCGGGTGCTGGCCCATCGGGCCGGGACCCTGCTGCTGCATCGGGTGCTGCCCCATCGGGCCGGGACCCTGCTGCTGCATCGGATGCTGGCCGGGACCGGGGCCGTGCTGCTGCGAGCTGGGGCCGGGCGGCAGCTGCGGCATGCCGCCCTGCTGCTGCGGCGGGCCCATCTGCTGCGGCATCTGCTGCTGCACCGGCTGCGGTCCCGATATGGCCGCGGGGACCGGCCGGTCCTGCGGTTCCTGCTTGCGCATGCCCTGCTGGTTCTGGGCGGCGGCACGAGTGGCTGCGGCCAGCTTGGCCCGCAGGTCCTCGTTCTCGCGGAGCAGTCGGGTCAGCTCCGACTCCACCTCGTCGAGGAAGGCGTCGACCTCATCCTCGTCATAGCCCTCTCGGAGGCGGACGGTCGTGAACTGCTTGTTCCGAACGTCCTCGGGGGTCAACGGCATCTCTTCACCTCAACGTGATCGTCGACATATCGGGAGCTGGCACCGTTCACATGAAGCTCCCAACAACGTAGATCAGGATGTAAACGATGATCATCAATACGAAGAAGGACAGGTCGAGCGCCACGCCCCCGAGGCGCAGCGGCGGGATGAACCGCCGCAGAAGCTTGAGTGGCGGATCGGTGACAGTGTAGGTGCCCTCCAGAACCACCACCATCGGCTTCCCAGGGTGCCACGAACGGGCGAACTGGAAGACGTAATCCATCACCAATCGGAAGATCAGCACGAAGAGGAAGCAGTACAACGCGATGTACAGCACCTGGAGTGCGACACTCATCGCGCTTCCCTCTCCCCTGCTCCTCGGCCTGTTGGCCGGTCCCTACGGTTGCGTTTCGCTCAGCTCTGGTTGAAGAACCCGCCCTCGGCGATCCGGGCCTTGTCCTCCGCCGTGACATCGACGTTAGCAGGCGAGAGCAGAAAGACCTTCTGCGTCACCCGCTCGATGCTCCCGTGGAGGCCGAAGACGAGACCGGCGGCGAAGTCGACAAGTCGCTTCGCATCCGTGTCGTCCATCTCCGTCAAGTTCATGATCACCGGGGTGCCTTCGCGGAAGTGTTCCCCGATCGTACGGGCTTCGTTGTAGGTCCGGGGGTGAAGTGTCGTGATCCGGTAGGGCTCGCGCTCTGACACGACCTTGGGCATGATCACCGCTGCGTTCTTCTCCAGGCTGTGACGTTCGGGTGTGATGGACGCCACGGGGGCGATCCGCGGTTCGCGGGGTGCCGGGGCGTGCACGAGCCGCGGCGGCTCGACCTGCTGCGGCTGGTGCTGGCTCGGTGGCACGTGCTGGCTGGGCGGGCGGCGGGGGGCGCGCTCCTGCTCGGTGACGGCGCGCGCGGGCGGCGCGGCCATCTCCGGCTCGAACTCGTCATCCGGGTCGAAGCCCGGGCCGTCGTATCCGTCGTCCTCCACGAGGCCGAGGTAGACCGCCATCTTGCGCATCGCGCCGGCCATGCTCTGCGTCCTCTCAGCGGGGTTGCGGTCCTCGGCCGCCGTCGGGGACGACCGCCACACCATATTTATGCTGTGGTCCGACTTGTTTGGTGACGTTACCGGAGCCCGGGACGGACTCCGAGTACCGCCGTTCCGACGCGTACATGTGTCGCTCCGGCCGTCACCGCGTCATCGAGGTCCTGGCTCATCCCCGCCGAGACCATGGTGGCAGCCGGATGAGTCTCGCGCAGGCGGGATGAGATTTCCATCAACCGGTCGAAGGCGGCACGGGGTTGGCCCGCGTATGCTCCGGCCAGCGGCGCCACCGTCATCAGCCCGTCGAGCCGCAGCCCGGGAGCCGCCGCGAGAGCGTCGGCCAGCGCGGGCACCGCGTCGGGTGCCACCCCGCCGCGCTCCCCGCGATCCCCCGCCTCCGCGTCCAGGGCGACCTGGACGAGGCAACCGACCTGCCGCTGAACGGCGGTGGCCGCCGAGGACAGTGCGGTGACCAGCCGGAGCCGGTCGACGGAGTGCACATGATCAGCGTAACCGACCACGGAACGGGCCTTGTTGGTCTGCAACTGGCCCACGAAGTGCCAGCTGAGCGGCAGATCGGCCGACTCGGCGGCCTTCGCGGCGGCCTCCTGGTCGCGGTTCTCGGCGACCTCGCGCACGCCGAGCCCGGCCAACAGCCTTACGTCGCTTGCCGGGTAGGTCTTGGTGACCACGATCAGGGTCACCTCCCCGCGGTCCCGCCCCGCGGCCCGGCAGGCGTCGGCGATGCGCTGCTCGACCCGGGCGAGGTTCGCCGCGAGCTGCTCGCCACGGCCGGTTTGCTGCGAGCCGCTCACTCGGTGCCGTCCAGCCACACGTAGCCGGCCAGCCGGCCGGTGAGCCGGTCGCGCCGGTAGGAGAAGTGGTCGGCGGACTCCAGGGTGCAGGCCACCGGTCCCTCGACCGTGCGCACCCCGGCGCGCAGCAGCTGGGCGCGCACTCCGGCGGCCACGTCGACCGCCGGAGTGCCCCAACTCGTCTCGGCGTACGCCGCCGCTTCGACCGCGGCGACCTCGTCCCGCAGCGCGGCGGGCACTTCATAGCATTTGCCGCAGATCGACGGGCCGAGTACGGCCGTCGTCCTGGCCGGGTCCGCACCGAGTGTGATCATCGTCTCAATGGTGGCGGTGGCGATCCCGGCGACCATGCCGGGCCGCCCGGCGTGGGCGGCGGCGGCCACCCCGGCGACCGGATCGGCGAGCAGCACCGGGACGCAGTCCGCGGTGAGCACGCCAAGGGTGAGGTCGGCGCGGTCGGTGACCAGCGCGTCGACCCGCGGTGCGGGGGCGGCGCCCCACGGTTCGCGCACGACGGCGACCTCGCTGCCGTGCACCTGGTCCATCCACACCGCCCGGCCGGGGTCGCGGCCGAGCGCGCGGGCGGCCAGGTCGCGGTTGCCGCGGACGGCGTCCGGGTCGTCGCCCACCGCCCCGCCGAGGTTGAGGCTGTCGTACGGAACGGCGCTCACCCCGCCCCACCGGTCGGTGAAGGCGAAGTGCGCGCCGTTCGCTGAAGTGCGGTGTCCTATCACGTCCTGGCGGTCACTTCAGGAAGTCGGGGACGTCGAGCTCTTCCGCCGCGCTGTCCTGGTACGGCCGGGCCGGCGGCACGACCGGGGTGGCCGGGGTGGCCGGGGCCTCGGCGACCGGTTCCGAGTCCCGCTCGCCGGGTGCGGCGGACGGGACGCTGCCCAGGCCCCCGAAGGAGGGCGTGGGACGCGGGAGGTCGCCGGGGGCGCCGGTCCTCGCGCCACCCGCGGCCGGGGCGTCGTCGCGACCCGTGTAGGGCGAGTTGAGCGCCTTGTCGCGGCTGCCCTTGGGGGGCGGCTGGCCGCCGTCGAAGCCGGCCGCGATGACGGTGACCCGGACCTCGTCGCCGAGCGCGTCGTCGATGACCGCGCCGAAGATGATATTGGCCTCCGGGTGGGCGGCCTCGCTGACCAGTTGGGCCGCCTCGTTGATCTCGAACAGGCCGAGGTCGGAGCCGCCGGAGATGGACAGCAGCACCCCGCGGGCGCCGTCGATGGACGCTTCGAGCAGCGGCGAGGAGATCGCCATCTCGGCGGCGGCGACGGCCCGGTCGTCACCGCGGGCGGAGCCGATGCCCATGAGGGCGGAACCGGCTTCCGACATCACGGACTTCACGTCGGCGAAGTCCAGGTTGATCAGGCCCGGGGTGGTGATCAGGTCGGTGATGCCCTGCACGCCGGACAGCAGCACCTGGTCGGCGGAGCGGAAGGCGTCGAGCACGCTGACCTGGCGGTCGGAGATGGACAGCAGCCGGTCGTTGGGGATCACGATGAGGGTGTCGACGTTCTCGCGCAGCCCCGCGATGCCGTCCTCGGCCTGGTTGGCGCGGCGGCGGCCCTCGAAGGTGAAGGGGCGGGTGACCACCCCGATGGTCAGGGCGCCCAGCGAGCGGGCGATGTTGGCGACCACGGGGGCGCCACCGGTGCCGGTGCCGCCGCCCTCACCGGCGGTGACGAAGACCATGTCGGCGCCCTTGAGCACCTCTTCGATCTCCTCGCGGTGGTCCTCGGCGGCCTTGCGGCCGACGTCGGGGTTCGCACCGGCGCCGAGGCCCCGGGTCAGCTCGCGGCCGACGTCGAGCTTGACGTCGGCGTCGCTCATCAGCAGGGCCTGCGCATCGGTGTTGATCGCGATGAACTCGACGCCCTTGAGACCGACCTCGATCATCCGGTTGATGGCGTTGACGCCACCGCCGCCGATGCCGACGACCTTGATGACTGCGAGGTAGTTCTGCGGTGCTGCCACGTCGAAGGCCTCTCGCCTCGATTTACGAATCGTGTGGGACGGTCGGTACGCTCGCCGGGGCCGTTCCGAACCCTGACCCTGAGGTTTAGGGTTACCAGTATGCCTGTCCCATGTGTTCCTTTGGGACGAGACACTAAGTCGACAAGCGGTGATGGTTCAACGAACACGCCGAACCTCCCGTTTTTCTTTTGACCCTATGTGATCACGCAGGCGCTCCGTGAGCCGGGGGTCGAATACTACCGAAGCGGACGTCCCGAACACATCAACTTACCGAAGCCGCAGGTGCGGTGGGGGCGCTGACGTCGTAGTGCGTGGCGTGCGGCTCGGCCTTCATCAGCGCGGTGAGCACCGCAGCCTTGCGGGCGCCGTCCTCCTGGCTGCCCCACATCACCTCGCGGCCGCCGGTGAGTTCGACGGTGATCGCGTCGTAGGAACGCACCCGGATCGCGGTCGCCCGGCCGGTGAGCGATTCCGGCAGCCGTCCGGCGACGGTAATCGCGGCCTGCAGAAGTCTCTTTGTTCCGAAATGCCGATAGCTCGCCGTCTGATCCGGCGTCAATTGCACGACCGGCACTCCGCGCGGCCGCTGATCGACGGTGGCGAACCTGACGCCTTCCTTGTCGACTTCGATGAACTTCGCGCCGCTTTTCAGGATCGCCGACGGAGTGCGTTCGGTCACCTCGACCCGGATGGTGTGCGGCCACGACCGGTGCACCGACGCGTCGCGCAGCCGGGGCAGCGCCTTGAGCAGCCGCTTCCTGACCGCGCCGGTGTCCACCGACATCAGCGGGCCGCCGAGCGGTACTGCGGCGGCCCGCTGGATCTGCTGCTCGGTCAGCACCTGGGCGCCACCGACCGCGACCTTGTCCGCCCGCAGCCACGAGGAGCCGTAGACCGCCCAGGTGCCGCCGCCGATCAGCATGGTGAGCACGACCAGCGCGACCAGGAGCGTACGCCTGTCGGGCGCGGTCAGCCGCGGGCGCCGCGGACCCGCGGCGCCCGGGCCGGCCGCCGCGCGCGGTACGCGCGGACGGTCCTGGTCGCCGCGCTCCGCGGGTCTGGCTCCGGTACCGGCTCCCGGTCCTGTCACGTCGGCCTCCCGTGTGTTGACGCCCGGCGGTGTCTATCGTGCCCGGCGCGCGGCCACCGCCTCGTACACCATGCCGACGAGCAGGTCGTCCGCGTCGCGGCGGCCGAACTCGGCGGCGGCGCGGGACATGTCGTACAGGCGGTGCGGATCGGTGAGCACCGGGAGCACATTGCCGAGCACCCATTCCGGGGTGAGCTCCGCGTCGTCCACCAGCAGGCCGCCGCCGGCCTTGACCACCGGCTGCGCGTTGAGCCGCTGCTCGCCGTTGCCGATCGGCAGCGGCACGTAGGCGGCGGGCAGGCCGACCGCGGACAGTTCCGCGACCGTCATGGCGCCGGCGCGGCAGAGCATCATGTCGGCGGCGGCGTAGGCGAGATCCATCCGGTCGACGTAGGGCACCGGGCGGTAGGGCGGCATGCCGGGCATGTTGTCGGCCCTGGGCAGCTCGTTCTTGGGGCCCACCGCGTGCAGGATCTGCACCCCGGACTGCTGCAGCCTGGGGGCGACGGCGGCGATCACCTCGTTGAGCCTGCGGGCGCCCTGCGAGCCGCCGGAGACCAGCAGGGTGGGCAGGTTCTGGTCGAGGCCGAAGGCGTGCCTGGCCTCGGGGCGGACCGCGGCGCGGTCCAGGGTGGCGATGGAGCGGCGCAGCGGGATGCCGATGTAGCGGGCGTCGCGCAGCTTGCTGTCCGGGGTGGAGACGGCGACCGCGTGGGCGTACCGCGAGCCGATCTTGTTGGCGAGCCCCGGGCGGGCGTTGGCCTCGTGCACCACGATCGGCACGCCGAGCCGCTTGGCGGCCAGGTAGCCGGGCAGCGCGACGTAGCCGCCGAAGCCGACGACGCAGTCCGCCTTGGTGCGCTCCAGGATCTGCTCGGCCGCCTTGATGGTGCCGCGCAGCCGTCCGGGGACGGTGATCAGCTCGGGAGTGGGCCTGCGCGGCAGCGGAACGGCGGGGATGAGCGCCAGTTCATAGCCGCGTTCCGGCACCAGCCTGGTCTCCAGGCCCTTCTCGGTGCCGAGGGCGGTGATGCCCACGGTCGGGTCCTGCCTGCGCAGGGCATCGGCGAGCGCGAGCGCAGGCTCGATGTGGCCGGCGGTCCCCCCGCCGGCGAGTACGACATGCACCGAAATTCACCGCTCTCCGGACGGCCGTCGGGTGACGTACCGTCGCATCGTCCGTGTCATTGCCCGGCTCGGGGACTTGCGCCCGCTCCGCCGCCCCCGCACGGCCAGCGCGGCTCGTGCCGCCGGCTCGTTCTTGGCGAAGGAGATCAGCAGCCCGACCGCGAACATGGTCGGCAGGAGGGCTGAACCTCCGTAGGAGAACAGCGGGAGCGGGACTCCGGCGATCGGCAGCAGGCCGAGCACCGCACCGATGTTGATCACGGCCTGAGCTGTGATCCAGGTGGTCACGCCACCCGCTGCGAACCTGACGAAGGGGTCCTCCGTACGACCGGCCACGCGGATACCCGCGTAGCCTAGTGCCGCGAAGAGGGCGAGTACCGACAGTGTCCCCGCAAGGCCCAGTTCCTCCCCTGTCACGGCGAAGATGAAGTCGGTGTGCGGTTCGGGGAGTTCGCCCCATTTCTCCACGCTCGCCCCGAGTCCGGATCCGAACCAGCCGCCGGAGGCGAGGGCGTAGATCCCGTGCACGGCCTGCCAGCAGCCGTTGCCGGGGTCGGAGGCGGCGATGCAGTGCAGCCGGTCCATCCGGTTGGGGCTGGTGACGACGGCGAGCCCGGCCAGGACGGTGGCGCCGCCGAGCACCCCGGCGAACAGCCGGGTCGGCGCCCCGGCCAGCCACAGCATGCCGAAGAGGATCGCGGTGAGGATCATCGTGGTGCCCATGTCGCCGCCGAGCATGATGAGTCCGAGCAGCAGCACGGTCACCGGGATCAGCGGCACCAGCAGGTGCTTCCACTGCACCAGCAGGCCCCTGTCGCCCTTGCGGGCCAGCAGGTCGGCGCCCCACAGCACCAGCGCGAGCTTGCCGAACTCGCTGGGCTGCAGCTGGAAGGGGCCGCCCACCGAGATCCAGTTGGTGTTGCCGTTGACCGACTGCCCTATCCCCGGCACCTGCACCAGGCACATCAGGAAGACCGAGCCGAGCAGCAGCGGGTAGGCCAGCGCCCGGTGCGCCCTGACCGGCAGCCTGGCGGCGGCGTAGAGCAGCACCGAGCCGATCGCGACCGCGAGCAGCTGCTTGCGGAAGTAGTACGTGGACGGCAGCCCGTAGCGCAGCGCCTGGATCATCGACGCCGAGTAGACCATCACCAGGCCGAGCACGGTGATCAGCAGGGCGCCGCCGAGGATCACGTAGTAGGCGGTCAGCGGCCGGTCCCAGGCCTCCCGCAGCCGTCCTGGCAGCCTGGCGGCCCCGCGCAGGGCGCTGGGCGCCCTGGCGGGGCGTGCGGCGCCGCGCGGGGTGGAGCCGTGTGCCGTCATGCGTCCCCTCCGTCGGTGCGGTGCGCCGCGGCCCGCGGGAGGCGGCCGCGGCGGCTAGGAGCGCGCCGCGGAGTCCGGCAGCGCGGCGCGCACGGCGTCCGCGAACAGGTCGCCGCGCTGGTTGTAGTTGCTGAACATGTCCATCGACGCGCAGGCGGGTGCCAGCAGGACCGTGTCGCCCGCCGCGGCCAACTCCCGCGCCGCGTCCACCGCCGCGGACATCGCCCCAGTGTCGGTCCGTTCCAGGTCCACCACCGGCACCTGGGGGGCGTGTCGCGCCAGGGCTTCGCGGATCAGCGCGCGGTCGGCGCCGAAGAGCACCGCCCCGCGCAGCCGCCCGGCGGCCGCGGCCACCAGCTCGTCGAACTCGGCGCCCTTGGCCAGTCCCCCGGCGATCCACACCACGTGCTCGTACGCCGTCAGCGACGCCTGCGCCGCATGGGTGTTGGTGGCCTTGGAGTCGTCGACGTAGGTCACCCCGTCGATCACCGCGACCTCCTCGATGCGGTGCGCGTCGGGGCGGAAGGCGCGCAGGCCCTCGCGGACCGCGCCGGCCGGCACCCCGTAGGCACGGGCCAGGGCGGCGGCCGCCAGCGCGTTGGCGATGTTGTGCGGGGCCGGCGGCCGGACGTCGGCGGTCTCGGCCAGCTCCTGGGCGCTGTTGCGGCGGTCGGGGACGAAGGCCCGGTCCACCAGCAGCCCGTCGACCACGCCAAGCTCGGACATCCGCGGCGCGTCCAGGGTGAAGCCGACCGCCCGGCAGCCCTCCTCGACGTCGGCCTCCTCGACCAGGCGCTCGGTCTGCGGGTCGGCGGCGTTGTAGACGCAGGCGACCTTGTTGCCGTGGTAGATACGGCCCTTGTCGGCGGCGTAGGCGGCCATCGAGCCGTGCCAGTCCAGGTGGTCGGGCGCCAGGTTGAGCACCGCCGCGGAGTGCGGGCGGATGCCCGGCGCCCAGTGCAGCTGGTAGCTGGACAGCTCCACGGCCAGGACGTCGTACTGCTGCTCGCCGAGGACCACGTCGAGGAGCGAGACGCCGATGTTGCCGACCGCGGCCGTGCGCAGGCCCGCCGCGGTGAGGATGGCGGCGAGCATCCGGGTCGTGGTGGTCTTGCCGTTGGTGCCGGTGACGGCGAGCCAGGGCGCCGCGTCGGGGCCGCGCAGCCGCCAGGCCAGTTCGACGTCGCCGATGATCTCGACGCCCGCCTGCCCGGCGGCGGCGAACAGCGGGCTCGACGGCTTCCAGCCGGGCGTGGTGACGACCAGCTCGGTGCCCTCGGGCAGGCTGTCTCCGTCGCCGAGGCGCACCGTGATGCCCAGCGCCTCCAGCTCCGCCGCCTCGGCCCGCTGCCGCTCCCCCGCGACGCCGTTGACCACGGTGACGTGGGCGCCGAGCGCGTGCAGCACCTTGGCGGCGGGCACTCCGGACACGCCGAGCCCGGCGACGGTGACCCGTACGTCCTTGAAGGCGCCGTCCCCGGACCCGCCGCCGGCCGTCATGACGCGGCCACCCACGCGGCGTAGAAGACACCGAGTCCGACGGCCATGCACATGCCCTGGATGATCCAGAACCTGACCACGACCAGCACTTCGCTCCAGCCCTTCAGCTCGAAGTGGTGCTGCAGCGGTGCCATCCGGAAGACCCGCTTGCCGGTCAGCCGGAAGGAGCCGACCTGGATGATCACCGACATGGTGATCAGGACGAACAGGCCGCCGAGGATGGCGAGCAGCAGCTCGGTGCGCGAGCAGATCGCCAGGCCGGCGAGCGCGCCGCCCAGCGCGAGCGAACCGGTGTCGCCCATGAAGACCTTGGCCGGCGAGGTGTTCCACCACAGGAAGCCGAAGCAGGCGCCCATCAGGGCCGCGGAGACCACCGCGAGGTCGAGCGGGTCGCGGACCTCGTAGCAGGCGCCGTTGGCGCTGACCTGGGCGCCGCACCACTGGCCGTACTGCCACACGCCGATGACGGTGTAGGCGGCGAAGACCATCACCGAGGCGCCGGTGGCCAGGCCGTCGAGGCCGTCGGTCAGGTTCACGCCGTTGGACATCGCCAGGATCATGAACAGCGCCCAGATCACGAAGATCACCGGGCCGATCGACCAGCCGAAGTCCGTGGTGAAGGACAGCTTCGTGGACGCCGGGGTCTGGTTGCGCGAGTCGGAGAAGTTCAGCGCGAGCACGGCGAAGGTGACGCCGACGATGAGCTGGCCGGCCATCTTGGCCTTGGCCCGAAGGCCAAGACTGCGCTGCTTGACGAGCTTGATGTAGTCGTCGAGGAAGCCGACCAGCCCCATGCCGGCGGTCAGGAAGAGCACCAGCACGCCGGACATGCTCGGCTTGTCGCCGGTGATGAGCTTCGTCGAGGCGTACGCGACCAGCGTGGCCAGGATGAAGGCGATACCGCCCATGGTGGGCGTGCCGCGCTTGCTGTGGTGGGTCTGCGGGCCGTCGTCCCGGATCATCTGCCCGTATCCCTTGCGGGCCAGCAGGCGGATCAGCAGGGGGGTGCCGATCAGCGACAGGAACAGCGCGATCACCCCGGAGACCAGGATCTGCTTCATCGCGCGGCACCCTCACGGGCCGCCGTACCGCCGGGATCGCCTTCGGTCAGCGCCAGGGCGACGGCCTCCAGGCCGACCGACCGTGATGCCTTCACCAGCACGACGTCACCCGGGCGCACCTCTGCGCGCAACAGGTCGATCGCCGCCTCCGCGTCGGACACGTGCACCGACTCCTCACCCCACGAACCCTCGTTATAGGCGCCCATTTGCAGCCACGCGGCTTCCGTACCGCCGACCGCAACGAGCTTGCTGACGTTGAGCCGGACGACCAGCCGCCCCACCGCGTCGTGCTCGGCTAGTGCTTCCCCGCCCAGTTCGGCCATCTTTCCCAGCACCGCCCACGTCCGTCCCCCCGCGGCCTGTGCGGACCGGCCCATCGCGGCGAGTGTGCGCAGGGCTGCCCTCATGGATTCGGGGTTCGCGTTGTAGGCGTCGTTGACGACCGTCACGCCGTCGGGGCGCTCGGTGACCTCCATCCGCCAGTGCGAGAGCGGTCCTGCCGCGCAGAGCGCGGTGGCGATCTCCCCGGCGGGCATGCCGAGTTCACTGGCGACGGCGGCTGCGGCGAGCGCGTTCGACACGTGGTGCTCACCGTACAGGCGCAAGGTCACGTCGGCGCACCCGGTGGGTGTTCGCAGGGAGAACACCGCCTGACCTCGGTCGTTGAGCCGGACGCCGGTGGCCCGCACGGAGGCCTGCTCGCTCTCCCCGAAGAGCACCACCCGGGCCTTGGTGCGCTCCGCCATGGCCAGCACCAGCGGATCGTCGGCGTTCAGTACGGCGATGCCGCCCTCGTCCTGACCCGGCAGCGACTCGACCAGTTCGCCCTTGGCCTGGGCGATCTGCTCGCGGCCGCCGAACTCGCCGATGTGGGCGCTGCCGACGTTCAGCACCACGCCGATGCGCGGCGGCGTCAGACCGGTCAGGTACGCGATGTGGCCGATGCCGCGGGCGCCCATCTCCAGCACCAGGTGCCGGGTGCCCTCGTCGGCCTGCAGCGCGGTCAGCGGCAGGCCGATCTCGTTGTTGAGCGACCCGGGGGTGTAGACGGTCGGTGCGAGGCGTTCCAGGAGCTGCGCCAGCAGGTCCTTGGTGCTGGTCTTGCCCGCCGAGCCGGTGAGCGCCACCACGGTCGCGCCGAGCGACTCGATGACGTGCCGGGCCAGCGCGCCGAGCGCGGCCTGCACGTCGTCCACCACGATCGCGGGCACGCCGAGGGGGCGGGACGCCAGCACCGCGACCGCGCCGTCCCGCACCGCCCCACCGGCGAAGTCGTGGCCGTCGACCCGCTCGCCGACGAAGGCCACGAACAGCGAGCCCGGCACCACCTCGCGGGAGTCCCTGACCACCGGCCCGGTGACCAGCAGCGTGTCGTCCGGTATGTCGTACGTGCTCCCGCCGACCGCGCGTGCGACCTCGGCGAGGGAAAGGGGGATCACTTTGCTTTCCGGTCCTTCTCGATCGCGGCGCGCAGCACCTCTCGGTCGTCGAAGGGGCGCACCTCTCCGGCGATGTCCTGGCCCTGCTCGTGGCCCTTGCCCGCCACCAGCACGATGTCGCCCGGCTCGGCCGCGGCGACGGCGGCGGCCACCGCGGCGGCCCTGTCGGGCTCGACGACGACATGGGCGCGCTGCTCGGCCGGCACCTGCGCGGCCCCGGCCAGCATCGCGCTGAGGATCGCCAGCGGGTCCTCGGAGCGCGGGTTGTCCGAGGTCAGCACGGCGGTGTCGGCGAGCCGGGCCAGCGCGGCGCCCATCGGGCCGCGCTTGGTGGTGTCGCGGTCGCCGCCGCAGCCCAGCACGGCGTGGATACGGCCGCGGGTGGTGGTGCGCAGCGCCCGCAGCACCGACTCCACGGCGTCGGTCTTGTGCGCGTAGTCGACCACCGCGAGATACGGCTGCCCGGCGTCGACCCGCTCCAGCCTGCCCGGCACCCCGGGGACGGCCGCGACGCCGTCGGCGGCGCTGCGCGGGTCCAGGCCGGCGGCGGCCAGCGCGGTGATCGCGGCGAGGGTGTTGGCGACGTTGAAGGGCCCCGGCAGCGGCGCGGTGGCCCGCAGCCGCTCGCCCTTGGGGCCGAGCACCGTGAAGGTGCTGCCCATCAGGTCCGCCTCGACGTCCTCGGCCCGCCAGTCGGCGTCGAGCCGGCCCTGCGCCGAGAAGGTCACCAGCGGCACGGTGGCCTCGGCGACCAGCCGGCGGCCGTACTCGTCGTCCAGGTTGACCACGCCGAGCCGGCTGCGGCGCGGGGTGAACAGCTGCGCCTTGGCCTGGAAGTAGTCCTCCATGCCGGTGTGGAATTCCATGTGCTCGGGGCTGAGGTTGGTGAAGACGGCCACGTCGAAGACGGCGCCGTCGACCCGGCCGAGCACCAGCGCGTGGCTGGAGACCTCCATGACGACCGAGCCGACCCCGCGTTCGCGCATCACCGCGAAGAGCGCCTGCAGGTCGGTGGCCTCCGGGGTGGTGCGCTCGCTCTTGACGCGCTCCTCGCCGATGCGGGTCTCGACGGTGCCGACGAGACCCGTGGCGGCGCCGGTGGCGGCCCGCAGGCCGCCCTCGACCAGGTAGGCGGTGGTGGTCTTGCCCGAGGTGCCGGTGATGCCGATCTGCAGCAGCGCCTCGCCGGGCTCGTCGTAGACGGCCGCGGCCAGCGCGCCCGTCACCGACCTGGGCTCCGGGACGGTGAGCACCGGCAGGCCGGTCCCGGCGGCGCGCCGCTCGCCCGCCGGGTCGGTGAGCACGGCCGCGGCTCCGGCGGCGGCCGCCTGGGCGGCGAAGTCGGCGCCGTGGAAGCGGGCGCCGGGCAGGGCGGTGTAGAGGTCGCCGGGGCGGACCGCGCGCGAGTCGTGGGTGATGCCGGTGACCGCGGTGTCACCGCCGGGGTCCGGCAGGCCGAGCCGCCGGGCGAGGTCCGCCAGCGGTTGGGGGCGGACCCGGGTCGGGCGCGGCAGGCCCGGCTGGGCGAGGGTGGTGGCTTGATCAGGGTTGGGCACGGCGGTGAGGTTACCGGGCTGGCCGGGCTCCGGGCCAAAACGGGCCGGGTACGGCTGCCGCGGGTCGCGGTCGGTGCCCGCCGGGCGCGGCCGGCCCCGGTCGCGGGCCGTACCGCCGGGGGCGGCGCCGTGCCGGTCGCGGTCGGTGTCGTGACGGTCGGGGACGGTGTCGTGACGGTCGGGGACGGTGTCGTGACGGTCACGGTCGGTGCCTGTCATGGTCACCGCGCCTTGGTGCCGGCCGCGGGGGCCGCCGGGGCGGCGGGCTCGGCCGGGTCGAAGGTGATCGGCAGCTGCGGCGCGGGCACGCCGGACGGCGGCACCTGGAGCGTCTTGAGGGCGAATTCCATCACCTGCTTGAAGACCGGGCCGCAGATCGAGCCGCCGAAGTAGCTGCCCCTGGTGGGGTTCTGGATGACGCACGAGACGGTGACCCGCGGGTTGTCGGCCGGCGCGAAGCCCATGAAGGACGCGGTGTAGCCCTTGTAGGTGCCCGTTTTCGGGTCAACCCGGTTGGCCGTACCGGTCTTGCCCGCGACCCGGTAGCCGTCGATCCGGGCGTGGATGCCGGTGCCCTGCTCGTTGCCGACCACCGACTCCAGCATGGTGGAGAGGGTCTTCGCGGTCTGCGCGCTGACCACCCGGGTCTTCTTCGGCGGCGCGGCGGGCACGAAGCGGCCGTCCGGTCCGGTGATGCCGCGGATCAGGCTGGGCTCGACCCTGACCCCGCCGTTGGCGATCGTCGCGTAGACCGAGGTGGCCTGCAGCGCGTTCAGCGACAGGCCCTGGCCGAACGGGATCGTGTACTGCTGCGAGGCGTTCCAGTCCTGCGGCTGGGCCAGGATGCCGGGGGTCTCGCCGGGGAAGCCGACGCCGGTGGGCTCGCCGATCCCGAACTTCTTCAGGTACGAGTAGAGCACCCGGTTGGCCTGCGGCTGGGTCTTGCCGAGCAGCCCGGACGCCTCGATGGTGCCGATGTTGCTGGACTTGGCGAGCACGCCGTTCAGCGTCAGGTACCAGGTGCCGTGGTCGACGTCGTCGTGGAAGACCCGGTCGGCCCGCGGCAGCGTGCCGGGCACGGTCACCCGGGTGGTGGGCGTCGCGGTGCCGGTGTCGATGATCGCGGCCATCGACATCAGCTTGCTGACGCTGCCCGGTTCGTACGCGTCCTGCACGGCTGCGTTGCCGAGCGCCGCGGGGTCGGCGTGGGAGAGGTCGGCCGGGTCGAAACCGGGGGCGTCGGCCATCGCCAGCACCTCGCCGGTCCTGTTGTCCATCACGGTGACGTAGCCGCGGTCGGCCCTGGACTTGCTCACCTGGGCGCTGATCGCGCTCTGCGCGGCCCACTGGATGTCCCTGTCCAAGGTCAGCTCCACGTCGGAGCCCGGCACCGCGGGGTGCTCCTGGACGCCGGCGGTGGGGACCTGGCGGCCGTTGGACTGGGCGTAGCGGATCTTGCCGTTCTTGCCGGCGAGCTGCTTGTCGAGCATCGACTCCAGGCCGCCGCCGCCGGTGCCCTTGCTGTTGACGAAGCCGAGCACGCCCGCGGCCAGGTCGCCGCCCGGGTAGACCCGCTTGGTGTGCGGCTCGCTGAAGACCCCGGCCAGCACGTCCGCGCCCGGCTGCTTGACCGCCTTGGCGGCGAGCGCCTTCTTCAGGTCGGAGATCTGGTTCCAGGCCTGCGGGGTCTGCTGGCGGGCCAGGATCTGGTAACGGGAGCCCGGCGTGGACAGCTGCCGGGCGATGGTCGTCGCGTCCCCGCCGACGATCGGCGCCAGCAGCTCCGCCGCCTGCGCGGGCGCGTCCTTCACCTCGGCCTGCTCCGGGGTGAACAGATACGGGTCCGCGGTGATGTCGTACGCGTCCACGGTGGTGGCCAGGGCCACGCCCGAGCGGTCGGTGATCGTGCCGCGGTCGGCGGTGACGTCATGGGTGACCCAGCGGTTCACCGCCGCCTTCGAGGCGTACGCCGACGCGTCGACCGCCTGCACCTGGAGCAGGCGCACGACGAACACGCCCATGACCACCGTCAGGGCCAGCGCGACGAGGCGGAGCCTCGGTCGCGGTGTGCCCAGCCGCACCGTGCGGGGGCGCCGCGGCCGCCGCGGCGGCGGCACGGGCCGCCGCACGGGGCGCGGCGCGCCCGCACGCCCCTGCGCGGGCCGCGGCCGCCCCGCAGGCGGGCGGGGGGCGCTCACGCCCGCGTCCCGGCGCGGGAGCGGCCACCGGCGGCGCGGGCGGCCGCGCGCTCAGCCGCGGCCCGCTCGGGGGCGGGCGGGCGCAACAGGACCGTGCGGGTCATCGCGGGTCACCTACCGGGGGAAGTCGTCGGGGTGGCCGGGGGCTGGGTCGGGCTCGGGGTCGAGGTCGGCGGAGGCGCCGGCCGGGACGAGGGTGGCGGGGCCGTGGCCCGCTCGGGGGTGCCGCGGACCGAACCGTCGGGGTCCAGGAAGGCCGGGTTCCCGCCCGGGACCATCCCGAGCTCCCGGGCCTTGCGCTCCAGCGTCCCCGGAGCCCCGTACTGATCGACCTCCTGTTGCAGCTGCTGCTGCTCGTCCGTGTAACCCGTGGTCTCCTTCTCCCACTTGTTCAGCTGGAAGGAGTCCTGGTTCACCGCGGCATTGAGCAGCAGCAGGGAGATCAGGCCGCCGGCGAGAAGGGTCACGACAAGGACGACGAAGGGCGTACGGGCCGCGGTTGCGGTCCGGCCGCGCCCCGGCCTCACCTGGCCTCCTCGCGGATCCGCTCGGCGCCGCGCAGCCGGGCCGGCGCTGCCCTGCGGTTCTCGGCGACCTCGTCCTCGCTCGGCAGCTCGGCGCCGCGGGTGAGCAGCCGCAGCCGCGGCTGGTACTGCTCGGGCACCACCGGCAGCCCCGGCGGGGCCGTGTTCGCCGCGCCGGCCGCGAAGACCTGCTTGACCAGCCGGTCCTCCAGGGAGTGGTAGGCGAGCACGGCGATCCTGCCGCCGACGGCGAGCGCCGAGACCGCCGCGGGAATGGCCCGCTCCAGCACGGAGAGCTCGCCGTTGACCTCGATCCGCAGCGCCTGGAAGGTGCGCTTGGCCGGGTTGCCGCCGGTGCGCTTGGCGGCCTGCGGCAGCGCGTTCCTGATCAGCTCGACCAGCCTGGCGCTGTTGCGGAAAGGCTCCGCGTCCCGCTCCCGCACGACGGCGTCCACGATCTTGCGGGCGAACTTCTCCTCGCCGTAGGTGCGCAGGATGCGGACCAGCTCGCCGGGCGGGTAGGTGTTCAGCACCTCGGCCGCGCTGATCCCGGTGGTCTGGTCCATCCGCATGTCCAGCGGGGCGTCCTGGGCGTAGGCGAAGCCGCGGTCGGCCTCGTCCAGCTGCATGGAGGACACGCCGAGGTCGAACAGCACGCCCTGCACGCGCGGCACGGACAGGCCGGCCAGGACGTCGGGCAACTCGTCGTAGACCGCGTGGACCAGGGTGGCGCGGTCGCCGAAGCGGGCGAGCCGGCGGCCGGAGAGCTTCAGCGCCTCCGGGTCGCGGTCCAGGGCGATCAGCCGGGCGGCGGGGAAGGTGCTCAGCAGCGCCTCGCTGTGCCCGCCGAGGCCCAGCGTGGCGTCCACGACCACGGCGCCCGGCTCGGCCAGGGCGGGCCCCAGCAGGTCGAGGCAGCGCCGCAGCATCACCGGGACGTGCCGCGGCTCCGGTGGCTGCGGGGAGGTGTCGCTCATGGGGCCGGCCCTTCTCGGACGGTGCTGGCGCGCGGCCGGCCCTGGGTGGCGGCCGGCGGATGGACGTAGGACCTGGTCCCCGCCCGCTCGGCAGAAACGTTCCCCTGGCACCGGGGAAGTGGTGCCAGCGCAACGGTGGAGCGGGAGGAGGCCGAGCCGTACGTCCGCGCGGGTGGTTCGCAAGGGGGATGCGCGCGGTGCGGGGGGCCGCGCTCACAGTAATCCGGGCGGAACCTCCTGTGACAGGGCCGAAAAGGTGTCCTCCTGGGCCGCCAGGTAATCGGCCCAGGCCGTCGCCGACCAGATCTCCACCCGGGTGTTGGCACCGATGACGGCGCAGTCCCGCTCCAGCCCGGCATACTCCCGCAGCGGCTGCGGGACGGTGACCCGGCCCTGCTTGTCGGGGATCTCGTCGTGCGCCCCGGCGAACAGCAACCGGAGGTAGTCGCGGGCGGACTTCGAGGTCAGCGGGGCCGCGGACAGCTGCTCGGTGGCCACCTTGAAGCCCTCGACGGGCCATACGCACAGGCACCGCTCCTGGCCGCGGGTGATCACCAGCCCCTCGGCCAGCGGCTCCCGGAAGCGGGCGGGGAGCACCAGGCGATGCTTGTCGTCCAGCCGAGGGGTGTACGTCCCGAGGAACATCGCACCTCCCGCAGACGCCGCTTTTCACGCACCACTTCGCGCCACTTTACTCCACACTGCCCCACGGTCAACGTTGGCCCGGCGCGGGCGCGTCACCCTGCCGGGCGACCCCCGCGAAGCCCCCGCCGACCCGTGTGGGTTACATCACAGGCGTGGGATTGACCCATATTTAGCTTTTCGTCGGGACTCACGACAGGTGATCGCCCGGTGCGGGCCTTAACGTCGGAACCATGTCGATATTCGCCGCAGACGGCCCGTCCGAGGCCTCGGCCGCCACCGCCTCCGTCACCGACCGACTGGTCGACGCCAACCAGCAGTACGCCGCCGCCTTCCAGGACCCCGGCATGGATGCCAGGCCGGTGCTCAAAGTCGCCGTGGTGGCCTGCATGGACGCCCGCATCGACCTGCACAGGGCGCTCGGCCTCGCGCTCGGTGACTGCCACACCATCCGCAATGCCGGCGGCGTGGTCACCGACGACACGATCCGCTCGCTCACCATCAGCCAGCGCGCCCTGGGCACCCGCTCGGTCGTGCTGATCCATCACACGAACTGCGGCATGCAGAGCATCACCGAGGACTTCCGCACCGAGCTGGAGGCCGAGGTCGGCCAGCGGCCGACCTGGGCGGTGGAGTCCTTCACCGACATCGACCAGGACGTCCGGCAGTCCATGACCAGGGTCAGGACCTCCCCTTTCCTCGCCCACACCGACGACGTCCGGGGTTTCGTCTTCGACGTCAACACCGGCCTGCTGCGCGAAATCACGAACAAGTAACGGCAGTCGAGTGACGTGGAGTGCCGCGTAAGGGAAGAATGCACAGTGCGGCACCGCTTCGTCATCGGCGAGCGCGGCCACACGCACATTCGGGGAGGGCCGGTCCAGGGATGACCGTGTCCCGCGGAACATGGCCTAGGAGTACCGGGTGACCACGTTTGAGGCACGAGCAAGCCTGAGTGATCTGACCACGACCGCGGACCGGGTTCGCCGCAGTGTGGAGAGCGTGATCGAGGGCAAGCCCGAGGTCGTCCGGGTGGCGCTGACCGTGCTGCTGGCGGAGGGGCACCTGCTGATCGAGGACGTGCCGGGCGTCGGCAAGACGATGCTGTCCAAGGCGCTGGCACGTTCGATCGACTGCTCGGTCCGGCGTATCCAGTTCACGCCGGACCTGCTGCCCTCCGACATCACCGGAGTGAGCGTCTTCGACCAGCAGCAGCGGGACTTCGAGTTCAAGCCGGGCGCGATCTTCGCGCAGATCGTGGTGGGCGACGAGATCAACCGCGCCTCGCCCAAGACGCAGTCGGCGCTGCTGGAGTCGATGGAGGAGCGCCAGGTCACCGTCGACGGCACCACCTACGAACTGCCCAGCCCCTTCATGGTGATCGCCACCCAGAACCCGGTGGAGATGGAGGGCACCTACCCGCTGCCCGAGGCGCAGCGCGACCGCTTCACCGCGCGGGTGTCCATCGGCTATCCCAGCCCGGAGGCCGAACTGGAGATGCTGGACGTGCACGGCGGGGTCTCCCCGCTCGACGACCTCCAGCCGGTCGCGCACGCCCACGAGATCGTCAAGCTCATCGAGGCGGTCCGCCAGGTGCACGTCGCCGACCCGGTGCGGCGCTACGCGGTGTCCCTGGTCGGCGCCACCCGCGACCACCCCGACCTGCGGCTCGGCGCCTCCCCCCGGGCCACCCTGCACCTGATCAGGGCGGCCAGGGCCACCGCGGCACTGGACGGCAGGGACTTCGTGCTGCCGGACGACGTGCAGGCGCTGGCCTCCGCGGTCCTGGCGCACCGCCTGCTGCCGACCGCGCAGGCCCAGCTCAACCGGCGCACCCCCGAGCAGGTCGTGGCCGAGATCCTGCACCGCGTCCCGGTCCCCGATCCGTCGGCGGGCCGCCGCCCGGGCATGCCGGGCGCCCGGGGCCTGTGATGGCCACCCCCGCCCCCGGTGGTCCGCCCCCGCTGCCGCCGCGACCGCCGGGGGCCGGCGGTGCCGACGCACCGGGCGGCGAGCCGCGCTCGGGCGCCGGCGGCTTCCGTACCGCGCTCGGCGGGCTCACCACCCGCGGCCGGTCCTTCGTGGCGGCCGGCATCGCCGCGGCGATATGCGCGTACGTCCTCGGGCAGCCCGACCTGCTGCGGGTCGGGCTGCTGCTGGCGATCCTGCCGCTGGTGTGCGTCGCGGTGCTCTACCGCACCCGCTACCGCGTCGCGGGCAGCCGCCGGCTCTCGCCGTCCCGGGTGCCCGCGATGTCGGAGGCCCGGGTGCACCTGCGGGTCGACAACGTCTCGCGGATGCCCACCGGCCTGCTGATGCTCCAGGACCGGGTGCCGTACGTCCTCGGCCCGCGCCCGCGCTTCGTGCTGGACCGGGTCGAGCCCGGCGGTCACCGCGAGGTGTCCTACCGGGTGCGCTCCGACCTGCGCGGCCGCTACCCGCTCGGGCCGCTGCAACTGCGGCTCACCGACCCGTTCGGCATGTGCGAGCTGACCCGCTCGTTCAGCGCCCACGACACCCTCACCGTCGTCCCGCGGGTCGAGGCGCTGCCGCCGGTGCGGCTGGCGGGCGAGGCCAACGGCTACGGCGAGAGCCGCACCAGGGCGCTGGCCTTCGCCGGTGAGGACGACGTCATCCCGCGCGGCTACCGGCACGGCGACGACCTGCGCCGGGTGCACTGGCGCTCGACGGCCAAATACGGCGAGCTGATGGTGCGCCGCGAGGAGCAGCCGCACCGGGCGCGCTGCACGGTGCTGCTCGACACCCGCGCCTGGGCCTACTTCGGCTCCGGTCCTGACTCGGCCTTCGAGTGGGCGGTGTCCGCGGCCGCCTCGGTGTCCACCCACATGCTGGAGCGCGGCTACGCGGTCCGGCTGCTGACCGACACCGGCACCAGCGTGCCGGGCCCCGAGGGCGGGTTCGGCGGCGACTCCTCCCCCTCCCTCGGCGGGGGCTCCCCCACCGACATGGCGCTGGTGCTGCTCGACACCCTCGCGGTGGTGGCCCACTCGGACGGCGAGACGCTCTCGGCCGCGTACGAGGCGCTGCGCTCGGCGACCGAGGGCCTGATAGTGGCCTTCCTCGGCGACCTGGACGAGGAACAGGCCGCGGGCGTGGCGAGGATCAGGCAGCGGACCGGCGGCGCGGTCGCCTTCGTTTTGGACAGCGACGACTGGGTGGCCCGGGACGCGACCGGCCGGCTGGTGCCGGCAGGCGACGCGGACGCCGTACCGGCCGGCGAGCAGGACGGCACCGGGCGCGCGGTGCGGATGCTGCGCGAGGCAGGCTGGACGGTGGTCGAGGTCGCCGCCGGCGACGCGCTGCCGGAACTGTGGCAGCGGGCCGACCGCTACCGCACGCGGGAGGAGTCCCCTGACACCCCGCAGGGACGGCACGAGGCGGGGGCGACGACATGAGCGGACGTGCGCGGCTGACGGTGTTCGCGGCGCTGGCCTCGCTGATGGCCGCGGCGGCGCTGCTGCCGCTGGCCAGCCCGCGCGGCTGGTACGCCAAGGCGGTGCTGTGCGTGGTCCTGCAGGCCGGGGTGGGCGCCGGTGCCCGCCGGGTGCCGCTGGCCAGGCCGCTGACGGTCCTCGCCCAACTGGTGGTCTCGCTGCTGGTGCTGACCGCGATGTTCACCCCGCACCAGGCGCTCGGCGGGGTGCTGCCGGGCCCGCAGGCCTTCCGCCAGCTCGGGCAGCTGGTCCAGGACGGGATGACCGACGTCACCAACTTCGCGATCCCGGCGCCTGTCACCCCCGGCATCAGGTTCCTGCTGGTCGCCGGGGTGCTGCTGATCGCGCTCGCGGTCGACGCCATAGCGGTGACGTACAACAGCGCGGCGCCCGCCGGGCTGCCGCTGCTCGCGCTCTACGCGGTCGCCGCCGGCCTGGAGGACGGCGGCAGCCAGTGGCTGTACTTCCTGATCGCCGCCAGCGGCTATCTGCTGCTGCTGCTCGCCGAGGGCCGCGACCGGCTCTCCCGCTGGGGCCGGGTCTTCGGCGGCGCCCCGCGGCAGGGCAACTGGGCGGGGCCGGCCGGCGCGGCGGGCGGCGGCGCGCCGCTGGCGCCCGTGCGCACCGGGCGCCGGATCGGGGCGATGGCGCTGGGCATCGCCGTGGTGCTGCCCGTCGTCCTGCCCTCGCTCAGCGGCGGCCTGCTGGGCTCCACGGGCGGCGGCAGCGGCAACGGTCTGGGCGGCGGTGTCGGCAATGCCACGTCGGTGCGTCCCGAGGTCGCGCTGCAGGACTACCTCAACCAGCCGGACAACCGCGAGGTGTTGACCTACAGGACCAACTCCCCCGACGCCACCGGGATGTACCTGCGGATCCTGTCGCTCGACCAGTTCGACGGCACGCAGTGGTCGGCCTCCAAGGACGACAAGGTGGACATCCCCGACGTGCTGCCGACGCCGCAGGGCCAGGCGGGGGACGTGAAGTACACCGAGGTCGACACCTCGGTGGCGGTGGACCGGGATTACGCGCAGGGCTGGCTGCCGATGCCCTATCCGGCGCTGCGGGTGCGGGCCGACGGGGACTGGCGCTACGAGCCCGAGGGCCGGATGGTCGTCGGGGACCACGGGCAGACCACCGCGGGGCTGCAGTACCAGGTCGGCAGCATGCAGCTGGAGCCGACCGCCGCGCAGCTCGCGGCGGCGCCGCCGGCCGCCGGGAAGATCGCCGAGCAGTACGAGAAGGTGCCCGACTCGCTGCCCGCGGTCGTGGCGGCCACCGCCCGGCAGGTGACGCAGTCGGCGACCACCGACTACGAGCGGGCGCTCGACCTCCAGCGGTACTTCACCTCCGGGCAGTTCGTCTACGACACCGAGGCCAAGTCCGGTACGGGCGTCGACGCGATCGCCCGGTTCCTGCAGACCAAGCGGGGCTTCTGCGTGCACTTCGCCTTCACCATGGCGACGATGGCCCGCACCCTGCACATCCCCGCGCGGGTCGCGGTCGGCTTCACGCCCGGCTCGCTCACCACCGACGGCACCATGTCGGTCGGGCTCAAGGACGCTCACGCCTGGCCCGAGCTGTACTTCGAGGGCATCGGCTGGACCCGCTTCGAGCCGACGCCCTACCGGGGCACGGCGCCGTCCTACACGCTGTCGACCAGCACCGCGGGCGGCGGCGACACCTCCGACCCCACGCAGCACGGCACCGGCAGCACCGCCCGCCCGACGCCCACGACCTCCTCGCAGTGCGCCGCGCAGCACGACCTCGGCCCGGCCGCGTGCGCCTCGGCGGCCGCCGCGGGCAGCGGCGGCTCGGGCGGCTCCGGCTTCGGCGGGCTGCGGCTCGCGGGGCTCGTACTCATCGCGCTGCTGGTGCTCGCGGTGCCCACGCTGCCACTGCTGTGGCGACGACGGGTACGGGCAGGGCGGCTGAGAGGCGGCAGGGAGAAAGCGGACGGGCTCGTGCTGTCCGCATGGCACGAGGTGCTCGACACCGGGTGGGACTACGGCATCCAGCCCGACGGGTCCGAGACCCCGCGGCGGGCGATGTCCCGCATGGTCACGGAGGGCCGGCTCAGCGGGCCCGCCGCCGAGGCGGCGACCTCGCTGGCCTCCGCGGTGGAGCGCACGCTGTACGCGCCACAGCCGCAGGCGGCCACCGGTCTCGCGGCCGACGTCCACGCGGTCCGCGCGGGCCTGCACGCCTCGGCCGGCCGCGGCGCGCGGCTGCGCGCCCGCTTCTTCCCCCGCTCCTTCGTCCGCGTCCTGTGGAGCGCGTCCGCCACAACGGCGTCGGTGTCCGCGAGCCTCTCCCGCACCATGGAGCGCCTCACGGCTCCCTTGCGCCGCCGCCTGACCCGCACGTCCTGACCCGCCGCCCCCTGCCGGGCGCCCCACCCAGGGGCGGCCGGCAGGGGGCGCTGCGGGCGTGCCGGACACCCCAGCCGGACGGGATCTGTCGATGCGTGCCTGCGCCCCGCACCTACCGCTTTGCCGACGGCAAGCGCACCGCCTTACGTGGAGGCACCACACAACCGCCCGCGCAGCGAATCGGCGCGGGCGTACGAAATGGGGTGGAGCGAGCCGGAGGCTACTGGCCCTGCTGGTCGCGGCGGCGCTGCCACCGCTCCTCGATGCGGTCCATGACCTTGCCCTTGCGGGGCTGGTGGCGGCCGAGCCGGCCGCCTCGGCCGGGGACGGCGGCAGTCGGCGGTGCGGGATCGCCCGGCCTGCCGGCCTTGCGCCAGCCGGTGACCGCGAGGACCGCGCAGATGAGCATGACGAGGAAGCCTGCCACGCCGACCCAGACGAGCTTGGCGATCATGCCGCCCATGAGCAGCGCGACACCGACCAGGAACCCTGCGACCGCCAGGTAGACCCGGCGCCGGGTGAATGTGCGCAACCCGGTTCCCTCGAGCGCCGACGCGAACTTGGGATCTTCGGCGTACAGCGCTCGCTCCATCTGCTCGAGCATGCGCTGCTCGTGCTCCGAGAGCGGCACGGAGACCTCCTACTCGTCGGTCGCGGGAGGCGACCGGTCCGACCCTTTCAGGATAGGCAGGGAATCGCCCCCGTGAAACCCACCCCGATGCGCCAACCCGACGGGTGCTTCATTCCCCGTCCACTGTCGCGTCATGCCAGCATACGGTCAGGAATGGCGTGACGGGCGGGGCTGTGACGCGGTCCCTGTGTGCCGTCCCGCACGCGGGGGCCCCACGGGGGCTCGGCGGCCCCCGTGCCCCGCTGCGCGGTCACCGGTCAGTCGCGCTCGGCGAGCACGTGCAGCTGGGTCGCGACCGCGTGGAAACCGGGGTCCTCCGCGGCCGCCAGCTCCAGTCTGAGCAGCGCGTCCCGCGCGCCCGCCTCGGTGTCGACCAGCACTCCCGGCACCAGGTCGGCGAAGATCCGCACCCCGTGCACGGCGGCGGCCCGCAGCCCGGCGTCGGCGACCAGCCGGGTCAGCTCCTCCGCGGTGAAGCGGCGGGGCAGCGAGTCGCCGTCGCCCCACCGCCCGTCGGGGTCGCCCAGGGCGCGCTGCGCCTCGGCGAAATGCCCGGCGAGCGCCCTGGCCAGGACCGCGCCGCCGCGGCCCGCCGCGAGCAGGCTGAGCGCGCCGCCCGCACGCAGGGCGCCGGCGACGTGGCGGACGCCCTCGGCGGGGTCGTCGACGTATTCCAGCGCCCCGTGGCAGAGAACCATGTCGTACGCGCCGGGGGTGACCACGTCCAGCAGCCCCTGGGCGTCGCCCTGCACTCCGCTGACCCGCTCGGTGACGCCGGCCTCGGCGGCCCGCCGCTCCAGGCCGAACAGCGCGTCGGGGCTGGGGTCGACGACGGTGACCCGGTGGCCGAGGCGGGCGACGGGCACCGCGAAGTTGCCGGTGCCGCCGCCGATGTCGAGCACGTCGAGAACAGCGGTGTCCGCCGCCTTCGCCCGCCGCTCCAGCGCGTCACGCAGCACTTCCCAGACCACAGCGGTACGCAGGCTGGCTCGGGGGCGCATGGGGTCCACCCCTCCTTGACGGGACATGGCGGACGGCTCCTCGCGGCTGCGGGTGACTGGTGCGGCCCCAACTCTAGGGCCTGTCCGGCGGATCTTGGCGGATCAGCCTGCGGCGTCCGGTGCCGTACATCGCAAGGCGGAGAATCGTCCTCGTACCGGGTCGTACAAGGATGATTCGACAACGCTGGGGGCACCTCCCGCCGAAGGCAGGGGGAGAGGTGCGGTGCCGGGCGTCGCAGGCCCGGCAAGATCCGCCGGACAGGCCCTAGGGCCTGGAACTCCGGGGCCGGCCGTCACGGGCAGCGGGCCGCGCGCCGGTTACTCGGCCGCGGGGGCCGGTATCAGCGGCGGGGCGCCGTCGAGCGGGGGGCGGAGCAGCAGCATGCGCTCCACCAGGCGCAGGAACATCGTGACGGAGCGGACCAGGTCGTCGGCCTCCCGGGGGCCCGCCGCACCGGCTATGCCGGCGTCCGCCCTGGCCCTGCGGTCGGCGCCGGCGGCGAACAGCGCGCCCCATTCGGACAGCTCCGGTGCGATCTCCGGCAGCACCTCCCACACGCTGCGGATCCTGCGGCGCCGCCGCGGGGTGTCCTCGGGCCTGCCGCGGGCGGCGAGGACCGCGGCGGCGGTGCGCAGGGCGGCGAGGTGGGCGGTGGCATACCTCTCGTGCGGGGCGTCGAGGGCGGCGGCCTCGGTGAGTCCGTGGTGCGCCTGGGTGAGCAGGTCGAGGGCGGCGGGTGACGCGGCGGCGCGGCGCAGCACAGGGTGGACGTCGCTGAGCGGAACTGCCATGGCGAGCCTCACTTTCTCCGTACGTGTGTCCGTATACCCCATACTGGGGCCGACCACTGACAATCGGCTCTGACCTGCGAATACCATCTCTTCCTCGATGATCGGGTCACCTCGCCCCACTGCGGGCGGGCAGAATCGGTGCCATGAGCACCGCACGACGCCAGGCAACCCGCCGCAAGCTCTACGCGGCTGCCGTCACTCTCATCGCCGAGCAGGGTTTCTCCGCCACCACCGTCGACGAGATCGCCGAGCGGGCCGGGGTCGCCAAGGGCACCGTCTACTACAACTTCGCGAGCAAGAACGACCTGTTCGAGGAGCTGCTGCGGGACGGTGTGGGCCGGTTGCGGGACGCGCTGCGCCAGGCCGCCACCGCCGCCACGGCGCGCGGCGGCGGCGGGGTGGACGCGCTGGACGCGATGATCCACGCCGGCCTGGGCTTCATCGTGCGCTACCCGTCGTTCACCCAGCTCTACGTGGCCGAGCTGTGGCGGACCAACCGGGCCTGGCAGGACACCTTGATGCTGGTGCGGCGGCAGGCGGTCGCGGTGGTCGAGGAGGTGCTGAGCGCGGCGGTGGCGGCGGGCGAGCTGAGCGAGGACACCGACGTCCAACTGACGGCGTCCGCGCTGTTCGGCATGGTGCTGGTGGCGGCCCTCGACTGGCAGGCGTTCCAGCCGGAACGCAGCATCGACGACGTGCACGCGGCACTGTCGCGGCTGCTCCAGGGCCGGATCGGGGGCGCGGCGCTCGACTCCGCGGCGCCGCGGCCCTGAGGCCCGGTCCTGGCGGCCGGGGGAAGCCGGGGGCCGGGAGGCGCCGGAAAAGTCGAGTGCGCTGTCCTGGCACGAGCCGGTCCCCCACCGAGCCGTGCCGGGACAGCGCCTCCCCCATGCAACCCCCGTTCACGACCGGGCAGCCGTCGTACCGCCGCCCCGTGTCGGCGGTGCGGTCGGCCTGCCCGTCCGCGGCTCCACTCTCCCGTGCCCGCCGGGCGGCGACCATCCGTGCGGATACTCAATGGCGCGTCTAGGTAGTGATACTCAGATTCCGGCGGTTTCACTCGCCTTCCCCCGGTTCCGCTCACCGTCCGGACTGTTCTGGCTAGAGTTCCGGTCATGTCCGTACTCCCGCTGGTCTTCACCAGTGGCTGGGCGAGCGGGATCAACGCCTACGCCGTCGTGCTGCTGCTGGGCCTGATGGGCGCCACCGGGGCCACCGACGAGGTCCCGCAGGCGCTGCAGCGCCCCGACGTGCTGGTGGCTGCCGCCCTGCTCTTCCTCTGCGAGGCCGTCGCAGACAAGATCCCTTACATCGACACGGCGTGGGACGCGGTGCACACCGCCGTCCGGCCGGTCGCGGGCGCGGTGGTGGCCGCGCTGCTCGCCGGCCACGACGGCTCGCTGCCGCAGCTCGCGGCGGCCGCGGTCGGCGGTTCCACCGCACTGGCCAGCCATCTGGTGAAGGCCGGCACCAGGATGGCGGTCAACACCTCGCCGGAGCCGTTCAGCAACATCGTGGTGAGCCTCGCCGAGGACCTGGGGGTGGGGACGCTGATGGTCTTCGCCCTTTTCCACCCGGTGGCGGCGGCGCTGATCGCCGGCACGTTGCTGGCGCTCGGCCTTGCCACGGTGGGCTTCCTCTTCTCCCGCATCCGGCGCTTCTGGCGCCGCCGCCGCGAGCGCCGCGCGTCCCGCGGCGGACCCGGCACCCCGGCCGCCGCCTGAGCCCGCGCGCGCCGCTACAGTCCGTGGCATGGCACGGATTGCGGTGATCGGCGCGGGCATGGCGTCGCTGGCGGCGGCTGCCCGGCTCGCCGTCGGGGGCCACCGGGTGGTGGTGCTCGAACGCACCGGCACGTACGGCGGCGGTGTCGGCCGGCTGGCCAGGGACGGCTTCGCCTTCGACACCGGACCCGGCCTGCTGACGCTGCCCGCGGTCTACCGCGACCTGTTCGTGAAGACCGGGAAGCGGGCCCTGGAGGACTGCGTCGACCTGGTCGCGGTGGACCCGGCGGGACGCCATGTCTTCGCCGACGGCACGGACCTCACGCTGCCGAACGCCTCGCGGTCGGGCACGATCGCCGCCATGGACGCGGCCTTCGGGCCCGGCAGCGGTGAGCGCTGGAGCGACCTCATGGTCAGGGCGCGGGAGACCTGGGAGGTGATGCGGCGGCCGATGCTGGAGGAGGCGCTGCCCGCCGACCCGTCGCACTTCGCCCGCGATCCGTATCCGGCGGTCAGGCGCGGCTTCGGCCCCCGCCGCCACCGGCCGACGCTGGCCAGGACCGCCGCCGCGGAGCTGCGCGACCCGCGGCTGGCGGCGCTGCTGGAGAGCCACCTGCTGGTCCAGGGTGTCGATCCGCGTGAGGCCCCGGCGTCGGCGGCCGTCCTGCCGTATCTGGAGGAGGCCTTCGGCGTCTGGTACGTACGCGGCGGCATGCGGGAGCTGGCGCGCGCGGTCCACGAGCGGTGCCTGGAGCGCCGGGTGGAATTCCGCTTCGACGCGCGCGTGACCGGCCTGCTGGTGGCGGACGGCCGTACGGCTGGCGTGCGGCTCGCCGACGGCAGCGAGGTGGCCGCCGACCTCGTGGTGGCCGGCGCGCCCGCGCCGGCCCTCCCCGCGGACGCGGGGGGCCGGGACGCCGGCGAATCCCCGTGGCCCTTCCCCGGGCCGCGCGACGAGGCGAGCCGCCTGACGGTGCATCTGGCGCTGCGCGGCTCGCGCCCCTCGGGCACCGCGCACCGCACGGTGGTGCACGCGGCGGACCGGGGCCGGGCGCTGGAGTGGCTCACCGCCCGCCGCCCCGCGCCGCTGCCGCCGCACGGCGCGCTGACGGTGACCGTGCTGCGGCCCGACGACCCGGCGACGCGTCCCGACGACGGCCACGAGGCGGTGACGCTGACCGCGCCGGTGCCCGCGCACGAGGCGGCGCCCAAGCGGGCGCGGACGCTGGACTGGAACGGGCCGGGGGCCGCCGACTCCTTCGCCGAGCTGATGGTGGCCGCCGCGGAGGCGGCCGTGCCGGGGCTGCGCGCGCGTGAGTTGTGGCGGGAGGTCCGCACCCCGGTGGACATCGAGCGGGAGACCGGGGCAGCGCGCGGCGCGGTGCCCGCGCCGTCGCTGGCCGGGGCCGGCGGCATCCTGCTGCGGTCCGCGAACCGGTCGCCCCTCCCCGGGCTCTACCTCGTCGGCGGCTGGGCCCATCCCGGCGGCGGGCTGCCGCACGCGGGCATGTCGGCGGCGATCACGGCCGACCTGGTCGCCGGCGGCCCCGGCGGCAGCCGCTGAGCGGGTCGCGTCACACATGACCACCTCCCAAGATCGTTAATCGGGCTCCCGCCCGAATTCAGCAGATCGGGCGGTTGTGTCCGCAGGTCCTCCCGGAGTGGACTGTCGATCACTTAGCGTGATCACAGGCCCTTTGATCTCCTGAGTGGAAGGCCTTGCCGACATGTCTCAGCCCTTCGAGCTCCCGCGGTTCTACGTCCCTTATCCGGCCCGCCTCAATCCGCATCTGGACCGTGCGCGCGTGCACACCAAGGCGTGGGCACGCGAGATGGACATGCTGGAGGGGTCGGGCATCTGGGAGGAGTCCGACCTCGACGCGCACGACTACGCGCTGCTGTGCGCCTACACCCACCCGGACGCCTCGGGCCCCGAGTTGGACCTGGTCACCGACTGGTATGTGTGGGTGTTCTTCTTCGACGACCACTTCCTCGACATCTACAAGCGCAGCCAGGACATGGCGGGCGCGAAGGCCTATCTGGACCGGCTGCCCGCCTTCATGCCGGTGGACCTCGGGCAGCCGGTGCCCGAGCCGACCAACCAGGTGGAGGCCGGCCTCGCCGACCTGTGGGCGCGCACCGTCCCCACGATGTCCGTCAGCTGGCGGCGGCGCTTCGCGGAGAGCACCAAGGCACTGCTCGACGAGTCGCTGTGGGAGCTGGACAACATCAGCGCGGGCCGGGTGTCCAACCCGATCGAGTACATCGAGATGCGCCGCAAGGTGGGCGGTGCGCCCTGGTCGGCGAATCTCATCGAGCACGCGGCGGCGGCCGAGGTGCCCGCGGTGATCGCCGCGAGCCGCCCGATGCGGGTGCTGCGGGACACCTTCGCCGACGGGGTCCACCTGCGCAACGACCTGTTTTCCTACCAGCGGGAGACCGAGCAGGAGGGCGAGCTGGCCAATGCGGTGCTGGTGCTGGAGAAGTTCCTCGGCATCGGCACCCAGGAGGCCGCCGAGCGGGTCAACCAGCTGCTGACCTCCCGGCTCCAGCAGTTCGAGCACACCGCCTTCACCGAGGTCGAGCCGCTGGCCGACCGGCACGGCCTGGGCCCGAAGGAGCGGCGCGACGTCTTCGCCTACGTCAAGGGCCTGCAGGACTGGCAGTCCGGCGGCCACGAGTGGCACATGCGCTCCAGCCGCTACATGAACGGGGCGAAGGACGGCGCCGCCGGTGAGGTGACCGGCGCGGGCGGCGGACTCGGCGGACCGACCGGGCTCGGCACCTCGGCGGCCGGGGTGATCGGCTCGCTGGCCGCGACCATGCCGCAGCGGCTGCGCGGCTTCAGCCATGTGCCGCACCAGCAGGTGGGCGCGGTGCCGCTGCCGGACATCCCGATGCCGTTCACGACCCGGCTGAGCCCGCACCTGGACACCGCCCGCACGCACAACCTCGCCTGGGGCAAGCGGATGGGGATGCTGGACCCGGAGCCCGGCTTCCCGGTCCCCGGCGGCCTGTGGAATCCCGACAAGCTGGTGGCCTTCGACTTCGCGCTGTGCGCGGCCGGCATCCATCCCGACGCCGACCAGGACGGCCTGGACCTGACCACCGACTGGCTGACCTGGGGCACCTACGGCGACGACTACTACCCGCTGGTGTTCGGCCGGGCTCCCGACATGGCGATGGCGCGGCACGCCACCGACCGCTTCGGCCTGTTCATGCCGCTGGGCGCGGAACCCGCGCCGCCGCCGCTGACCGCGCTGGAGCGGGGCCTCGCCGACCTGTGGCAGCGCACCGCGGGACCCATGGCACCGGACGCCCGGCGCACCTTCCGCACCGCCGTCGAGGAGATGACCGAGAGCTGGCTGTGGGAGCTGGCCAACCAGAAGCAGAACCGGATCCCCGACCCGGTCGACTACATCGAGATGCGCCGCAAGACCTTCGGCTCCGACCTGACCATGAGCCTGTCCCGGATCGGCCACGGCGGCACCCTCTCGCCCGAGGTCTACCGCTCCCGCCCGGTGCGGGCCATGGAGTCCGCCGCGGCCGACTTCGCCTGCCTGCTCAACGACGTGTTCTCGTACCAGAAGGAGATCCAGTTCGAGGGCGAGATACACAACGCGGTGCTGGTGGTCCAGAAGTTCCTCGACTGCGGCCCCGAGGAGGGCATGCGGGTGGTCGGCGGGCTGATGGCCGCCAGGATGGCCGAGTTCCAGTACATCACCGAGACGCAACTGCCCGCGCTCTTCGAGGAGTTCCAGCTCGACGGGGCCGCGCGGCGGGCACTGGAGGACCATGCGCAGGAGTTGCGGGACTGGATGGCCGGCATCCTGACCTGGCACAGCGGCTGCCACCGCTACGAGGAGGCGGCACTGCTGCGGCACTTCCCCTCGGCGGCACCGCCTGCCGCCCCCGCCCCGGCGCCGGGACCGTCCTGGGCCTTCCCGGACGGGCTCGGTACGGCGGCGGCACGGCTGCCCGCGCTGCTGGGCCGCCGCTGAGGGCCCGGCGCGGCCCGCCGGCTCAGTAGCGGTAGGGGTCGTAGGGGTCGGCGTACTGCGGTTGCTGCTGCTGCTGCTCGTAGGTCTGCTGGTCGTAGGACTGCTGCTCGTACGGCTGCTGGTGCTGCTGGTGGTTCTGCTGCGGGTCGGACTCGTAGGTCCCCTGCTGGTGCGGGATGTAGGTCGGCGGCTGCTCCTGCTGGTAGCCGTAGCCGTACGGGTCGGCCGGCGACTGGGGCTGGCCGGTCCAGTCGCCGGTGGTCTGGACGTAGTCGTAGCCGGCGGCGGGCTGCTGGTAGCCGCCCTGGTCGTAGCCGTAGTCCTGCTGCTGCCCGCCGTAGGAGGCCGCGGCGGCCTGGTCGCCGGCCCAGCCGGAGGAGTCGCCGTAGCCGCCGTGCTGGCTGCCCTGACCGTGCTGGCCGTTCTGGCCGTTCTGGTAGCCGTAGGAGGCCGCCGCGGGCTGCGGGCCGGTGCCCCAGTCCTGGTAGCCCTGGGTGCCGTAGCCCTCGTAGCCGCCGTCGGTGTACGGGTCGGCGGGGTAGGGCTGCTGGTTCCCGTAGAGCGGGTATTCGCCGCTGTCCTCGTGCAGCGGGACCGGCTGGTAGACGTCGTCCGCGGCGCCGGCCGCCGGGTCGGCGATCTGCTCGGCGGCGACCGCATGGTCCGCGCCGGGGCCGCTGCCGACCGCCGCGAAGTCGTCCTCCTCGACCGGGCCGACCTCGATGACGGGCTCGGTGCGCGGGGCACCGCCCTTGCGGCGGCGGCTTGAGCCGGGTTGCCCGCCCAGCGCCCAGCCGGTGGAGAAGCCGCGCTTGTACGACAGGGTGACGAGGGTCTGCCCGGCGCCGAACGCCAGGGCGCCCAGCACGATCACCGCGATCTGGCCCACCGCGACGCCGACGACCACCCCGAGGAAGCCGCAGAAGGCCAGCACCCGCCAGCGAAGCCGCGCCTTGTACTGGAGCAGCACTTCGCCGAGCAGCCACAGCGCGACGATGCCGAACGCGATGTAGAGCACCGACAGGCCCATGTGCCCACTTCCTCACCCGGGAGCCGCAGCGCGCGTCACGCCCGCTGGTGCAGCCCCAGATTCTCGTAGATCTCCAGAGATGCTGTGGAGTGGTTAAGAGTAATGAAGTGCAGCCCCGGAATGTCCTCGGCCATCAGACGCCGGCACATCTGGGTGGCGAACTCGATGCCGATCGCCCGGACCGCCGCCGGATCGTCCTGCACGGCGAGGATCCGCTCCGCCAGGTCGGGCGGAAAGGGGGCGTTGCCGAGCTGCGAGAACCGCTCGATCTGCTTGACGTTGGTGACCGGCATCACTTCGGGGATGATCGGGGTGCTGCAGCCCGCCGCGTCGACCCGGTCGCGCAGCCGCAGGTAGTCGTCCGCGTCGAAGAACATCTGGGTGATGGCGAAGTCCGCGCCCGCACGGCACTTGTCGATGAAGTGCCGGGTGTCCTCGGCCGGGTCGGTGGAGCGCGGGTGCATCTCGGTGAAGGCCGCCACGCCCACGCAGAAGTCGCCGGACTCCTTGATGAGCGCGACCAGTTCCGCCGCGTAGGCCAGCCCCTGCGGGTGCGGGACCCACTCGGCGAGCGGGTCGCCGGGCGGGTCGCCGCGCACGGCGAGGATGTTGCGGATCCCGGCGTCGGCATACTGCCCGATGATGTTGCGCAGTTCGGCCACCGAGTGGTTCACCGCCGTCAGGTGCGCGCACGGGGTGAGGGTGGTGTCGGAGACGATCCGGTCGGTGGCCCGGACGGTGCCCTCGCGGGACGAGCCGCCGGCGCCGTAGGTGACCGACACGAAGGTCGGCTGGACCGCCTCGATCCGGCGGATCGCGTTCCACAGCGTCCGCTCGCCCTTCTCGGTCCTGGGCGCGGCGAACTCGAACGAGTACGACCGGTGACCGGAGGCGAGCAGCTCACGGATGGTGATCGCTCGGTCGGGTCGCGTGGACGAGATTCCCAGGGCCATGAATGCAGGCTAACCGTGTACGGCGACCGTGCGTCACCGTACCGGCGAATATGCCCGGCTACGTCCGTTTCCCTGTCCACCCTGTGGACAGGCTGCGCCGTCCCGCCGTCCTCGCGGACCCCGTCCGGGACGGCGGCCACGCGCCCGGCTCAGCCGTCGTACGAGCGGACCGCCGCCGCGAGTTCCCTCGCCGCCGCGTGCGGGTCGGCGGCCTCGGTGACGGCCCGGACGACCACGATGCGGCGGGCGCCGGCGTCCAGCACCTGCCCGACGTTGCCCGCGTCGATGCCGCCGATCGCGAACCACGGGCGGTCCGTGCCGAGCCCGGCCGCATAGCGCACCAGGGCGGGGCCGGGGGCGGGGCGGCCCGGCTTGGTGGGGGTCGGCCACACGGGCCCGGTGCAGAAGTAGTCGGCGCCCGGCTCGACCGCGGCCGCCGCCACCTCGCCCTCGGCGTGGCAGGACCGGCCGATGACCACCCGGTCGCCCAGCAGGGCGCGCGCGGCCGGCACCGGCAGGTCGCCCTGCCCCAGGTGCAGGACGTCGGCGCCGGCCGCGTGGGCGACATCGGCCCGGTCGTTGACCGCGAGCAGCCTGCCGTGCCGGCGGCACGCGTCCGCCAGCACGGCGAGCGCGGCAAGCTCCTCGCGGGCCTCGATGCCCTTGTCCCGCAGCTGGATCACGTCCACCCCGCCGGAGAGTGCCGCGTCGGCGAACTCCGCGAGGTCGCCGCGCCCGCTCCTGGCGTCGGTGCACAGATAGAGCCTGGCCGCCGCCAACCGCTCCCGGGCGCTGCTGCTGGTCATACGGTCGGCTCCCTGGGGGGCATGCGGCGGCCGCTGCCGCCGGCGGGCTACACGGCGAGCGCCTGCGCGCGGCGCTTCACCTCGGTCCCGCGATTCTCGCGCAGCGCCTGGGCGGGGGTGCCGGGCAGGGTGTCATCTGCGGTGAAGAGCCACTCCAGGGCCTCCTCGTCCGAGAACCCGTCGTCCTTGAGGACGGTGAGCGTGCCGGACAGGCCCTTGATGATCTTCCCCTCACCGATGAAGTCGCTCGGCACCATCAAGACCCTGTTCTCCCCGCGGCGGACCGCGATGAGCTGGCCCTCCTTGATGAGCGGCCGGATCCGGGTGATGTCGAGGCCCAGGCGCTCGGCGACCTCGGGCAGGGTGAGCCATGAGGGGACGAGTGCATCGATGTGTGCGTCAACCGACGAGAAAACTGTCACGGGACAAGCCTGCCACCTGCCACCGACAAGCGCTGCAGAGCGCCGCCGTCCGGGGCCGTCGGCGGCCCGGTCCAGCCGCCCGGTCCGGGCCGCCCGACCGATCCCCCGACCGATCCCCCGCCCCGGCCGCTCAGTCCGGCCGCTCCGCCGACATCAGCGGTACCGACGAGTCCGCCGCCACCGCCGGGTCCAGCACCGCGGACCGGCGGATCAGCTTGCGGGCCTGCGCCAGGTCGCGCGGCCGGTCCACCACGAGCACCGCGACCAGCCGGCCGTCGCGCAGCCAGCACGCCGACCAGGACGCGGTGGCCGGATCGCCGCGCAGCAGCAGCGTGTCGGTGTCGCGGTGGTGCCCGACGTACTGCACGAACCGCCCGAACTGCTCGGACCAGAAGTACGGCACCGGGTCGTAGCGCTCGTCCCCGCCCAGCACGTTGGCCGCGGCCGTCCGCGGGCCCTGCAGCGCGTTGTCCCAGTGGTGGATCAGCAGCCGCTCGCCGTAGCGGGCCGACGGGAAGGACGCGCAGTCGCCGACCGCGAGGACGCCGGGGGCGGTCGTACGCAGCCGGTCGTCGGCAAGCACCGCGCCGTCGCCGCCCAGCTGCACGCCGGATCCGGCCAGCCAGCCCGTCGCCGGGCGGGCGCCGATGCCCACCACGACGGCGTCGGCAGCCAGCCGGCTGCCGTCCGCCATGACCACGGCGCCGGGCTCCAGCGCGGACACCGGCAGACCGGTGCGCAACTCGACGCCCGCCTCCTCGTACCAGGTCCGCATGGGGGCGGTGACCAGCGCGGGCAGCGCGCCGGCCAGCGGCCGGTCCGCCGCCTCCACGACGGTCACCTCGCAGCCGGCCTGGCGGGCGGCGGTCGCGAACTCCGCGCCGATCCAGCCGGCGCCGACCACCACGACCCGCTGCCGCGCGTCCAGCACCGGGCGCAGCGCGGCCGCGTCGTCCAGCGTCCGCAGCAGGTGGACCCCGGGCAGGCCCGCGGTCCCGGGCAGGGCGACCGGATACGCGCCGGTCGCCACCACGAGGTGCTCGTACCTGAGCGGTCCGGCGTCCGTGACCACCTCGCGGTCCGCCGTGCGGAGCGCCTGGGCGCGCACGCCGATGCGCAGGTCGACGCCGAGCGCTTCGAAGTCCACGTCGAAGCGCACGTCGACCGCCGGGCTGCCGGCCTGTCCCAGCAGGACCGCCTTGGACAGCGGTGGACGGTCGTACGGCGGGTGCGGCTCGTCGCCGAGCAGCGTGATCCCCTCCCGCCATCCCAGCTCCCGCAAGGCCACGGCGGTCTGCACTCCGGCCATTCCGGCCCCGACGATCACCACGACAGCGCTGCGCTCGCTCACCCGCTCACGGTAACCCGAGCCGGTCCCTGCGGGGTGCTGTTACGCCCGCACGGTGCGGCTCCGTGGGCGGCCGCGCCGCCCCCGGGGGGGCTGGCCCCCGTACGCCGGCTGCCCGCGCCGCCGTCGTGGCCGCTCGCGCAGTTCCCCGCGCCCCCGACGGGCTGCCCCTCCGGTGCGCTGCTTGGCCGCGCCGACATCGTGGCCGCTCGCGCAGTTCCCCGCGCCCCCGACGGGCTGCCCCCCGCGGTACGACGCTTGGCCGCGCCGCCGTCGTGGCCGCTCGCGCAGTTCCCCGCGCCCCCGACGGGCTGCCCCCTCCGGGGCGGTAGGTGGGGGGAGATTCCGGGGTGGACGCGGTGGGGTGGGGTGGGGGGATAAGGTGAGCCGCGCAAGTGAACTCGCGGGAGCCCGGCGGAACCGGGCTGAGAGGGTGGCTGGGGGCCGCCGACCGTAGAACCTGATCCGGGTCATGCCGGCGAAGGGAGGAGCGGTAGTTCCATGCGGACTCACAATTGCGACGTGCTGGTCGTCGGCGGCGGGATCATCGGCCTGGTGACGGCGTGGCGCGCGGCCCAGCGCGGTCTGCGGACCGCGGTCGCGGACCCCGCACCCGGCGGCGGCGCCGCCCACGTGGCGGCGGGGATGCTCGCGGCGGTGACCGAGCTGCAGTACGGCGAGCAGACCCTGCTGGACCTGAACCTCGCGTCGGCGGACCGCTATCCGGACTTCGTCGCGGAGTTGACCGCGGCCACGGGGCTGGACACGGGTTACCGCCCGTGCGGCACGCTGGCCGTGGCGCTGGACGCCGACGACCGGGCGCAGTTGCGCGACCTGCACGCCTTCCAGACCTCGCTCGGTCTTGAGGCGCAGTGGCTGAGCGGCCGGGACTGCCGCCGGCTGGAGCCGATGCTGGCCCCCGGCGTGCGCGGCGGGCTGCGGGTCGACGGCGACCACCAGGTCGATCCGCGCCGGCTGGCGGCCGCGCTGCTGCGGGCGGCCGAGCTGGCCGGGGTGGCCTTCCTGCGGTCCGCGGTGGCCCGCGTGGAGTGCGCCGCCGACCGGCTGACGGGTGCGGTGCTGGCCGACGGCACCTCGGTCGCCGCCGGCCGCACGGTGCTGGCGGCGGGCTGCGAGAGCGGCCGGATCGCCGGGATACCGCCGGACGTCCTGCCGCCGGTGCGGCCGGTGAAGGGCCAGATCCTGCGGCTGCGTGTCCCGCCGGCGCACGCGCCGTTCCTGTCGCGCACGGTACGGGCGGTGGTACGCGGCAGCCACGTCTACCTGGTGCCGCGGGAGAACGGCGAGCTGGTGCTGGGCGCGACCAGCGAGGAGTCCGGCTGGGACACGGCGGTCACCGCCGGGGGGGTCTACGAACTCCTGCGTGACGCGCACGACGTGGTGCCCGGCATCACCGAACTCCCGCTCACCGAGACGCTGGCGGGACTGCGCCCCGCCACCCCCGACAACGCGCCGCTGCTCGGCCGTACCGCTCTCGACGGGCTGCTGCTGGCCACCGGACACCACCGCAACGGCGTGCTGCTCACCCCGGTCACCGGGGACGCCATGGCCGAGGTGCTGACCTCCGACACCGGCGAACTCCCGCCCTACGCCGCTGCCTTCGGGGCGCTGCGGTTCGGGCCGGCGCGGCAGGAGCTGACCGTATGACGATCACCGTCCACCTCAACGGCGAGCCCCGCACCGTCGCCGCCCCGGTCGCCCTCGACGCCCTGGTCGCCACCCTGACGTCCGCCCCCTCGGGCGTGGCCGCCGCCCTCAACGACACGGTCGTCCCCCGCACCCGCTGGTCCGCCACCCCCCTCGCCGACGGCGACCGGGTGGAAGTCCTCACCGCGGTCCAGGGGGGCTGAGCCGTGGCGGACGACCTGTTGCGGATCGGCGGAGTCGAATTCTCCTCGCGGCTGATCATGGGAACGGGCGGGGCGCCCAGCCTGGAGGTGCTGGAGCGGGCGCTCGTCGCGTCGGGTACCGAGGTGACGACGGTCGCGATGCGGCGGCTCGACCCGACGACGAAGGGCTCGGTGCTGTCGGTGCTGGCCCGGCACGGGATCCGGGCGCTGCCGAACACCGCGGGCTGCTTCACGGCCGGCGAGGCCGTCCTGACCGCGCGGCTCGCGAGGGAGGCGCTGGGCACCGACTGGGTCAAGCTCGAAGTCATCGCGGACGAGCGGACGTTGCTGCCCGACCCGGTCGAACTGCTGGACGCTGCCGAGACCTTGGTCGACGACGGCTTCACCGTACTGCCGTACACCAGCGACGACCCGGTGCTGGCCCGCAAGCTGGAGGACGTCGGCTGCGCCGCCGTCATGCCGCTGGGCTCCCCCATCGGGTCGGGCCTCGGCATCCGCAATCCGCACAATTTCCAGCTGATCACCGAGCGCGCCGGCGTCCCGGTCATCCTGGACGCGGGCGCCGGCACGGCCTCGGACGTGGCGCTGGCCATGGAGTTGGGCTGCGCGGCGGTCATGCTGGCCTCCGCCGTCACCCGCGCCCAGCACCCGGCCCTGATGGCCGAGGCCATGCGCCACGCGGTCACCGCCGGCCGCCTGGCCCACCGCGCCGGCCGCATCCCCCGCCGCCACCACGCCCTCCCCTCCTCCCCGACGACCGGCCTCCCCACCTCCCACCCCGAAATGCCCGCTTTCTGACCGCCCCACCCGCCGGACGGACCCCCGCGCTGCGGACCGGAGCACGCGAAGCGCCCACGAGGACCGCACGAAAAGGTCCTCCTTCGTCACGGTTCGGTTCCGGAACACCACGGCACGGCCACAGTCCTGGCGTGGAGCAGCGGCCGTGTCGGGGGCGGATCGTAGAATCGGACGTCGTGGACACCACCGTGCAGGATCCGCTGGTCGGGCAGACGCTCGACGGGCGTTACCGCGTCGAGGCGCGTATCGCCGTCGGCGGGATGGCCACGGTCTACCGGGCCGTGGACACCCGCCTCGACCGCATGCTCGCGTTGAAGGTGATGCATCCGGGGCTGGCGGCGGACACCGAGTTCGTGGAGCGGTTCATCCGGGAGGCCAAGGCGGTCGCGCGGCTGTCGCACACCAATGTCGTGGGGGTCTTCGACCAGGGCACCGACGGGACGTACGTCTACCTGGCCATGGAGTATGTCGCCGGGTGCACGCTGCGGGACGTGCTGCGGGAGCGCGGGGCGCTGTCGCCGCGGGCGGCGCTGGACATCCTGGAGCCGGTGCTCGCCGCGCTGGGTGCGGCGCACCGCGCGGGGCTCGTGCACCGGGACATGAAGCCGGAGAACGTGCTGATCGGGGACGACGGCCAGGTCAAGGTCGCCGACTTCGGGCTGGTCAGGACGGTGGACACGCAGACGAGCGTGTCGGGAGCGCTGCTCGGCACGGTGTCGTACCTGGCGCCGGAGCAGATCGGGCACGGCACGGTGGACCAGCGCACCGACGTGTACGCGTGCGGCGTGATGCTGTACGAGATGCTGACCGGCGCGAAGCCGTATGCGGGCGACACGCCGATGCAGGTGATCGTGCAGCGGCTGAACGAGGACGTGCCGCGGCCGTCCGCGGCCGTACCGGGGCTGCCGGCGGGGCTGGACGCGCTGGTGGAGCGGGCGGCGGCGCGGGACGCTGCGCGGCGGCCGGCCGACGCGGCGGCGATGTTCGCCGAGGTACGGGGGGTGCGGGCCGCGCTGAGCCCGCGGGAGCTGGACGCGCGGCCATACGAGGACGCGGTGCCGCCGGTGGGTTCCGAGGAGCCGACCAGCGTCGTGATCAGGCCGCCCGCCCCGGCGCAGGGCGCGGGCGAGGACGCCCTGAACCGGACGACCCGGCTGATGATGCCGCCACCGGACCTGGCGGAGATGCCGGCACCGCCGGCCGCGCCGCCCGCCGCCGGAGCGAGGGTACGCAGGAGCCGCAGGGGCCCGCTGGCAGTGCTGGTGGCCCTGCTGGTCATCATCGGCGTGGGCGCCGGTGTCTGGTACATCAGCGAGGGGCAGTTCACCCGGGTCCCGGGCGTGCTGGCGCTGCCTCAGACCCAGGCGCAGCACAAGCTCAGCTCGGCCGGCCTGGACACCCGGGTCGAGCAGGACTTCTCGCTGACCGTGCCGCGCGGCAGCGTGATCTCAACCGACCCCGAGCCCGGCAGGCGGATCCGCAGCAACGGCACGGTGACGCTGCGGGTGTCCAAGGGGCCGCAGGAGATCCGGGTGCCCGACGTCAAGGGCCACACCCTGGCCGACGCCCGGCGGCAGCTCAAGGCGGCGGGGCTGACCCCCGGCACGGTGCGGAAGTCGTTCGACGACTCGGTCCCGCAGGGCCAGGTCGTCGGGACGGACCCGGCGTCCGGTGCGGAGCGCTCCCCCGGCACCCCGGTGACCCTGACCGTCTCGCGCGGTTCGCCGGTGGACGTGCCGGACGTGATCGGCGAGTCGGTCACCGACGCGCAGCAGGATCTGCAGGGCGCGGGCTTCACGGTGGTCCTGGCGCCGGAGAAGGTCTTCTCCGACGAGGCCGACAAGGACACCGTCGCCCTGGAGTCCCCGGACCGGGACAGCCAGGCGGCGGCGGGCGACACGGTGACGATCACCGTGTCCAGGGGCCAGCAGCTCTTCCCGGTGCCCGACGTCAAGGGCAAGAAGGCGGGTGACGCCCAGCAGATCCTCAAGGACGCCGGCTTCGACGTGCGGGTGATCGACATCTTCTTCGGCGACACCGTGTTCAGCGAGTCCCCCGGCGGCGGCAGCCAGGCGCCGAAGGGCGCCACGGTCACCCTCTGGGTGCGCTGAGCCCTTCCGCGCCCACCCGCGGAGATCCAAACGACAGGCCCTAGATCTCCGGGCCTTCGCCCGGCTCCTCCTGGTAGGAGTAGCGCTGCTCGCTCCAGGCGTCGCCGATGTTGTGATAGCCGCGTTCCTCCCAGAAACCGCGGCGGTCCGCCGTCATGTATTCGACGCCGCGGACCCACTTGGGGCCTTTCCAGGCGTAGAGCCCGGGAACGATGAGCCGCACCGGGAAGCCGTGTTCCGCGGTGAGGGGCTGGCCGCCCTTGTGGGTGGCGAATAGGGACTGGTCGTCGAGGAAGTCCTCGATCCGCAGGTTGGAGCTGAATCCGTATTCGGCCCAGACCATCACATGGGTCACGTCGGCGGCGGGCGGCGCGAGCTTCACGACGGTCGAGGTGGCGACGCCGCCCCATTCGATGCCGAGCATCGAGAATTTCGTGACGCAGTGGAAGTCGGCGACGACCGTGTCATAGGGCAGCGCGGAGAAATCCGCGTGATTCCAGCAGGTCTTGTCGCCGTCCGCGGTGGCGCCGAAGACGCGGAACTCCCAGCGGTCGGGTTTGAAGCGCGGCACCGGGCCGTAGTGCGTCACGGGCCAGCCCCGCTGGAGCCGCTGGCCCGGCGGCAGCTCCCCCTCGCGACGCTCGTACCGACCCATGTGTCCATGGTGACAGACCGGACGAGGTGCTCATGACCCGGGCGGACACGGCGGTCACTGACGGTAAGGACTCGCTTACTGGATCGCGTCACCGTGCGGTGCGAGGATGCGCGCACCACTCGTCGATACGGAAGGACGGCGTCGCATGCAGGGCGACCCCGAGGTCATCGAGTTCCTCAACGAACAGCTGACCGCTGAGCTGACCGCGATCAACCAGTACTTTCTGCACGCGAAGATGCAGGAGAACTTCGGCTGGCTGAAGCTCGCGAAGTACACCAGGTCGGAGTCGTTCGACGAGATGAAGCACGCCGAGATGCTGACCGACCGCATTCTCCTTCTCGAAGGCCTGCCGAACTACCAGCGGCTCTTCCATGTCAGGGTCGGGCAGACCGTCACCGAGATGTTCCAGGCCGACCGGCAGGTGGAGGTCGAGGCGATCGACCGGCTGCGCCGCGGTATCGAGGTCATGCACGCCAAGGCCGACTTCACGTCGAAGAACATCTTCGAATCGATCCTGGCCGACGAGGAGCACCACATCGACTATCTCGACACGCAGTTGGAGCTGGTGGAGAAGCTGGGCGAGCCGCTGTACCTCGCGCAGCTGATCGAGCAGCCGGACAGCTGAGCGCCTTGGCACCGTCCCCGCGGGGCAGCGGCTCAGGCCGCGCGCGCGTCCGGCTCCTCGGCCCGTACCAGCACCGCCGGCACCGCGGCGGCGCTCCCGGCCGGCTGCGGCTCCGAACGGGTCGGGTAGCCCGACCCGCGGCCGAGCAGGCTCTGGATGCGCTTGACGCACGACCCGCAGTCGGTGCCCGCCTTGCAGGCGGAGGCTATCTGCCGGGGGGTGCAGCGACCGGCGTCGGCGTGCTGCTTGACCTGCTGCTCGGTGATGCCGAAGCAGGAGCAGACGTACACGCGGGTCACCGCCGATCCGGGGCCATGAGGAGCTGAGGTAACCCTTACCTTACCTGCCGGTCCTGGCGGAGAAAAGCGACAAGGGGCGCGGATCGATGTGATCCGCACCCCTTCCGTACGAGCGCACACGAGCGTTCACCCGGGCTCGCGAGCGCCGACGAGCGCTACTGCCCGCGGTACATCTCCGCGACCAGGAAGGCCAGGTCGAGCGACTGGCTGCGGTTGAGCCGCGGGTCGCAGGCCGTCTCGTACCGCTGGTGCAGGTCGTCCACGAAGATCTCGTCGCCGCCGCCGACGCACTCGGTGACGTCGTCGCCGGTCAGCTCGACGTGGATGCCGCCGGGGTGGGTGCCGAGCGCGTGGTGGACCTCGAAGAAGCCCTTGACCTCGTCCAGCACGTCGTCGAAGCGCCGGGTCTTGTGGCCCGACGCGGCCTCGAAGGTGTTGCCGTGCATCGGGTCGCTGATCCAGACGACCTGCGCGCCGGACGCGGAGACCTTCTCCACGAGCGTCGGCAGCTTGTCGCGGACCTTGTCCGCGCCCATCCGCACGATGAAGGTGAGCCGGCCGGGGTCGCGGTCCGGGTCGAGCCGGTCGATGTAGGTCAGCGCCTCCTCCGGCGTGGTGCCGGGGCCGAGCTTCACACCGATCGGGTTGCTGATCCGGGAGGCGAACTCGATGTGCGCGCCGTCCAGCTGCCGGGTGCGCTCGCCGATCCAGACCATGTGGCCGGACACGTCGTAGAGCTTGCCGGTACGCGAGTCGGTACGGGTCAGCGCCGTCTCGTAGTCGAGCAGCAGCGCCTCGTGGGAGGCGTAGAACTCGACGGTGCGGAATTCCGCCGGGTCGGTGCCGCAGGCCGCCATGAAGTTCAGCGCGTTGTCGATCTCGCGGGCCAGCGCCTCGTAGCGCTGCCCGGACGGCGAGGACTTCACGAAGTCCTGGTTCCAGGCGTGCACCTGGCGCAGGTCGGCGTAACCGCCGGTGGTGAAGGCGCGCACCAGGTTCAGCGTGGACGCGGACGCGTGGTACATCCGCTTGAGCCGCTCGGGGTCCGGGGTGCGGGCCTGCGCGGTGAATTCGAAGCCGTTGACGGAGTCGCCGCGGTAGGTCGGCAGCGTCACCCCGTCGCGGGTCTCGGTCGGCTTGGACCGCGGCTTGCTGTACTGCCCGGCGATCCGCCCGACCTTGACCACCGGCACCGAGGCGGCGTAGGTGAGGACCGCTCCCATCTGGAGCAGCGTCTTCAGCTTGTTGCGGATCTGGTCGGCGCCGACCGCGTCGAACGCCTCGGCGCAGTCACCGCCCTGGAGGAGGAAGGCCTCACCCCTGGCGACCGACGCCAAGCGGCTGCGCAGCTGGTCGCACTCCCCGGCGAAGACGAGCGGCGGATACGAGGCGAGGTCGGCGATCACGTCGCGCAGAGCCTCGGAGTCGGGCCACTCGGGCTGCTGCGCCGCGGGAAGAGCGTGCCAGGTGTTGCCCCCGGCGTGGATGTCTGCGTTCACGGTCACAGGCCCCACATTACGGGGTCGTGTCATCTGCTTTCCGACCCGCTCAATGGATGAGACATGCCGTCACAGGAGCAACACGGAAATCACCGGCCCGCCTGTTAACGTCATCCCGCTTCAGAGCCGACGCCGCCCTGGCGCAGGCTCCCCGGGAGGACGCGCCCCTGGCGCGCGCGAAAACCGAGGGCAGCACCTTGACAAACAGACATCGCAAACGGAAGTCCACCATCGCCTACGGAGCGGGAGCCGCCGTGCTCGCCGCCGTGGCGGCCTTCGCCACGGTCGCGCAGGCGAGCCCGTCCTCGGGCGGCACGGCCGACGCGAGGGCGGGCCTGGCGCGTAACGCGCTGCAAACCGACTTCGCCGCCGCGGCGGCCGAATTCCACGTACCGCAGAGCGTGCTGATGGCGGTGTCCTACCGGCAGACCCTGTGGGAGTCGCACCAGGGCCGGCCGAGCACCACCGGCAACTACAACGTGATGGGCCTCACCCAGGTCACCGCCGCCGACATCGGGCAGCCCTCGGACGCGGAACGGCTCTCGCACCTGAACATGAGCGGCGACCCGGCCGTCTCCCGGCACTTCGACGCCGCCCGGGCGCTGGGCGGCGACCCCGGGAAGGTCGACACCACCGACCCGCGGCTGCACACCCTGGACGCCGCGGCGAAGCTGATCGGCGCCGCCACCTCCGAGGTGCGCTCCGACCCGCGGCAGAGCGTACGGGCCGGCGCCGCGCTGCTGGCGCAGTACGAGAAGGCCGCGTCCGGCTCGCTGCCGGCCGACCCGGGCCGCTGGTGGGCCGGTATCGCCCGCTACAGCCAGTCCCCCGACCGCGCCGGCGCCGCGCAGTTCGTGCGGCGGGTCTACGACACGGTGAAGTCCGGCGCGGCCCGGCTGACCGCGGACGGCCAGGCGGTGACGCTGGCCGCCGACCCGTCGGTGGCCCCGGTCGAGCCGGGCAAGGTGCCGCTGGCGGCGTCCACCACACCGCCGCCTGTGACCAGCGACACCGTCACAGCCGACTGCCCGACGTCGCTGAGCTGCACCTTCGTGGCCGCGGGCTTCAAGCAGAACAGCACTACGCCGGACGACTTCGGCAACTACAACGTCTCGGACCGCCCCGCCAACGGCGAGGACGTGCGCTACCTCGTCATCCACGACATGGAGGGCACCTTCGACGGCAGCATCAAGGAGTTCCAGGACCCCACCGCCTACGCCAGCGCCCACTACCTGGTCGCCGACGACGGCCGCGTCACCCAGATGGTGCAGCTCAAGGACGAGGCGTGGCACTCGGCGAACAAGACCGTGAACATGCACTCGGTCGGCGTGGAGCACGAGGGCTGGGCGATCAAGACCGGTGACTGGTTCACCGAGCAGGAGTACGACTCCTCGGCCGTCCTGGTGAAATACCTGGCCCAGAAATTCGGCATCCCGCTGGATCGCGAGCATGTCATCGGCCACGACGAGGTGCCGGGAGTGCTGGACGCCAAGGTCTCCGCGCAGCACTGGGACCCGGGTCCGTACTGGGACTGGAACCACTACATGTCGCTGCTGGGCGCCCCCGACGGCGCGGGCGGCGCGGGCGGCCCGGTGGCGACCGGCCAGCTGGTCCGTGTCGTGCCGCCGTACACCACCGCGAACCAGCCGACGCTGACCAACGGCGGCGCCGCGGTCCCCGCGCACCCGGCGAACTTCGTCTACCTCTACACCTCGCCGTCCACGGGCGCCGCGCTGCCGGCCGACCCCTACCTGGGCGCCGTGAAGTGGAGCGACGGCGCGAACTGGGCCGACAAGGTCCCCGCGGGCGGCGCCTACGTGGTCGCCGGCGTGCAGGCCGACTGGACGGCGATCTGGTATCAGGGCCGCGCGCTGTGGTTCCAGAACCCGGGCGGGCAGTTCACCTCGGTCCTCGCCGCGACCCCGGTCATCACCCCGAAGTCCGGCACGATCCCGGTCTACGGCCGGGCCTACCCCGAGGACGCGGCCTACGCGGGCACCGGCGTGCCCGTACAGGACCAGAACACCGCCTCGCTGACGAAGTACACGATCCCGGCGGGCCAGTCCTACGCCCAGGCGGGCCCCGAGGAGGTCGGCGACTACTGGTACGCGGGCACCTTCGCCGGCACCGCGGCCGGTGACCGCACCCTGGTCAAGGGCACCGACGCGTTCTACCCGATCCGCTACAACCACCGGATCGCCTGGGTGCGGGCGGGCGACGTCAACCGTTCCGCCCTGACACGAGGCGCCCCCGTGCGCTAGGGTCGCCGGCATGACCGCGCTTCAGAACTCACCGACGACGCACCAGGACTGGTGGTGGACCGCTCATCCGGCGGCCCGCTGAATCGCGCATCAGCAGCACTTCGCGAAGGCCGCCCGCAGGGGCGGCCTTCGGCGTTTCCCGGCCTGGTCGCCGCCCCTTCCCCGCCGTCAAGGAAGGACACCCGACCGTGCCAGAGACTCCCGACGCCGTACGGCTCGTCACCCGCCTGCTCACCCCGGGGCACCCGCCCTTCGCCCTGCTGCACCGCAGGACGCCGGGCCGGCCCGAGGGGGTCGCGGAGGTGCTCACCGGACCCGTCACGGCCGTCGAGCGCCTCGCCGACATCGCGCTGCCCGCCGGCGCGGCCGACGGCGGCGCGCACACCGACGCCCTCGCCCTGATCCCCTTCCGGCAGATCCGCGAACGCGGCTTCGACGTCCGCGACGACGGCACCCCGCTGCTGGTCCTGCACCCCGAGGAGAGCGCCGAAGTCCCGCTCGACGACCTCCTCGACGCGCTGCCCGACGTCCCCGTGCGGGTCGAGAACGGCGCCTTCGACGTCGGTGACGACGCCTACGCGGACATCGTCGGGCGGGTCATCGAGGACGAGATCGGCCAGGGCGAGGGCGCCAACTTCGTGATCCGCCGCACCTTCCGCGGCAGCATCCCGGACTACGGGCCCGCCGCCGCGCTGGCCCTCTTCGCCCGGCTGCTGCGCGGCGAACGCGGCGCGTACTGGACGTATGTGGTGCACACCGCGGAGCGCACCCTGGTCGGCGCCAGCCCCGAGGTCCATGTGCGGATGTCGGGCAACACCGTCGTGATGAACCCGATCAGCGGCACCTACCGCTACCCGGCGCAGGGCCCCGACGCCGCCGGGCTGCTGGACTTCCTGGCCGACCCCAAGGAGGCCGAGGAGCTGACCATGGTGGTGGACGAGGAACTGAAGATGATGTGCACCGTCTGCGACCTCGGCGGGGTCGTGGTCGGCCCGCGGCTGAAGGAGATGGCGCACCTGGCGCACACCGAGTACGAGCTGCGCGGGCGCTCCACCCGCGACGTGCGCGAGGTGCTGCGCGAGACGATGTTCGCCGCGACCGTGACCGGCTCGCCGGTGCAGAACGCCTGCCGGGTCATCGAGCGCCACGAGCCCGGCGGGCGCGGCTACTACGCCGGCGCCCTGGCCCTCATCGGCCGCGACGCGGGCGGCGCCCAGACGCTGGACTCCCCCATCCTGATCCGCACCGCCGACATCTCCCCCGGCGGCGAGCTGCGCGTCCCGGTCGGCGCGACGCTCGTACGGCACTCCCGGCCGCATTCCGAGGTCGCCGAGACCCACGCCAAGGCCGCGGGCGTGCTCACCGCGCTCGGGGTGCGCCAGGCCCCGCCGCGTACCCCCGGGGCTCCCAGGCCGCGGCTGGCCGACGACATCCGCGTACGAGCCGCCCTCGACGCCCGCCGGGCGCACCTGGCGCCGTTCTGGCTGCGGATGCAGGTCGAGCACCCCGAGCCGACCGCGCACGCCCTGGTGGTCGACGGCGAGGACACCTTCACCGCGATGCTGGCCCACCTGCTGCGCTCCTCGGGCCACGCGGTGACCGTGCGCCGCTACGACGACCCGGGGCTGCGGGCCGCGGCGCTGCGCCACCGGGGCCCGGTGGTGCTGGGCCCGGGACCCGGCGACCCGGCCGACACCGCCGACCCCAAGATGCGCTTCCTGCGGGCGCTGGCCGCCGACCTGGTCCGCGACCACCCGCACGGGCTGCTCGGGGTCTGCCTGGGCCACGAGCTGCTGGCCGCGGAGCTGGGCCTGGACCTGGTCCGCAAGGACGAGCCCTTCCAGGGCGCCCAGCGCACAATCGACCTCTTCGGCCGCGAGGAGACGGTCGGCTTCTACAACTCCTTCACCGCCCGCTGCGACGGGACCGCGGCCGAGGAGCTGGCGATGCACCGGGTCGAGCTGAGCCGCGACCCGGGCACCGGCGACATCCACGCGATGCGCGGCCCCGGCTTCGCGGGCGTGCAGTTCCACCCGGAGTCGGTGCTGACGCTGAACGGCTCGCGGATCGCGGCGGAGCTGCTGGCGCAGGTGCTGCTGCCGGCGCGCTGAGTCCTGCCGTCCGGATCTCCGCGACACCGCGGAGATCCGGACCCCGGACCCTAGACCGGCACGGCGTCGCTCCCCGCGCACGCGGGGCTGATCCCCGCGTGGTGGCCGGGCGACAGCGCCATGCCGCCCGCTGTCCGCACGCGCGGGGGCTCCGACCGGGCCGGTTCGCCGAGGACCGGTCCGATCAGCCGGCGCACCGCCGCCAGCAGGTCGGACTCCGGCGCCGTGCCGTCCAGCACCAGGTCCGCCCGGCTGCGGGACGGGGCGACGTATTCCGCGTGGCTCTCGCGCCCGTGGGCCAGGTAGTTGCGCAGCGACAGGGCGGGGTCCTGGCGCTGGACCTCGATCTTGCGGAGGATCTTCCTGGCCAGCCGGATGTCGTCCGGCGTGTCGACGTACACCCGCCAGGCGGCCCGGGCGGCGACCGCGGGCAGGGTCAGGGCGAACAGGCCCTCGACCACCACCAGGCGGTGCCGCCCGGACCCGGCGGCCGCGTCGATCGCGGCGGTCACCGCGGTCTCGTCGATGGACCCCGGGTGGTTCCAGTCCAGGGTCTCCGCGCCGGTCGCGCTGAGCGTCCTGACCCCGCGCAGCGGATCGTGCGCGGGGACGTAGAAGTCGTCCAGATGGATCAGTCCGACGGTGTCGGGATGGTGCAGCGCCAGCGCTTCGGCAAGGGTGGACTTGCCGGACGCGGTGCCGCCCGCGACCGCCAGTACGGGCACGCGGAGACCTCCCGCCCACCACCCGCGGTCGCCCCTGTCCGGAAGCACTCCGCGCGTCACTTCTTCACCCGCCATACCGGGCGCTCCTCATGTGCTCAAGGGGGAAACGAAGCGGCCGGACAAGCCGGGTGCAGGGAGAATAGGTCGCGGGGATCACTTGCGGCAAGCGCTGTCGGTGTACGTCTTCCCGGCGGCGTCCGCGGCGCCGGCGGAGCTACCCGAAGAAGACCCCCGCCTCCGCGTAGAGCGACGGGTCGACGGTCTTGATCCTGGAGGTCGCGTCGCCGATCGGCACCCGGACGATGTCGGTGGAGCGCAGCGCGACCATCTTGCCGAAGTCGCCGTCCCTGACGGCCTCGACGGCGTGCAGGCCGAAGCGGGTGGCGAGCCAGCGGTCGAAGGCGCTGGGGGTGCCGCCGCGCTGGACGTGGCCGAGGACGGTGGTCCTGGCCTCCTTGCCGGTGCGCTTCTCGATCTGGTTGGCGAGCCACTCGCCGACGCCGGACAGCCGGACGTGCCCGAAGGAGTCCAGGGTGCCGTCCTTGAGGACCATGTCGCCGTCGCGCGGCATCGCGCCCTCGGCGACGACCACGATCGGCGCGTAGCGGATCTTGAAGCGGCTCTCGACCCAGGCGCACACCTGGTCGAGGTCGAAGCGCTGTTCCGGTATGAGGATCACGTTGGCGCCGCCGGCCAGGCCCGAGTGCAGCGCGATCCAGCCCGCGTGCCGGCCCATCACCTCGACCACCAGGACCCGCATGTGCGACTCGGCGGTGGTGTGCAGCCGGTCGATGGCCTCGGTGGCGATGTTGACGGCGGTGTCGAAACCGAAGGTGTAGTCGGTCGCCGAGAGGTCGTTGTCGATGGTCTTGGGGACCCCCACCACTTTTACGCCGTGTTCCTGGTGGAGGGTGGCCGCGACGCCGAGGGTGTCCTCGCCGCCGATCGCGATGAGCGCGTCGATGCCCTCGGCCGCCAGGTTCTCCTGGACCCGGCGCGCTCCGCCCTCGATCTTGAGCGGGTTGGTGCGCGAGGAGCCGAGTATGGTGCCGCCGCGCGGCAGTATGCCGCGGACCGCCGGGATGTCGAGCCGTACGGTGTCCCCTTCCAGGGGGCCACGCCAACCGTCCCTGAAGCCGGTGAAGTCGTACCCGTACTCCTGGACGCCTTTACGCACGATGCCGCGGATGACCGCATTGAGGCCGGGGCAGTCTCCGCCGCCAGTCAGAACTCCGACTCGCATGGACTCTTCCCTTCGTCGCAAGCCAGCTGTGCCGGATGTGACAACCTCCGCCAAGCTAGCGTGACTTGGGTCACATGGCGCCGTCCTTGCGAGCCTGCGGGCCGTCGTCCAGACCGGCTTCGATCGCGTATCGGACAAGCTCGACGCGATTGTGCAGCTGGAGTTTGCCGAGGGTGTTCTGCACGTGGTTCTGCACGGTCCGGTGCGATATGACCAGGCGCTGGGCGATCTGCTTGTAGCTCAGCCCCTTCGCGACCAGCCGCAGCACCTCGGTCTCCCGCTCGGTCAGCCGGGGCGCGGCAGCGCCGCCCGGGGCGGCCGGCGGCGGCACGGTCGCCAGCCGGCGGTACTCGCCGAGCACCAGCCCCGCCAGGCCCGGAGTGAAGACCGGGTCGCCCACCGCGGTCCTGCGAACCGCGTCGACCAGCTCCTCGCGGCCCGCGGACTTCAGCAGGTAGCCGGTCGCCCCGGATTTGACCGCTTCCAGTACGTCGGTGTGCTCGCCGCTCGCGGACAGCACCAGGACCCGCATCGCGGGGTCGCCCGCCACGACCTCCTTGCAGACCCGCACCCCTGACGCGCCGGGCAGGTTGAGGTCGAGCACCAGCACCTGCGGGCGGGCGGCCTTGGCACGGCGGATCGCCTCGGGGCCGTCGCCCGCGGTCGCCACCACCGTGAAGCCGGCCTCGGCCAGGTCGCGGGCGACCGCCTCGCGCCACATCGGGTGGTCGTCCACCACCATCACCGTGACCGCCGGGCGGTCGCCGTGGTCGTCGCCGACCGTCATGCGGTACCTCCTGCGTTGGCGGCGGCCGGTGCCGCCGCGTCCTGTACGAGCGCGGCCCTGGGCAGCCGCAGCTCGACCTCCGTGCCCTGCCCCGGCAGCGAGAGCAGCACCGCTGTCCCGCCGAGGTCCCGCAGCCGGCCGCGGATCGACTGGGCCACCCCGAGCCGCCCCTCGTCCGCCGCGGCGGCCAGCCGGCCCTCGGGGATGCCGGGGCCGTCGTCCCGTACGGTCACCAGCACCGCGTCCGGTTCGTCCTCGACCAGGATCCAGGCGTGCGCCCGCTCACCGGCGTGCCGCCGTACGTTGTCCAGCGCGGCCGCCACCGCGGCGGACAGCTGGGCGGCGGCCGCCGGGTCGAGCAGCACGGGGGTGCCGGGCGCGGACAGCGTCACCCGGGACGACGCGTACGGCGCGAGCAGCGTGCGCAGGTCGTGCGGCCCCGGCGGGGCGCCGTCCGCGGCGCTCGGCGCCGGGATGGGGGCGCCGCTGACCAGGGTGCGCAGCGCGGCCTCCTGCTCACCGGCCATCCGGCCCAGCTCCGCGGCCTCGCCGCCGGCCTGGTTGCCGCGCCGCTGGACCATCGCCAGCACCTGGAGCACGCCGTCGTGGATGTCCCTGGCCAGCCGTTCCCGCTCCCGGGTGGCGGCCTCGATCTGCAGCGCCCGGGCCAGGGTGCGCTCGCTCATCCTGGCGACCTCGACCACGTAGCCGATGCCCATGCTCGCCACCCAGATCAGCAGCACGTTGTGCAGGGTGTCGCGGGCCGCGCTGCGCCGCTCGATCAGGTCGGCGGCGGCCACCAGCGAGGAGGCGACGGCGGCCCACCGCCAGCCGCCCTTGATCGCGAACGCCAGCACCGACCCGGCCGTCCAGATGGACGGCAGCGTGAAGGACCCCGAGTCGATCCGCGCCTGGGTGTCCACGACCGCCGTCAGCAGGATGCCGGTGAGCGCCAGCGTCAGGTCGGCGGTGAGGAACCGCACGGTGCACCGCCGGGCCGACATCACCCGCCCGAGCGTGGCGAGCGTCCACACCGCCAGCACCGCGACATAGGCGCCGCCGAGCAGGGGGTGCCGCCTGTCGTCGTACGAGAAGCAGTACAGCGCGACCGCGTAACCGGCCGTCAGGACGCGGTACGCCACCAGTGCCCGCCACAGCGGCTGCTCCACGGACATGCCCATCCGCGCCCCCTCCCCCTGCCAGGCCGCCAAGCCTAGCCCGCACCCCGCGGCAGGGGGCCGCCCCCAAGGGCGGCGCCCCTGCCGCGAAAAGCGTTACTCGGGCTGGGCGGCGGCCTTGGCCGCCTCGGCCAGGGCGCGCTTGGCGGCGGTGGCGTAGATGTCCACGTACTCCTGGCCGGAGAGCTTCATGATCTCGTACATGACCTCGTCGGTGATCGAGCGCAGGATGAAGCGGTCGCCCTCCATGCCGTCGTAGCGGGAGAAGTCCAGCGGCTTGCCGATCCTGATGCCGGGTCGGACCGAGAACTTCGGCACGACCTTCCCCACCGGCTGCACCTTCTCGGTGTCGATCATCGCCACCGGGATCACCGGCGCCTTGCTGGCGAGGGCGACCCGGGCCAGGCCGCCCGGCTTGCCCCGGTAGAGGCGGCCGTCGGGCGAGCGGGTGCCCTCGGGGTAGATCCCGAACAGCTCGCCGCGCGCCAGCACGGCGACCCCGCTCTTGACCGCGGCCTCCCCGGCGCCGCGGGCGCCGGACCGGTCGACGGGGAGCTGGCCGACGCCCTTGAAGAAGGCGGCGGTCAGCTTTCCCTTGACACCCGGTGAGGTGAAATATTCCTCCTTCGCGATGAAGGTGACCTTCCGGTCGAGCACCGCGGGCAGGAAGAAGGAGTCCGAGAACGACAGGTGGTTGCTCGCGAGGATCGCGGGACCGTCGTCCGGAATGTGCTCGAGGCCTTCGACCCAGGGTCGGAAGGCCGCCTTGAGGGGCGAGCCGATGGCGATCTTCATCGCGCCGTAGAACAACCTCGGACCTCCTGTAGCCGACGCACAGACCTTAACGCCAGCGGGCGGCTCCGGCTGGTTCCGATGGGGCTTACCGCTTGGTATCGCGGCCGCGTACGCTGAACGTCCGACCTCCGTGTACCTCGTGTACCCGCGCAGGCGAGTCCACGCCCTCGAACAGGAGACCCACGGTGCCGCTCATGCCCGGAGCCGAGCCGTACCGCCATGACGGCGGCGAGATCGGCGTGCTGCTCTGTCACGGATTCACCGGTTCCCCGCAGTCCATGCGCCCCTGGGGCGAGTACCTGGCGGAGCGCGGACTGACCGTGTCCGTACCGCTGCTGCCGGGACACGGCACCCGCTGGCAGGACATGCAGGTGACCGGCTGGCAGGACTGGTACGCCGAGGTGGACCGGGCCCTGGGTGAGCTGGCGGGGCGCTGCTCGCAGGTCTTCGTGGGCGGCCTGTCGATGGGCGGCACGCTCGCGCTGCGGCTGGCGGCCAGGCACGGCGCCGAGATCAGCGGCCTGGTCCTGGTCAACCCGTCGGTGAAGGCCGACAGCCCGAAGCTGAAGGCGGTAGCCGCGCTGAGCAAGGTGGTGCCGTCGGTGAAGGGCATCGCCAGCGACATCGCCATGGACGGCGGCGCCGAGATCGGCTACGACCGCACGCCGCTGCGCGCGGTGCATTCGCTGACCCGCCTGTGGCAGCTGGTCAGATCGGCGCTGCCGCAGGTCACGCAGCCGCTGCTGCTGCTGCACAGCCGGGTCGACCATGTGGTGCACCCGTCGAACTCGGCCGTGGTGCTCGCCTCGGTGTCGTCCACGGACGTCACCGAGAAGGTGCTGGAGCGCAGCTTCCACGTGGCGACGCTCGACCATGACGCGGAGCGGATCTTCGCGGAGTCGTATGCCTTCATCGAGCGGCTGTCTGCCGGTGGGGGCACGGTGGGCGACGCGGTGAAGGAGGGGACGGCCGGTGGCTGACCGCGAGGACGAGGGCACCGCGCCGAGCGAGGACGAGCCGCCCCGCCCGCCGCTGGACGAGGAGGCGGCCTGGGCCGCGCTGATCGCCGGCTACGACGACGCCCCGGAGCCGGGTACGGCCGCGGCCTGGCCGGAGGCGGAGAACGTCCCGTTGCCGCCGGCCGATCCGGACCCGACCGATCCCGCGGCGGTGAGCACGGCGCCGCCGCCGGCGGACCGCACCATCGTGATCCACCCGGTGATCAGGGGTCCGCGGGACTACGAGCCGGCCGAGGACGACGAGGACGCGCATTTCGTGCCGCCCGAGCCGCCGCCGCTGCCGGACGCCGACGTGACGACGAAGTTCGCCTGGATCGCGGTGCTCGGCGGGCCGCTGCTGCTGCTCGCGTTCGTGCTGGCCCAGGTCGAGCTGACCTGGTGGGCGATCACGGTGGGGGTGGGCGGCTTCCTCGGCGGCTTCGCCACGCTCGTGGCGCGGATGCGCACCGGCGACGAGGACGACGACGACGATCCCGGCCGCGGCGCCGTCGTCTGACGGGCGCCGCGGCGGCCGGCCCGGCAGGACCGCCCGGCGCGACGGGACCGGGCGGCTCAGCGGGTGTAGAGCGCCTCGACGTCGGCCGCGTAGTCGGCGAGCACCACGTTGCGCTTGAGCTTCAGCGACGGCGTCAGGTGCCCGGACTCCTCGGTGAACTGCCCCGGCAGGATACGGAATTTGCGGACCGACTCGGCCTGCGAGACCGCCGCGTTGCCCTCGTCCACCGCGTGCTGGACCGCGGCCAGCAGGTCGGGGTCGGCGGCCAGTTGGGCGACCGTGCCGCCCGTCTTGCCGTGCTGGGCGGCCCACTGGGGCAGGAATTCCTCGTCCAGGGTGATCAGCGCGGCCACGAAGGGCCGGGCGTCGCCGACGACCATGCACTCGGCGACCAGCGCGTCGGCCCTGATCCGGTCCTCGATCACCGCGGGCGCGACGTTCTTGCCGCCGGCGGTGACGAGGATCTCCTTCTTGCGGCCGGTGATGGTCAGGTAGCCGTCCTCGTCCAGCGCGCCGATGTCACCGGTGTGGAACCAGCCGTCGGCCATGGCCTCGGCGGTGGCCGCCTCGTTGTTCCAGTAGCCGGTGAAGAGGTGCTCGCCGTACAGCAGCACCTCGCCGTCGTCGGCGATGCGGACCGTGGAGCCGGGCAGCGGCTGGCCGACGGTGCCGATCTTGGTGCGGTCCCACGGGTTGAAGGCGGTGGCCGCACACGACTCGGTCAGGCCGTAGCCCTCCAGGACGGTGAAGCCGATGCCGCGGTAGAAGTGGCCGAGGCGCTCGCCGAGCGGGGCGCCGCCGGAGACGGCGTGGGTGGCCCTGCCGCCGAGCACCGCCCGCAGCTTGGCGTAGACGAGCCGGTCGAAGACCTTGTGGGTCAGGCGCAGCCGGACCGAGGGGCCGCCGGGGGTGTCCAGGGCGCGGCTGTAGTCGATCGCGGTGGCCGCGGCCTTGTCGAAGACCTTGCCCTTGCCGCCGGCCTGGGCGGTGGCGCGCGCGGTGTTGTAGACCTTCTCGAAGACCCGCGGCACGCCGAGGATCAGGGTGGGCCTGAAGCCCTGGAGGTCGTCGGTGAGGTGCTTGATGTCGGGTACGTGGCCGAGCCTGACCGGCGCCATCACCGCGGCGACCTCGATCAGCCGGCCGAAGACGTGGGCCAGCGGCAGGAAGAGCAGCACCGAGGAGTCGCCGGTGCGGAAGAGCGGGGCGAGGCGTTCCAGGACGTTGCCGCACTCGGCGAAGAAGCTGCGGTGGCTGAGCACGCAGCCCTTGGGACGGCCGGTGGTGCCCGAGGTGTAGACGATGGTCGCGGGCGAGTCGGCGTTCGCGGCGCCGCCGCGCTCGTCGAGCACCGCGTCGGAGATGTCGCCGCCGGCGGCGACCAGCGCGTCGACCGCGCCGGTGTCGATCCGCCAGACGTGCTTGAGCTGCGGCAGCCGCTCGCGTACGGACTCCACCGCCCGCTCGTGCGGGTCGGACTCCACGACCACGGCGACGGCGCCGGAGTCGGCGAGGATCCATTCGAGCTGGGAGGCCGACGACGTCTCGTAGACCGGCACGGTGACCGCGCCGGCGCACCAGACGGCGAAGTCGAGCAGCGTCCACTCGTAGCGGGTCCTGGACATCAGGGCGACGCGGTCGCCGGGCTGCACGCCCTCGGCGATCAGCCCGCGGGCGGCGGCCCGCACCTCGGCGAGGAAGCGGGTCGCGGTGACGTCCTGCCAGTGGCCGGCGGAATCCTTGCGGCCGATGACGGCGGTGTCCGGGTGCTGGGCGGCGTTGCGGCGGATCAGGTCCGTCAGGTTGCCGTCGGCGGGGACCTCGTACAGGGCCGGAAGGCTGAACTCACGCAAGGCGACTGCTCCTCATCGGTGCCACGGCGCACCCGGAGGGAAGGTGATGGACGGGCTGGACGTTACCCATCGGTAAAGCTCCGGCGATAGGGGGGCACGACAAGATGTTTTAAGCATCACACACCGTGTGGGACGGGGGCACCGATGCCCGGAAGACTAGACCAGTGCCCCGCCGATCCGCAGGTGCCCCGCAAGCGGGGCGGCCCGTGCCCGGCGCTATAAAGTGGCATGCATGCGGGTGCATGTGGTGAGTGACGTCCATGGTGCGGCCGAGGCGCTGGCCCGGGCCGGCCAGGGCGCGGACGCGCTGGTCTGCCTGGGCGACCTGGTGCTCTTCCTTGACTACGCCGACCACTCCCGGGGCATCTTCCCCGACCTCTTCGGCGTCGAGAACGCCGACCGGATGGTCGAACTGCGCACCGCCCGCCGCTTCGAGGACGCCCGCAGGCTCGACGCCCGGCTGTGGTCGGGCATCGACCGGCACGACGCGATCGAGACCGCGGTGCGCAAGCAGTACGCCGAGCTCTTCGCCGCCTTCCCGAACCCGACCTACGCCACCTACGGCAACGTCGACATCCCCGACCTGTGGCCCGAGTACGCCGGCCCGGGCACCACCGTGCTGGACGGCGCCACCGCGGAGATCGGCGGCCGGGTCTTCGGCTTCGTCGGCGGCGGCCTGCGCACCGCGATGCGTACGCCGTACGAGGTCGGCGAGGAGGAGTACGCGGCCAAGGTCGCCGCCCTCGGCCCGGTCGACGTGCTGTGCTCGCACATCCCGCCGGCCATTCCGGAGCTGTGCTACGACACCACCGCCCGCCGCTTCGAACGCGGCAGCCAGGCGCTGCTCGACGCGGTCCGCGACGTCCAGCCGAAGTACGCCCTCTTCGGCCACGTCCACCAGCCGCTGGTGGCCCGCACCCGCGTCGGCCGCACCGAATGCGTCAACGTCGGCCACTTCAACCACACCCGCACCCCGTGGGTATTGGAGTGGTGAGGCACGAGGCGAACCGCGCCCCGCGTGGTGCCGGCCCCGCCACCTGGGCGCGATAGCCTCTCAGCACACTCCTCAGCATCTTCACGCAGCATCCTGCACCAGTAGCCCGGAGGCCACGGCGATGGCGGAACACACACGGTCGAGCATCACGATCGACGCGGCCCCGGCCGCCGTCATGGGCGTCATCGCCGACTTCGACCGCTACCCGGAGTGGACCGGCGAGGTCAAGGAGGCGGAGGTCCTCTCCCGCGACGGGGAGGGCCGCGCCCAGCAGGTGCGGCTGCTGCTCGACGCCGGCGCGATCAAGGACGACCACACCCTGGCGTACACCTGGATCAGCTCGGACGAGGTGCGCTGGTCGCTGGTCAGGTCGCAGATGCTGCGCACCCTCGACGGCTCCTACGCGCTCGCCGCGCTGGACGGCGGCCGGCGTACCGAGGTCACCTACCAGCTCACCGTGGACGTCAAGATCCCGATGCTCGGCATGATCAAGCGCAAGGCCGAGAAGGTCATCATCGACCGGGCGCTCGCCGGGTTGAAGAAGCGGGTCGAGGCCGCGCCCGAGGAAGCCGCGGGCGCGACCGACGCCGAGACCGCGAGCTGATGCCGGCGGCTCCGGCGCGCACTGTCCTGATCACCGGCGCCGGCGGCGCGGGCCGCACCACGGTCGCCGTCGCCACGGCCGCCGCGGCCGCCAGGGCCGGCACCCGCACCCTGCTGCTGACCTACGACACGGAGGCCGCCGCGGCGCTGTCCGGCGCCGTCCCCGGGCTCGGCGTCGCCTCGATCGACCCCGGCGCCGCCTTCCAGGACGCGCTGCTCGACCTGCAGAGCCGGGGCGGCACCCTGCTCGCGCTGCTCGGGGCGGCGCCGCTGGACCCGGAGGAGCTGACGCCGCTGCCCGGCGCGGAGGCGCTGGCCCTGCTGCGGGCGGTGCGCGCGGCCCACGACGGTACGTGGGAGCTGGCCGTCGTCGACCTGCCGCCGGTGCGCGAGGCGGTGGGGCTGCTGGCGCTGCCGGGGCAACTGCGGCGCTACCTGGCCCGGTTGCTGCCCGAGGACCGGCAGGCGGCCCGCGCGCTGCGGCCCGTGCTGGCCCAGCTGGCCGGGGTGCCGATGCCCACCGAGTGGGCGTACGAGGCCGCCGCCCGCGCGGACCGCGAACTGGCCGCCGTCCAGGCGGTCGTCGAGCACCCGGGCACGTCGGTGACGGTCGTGGTGGAACCGGGGGCGCGCGCCGCGGACGTCGTCCGCACCGCGCGCACCGGCCTGGCGCTGCACGGGCTGGGCCCGGCGTCGGTCGTCGCCAACCGGCTGCTGCCGGCGGACGCGGCCGACCCCTTCCTCGCCGCCCTGTCCGGCACCCAGCAGACCCACCTCAAGGCGCTGGCCGAGGTCTGCGCCGCCGACGGCGTCCCCCTGTACGAACTCCCGCACCTGGGACGCGAGCCGCAGGGCCCCGAGGAAGCGCTCGCCGTGCCGTACGAGGCCGCTCCCGCGGCCGGCGGCGAGCCCTGGACCGTGGAGGACCGCCTGCGCGACGAGGGCCACTTCGTGTGGTCGCTGCCGCTGCCGGGGGCGACCAAGGACGGTCTGGACCTGGTGCGGCGCGGCGACGAACTGGTCGTGGACGCCGGGGGTTTCCGGCGGATCCTGCCCTTGCCGTCGGCGCTGCGGCGCTGCACCGTGGAGGGGGCCGCGCTGCGCGACGGGGCGCTGCGGGTGCGGTTCACCCCCGATCCCGGACTCTGGCCGCGCTGACCGGCCGGTCCCGGGCCCGCTTCGGGTACCGTCGGGAGTCGAGGGCTGACGCCCGAGCTGCCGCGGTGACCGGCCGACGTACCGACGTACGAGGCCGTCCGCCGGGGCTGGGGTGCTCCTCCCGCCGAAAGCAGGGGGGAGCACGACGACCGACAGCCAGAGGATCCGCGCGCATCCGACCACCGCGCCCGTTTGGAGCCGATCATGAGCGAAGCCACCGACCGTCCGGACGCCGACGCGTGGGCCAAGGCCAGCGCCGAGGACATCGCGGCCGAGCATGCCAGGCGGCGCGAGCAGGCGGGCCAGCCCGGCGCCGCCGAGGAGCTGCGGCGTTTCGCGGAGGCGGTCGGCGACGCGGTCGGTGACCGGCTGGCCGCGCTGCGCAACCCGGCGGTGCAGCTCGCCGCGCAAGGCGTCCTGTCCCAGGTGCGTTCTGTTGTCGAACCCATCAAGGAGCGGAATCCCGACGTATTCGATCATCTGACGGCCGCGGGGGCCGAATTGCTGGCGGCATACCGGTCCGCGGTGGCGGGAGCGGAATCCCGCTGGACCTCCGGCGGGGCCTCCTCGCGTTCAACCGCTGAACACATCGACCTCGACTGACCCCCTCTCCGGTACGGTTCTCTTAGCGGGGATCGACCGAAAACTGAGGGACACATGGGACTCACCATCGGCGTCGACATCGGCGGCACCAAAATCGCGGCCGGCGTGGTCGACGAGGAAGGCTCGATTCTTGAGACCGTCAAGGTGCCGACGCCGCCGACTCCCGAAGGCATCGTGGACGCGATCGTGGAGGCGGTGCGCCAGGTCAGCGCCGGTCACACGATCGAGGCCGTCGGCATCGGCGCCGCCGGCTACGTCGACGACAAGCGTGCCACCGTGCTGTTCGCGCCCAACATCAACTGGCGGCACGAGGCACTGAAGGACAAGGTCGAGCAGCGCGTCGGTCTCCCCGTCGTCGTGGAGAACGACGCCAACGCGGCGGCGTGGGGCGAGTACCGCTTCGGCGCCGGACAGGGCCATTCCGACGTGATCTGCATCACACTCGGCACCGGCCTGGGCGGCGGCATCATCATCGGCAACAAGCTGCGCCGCGGCAGGTTCGGCGTCGCGGCCGAGTTCGGCCACATCCGGGTGGTGCCCGACGGTCTGCTGTGCGGCTGCGGCAGCCAGGGCTGCTGGGAGCAGTACGCCTCCGGGCGCGCCCTGGTCCGCTACGCCAAGCAGCGGGCCAACGCCACCCCGGAGAACGCCGAGACCCTGCTCGCGCTGGGCGACGGGTCCGTGGAGGGTATCGAGGGCCGGCACATCAGCGCCGCCGCCCGGCAGGGCGACCCGGTCGCCGTCGACTCCTTCCGCGAGCTGGCCCGCTGGGCCGGTGCGGGCCTCGCCGACCTGGCGTCGCTCTTCGACCCGTCCGCCTTCATCGTCGGCGGCGGTGTGGCCGACGAGGGCGAACTGGTCCTCGACCCGATCCGCAAGTCCTTCCGGCGCTGGCTGATCGGCGGGGAGTGGCGTCCGCACGCCCAGGTCCTCGCCGCCCAACTCGGCGGCAAGGCAGGGCTGGTCGGGGCCGCCGACCTGGCACGACAGGGCTGAGGCGATGACCGTGGAGGATCTGCCGGGTTCCAGCACCGAGCCGTCCTCGGCGGTCGTCCGCGTGCTCAGCTACAACATCCGCTCGATGCGGGACGACACGGCGGCGCTGGCCCGGGTCATCCGGGCCTGCGCCCCCGACCTCGTCCTGATCCAGGAGGCTCCGCGGTTCTTCCGCTGGCGCAAGGCCGCGGCCCGCCTCGCCAATGCCACCGGTCTGGTCCATGTGACCGGTGGCGCCACCGCGGCGGGACCGATGATCCTGTCCTCGCTGCGGGCCCATGTGGAGCGCACCGAGGACGTCCTGCTGCCGCACCACCCGCCGCTGCACCAGCGGGGGTTCGCCACCGCCGTGCTGCGGATCGGCGGTGCCAGGCTCGGCGTGATCAGCACCCATCTCAGCCTCAGCCCGGCCGAGCGCTACGACCAGGCCGGGCTGCTGCTGGACCGGGTGGCCGCGATGGGCGAGGCGAACGTGGTGGTCGGCGGCGACTTCAACGAGCCGCCCGACCACCCCGGCTTCGCCCGTATCGCCGCCCACCTCCAGGACGGCTTCGCCGTCGCCCCGTGGGGCGGCGAGGTCACCAACATGCGGGCGCCCTTCCAGCGGATCGACGCGGTCCTCACGACCAAGCCGATCGAGGTGCTGGGCTGCGGGGTGCCCGCGTCGGTCCCCGGCGTCACCGGGGCCGACCTGCACGCGGCCACCGACCACCTGCCGGTGCTGGCCGCGCTGCGTATCCCCAAGGCCTGAGGCGCCCGCCCCCACGGGGGCGGGCGCCTCCCGGCTCAGAGCAGGTCGCGCAGCCGCTGGGCCAGCAGGTCCCAGCGCCAGGCCTCCTCCACCCACGCCCGCCCGCGCTCGCCCATCCGGCGGCGCAGGTCGGCGTCCCGCAGCAGGGTCAGGATGCGCTCCGCGGACTGCTCGGGCGAACCGCCGCGCACCACCCAGCCGGTCTCGCCGTCCAGCACCGCGTCGGGGGCGCCGCCCGAGTCGCCCGCGACGACCGGCAGCCCGGTGGCCGAGGCCTCCAGGTAGACGATGCCGAGGCCTTCCACGTCCAGGCCGCCGCGCCGGGTCCTGCACGGCATCGCGAAGACGTCGCCGGCCCCGAAGTGCGCGGGCAGTTCGTCCCCCGGCACCGGCCCGGTGAAGCGGACGGCGCCGGCGACGCCGGTGCGCGCGGCGAGCGCCTCCAGTTCGGCGCGGTACGGTCCGCCGCCGACGATCAGCAGCGCCGTGTCCGGCTTCTCGCGCAGGATCCGCGGCATCGCCAGGATGAGCGTGTCCTGGCCCTTGCGCGGCACCAGCCGCGACACGCACACCACGACCGGGCGGTCCGCGAGTCCCAGCCTGGCCCGTACGACCGCACCGCCCGACCCCGGGTGGAAGGTCTTCTCGTCGACGCCCGGCGGCAGTTGGACCATCCGCTCGGCCGCCCGCGCGGTCAGCGCCGAGGCGATACGGGAGCGGGTGTACTCCCCCAGATAGGTGAGGGTGTCGGTGCCCTCACCTATCCTGCGCAGCAGCTGGCGGCTCGCGGGCAGTTGCGCCCAGGCCGCCTCGTGGCCGTGCGTGGTGCCCACCAGCCGCAGCGCGCCCGCCTTGCGCAGCGCCGGGGCCATCAGGCCCAGCGGGGCCGCCGCCCCGAACCACACCGACGAGCAGCCGTGCTGCCGCAGCAGCCGCACCGCGGTCCGCGTCACCCTCGCCGTCGGCAGCAGCATCGTCGAACGGTCCCTGACCACCGGGAAGGGCTGCTCGGCGTCGAACCGCGCGACCGCCGCGGCGTCCTTCCACGTCGAGGCGTAGACGACGACCCGCTCCGGATCGAGGCGCAGCGCCATGCTGTGCACGAAGGACTGGATACCGCCCTGGCGCGGCGGGAAGTCATTGGTGACGATCAGGGTCTTTTCCATCGCCGCCGAGATTACTCCGGCGGCACGGGCCGCCGCGCGCGTCCCTCCCCGCTGCCGGGCGCCGCGGGCCGCAAGATGCAGGGGTGAGATATCGGCTCATGAGCGGTCCGGTGCCGGTGGTCGTCGTGTGGGCGCTCAGCCGCGCGATGCTGCTGGCCTTCGTCTTCCAGCTGCTCCCCTTCCCCGGCCACGCCGCCGTCCACGACGTGACCGCGGTCTACCGGAACTGGTATCCGACGCTGCGCTCCGGCGCCTTCCCCGCGCACGACGTGGCCTGGCAGTACCCACCGGGCGCGGCGGCCGTCCTGGTCGCGCCGGCCGCGCTGCCCTTCCTCGACTACCCGGCCGCCTTCTTCTGGCTGGCCTTCCTCGCCGACGCCGCGGTCCTCGCCGCGCTGCTGCACGACGCCTCGCGCCGCGCACGGCGGCTCGACGGCGCATGGGTGTGGGTGACCGGCGTCCTGCTGCTCGGCCCCATCGTCTACGCCCGCTACGACATCATGGCCACCGCTGTCGGCGTCGCCGCCCTCCTGGCAATGCGCCGCCGTCCCGCCCTCGGCGGCCTGCTCGCCGGAGCCGGCGCGCTCATCAAGCTCTGGCCGCTGCTGCTGCTCATCGGAGCCCCGCCGGGCCGGGCCACCCGCCGCGCCTGGCTCGCCGCCGGCGCCACCGTCGCCGGCGGCTCCCTGCTCTTCTACGCCACCATGCCGGGCGCCTTCTCCTTCCTGGCCTTCCAGCGCGACCGCGGCACCGAGGTCGAGTCCCTCGGCGGCCTCACCCTCCACCTCGCCCGGCACGCCGGCTGGCACGGCGTCACCGCCCTCCACTACGGCTCCGTGGAATTCATCGGCCCCTACGTGGACCTGGTCAGCACGCTGTCGCTGGCGCTGAGCGTCCTGGCCCTGTGCTGGCTGCTCCTGTGGCGCCTGCGGGCCCGCGTCTTCACGGCCGCGACCCCTTACGACGCCGGATTCACCGCGGTGCTGCTGTTCACCGCCACCAGCCGGGTGATCAGCCCGCAGTATCTCGTCTGGCTGGTCGGCATCGGGGCGGTGTGCGTCACCCTGCGGGAGAGTGCGGTACGCCTGCCCGTCCTCCTGCTGCTGCCCGCGGCGCTGCTGACGACCCTGGAATTCCCCGTGTACTTCGCCCACGTCGTGCGCAGCGACCTCCTGGGCGTCGCCCTCATCCTCACCCGCAACGCCCTGCTGGCCGCCGCCTGCCTCGTCGCCTGCCGCCATATCCGGCGCGCCGCCGCCCCCGTCCCGGCGCCCGCCCCCCTACCGCCCCGCGCCGGCCGGGAGCGCAGCTCCCCGCGCGCCTGAGGTGCCGCGCCGTGCGGTCGGGGCAGCGCTCAGGCGGGGCCCTGGGCGCGGGCCAGTGCGATACGTCGGGCGGGGGTCGGGTGGGTGCCGAAGAGGAGGTGGAGGGCGGCGGGCGGGGCCGGCTCGGCCACGTTCGTGACGGTGAGCCGGCGCTGCATGGCGATGAAGTGGGCCGGATCCCCCGTCAGGCGCAGGGCGTGGCGGTCGGCGCGTACTTCGACGCGCCGGCTGATGGCGCAGCCGAGGGGCCCGGCGAGCGCCCCGCCGACCGAGGCGACGGCGGCGAGGAGCCACGCCGAGCGCGGGTCGGCGAAACGGTCCGCGCCGGCGAGGTCGAGCAGCGGACGCCAACTGACGACCGCGGCCAGCACGCACACCCCCAGGGCGGAGCCCACCGCGCCGAGCGCCGTGCCGCGGGCGACGTCGCGGTGCACCACGTGCCCGAGTTCGTGGGCGACGACCAGCTCGACCTCGCGCGGTTCCGCCGTGGTCAGCAGCGTGTCGTAGACGACGATCCGCCGGGTCCGGCCGAAGCCGGAGACGTACGCGTTGAGCGCCGTGGTGCGCCGCGACGCGTCGGCGACCAGGACGTCCCGCACGGTGACTCCGTCGCGGGCGGCGAGTGCGAGCAGGGCCTCGCGCAGGGGGCCCGGGTCCATCGGGGCGAAGCGGTTGAAGAGCGGCTCGAAGAGCACCGGCGCGGCCCAGGACAGGGCGACGGTGACGGCCGCCGCGCCGAGTGCGGCCCACGCCCACCACCAGCGGGTGGCGCCCGCGAGCGCGTAGACGGCGAAGAGGGCACCGCCGACCAGCGGCAGCGAGATGAGCAGGCCGCGCAGCACGTCCAGCGCCCAGCCGCCCCAGCCCTGGGTCACCAGGCCGAAGCGGACCCGTACGGCCCGGGTGCGGGCCCCGAAGGGCAGGGAGAGCAGCTGCGGGAGCAGGACCAGGGTGAGGGCGGCGCCGGCGACCCGGGCGGCCCACGCAGCGCCGAATGCGGCGACGAGCCCGGCGCCCGCCGGGGTGAGCCCGAGCGCCAGGACCAGCGCGAGGCCGGCCGCGCGGCCGGCGAGCGCGACCGGCCAGACCCCCTGCCGCAGGGCCCGGGACCGGGCGATGTGCTCGGCCGTGAAGTCCCCCTCGTCGAAGTCCCCCTCGTCCGCTCCCCCGGTGACCTCGGTTCCGTTCATCGCGACTCCCCCCGCACGCGTCGGTGGCGCTCGGCGCCGGCCCGTCTCATCCCAGCTCCTGCTTGACATACTCGCGCCACCGCAAGGTGAAGTCGGCGAGCGACAGGTGCAGTCCGGCCCGCAGCACCGCGTCAAGGTCCGCGTCGGCGCCGGCGGCGCGGTAGAGCGCCGTCAGGGTCGCCGGCGACCACTGGTCGGCGATCATGCGGCAGGCGAGCCAGCCGCCCTCGTAGGCCTGGGCGAGGTCCGTGGAGGTGGGGCGGAAGTCCGCGGCGGCGGGGAGGGCGGCGGGGACGTGGCCCGCGGCGACGTCCTTGGCCAGCTCCGGGGCGATCTCGGGGGCCGGGCGGCCGGACTCGCGGTAGGCGACCCAGTCGGCGAAGCCCTCCGACAGCCACAGGGGGGTGCGGGTGCTGGTCGCCAGCCGGGTGGCGACGTGGGTGGTCTCGTGGGTGAGGACGACCTGGCGGCCGAAGGCGGAGAGCTGCCCGAAGGCGGCGGGGTTGACCAGGACGCGGTCGGCGGGGGCCTTGGGGCTGCCGCCCAGTTCGCCGGTGGTGACGGCGGCGATGCCCTTGTAGTCGGCGGGGTCGGCGGCGAGCAACGCGCCGAGCTGGTCGAGGGTGCCCGGCGCCTCGATCACGACGCTGCCCGGCCAGCCGGCCCGCCCCCAGGCATGCTGCACCTGTGGCACCGCCAGGTCGGCGTCCGCCGCGTAGCCGCGCAGCGTCCGGGCGTCGCCGAGGCCGAGCACCAGGCTGTGCGCCCCGCGCACCACCGTGACCTTGCCCTGGTCCCAGAGCTGTACGGCGCTGCGCCGCCCGGCGGAGGCCCCTTCGTCGTCGGCGGCGACGTACCAGCGTCCGGCACGCTCGGTGAGGGTCAGATACGACGTGGAGACCACCGGCTCGGCGTCGTATCCGCTGAGCCGGTAGCGCAGCTGGACCTCCGCGGCCGTCCTGCGGGTCCCCTCGGTGCCGGCCTCGGGCGGCAGCGGGAAGGCGTCGGTGCGGACCAGGCGGTAGGACCAGTCGGCGAGCGGCACCTGGGCGAGGTTGCCGAACATCCGCCGCTGGGCGGCCAGGAAGCGGGTGGCCTGGGGGTCGACGCCGGCGAGGAAGGCCTGCTGGTCGTGCAGCCGCACCGCTGCCGCCCGCCGGTCGAGCAGCTGCTGCACGGCGGGGTCGGCGGTGGCCCGCCCGGCGCCGTGCGGCGCTCCCCCGCAGCCGGTGAGCGCGGCGAGCAGCCCGATCAGGGCCAGGACGGCGGTCACGGCGCCGGCCGTCGGGCGTCGTGGGTCCACCGCGGTCATGCGCCCGATCGTACGACCCGTCCCCGGCGGCCGCCCGGGGCCTGCCCACCTCGCGGCCCGCGGCAGCCCCCGGTCCACCGCCCCGACGAGGTCCCCGCCCTACGGCCGGGTCACCACCGTGATCGGCATCATGCCCACCGGGTCGTAGCGGACCCTGGCGCCCGGGTAGGGGGCGTGGATGACGCGGCCGGCGCCGACGTACATGGCGACGTGGCCGGCGTCGCCGCGGTAGACGATCAGGTCGCCGGGGCGTGCCTGGTCGAGGGGGACGTGGCGGCCGGCGTTCATCTGCTCCTGGGAGGTGCGGGGCAGGGACACACCGGCGCGGCCGTAGGCGTACTGCATCAGGCCCGAGCAGTCGAAGGCGTGCGGGCCGGTGGCGCCCCAGACGTAAGGGGCGCCGAGGACCTGGCGGGCGGCGGCGACCGCGAGGGCGGCGCGGCCGGAGGCGGCGGGCAGGTCGGGGAGAGCCGGGAGGGCGGCGCGGTCGCGGGAGGCACGGTCGGCCGTGCCCGGGGCGTAGCCGGCCTGCTGGGCGGGGGGCAGGGTGTGCAGCACACGTTGGGCGGCGGCCAGCGCCTGCTGCACCGCGGCCTTGCGGCGGCCGAGGTCCGCGGTGGTCTGGTTCAACTCGGCGAGCTTGCCGGCCGCCTGGCTGCGCTGGGCCTGCAGCGCCCTTTCCGCGTCCTGGAGTTGGCGCAGCCGGCCGGTCTGCCGGGCGCCGAGCCGGTCCAGGGTCGCGGCGCGGTCGAGCGAGTCCTCGGGGTCGTCGGACAGCAGCAGCGCGAACGACGGGTCGAGGGCGCCGCCGCGATATTGCTCGGCGGCCAACGCGCCGAGCTCGTCCCGCAGTTCGTTGACCCGCTGCTGGCCCTGTGCCGCGCGGTCCTGGAGCGTGGCGAGGTCGGCGCGCAGCCGCTGGGCGCGTTCCTGGGCGGCGTCGTAACTCTCGGTGGCCTGCTCGGCCTGCTGGTAGAGCCGGTCGAGCCGGGTCGCGGTGTCCTGGCCCGCGGCGGGCGAGGGGGCGGCCGCCGCGACGGGGGCGGCGCCGCCGGCCAGTGCCGCGGTGGCCGCTGCCGCCGCGGACAGCACGGTGACCCGGGTGGTGCGGACGGCCAGGCCCGGCTGCGGTGAGCGTCGATGGGATGCCACAGCAACGGACAGTAGCCAGCCGGACACCCGCAGGCCAAAGAGGCCGTGACCCGCACGCCTGAACGGTCGGCACCGCGCCGCAGGTCACAGGCCCCGTACCGTCACCGGCCGGTGTCCGGCACCACCCGAACGCCGTATTCCCGCGTGCCGCGGGCCGTGCCGCGGGAGAACGCGCCGCGACAGGCCGTAGCGCGGGTGGTCAGATGCGGACGCCGAACTGGAAGGGCATGTCGCTCATCGCCTCGTAGCGCACGTACGCACCGGGCTTTGGAGCGTGCAGCACCATGCCGTTACCGGCGTAGAAGGCCACATGGTGGTGGTCGCCGTAGAAGATGACCAGGTCGCCGACCTGGAGCTCCGACTTGCTCAGGTGGGTGCCGGCGTTGGCCTGCTCGGCCGCGGTCCTGGGGATGGTCACCCCGGCCTGGCGGAAGGCCCAGGAGGTGAGCCCGGAGCAGTCGAAGGAGTTGGGGCCGTTGCCGCCGCGGACGTACGGCTTGCCCACCCGGCCCTGGGCCGCCGCGTAAGCGGCTGCGGCGATCCCGCTGGCGGGGGTGCCGCCCATCGGCGCGCGGGCGCTGTCACGGCTCGCACGGGCGTCGTCGTTGGCTATCTGCCGGCGCTGCGCGGCGGTCAGCGAGTTGAGGATCTTCTGGGCCTGCGCCAGCTTGGTGTTGGCCTCGGCCTTGCGCTGGCCCAACTCGGTGCGGGTCGCTTCGAGTTCGGTGAGCTTCGCGGTCGCCTCGGCGCGCTCCTGGTCCAGGGTCCGCTTGGCGTCCTGGAGTTGCTGGAGCGCGGTGCTCTGCAGCGAGCTGATCTGGTCCAGCGCGGTGGCCTGGTCGAGATAGCTGTCCGGGTTGGAGGACAGGAAGAGCTGGAGCGACGGGTCGATTCCGCCGGTGCGGTACTGCGAGGCCGCGATCGTGCCGAGGCTGTCGCGCAGGGTGTTGAGGTGCTGCTGCTGCCGCGCCACCTGGCCCTGGAGGGTACCTGCCTCCGTCTGCAGGGACTTGAGCTTCTCGCTGGCCCCGTTGTACTTCTCGGTGGCCTGTTCCGCCTGCGTGTAGAGCGCGTCCACCTGGGACTTGGCGTCCTTGACCGAGGTGGGCTTGCTGGGCTTCGCCGGGGCGGCGTTGGCCGCCTGGGCGGAGAGCGCGACCGCGGCTGCGGCGGTCGCGGTGAGCACGGTCACGCGCGTGCGGCTTGCCGGCTTGGGACGACGGTGGGACGCCACGAAGGCGAGCTCCTTCTTCCTTCAGCCGCCTACCGGTTGACGACTGGCGGGCGGCCCCCGAGCGCCATCCGGATTGGATGATCGACTGCGCGGAGGTTCGAGCCCTGACCTTAGTGACCTTTCCGTGATCGGTTCAAATCCTTGATGGCAAAATCTCGACCGGTTCGCGTTTTCTTTACAGGCTTCATACGTACAGTGATGACTGTTTGACGGAGCGTGCACACTGATGTGCCAGTGACCACCCTTGAGGGTGACAGCGGTCAGGAACCGGCCGGCAGGGGCGTGCGGTCAGACCCGCGCGAGGCGGCGCAGCAGCAGCGTCGAGGCGACCGGGCGGGCGCCGGCCTTGGCGACCCCGTCGGCGACCTCGCGGTCGGCGGAGACCACCACGATCTGCCGTCCCGGCGGTTCGGCCCGCACCAGCCGCCTGATCAACTCGTCGGCGGTCTCACCGGCCTTGCTGAACAGCACCCGCACCCCGCGCGGCGGCGCGAGCAGCACCGGCATGTCCAGGTCGGCGCCGTCGAAGACGCAGGTCACCTCGGCGCCGCTCTGCGCGGCGAGCGCCGCGAGACCGCCCAGCAGCCGCAGCCGCTGCTTCTCCAACGGCAGTGACGGATAACCGGTCTTGGTGACGTTGTAGCCGTCGACCACCAGATGCGCCTGCGGCAGCGCGAGCAGCTGGTCGAGCAGGGCGGGGTCGGTCTCGGACAGTGCCCGGGTGGCGATGTCGCGGGCGCTGAAGGCGCCGGGCGCCACCGCGTCCACGGTGTCCGCGGGGCGTACCGCCATGGTGTCCCGTGGCGGCAGGGCGAGTTCGCGGCGCAGCCCCGAAGCGGCGTCCAGGACCGTGTCGAGCAGCAGCCGCAGCCGTACGTCCTCGATGCTGCGGCCTTCGCGGGCCGCCTTGCGCCCGGTCTCGATGACGGCCTCGGCCTCCGCGAGCCGGGTCCGCAGCCGGCGCGCCTCGCTGTCGGACGCGGCCTTGTCGTGGGCGGCGGCGGACCGCAACTCCTCCACCTCCGCCTGGAGCCTGCGCTGCGCCGCCTCGGCCCGCTTGACGTCGCTCAGCGCGCTCCGCAACTTGCGGTGCAGCGCGTCGCCCTCCTTGCGCACCGCTTCCAGCTCGGCCCTGGCCCTGGCCGCGTCCGCCCTGCCGTGCTCGTGCAGCGCCTCGACCTCGCTGCGCAGCGCGGCCAGTTCGCGCAGCGCCTCCTCGTCGGCCCGCTCGGCGTCGGCCCGTTGGGCCTCCTCGCCCGCGGTCGCGACCAGCTTGGCCCAGCCCGCGGGGCGCAGCAGATACGCGGCGGCCGCCACGTCCAGCGGATCGGCGGCGGGCGGCGGAGTGCCGCCCTCCAGCGCCCCGGCCAGCTCCGCCTGCGTGTCCCGCAGCCGGCCGGCGACCTTCTGCCGGAAGGCGGGGTCGTGCTCCAGGGCGGCGGCCAGCGCCGTGCCCGCGTACTTCACCCGCCGGGTGGGCGTGAAGCGGGCGTAGGGCCGCAGCGAGACCGGCAGCTCCTGGTAAGTGAAGCCGCCGAAGGCCTCCGCGGCGATGGCGACGACCCGGTGGCGTACGCCCTCGGGCAGCGGCCGGTCGAGCGCGGGCTCCGCGCCGACCGCCACTTCCACCGCGCCGTCGCCGGAGCCGCCACGCGATTCGCCGGCGTCGTCGCGGGACACGTTGTCGTCGCCCGAGCCGCCGTCGTCGTCCGCCCCGCCGTGGTCCCCGCTGTCGCGGGAGTCACCGGAGGCGCCCGCGTCGCCTGAGTCGCCGTGGTCGCCCGGATCACCGGGGTCGGCGGGTCCGGCCGGCGCGGGGGGCACGGCGGGCTCCGCCGCGGCACCACTCGCCCCGGCATGCGGAAAACCGCCGATACCGTCCACCAGTCACTCCCGTCCGGTTCCTCGGCGTCCTCCCGGCCCCCTTCGATCCCTCCGGCCCGCCGCCCTGCTGCTTCCATTGTCCTCGCCCGGCGCTCAGCCGGACGCGGAACCGCTCCCCGCGGCGCTTTCCGTACTGCCGTTCCCCTCGCCGTCACCGCCGGCGGCGCCCGCACCGGGGCGGTCCACCAGTTCGATCCGGTCCACCGCGTTGCACCAGCGGCAGCGCACCGACTCCACGGTCTCGGCCAGCACCTCGGTCTCCTCGACCGACGGCTCACCGCCGAGGTCCAGGTGCACGTACTCGACGACCCGCGACGAGCGGGTCACGTCGAAACGGGTCAGATTCCCGCACAGAGTGCAGCGCCAGCGCGTCGTCGCGGTCGGCAGCGGAACCGGCATCGCGGGTACCTCTTCCTCTGGTTCCTCTGGGATCCCTGCGTGGGAGCGTGCGTCCCGGTCACCCTAAGGCCTCGGAGGTGCGCCGCGCTGCGGCGAGGCGGCCTATGTCCGTTACGACCGCTGCGTCATGATCGGTCCATGGTCATCCCGGTGTACGACAAGAACCCGGTCCGCCGTACGCCGGTCGTCACGTACGGGTTGATCGCCGTGTGCACCGCGGTCTTCCTGCTCGGCCCGCTGTCCGGCTTCACCCCGGTCTACGGCACCGGCCACCGGCTGGCGTGCGAGCAGGCGCTGTACTTCGACCGCTGGGGGGTGATCCCCAGCGAGCTGGTCCACGGCAGGATGCCGCCGGCCGGCCTGGGCCTGCCCGCCGGATGCGCCGCGCCCGCCTCGTACGGCAAGACGCCGTTCCTGTCCGTCTTCACGTCGATGTTCCTGCACGGCAGCTGGCTGCACCTGATCGGCAACATGCTCTTCCTCTACGTCTTCGGCGACAACGTCGAGAACCGTATGGGCCGGGTGCGCTTCACGCTCTTCTACCTGGCGGCGGGCTTCCTGGCCACGTACGGCTTCGCCTTCGCGCACGCCGACGACACGCAGAGCCTGGTCGGCGCGTCCGGGGCGATCTCCGGCGCGCTGGGGGCCTATCTCTACCTCTATCCGAGGGCCCGGGTGACCAGCTTGTTCCCTTTTCTCTTCTTCCTCCCGCTGCGCTTCCCGGCGTGGATGGTGCTCGGCTTCTGGTTCGTGCTCCAGTGGTTCGCCGCCCAGAGCGCGGCGGGCGGCCCCGGAGTGGCCTACCTGGCCCATGTGGTGGGCTTCGCCTTCGGCTTCACGTGCGCGTGGGCCTGCTATCGGCCCAGGTCTAAGCTGGGCGTCGTTGCCGGGACGACCCAAGGAGACGTTCAGTCGTGATCACCGCGATCGTGCTCATCAAGACCACTGTGGATCGGATTCCCGAGATCGCCGAGGAGATCGCCGCGCTCGAGAACGTCAGCGAGGTCTACTCGGTCACCGGTACGTACGACCTGATCGCCCTCGTGCGGGTGGCCCGGCATGACGACCTGGCGGACATCATCCCGGGCCGGATCAGCAAGATCCCCGGCGTCGAGGTGACCGACACCCACGTGGCCTTCCGCACGTACTCCCAGCACGACCTGGAGGCGGCCTTCGCGATCGGCCTCGACTCCTGAGGCCGTGCCGCTCCAACGTCCCGGGCCCTACGCGGTGGGCGCGGGGACGCAGCGGCCCGACTCGGTGCGGTAGGTCCACGCGGCGCCCTCGCGGACGAGCTTGGCCAGGGCGCCGGTGAAGCGCCGGACGTGCTCGTGCGGGGTGCCGACGCCGAAGCTGACGCGGACCGCGTTGAAGGACAGGTTCTCGGGCGAGCCGCAGGCGCCCGGGTCCTCCGGTTCGCCGCCGAGCAGGTGCCGCACCAGCGGGTGCGCGCAGAACAGGCCGTCGCGTACGCCGATGCCGTGTTCCGCGGACAGCGCGGCGGCCAGGTGGGAGCTGTTCCAGCCCTGGACGACGAAGCTCAGCACGCCGACCCGGTCGGCGCCGTCGCCGAAGAGCGAGAGCACCCGCACCTCGGGGATCCCGGCGAGCCCGTCCCGCAGCAGGTCGAGCAGCTGCCGCTCGTGCTCGGCCAGCCGGTCGAAACCGGCCTCGGTGAGCGCCTTGCAGGCCGACGCGACGGCGTAGGCCCCGATGACGTTGGGCGATCCGGCCTCGTGCCTGGCGGCGGGCGACTCCTGCCACTCGGCCTCGACCTGGCCGTCGGCCCGCCGGACCACGGTACGGGTGGCGCCGCCGCCCGCGAGGTAGGGCTCGGCGTCGCGCAGCCAGTCAGGGCGGCCGGCGAGCACTCCGGCGCCGAAGGGCGCGTAGAGCTTGTGGCCGGAGAAGGCGACCCAGTCGACGTCGAGTTCGGCGACGTCCACCTTCCGGTGCGGCGCGAGCTGCGCCGCGTCCAGCACGATGCGGGCGCCGTGCCGGTGCGCGGCGGCGGCGAGTCGGCGTACCGGCCACACCTCGCCGGTCACGTTGGACGCGCCGGTGACGCACACCAGCTTGGGGCCCTTGGGTGCCGCGTGCAGGGCCACGTCCAGCGCGGCGACGGCCTGTTCGGGGGTGCGGGGCGCGGCCAGACAGGTGACCCGCGCGCCCTTCGCCCGCTGCCAGGGCAGCAGCGCCGCGTGGTGCTCGGTCTCGAAGACGAAGATCTGCGTCCCTGCGGGCAGCACCGCGGCCAGCAGGTTGAGCGAGTCGGTGGTGGAGCGGGTGAAGATCACCTGGTCGGCGGGGCGACAGCCGAGGAAGTCCGCGACGGTGGCCCGGCTCTGCTCGAAGAGTTCGGTGGACAGCTGGGACAGGTACCCGGCGCCGCGGTGCACGCTGCCGTAGTAGGGGGCGTACGCGGCGACGTCGTCCCACACGCGCTGGAGGGCGGGCGCGCTGGCGGCGTAGTCCAGGGCGGCGTAGCTGACTTCGCCGCCGGTGACCAGCGGTACGGTCACGTCCCGGCCGAGCACCGGCAGCGGCGGGGCGTCGCAGATCGCAGGAGTGGTGGCGGAGGTGGTGGCGGTCGAGGCGGTGGAGGTGGAGGTGACGGTCATGGCGGGCTCCTGGCGCGAGGGCAGGCGACAGCGCCGTGCGCCCGGCAGGGGCGCGACGAGGCGGTCGAACGGCGGCGTACGGAACGGGGACCGGTGCACGGCGGCACCGCGGTAGGGCGGAACCGGGGCCTGAGGCCCTATCGCATTCGCTTGCGCATGAAAGAACTCCCGAGTCCGGCTTGCTGCGAGCCTTGCTTGCTCACAGCCCGGTCATCACCCGGGGCACCCCGCCTCGGACGGAGGGTTGCCGGACAGCGAGCCGGGGCCTTTGCGCTGTCACTCGTGACCTGAAAAGGATTCTGCCACAGGTCGCCGTTTGCGCAAGGCGCCGTCCGAGGTACGGACGGCGCCCTGTTCTCGCGGCGGATCGGGTCAGGCGTGGGTGGCGGCCGCCCAGCGCTCCAGCACGGCGGCGGCCGCGCCGGAGTCGAGGGATTCCGCGGCCCTTGCCATGCCGGCGGCCAACTGGTCCTCCAGCGGGCCGCTGCCGGGGTCCAGCGCCACCAGCGCGGCGGCGGAGTTCAGCAGCACCGCGTCACGTACCGGCCCGGTCTCACCGGCCAGCAGCCGGCGGGCCACGTCCGCGTTGTAGGCCGGGTCGCCGCCGCGCAGCGCCTCGACCGGCACCAGCTCGATGCCGATGTCCCGCGGGTCGAAGGAGTGCTGGGCGACCTTGCCGTCGCCGACCACCCACACCTGCGAGGTGGCGGTCGTGGTCAGCTCGTCCAGGCCGTCGTCACCGCGGAAGACCAGTGCGGACGAGCCGCGTTCGGCCAGCACGCCGGCCATGATCGGCGCCATCCGCGGGTCGGCGACCCCGGTCGCCTGCGCCCGCACCCGGGCCGGGTTGGTCAGCGGGCCGAGGAAGTTGAAGGTGGTGGCCACGCCCAACTCCCCTCGTGCGGTGGCCACATGACGTAGCGCCGGATGGAATCTGACGGCGAAGCAGAAGGTGATGCCCGCCTCGTCCGCGACCTCCACGACCCGCTCGGGGGTCAGGTCCAGGTTCACCCCGAGGTGCCCGAGCACGTCGCTGGCGCCGCTGGCGGACGACGCGGCCCGGTTGCCGTGCTTGACGACCTTCGCGCCCGTGCCGGCGACCACGATCGCCGACATGGTGGAGATGTTGACGGTCCTGGCCCGGTCGCCGCCGGTGCCGACGATGTCCACGGTCGCGCCGGGCACGTCGATGGTGTTGGCGTGCGCGTACATCGCCCGCACCATGCCGGTGACCTCCTCCACCGTCTCGCCCTTGGCCCGCAGGGCCACCGCGAACCCGGCGATCTGCACGTCGGTCGCGGTGCCGCGCATGATGGCGTCCATCGCCCAGGCGGTGTCCTCGACCCCCAGGTCCCGCCCGGCGATCAGCGTCGACAGGACGTCGGGCCACGTGCGCAGCGCCCCGGTCTCGTCACCTGCCGGGTTCACAACGCTCATGGTCCACACTCCTGGGGGTGTAAGGGTCTGCGCGCGCTCAGCCTAGCGGCGCGGGGCGGCGGAAAAGCCCCGGGCCGGTCGGTCACCCTTCGCAGGGTGTCCGACCGGCCCGGGGCGGATCGTCGAAGCCGGGGCAACGGGTCAGTGGTGACCGTGGCCGCTCGTGATCTCGTCGTACTCCTCGACGGTCGGCTTCGGGATCTGGCTGTGCTCGCCGTAGAAGTTGCGGGACAGCCTCGCCCGCACCTTCGTGACCGCGCTCACCTTGCGCTCCACGCCGTTCTCGTCGACCTCGGGGCCGATGTCGAGCGGCTGGGGCTGCGGGTGGGCGGTGAGGATGTGCAGCTCCGTCTGGTCCAGCGGCTCGTGCACCTCGATGAACTCACCGTGCGGCAGCCGCTTGATGATGCCGGACTCGCGGCCGTGCAGCACCTTGTCGCGGTCCCTGCGCTGCAGGCCGAGGCAGATGCGCTTGGTGACGAAGTACGACAGCACCGGCACCACGAAGAAGCCGATCCGCACCGACCAGGTGATCGTCTCGATCGACAGGTGGAAGTGCGTGGCCCACAGGTCGTTGCCGCCACCGATCAGCAGCGTGAAGTACAGCATCAGCCAGGCGACACCGAAGCCGGTGCGCACCGGGCGGTTGCGCGGCCGGTCCAGGAGATGGTGTTCACCCCTGTCGCCGGTGACCCACGACTCGAGGAACGGCCAGACCGCGATGGCGATCAGGACGGTCGGGAACACTATCAACGGGATGAACACGCCGAGCACGAGCGTGTGGCCCCAGGCGCTGATCTCCCAGCCGGGCATCACCCGGATCAGGCCTTCGGAGAAGCCCATGTACCAGTCGGGCTGCGCGCCGGTGGACACCTGGTCCGGCCGGTACGGGCCCATGGTCCAGATCGGGTTGATGGTGGCGATCGCCGCGATGGCCGCGATGACGCCGAAGACCAGGAAGAAGAAGCCGCCGGCCTTCGCGGTGTAGATCGGGAAGAACGGCATACCGACGACGTTCTTCTCGGTCTTGCCCGCACCCGCGAACTGGGTGTGCTTGTGGTAGAAGACCAGGATCAGGTGGGCGACCAGCAGGGCCGCCATGATGCCCGGCAGCAGCAGGATGTGCGCCGAGTAGAAGATCGGCACGAAGTTGTGGCCGGGGAATTCGCCGCCGAACAGGAACATCGACAGATACGTGCCGACGATCGGCGTGGACAGCACCGCGCCCTCGGTGAAGCGGACACCGGTGCCGGACAGCAGGTCGTCGGGCAGCGAGTAGCCGGTGAAGCCCTCGAACATGCCGATGAACAGCAGCGTCCAGCCGAACAGCCAGTTCAGCTCGCGCGGCTTGCGGAACGCTCCGGTGAAGAACACCCGCATCATGTGCACGATCATGCCCGCGATGAAGATCAGCGCGGACCAGTGGTGGATCTGCCGGATCAGCAGACCACCGCGCACCTCGAAGCTGATGTGCATCGTGGAGGCGTACGCCTCCGACATCCGCACGCCCTGCAGCGGAGCGTAGGGGCCGTTGTAGACGGTCTCGCTCATGCTGGGGTGGAAGAACAGCGTCAGGTACACACCCGTGAGGATGAGGATCGTGAAGCTGTAGAGGCAGATCTCACCCAGCATGAACGACCAGTGGTCGGGGAAGATCTTCCGCAGGTTGGACTTGCCGAGCTTGTACAGACCGAGTCGGGCGTCTGTCCACTCCGCAACGCGCTGTCCGGGGTGTTTGGGGCCTCGCCGAGTGCTCGACGGGGTCTCTGTCGATGTAGTCATCCGCGCTCCCAGAAGGCCGGACCGACGGGAACCTCGAAGTCGCTCATCGCAACGAGGTTGCCCTCACCATTGACGCTGATCCGAAGCTGCGGCAGCCGGTGACCCGCGGGACCGAAGATCACCCTGGCGCCGTCCGACAGGTCGAACGTCGACTGGTGGCAAGGGCAGAGTACGTGGTGCGTCTGCTGCTCGTACAGACTGACCGGGCAGCCCACGTGCGTGCAGATCTTGGAGAAGGCGACAATTCCCTGGTGGGACCAGTCGAGTTCCTTCTTGTCCTTGATGTCCTCCGGCTTGAGCCGGACGACCATCAGGGCCGCTTTCGCGATCTGCGTCTGGAAGTCCTCGTCCTGCTCGTTCAGCCCCTCGGGCTGGGCGAAGGTGAGCGAGCCGACGGGGATGTCCTCGGGGCGCAGCGGCTTGTTGGTGTTGGGGTTGATCAGCGCCTTGCCCTTGGCCCAGGCGGTGTGCCTGAGCTTCTCCTCCGGCAGCGGGCCGAGGTCGCGCAGGATCACGACCGCGGACAGCGGGACCAGGGTGAGCGCGCCGAGCATCGTGGTGCGGACCAGCTTGCGCCGGCCGAACCCGCTCTCCTTGACGCCCTGCTGCCACTGGGCCTCGATGTTGGCGCGCAGCTCGTCGTCGGCGCTCGCCTGGTGCCGCTCGTCCGGCATCTCCTCGTCGGACATCAGCGTGCGGGCCCAGTGCACCGCACCGGCGCCGATGCCGATCAGCGCCACGGCCAGCGAGAGGCCGAGCGAGAAGTTCAGCGCGCTGACGTGGCCGAGCGGGAAGACGTAGATGTACTTGTCGACCGGGAAGATCACGAAGCTGGTGATGAAGGCGAGAGTGCCCAGCATCGACAGCGTGAACAGCCCTGCGACAACCCGCTCGGAGTGCGTCGCGGCCTTCTCGTCGATGTCCTGACGCCGGAATTCGTGCTCCGGGTGGCCGGGGTCGGCGAACGGGTCGCCGGGGACCGCCGCTTCGGCGCCGTGGGCGCCGCGGGTGGCCGGGAGGTGTTCCTCTGGCTCTGCCATGTCGTTGTGGGGTCCGGTTTCGCTCATGACTTCTTGGCCTTGGTCGTGCGAGCCGCGATCCAGGCGGCGACGGCGATCAGCGCGCCGAGGCCGAAGATGTAGGCGAACAGCCCCTCAGGCACCGGGCCGAGGCTGCCGAGCGTGAAGCCGCCCGGGTTCTTGCTCTTGGCGGTGTCGACGGCCTGGAGGTACGCGATGATGTCGGCCTTGTTCTTCGACGGCATCGTGGTGTCGGGGAAGGACGGCATGTTCTGCGGGCCGGTCTGCATGGCCTCGTAGATGTGCTTGGGGTCGACGCCCTTGAGGGTGGGCGCGTACTTCCCGTCGGTCAGCGCGCCGCCCTTGCCCACGAAGTTGTGGCACTGCGAGCAGTTGGTGCGGAAGAGCTCACCGCCCTTGGCCACGTCACCGCCGGCCGGGTCGTACTGGTCCGGGGTCGGCGTGACGGGACCGGGGCCGAGCGACGCGATGAACGCGGCCAGCTGGTCGATGTCCTTCTGGGTGTACTGCGTCTTCTTCTTCTGGATCTGCGGGCCGGGCTGCTGCGCGGGCATCCGGCCGGTGCCGACCTGGAAGTCCACCGCGGCCGAGCCGACGCCGACCAGGCTGGGGCCGTCCGAACTCCCCTGGCCGTGCGCGCCGTGGCAGCTGGCACAGCCCACGGAGAACAGCTTCCTGCCCTCGGTGATCTCAAGGGACTGGGACGAGGAGTCGTCGGCCTGCGCCTTGGGTGCCGGCGCGAGCGCGGAGTAGAGCCCCCCGATGGCCGCTAGCGCGAAGAGTAGGACGACAAGCGCCGCCAGCGGGTGGCGCCGTCGTGCGGAGAGCTTTTTCACGGATTACCCCGGTGTCAGGATCTCTTGTGTCGATGCTTCGGGTTGTGCCTGTCCGGCACCGTGCTGCGGTACGCGACCGACTACTTGATCAGGTAGATCGTGGCGAAGAGGCCGATCCAGACGACATCGACGAAGTGCCAGTAGTAGGACACGACGATGGCAGCGGTGGCCTGCTGGTGGGTGAACCGCTTGGCCGCATACGTACGGCCCAGCACCAGCAGGAACGCGATCAGACCACCTGTCACATGCAGTCCGTGGAAGCCGGTCGTCAGGTAGAACACCGAACCGTAGGGGTCGGAGCTGAGTGAGATCCCGTCCTTCTTGACCAGGTTCGTGTACTCGAAGATCTGCCCGCCGATGAAGATCGCGCCCATCACGAACGTCACGATGAACCACGAGCGCAGCTTCTTCACGTCGCCGCGCTCGGCGGCGAAGACGCCCATCTGGCAGGTGAAGGAGGAGAGCACCAGGATCGTGGTGTTCGTCGCGGAGAACGGCACGTTCAGCGCATGGGCGTGTTCCTTCCAGAAATCGGCACCCGTGACCGACCGAAGGGTGAAGTACATCGCGAAGAGGGCCGCGAAGAACATCAGCTCGGAACTCAGCCAGATGATGGTTCCGACGCTGGTGAGGTTCGGCCGGTTGACCGACGGGTGCGCGTGCCCGGTTTCTACTGCTGTTGCTGTCGCCACGTCCGACATTATGTCGGTCGCTTATCCGGCGCTCACTCCGGGGGGTCCCCTTCGGTGTGTCAAGGTCCCGCTGACGACCGTGTCGGCCGCCGCCGGCGTCCCTCGAACGAGGGATGACGATCCGTTCGCGGGATCTTGGGCGGCCGCGGACCCTCCACGGACGGCGCCCGCGGGAGTAGCATCCGAAGCACTTGAGAAACCGTTCACGAGCCGGAGGATCCAGGATGCAGGCGACTGCCACGGTGCTGGTCTACAGCGACGACGCGAACACCCGGGAGCAGGTCCGGCTCGCCGTCGGCCGCAGGCCCGCCGCCGACCTGCCGCCGGTGGAGTTCGTGGAGTGCGCGACGCTGCCCGCGGTGCTGACCGAGCTGGAGAACGGCGGCATCGACCTGTGCGTCCTGGACGGCGAGACGGCTCCGGCGGGCGGTATGGGCGTGTGCCGGCAGATCAAGGACGAGATCTTCCGCTGCCCGCCGGTGCTGGTGCTGATCGGCCGCCCGCAGGACGCCTGGCTGGCCACCTGGAGCCGCGCCGACGCGGCGGTGACCCACCCGGTGGACCCGGTGGCGCTCAGCGACACGCTGGCGGTCCTGCTGCGGCGCAGGATCGAGCCGGCCTCGAAGGCGGTCGCGTCCCGCTAGGGGCGGCTCAGGCCGCCTCGGGGCGCAGCCGCGCCGGGTCGGACAGCGGGTTCTTCGCGACGGCCGCCGAGCCCTGCTCGGCCAGGCCTGCCGCCTTGGCGCCGAGCGCGCTGCCCTGCTGCCATTTGGCCGCGTCCAGGTTCCAGTCGCCGTAGCCGTTGTCGAACGGCGTCATCGTGGGGCCGTGGCTGTTGACGACCTGGACGATGTCGCCCTGGCGCACGTGGTCGAAGAACCAGTGCGCGTTCTCGGTGCTCATGCCCGTGCAGCCGTGGCTGACGTTGGCATAGCCCTGCGAGCCCTCGGACCAGGGCGCGGCGTGCACGTATTCACCGCTCCATGTCACCCGGGTGGCCCAGTAGACCGGCAGGTCGTACGAGTCGGAGCTGCCGGCGGCGATTCCGACGGTGGCGCTCTTCATCTGGACGAAGCTCTCCTTCGCCAGCACGACCTTGATGCCGTTGCGGGTGTCGAAGCCGGGCTTGCCGGTGGTGACCGGGATGGTCTTCACGACCTTGCCGTCGTCCTTGAAGGTCATGTGGTCGGTCGCCGCGTCGGTGATCGCCTCGATCCGGTCGCCGGTGTGCAGGGTGAGCGGCTTGTCGTTGCCGCCGAAGAGCTTGTCCTGCACCTTGACGCCGCCCAGCGTGCTGCGGACGTCGATCTTGGCGTGCGCGGGCCAGTAGCTGCTCGGCCGGTAGTGCAGGGTGCGGTCGTCGACCCAGTACCAGGAGCCGTGTGCGGCCTGCGGGACGCTGGTGACGAGCAGGTGGGACTCCACCGCGGCGCGCGCGGCCTGGGTCTTCACCGGGGCGCTCAGGGCCGCGGTGATGGGCTGGCCCACGCCGTAGGTGCCCGCGTCGGGTCCGAAGGTGACGTGGAAGCCGGCGTCGGCGGGTGTCGTGTCGAAGGTCAGCGTCTTGCGGCCGGGGTGGCCGTCGGCGTCCTCGGTGCTCACCCGCACCGTGTAGTGGGCGCCCGCGGCCAGCTCGGTGGTGGACTGCCAGCTGAGGCCGTCCTCGCTGAGCTTGCCGCTGACGTAGCGCCCTGCGGCGTCCGTGGTGGTGACATCGGTGATCCGGCTGCCGTCGTCCTTGACGGTGACCTTGAGCGGCTTGGCGGGGTCGGCCTTGCCGCCCTCGGCGGCCGAGTAGGCGACCTTGGCCGCGGATTCGTAGGGCGGGGCGGCGAGCGGGTTGCCGTCTCCACCGCAGGCGGTGAGCCCCACCGCGAGGGGCGCCACGAGAAGGGCGCAGCGCAACGTTATCCGGCGTCGAGGATTGTGGCTCATGGCATCACGCTAAGAAGGGGCCGCGGATCGCGCACGGCGGAGGGGTGCAAAAGGGGCGGGCCGCGGCACCTGGTGGGGTGCCGCGGCCCGCCCCGGGCCGCTTCGCGCGTTCAGCGGGTGGTCACTGGGTGCGGTTCTCACCGCGGTAGTACTCGAACACCCAGCCGAAGATCCCCATGAGGATCACCGGCAGCGAGAAGAACAGCAGCCACCAGCCGAAGATGACGCCCATGAAGGCCAGCGCGCCACCGGTGCCCAGCATCAGCGGCTGCCAGCTGTGCGGGCTGAAGAAGCCCACCTCGCCGGCGTCGTCGGCGACGTCCGCGTTCTCGTTGTCCATCGCCCCGGTGTCGGCCCGGTTCGCGGTGAAGCCCAGGTAGAACGCGATCATGGTGCAGAGCGCGAACGCCAGGAACAGCGCCGTCGTGCCGGTCGGCTCCTTGGACCACAGCCCGTACACGATGGCGGTGGCCAGGATGAACAGGGCGAAGCCGCCGAACATCCAACCTTGGATCCTCACTGACCCGCCCCCTTGCTCTCAGCACCGGAAATGGCCGTGCTCGCGCCATGGCCCGCGAGGGCGTCGATCGCCGCGATCTCCGGGTGGTGCAGGTCGAAGGCCGGGGATTCGGAGCGGATACGCGGCAGCGAGGTGAAGTTGTGCCGCGGCGGCGGGCAGGAGGTCGCCCACTCCAGCGAGCGGCCGTAGCCCCAGGGGTCGTCCACCTCGACCTTCTTGCCGTACTTCGCGGTCTTCCACACGTTGTAGAGGAACGGAAGGATCGACAGGCCGAGCAGGAACGAGCTGATCGTGGAGACGGTGTTCAGCGTCGTGAAGCCGTCGGCGGCCAGGTAGTCGGCGTACCGGCGCGGCATGCCCTCGGCGCCCAGCCAGTGCTGGACGAGGAAGGTGCCGTGGAAGCCGAGGAAAAGCGTCCAGAAGGTGATCTTCCCGAGCCGTTCGTCGAGCATCTTGCCGGTCATCTTCGGCCACCAGAAGTGGAATCCGGCGAACATCGCGAAGACGACGGTGCCGAAGACCACGTAGTGGAAGTGCGCCACGACGAAATACGAGTCGGACACGTGGAAGTCCAGCGGCGGCGACGCCAGGATCACCCCGGTCAGACCACCGAACAGGAAGGTGACCAGGAATCCCGTCGCCCAGAGCATCGGGGTCTCGAAACTCAGCGACCCCTTCCACATGGTGCCGATCCAGTTGAAGAACTTCACGCCTGTCGGCACCGCGATCAGGAAGGTCATGAAGGAGAAGAACGGCAGCAGCACACCGCCGGTCACGTACATGTGGTGCGCCCACACCGTCACGGAAAGGCCCGCGATGGAGATGGTCGCCGCGACCAGGCCGATGTAGCCGAACATCGGCTTGCGGCTGAAGACCGGGATGACCTCGGAGATGATGCCGAAGAACGGCAGGGCGATGATGTACACCTCTGGGTGGCCGAAGAACCAGAAGAGGTGTTGCCACAGGAGCGCCCCGCCGTTGGCGGAGTCGAAGACGTGCGCGCCGAATTTGCGGTCGGCCTCGAGTGCGAGCAGCGCGGCGGCGAGCACCGGGAAGGCCAGCAGCACCAGGACGGCGGTCAGCAGCACGTTCCACACGAAGATCGGCATGCGGAACATCGTCATGCCGGGTGCGCGCATGCAGATGATCGTGGTGATGAAGTTGACCGCGCCGAGGATGGTGCCGAAGCCGGACAGCGCCAGACCCATGATCCACATGTCGGCACCGACACCGGGCGAGTTGACCGCGCTGGACAGGGGCGAGTAGGCGAACCAGCCGAAGTCGGCCGCGCCCTGCGGGGTGACGAAACCGCCGACCGCGATCAGCGAGCCGAACAGGTAGAGCCAGTAGGCGAACATGTTCAGCCGCGGGAAGGCGACGTCGGGCGCGCCGATCTGCAGCGGCATGATCCAGTTGGTGAAACCGGCGAACAGCGGTGTCGCGAACATCAGCAGCATCACGGTGCCGTGCATCGTGAAGGCCTGGTTGAACTGCTCGTTCGACAGGAACTGGTTGCCGGGCCTGGCCAGCTCGGCGCGCATCAGCAGCGCCAGCACACCGCCGATCAGGAAGAACGCGAACGACGTGACCAGGTACAGGGTGCCGATGGTCTTGTGGTCGGTGGTCGTCAGCCACGTGACCACCACCGATCCGGGCTTCTTGCGGCGGGCCGGGATCTCGTCCGCGTAGGACTCGTCGGCCGTCGCAGCGCCCTGCGGTTCGTTGAGAATGCTCATGTGGTCTTGGGCTCCGAGTTCTTCGCGTTGCCCGTGGTGGCGATACCTGACGGGAGGTAACCCGTCTGCCCCGCCTTGGCGAGGTCCTTGAGGTGCTGCTGGTATGCCTCGGGCGATACGACCTTCACGTTGAACAGCATCCGGGAGTGGTCGACACCGCACAGCTCGGCGCACTTGCCCCTGAAGGTGCCCAGCTTGTTGGGGGTCACCTCGAAGACGTTGGTGTGGCCGGGGATGACGTCCTGCTTCATCAGGAACGGCACGATCCAGAACGAGTGGATGACGTCACGCGAGGTGAGCACGAAGCGGACGGTCTGGCCCTCGGGCAGCCACAGCGTGGGGCCGGGGTTGCCGGTCTGCGGGTTGCGGCTGTTCGGGGTGCCGACGTCGTAGACGCCCTCGGCACCCGGCGGGAACAGCAGCTTGTTCGCCGGGATCTCGCTCAGCTCGGCCGGCGGCTTGGCCGGACCCGCCGAGCCGTCGACGTTCTCGACGTAGTTGAAGCCCCAGCTCCACTGGAAGCCCACCACGTTGATGATGTGCTGCGGCTTCTTGGAAGTCGACAGGAGCTTGTTCTCGTCGCGGGCGGTGAAGTAGAAGAGCACCGCGATCACCACGATCGGCACGATCGTGTACAGCGCCTCGATGGGCAGGTTGTAGCGGGTCTGCGCAGGGACCTCGACCTTGGTCCGGCTGCGGCGGTGGAAGATCACGCTCCACAGGATCAGGCCCCAGACCAGCGCACCGGTCGCCAGTGCCGCGGCCCAGGAGCCCTGCCACAGGGCGAGGATCCGTGGTGCCTGTTCGGTGGCCGGACTGGGCATGCCGAGCCGGGGATAATCCTTGTACGAGCAACCAGTGGCCGTCGCCAGGACCAGACCCGCTGCCAGCGCCTGCGGCAGCTTCCGCCGCAACCCACGCCGCGACGTGGGGGTGCCGCCCACGCCCTTGGGGCGGTGGGGGAGGTCGGAGCCGTTGGGACTCACGTAGCGCCTTCCCGAGAGTCTCGCCCGCGCGTCCGGGTGTTCCGGCCGTGTGCTGGTCGGTCGGCCCGAGTGCAGGCATTGAGGTGTGGATGTTTATGCGGACCAAACCCTACTGGACGCTATTTGGGGTCGCGCGGGGAGGGGGTCCAACGCGCCGGGGCTCTCCCCGAAGGGGTGGAATACCGCGCCGGGGAGGGGTTCTGACACAGCGCCCGGCTGCCGGCGGGAGCCGGGTTGTAGCGTGCTGAGGTGTCCTATTTCGATATGGCGTCCGCCGCACCGCTGCATCCGGTGGCCCGCCAGGCGCTGCTGGCGGCCCTCGACGAGGGGTGGGCGGACCCGGCCCGGCTCTACCACGAGGGGCGGCGGGCCAGGCTGCTGCTCGACGCGTCCCGGGAGACCGCGGCCGACGCCGTCGGGTGCCGGCCCGACGAGCTGGTCTTCACCCCTTCGGGGACCCGCGCGCTGCACGACGGTGTCGCCGGGGCGATGGCCGGGCGGCGCAGGACCGGCCGGCACGTCGTGGTCTCGGCGGTCGAGCACTCCGCGGTGCTGCACGCGGCGGACGCGTACGACAGCACGGCGGTCGGCGTGGACCGCGCCGGGCGTGTCGCGCCGGCCGACGTGACGGCGGCGCTGCGGCCCGACACCGCGCTGGTGTGCCTGCAGTCCGCGAACCACGAGGTGGGTACGGTCCAGCCGGTCGCCGAGGTCGCCGAGCTGTGCCGGACCGCGGGGGTGCCGCTGCTGGTGGACGCGGCCCAGTCGCTGGCCTGGGGCCGGGTCGACGGCGGCTGGTCGCTGCTGGCCGGCAGCGCGCACAAGTGGGGCGGCCCGCCCGGGGTGGGGCTGCTCGCGGTGCGCAAGGGCACCAGGTTCGCGCCCCGGCACCCCGCGGACGAACGGGAGTCGGGCCGCTCCCCCGGCTTCGAGAACCTGCCGGCGATCGTCGCCGCCGCCGCGTCGCTGCGGGCGGTACGGGAGGAGGCCGCGCGGGAGGCGGCCCGGCTCTCGGCGCTGGTGGACCTGATCAGGACGCGGGTGCCCGAAGTGGTCCCCGACGTCGAGGTGGTCGGCCACGGCACGCTGCGGCTGCCGCACCTGGTGACCTTCTCCTGCCTCTACGTCGACGGCGAGGCGCTGCTGACCGCGCTGGACCGGGCCGGCTTCTCGGTGTCGTCCGGCTCCTCCTGCACGTCGAGCACGCTGACCCCGAGCCATGTGCTCAAGGCGATGGGCGTGCTCTCCGAGGGCAACGTCCGGGTCTCCCTCCCGCCGGGCACCGCGGAGGCGGACGTCGCGCGCTTCCTCGACGTGCTGCCCCCGCTGGTCGCCGAGGTGCGTTCCCACCTCGGCCCGCCGCCGGCCGTGACGCCCGCCCCCGGCGCGGGCCTGGTCGTCGACTCCCTCGGCAAGCTGTGCCCGATCCCGGTGATCGAACTGGCCAAGGTCATCGGCGACGTCCCCGTCGGCGGCACGGTGACCGTGCTGTCCGACGACGAGGCGGCCGCCCTGGACATCCCGGCCTGGTGCTCGATGCGCGCCCAGGACTACCTCGGCGCCACCCCCGCCGCCCCCGGCACGGCTTACCTCGTCCGTCGCCGGACCTGAGTCTCGCGGGGGGGCGGGGCGGGCTCCGAGCGGGTCAGGCGCCCAGGTGCCGGCGGACCTCGGAGGCGGCGTCCTCGCCGTAGGCCTTGGTGAAGCGCTCCATGAAGTGCGTGCGGCGCAGCTCGTACTCCTGGGTGCCGAGGGTCTCGATGACCAGGGTCGCGAGCATGCAGCCGACCTGCGCGGCGCGTTCGAGGCCGACGCCCCAGGCCAGGCCGGACAGGAAGCCGGCGCGGAAGCCGTCGCCGACGCCGGTCGGGTCGACCTTGGCCTGCTCCTCCGCACAGCCGACGACGATCGGGGGCTCGCCCTTGCGGTCGATCCGCACGCCGCTGGCGCCGAGCGTGGTGACCCGGGTGCCGACCCGGTCGAGGATCTCCTCGGCGCTCCAGCCGGTCTTGGTCTCGATCAGGCCCTTCTCGTACTCGTTGTTGAACAGGTACGCGGCCCCGTCGACCAGCACCCGGATGTCGTCGCCGTCCATCCGGGCGATCTGCTGCGAGAAGTCCGCGGCGAAGGGGATGCCGCGGGACCTGCACTCCTCGGTGTGGCGGATCATCGCCTCGGGGTCGTCCGCGCCGATCGAGACCAGGTCGAGGCCGCCGACCCGGTCGGCCACGTGCTGCAGCTCGATCAGCCGGGCCTCGCTCATGGCGCCGGTGTAGAAGGAGCCGATCTGGTTGTGGTCGGCGTCGGTGGTGCAGATGAAGCGGGCGGTGTGCAGCACCTCGGAGATGCGGACCGAGGCGGTGTCCACGCCGTGCCTCTGGAGCCAGGCGCGGTATTCGCCGAAGTCGTTGCCCGCGGCGCCGACCAGGATCGGCGAGGTGCCGAGCAGGCCCATGCCGTAGCAGATGTTGGCGCCCACCCCGCCGCGCCGCACGTCGAGGGCGTCGACCAGGAACGACAGCGAGACCGTGTGCAGCTGATCGGCGACCAGCTGGTCGGCGAACCGGCCGGGGAAGGTCATCAGGTGGTCGGTGGCGATGGATCCGGTGACGGCGATACGCACGGCGGCAGGCTCCTGGGGGCGAGGGATTCGTACGCGGGGGTTGCGTCGGTCTGGGCAGTCGTCCACGCTACCGGCAAACCCGGGCAGGGCCGGGACATCCGCGGAGTTGCCCGCCCTTCCCGCCGGTGAACCGCGGGAAACGGCGAAACTACCCGATAGTAGGGCTTTCTCCCCGGACCACCCGTGCCTAGTGTCGGTGATATGAGGTCTACCCCGCGTGTCACTGGTGTCACATCCCCGCTCGCTCCGCTCCCGCTCGCCGAGCCGGACTCGATGGAGCAGCTGATCGGCGACTGCCGGCAGATGGCCGCGCACTGGCGTGTCCCGGTGTCCGGCGAGCGGACCGCGCCCGCCCCGGCCGGCCTGCACGGCATCACGGTGCCGGCGGCGTCGGCCCACGTGGTGGCCGGTATGGCGGAGTTCGGCGACTGACCCCTCCCGCCACGTACCCGCGGCCCGCGGAACCGGCGGGCCGCTCGCCGCGTCACATCGCCACCTGACGGTCGACCGAGCCGAGGAGGGTGCGCGGTGAGCAGCGAGCACGACGATCATGAGGTACGCCCGCGGGGCGAAGACCACGAGTCCGGTCGGGACGACGACGTCCTCGTCGGCGGGGCCCTCGGGGGGCACCCGCGGAACGGGGCGCCGCACAGGCGGCGGACGACGGTGGCCCTGGTGGCCGCCGCGGTGCTGGCCGCGGCGGGCGGCGGCGCCTACTGGGCGGTGACCGCGGGCGGCGGCGGGAAGTCGCCGACCGCGCACGCGGGCCCGGTCACCACGCTTCCGGGCACGGCGGACGGCGGGCCGGGCACGGTGGCCGACACGGGCATCGGCAGCGTCTACCGGCTGACCGGCACCCTGCCGAAGGACATCCCGGGGCCGTCCCCCCTCTACCGCCCGGACGGCGGCGCCGGCCGGGCCGCGGTCGGCCGGCTGGCGGCCCTGCTGGGCGTGGCCGGGCCGGTGGTCGCCGACCACGGTTCCTGGCGGGCCGGCGCCGCGGACGGTACGGGCCCCGCGCTGCTGGCCGGGCCTGACGCGCCGGGCACCTGGTCGTACGCCCGCAACGGCCAGGGCGTCGCGGGCGCCACGACGGTGGTGCCGCCCGCACTGCCGCAGGTACCGCCCACGGCGGCCGCCCCTTCGGCGGGCCCGAACGCGGCGGACTCGAACTCGACCGACTCGGCGACGGTGGCGCCCCCGGCCGCGTCCGCCCCGGGCTCCGCCCCGGCCGCGGGCTCCGGCTCCGGTACGGGCGCGGACGCGGGCACCCCGCCGGTCTCCGCGCAGCGGGCCGAGGCGGTGGCGGCGCCCGTACTGGCCGAGCTGGGCCTGTCCGGCGCGCGGGTCGACGCCACCAGGACGGCGGGCTCGATCCGCACGGTGACCGCGGACCCGGTGGTCGGCGGGCTGCCCACGCACGGCTGGGAGACCGGCCTCGACATCGACCCGAACGGCCGGATCGTCGGCGGCCACGGACGGCTCTCGGCGCTGGCCAAGGGCAACAGCTACCCGGTGATCAGCGCCGACCAGGCGTTCAGGAGCCTGTCGGCCCGGATGATGCAGCCGCAGTACCGGAAGTCCTGCCAGGAGCCGATGCCCGACGACAAGGGCCAGGCGCAGCCGGCGCGGCCCGGCGGGAACGCCGCGGGTTCCGCCGCGTCGTCCACCGTCCCGGGCCAGGACAGGACGCTGCCGACCAGCCTGCCGTGCGTGGCGCCGCACCTGCCGCCGACCGACATCACGGGCGCGGAATTCGGCCTGGCCCCGCAGTTCGTCCCCGGCGGCCAGGCACTGGTGCCCGCCTGGCTCTTCGAAGCGCGGCCCGAGGGCTCCGCCACCACCTCGGTCATCGCCCGGCAGGCCGTCACCCAGGACGACCTCCAGGGCGGCCAGGGCGGCCAGGGCGGCGGCAACGCGCCCGGCGGCCCCTCCCCCGCGTCACCCGAGAAAATCTCCGGCTACCAGGCGAACGGCAACACGCTGACGCTGACCTTCTGGGGCGGGGTCTGCGACACGTACGCCGCGTCGGCCTCCGAGCAGGCCGGCGCCGTGACGGTCAGGGTGACCGGCACGGCGAAGAATCCGGGGGCGTTCTGCCCGGCGATGGTCAAGGCCCAGACGACCTCGGTCACCCTCAGGTCACCGCTGGGGACCCGTACGGTCGTGGACGCCACGACCGACCTGCCGGTCCGGCACTAGCGGGGTCTCGCTGCCCCGCCGGGCATGCAGACAGGGGCGCGGGCCCGCACCTGATGGTGCGGGCCCGCGCCCCTGGTGCTTGCCCTGCGCCGCGGGGGCGCGGGGCGGAGGCTCAGTGGAAGGAGTCGCCGCAGGCGCAGGAGCCGGTCGCGTTCGGGTTGTCGATCGTGAAGCCCTGCTTCTCGATCGTGTCCACGAAGTCGATCGACGCCCCGCCCAGGTACGGCGCGCTCATCCGGTCGGTGACGACCTTGACGCCGCCGAAGTCCTTGACGACGTCGCCGTCGAGCGAGCGCTCGTCGAAGAAGAGCTGGTAGCGCAGGCCCGAGCAGCCGCCGGGCTGGACCGCGACCCGCAGCGCGAGGTCTTCCCGGCCCTCCTGCTCCAGCAGGGTCTTCACCTTGCCGGCGGCGGCGTCCGACAGGAGGATGCCGTCCGTCGTGCTGGTCTCGTCCTGAACCGTCATCTGCTTACTCCCGGGTTGTACGGACTACTGGCTTACCGACTGCTAAACCGGCGCTCTTCCGGATTCATTCCGGTCGGGCCGAGCGGGGTCGAGCGAGTCCGCGGGGTCTTCGTCCTCACCATGCTCGCACACCGGCACCCCCGCGCGGCGGGGAGGGACGAATGCGTCACATTGACGAGACCGGACATCGTCAATCTGACGCGAACGGGCTATGATAGATAGCGTCAAGTAGACGAAAAGGTCTGCGATGCAAAGAAAGGGCGTCCGGCCCGTGACCACCACAGAAACCCTGGACGTACAGCCCACCCCGCTCGCGCTGCTGCTTCTCGGCCGCGAGTCCGACCCTCGCAGCGAGCGGGGTGTGGACTGCCCCGGTGACCTCCCGGCGCCGTCCGACCCGCACCTGGTGGAGCGCGCCAGGGCCGCCAAGGCCCGCCTCGGCGACAAGGTCTTCGTGCTCGGCCACCACTACCAGCGCGACGAGGTGATCGAGTTCGCCGACGTCACCGGCGACTCCTTCAAGCTGGCCAGGGACGCGGCGGCCAGGCCGGAGGCGGAGTACATCGTCTTCTGCGGTGTCCACTTCATGGCGGAGTCCGCCGACATCCTCACGTCGAGCCGGCAGCAGGTGATCCTCCCCGACCTGGCGGCCGGCTGCTCGATGGCCGACATGGCCAGTGCCGAGCAGGTCGCCGAGTGCTGGGACGTGCTGGCCGACGCAGGGGTCGCCGACGTGACCGTCCCGGTGTCGTACATGAACTCCTCGGCCGACATCAAGGCCTTCACCGGCCGGCACGGTGGCACGATCTGCACCTCGTCCAACGCGCAGCGCGCGCTGGAATGGGCCTTCTCGCAGGGCGAGAAGGTGCTCTTCCTGCCCGATCAGCACCTGGGGCGCAACACCGCGGTGCGGGACCTGGGCATCCCGCTGGAGGAGTGCGTCGTCTACAACCCGCACAAGCCGGGCGGCGGGCTGACCGCCGAGCAGCTGCGGAACGCCAGGATGATCCTGTGGCGCGGCCACTGCTCGGTGCACGGCCGCTTCTCGCTGGAGTCGGTCGAGGACGTCCGGGCCCGCATCCCCGGCGTCAACGTGCTGGTGCACCCCGAGTGCAAGCACGAGGTCGTCAGCGCCGCCGACCACGTCGGCTCGACCGAGTACATCATCAAGATGCTGGACGCGGCCCCCGCCGGCTCGGCATGGGCGATCGGCACCGAGCTGAACCTGGTGCGCAGGCTCGCCAAGGCGCACCCGGACAAGCAGATCGTCTTCCTCGACAAGACCGTCTGCTTCTGCTCGACCATGAACCGCATCGACCTGCCGCACCTGGTGTGGGCGCTGGAGTCCCTCGCGGACGGCAAGACGGTCAACCGCATCGAGGTCGACGCCGAGACCGAGCACTTCGCCAAGCTGGCTCTGGAGCAGATGCTCGCACTGCCGTAAAACCCCTGCCGCCGGGGGCGGCCCGGAGCAATGATGGACGGGTGATCCTTCGACCGGTTCGGGACGACGAGGAGGACGCCGAGGTCGTGCGGGAGGTCGCCGCCGCCGCCTTCGGCGCCTCGCGGGCGATCGGCGGCGACCCGGCGCTCCTCGAGGAAGCCGGCGGCCGGCCCGAGGCCGCCGCACGGGAGCGCGGCCGCACCCGCCACCTGGCCACGACCGACCCCGGCGGCTGCTGGATCGCGCAGGACGAGGCGGCGGGCCCGGTGGGCGCGGTGCTGTCGTCCCGGCGCGAGGGCACCTGGGGCCTGTCGCTGCTGGCGGTGGCGCCGGGCGCGCAGGGCAAGGGAGTCGGCAAGGCCCTGATGGCGCGGGCGCTGGTGCACGGGCGGGCCTGCCTGCGCGGCATCATCTGCGGCACCCGGCACCCGGCCGCACCGCGGACCTTCCGCAGGGCGGGCTTCACGCTGCATCCGGCGATGCGGCTGACCGGGGTGGTCGACCCCGCGGGCCTCGCGCCGCTGGACGGCGCCGTGCACGAGGGCACCGCCAGGCACCGGGATCTGATGGACTCCGTCGACCGCCGCACCCGCGGCGGTGCCCACGGGCCCGACCACGAGGAACTGCCGCGGCACTTCCGGCTGTTCGTCGTGGACGACCTGGCGGGCAGCGGCTACTGCTACGCCGACGACCGCGGTGTGGAGCTGCTGGCCGCGACGTCCCGCCGGCTGGCCACCCGGCTGCTGACGGCGGCCCTGGTGAGCATGCCGCAGGGCCGCCCGGTGCGGGTGGCCGGGCTGACGGCGGAGCAGGAGTGGGCGGTGGACGTCGGGATCGCGGCCGGCATGGAGATCTCCAACGCCGGTTACGTGTGCCTGCGCGGGATGCGCCCGCCGAACCCGTACATCCCCTCGCAGCTCTTCCTCTGAAGCCCGCGGCCCCGCGTCCGCGCGTCAGCCGCAGGTCCGGTCCGCCGGGGCCGGGGACGCCGGGTGGTGGCGCGGGGCGGACAGCGGGAGGCGGACCCAGACCCGGAAGCCGCCGCCGGGGCGGGCGCCGGCCCGGCAGATACCGCCGAGGGCGCTGGCCCGCTCGTACATCGCCAGCAGGCCGGGGCCGCCGGTGCCGCGCTCGGTGGGGCGGCCGGGGCACGGGATGCCCGGCGGCACCTGCGAACTGCCGTCGCCCGCCGCGTCGGGGCGCGGCCTGCTCGGCGCGGGCAGCAGCGACTCGGCGGTGCCGGGCGCCCCGTCGTCGTCCACCACGACCTCAAGTGCCCCCGGGTCGCGCCTGATCCGTACGACCGCGTCCGCGCCGGGCCCGGCGTGCTTGCACACGTTGGCCAGCGACTCCTGGATCACCCGGTAGGCGGCGAGGTCGACGCCGGCCGGCAGCGGCTCGCGCGGCAGCGGCGCCGGGTCGCCGCCGGTGCGCTCCTCGACGGTGACCCGCAGCCCCTCCCGCCGGAAGCCGTCGAGGAGTTGATCGAGCAACCCGAGCCCCGGGGCCGGCTCCATCGGCGCGGCGGGCTCACCGCGCTGCGTCAACAGCCCTACGGTGGCGCGCAGTTCGTCCAGCGCGGACCGGCTCGCCTCGCGTACGTGCGCGAGCGCCTGCTGCGCCTGGTCGGGGCGGCGGTCCATGACGTGGGCGGCGACACCCGCCTGCACGTTGGCCAGTGCGATCTGGTGGGCGACGACGTCGTGCAGCTCGCGGGCTATCCGCAGCCGCTCCTCGGCGACCCGGCGCTTGGCCTCTTCCTCGCGGGTCTCCTCGGCCCGCAGCGCCCGCTCGGCGATCGCGGCGGCGTAGGCCCTGCGGCTGCGTACGGCGTCGGCCGCGGCCGCGGCGGTGCCCGTCCAGGCGACGACGGCGACGATCCGGCCGTCGACCCGGTGCCGGGCGACGAGAACGGCGGACAGCGCGCAGGCCAGCAGCAGCACGGCCCACAGCGCCCTGCGGTGCGGCACGCCCCTGCGCCACCGCACGGGCAGGCCGGAAGCTCTCCTGGGATACTGCACGGTAACCACTGTATTCCCGGGGCGAAGCCCCCGCCGTTGGCGCCGGATGGCCTGCCGGTCAGCCTGGGATCAGCTCGGTCGGCCCTGGAGCAGCCCGGTCAGCCCGGGATCAGCCCGTCGTCCTTGAGCATGGCCTTGACCTCGTCGAGGGTGGCGTCCGCCGTGGGCAGGATCAGCTCGGACGGCTCCAGCGCATCGTCGGGCAGTGGTACGCCGCGGCTGCGGACCTCGTCGAGCAGGGCGCCCAGCGTGCGCCGGAAGCTCTCCTCGTCACCGGCCTCCACCGCGGCGAGCAGCTTGGTGTCCAGCTCGTTGAGCCGGGCGAGGTCGGCCTGCGCCAACCTCACCTGGCCCTCCCCCATGATCCGCGCGATCATGACGGCCTCCTCCGTTGCGGGCGCCTACTGCTTGTCGAACCTCGGGGTGTCCTGCGGCCGGCCCTGGGCGTCTCGACCGCCCTGGCCGCCCTCGATCGCCTGCGGGGCGCTGCCGCCCGCCAGCTCGGCCTTCATCCGCTGCAGCTCCAGCTCCACGTCGCTGCCGCCGGAGATCCGGTCCAGCTCGGCCTGGAGGTCGTCCTTGGCCATGCCCGTCGGGTCGTCGAGGGCGCCGGAGGCGATCAGCTCGTCCAGCGCGCCCGCGCGGGCCCGCAGCTGCTCGGTCTTGTCCTCGGCGCGCTGGATCGCCATGCCGACGTCGCCCATCTCCTCGGAGATGCCGGAGAACGCCTCGCCGATCTGGGTCTGCGCCTGGGCGGCGGTATAGGTGGCCTTGATGGTCTCCTTCTTCGTACGGAAGGCGTCCACCTTGGCCTGCAGGCGCTGGGAGGCCAGCGTGAGCTTCTCCTCCTCGCCCTGCAGCGTCGTGTGCTGCGTCTCCAGGTCGGTGACCTGCTGCTGCAGGGCCGCCCGCCGGGACAGCGCCTCGCGGGCCAGGTCCTCACGCCCCAGCGCGAGCGCCTTGCGGCCCTGGTCCTCGTAGGTCGACGACTTCTTCTGCAGCTCGGTCAGCTGCAGCTCCAGCCGCTTGCGGGAGGTGGCGACGTCGGCCACACCCCGCCGTACCTTCTGCAGCAGCTCCAGCTGCTTCTGGTACGAGTAGTCAAGCGTCTCGCGCGGGTCCTCGGCCCTGTCCAGGGCCTTGTTGGCCTTCGCGCGGAAGATCAGTCCCATCCGCTTCATGACACCGCTCATGGGCCTCGCGCGCCCCCTTCTCCGGCAACTGCTCCAGCACCTCTACAGACCCCAGCCTACGGGCCTTGGTTCCATTACCGCACTGTTCGGACCCGGATGCGCTCATCCGCAAGGACGATCACGGTTCGGCCACCCCATGCCCAGGGAGGAGACGGGGGCTGGGGTCGGGCGGCGGAAGCACGTAACCTTGTAAACGTGTACCGACGCCGTTCCGAAGATGAGCAGGCCCTCGCAGTAGCCGCAGTGCTCGAGGACCAGACCCGCGACCCGCAGGCTCCCAAGGGTCGCCCCACGCCCAAGCGCAGCGAGGCCCAGCAGCAGCGCCGCAAAGCGGTCAACACCCCGACCGACCGCAAGGCGGCCGCCAAGCAGGCCCGCGAGGCCCGCCGCGTCGACCTCGCCAAGCGCCGCGAGGCGCTGGCCAACGGCGACGAGCGCTACCTGCCGGCCACCCACCAGGGCCCGGTGCGCAAATTCACCCGCGACTACGTCGACTCCCGCTACCGGGTCGCCGAGTTCTTCCTGCCGATGGCCGTGCTGATCCTCGTCGGCAGCCTCATGCCGGCCGTGCAGACGCTCTCGCTGTTCCTGTGGGTGCTGGTCATCGTGCTGATCCTGGTCGACTCGGTGATCACCGGCTTCAGCCTGCGCCGCCAGCTGGCCACGCGCTTCCCCGACCAGAACACCGGCCGGGCCGTCACCTACGGTCTGATGCGGACCCTCCAGATGCGCCGGATGCGACTCCCCAAGCCGCAGGTCCAGCGCGGCGCCAAGCTCTGAACGGCTTCGCCCCCGGCGGGCCCGCCGCCCCGGGCGCGGGCGGCTTCCAGGGCGGCGCGGACACCTGGCTGGCCGGCCTCGGCGGCCTCCGGAACACCGTCAGGCAGGAACTGGTCGCGCGGCAGCTGGACGAGCAGCTCGCCGCGCACTTCCCGCCGGCCGGCGGCGCCCACGCGGTGCGGCGGCTGCGGGTCCTGGACATCGGCCCCGGCCAGGGCACGCAGGCCCTGCGGCTGGCCCGCGCCGGGCACCTCGTCACGGGCCTCGAAGCCGACCCCGCCATGCTCACCGCCCTGCGGGCGGCGGTCGCCGCGGAGCCCGCCGACGTGCGGGCCCGCTTCGTCGCCCTCCAGGGCGACGGGCGCGAGACCGGCCGGCACTTCGGCCCCGCGTGCTTCGACGTGGTCCTCTGCCACGGCGTGCTCATGTACGTGCCCGACCCCGAGCCGATGCTCGCCGCGCTCGCCCGGGTGCTCGCACCCGGCGGGCTGCTGTCCCTCGTCGTCCGCAACGGCGACGCCCTGGCCATGCGGCCGGGCCTGCTCGGCGATTACGCCTCGGCGCTCCAGGCCTTCGGGTCCCCCGGCTACGTCAACCGCCTCGGGATCGCCACCCGGGCCGACCGGCTGGCGCCCATGACGACGACGCTGGCCGGCATCGGGGTGCCGCTGCACACCTGGTACGGGGTGCGGGTCTTCACCGACACCGCCCCCGACCACGCGCTCGCCCCCGCGGACCCGGGCGCCCTCGCCACCCTCCTCGACGCGGAGGACGCCGCCGGGCGCAACGACCCCTATCGCGCGGTGGCCGCGCTCCTCCACCTCTGCGGCCTGCGTTCCTGACGGTCCGCTCCCTGCTCCCCGCCTCCCTGGCGGGCGCCGTCACGCTGTACGGCGGGGCGCAGGGGCACCCGGATGGACCTCGGGGCGGGTGAGGGGGGCGGGGCGAAGGGAGGATGCGGGTATGAGGCGACCTCGTACGCTCCTTCCGCCCGGCGCAGCCGCCCTGGCGCTGGCGGTCAGTGCCTGCACCTCGGGCGCGGCCGGGAATCCGTCCCCGCCGGAGGCCAACGCCCGGGTCGCCGCGACGGGCGGCGGCAACGACCTCCAGACGGCGTACCAGAACACCGTCAAGAACGTCCTGCCGTCCGTGGTGCAGATCACCACCGAGCAGGACCTCGGCTCCGGCGTCGTCTACGACGGCAAGGGCGACATCGTCACGAACGCCCACGTCATCGGCAGTGCCACCAGTTTCCAGGTGTCGCTGGCCACCGGCGGCAGCCCGCTCGGCGCGAAGCTGGTCGCGTCCTTCCCCGCCAACGACCTCGCCGTGATCCGCCTGACGTCCCCGCCGAAGGGCCTCAAGCCAGCCGACTTCGGCGACTCCGGCAAGGTCGCGGTCGGCCAGATCGTGCTGGCGATGGGCAATCCGCTCGGCCTGTCCAGCAGCGTCACGCAGGGCATCGTCTCGGCGACCGGCCGCACCGTCAGCGAGGGCTCCGCCGACGGCGGCACCGGGGCGACCATCCCCGACATGGTGCAGACGTCCGCCGCGATCAACCCGGGCAACAGCGGCGGCGCCCTGGTCAACCTCGACAACCAGGTGATCGGCATCCCCACGCTGGCCGCCACCGACCCGCAGTTCGGCAGCGGTGCCGCGCCCGGCATCGGCTTCGCGATCCCGGCGTCCACCGTGAAGCGGATCGCCGACCAGATCATCAAGCACGGCAAGGTCACCGACTCGGGGCGGGCCGCGCTCGGCGTGACCGTCCGCGGTGTCGTCGACCAGAACCAGCAGCCCGCGGGCGTCGCGATCGTCTCCGTCAGCAAGGGCGGCGCCGCCGCCAAGGCCGGACTGCGCTCCGGCGACGTCATCACCAAGGTCGGCGGTACGCCGATCACCACCGTGCAGAGCCTCACGACGGTGCTGGCGTCGCTCACACCGGGCACCAAGGTCGCGGTGACCTACGACCGGGACGGCGCGACGAAGACCGCGCAGGTCACGCTGACGTCGCTGGGGTGACGCGGGTGGCGTCCCCCGCGCGCACGGGGGACGCCACCGTCACGCGTCGGCGTGCAGGCTCATCGGGCCGTAGATCCTGGCGTCGCCCTCGGAGAGGACGACCTGGTCGGCACCGCCTTCGAGCAGGTCCTTCCAGACCTCGCCCAGCCAGGACTCGGCGTCGCCCTGCGTGGTGAACTCCTCGGGCTCCACCGCGGGCGCCACCTCGGTGCCGTCGGCCTTCTCGAACCGCCACGTCCACGCCATGTGTGTCTCCTCGGTGCCGAGTCCAGAGTGCTGCGGGAAGCTGCCAGGGCAGCGTAACTCGCGGGATCGGCGGTGGTGGGGCCGTCGCCACATGGCGGCCCCCGCGCGCCCCGCGCGGCGCGACGCGAGACGATCGTGCCGTGGAAGCGACTCTCCTCGGCACCGCGGGGCCCGAAGGCCTGCCCGTCCCCGACTGCCCCTGCGCGGCCTGCGCCCTCGCCGTGGACCACGGCGCCCGGGCCCCGAGTTCCGTCCTGGTCGACGGTGTGGTGCTGCTCGACCTGACGCCGGGCGTGGCCCTGGCCGCGGCCCGCGCCGGGCACAGCCTCGCCGGGCTGCGCCTTGCCCTGCTCTCGCACCCGCACGACGGCCCGGCCGTGGAGATCCCGGCCGGGCTGCCCGCGCCCACCCGGCTGCCCGACGGGCAGCGGCTCACCCTGATCACCGGCCACGAGGTGCGGGCGCTGGCGATGGACGCGCCCGGCACGGGTTACGCCGTCGAGTCGCCCGACGGCCTGCGGCTGCTGTACCTGCCGCCCGGCTGCGCCCCCGCGGGTCTCGACGGCGCCGACGAGCCGCCGTACGACCTGGTGCTGCTCGACGCGATCGGGCGGCCCGACGCGCTCGCCCGGCTGCGGGCGGCCGGCGCGGTCGCCGGCACGACCGACGTGGTCGCCGTCCACCTCGGCCACGACGCGCCGCCGCAGCCCGAGCTGAGCCGGCGGCTGGCCGCGTACGGTGCCAGGGCCGTGCCCGACGGTACGACGCTGGTCGCCGGCGACTACCACGCCGTGCCCGACGTGCCGCGCCGCACCCTGGTGCTGGGCGGCGCCCGCTCCGGCAAGTCCGCCGAGGCCGAGCGCCGCCTCGCGGCCTTCCCCGAGGTCGTCTACGCCGCCACCGGCGGCACCCGCGACGGCGACGCCGACTGGGCCGACCGTGTCGCCCGGCACCGCGAACGCCGCCCGTCCGGCTGGCGCACCCTGGAGACCCGCGACCTCCTCCCGCTCCTCGCCGACGCCGCCGGCCCCCCGCTCCTCATCGACTGCCTCGCGCTGTGGCTCACCGACGTCCTCGACACGGAGGGCGCGTGGGACGACGACGCCTGGCACAACGGCGCGGCCCGCCGCGTACGCGCCCGTGCGGACGCGCTGGCCGCGGCATGGCGTGCGACCCGTCGCACCGCCGTGGCGGTCTCCAACGAAGTCGGCTCCGGCGTCGTCCCCGCGACCCCCGCGGGTCGTCGCTTCCGCGACGAACTCGGCCGGCTCAACGCGATGATGGCTGCCGAGTCCGAACACGTCCTCCTCCTCATCGCCGGCCTCCCCCTCCCCCTCCGCTGACGCGGCCCCCTCGAAGCCGGCCCTCCGCCCCGACCCGCGCGCGGGTCGCCACCGGCCCAAAGGGGCCGCCCGGTCCGACCCCGGAGCACCCGCCGGTGACCGGCTGAGCGCGCAGTTCCCCGCGCCCCTGGTGGGCACCCCCCACCGCAAGGGGCAACCCCCCAGGGGCGGGGGGAACCGCGCGAGCACACGCCGCCCGGGCGCGGGGAAGTGCCGGCGTGGAGAGGCCGCCCGCTGGCGGGGGTGCGGGGCCGGAGGACCCGGAGAGCCGGGCTAGGTTACTGTTCGGCGGGTGAGTGGCATCGTGCTGGACGACTTCGGCTCCCTGGTGGAGCGCCCCGACGCAAGGCTGCGGCGGGACTCGGCAGACAGGTGGCGGGCGCTGGTGCGGCCGGCCGACGGGCTGGGGAAGGCCGCGGAGTTGGCCGACTGGCTGGCCGCCGTGCAGGGGGTGGTCCCGGTGCGGCCCATCACCGCGCCCCGCGTCGTCCTCTTCGCCGGCGACCACGGCGTCGCGGCGCTGGACGTCTCGGCCAGGAAGCCCGGCACGGCAAGTGCCTTGGCGCGGGCCGCGATCGACGGCACCGCCCCGGTGAACGTGGTCGCGCGCCGCCTCGGCGTACCGGTCGACGTCGTCGACATGGCGCTGGACTGCGACCCGGCGGACCTGCCGGACGAGGTGACGGCGTATCGGGTGCGCCGCGGTTCGGGCCGTATCGACGTCGAGGACGCGCTGACCCGCGAGGAGGCCGAGCAGGCCTTCCGTACGGGTACCGAACTGGCCGACCGGTACGCGGACTCCGGCACGGACCTGGTGCTGCTCGGTGACCTGAGCGTCGGCGGTACGACGACGGCCGCCGTGCTGATCGCCGCGCTGTGCGGCACGGACGCCTCCGTGGTGACCGGCCGCGGCTCCGGCATCGACGACCTCGCCTGGATGCGCAAGTGCGCCGCGATCCGGGATGCCCTGCGCCGCGCCCGCCCGGTGCTCGGCGACCAGATCGCCCTGCTCGCCACCGTCGGCGGCGCCGACTTCGCCGCGATGACGGGCTTCCTGCTCCAAGCCGCGGTACGCAAACTGCCCGTCGTGCTCGACGGCGTCGTCAGCGCGGCCTGCGCGCTGCTCGGCCAGCGCGTCGCCTTCCGGGCACCGGACTGGTGGCTGGCCGGCCACGCCACCGGTGAGCCGGGCCAGGCGAAGGCGCTGGACCGGATCTCCCTCGACCCGCTGCTCGACCAGGGCATCCGGCTCGGCGGCGGTGTCGGCGCCCTGCTGGCGCTGCCGCTGATCCAGGCCGCGGCGGCGCTGTCCGCCGAACTCCCGGTCGACGAGGGAGCCGAGCCCGTCGATGAGGCCGTGGAGGCCGTGGAGGCCTAGCCTCCAGCCTGCCCGGAGCCGCCCCGCCGCGCCCCGACGCGCCCATAGAGCGTAATGCCGTAAATCAGACATTACGCTCTATGCTTCCCACCCATGGGAAGTGCCCGGCCAACACGCCGCCTGGCGGCGCGCAGCGCGGTCTTCACGGTCTGGTACCTGCGCCTGGTGGCCGCGCTGAACTTCCTCGGCGCCGTCTGGGTCTCCTTCGGCACCGACATCCGGCGGCACAACGCGCAGGACTACTTCACCCCGTATCTGCTGACCGCGGGCTTCACCTCGGGCGCCATCGCCCTCTTCCTCGCCGTCACCATGCGCCGCCGCAAGCGGGCCGCCTGGATCCTCAACCTCGTCCTGTGCGGCCTGTTCTTCGCCGCGCTCGCGCTGAGCATGGTGTGGCCCGACATCCACGACCACGCCCAGAACTGGATCTCGCTCGCCCTGACCACCGCCTTCCTGGCCGCGCTGCTCGCCGGGCGGCGGGAATTCCGCGCCAAGGGCGACCCCGCCAACCCGTGGCACGCGGCGGTGACCGCCGTCACCGGCCTGGTCCTGGCCGCGCTGATCGGCACCGTCCTGGTCACGGCGACCGACTCCCAGCACGACGGCACCTTCGGCGACAGCTTCGGCTACGCCCTGCTGCGGCTGATCTCCCTGGTTCCCGACGACCACGCGTTCATGGCCATCTCCACCCCGGGCTGGGTGGACGTCGTCATCAACGTCATGAGCACCCTGCTCTTCGTCCTCATCCTCTTCGTCGCCTTCCGCTCGCCGCGGGGCCGGGAGCTGCTGGGCGCGGAGGACGAGCGGCGGCTGCGCGCCCTGCTCGACAGGTACGGCGAACGCGACTCGCTCGGCTACTTCGCGCTGCGCCGCGACAAGAGCGTCATCTGGTCGCCGAGCGGCAAGGCCGCGATCGCCTACCGGGTGCTGGGCGGCGTCTCCCTCGCCTCCGGCGACCCCATCGGCGACCCCGAGGCCTGGCCCGGCGCCATCGACGCCTGGCTGAACGAGGCCGGTGAGCACGCCTGGGTGCCGGCCGTCATGGGCGCCGGCGAGGAGGCAGGCACGGTCTACGCCCGGCACGGTCTGGACGCCCTCGAACTCGGCGACGAGGCGATCGTGGAGACCGCCGACTTCACCCTCGAAGGGCGCGCGATGCGTACGGTCAGGCAGGCGTACAACCGGGTACGCCGCTCGGGCTGCACGGTACGCGTGCGGCGGCACGCCGACATCCCGCCGGGCGAGCTTGCCGTACTCGTGGAGCGCGCCGACGACTGGCGCGACGGCCAGACGGAACGCGGGTTCTCGATGGCGCTCGGCCGACTCGGCGACCCCGCCGACGGCCAGTGCGTGATGGTCGAGTGCGCGGACGGCGACGGCAGGCCGCGAGCGCTGCTGAGCTTCGTGCCGTGGGGTCCGCGCGGCCTGTCCCTGGACCTGATGCGGCGTGACCGCGGCTCGGACAACGGCCTGATCGAGTTCATGGTCATCGAGCTCATCCAGCACGCCGAGGAGGTCGGCGTCGAGCAGGTCTCGCTGAACTTCGCGATGTTCAGGTCGGTCTTCGAACGCGGCTCCCGGCTCGGCGCCGGACCCGTACTGCGCCTGTGGCACTCCCTGCTGACGTTCTTCTCACGGTGGTGGCAGATCGAGTCCCTCTACCGCGCCAACGCCAAATTCCGGCCGATCTGGGAGCCGCGCTATGTCCTCTTCGGCAAGTCGAGCGAACTCCCGCGCATCGGCCTCGCCGGCGCCCGCGCCGAAGGCTTCCTCGGCGTCCCCCGTCTTCCCTCGCCGCTGCGGCGGCGACCGGCGGGGCGGGTGGAGAGGACGGCCCGGTGAGGGCCGCCCGGCCGCGGGGCGCCGGCGGGACGGCGGATACGGCGGTGGGCGCGGCGGCTTTCGCGGGGTCGGCGTGACGCGGCTGTTCGCCGAGTGGGGCGCCATGCTCGGGGACGTGCGCGGGCGGTTGCGGGCGCGGGGGGCGCGGGCCGTACCCGTCACGCTCGGCGCGGGTGCCGGGATCCTGCTGCTCCAGCTGCTCCAGCACGGGCGCGGCACCAGCGGGTGGGTGGAACGGCTCGGCGGGGTCTACGCCGGCCTGCCGTGGTGGCAGGCGCTGCTGCGTACTCCCCTGTCGGTCTTCCTGCCCGACCCCTGGCTGCCGGTGTGGGGGCTGCTGCTCCAGGTCGTGGTCGTCTTCGGGATCGCCGAGGCCACAGTGGGCCCGCGCCGCACGCTCGGCGTCGCGCTGCTCGCCACGCTGGCCGGCACCGGTTTCGCCCGCTACTCGCTGTGGGCCGGCCCGCACTGGCCGCTCGGCCTGCCCGCGCACGACCTCCTGGTCCGGGACACCGGGCCGTCCGCGGCGGTCGTCGCCCTCGGCGTCTACGTCGCCCTGCGCTACCGGGCCTGGTGGACGGTCGGCGCGATCGTCTCGGCGATGGTCGTGGAGGTCGTCTCCCTCCCCAACCTCGCCGGCTACGAGCACCTCGCGGGCGTGACGCTCGTCCTGACCCTCTTCGGCCGCGCCCCGGGCCACGCCCTGCGCGGTCCGGCCCCGCCGGGGCACTGACCTCGGGCCCCGCACCGGCGGCCGATAGCCTCGCGCGATGGACAAGCCTCCCCCGGCCTCGGCCGGTGACGCGCTGCGCTTCGCCTTCGGCACCCTCACCGTGCTGCCCGCGCGGCTCACCCGATGGGACCGGGCCGCCGCCCGGGGCGGCATGCTCGCCGCGCCGCTCGTCGGGGCCGTGATCGGGCTGGCGGCCGCCGTGTGCGGCGGGCTGCTCGTCGCGCTCGGCGCCGGGCCGCTGCTCGCGGCGGCCGGCGCCGTCGCGGTGCCCGCGGCGCTCACCCGGGGGCTGCACCTCGACGGGCTCGCCGACACCGCCGACGGGCTCGGCTCGGGCAAGGAGGCGGACGACGCCCTGCGCATCATGAGGCAGTCCGACATCGGGCCGTTCGGGGTCGTGGTGCTGGTCTTCGCCCTGCTCTTCCAGACCGCCTCGGTCGCGGCCTGCTACGGGCACGGGTGGCGGTACGGCGGCGCCGCCGCACTGATCGCCGCGGTGTCCGCGCGGGCGGCGCTGCTCGCCGCGTGCCGGCGGGGGGTTCCGGCGGCCAGGCCCGGCGGGCTCGGCGCGGCCGTCGCCGGCGCGGTGCCACCGTCCCTGGCCCTGGGTGCCACCGGCCTGTGCGCCCTGCCCGCCGCGGTCGGCGGCCTGGGCTTCGGGGGGCTGACCTGGCTGCGCTGCGGTGTCGCCGTGCTGGGCGCGGCGGGGGCGGGCGAGGCGGTGGTGCGGCGCTGCGTCCGCCGCTTGGGCGGAGTGACGGGGGACGTCTTCGGCGCCGTGACCGAGACGGCGGGCACGGCGGCGCTCCTGGTGCTGGCCCTGCGCTGACGTCGCGGGCGCCGCCGGAGCCGGCCGAGGCCGGCCGAGGCCAACTGCGGGGCGCGGCCGACGGTGGCGCGGGCCGCAGGGGGGCGGCGTAGTCTCAGGCGAGCCGGTGGGCACCGCGGACTGCCCCGATGGTGCGGCGGAATACGATGCGGGGACCGGCCCGGCCGGGCCATCCACCGGCCTTTGACAAGGACCTCGACCGAATAGGACCTGAGCCACCGTGACAGCTCTGACACTCAGTACCTCCGCCGCCGCAGCGCTGCGCGCGGACGCCGTCGTCGTGGGGGTGAGCAAGGCCGCCAAGGGCGGCCCGCGCCTCGCCCCGGGGGCGGAATCGGTGGATGCCGCGTACGACGGCAAGCTCGCCTCGACGCTGGAGACGCTCGGCGCGACCGGCGCCGAGGGCGAGCTGACGAAGCTCCCGTCGCCGGCCGGCGTGAAGGCCGCGGTCGTGGTGGCGGTGGGCCTGGGGGAGGCGCCCGAGGACGGCGCGGGGTTCGACCCCGAGGTCCTGCGCAAGGCGGCGGGCACCGCGGCCAGGGCGCTCTCGGGGGCGAAGAAGGCGGCGTTCGCGCTGCCCGCGGCGGACGCCGCGGACGTCGAGGCGGTCGCGGTCGGAGCCCTGCTCGGCGCGTACGCGTTCACGGCGTACCAGGCCGACTCGGGCAAGGGCCCGCTCGGCGAGGTCGCGGTGGTGGGTGCCAAGCCGCGCGACAAGGCGCACAAGGCGGCGGCGGAGCGGGCGGCCGCGGTGGCCGAGGAGGTCAACCGGGCGCGCGACCTGGTGAACACCCCGCCGAACGACCTGAACCCGAAGGCCTTCGCCGCCGCGGTGCAGGCCGCGGGCAGGGAGTACGGCCTCAAGGTCGAGGTGCTGGACGAGAAGGCGCTGGTCAAGGGCGGCTACGGCGGCATCATGGGCGTCGGCCAGGGCTCGGCGACGCCGCCGCGGCTGGTGCGGGTGGCGTACTCGCACGCGAAGGCGACCAGGACGCTGGCCTTCGTCGGCAAGGGCATCACCTACGACTCGGGCGGCATCTCGCTGAAGCCGCCGGGGCACAACGAGACGATGAAGTGCGACATGAGCGGCGCGGCCGCGGTCTTCGCCGCGGTCGTGGCGGCGGCCAAGCTGGGCCTGGCGGTCAACGTGACCGGCTGGCTGGCGCTGGCCGAGAACATGCCCGGTGGCGGCGCGACGCGTCCCGGTGACGTGCTGAGGATGTACAGCGGCAAGACGGTCGAGGTGCTGAACACCGACGCCGAGGGCCGGCTGGTGCTGGCCGACGCGCTGGCCAGGGCGTCGGAGGAGGCGCCGGACGCGATCGTGGACGTGGCGACGCTGACCGGTGCGATGGTGCTCGCGCTCGGCGACGGCCGGTTCGGGATCATGGCGAACGACGACGGCTTCCGTACCGCCGTGCACACCGCCGCGCTCGCCGAGGGCGAGGACTCCTGGCCGATGCCGCTGCCGCAGCAGCTGCGCAAGACCTTCGACTCCCCGACCGCGGACATCGCCAACATGGGCGTACGTCCGGGTGGCGGTCTGATCGCCGGGCTGTTCCTGCGCGAGTTCGTGGGCGAGGGCATCACCTGGGCGCACCTGGACATCGCGGGCCCGGCCTTCAACGAGGGCGGACCGTTCGGCTACACCCCCAAGGGCGGCACTGGCACGGCCGTGCGCACCCTGGTGGCGCTGGCCCGGCAGACCGCCGACGGCGACCTGCTCTGACCGGCGGGCGGCACCGCCGTCCGGGTGAGATGTGTCACGTGCGGCCCCCGGCGACATGCCGGGGGCCGCTCCTGGTGTTCCCCCGGCAGGGCCGGTGGCCCGCGAGCCCCTGAGAAGTGCGAAGATGTTGTCTCGGCACGACAGGGCCCCCTTTAAGACAAAGCGGCCGAACCAAAGCCGCCGCCCGGTCATGGTGGACCGGCTCCGGCGAACCCATGCATGGAGGACGTGACGTGGCGAACGACGCCAGCACTGTTTTCGACCTAGTGATCCTCGGCGGCGGCAGTGGCGGCTACGCAGCCGCACTGCGTGCTGCGCAGCTGGGACTGGACGTCGCCCTGATCGAGAAGAACAAGCTCGGGGGCACCTGTCTGCACAACGGCTGCATTCCCACCAAGGCACTGCTGCACGCCGGTGAGATCGCGGACCAGGCTCGCGAGAGCGAGCAGTTCGGTGTGAAGGCCACCTTCGAGGGCATCGACATCGCGGCCGTCCACAAGTACAAGGACGACGTGATCTCCGGCCTCTACAAGGGCCTGCAGGGCCTGGTGGCGTCACGCAAGGTGACGTACATCGAGGGCGAGGGACGGCTGTCGTCCCCGACCTCGGTCGATGTGAACGGCCAGCGCGTCCAGGGCCGCCACGTGGTGCTCGCGACCGGTTCCGTACCGCGCTCGCTGCCCGGGCTGACCATCGACGGCAACCGGATCATCTCCTCTGACCACGCGCTGACCCTCGACCGGGTGCCCAAGACGGCGATCGTGCTGGGCGGCGGCGTGATCGGCGTCGAGTTCGCCTCGGCGTGGAAGTCCTTCGGGACCGACGTGACCATCGTCGAGGGCCTGCCGCACCTGGTGCCGGTCGAGGACGAGAACAGCTCGAAGCTGCTGGAGCGGGCCTTCCGCAAGCGCGGCATCAAGTTCAACCTGGGCACCTTCTTCCAGAGCGCCGAGTACACCGCGGACGGTGTGAAGGTGACGCTGGCGGACGGCAAGACCTTCGAGGCGGAGGTGCTGCTGGTCGCGATCGGCCGCGGCCCGGTCTCGCAGGACCTGGGCTACGAGGAGCAGGGCGTCGCGATGGACCGCGGCTACGTCCTGGTCGACGAGTACATGCGGACGAACGTGCCGACCATCTCGGCCGTCGGCGACCTGGTGCCCACCCTGCAGCTGGCGCACGTCGGCTTCGCCGAGGGCATCCTGGTCGCGGAGCGGCTGGCGGGCCTCAAGGCCGTGCCGATCGACTACGACGGTGTGCCGCGGGTGACGTACTGCCACCCGGAGGTCGCGTCCGTCGGCATCACCGAGGCCAAGGCCAAGGAGGTGTACGGCGCCGACAAGGTCGTGACGCTCAAGTACAACCTGGCGGGCAACGGCAAGAGCAAGATCCTCAAGACCTCGGGCGAGATCAAGCTCGTCCAGGTACGCGACGGTGCCGTCGTGGGCGTCCACCTGGTCGGTGACCGGATGGGCGAGCAGGTCGGCGAGGCGCAGTTGATCTACAACTGGGAGGCGCTGCCCGCCGAGGTCGCGCAGCTCATCCACGCGCACCCGACGCAGAACGAGGCCATGGGCGAGGCCCACCTCGCTCTCGCGGGCAAGCCGCTGCACTCGCACGACTAGGTCCTGCCCCGGGGGTCGGGCGGGAGCTGGGAGCGGACACCGCCAACCCGGCAAGATCCCCCAGGCAGCGCCCGACCCTCCACCACGCCACCCATTCGTAGATCGTGAGGAGTAACCGCAACCATGGCGGTTTCCGTAACCCTGCCGGCGCTCGGCGAGAGCGTGACCGAGGGCACCGTCACCCGCTGGCTCAAGGCCGAGGGTGAGCGCGTCGAGGCCGACGAGCCGCTGCTCGAGGTCTCGACCGACAAGGTCGACACCGAGATCCCCTCCCCCGCGTCCGGCGTGCTCGCGTCCATCAAGGTCGCCGAGGACGAGACGGTCGAGGTCGGCGCCGAGCTGGCCGTCATCGACGACGGCAGCGGCGCCCCCGCCGCCGCCCCGGCCGCCCCGGCGGCCGAGCCGGCGCCCGCGCCGGTGCCCACCGAGGCTCCGACGGCCCCGTCGACCGAGGCCGCGGCGCCCGCTCCGGCCCCGACCGCCGAGGCGGCCGCCGGTGACTCCGGCGCGTCCGGCACCGACGTCGTGCTGCCCGCACTGGGCGAGTCGGTCACCGAAGGCACCGTCACCCGCTGGCTGAAGGCCGTCGGCGACAGCGTCGAGGCCGACGAGCCGCTGCTGGAGGTCTCGACCGACAAGGTCGACACCGAGATCCCCTCCCCGGTGGCGGGCACGCTGCTGGAGATCCTGGTCGAGGAGGACGGTACGGCCGAGGTCGGCGCCCGGCTCGCGGTGATCGGCGCGGCCGGTGCCGCCCCCGCCGCGGCTCCGGCACCTGCCGCGCCCGCCCCCGCCCCGGCGGCCCCGGCTCCCGCAGCTCCGGCTCCGGCTCCGGCAGCTCAGGCTCCCGCGCCGGTGGCGCCCCCGGCCCCCGCGCCGGCCGCCGCCGCGCCCGCTCCGGCCGCTCCTGCGCCGGCCCCGGCTCCCGCTCCGGCTCCGGTCGCCCCGGCCGCGCCCGCTCCGGCGGCCACGACCGGTGACGACGGCGCGTACGTCACCCCGCTGGTCCGCAAGCTCGCCGCCGAGAACGGCGTGAACCTCGGCTCCGTGCAGGGCACGGGCGTCGGCGGGCGGATCCGCAAGCAGGACGTCATCGCCGCCGCGGAGGCCGCGAAGGCCGCCGCCGCCGCGCCGAAGGCGGCCCCGGCCGCCGCCCCGAAGGCCGCCGCCGCGGTGTCCCCGCTGCGCGGCCAGACGGTCAAGATGACCCGGATGCGCAAGGTCATCGGCGACAACATGATGAAGGCCCTGCACTCGCAGGCGCAGCTCACCAGCGTCGTCGAGGTGGACGTCACCCGCATCATGCGGCTGCGCGCCCAGGCCAAGGAGGCCTTCGCGGCCCGCGAGGGCGTCAAGCTCTCGCCGATGCCCTTCTACGTCAAGGCGGCCGCCCAGGCCCTCAAGGCGCACCCGGTGGTCAACGCCAGGATCAACGAGGACGAGGGCACGATCACCTACTTCGACTCCGAGAACATCGGGATCGCGGTGGACTCCGAGAAGGGCCTGATGACCCCGGTCATCAAGGGTGCGGGCGACCTGAACATCGCCGGTATCGCCAAGAAGACCGCGGAGCTGGCGGCCAACGTCCGGGCCAGCAAGATCACCCCGGACGACCTGGCGGGTGCGACCTTCACCATCAGCAACACCGGGTCGCGCGGCGCGCTGTTCGACACCGTCATCGTGCCGCCGAACCAGGCCGCCATCCTGGGCATCGGCGCGACCGTCAAGCGCCCGGTGGTCGTGGAGACCCCCGAGGGCACGGTCATCGGCATCCGCGACATGACCTTCCTGTCGCTGTCCTACGACCACCGGCTGGTGGACGGCGCCGACGCCGCCCGCTACCTGACGGCGGTCAAGGAGATCCTGGAGGCGGGCGAGTTCGAGGTCGAGCTCGGCCTGTAACCGCCCGCGGCAGCGCCGCACGGCACTCGGCGCCCCCGTCCCGGTCCACCCGGGGCGGGGGCGCCTGTCCGTGCCCGTCGCGGCCGGACGGGAGGCACGGTTGCTTCTTCGTCGTATGGTCGGTGTCACGCAACACGTGAAGGAGCGCCCCATGGCCCCTGCCGCCGTCCCGCACCTTGTCGTGCACAGCCTCCGGGAGCAGATCCGCGAGCACATCCTGGAGGGGATCGTCAGCGGGCGCTGGAAGCCGGGCGAGCGGATCGTGGAACGCCGGATCGCGGCGGAGCTGCAGGTCAGCCAGACTCCCGTGCGGGAGGCGCTGCGGGAGCTGGAGGCGCTGCGGCTGATCGAGTCGGCGCCGAACAAGGGGGTGCGGGTGCGCGGGCTGACCGCTGCCGACCTCAAGGAGAGCTATCCGGTGCGCGCCGGGCTCGAACAGGTCGCCGCCGAGCTGGCCGCCCCGGCGCTCGCCTTCGCCCCCGCCGCCCTGGAGCGCGAGGTCGCCGCGCTGCGGCTGGCCGACGCGGCACTCGACAGCGAGGCCCAGGTGCGGCACACGGTGGCCTTCCACCACGAGCTGGTCCGCGCGGCGGACAACGCGGTGCTGCTGCACGCGTGGGAGTCGCTCGGCATCGAGGTGTGGACGACGCTGTCCATCCGCTGGCTCAGCCCCGCACCCCGCGCCTACGCGGCGGAGCACCAGGACATCGTCGACGCCTTCACCCGCCGCGACCCGAACATCTGCGCCCTGATCAAGTCGCACGTCCTGAGCTGCGCTCCGCAGGTCTGATCTCCGCCCGGCCCTTCCACCCCTGGGAATCGAAGATTCCCGGGGGGCGGCACTGCGTGCCTCCAAGGCTGGCACGCTGTGCCGACTTGGAATTCAGCGCTGAGAATGATTGATCGATCATCGATCGAAGGCGTAAAGTCGGTGCCGAGGGCGAGCCCTGTCTGCCGACTCCCACCACTCGCACTCAGCACCTCCCTCCATTCGGAAGGCGGCACCCCATGCCTGACGCCGTTGGCCGTACCCGGCCGAGTCAGCTCGATCAGATCCCGGACCGCGACCCGGAAGAGACCACCGAGTGGCTCGCGTCGCTCGACGCCGTCACCAAGGCCGCCGGGCCGCACCGGGCCGCGTACCTGATGCGGCGCACCCTCGAAAGCGCGAGCGGCAACCTGCCCTCGCTGCTGGAGACCGAGTACATCAACACCATCCCGACCGCCGCCGAGCCCGCCTATCCGGGCGACGAGGCGATCGAGGCGAGGATCACCGCCTGGAACCGGTGGAACGCCGCCGCCATGGTGACCCGCGGCAGCAGGCTCGGCCTCGGCGGCCACATCGCCACCTTCGCGTCGGCGGCATGGCTGTACGAGACCGGCTTCCAGCACTTCTTCCGCGGCAAGGAGGGCACGGGGTCCGGCGACCAGCTCTACATCCAGGGCCACGCCTCCCCCGGCATATACGCCCGCGCCTTCCTCGACGGCCGGCTGTCCGAGGGCCAGCTCGACCGTTTCCGGCAGGAGACCGGCGGCGACGGCCTGCCGTCGTACCCGCATCCGCGGCGGCTGCCGTGGCTGTGGGAATTCCCCACCGTCTCGATGGGCCTCGGCCCGCTGTCCGCGATCTACCAGGCCCGCTTCAACCGCTACATGGAGCACCGGGGCATCAAGGACACCTCCGACTCGCACGTGTGGGCCTTCCTCGGCGACGGCGAGATGGACGAGCCCGAGTCGACGGCCGCCCTGGCGCTGGCCGGCCGCGAGGGCCTGGACAACCTGACCTTCGTCGTCAACTGCAACCTGCAGCGGCTCGACGGCCCGGTCCGCCCCAACTTCAAGATCGTGCAGGAGCTGGAGTCGCAGTTCCGCGCGGCCGGCTGGAACGTCGTGAAGGCGCTGTGGGGCGCGGCCTGGGACGAGGTGCTCGCCCAGGACGTGGACGGCGCGCTGCTGCGGCGGCTGCGCGAGGTGCCGGACGCGCAGTTCCAGACGTACGCCACCCGCGACGCGGCCTACATCCGCGAGCACTTCTTCGGCGCGGACGCCTCGCTGCGGACGATCGGCGGCCGGCTCGCCGACGCCAAGCTGCTCGAACTGTTCCAGACCTCGCGGGCGGGACACGAGCCGCGCAAGGTCTACGCGGCCTACCGGGCCGCCCTGGACCACAAGGGCGCCCCGACCGTGGTGCTCGCCCAGACGGTCAAGGGCTACACCCTCGGCGCCGGCTTCGAGTCGCGCAACGCCAACCACCAGATGAAGAAGCTCACCGGGGCGCAGTTCCGCGCGATGCGCGACCTGCTGGAGCTGCCCATCCCGGACAGCGCGCTGGACGCGGACACCGTCCCGTACTGGCACCCCGGCGAGGACTCGCCGGAGATGCGCTACCTGCGCGAGCGGCGCGCGGCCCTGGGCGGCCCCGCCCCGGCCCGCAAGGTCGTCGCCAGGCCGCTGCCGCTGCCGGCGCCCGGGAACAAGGCGTACCTGGCGCTGGAGAAGGGCTCGGGCTCGCAGGAGATCGCCACCACGATGGCCTTCGTGCGGCTGGTCAAGGACCTGATGCGGGAGAAGGAGACCGGCCGCCGCTGGGTGCCGATCGTCCCCGACGAGGCGCGCACCTTCGGCATGGAGTCGCTCTTCCCGTCCGCGGGCCTGTACTCGCCCAAGGGCCAGACGTACGACCCGGTCGACCGCGACCAGCTGCTGTACTACAAGGAGGCGAAGGACGGCCAGATCCTCAACGAGGGGATCACCGAGGCCGGTTCGCTCGCCGACTTCACCGCGGCGGCCACCGCGTACGCCACGCACGGCGAGCCGATGATCCCGTTCTACATCTTCTACTCGATGTTCGGCTTCCAGCGCACCGCCGACCAGTTCTGGGCACTGGCCGACCAGCTGGGCCGCGGGTTCGTGATCGGTGCGACCGCGGGCCGCACCACGATGACCGGCGAGGGCCTCCAGCACGCGGACGGCCACTCGCACCTGATCGCCTCGACCAACCCGGCGGCGATCTCCTACGACCCGGCGTTCGCGTACGAGGTCTCGGTGATCGTCCGCGAGGGCCTGCGGCGGATGTACGGCCCCGACGCCGAGGACGTCTTCTATTACCTGACGGTCTACAACGAGCCGAAGGTGCAGCCCGCGATGCCGGCCGGCGTCGAGGAGGGCATCCTCAAGGGCCTCTACCGCTACCGGGCCGCAGCCGACCCGGCGCCCGGCGCCCCGCGGGTGCAACTGCTGGCCTCGGGAACCGCCATCCACTGGGCGCTGGACGCGCAGCGGCTGCTGGCCGAGGACTGGGGGGTGGCCGCCGACGTGTGGTCCGCGCCGTCCTGGACCGAACTGCGGCGCGACGCGCTGGAGTGCGACGCGGCCCGGCTGCGCGGCGAGGAGCGTACGCCGTACGTGACGCGCGCGCTGGAGGGTGCGCCCGGCCCGGTGGTCGCCGTCAGCGACTGGATGCGGGCGGTGCCCGACCAGATCGCGCCGTGGGTCGAGCAGGACTGGACGTCGGTCGGCACCGACGGCTTCGGCCTGTCGGACACCCGCGACGCCGCCCGCAGGCACTTCGGGGTGGACCCGCAGTCGCTCACCGTCCAGGCCCTCGCGGCGCTCGCCCGGCGCGGCGAGGTCGAGGCGGCCAAGGTGAAGGAGGCGGCGCAGCGGTACGGGCTCTGAGCCGCCGGTGTCGTCCCGACGCGTTGCCGCCGTCACGGGTGTGGCCTGTGCCGACTCCCGTGGCGGCATTCCTTGTCGGGGCTGAATCGCACCCAAGGAACCCGTGAATGCCGGGCGTCGGCGAAACCTACTGGCCCGAAGGGGATTGCGGGCCTCTACAAGTACCGGTTAAGTTCCCCCGGATGCCTGCCAACCCCAGTCCTCTAACAGCTCCGACCGCCGAGGACCTCAGCGCCTGGTACCGAGTGCAGTCCGCCGCGCTCGCGCACGACCGGCCGGGAGAGCCGGTGCCCTCGCAGGCCGCGGTGCGGGCCGGCCTGACCACCACCGGCAGCAGCCGTCGGCTGGTCCTGTGGCTGCTGCGCGGCTCCGCCGACGAACCGGTCGCGACAGCGGTCCTGCGGCTGTCCGGCACGGCGGCGGAGGGCACGCCCGGTCCCCCCGCCGAGGTCCAGATGACCGTCCACCCGGCGCACCGGCGCCTCGGCACGGGCTCCCGGCTGCTCGCCACCGTCACCGAGGCCGCCACCGCCGCCGGCTGCGGCACCCTGTCCGCGGAAGCGGTCGCCGGCACGCCCGGCGAGGGATTCCTGGCGACCCGCGACTTCGTCCCCGTCACCCGCCTGACCTGGCAGCGGCTCGCCCTGGACGGCATCCCCGGCGGGATCGGCGAGCTCCCCGACGTCCCTCACCCCGGCTACCGCCTGACCGCCTGGGAGGGCGCCGCCCCCGACACCCTCACCGACGGCTTCGCCGGCGCCCTGCGCGGGCTGCCCGCCACCGCGGCCGACGCCGGCGATTTCCGCTGGGACCCGGCCGCCGTCCACGAGACCGCCGAACTCGCCGCCCGCCGCGGCGACCGCCTCCTGACGGTGGCCGCGCTCCACGACGACGGCGATGTCGCCGGCTACACCACCGTCCTCCTGCCCGCCGACGGCGCCCGCCGCGCCCACCAGTACGACACCGCGGTCGTCCCCGCCCACCGCGGCCACGGCCTCGCCCTGTGGATGAAGTCCGAGATGCTCCGCCGGCTGCCCGCGGCGCAACCCGACCTCGCCGAGATCCACACCGGCGTTCCCGACGACAGCCGCCACCTCCTCGCGGTGAACACCACGCTGGGCTTCCGCCCGCTGCGCCGGACCGTCCGCTTCCGCCTCCGGCTGCGCCGGCGCTGAGCCGACGCCCCTCACGCGGCTGGTAACCTGCGTGATCGCTGTCCTGGTGCTTCCGGCGCCGGTCGCCCGGGCGGCGGGTGTGCGTCACGACACGGACGCATCCGGCTGACAGGGCGTGCACCGGCGCACACCAACCGGGAAGCTGTACGGGTGATGGACGAGACGCAGTTCTGGGAGATCGTCGACAGTACGCGCGAGGCGGCGGGCGGCGATCCGGAGGACCATGCCGACCTGCTCGTCGAACGCCTTGCCCAGCTCGACCCCGAGGCGGTGATCGACTTCGCGCGGCACTTCGAGACCCGCTTCATCCGGGCCTTCCGCTGGGACCTGTGGGGTGCCGCCGACATCATGCTCGGCGGCGCCGACGAGGAGTCCTTCGACTACTTCCGCTGCTGGCTCATCGGCCAGGGCAGGCACGTCTTCGAAGGCGCCCTGCACTCCCCCGACGACCTCGCCTTCCTCGTCACGGACTTCGACGCGGAGAACGACGGCGACGCGGAGGATCTGGGCTACGCCGCGGACGAGGCGTACGAACAGCTGACGGCGGTCCGGCTCCCCGACCTCGGGCTGCCCCACCAGGAGCGGCCCGAGGGCGACCCGCTCGACTTCGACGACGAATCCGCCATGGCGGCGCGCTTCCCGCAACTCTGGTCCCGCTTCACCTGACAGCGCGGCGCCCTCGCCGAGGCGCCGTCCGGGTCGCACAGGGGGCAGCGGAACAGATGCGGCCCGGCGCCTCCGTATGGCGCGGCCTCGCACGGCGTCGCACGGGGGAGGATGGCGGCATGCGTATCGCTGTCACTGGCGCGTCCGGTCTGATCGGGACCGCGCTGACCACCGCCCTGGCCCGGGACGGCCACGACGTCGTCCGCCTCGTGAGGCGGCAGCCCGAGGCGCCGGACGAGGTCCGGTGGGACCCGCAGCGCCGGGCGCTGGACCTCGGCGCGCTGGCGGGGTGCGGGGCCGTCGTGCATCTGGCGGGCGCCGGGGTGGGCGACCGGCGGTGGACCGAGGAGCGCAAGAGGGAGCTGTACGACAGCCGGGTGCTGGGGACGGCGACGATCGCCGCGGCGGTCGCGGCGATGGACACGCCCCCGGAAGTGCTGCTGTGCGGCACCGCGATCGGCTACTACGGCGACACCGGCGACACCTGGGTGGACGAGGACAGTCCGCCCGGCACGGGCTTCCTGGCGGACCTGGTCCAGGACTGGGAGGCCGCGGCGGAGCCGGCCGCGGCGGCCGGGGTGCGTACCGCCTTCGCCCGTACGGGACTGGTCGTGGCGCCGCACGGCGGCGCGTGGGGACGGCTGTTCCCGCTGTTCAAGGCGGGGCTCGGCGGCCGGCTCGGCAATGGCCGGCAGTTCTGGAGCTTCATCGCGCTGCACGACGAGGTCGCCGCGCTGCGGCACATTCTCGACACCGAGGCGCTGTCCGGCCCGGTCAACCTGACGGCCCCTCAGCCGCTGACGAACCGTGAGGTCACCGCGGCCATGGGCCGCGTCCTGCACCGGCCGACGCTCGCGGCCGTACCGGCGCCCGTGCTGCGTGCCGCGCTGGGCGAATTCGCCGGGGACGTGCTCGGCAGTCAGCGGGTGCGCCCCAAGCGGCTGCTGGAGTCCGGCTTCGCGTACGCCTTCCCGGAGATCGAGCAGGCCATCGGTGCGGCGTTGCGTACCGGATAAGGCCGGATCGAGCCGGTTGCGACCGCATCAGTTGCCTTTGATGGGGGCATGACCCTTACCAGCGTTCTGCGCCCCGCGCTTCGCGTGGATTGCGCTGTCGCTGACACGAGCGGGGAGTCGACCCGACCTCGGGGAGGGAAATCGTGCTTCTGCCAGCACGCCGCAAGACCACCGCAACACCTGTGGACGTCATCGTGATCGGAGCCGGGGCCGCCGGCCTGGCGGCCGCGCACCACCTGCTCGACGCCGGCCTGACGGTGACCGTGCTGGAGGCGGCGGAACGCGTCGGCGGCCGGATGGCCACCGACGAGGTCGCCGGCTTCCTGCTCGACCGCCGGCCGCACCTGCTCAACACCTCCTACCCCGAACTGCACCGCACCCGCGGGCTGCACGGCCTGCCGCTGGCACCGCTGGCACCCGGCGCACTGGTGCGGGCCGGCGGCCGCGGCTACCGGGTCGGCGACCGGCGGGGCGCCCGGTCGGGGCTCGGGTCGGCGCTGGACCGGGCGCTGCTGTCCGCCACGCTCAGCCGGCTGGCCGGCACGCCGGACGCGCGGCTCGCCGCCCGCCCCGAGACGACGGCCGCGCGGGCGCTGACCGGGCGCGGGTTCGCGCCGCGTACGGTCGACGGCTTCCTGCGGCCGCTGCTGGCCGCGCTGCTGTGCGACCCGGAGTTGCAGACGTCCAGCCGCGCCGCGGACCTGGTGCTGCGCGGTTTCGCCCGCGGCCGCACCTGCCTGCCCGCGGGCGGCTCGGCCGGTGTCCCGGCCCGGCTGGCGGCGGCCCTTCCGCCGGGCACCGTACGCCTCGGTACGCGCGCGGCGCGGGTCGCGGTCAGCAGCGTCCGGGTCGCCGACGGAAGGGAGCTGCCCTGCCGGGCCGTGCTCGTGGCGACCGGGGCGCGGGCGGCCGCGGACCTGCTGCCCGGGCTGCGGGTGCCCGCCTTCCACCAGGTCACCGTCTTCCACCACACCGCGCGGGTCGCCCCCCTGCGCGAACCGGTGCTGGTGCTCGACGCGGACCGGCTGGGGCCGGTCTCGCACACGCTGCCGGCCGGCGTGGTCGACCCGCTCCGGGCGCCGGGAGGGCGGCCGCTCATCACCTCGGTCGTACTGGGGCCGCCGCCGGACGGCGACTCCGACAAGGCGGTGCGGGCGCATCTGGCGGAGCTGTACGAGGCGTGTACCGACGACTGGGAACTCCTCGGCATCCACACCGACCCCGAGGCGGTCGCCGCGATGCCCGCCCCGCACGACCTGCGCCGCCCGGTCCGCCTCGTGCACGGCCTCTACGTCTGCGGCTCCCACCGCACCACCAGCACCCTCCAGGGCGCCCTCCACTCCGCCCGCCGGGCCGCCACCACCCTCCTCCTCGACACCGCCCGCCATCCCTCCGCCCAGCGGGCCGCGGCCTGACCCGCACCTCCCACCGGCGACCCACCGCCGAACGGACCACCCGCGCCCGCCCGGCGCCGGCCACGGATGGGATACGGCCCCCGCACCCTGGGGAGGTTGCCCGCGACGTCGGATGGCACCCGCCGGGGGCGGGGGGCACCCTCAGGCGAAGCTCTGGGTGGGGGCGCCTCCCGCGTCGCAGTAATGCGAATACGCACCGGCTGTTCCACCGCCGTGAAAACCGGCGCGAGATCGGCCCGGCGGTTATTCGGATTCGCCGTCACCCGGCAGAGCCGTCGCTATACTTTCGGCAAAGCCCGCATCAGCGGGTCTTTGACCTCCCGGGGGGAACGACATGGGGGGATTGCGCGACTCCCGATTAGTCGTCATCGCCTGCACGCTTACCTGCGTCGTCGCCGGGCTCGTCCTCGAAGTCGGCGCACAATTGCCCCGTACGTCCGTCGGCGTCGATCAGATGCGGCTTGTCAGAACGTCGGCGCCTCCGGACGCGCCATCGGGAATGGCGCCCGCCACGGGCGTTCCCCCGACGACGAGCACCGGGCCACCGCCGGGCGGCGGGCCCGCGACGGCGGGGCCGGGAACCACCTCCGGCACCCCGGGGCGCGGGGACGGCACGTCACCGGGGCCGCCGGGCACGGGGGACACGAGCGGCGAGGCGGGCGGTACCGGGAAGCCCGCCCGCACCACCGGCCCCGCCGGGAGCACGCGGCCGCCCGCACCGGCGGGGTGCGGCTCACCGAGAGCCGTCCACGGTTTCCGGGCCGAATTCGTCTTTCCGTGTGAGAAATCCGTGGTCGCCACCTATCCGGCGCTGTCCATTCACGTCTCGGCCTATCCGGCGGCCGGCCACGGAGCTGTCACAGTCGTCGAGACCGTCCTCACGGACAAGGACGGGCCGATCAAAGAGCGGCCCGTCTACGCGGTGCTCACGGACTACTTCCTGTCGGGCAGGAACAACAGCACCTGGTCGGGCTCGGTGCAGATCGGAAAACCCTGTATCCACGACCGCGGCCTGACGAAGCTGAGCATTTACCTCCTGACCCAGGACGGCGTGGAAACGGCGCTGCACACCTGGCGGCAGGGTGCGGCCATCGGCCGTATGCCCGCGGGCAGCGAGCTGATGGACGAGGTGACGGTCACCCGGCGCGGCTCCTGCGACGAGAGCACGCCGCCGGCCGACCCGACGACGACCGGCCCCGACCCGACGGCGAGCCCGGACCCCGAGCCGACGACACCGTCGCCCACCGGCCCGTCACCGACCAGCCCGTCGCCCACCGGCCCATCACCGACCAGCCCCTCGCCGACCGGGCCGTCGCCCACCACCGCGTCACCCACGGGTCCGTGACCCTGCGCGGCCCCCCGCGCACCACCCGCCAGATCCCGCAGCGCAGCCGAAAGGACGGCCCCGCATGCCAGAGAACGACGAGCCGACGCCCTCCGACGGGACCGGCAGCAGCACGCCTCCGGCCGCCGCCGACGGCGGCACGGTCGAGGTCGAGACACCCAGGACGAAGATCCAGGTCGCGGTGATCGGCGCGGCGGGCCTGGTGGTCGCCGGACTGCTCACCCTGATCGGCACTCTCGTCGCCACCGGCGGCGACTCCGGCGATCACATCGGTCCCCCCGCAGGGACGGTCGTCACCGGCGTGCCCGCTCCCCCGGCATCCACCACACCGCCGGTGACGACCGCGCCCCCGGTCGTCGACAAGCCGTGCGCCACGCCGAGGAAGGCGCACGGCTTCACCGCGGCCTTCGTCAGCCCCTGCACCGGGGCGACCCTCAAGTCGCCGTATCCGGTGATCACGCTCAAGGTCACGGGCTATCCGGAGGACGCCGCGCAGGGCCGGCTGTGGGTGTTCGTCAGGATTCTGACGAACGGCCGGGGCACACCGCTGGCCGACCGGCCGATGTACGGGGGCTCACCCATCGACGCCGGGCACGCCCGTCAGGTCGGCGCCACCACCTGGGCCAAGGATCTGCAGGTCTACGGCAGCTGCCACGAGTACGGCGCGGCCCAGATCCTCACCTACTGGCTGTCGCCGAGCGGGGCGCGGCAGGCCGCGAAGTGGCAGGCGGGGCAGGCGGTCACGGCGCCGTCCGGGAGCGTGAAGCTCGACGAGGTCACCGTCAACATGGAGGCCGGCGACTGCTGAGTCTCCTGCGCCCGCGGCGGCGGTCCGCGCCCGCTCCGGCGCGGACCGCCGCCGCGAGCCGCGCGGCCTGCTCGGCCTCCGCGGTCCCCTGCGGCGCCGCGGGGGCGTAGAGCGTGCGGTCCACCAGCTGTGCCAGCTCCCGCAGCGGCGGCAACCCGGTGGCCGCGCCGACGTCGCGGGCGGTTGTCGACGGCGAAGGGGGAGTCCCGCTGTCGCGCAGCGAGCGCGCCCACAGGCTCAGGATGCGCTGCCGGGGGCTCAGCTCGTCCCACATCCGCGCCCGGTCGCGCAGCCGCTCGGCGCGCCGGGCGCGCAGGACGACGGCGCCCGCGGCGGCCGCGGACAGCAGCAGGGCGGCGCCCGCGGCGAGGAACAGCAGCGACGCCGCGTGGCCCGGCCACGCGGAGCCGCCACCGGGAGACCCCGCGTCGGGTGGCGTGGCCGCCGCGGGCTCCGGGGAGGGGACGTGTCCGCCGGCGGCCGTACGGCCGGGCAGCGGCCAGTAGTCCACCCAGAGTCCACCGCCGTAGGCGATCTGCGGCCAGGCCACGGCGTCGCCGCCGAGGATGTCGAGCCCGCCGTCCGCCGCGACCTGCCGCCGCGGCGCGAATCCCGCCACCACCCGGCTGGACGCGCCGAGCATCCGGGCCGCGAGGGCGAACGCGGTCGCGTACTGGTCGCTGGTGCCGTGTCCTTCCCGCAGCGCCGCCGTCACCCCGTCGCAACCGTCCTCGACCGGGCCGGTGGCGTCCGCGCTGCCCGCCCCGGCGACCACCTGTGCCAGCTCCGCCAGCTGGCCGGCCACGGGAAGTTGCCGGTGCACCCGGTCGACCAGCCGGCGCAATTCGGGGCCCGCGCAGCCGGTGCTCGGCGGGACGGCGAGCGGCGCCCCCGCCGTAGTACGGGGGGTGACGTCCAAGGTCAGGGAGTACGCCGTGCCCGCGGCGGGAGTGCGTACGGCCTCGGTCCGCGGGTCGTAGCCGGTGCCTGCCGGTCGCGCGGACCGTACGCCGAAGGGGTGCGGCACCAGGCGCTCGGCATGTGCGAGCACGACGTCGACCCCGGTGCCGGCGCTGCCCGCCGGCAGCGCGGTGAGGGCGGGCGACGACTGCCAGCCGGTGCCGCCGCGGTAGGTGCCGTAGGCGAGCAGCGGCCACAACCGCCCGGCCGCGCCCGGCGCCCCGGTGAAGCGGGCGTGCAGGACCGGCGCGCTCGGGGCGCCGGTCCATCGCGGCAGCCGGGACAGCGGATCGGTCTCGGGGGCATCCGCGTGCCGCCGGGCCACGGCGTCGCGGTGCGCCGGCAGGTGCGGCGGCGAAACGAACACCCCGCCGGCCGCGACGCACGCGACGATCCCCACCGCGCCCGCGCTCCGCCACCACCCGGCCGGTCCGCCCCGCCGCGCGGCGAGCAGCATCCCGGCGAGCGTCGCCGCCACGGTCGCGGCCAGCAGCGCCTCCCAGACCCGTCCCATGTCCGTCACCGCCCCAGCGGCATGTCGGCGAGGTCCTCCACGGACGTGATCCGCAGCACGCGGAAGCCGGCGTATCGGCGCGGGCCGGACGGTGCGGGGCCCGGCGGGACCGCGTGCAGGCAGATCACCGTGGCGCGGTGGGCGCTCAGGGCGGACAGGGCCGGGCGCCACAGGGCGGGGTCGCGGGTGGTGGCCAGGACCGCGAGGGCGCCGTTCTGGACAGCCGCGGCGAGGCGGGCGAGGGCGGTGGTGGAGGTGTCCTGACGCGGGGTCACGCGGGCCAGGAGGTCCAGGACGCCCGCTGCGGCTTCCGCCCCCGGGGTGGCCAGCCGGGGGGCGCCACCGAGACCGGCCAGGGTGACCGGGAGGCCGAGGCGCAGGACGCTCAGTGCGACGGCGGCCGCGCAGTCGACCGCCGTCTCGAAGGCCTCGCCGTCCGGCGCGGCGGTGTCCAGCAGGACCGCGGCGGGTGCCGAGCCGCCGCCGCGCCGTTCGCGGACGTGGAAGGCGCCGGTGCGCAGGGTGCCGCGCCAGTCGAGCAGGCGCGGGTCGTCGCCTGGGGCGTAGGGGCGCAGGCCGTGGATCTCGAACGCCTCGTCCGTGTCGAGCCGGGCGGCGCCCAAGGCGTGGGCCGCGGCGGCCTCCGTCACCCACGGCAGGACGGCCGGGGTGCGCGGGCGGACGGTGAACGGCGCGCCGGGCGGCGACGGTCGCGTGCGGGTCACCGCGAGGCCGAGCGGGTCGTGGTATTCGGCGACGGCCGGGCCGAGCCGCCACACGCCGCGGGGGAGGGCGGGGCAGGCGGCGGTCCAGCCGCGCCCGGCGAGCGGCAGCGTGCGTGCGCCGTCCGGCAGCGCGTCGTCCAGCGTGCCGCGGATCGCGGGTGTCGCGGCGCCGGCGCGTCCGGCCGGGGCGCAGCGCAGCCGCGGCTGCTCGCCGCGGACGAACGACGCGGCGGGCAGCGAGGCGCGGGCGACGCCGGGCCGCCGCCCGAACCGCCCGTCGGCCCAGGCCGCGGCGCAGGCCAGCAGCGCGGCGGCGCCGACGCCGAAGAGCGGGCGCAGCCCGCCGGCGGCCCCGAGCACGACCGCGGCGGTGCCCGCACCGCCGCCCCACCGGCCGACGGTCGTCAGCCGTATGCGCCTGCCGTCCGCGGCCCTCAGGGCGCGCATGCGGCGTTCTCCGGGGCGGTCACGCGGGTTACCAGCTCGGTGATCACCGCCGCCGGGTCGCCCGTCGCGGCGCCCGAGGGCTCCACCCGGTGGGCCAGCACCGGTACGGCCAGCCGCTGGACGTCCTTGGCGTCGGCATGGGCGCGGCCGTCGAGGAAGGCGCGGGCGCGGGCCGCGGCCACCAGGGCGCGGGTGGCCCTGACGCTGACGCCGTGGGTCAGGGCCCCGGTGGTACGGGTCGCCTCGGCGAGGTCGACGGCGTAGCCGACCAGGGTGTCGGTGGCGGTCACGGCGGCGAGGGCGCGGCGTGCGGCCACGATGTCGGCGGCATGCAGCGTCGGCTCCCCGAAGTTCCCGGGGTCGCCGGGGTCGGCCAGCCGGCCCGCGGCGATCGCCACCTCGGCCTCCCGCGCGGGGAAGCCGACGCCCACCCGGATCATGAAGCGGTCCAGTTCCGCCTCGGGCAGCAGATACGTGCCGTTGAGGTCCACCGGGTTCTGGGTGGCGACCACGAAGAAGGGGTCGGGCAGCCGGTGGGTGCGGTCGGCGACGGTGACCCTGCCCTCCTCCATGGCTTCGAGCAGCGCGGACTGCGTCCGGGGCGAGGCCCGGTTGATCTCGTCGGCGACGACCACATGGGCGAACAGCGGCCCGGGCCGGAAGTCGCTCAGGCCGCCGGTCAGCAGCGGCTGCTCGTAGCCGGTGATCTCGGCGGGCAGCAGGTCGGGGGTGAACTGCACCCGCCGCCACGCCGTGACGCCCGGCGCCGGCCCGAGGCAGGCCGCGATGGCCCGCGCCAGCGTGGTCTTGCCGGTGCCCGGCTTGCCCTCGACCAGCAGGTGCCCGCCGGCCAGCAGGCAGATCGCGGCCATCTCCACCGCCGCCCGCTGTCCAGCGAAGGCGCGCTCCACCGGCTGGATCAGACCGGTACGGATCCGCTCCGCCCAGTCCGTACCCCCGGCCACAGCAGTGGCGGACATCAGCACCCCCTGGCTCCGGCCCCCCGGCCGGATCGCGACCGGCCGGGGCGGGCGCCCGTACCGTCACCGCGAACGTACCGTCGGTGACCGGCCGGGAGTGCGTGAACCCGACCACTCGCACACCTTCGGTACGAGGCGCTACTGCGACGGGCGCAGGGCGGTCCCGCAGGGACCCGCGGGCCCCGAAAGGGCGCGAGGCCTGAGGTTCCGAAGGGCCCGAAGGGCCCGAAGGGCCCGAAGGGGCTCAGAAGGCGAAGCCGGCGGCGTCCGCCCGGGTGAAGAAGGCCCTGGCGGCGGCGGAGTCGCGGTGGGGGTCGAGGCGGCGGGCGAAGTCGCGGGCGTATTCCGCCGCGCGGGCGGACCGCATGTCCGCGGCCTGACGGACGACCTCGGTGCCCAGGGCGCAGGCGGCGTCGACCTCGCCCAGCGCGAGCCGGGCCGAGGCCAGGACGGCCCGGCAGAAGAGCCGGCTGCGCGCGTAGCCGGGTGCGCGCAGCCGGAGCGAGTGCTCCGCCTGCCGGACGGCCGCCCGGTGCTGCTGGAGGTCCCGGTGGCAGTGCGCGAACTCGTCCGCGAGCTGCGCCTCGTCGAAGAACCGCGCCCAGGGCGGCAGTTCGTCCCCCGGCCGGGCGGCGGCGAAGGCGCGCTCCGCCTGGGACAGCGCCGCCGTGCAGGCGCGGGACTCGCCGAGCACACCGTGCCCGCGGGCCTCGGCCGCGTGCGTCAGGGCCTGGACGGCGGGCGGCGCTCCCGTGCCGATGCCCTGCTGGGCGACCCGCGCCAGCTGTACGGCCTCGCGCCCGTGCCCGAGGTAGACGGCCTGGCGGCTCATCGTGACCAGGACGTAGCCGCCGTAGACCCGGTCGCCGGCGGCCTGGGCGAGCCGCAGCGACTGGACGAAGTAGCGCTGGGCCAGGCCGTGCGCGCCGATGTCGTACGACGTCCAGCCGGCCAGCCGGGTCAGGTCGGCGACGCAGGAGAAGAGCCGCCGGCCCTGGACCTCGCCATAACTGCCGCGCAGCATCGGCTCGGCCTCGTGTTCGAGGTAGCGGACGAGGGCCTGGCGGGCGTGCCCGCCGCCGTAGGCGTGGTCGAGGGTGCGGAAGAGGTCGCCGACGGACCGCAGCGCCGCGATGTCGCCGGCCCCGACCCGCCCCGCGGGGGCGGCGCCCTGCGCTGCGGGCCGTAAGTCCCGCCCCGGCCGCGGAGTGCCGCGGATCTGCGCGGGCACCCGCACCGCCCCCCGGCGGGTGACCGTGTCGTCCGCCGAGCCGATCAGCCAGTCCCTGCTGGGGACGACGAGCCCCGCCGGGCTGAACGCGATCTTGCGCAGCTCCGCCTGGTTCCCGGTGTCCTTGCGCCACAGCCCGCTGACGATGTCGACCGCCTCGCCGGGGGTGGCGGCGTATTCGAGCCCGGCGTAGACCGGCGCGCACGCGTCGAGGCCGAGGTCCTGCGCGGACAGCCGGCGGCCGAGCCGCTGCGTGAAGACCTCGGCGATGAGCGCGGGCGAGGTGCCACGCGGCTGCTGGCCGCGCAGCCAGCGGGTCACGGACGTCTTGTCGTAGCGCAGGTCGAGCCCGTGCTCCTGGCCGAGCCGGTCGACGCGGCGGGCGAGGCCGGCGTGCGAGAAGCCGGCCTCCGCGATGAGGGCGGCGAGGCGGGTGTTGCGCCGGAGCGGCCGGCCGGTGCGGGCGGCCTTCTCACCGGCCCCCTCCTCGCCCGCCTCCCCCTGGTCGCCGGGCGGGTGGTGCGGGGGTCCGGCTGCGCCGCGCCCCGGCCGGGCGGCCGGGCCGGTGGTGGGTCCGTTCGGGGTTCGCTGCGTGGCACGGTCCGTCATCGGCGGTGCGGCCCACTTCCTCTGCAGTGTCTTCAGATCGGCGTGAATGTAACGGTCAGCGCCACCCAGCTCACCGCAAGAGCCGCATATTCGTCCGATTGAGCGACAACAGTCATCATTGCCGGGTAAGCCGTCCGCACCGGTACGAGCCACCGTGGTATGGCGCTGCCCGGAGCAGGCCGGCGCGCGCCGCCGCCGTACAGTTGCAGGGGCGCGTATCGCACAGCAGAGGAGTCGTCGTCGTGAGTGAGCTGCAGTTCGTTCACCTGGGTTTCGGGGCTGACGCCGTGGAGTACGGGGAGGCCTGGCAACGGCAGCGCACGGTGCACGCGGCCCGCTTCGCCGACGAGATCCCGGACACGTGCCTGCTGCTCGAACACCCGCCGGTCTACACGGCGGGCCGCCGCACGGCCGACAGCGAGCGGCCGCTCGACGGGACCCCCGTGGTGGACGTGGACCGCGGCGGCAAGATCACCTGGCACGGCCCCGGCCAGCTGGTGGGCTACCCGATCCTGAAGCTGCCCCGCCCGGTCGACGTCGTGGCCCATGTGCGGCGGCTGGAGGACGCGCTGATCGCGACGGCGGCGGAGTTCGGCGTGCGGACCAGCCGGGTGGAGGGCCGCTCGGGCGTGTGGGTGCTGGGCGACCCGGTCGAGCAGCGGAGCACGGCGGGGAGCGCCGGCGGCCTCGTGCTGGACTTCGACCCGCGGCTGGCCGACGACGAGTTCGATCCGCGGCTGAACGGCCCCGAGTACGCCCCCTCCAACGCCGGCCAGCGCCGCGAGGACCGCAAGCTCGCCGCGATCGGCATCCGCGTCGCCAAGGGCGTGACCATGCACGGCTTCGCCCTGAACTGCAACCCCGACACCACCTGGTTCGACCGGATCGTGCCGTGCGGCATCAGGGACGCGGGCGTCACGTCGCTGTCCGAGGAGCTGGGCCGGGACGTGAGCGTGGCCGAGGTGCTGCCCGTGGTGCGCAAGCACCTCGACGCGGTGCTGACCGCGGCCGTCCCGCTCCCCCGGGCCGTCTAGGAATTCCGGGGCGTACCCTGGCGTTCACCGAAGAATCTAAGCCGTAGGCACATTCTCAGCTTTAGGGAGCCGGTCGTGTCCGCAGTCGCACCCGACGGACGCAAGATGCTGCGCCTGGAGGTCCGCAACAGTCAGACCCCCATCGAGCGCAAGCCCGAGTGGATCAAAACCCGGGCGAAGATGGGTCCCGAGTACACCCAGATGCAGAAGCTCGTCAAAAGCGAGGGCCTGCACACGGTGTGCCAGGAGGCGGGCTGTCCCAACATCTACGAGTGCTGGGAGGACCGCGAGGCGACCTTCCTCATCGGCGGCGACCAGTGCACCCGGCGCTGCGACTTCTGCCAGATCGACACCGGCAAGCCGCAGGCCCTCGACCGCGACGAGCCGCGCCGGGTCGGCGAGTCCGTCGTCACGATGGACCTGAACTACGCCACGATCACCGGCGTGGCGCGCGACGACCTGGAGGACGGCGGCGCGTGGCTGTACGCCGAGACCGTCCGGCAGATCCACGCCATGACCGCCGACCGGTCCGCCGGACGGACCAAGGTCGAGCTGCTCATCCCCGACTTCAACGCCGAGCCCGCGCAGCTCGCCGAGGTCTTCGGCGCCCGCCCCGAGGTGCTGGCGCACAACGTCGAGACGGTGCCGCGGATCTTCAAGCGCATCCGCCCCGGTTTCCGCTACGAGCGCTCGCTGGAGGTCATCACCCGGGCGCGGGAGGCGGGCCTGGTCACCAAGTCCAACCTGATCCTGGGCATGGGCGAGGAGCGCGAGGAGATCAGCCAGGCGCTGCAGGACCTGCACGACGCCGGCTGCGAGCTGATCACGATCACGCAGTACCTGCGGCCCTCGGTGCGGCACCACCCGGTGGAGCGGTGGGTGAAGCCGGCCGAGTTCGTGGAGCTGAAGGAGGAGGCCGAGGAGATCGGCTACGCGGGTGTGATGTCCGGGCCGCTGGTCCGCTCGTCCTACCGCGCGGGGCGGCTCTTCCAGCAGGCCGTCGACCGCCGCCAGGCGGTATGACGGCGGGCGCGTGCCCGTCACGGTCGGTGGGCGCGAGCACCGTACGACCGGCGGGCCCGAGCACCGTACGGCCGGTGGTCGCCGGCCCGGTGTGAGACCCCTCACCCGGGTGTATCGCCCTGCCGGAAGAGTGACCTGGCGGGGCGGTGCGCGGGCGGCGACGAGGCTTTCATGTGAGATTGACCGAGTGGTCACCGGCTGGTAACACGATGTGGCGAGCCTGGTTCCACCATTCTCGGCTCCACCCTTTGCTTCGCACCGCACGTCAGCAGATCAGCACGTCCGGTTCTCTCGTTGTCCCGTTGCCTTTGCGCTCGCTGCCCTGAGGGGGACGCCATGCCGCCGTCCGAGTCGGTCCACGCCCGTCCGTATCTCCAGCTGCCCACGCACGCTCCGGTGTCCGGTGCGCTGCGGGCCGTAGAAAGCTTTCTGCTGCGCGGCGGCCAGCAGACCGCCCGCCGCAACGCCTGGGCGTCGGTGGTCGCCGACCGCCAGCGCGCCAAGGACCGCAGGGAGGCGGAGCACGAGCTGGCCGCCCTGCTGACAGGCGTGCGCGGGGACGCCGTACGCGAGTGATCGCGGCGGGTGGCCGCGGTGACGGGTGAGCGGGCGGCCACGTATCCTTTGCCACATGGCGAGGAAGGAAACATCCGAGAACCCTGGGCGACTGGCACAGATCGTCCAGACCTACAAGATGACCAGGCAGGCCGACTCCAAGATCGGGCTTGTCATTGCGGCTGTGGGAATCGTCACCTTCGGTGTCATCCTCGCCCTCGGCTTCTTGATCGGTCACCCCATCTGGGCCGCGATCCTGGGGCTTTTGCTGGCGCTGCTCGCGATGGCGGTGGTCTTCGGCCGCCGCGCCGAGCGGGCCGCCTTCGGGCAGCTGGAGGGCAAGCCGGGCGCGGCTGCCGCCGTGCTGCAGAACATCGGCCGCGGCTGGACGGTGTCGCCGGCGGTGGGCATGAACAAGAGCCAGGACGTCGTCCACCGGGCGGTCGGCAAGGCCGGTGTGGTGCTGGTCGGCGAGGGCAACCCCAACCGGGTCAAGGGCCTGCTGGCCAACGAGAAGAAGAAAGTCTCCCGGGTCGTCTACGACGTGCCGGTCCACGACTTCGTCGTCGGCAACGGCGAGGGCCAGCTGCCGCTCAAGAAGCTGCGCGCGACGCTGCTGCGCCTCCCGCGCACGCTGAGCGGCCCGAAGACCACCGAGGTCAACGACCGCCTCAAGTCGCTGGGCGACCTGATGTCGAACATGCCGATCCCCAAGGGCCCGATGCCGAAAGGCATGCGGATGCCGCGGGGTCGCTGACCCCCTGACGAGGAAGGGCGCCCCCACGCGGGGACGCCCTTCTTTTTTGCGCCTTGCTTCTGCGCTTCTCCGCTTCCACGCCTCAGATGCGGACCTGGACCGACTTGACGGCCCTGTCGTGCAGGCCGCGGGTGTCGCGGTCGAAGACGACGGCCGGCACGACCAGGACCAGCAGCAGCGTACGCAGGAGGGCGCCCAGCGGGCTGAGCCGGTTGCCGTCCACCTGGACGACCCGGATGCGCATGATCAACTTTCCCGGTGTGCTGCCGACGAGTCCGAGACCGATCACGCTCACCACGGCGAAGACGACGAGCGCCCAGTTGTTCGCCTGGTGCAGATTACGGTGCGCGATCAGACCGTATGCGATCAACACGCTGAGAACCCAGTCGACGAACAGTGCGGCGATCCGCCTGCCGACCGATGCGAGGGATCCGGGTCCGTCCTTGGGCAGACCGAGCCGCTCGCCCCGGTAGCCGAAGTCCGCGCCCATCTGCTCGGCGGCCGCACGGGGCCCCGACAGCCACGATCCGATTACTTCCCTGTTGTCCACCTGACAACGGTAACCCCCGCACGGCCCACCCCCACAGGGCGGGGACCGACCGTGCGGCGTCGCGGTTAACGTCTACGAAACAAATGGGTCATGCTGGAGAAATCCCTGATCCCTAAGGTCAGGGCAGTGTGCGCCACCGCACTGGCCGCACCTCGACCGCCAACCCGACCCGCGGGGCCGGGCCTAGGAGGAGTTGGATGTTCCAGAACGCCGACGACGTCAACAAGTTCATCTCGGACGAGGGCGTCAAGTTCGTCGACGTCCGGTTCTGCGACCTGCCCGGTGTGATGCAGCACTTCACGGTCCCGGTCTCGTCGTTCGACCCGACCGAGGAACTGGCCTTCGACGGCTCGTCCATCCGCGGCTTCCAGGCCATCCACGAGTCGGACATGGCGCTGCGCGCCGACCTGTCGACCGCGCGCGTGGACCCGTTCCGCAAGGACAAGACGCTCAACATCAACTTCTTCATCCACGACCCGATCACCGGCGAGCAGTACAGCCGTGACCCGCGGAACGTGGCGAAGAAGGCGGAGGCGTACCTGACGTCCACCGGTATCGCGGACACCGCGTACTTCGGTCCGGAGGCGGAGTTCTACGTCTTCGACAACGTCCGCTTCCAGACGTCCGCGAACGAGTCGTTCTACCACATCGACTCCGAGGCCGGCGCCTGGAACACCGGCTCGGTGGAGAACAACCGCGGCTACAAGGTCCGCTACAAGGGCGGCTACTTCCCCGCCCCGCCGGTCGACCACTTCGCCGACCTCCGCGCCGAGATCAGCCTCGAACTCGAGGCGGCCGGCCTCCAGGTCGAGCGTCAGCACCACGAGGTCGGCACCGCGGGCCAGGCCGAGATCAACTACAAGTTCAACACGCTGCTGGCCGCCGCCGACGACCTGATGCTCTTCAAGTACATCGTGAAGAACGTCGCCTGGCGCAACGGCAAGACCGCGACCTTCATGCCCAAGCCGATCTTCGGTGACAACGGCTCCGGCATGCACGTCCACCAGTCGCTCTGGCAGGGCGGCACCCCGCTCTTCTACGACGAGCAGGGCTACGCGGGCCTGTCGGACACCGCCCGCTACTACATCGGCGGCATCCTCAAGCACGCCCCGTCGCTGCTGGCCTTCACCAACCCGACGGTGAACTCCTACCACCGCCTGGTCCCCGGCTTCGAGGCCCCGGTCAACCTGGTCTACTCCCAGCGCAACCGCTCCGCCGCGATGCGCATCCCGATCACGGGCTCCAACCCCAAGGCCAAGCGCGTCGAATTCCGCGCCCCGGACCCGTCCTCGAACCCCTACCTCGCCTTCTCCGCCCTGCTCCTCGCGGGCCTCGACGGCGTCAAGAACAAGATCGAGCCGGCCGAGCCGATCGACAAGGACCTCTACGAGCTCGCCCCCGAGGAGCACGCGAGCGTCCCCCAGGTCCCCACCTCCCTCCCGGCCGTCCTCACCGCCCTGGAGAACGACAACGACTACCTCCAGGCCGGCGGCGTCTTCACCGCCGACCTGATCGAGACGTGGATCGACTTCAAGCGCACGAACGAGATCGCCCCGATCCAGCTCCGCCCGCACCCGCACGAGTTCGAGCTGTACTTCGACATCTAGGAAGACCCCGGGCCAGAGCGGGTCTCCGCTCCCCCGGGGCCGTCCGTGAGCCGTGGGCCGTCGCTTCCGTCATGGAGGCGACGGCCCACGGTTTTGTGCTCGCGCACGAGCCGGTCCGCCTCAGCCGGGCTTGGCGCCCGGCGGCGGGGTGGGGGTCAGGAAGTGGGTGACCGCGGCGACTTCCTGGTCGAGGGACGGCTGGAGGTCGGGGGGGACGGGGGTGAAGGGGTGGAGCTGGACGGGGGTGCGGGTCCAGGTGGCGAAGGTCAGGCCGTTGGCGAGGGCTGTGGGGCGGATGACGCCGCCGCCCGGCCAGATGTGGGGGCGGTGGGCGGCGGGGACGGACAGCGGCTGGGTGGAGTGGCTGAGGTGGTAGTCGTCGTAGGCCGGGATCAGGCGGACGTCGGTGGGTGCCGGGGGCGGCGGCTCGAGGTGGCCCGGGTCGGGGAGTGACTTCCAGGCGGTGCGGACCGCGGTGATCGGGAGGCCGGACCAGGTGGCGAAGTCCTGGGCGGTGGCGGGGGCGTGCGCCGCGAGGTAGCGGCGGGCGAGTTCGGCCAGGGCGGTGGGGGCATCCCGGTCGGGGGTGGTGGGGGTGGGCAGCCAGTCGGCGAGCAGGGCGTAGGTGGGCTCGCCGGCTCGGTGGGGGCCGTGGCACAGGACGCCGGTGAGAGCCGCGTGGCGGATCAGGTGGAAGGGGGCCTGGCCCTCCGGCGGGACGCCGAGTGCGGTGAGGCGGTCGGTCAACTCGGCTCGGGTGAGCGGGCCGTGCGTGGACAGGGCCCGCTCGATCAGCCGGTCGGAGCGCTCGCGCAGGTCCTCGTCGAGGCCGAGCTGCTGGTAGCGGCGGCGGCCGGCGGCCAGGGTCCGCGGGGAGAGCAGCCGCAGCAGCCAGTGGACGTCCTCGGCGTGGACGGTGTGGAGGGTGCCGCGCATGAACCAGCCGCGTACGATGCTCCGCTCGTCGTCGTACGCCGCGCGTACCGCCTGCCGGGTGAGGTCCCGGGCCCGTGCCCGGATACCCAGGTCGGCCGCCGTGGCGTCCTGGGCCTGCACCGCGAAGACCCGTCTGACGACCGCCTCCGCCGAGGCTTCGCGCACGCCGCCCGCCAGTGCCTGCGCCCGGGCCCGCAGCAGGCGGACGGTGTCGTCGTCGGTCATCGGCGTGGTCCTCTCTGACGGCCGCGTCGATTATCCCGAAGGGGAGGGAGCCGCGCGGCGGTCAGGGCCTCGGGGGGACACCGCCACCGACGCAACCGGGGGAAAAGGGGCACACTGAAGGCATGCCGGAGTTGCCTGAGGTCGAGTCGTTGGTGCGGTTTCTCGCTGGTCACGTCGTCGGAGGGGCCGTGGAGCGGGTGTATCCGGTGGCCTTCCACGCGTTGAAGACGTACGACCCGGCGGTCGGCGAGCTGGAGGGGCGGCGGGTCGGCGGGGTGGGGCGGTACGGGAAGTTCCTGGGGGTGGAGGCCGAGGGGCTGCATCTGGTGATGCACCTGGCCAGGGCGGGGTGGGTGCGGTGGCACGACGAGCTGCCGGAGGGCCCGCCGAAGGGCGGGAAGGGGCCGCTGGCGCTGCGGGTGCGGATGGCGGGCGGGGGCGGCTTCGACGTGACGGAGGCCGGGACGCAGAAGCACCTGGCCGTCTATGTCGTACGCGATCCGCAGCAGGTGCCGGGGATCGCGCGGCTCGGGCCCGACCCGCTGGACGCGGGCTTCACGGAGGAGGTCTTCGCGGGGCTGCTGCGCGGCGAGCGGCGGCAGGTCAAGGGGGTGCTGCGGGACCAGAGCGTGATCGCGGGGATCGGCAACGCGTACTCCGACGAGATCCTGCACGCGGCGAAGATGTCGCCGTTCAAGCTCGCGGCGGCGATGACGCCCGACGAGGTGGCGCGGCTGCACGAGGTGCTGGGTACGACGCTGGCGGACGCCGTCGAGCGGTCGCGGGGCCTGCCGCTGCGCGATCTGAAGGCGGAGAAGAAGAGCGGGCTGCGGGTGCACGGGCGCAGGGGCGAGCCGTGCCCGGTGTGCGGGGACACCATCCGCGAGGTGTCGTACCGCGACTCGTCGCTGCAGTACTGCCCGACCTGCCAGACCGGCGGCAAGCCGCTGGCCGACCGCCGGATGTCCCGGCTGCTCAAGTAGCCGGCGCGGGCGGGGAGCGGTCAGGCGCGGTCGATGTGCACGCTGGTGGACTTCACCCGGGCGACGGCCTCCGCGCCGACTTCGAGGCCCAGTTCCTCGACGGCCTCGCGGGTGACCAGGGAGACCAGCCGGTGCGGGCCGGCCTGGATCTCGACCTGGGCGGCGACGTCGCCGAGCTTGACGGCCGTCACGATGCCGGGGAAGGCGTTGCGCACCGACGTGGTCGAGGTCTCCGCGTCGTCGGTGTGGGCGATCTCGACGGCGAAGGCGGCCAGGTCGCGGCCGTCGATCAGCCGGCGCCCCGCGTCGTCGCGGTGCGTGGCGACGCGGCCCGCGTCGGCCCAGCGTCGTGCGGTGTCCGGGCTGACGCCGAGCAGGCGGGCGGCCTGGCCGATGGTGTACGACTGCATGGCCCCAGCCTATTGCGACGCCGGCAGCCGGGGACGCGGCAGGACCGCGGAAGGACCCCGACTCGCCAGCCACCTGGACCGGTGAATCCCTCGGCGCACTCGGGGGCGGCGGGGCAGACTTGCGCCATGACGTCGAAGCCGCTGAGCAAGGGTGCCAACACGCCGGTGACCGCCTCCGCCGTACGGGTGGTGCTGACCTGGACCGCCGGGCCGCCCGGCGGGACGGACCCGGACGCGTCCGCGCTGCTGCTGACGCGGGACGGGAAGGTGCGCGGCGACGACGACTTCGTCTTCTACAACCAGCCGCGGCACGCTTCGGGCGCGGTACGCCACATGGGCAAGCAGGGCGCCGCGGGCGGCACCGTGACCGACGCGGTCGAGGTGGACCTCGCCGGGCTGGAAGCGGTGGTCGACCGGGTGGTGCTGGCCGCGTCGGTGGACACCGGGACCTTCGGCGCGCTGTCGGGTCTCGGGCTGCGGCTGCTGGACGCCGGTTCCGGTACGGAGCTGGCGCACTTCGACTTCACGGCGGCGACCGAGACCGCGCTGGTCGGCGGCGAGCTCTACCGGCGGGACGGCGGCTGGCGCTTCCGGGCGATCGGGCAGGGTTACGCGGCCGGGCTGGCGGGGCTCGCGACGGACTTCGGGATCACGGTGGACGAGGACAACACCGCCGCGCACACCCCCGCGGCGCCCCGGCCCGCCACACCGCCGCCCGCTCCCCCCGCCTACCGGCGCCCGGCGCCTCCGCCGCCACCGCCGGCGGGTCCCCCGGCGACCGCGTACCCGCCGCCGGCCCCGCCCGCGTACCCCGCGCCGACCCCGAACGCCTACCCGCCGCCCGCGCCCACGGGCCCCGCGGCCCCGCTGCCGCCGCCGCCCGCGTACGGGGGGAACCCCTACGGAGCCCCGGCCCCGGCGCCCGCCCCGACCGGCGCCCCCCGCATGGTCAAGGGCGAGGAGGACCTGCCCATCGACATGCGCAAGCGCCTGTCGCTGCGCAAGGAGCAGGTCGCGGTGAGCCTGCGCAAGCACGGCGCCGAGGGCGCCACCGCCCGTATCGTGCTGGTGCTCGACGCCTCGGGCTCGATGGCGAAGCTGTACGCGGGCGGTGTGGTCGCCGGTGTGGTGGAGCGGATGGCGGCGGTCGCGGCCCAGCTGGCGCACGACGGCACGATGCAGGCCTGGACCTTCGCCAGCAACCCGGCCCGGCTGCCGCCGCTGACCCTGGGCGACCTGCCGGGCTGGATCGCGCTGCACGTGCGGATCGGCGAGCTGGTGCTCTTCGGCCGCCGCAAGAAGCCGCCGCGCGGGTTGCAGCCAGGCCAGGTCGACATGCGGGCGGTCGGCATCCAGAACGAGGAGCAGAAGGTCATCGCGCAGGTGCGCGACTTCGTCCGCGCGGAGCCGTCGCAGGACCCGACCTTCGTGCTGTTCTTCTCCGACGGCGGGGTGCACCGCAACGCGGAGATCGAGCAGCAGCTGCGGGCGGCGGTGGAGGAGCCGATCTTCTGGCAGTTCGTGGGCCTGGGCCGGTCGAACTACGGCATCCTGGAGCGCTTCGACACGATGGGCGGCCGGCGGGTGGACAATGTCGGCTTCTTCGCCGTGGACGACATCGCGACGCTGTCGGACGCCGAGCTGTACGACCGCATCCTCACCGAGTTCCCGTCCTGGCTGAAGGCCGCCAGAGGGGCGGGCATCCTGCGCTGAGCCGGGCCGGACGGCCGAGCCCGAGGCCGGACGGCCGAGCCCGAGGCCGGACGGCCGAGCCCGAGGCCGGACGGCCGAGCCCGAGGCCGGACGGCCGAGCCCGGGGACGGACGGCCGAGCCCGGGGACGGACGCGGCGGCGGTACGGCCGGGGGATGGCGTCTCCGCCGTACCGCCGCTGCGTGCGGGGGCGCGCCCGCGGTCAGGCGTTGAAGACGTGCAGTCCCGATGCCTGGCCGGCCGGCCAGCCGGTGTTGGCGGTGAAGACCAGCCGGACGTAGCGGGTGGTCGCGGCGCTCGGCAGGGTGAGCGTCGAGGTGTTGCCGGTGGCCGGGTCGAAGGTGTGGGCGCCGGCGGCCAGCAGGGTGCTGAAGGTGCCGCCGTCGGTGCTGCCCTGGACCGCGATGGTCTGGCTGCGGGTGGCCCACGCGGTGGCCGGTGGCAGGTCGACCACGATCCGCTTGACGGTGGTGGCGCCGCCGAGGTCGACCTGGAGCCACTGCGGGAAGGCGTTGTTAGCGCTCTCCCAGTAGGTGTTCTGGTCGCCGTCGACGGTGTTGCCCGAGCCGTAGTTCTGGGTGTGGCTGCTCTCCGAGGTCGGCTTGTGCAGGGCCAGGTCGGTGGTGGAGGAGGTCGCGTCGGTGGTGACGGTGACCTGGTTGGAGGGCTGCGACACGCCGCCGGCCGCGTCGAGCGCCACCACGTCGAAGGTGTAGGCGGTGGCGGGGGTGAGGCCGGTGACGGTGAAGGCGGTGCCTGAGGTGGTGCCGACCTGGGTGCCGGTGCCGCCGCTGACCCGCAGGACGCGGTAGCCGGTGACGCCGACGTTGTCGGTGGCCGCGGTCCAGGCCAGGGCGACCGTGGTGTCGGTGTGGCCGGTGGACTGCAGGGCGCCGGGGGCGCTCGGCGGTACGGTGTCGCCGCCGCCGCTGAGGACCGGTTGGGTGGGGCGGGTGGGGGTGAGGGCGATCTGGCCTTTGAGCATGCGGCCGCCGTCGCCGGTGAGGCGTAGGTAGTAGTCGGCGGAGCAGGCGGTGCCGTCTTCGTCGAGGGCGAGGAGTCCGGAGTTGGTGGGCGTCCATGCCTGGGTCTCGGCGGTTTTGGCGATCTGGTTGCCTTCGTTGTACTCGTCGAACATGGAGATGTAGATGCCTTGGACGCCGGCTTTGGTCATGTTGTAGAACTGGCGCCACATGAAGTCGCCGTGGGCGCGTTGGCGCAGGTTGAGGGTGCCGGGCAGGACGCAGGGTTGGTAGTCGATGCCGTGGGCGGCGCAGTCGGCCAGGTCGGGGACGGTGGCGACGTTGTAGAAGTTGTCGGCGTCGGCGACGCTGCCGATCCGGCCGACCATCCACGGGCTGATCATGTGGAAGGCGTGGTAGACGTCGATGAATCCGGGCCGGGAGTCGCGGTCGCCGGTGCGCCACCAGGTCGGGACTCCGCCGATGACGTAGCAGCCCTGGTTCTTGAACCAGTTGACGACGTCCAGGCACGCGG
>NZ_FRBI01000016.1 GCF_900142575.1 Actinacidiphila paucisporea
TCCATAGATTCTAAATATAAAACTGTTATGCTTTGAGCATGAGTCGTCACGACACCGCTCCTGGCGCGTCCGCCGCCATCGGGGCAGCCCTCTACCGCCTGGCCACCAGGACCGCGAGACGCCTGCCCCGGGACATGAGCCTGACGTCCGCCGCGACCCTGGCCACCCTGGACCGGACCGGCCCGCGGCGCATCACCGATCTGGCCGCGGTCGAGGGCGTCACCCAGCCCGCGATGACGACCCTGGTCCGGGTGCTGGAAGAATCCGGCCTGGTCGAACGGCGGGGCGACGCGTCCGACAAGCGGGTCACACTGGTGTGCCTGACCCAGGCCGGCGCCTCCTACGTCCACACGCGGCGCCAGGCGGGCGTCCACGCGCTCGAGCAGCTGATCGACGAGCTCACCGGCGACGAGATCGAGGCACTGGTGGCGGCCCTCCCGGCGCTGACGCACCTGGCAGAACTCGAAAGCCAGGACCGCGAAGGACCGAAGCAGTGACCGGGCAGCAGCCGGTCGGCGGGGCCGCGGTGAAGGCGTCCCCGACGGCGCGTTCCCAGATGCGACTGCGGGCCGCCTACAGCCTCGGCCTGGTCGTCACCGCCGCGGCCCTCCTGACCGCGTGGCACTCCATACCCCAAGCCCCCCTGGTCGGCATCGGCGCCATGGCGATCAGGACGCTGACAAGCCTCGCTCGCGCCCGCCGACGCCCGTCCCAGACCAACCCGTAAGTCAGAAGCACTCAACCCAACACTGGAGGTTCCATGCCCAAGGGCTACTGGGTCAGCGTCTACCGCACCATCTCGGACCCCGAAAAGCTGGCTGCCTACAACAAGCTGGCCGCTCCGGCCGTCAAGGCCGCGGGCGGTCGAACCTTCGCCCGTGGCGGTCGGGTCGCCGCATACGACGCCGGAATCGCCGAGCGCACCGTCCTGGTCGAGTTCGACAGCTTCGAACAGGCCGTCGCAGCGCGCGAGAGTGCGGCCTACCAGGAGGCGCTGGTCGCCCTCGCCGACGGCGTCGAGCGCGACTTCCGCATCGTCGAAGGCATCGACTGACCGAGGTCCAGTCGGATCTTCGCTGAGGATCATCGTGGCTTTCGCTGGTGTGGCTGCTGGTGTGGCGGGGCGTGGCAGTCAAGATCGACAGCATGTGGGCCGAGAAGGGGTTCAGCCTGGAGCGCTTTGGAGGGGACGGCCTGAAACGGCGCCGGCCGAGCTCTGACGCTGGTTCGTGCTCCCGCTGACCCGGGGCACCAGCTGGGTAACGTGAACCACTCGGGCCCCTTTGGCAGTCGACGGGCGGGTAGCACGCATCGCGGTGCTCACCGGCAGCGCGCGGCGACGGGGAGAGGACAGCCCCCTGGCCGCCGGTGTGATGGTCGCGGCGGCACAGCAGGGCGAACAAGCCACTGACCCGCGAGGAGAGATGTCATCGCGCCGAATCGGGCCGGGCGCCCGGCGGGGTGAGGGCAAAGGGCGGCCCGCGGGCCGCGGGGCCGCGTATCGTACGGGTCCGCCCAGCAGTCCGGGGAGGACGCGCATGACCACTGCCCTTGACCTCCTGGCCCTCGGCCCGGACTTCACCCGTAACCCCTATCCGGTCTACGCCGACCTGCGTGCCCGGGGTCCGGTCCACCGGGTGGTGGTGCCCGAGGGCGCCGAGGCGTGGCTGGTCGTCGGCTACGAGGCAGGGCGGGCCGCACTCGCCGATCCCCGGCTGTCCAAGGTGTGGGGCAACGCCGCTCCGAGCCTGAAGGCCATGCGCGTATCCGCCGGGCTGTCGCTGCTGAGCAGCGACCCGCCGGTGCACACCCGGTTACGCCGGACGGTCGCCCGCGAGTTCACCACGCGTCGGGTGAGCGCGATGGCTCCGCGGGTACGGGAGATCGTCGCCGACCTGGTCGGAACGATGGCCGCGAAGCCTTCCCGGCGCGCCGACTTGGTCGAGTCGCTGGCCTTTCCGCTGCCCATGACCGTCATCTGCGAACTGCTCGGAGTGCCCTTCCTGGACCGTGCCGCATTCCGCGGCTGGTCCAACGACGTCGTCGCGGCCACCGCCGAGCACACCCGGATGGACGCAGCCGCGGCCCTGAAGGACTACCTGGTCGGGCTGATCTCCGCAAAACGCGACCGGCGCGGCGAGGACCTGCTGAGCGCCCTGATCCACACCGCGGACGAGGACGGCGACCAGCTCAGCGCGGAGGAGCTGCTCGGCATGGCATGGGTGCTGCTGGTCGCCGGGCACGAGACCACCGTCAACCTGATCTCCAACGGGGTACTGGCGCTGCTCACCCACCCCGAGCAGCTCGCCGCGCTGCGCGCCGACCCCGACGGTCTGCTCGACGGCGCCGTGGAGGAGATCCTGCGCTACGACGGGCCGGTGGAGACCCCGACCTACCGCTTCACCGTCGAACCGGTCGAGATCGGCGGCACGGTCATCCCTGGCGACGGGCGGCTGGTGCTCATCGCGATCGCCGACGCCGATCGCGACCCGGCCCGCTTCCCGGACCCCGACCGCTTCGACATCCGCCGGGACGCCCGTGGGCACATCGCCTTCGGCCACGGCATCCACTACTGCGTGGGCGCCCCGTTGGCCCGACTGGAGGCCCGGATCGCGCTGCGCGGCCTCCTCGACGCTTTCCCGAACCTGGCACTCGACGCCAACCCCGCTGAGCTGCAGTGGCGCGGTGGGGTGATGATGCGCGGCCCCCGCCAACTGCCCGTGCGATGGTGACCCGGGGACGCCACCCGGCTCCGTGGCAGGACGCGGACCCGGCCGTCGTCGGTGAGCATGAAGAACCCCCTTTCGACACCATGCCGCGCTACGTCCGCCACGGCCGGTAGGCGGCCGTGTTTCAGGGACTCTCGACCCGCACGAGCACGCCCCGGTCCAGCGGGAAGGGCGACCAGCCCGACCCCGACATCCGTGGGCTCGCCGACGTCGGGAAACACCTCTAGCAGGAGAAGAGCGCCCCCGCGGGGTAACCGGCCCCTAGCATCCGACTGCGGCACCCACAACGGTGGCGCCGCCAACGGACCCTAGGAGACCCCGTGATCTTCCCATTGGCCGACATCACCATCCACGAGCAGGGCATCACCCAAATCACCCCACCCGGCCACTGCCTCGTCACCGGCACCGGACCCGACGGGATACTCCGCTTCTTCCTCTACGACGGCCCCACCCCCACCGACGCCGGGCTCTGCGGATCAGTCGTCCTCCCCACCCCCGACCAGGTCATTGCCGGAGCCCCCTTCACCGCCCACGACCCCGCCGGAACACGCGTCTCCGGCAAAAGCCAGAGCCCCGAACTGATGCTCGCCCACCTCACAGAACTCGCAGCCACAGCCGCAGCCAGGGACACGCCGTAACGCCCCGCACCGCCGAACCCCGACGGGGGCCGGGCGGGTCTTCCACGCGTCGGATCAGAGCACACGCCGGGTTCGGGGATCGACTTCACCCAGGGTGCACAACAGCACGCACCCGTCCATGGACAAGAACGGCCCGCGTCGCCACCGAGCTGGCCAGTGGCACCGGCTTCGTGGACTGATGGGCGCTGAACGTCGGCGAACCCGAGTAGCAGGCCAGCCGTGAACCCCGCTTCGCGCCTTCACGGTGACGGGGTGGCGGCGTGCCCGGGTCAGGTGTCGTCGTTCTTCTCCCCCGCGTCCGGGGAATCGTCGATGGCCTCGGCGTACGAGGCGAGTACCTCGTCCATAGCCCCGTCCTCAACCTCCTCAGCCTGGGGCGGGGCGTGGAAGCCGTCGTCGTCCTGCGGTGTGGTCGTCATGCGGGCCGTATTGCCCGGCAGGCTACGGTGATGCCCGCGGATCGTGTCGGAGTTCAGGGATTGTCGCGGCCGCGAACCGCGACGACAGCCAGGCAGACGCGTTCGACCAGGCGTGAGGCCATCTCGGTGGAGGTGCCGGCGGTGGTGAGGTCCTGACCGGGTCAGGCCGTCCCCGGACGGTCCGGTGGCGCCGCTCGTGGGCTCCATGAACGGGCCCATGGATTTGACCCGCGCCCCGCCGTTCCCCTGGCGCCTCGCCCCACGCTGACGCGCCGAGCACGTCTTTCCCGGCAGGGACGTGGCGACCGGGTGCGTTCGGTTGACCATGTGGGTGACGAACGGCGCCGGGCAAAGGCTCGGGACTGCAATGAGCCCGAGGCGCTGTTACGCCCCTCTGCGCGCGCGCTTGCGATTGTGGCGACGCCACAGCGCCAGTACAGCTGTCAGTGCGGCCTTGAACCACATCGCTCGCTCCTCGCCTCGTTCCGCCCCAGCTTTCCAGCCTAGGGTCCGACATCGGGAGTGCAAGTGCCCGCCGCTGTCGCCAGCCGGATCCGGCCGGGCCGCCGACGTACGGAACAGGACGGCGGCTGCGAGGAAGGCCTCCGCGACGCGAACCGGTGCCGCTTCCCCGGGACGCCCTGTCCGCAGTCCTACTCCCTCCTCCGTCACCAGGGGGCTGAGGGCAGGGAGAGGAGCACAGAGGGGTTGTCGGCACCGCAGAGCGGCAGCGGAGACATCTCCCAACGGTTCGGAAAACTGCGGCGGCACCGCCCGCCGGCTGCTGGCCGGTCTGCGCGCGAGACGGGCCGCTGCGGCACCCGGTCGGCTCAGGTGACCCGCTCGGTGGGCGCGGCCTCCAGGCGGCGTTCCGGCTTCGGGTCAGGCCGGCGGGTCGGGGCGTATCTGGCGAGCATGGTCTGGACGGCCTGTTCGACGGCGTCGTGGATGTCGGAGACTGCGGGGTTCCAGTCGGTCAGCAGCATGCGGGGCCACAGGACGTAGTTGGCGATCATGCCGAGGAACTGGTTCGCGGCGCTCGCCGCGTCCGGGACATCAGCGTTGCCCGCCTCGTGCTCGGATTCCAGGTAGCGCTGTACGGAGGTGAAGTACGGCAGTTTGCCGAGCTCGAACTGCATCCGTCCCAGTTCGGGGAATCGAGGCAGTTCGGCGATGACGATCCGGAACGGGGCCGTCATGCCGGGTCGGCCGACCAGGTCGGCATAGCGGTGGCTGATGGTTGTCAGTCCGGAGCGCAGATCTCCGGTCTGTGGCTGCACGGCAGTGTCTCCGGCGTCACGCTGCCAGGACTCGGTGACGATGGCTTCGAAGAGGGCCGCCTTGGTGGGGAACCGCTTGAACAGGGTGGACTTCGCGACCCCGGCCGCTTCGGCGATCCGGGCCAGTGAGGTGCCGTCGTAGCCACGGTCGAGGAACAGTTCTGTGGCTGCGGTGGTGATCGCCTCGCGTTTCTGCTGAGCGAGTCTGCGGTGGTTCAACTCCGTCGCCCCCGGACCGACCGCCACCGATTTCAACGGCGGAGCGATGCGGGACGACGCCGACATGTGCAAGGCTCTGGCCGGACATACCGCGCTCGGCCGCGTCGGCGAACCCGAGGAGATCGGCGACGCCATCGCCACGCCGGCCTCTGAGGGTCTGCGCTGGGTCACCGCCCAGCGCATCGAGGTCTCCGGCGGCGCCCTCCTCTGAGCGACCGGGCGACAGCCTTCAAGGACGCAGGCAGCGACGACCCCGACTCCCTCCCAGCCGGTCTCGTCCTCGTCCAGCTCCGGCGCATCAGGGTCCCGAAGCGGGCGCAGGACGCCGACGGCTGGCCGCGCAGACTCTGACGGACCTGATGGGCCGATATCAACCCGCACAGGCCCACACTTCCCGCATCTCCCAGGTCAGGGGCCAGGCCCGGCGCAACCACAAACGTGAAAGGACACTGCCGTACCGCTTCGACGAGAGAACGGCCGACGACTCGCGACTGACCGCGTTCGACACCAACACAGCGGACATTCCGATCGGCGCGCTCGAACTGCGGCACCACCAGCGGCCCCACGCCGAGGACCGCGTCCGGGCCGCCCGGGCCACCGGCCTGCGCAACCTGCCCCTGCACGACACCGCCCTGTTCAGCGGAGTACGCGGCACCCAACTCACCGTTCCCTGCGCCGGGTCCGCGCCCTTGCCAGGGCCGCTCAGCTCTCATTATCTTGAGGTCAAGATATATTGACAGAGGAGAAGACATGGCTTCGGGAACGTTCGGATACGCCTTGGACGGCCTGCATCACGTGCAGCTTGCGATCCCTCCAGGCGCTGAGGAAATCTGCCGCGAGTTCTGGGGAGAGGTTCTCGGCATGACAGAGCTCGAGAAGCCGCCGGTGCTGGCAGCTCGCGGTGGGTGCTGGTTCCGAGGTGGTGGCCTGGAGGTCCACTTGGGGGTTGAAGAGGACTTCCACCCGAACAGGAAGGCGCATCCTGGAATCCTTGTGACCTCGCTCCGAGCGCTCGCCCAGCGGTTGGAGGACAAAGGAGTGACCGTCACCTGGGATGACAAGTTCCCTGGCTACGATCGCTTCTATGCGTACGACAAGCTGGGCAATCGGCTCGAGTTCCTTGAACCGACCTCGATTGCCGGCGTCGCATGATCAGGGCGCCCACACGCCCGACTGGACGGACGCCGAGTGCGAGATCGGGCCCGAAGGACGTACCGGCGCAACTTGCCGTACGTGCCTGAACCATCGTCCGGTCCACGCGGGTAGAGGCTGCAGCGGCGCGCCGGACGGGCTGGCTCGCTGCAGTCCGCGACCCGCTTCGCCCTGGGTGAAAAAAGATGGACGTTGGCGCGGATCAAGACGCTGACCGGTCGGCTTTCCCACGTCTCCTACCCAGTCAAGGGCACCTAGCGAATCCCTTCGGAAATTACACCTCTTTGAGGTGCCTGGCCTGCTTCCCGCTGTCAGTAGCGGGCGGGAGTCCTGGAGAAGGAACATCCATCGCCCAAGCCTTCGTCCGGGTCCACATGATGGGAGCTTGGCCATGGCGCAGAAGTCACCCGTGAGCCCGACGCTGGCCGCCGGTATCGCGGTCAGCTACCACGTGCTCGCGCTGATGAAGGATGCTGAGAGCTGGAGAGCTGGAGAGCTGTCCAAGCAGTTCCGGGCTCAGCCCGACAGCGCGAACTTCGTGCGGCTTGTGCCGGCTGAGGGCGTGTTCATCCAGGAACTGGGCTTCCTGCTGTGACGCCCCGAGCCGGGTACTCCTGATCGTCGGCCCAACCCGTCCCAGTTGGCATGCCAAGCGTCCCTTCCCGGCTATCCGTTCGGATACCGGGAAGTGTGACTGAGCGCTTCCGTTGGCGAGTTGAGCGTTTGCTTGACGGTTCGCGCCGATGCATGCCGGAACTGGCCGCCGCGCGTCCATGCCTCAGAGCATCCGCTCAGCCGTCGCTGCCCGCGCTCGCAGCGTTTCAGCCTCCTCGTGCTGCCCCTGAGCAGCCAGAATCCGGGCTCGATACTCCATCGCATACCCGTCGCCCAGTTCCTCGGCGCGCAGGAACGCCTGCATGGCCCGCGACAGGTCGCCGCAGTCCCGGAATGCCACACCCAGTGCAGTGATCGGGAACGCCTCGTGCTGCGCGAGGATCGCCGGCACCCAGCGCTCGACGCCGACCGCATCGCCACGGTCGAGCGCCTGTTTGACGAGGCCCAGCATGGCGTCCGGATCGCCAAGCCCCGCAGCCTTCTCCCAGATCACCTGCGCGCGGTTCGCGTCACCGGCCACCGAATGCAGCATGCCCAGGTTATAGCCGGCAACCACGTTCCCAGATGCCCATGCCCTGCCCCACCAGTGCAGCGCGCCGACCCCGTCACCCTTCAGATACAGGGACGCCGCCAGGCTCCCCATCGCCACGTCGTCGCCCAGCTCCGCCGCAACCGTCAGATCAGCCAGCTCCTCGTCCGGTGGCATCTCAGCCCTGCCAACCGGCAGCCGAACCGACACCAACTTCTCGACGGGCTCCGAGCGCCGACGGAACCACCAGGCCATCAGAAACCACCCCAGCCGTACAGCCGCACCGGTCCCCGGCGCGCGGGCAGACGAACATCTGTCACCCGTCGATCATGCCAGCCACGACACTGAACGCTCAGCTCGCCAAGGGTCGCGCTCAATCGCCGCCTAAAGCGTTCAGTCACAGGTGACCCGAGGCTCAGTAGTTGTCACCAACGGCACCGAATAGCCTGGAAAGGCACCCGGTCGAAGCGGCCGGACTGTCACCGGAGAGGCGCTGTAGTTGTCGCACCCAGCTGATCGCCGGTCTTCCTGTCACCGGGTCGCAGCGTGACCCGCGACGACCTCATCGCCATGCTCCGTGAACAGACCCCGGCATGCGGACCTGCGCGCGCCGGAGAAGAGCCGCTTCGTACTCTGCTTAACAGGAAGGGACGCTGTCGTATCGGACCAGCTGGATCTGGCTGTGTCGTTTTGTGTGGGTTCTGATTCACTTCGTGAGGATGCATACGCAGGGTGACTGTTGATCTTCGCGTATGGCGGTTTTAGCGGTCGTAGGCGGTCAGCTCGCGCATGACCGGCTGGCCGCGCATGAAGCTAGCTCCCCTCATCAAGCCCCTGGGAATCGATCATCTAGGCTGGCGCGGTGACTGATGAGCAGGAGCGGGTGCAGCCGTCGGGAGTGTGGGCCACGGCGGTGGGGGTGGCCAGGGTGCGGGCGCTGGAGACCGAGCGGGAGAACGCACTGTTCCGCGACCCACTGGCACAGGCCTTCGCCACCGCCGGCGGCCTGTGGCCCTCCTCGCCTCCGCTGCCCGATGACGAGGCCGCGCGCCGCCGCCGGCTGGCTGTGGCGTTCTCCATCGTCATCAGGACGAAGTTCCTCGACGACCTGTTGCAGCAGGCTTCCGCGTCCGGGGTCCGGCAGGTCGTGCTGCTCGGCGCCGGGATGGACAGCCGGGCCTTCCGGATCGACTGGCCCGAGGGCACCCGGCTGTTCGAGGTCGACACCGCCGCGCCGTTGGACTTCAAGGCGTCGGTGCTGCGCCAGGAGCAGGCCGTCCCGCGCTGCGAGCGGATCACTGTCGCGGCGGATCTGCGTGAGGACTGGCCAGACGCGCTGGCCGCAGCAGGGCACGATCCGGCCGCGCCGACCGTGTGGATCGCCGAAGGACTACTGATCTATCTGCCCGAGGACGCGGTGGAGCTACTGCTGGCCCGGATCAGCACGCAGTCGGCGGCAGGCAGTCGGATGGGGCTGACATTGGGCTCGCGCGGCGTGATCGACCGCTTCGCCGCGGACGCCGCGCCGGGATCGGCGGCGTCCATGTGGATCTCGGAGATGCCCGACGACCCGGTGGGCTGGCTGGCCGGGCACGGCTGGAAGGCCGAGAGCCACACCCTGCGCGAGCGCGCTGCCGCCTACGGCCGCCCCATCAGCACCCCGCCGCAGCACGAGGAGCAGCCCGGCGGACTGATCTCGGCAGTCCGCCGGTAGAGCGCCTCCCGTTCCCCTGGGTGATCGATTCCATGGGGGTCTGATGAGTGGAGCTAGCTTGTGCGCGGCCAGCCAGTCATGCGCGCACTGACCGTCCACGACCACTGAAGTCCGCCCGAAAAGCGCCTGGCTGGACGGTGGTGTGGTCGACAGTCCTTCGCTGTGAACGAAGTGCTGCCGCAGTTGAACCAGCTGCTGTTTTCCTCGGTCGAGGGCGTGTTGGTGGAATCGGTCGAGGTGATCGACGCGGTCGTCCGGGCGAGGCCCGTACGACCGCAGTCGTTGGGTGCGGAGGTTCGTCTGCGAGGAGGATTCCTGCGAGCGTAGGACAGCAAGTACCCGGTCGCACCCGCAGGTTCGGGCGACGGACCGAGCGCTTGCGGTCGACGCTGGTGTCGGTCGGTCTTGCGCTCGCGGGCCCGGGCCGGCGCCCGGATGACGGACGCCCTCAAGGTTCCGGTCAGTCGGAACACCCTGTTGAGGCTGATCGCCTCGCTTCCGGACCCAGCCACCGCAGTACCCCGCGTGGTCGGCGTGGACGAGTACGCCCGGCGCAAGGGCCGTGTCTACGAAACCGTGCTCGTCGACGTCGAGACACGACGCCCGGTCGACCTTCTTCCCGATCGGGAGGCGGACACGTTCGCGGCCTGGCTCGCCGAGCGGCCCGCCATCGAGATCGTCTGCCGGGACCGGGCGCCCTTCTTCGCCGAAGGTGCCACCCGCGGCGCCCTACAGGCACTCCAGGTCGCCGACCGATGGCATCTCTGGCACAACCTGGGCGAAGCCGCCGAGAAGTGCGTCTACCGGCACCGTGGCTACTTGCGTCCCACACCGGCCCAGCCTGACGAACCGCAGGAAGAGGCAGAGCCAGCAGCTGTTGTGCCCGACATGATGGAAGGGATTCAAGGAAGGGGTGGGACGGTCGATGCGAGTGGTGACCTGGAACGTGTGGTGGAGGTTCGGGCCCTGGGAGCAGCGCAGGGAGGCGGTCCTGGCGGTCCTTCGCGAGCTGCGGCCCGACGTGGTGGGGTTGCAGGAAGTGTGGGCGCGCGGCGAGGAGAACCTTGCGGCCTGGCTTGGCGAGCGGCTCGGCCTGCAGTGGACGTGGGCCGCCTCCGACGCGCCGGAACGTTGGCAGCAGCGGATCGGGGACGACGCCGTCGACATCGGCAACGCGGTGCTGAGCCGGTGGCCCATCGTGGACCGCGACGTCGTGCGCCTTCCGACCGACGGCGGCCAGGACGACGGACGCCTGGCCCTGCACGCGTTGCTGGACGCGCCCGGACACCGGGTGCCGTTCTTCACCACGCATCTCAACCACGCCCTCCACGAATCAGCGGTGCGGTGCCGGCAGGTCGCGAGACTGGCGGAGTTCGTCGCCGCCCACCGCGGCACGGGCGCCTTCCCGCCGGTCGTCACCGGGGACTACAACGCCTGGCCGGACTCGGACGAGATGCGGCTGCTCGGCGGCTACAAGACCGCGCCACCGGTGCCTGGACAAGTGCTCATGGACGTCTGGGAGTACGCGGGTCCGACCGCGCCGTCGGCCACCTGGGACACGGCGAATCCCTTCGCCGGGCGCGGCTTCGAGCCCAACGTGCGGTGCGACTACGTCCACGTGGGGCCGGCTGGGGCGGACGGCGTCGGCCGGGTCCGCGCGGTGCAGCGCGCCGGCGACCACCCGGTGGACGGTGTCTGGCCGTCCGACCACGCGGCAGTCGTCGCGGACCTGGCGCTGGAACCGGTCTCCCGTGGTGACGCAAGTGGCACGTGATCACCGGCACGTCGCGGTGGACGCGGGAGTCGAGATCCCTGTCCCCGCCGGTGGGGAGACATGGACCGTCGGTGCGGTGATCCTGAACGAGCAAGGTGCGGCCTTCGCCCAGAAACGCAGTCCCGACCGGCGGTTGTTCCCCGACGTCTGGGACATCGTGGGCGGGCACGTCGAGCCGGGTGAATCGCTGATCAGCGCGCTCGCCCGCGAGGTCGAAGAGGAGACCGGGTGGCGGCTGCGCCGCGTGCGCCGGCTGCTGGGCGTCTCGTCGTGGACCGGCGACGACGGAGGCGGACTGCGGCACGAAGCCGACTACCTGGTCGAGGTCGACGGCGACCTCGGCGATCCGGCACTGGAGTGGGACAAGCACTGCGCGTACGACTGGTTCGGCCCGGATGACCTTCCCCGTCTCAAAGAGAAGTGCCCGCCGGGGGATCACCTGATCCACGATCTGATCGCCAAGGTCGTCGTGAAGCAGGAGCGGAACCGGCTGTGACGCCGTAAGTCGGCGCGGGCCGATCGGATCCGGCTGTCAGCTGGCGCCGACTGCAAGGCCGGGGCACGAGTGTGGGCCAGGCGGTGGGACTCGGTGCCGGTCTGGATGATGGCGCCGTCGAAGGTCAGGCGGTCGACGACGGCGGCGCAGAACCTGGGGTCGGGAGGTGGGGCAGTTTCCAGTCGGACAGGAACGTCACCGTCGCTGCGGGCCCGTCACCTGAGTTCGGAGGACGGACCGGCAGTTGCGGTCCGGCGGTCTCGCCTTCGGCGGCTTTGCGGGCATCCACCGCGACCGCGTCCGCGGTCAGGGCCCCGGCCCGGTAGGCGGCGGCAAGCCCGGCGACGAGGTGCTCGGTTCCATGTGGCGGGCCAGCAGCAGCACCTCGATCAGCGCCTGGGTGCCGGCCGCCTCGCTTGCGCTGCCCACACCGCGGTCACCACTTGTCGTGGACGGGGGTGAACCGGCCGCCGGATCGGGCCCGCTCCAGCGGAGTCAACCCGGGGGACGCACCGAGCTTGCACAACAGCGCTTCCAGGTAGTGATCCGGCACCGGGCGTGAGCCACCGCGGCCGGCGAGCCGCTCGTGTGGGTTGACCTCGGTGCGGCCGTCCCCGGTTGCACCACCTTGCCGGAGTACGACAGCCGCAGCGAGAACAGCTAGACCTTCGTCGGCACCCCGGCCGGCACGATGTACACGTCCCCGAAGTCGACCTCCGCCACCCGGCGTCTGCGGCACGAACACCTTACGTAGGCGCGCACCATCGGATATGAGACGTCGTCGGCCTCGTGCTCGGCCACGAGCCGGTCGAGGATCCGCTGGGGCAACTGCCCCTGGATCGACGTCCTCACCAGGCATGTCCTGTCCTTCGTGACCATGCTCACCGAGCGGCAGGGCGTGCGACTGCTGGACTGACTCGGCGCCGTCAGACAGGACAACCTACCCAGCCTCCACACCCTCGCCGCGGGCATCGATCGTGATCGTGACGCCGCCACCGCCAGCCTCTCCCCTGGGGCTCGGGTGTCATCGATGGACTCGCCAACCGCATCAAGACGCTCAAGCGCCAGATGATCGGTCGCGCGGGCTTCGCCCTCCTGCGGAAACGGGTCCTCATGTCCTGATCACCGAACCAAGCGAGAGGATCTCGATGGCAGCATCGTCCGCGAATGTGCGAGCCTCCTTCTCCCAGATGCCGATCGAGAAGACTGCGATGATGACCCACGACGACGCTCTCAAACAGCTCAGCCACATCTCGCGCAAGAGGGCATTCGGTAGGCACGTCGGGTCTGACCAGCTCATCCAGGCAGGGCTGAATGCTCTGCTTGCCGAGGTGGAGAGTCCCTCCCTCGCTTTGCTCGCCGGTCTCCTCCGAAGCGAAGAGCCCGAGGCTTCGGCGCTCTTCGATCAGGTGTTGGAGGAGTTGGGACTGCTCTTCCACCCGCCCGCTGACCCTCGGGCCGCTAAGTGGGCGATGGCCTACTGGGTCGCCGGTCAGATCGCCGACGGATCCCTGGATCCCGCCGCCGGCACCTACCTCGTCTGGGCAGACATCGCCTACGACCTCGACTACCCCGAAGAGCTGGAACCCCTCGTCCACTGCGCGCACAACCTGGACGGCTGGGAGGAGAGCTGGGGAGTCCCGTTGGAGCAACTCAACAGGGAAGCGGTAACGGCAGCGAAGCTGTTCCTCAGCAAGCGTTCGGCAGCAGACGCGGGAGACTGACCGCCCATCATTCTCGCCACCGGGATCGGTACATCCGCTACCTGACCCCCTCACTGCACGTGACCGCACCACAACGGAGCCACGGGAATGGCCGGCGGCGCACGAGCGCCTGCTCCCGCCCATCACCGCACGCGGTGAAGGGCCGGGCAGAGCCCGTGTGGGCCCTGCCTTTGGCCTGGTCGATGTGTTCAGGCGGTCCGTACGGCGCTTCGGACCTCCTGTAGAGGCGCTCGCCGTGGGCTTCGGTGAATGTCGACGACGACAGGGTTCACTCGTCGGGGACCTGGGCGGCATCACACCACCAACCCGGTCGTCTTCCCCGCCGGCGACAAGGGCCGCCTGGAAGTCTTCGCCCGCGGCTCCGACAACTCCCTGTGGTGCGACTACCAGACCAAGCCCAACGGCGGCACCGGCGACTGGGTCTGGAAGACCCTGAACGGACGGATCACCAGCGAGCCCGCGGTCTTCCGCAACGCCGACGACCGCATGGAGGTCGCCGTCGCCGACATCAACCGGCGGGGCGCTGTCACGTACAGCAGAGCGCACCATCGGGCACCTGGACCAGCGAACAGGGCAGGTGGCCCACCCCGGGCGGCGGCACCATCGGCGATCCCTCCCTCATCCGGGCCGAGGACGGCCGGCTGGTGATCTTCACCCGCGGTGGTGACAACAAGCTGTACGAGAACGCCCAGAGCAGCCCCGGCGGCGGGTACGGGGGCTGGGTGGACCACGGCGGGATCCTGTACAGCGACCCCATAGCCATCCTGGGCTGTGACGGCACCATCCACGTCTTCACCATCGGGAGCGACGGCGCCCTGTGGCACCTTCCCCAACTGAGCCCCAACGGCAGTTGGGGCAGTTGGCAGCAGGTCGCCAGTGGAAGCGACCCGCTCACCCACCGCCCCGCCGCCGTCCTCAACGCCAACAACCAGATCGAGGTCTTCGCCCGCTCGCACGCCACCCACACCAACCACTACAAGGTGGTCAACGGCGCCTGGGCACCCTTCCGCCACTACACCGGCAGCCTCGACATCTCCGGCCCGACCGCCGCCCGCAACGCCGACGGACGCCCGGAAATCTTCTACCGCGGCGCCGACAACACCGTCTGTCACCCGCCGAGTTCACCCCTGGCGGCCCCTGGATGAGCACGCCAGTCTCGGAGGAAACATCGCGGACCTGTAGAGGCCCGGCGGCGCGACTCTCGCGCAGGCTTCTTGGCGCGCGTCGACGACTACCGAAGAGCAACAAGGCGAGGGCAATCACGGCAGGCGCGGCGACAGCGCGCAGGTGAGGAGGAGTCGCGCCATGGCGTTCCCTTCCACGTCAGCGAGACCGGTTGGGTTCCGGCCTCCTCGGTGCCGCCGCGCCCTTGGCGTAGAGACACGGCCTCACCACGCCAAGCGCCTCGTTCCCGGTAGCTCGAATACCGGGAACGAGGCGCTGTCGTACCCCTTGCGATGTCGGTGGCCGCAGGAATGATGCCAACGGGATCAACTTCCCCAGCGAGCTGTCCAACCGTGGTGGAGGCCCTGAGATCATGGCCAGCGCCCAAGTCGTGGAGCAGATCCTGGACCGGATCCTGCCGCGGTGGCGCACGGGAGCGTCCGTGAAGGTCACCCGCGGCGCAGGAACATGACGATGGCGACCACGACGACGATCAGAACGACAGTTCCCAGCCCGATGTACATGTGGATCCTCTTCTCTGGGTGCAGTCCGCGAATGGTGCCCGGCGGACTCACTGGAGCGGTCGCTCCGGCTCAAGGCACCTGCCCCGGGAACGGCTCCGCACACATGAGCGATACCGTCGGCATGTGCGGCCCATCTGGTAGCGGTGCCACGCAGCCGCGCCTGCGCGATGGCCGGCCAGTGCTCCGGCGCGGTGGTGTGCTGGTGGTGGCTGGTAGAACTCGGTCGTGGCGCGTTCTGACGTGACGGGTGCCCAGTGGGATCTGATCGAGCCGCATCTGCCGGTGGCGGCGACCGGGCCGTTGCCGCGGTGGGTGCGGGACCGGTTCGACGGGGTGCCGGGGCGGTTCTGTCGCCGTCGACACACCACTCAGCGGACGTGACCCGCCCCGGCCAGGGCGCGGGCGTCGCGCCGCGTGGGGGCGCCGCCGATGCGAGGACTCCGGCGGGTGCCCTCTGCGCCACCTCGAGACCCCGCACAGGCCACTAGTGGAGGCGCCGGCCGCCCTGGCGGCGCCGGTGAAGGCGGGACGGGTCGGTGACGCCGTCCATGATCTTCCGGAGAGCCTGCAAAGGGCTCTCACCCCCGTGACCGAGCCGGCCCGGGTATCGATCCAGCGGCTACGCACGGTCGGCCCGTCCGAGATCGAGGTCGAGTTCGGCGTCGATCTCGCGGTCGAAGCCGGTGCGATCATCACCAAGAGCACCGCCAACTGCCTCCTGAAGATCACGGTGGTGGGAAAACGGGGCGACGCCCAACCGCCCGGCGAAGACCAGGCGTCGGACTAAGGCTGTGGAGATCTCCGGAGCGGACGTGAGCGTCGGGCCGGACGCGATACTGCCGGTGGCCGTCGCGCAGATCCTGGACGGCGGGGGCGCGGTAGCGGGAGCCGGCTTCCTGATCGGTGAGAAGCTGCTGGCAACCTGCGCTCACGTGGTGATCGCCGTCGGCAGCGGCCCCGCTAGGCGGCTGTCGTTGGTGTTTCCGCATGCCCCCGGCGCGCCGGAGGCCCGCGGTCGAGTCCTGGAGCAACCGTGGCGGCGTGGCCCCGAGGACCGGGATATCGCCATCGTGCGCCTGGAGGACGAGCCGACCGGGGTGACACCGGTACCGCTGGGCTCGGCAGCCGGTTCCCGAGGCCACCGGGTTCGCTCGTTCGGCTTTCCGGCCCAGGCTCCGCGCCACGGGCACTTCGGTTTCGCAACGGTCGGGGACGTGCTCCCGTCCCCCGGCACGAGCGGGTCGATGGGAGGGTCGCACCGAGCGAGTGGCGGCAGTACGTTCCCGCGGGCCCCCATTACCGCGACGTCTGCTGACTGCCTTGGCCCTGCCCCGCGGGCCTCGCACGGTGGCGTTCCCTCGCTTTCCCGCGTGAAGGAGAGCAGTTGCCGCGCGGCTCAGGTGTCGGCGTCTTCCCAGGTGAGGGGAGCGAGGTCGCGCAGGGGCTGCCACCGGGGGGAGTTGACCAGGGCGGCGGCCTGCGTCATGGAGGAGCGGTCGATGGACACTTGCCACTCCCGGTCAGACAGGTACTCCGCCTCGAGTGCGGCCAGTTTCGCCAGCAGGCGTTCCTTTTCCGGGCTCCGATCGCTTCGTATTCCGCCTGCCGCGGTGCGGGCCTCCGACAGTTCTCTCGCCCGTCGGCTCAGTTCATCGGTGCGGCCGCGGAGTTCTCTGGCTGTGACGCGCAAGGTGCTGTTGGCGTCGATGTCCAGTGCCACCTCGATCAGTGGAGTGCCCCGGGGGTGCGGGGGCAGGTCGGGGATATCGAGGACGGCGAGCGTCCTGCTGCCCGTGGCGATCGTGCTCTCGCCCTCAACGACGTGCAGGGTCATACGGGTCTGGCCGCTCGTGCTGGTTGCCGCGAGCTTCCGGCTGATCGTGGGGATGGTGGTGTTGCGTTCGATCACCTTCGCCACGGTGCCACCGTGGGTTTCGAAGCCGAGCGTGGCCGAGACGACGTCGAGGAGCAGCACGCCTTTGACACCTCCGGTGAGCACGCCCGCCTCCACCGCGGCCCCGCTGACGATCCCCTCGGGGATGAGACCCCGGTAGGGCTGCCTGCCTCCGGTGAGCCGGCGCACGAGGTCACCGATCGCGGGCATCCGCGTGGCCCCGCCGGTGAGGATCACCTGGTCGAGGTCCGAGGACCGTAATCCGGCGTCACGGATGGCCTGTTCGGCGGGTCGGCGACAGCGGTGCAGCAGATCCCGGGTCATGCTCTCGAACTCGGCGCGGGTGAGGGTCTCGTCGAGGTGCACGGGGAAGTGCGCGGTGGAAGCGAGGAAGGGGAGACGGATGGTGGCGCTGCTCGCCGACGACAGCTCCACCTTCGCCGCCTCGGCGGCCTCCTGAAGACGTTGGCGCGCCGGGATGTCCTGCGCAAGGTCGAGTCCGTACCCGTCCCACACCCGGCGCAGCAGGTGCTGGACGATCCGCTCGTCCCAGTCGTCGCCGCCGAGATGGGCGTCGCCTCCGGTCGACTTGACCTCCACCACACCGTGACTGACTTCGATGAGACTGACGTCCAGGGTGCCGCCACCGAGGTCGAAGACCAGTACGGTGGTGTCTTCCTCCCTGTTCAGCCCGTATGTGAGGGCCGCGGCTGTGGGTTCGTTGAGGACCCGCTGCACGTCGAATCCCGCACGGCGCGCCGCCTCCACCACGGCTGCCCGCTGGAGCAGGTCGAAGTTCGCGGGCACCGTCATGACCGTGAGGCCGGGCGGCTGACCGGCGTACGCCTCCGCGTCCTCCCGCAGACGTCGCAGGATCAGCTCCGCGACATCCTCCGCAGCCAACCGCACCGCCCCTCGTGTGATGCTCCAGTCCGTGCCCAGCCGCAGTTTCACCGACCGCGCCGTGTAGTCGGGGTTCGCGAGCGCCTGTCGCTTGGCGGCAGTGCCCACCAGGACTTCTCCGTCTGCCGCGACGGCCACCAGGCTCGGTGTCGTCAGAGCGCCCTCCGCGTTGGGGACCAGGCGTACGTCCTCGCCTTCGAGGAGCGCAATCGACGAGTTCGTCGTGCCGAAGTCGATGCCCGCCGCAGGGCCGGAGGAGCCGATGGGCTTACGGGGCGCCGAAGGGCGGGCGGGGCGGGCCGGCCGACCCACCGGTATCTCACCCAACCCCCTTTCGTCCCACAACCGCGCTGCTCGGCTGGCGACTTCGCGATCACTGTCGGCGATGAGCCCGAGCAGCGCCGCCCTGGCGGCATCCCGGGTCGGTTCGCGGATGCTGCCGAGCAGGTGCCCGATGAGGTGGAGTGAGCCGATGCGCTTCCAGGGCTGGCTGTCCAGGACGGCGGTCCGCATCTCGGCGAGGCCGTCGACATCGACGTGCCTAGGGCTGCGGGCCAGGTAGATCGTGCCCTGGGCACTGTCCACGCTGAGCGTGGGGGTCTGGCCGTCGATGCGCTGCCGTACCTGTTCGTGGACGAAGTCGTAGAGTTCGTCGACGGAGATGAGGCCGTCGCCGTCCAGGTCGGCCGAGCCGTCTGCCAGACCGCGGATCACAGCCGAGGTGAAGACGGACGGCTGGGCGGCCGTGCGGCTGTAGCGGATGTCCTGTTCGCCTTCGTGGGAGTATTGGAGAGCGGTGGAGGCCGTCAGGACGACCCGGCCGTTGCCTGCGAAGGGCTCGGCCACATCGACGGTGGGTGTCCCGGCTTCGCGCCGTAGCGCGTTCAAGGTGAACGCCCCGCTGTAGCAGCAGTCGAGCAGGACGACGATACGCCGTGACCGGCTCTCGCCCATGAAGGTGCCCACCATGTCCGCGGAGACAGCGGTCGAGCCGGGGTAGTCGCGCTCGGTGTCGCGCATGACGAAGTACAGGCGGTTGCGCACATCCTTCCAGCCGTGCAGCGACAGGTGCAGGACGAGCAGGTCGTCGCGCCCGGCCCGGGTGAAGAAGGACTCCAGCGCGCGCATGGCCGCGCGCTGGCCGACATCGACGAGGACCTCGACCTGGAAACCCCCGATGTCCGGGTCGCTGAGCACCGACCGCAGTTGCGCGGCATCCGCCGCGGCGGCCGGCAGGAATGCGAAGTGGTGGTCGTCGTAGGTGCTGTTCGCGATGATCAGGGCGTGGTTCGCCATGGGTGCGTCACTCCCCGTGGCGGCGGAGGAACTCATCCAGCGCGCGCCGCTGTACCGCGTCGGAGGCCGCGGTCAGTTCGATCTCGTCGTCACCGAGCTTCAGCCGGACGGTGCCGGAACGCCCCCGGCCCAGCCAGTCGTGCACGAGACCGGCGAGCACCGGGAGCAGCGCTCCGCTGCCCCCCAGGCCGATGAGCAGCGCTCCCATTTCGAGCGCGCCCGTACCGCGGGTCCCTGGCGGCGGCGGAGCCTGCGGCACCCGCTCGATACTCGACAGGTCGAGCCCACGCAGTTCGTCCATCAGGTACTGGAGTTGTTCTTCGCCGTATTCCGCGTCGTCATCCCCGGTGTCGAACACGAGCCGCACCCGGAGTTCAGCTGCCGTCACGATGACTTACCCCCCTGGCGGGTGTCCTGAGCCCCTCCAATGGGCTCAGGGAACCGCGGACACCACGCTACTGAACGCGGCGGGCGAATGTCGGGTCGTTGCCGTGGCGAATCCCGCCCCCGCATGAGTCCGCCTGCGGCAGCGCAGGCACCCGGCTTGTACCCCGCCGGAAAAGCGGGGCGGTTACAAGCGGTTCAAGCCTTTGTCATGTCACATCCATACGTTGTGATCAGATCCGCCGACCGTCGACTCTGGAGACAACGTGAAGCTCCCGTTCGCCCGAAGATCAGCCGTGACGATCGGGGTAGCCCTCGTCGCCGCGCTGATCACCCCCGTGCAGGCCCACGGCGCCGCCCCGCCGACCGCGGCGGACGGTCCGCGGCCTGCACCGGTCACCGTGACGCTGATCACCGGCGACAAGGTGACGGTGACGACGGGACCCGACGGGTCGGTCCTCTCGGTGGACGCCGTCAAGCGCCCGCCGGGCGCCACCGGTTCGGTACGCACCTCCGTCGAGAACGGGGACACGTACGTGTTCCCCGACGAGGCCATGGCCTACGTCGCGACCGACCGGCTCGACAAACAGCTCTTCGACGTCACCCGGCTGATAGCCCAGGGTTACGACGATGCGCACAGCAGTGAACTCCCGCTGATCGTCACGCAGACGAAGGCCCCGGCCGCCCTCAGGTCCGACCTGGCCAAGGGCCCGGCCGCCCAGCCGCCCGGCGTGGATCTGCCGGGGGCGAAGACCACGCTGAGCCTTCCGTCCGTGCGCGGCGAGGCCGTACGCGCGAAGCGGTCGCAGTCCGCCGCCTTCTGGACCGCCCTCACCGGCACCGCGCGGCAGACCTCCCGGCTGCCGGCGGCGCCTACCGGTGAGACCGCGGGCACCGCGCCGTCCGTGGCCGCCGCACCGGCCGCGGACACCGCGCCGTCCTTCACCGCCGGTGTCGACAGGGTGTGGCTCGACGGCAAGGCGCAGGCGACCCTCGCCGACAGCACCGCGCAGATCGGGGCTCCCGCAGCCTGGGCCGCGGGAGGCACGGGCGCCGGGGTCCGGGTCGCGGTGCTGGACACCGGGGTGGACCTCACCCACCCGGACCTGGTGAAGCGCATCGTGGCGTCGAAGAACTTCGTCCCCGGCACCGACATCCTCGACCGGGCCGGCCATGGAACCCACACCGCCTCCACCGTCGCCGGTACCGGCGCCGCTTCCGACGGCAAGGAGCGCGGGGTCGCCCCCGGCGCCGATCTGCTGGTGGGCAAGGTCCTCGGCGACAACGGGTCGGGCGCGATGTCGGGGATCATCGAGGGCATGGAGTGGGCGGCGCGGACCGAGCACGCCAGGGTGATCAACATGAGCCTGGGCACTCCGGTCTGGCGCACCCAGGACGACCCGCTGAGCCAGGCGGTGAACGAGCTGTCCTCCGAGACGGGCGCGCTCTTCGTCATCGCCGCGGGCAACACGGGCAACAGCCCCTACAGCGTGACCGCACCGGGCACCGCGGACGCCGCGCTCACCGTCGGGGCGGTGGACGCGTCCGACCACCTCGCCGACTTCTCCGCCGCCGGGCCGCGCATGGACGACGACGGCCTCAAACCGGATCTGACCGCTCCCGGCGTGGACATACTGGCGGCACGCTCGCAGTACATGAACGACGGAGGCGACGGCTACTACCGCTCGGACAGCGGCACTTCCATGGCGGCGCCGCACGTCGCGGGGGCTGCGGTCCTGCTGGCACAGAAGCACCCGGGATGGACCGGGCAGCAGATCAAGGACGCGCTGATGAGCACCAGCGTGCCGACCCCCGACTACAGCCCCTACCAGGCCGGCAGCGGCCGGCTGAACGTGGCCGCCGCCTACCACCAGGACCAGGTCATCGCGACCGGATCAGTGGACGCGGGGCTCGTTCGCTGGTCGACCGACCCGCAGCGGAAGCAGATCACCCGGCAGATCACATACACCAACACCACCGACGCGGCGATCACGCTGGATCTGTCGACCGACCACGGCGACTCGCCCGCCGGGGTGTTCACGCCGGCCGCCGGCCACGTCACCGTACCGGCGCTCGGATCCTCGACGGTCGACGTCGTGGTGGATCCGAACGGGCTGGCCCCTGGCCAGTACGCCGCCCAGGTCACCGCGCGCTCCGCGGACGGTGAAGTACACACGGCCGTGGGGGTCTCCGTCGAGTCGGAGAAGTACGACCTCACCATCCACCTCAAGGACCAGGCCGGCAAGCCGTTGAGCGGCGACGTCGAGATCACCGGCGCCGACGGGAAGACCGTCGACAAGTGGGTCCAGGACGGCACGCTCACCAGCCGCTGGGCCCCCGGGTCGTACACAGCCGTCACCACGGTGGATGTGCCGGGTCTGCACGGACCCCACTCCCTCGGTTTCGCGCTGCTGACCGTTCCCGAGTTCGACCTGACGGCCGACCGGGACATCGATCTCGACGCCTCGCGGATACGCCAGGTGAAGGTGGCGACATCCGAGCCGACCGCCATCGCGACCAGCAGGATCGACGTCTACCGCTCCTTCACCTCCCGCACGCCCACACCCGGCGACAAGCAGGCCCTGCACGAGAACTTCTGGCCCTCGGCCGTCTACGACAGCCTGTGGGCCCTTCCTGCCAAGGGCAAGGTGACCAAGGGCAGTTTCGTCTTCACCACGCGGATCCGTGCCGTGCAGACTCCGCTGGAGATCACGTACAGCGGGCACAGCCTCGATGACGCCCTGGTGGTGCAGCCCGGTTCGCCGCTGCTGCCGGACGGCACGACCCGCCTGGACGCCGTCTTCGCGGGCAGCGGCTCGCCGGCCGACTACGCCGGCCTGTCCGCCGGCGGCAAGGCTGTGGTCGTACGGGCCGGTGGCACCGCGTCCCCCACGGATCAGGCCGCCGCGGCGCACGCCGCCGGTGCGTCGATGCTCCTGGTGGTCAACGACGGCGACGGCCGCGGAGTCGACTGGTACGGCGAGCCCGACGGCGCCACGACCGGGCGGATCCCGGTGGCCTCGGTCACCATGGACGAGGGAGAGGCGCTGATCAGGAAGATCACCTCAGGAAAGGGCGGGGTGAAGCTGGCGGTCGAGGCGCACCCCGCACCGAAGTACCTGTACGACCTGGCCGACTACCACCTGGGAGGGGTGCCCGACGACCCCTCGCCCGCGACGGATCCCCGCAGCCTCGCCCGTATCCACCTCGACTTCGCCCCGCCGCACGGTGAGCAGGTCGTCGAGAGCCGGGAGGACAGTCCGCAGTACGAGTACGGGCCCGCCGCCAACCCGCACGCAGTGTGGGGGATGGTGCGGGTCGCGAAGTTCCCGCCGACCCCGGCCGCCCCTGGCGTGCGCACCGACTGGGTCTCCACCGGATCCGGCGTCAAGTGGCAGCAGTACGCGAGTATCGACGGCTGGCAGTCCAACACCGACGTGCGGTCCTTCGCGCCGGGCAGCGTACAGAAGGACCGCTGGTTCGGCCCCATCACGCGGCCGCGGCTGACCAGCGCCGAGATCCCGTTCCGTGGCGGGCCCGGCATGAGCCTCTTCGTCACGGGACCCGCGGGCGACGCGGGATCGGCGCACAACGCCTATGCCAATCTGGTGTCGGGGACGTTCTCGCTCTATCAGGGCGACACGCTGGTGACCCAGCGCAGAACCCAGGACGCGCCCTCACTCGACGTCTGGGGCCTGTCACCGCAGGAACTCCCGTACCAGCTGGTCGCCGACACCACGGCGGACCCCGCGTTCGGCCCGTACTCCCCCACCACCCACACCGAGTGGGACTTCACCTCCGGCGCCCCTGAAGGCGTGGAGACCAAGGCCGTCCCGCTGGCCCAGCTGGACTACGGAACCGACCTGGACCCCGAGGGGCGGGCGAAGCGCACCTCGGACTTCTCCGTCACCCCCCAGATCCTCGGCAGCAACTCCGCCCATGACGCGATCTCCTCGGTCACGCTGAAGGTCTCCTACGACGACGGGGCCACCTGGCACCGCCAGGACCTCAGGGAGAAGCAGGGCACCTGGAAGACCACTCTGAAGGCTCCGCACGGGGCCGGCTACGTCTCCATCCGGGTCACCGCCAAGCAGCGCAACGGCGGCGGCATCACCCAGACCGTCATCCGGGCCTTCGGCCTGAAGTGACACCCCGAGGGGCCGGCGGCCGGCGCGTCCACGCGCCGGCCGCCGGCCCCTCCCCCCGTAGTCCGGATCGGCTACGAGGAAGGGGACGGTCAGCCGTCAACGAGCTGCCGGGCCCGGTCGGCGAGCTGCCCAGCTGGGCACGCGCCGGGGTTTATTCGGCCTGTTGGGCGATGTGTGGGTGGGTGAAGAGCTGCTGGAGTCCGGTGATGTCGAGGAGGCGCTGAAGGAACGGGGGCCGGTTGTCCAGGTGCAGTCGTACGGAGTGTGCGCCGGCGTGGCGGTGGATCATCAGGAGGGAGGAAACGCCGACGGAGTCGCAGAAGGTGAGTTCGGCGCAGTCGAGCCGCAGGTCGTGCAGGCCGGGGTGGTCGACGAGGTGTCGCCGTGCCTGCTGGACCACGGTGTCGCCGACGTTGTAGTCGAGGTCGCCCGCGAGGTGGAAGCATGCACTGCTCCGCCCGCACTCGACGGTCACGGTGAAAGGTGGGGGGATCGGCGTCATGCGGGTGCTCCGGGGTGTGATCCGGTGGTGGTGGGCGCGCGGTCCAGCGCGAAGCGAGCCTGGTCCAGAAGCCGTGTGGCGCGGGGGAAGTCCTTGAGTTCGGCGGCGAGGATGTCCAGGGCGGGGTGCAGGGACCGGGCGGGTACATGGCGTGCGGTGAGGATGCCCGCGGTCCAGGTGATGAATCCGGTGAACAGGTCGTCGTCGTCGGTGTAGAGGGCGACGGTGAGGAACTCGACGATGTGCGCGATGTCTTCGGCGGTCCGCTCACGCTGATGGGCGGTGTAGGCGGCCATCGCGGGAAAGCGGTCTTCGAGCTGGACGAGGACCGTCTTGACGAGCTGCGGCTGGGTGCGGGCGACGAGCGTGTACTCCTGGTCGGCCAGGTGGGGAAGATCATCGACCTGATGGCGCCCGCTCGCGAGGTTCGGAGCCGGGATGCCGTCGGTGAGCTGCCGGGCGGCCGCGCGTGCGTCCGGTGCCCAGGCGTTGGCGCCGAGGAGGCGTGCGTAGCGGCCGTCGTGCCCGAAGGCGGCGCCGCCGGCGAGTACGGGTATGCCGATGGCCTGGCATGCGGTGATCGCCGCGTGGGCGGTGGGCAGCCTGGTGGGGATGGAAGAGGAAAGGGCCACCGTTTCCGCACCGCTGTTGTGGAGGTGGGCGATGAGGTGCTGAGTGGGCACCTGGGCGCCGAGGAAGTCGACCCGCCAGCCGCGCAGGGTGAGGACCTCGGCCAGGAGCCGGGCCGGCAGGGAATGCCATTCCTGGTCCACGCAGGCCACGGTGATGTGACCGCGGGTGGGCGGGGTGCGAGGGGCGGGGTGGTGGGCGAGAGCGGCGATGACCCGTTCGGTGATGGCGCTGGCCGCGTGCTCCTGCGCGACGCTGAGCCGGTTGGCGGCCCATTCGGTGCCCACCTTCGTCTGGACCGGGGCGATGAGGTCCAGCAGGACCGTCTCCGTATCCATTCCGTTGTCCAGAGCCGTGAAGACGATGCCGGCGGCGCGGTACTCGTCACGGGAGGTGACCGCCTCCCACAACTGGTCTCGCAGCTCCTCGGTGCTGGTGACGAGGGTGGGGGCGTTCATGCGGTGTACCTGCCTCGGGTGTGGCCGTTCACGGCGCTGAGGTGGTGGGTGTGGGGTGCGCTGATGGCGATGAGCGCCATGTCGTCGTGGGGACCGTTGCGCACCCACTGGGAGGCGAGCATCTGGATCCGGTCGACGACGGCTTCGGCCGGCATGTCGGCGCATTCGGACAGGGCCTGCCGCAGGCGCTCGTCACCGAACATCTCGTCGCCCAGCGGGCCGCCGCGGGCTTCGGTGAACCCGTCGGTGTGCAGCAGGCAGGTGTCGCCCGGCCGCAGGACGGTCTCCACCGTCCGGGCCTCGATCGTGGGCAGGACCCCGATCAGCGAACCCCGGGTGGGAACGTGTTCGACGGTTCCGTCGGCACGGATCACGAGGGGGTGGGGGTGGCCGGCGGAAGTGAGGCGCAGACGCACCTCGTTTCCGGCTCGTTGCACCGAAGCCAGGACTAGTGTGGCGAAACGGGTGTGATACGAGTTCAGCAGGGCTCCGTTGAGGAGCCGCAGCATCCTTTCGTGGTCGTCGGCCATCGGCAGCAGCGCCTGCAGGGTGTTGCGGATCTTCCCGGTGAGCACCGCGGCTTCCAGTCCCTTGCCGCACACGTCCCCGAGGACCACCAGTGAGGCGTCCGTCGCGGCGATGCCGGGGTGCACATCGTAGAAGTCGCCTCCCACCTGTTCGGCGGCTCCGGCGGGCCGGTAGCCGCCGGCGATCTCCACTCCGTCCAGGCGTTGCAGGGTCGGCGGAAGCAGATCCCGCATCAACGTCTGGGTTATGGCGCTCTGCTCGCTGTAGAGGCGTGCCGCGGACAGCGCGGCGCCGGCCCGGGCGGCGAACAGGCGGGCGAAGACTTCTTCGTTCTCGCTGAACTGCGCGCTACCGCTGCGGCGGAGCAGGATCAGGGCACCCGCCGGTACGCCGTGGCCGGGGAGGGGGGTGACGACGACCGATCCGATCGTCTCGGTGAAGTCCTGCGGCAGGGCCCATGCGGGCAGTGCGGCGGGGTCGATCCAGCGGGAGGGCACGGGCGGGAATCCCTGCAGTGCTTCCGCGAGCCCCGGCAGATCGGACGGGTCCGCGCCGAGCAGGGCGCGTTCCGCCGCCTTCCCGTCGACGGCCCGGGCGAGCGGCAGTTTGCCGCCTGTCGCGGGGGCGACGACGACGGCGACGTCTGCGAGGTACTCGGCGGCGAGCTGCGCGGTCGCGGCCATGCACCTGCCGGTGTTCAAAGAGGCCAGCAGGACATTGGACGCCTCCGAAAGGAACCTGGTGCGTTCGCGCTCCGTGGCGAGCGCCTCCTCGGCCAGGCGCCGGTCGGTGTCGTCGACCAGCCACCACACCACGCTGCCGTCCGGTGCGAGGGAGGGATGCGCTTCGAAGCTGTTGGCCGCGATCCGCCCTGACACAGACGCGGGAGCCGTCCGGTCCCCGTCCGTACGGGTCGCGGGGACGGTGCCGACGCACACGTCCCTGTGCGCCTCGGCCAGCCAGGCCGGTGCGACATCCGCCATGCTCACCCCGGACGCCGCACCCTTGAGCAGGACGCCCGCCGCGTCATTGACCGCGAGCACGGTTCCTGACCGGTCCGCCATGATGACGGGATAAGGGGCCAAGCCCCACAAACTGGTCTGGTCTGCGGTGTTTTCCCTGGATGAGGCCATAGAGAGGGCCCGCCCTGGGCGAACCGCACCACCTTCCTCTGCTCTACGAAAAATGCTTGCCGTGCGGCAAGCATCCTCCAGGGGTGACGTGGATAGCAACCCGCCCCCTCGTCCCGCGTTCCATGGTGCCCCTGACGGCGTGCTGCGCAGGGAGCGCCCGCCGCGGAACCGGAACCTCCACAGGCTGTTCACACAAGGGTGCCGACGGGACGTCCGTACCAGTCCAGGCACATCACGAGGGAGTCGTCGGCGGCCGGGCCGGAGCCACGGTGTCCGAGGAGCTCCTGCAGCATCGCCCGGGGCACCTGGGAGGCGGGCAGCAGGCGGGTGCTGGTGATCGACTTGGTCAGGGCGCGCAGGCTGTACTTCTCCCCGCCGGGTGACAGGGCGTCGTAGACGCCGTCGCTGATGAAGAACAGGCGGTCGCCGGGTTCGAGAGCAAGGCGCTGAGGTACGTAGACGGTGTCGTCGAACATCCCCAGGGGGTTCTGGGCCTCCAGCTCGACCGTCTCGACCGCACCGGCGCGCAGCCGCCACATCCGCGGCGAGCCGGCATCGATGACCTCCACCTCTCCGGTGGGCAGGTAGAACCGGAGCAGCAGGGTCGCCAGATACTTGGCGCCCCCGTACTGCCCGTGGACGGCCTGATCGGCGAGGTACGCCTGGTCGCTCAGGCTCAGTCCGGCACGGCGGGCGTTGCGCAGGGCGTTGACGGCGAGGTTGGTCAGCAGCGCGGCGTCGATCCCCTCCCCCATGCCGTTGCTCACGGTCAGGTACAGGTCGTCGGCGGAGGCGGACCAGTCGAAGCTGTCGCCGAAGATGGCGTACGCGGGCTCCAGCTGGGCTCCGAGGCTGTACTCGGGGCGGGCGCACGAGCGTCCGGGCAGCAGCTGCCACTGCATCTCGGCGGCGAGGGTCAGGCGCTCGGCCCGTCGAGCCTGGAGGAACACGTCGGTGTCGCGTTCGGCGACGACCACCTCGTGCGCCAGTGCGTCCGCGAAGAGCTGAAGTTCTCCGACCACGCTGGTCCCCACCGTGTCGCCGTTGATCGGGAGAGTGACGCTCAGCACGCCGAGGCGGTCTCCGCGGACACTGACCGGCAGGTGCACCGTCACCGTGGATGCCGGGGCGTCGTACACGCAGTGCGGCTCCTGGGCGCCGAACGCACGGCCCGGTGCGCTCTCGTGGACCGGCAGCGGCCGCAGGGTGTGCGGCAGCACACCGACCGGCTGCAGCTTCGTCATGGCATAGTCGGCCATGAGCAGCTCCACCGCTCGAGCCCGGAAACGGTCTTCGATCAGGGAGCGGAGCACGTCGAAGATCTCGTGGGGCGCGGCCTCGCGCAGGGCTCGCTCAGCCGCACTGGTTCTGTCCACCGGTACCGGTCTCTCTTTCCTTCACATATCTTCATCTACGCGACTGCTCACCTCGACCAGCCGGAACGGGCTAAAACGGCCCACTCGGGAGTGTCACATGAGAGAGGCCCACACCTACCACGACCAGCACGCCTCCCTGGCCGCGCCCGGAATCGGCGGACTGCTGGAGCTCCTGGAGACTGCGTGGGAGCACAACCGCGCCTCGCTCAGCACCGCGCCGCTCTCCTCCGCCCAAACTCGTGTGATGTACATCATCGACCGCGAGCCCGGCATCAACCTGAGCACGCTCGGCCAGCGCCTCTGCGCGGCCGCACCGTCCGTCACCCGCCTGTGCGACCGCCTCCAGGCCGCCGGATTCCTCCGGCGCATCCCCCATGCCGAGGACCGCCGCGCCACGCAACTGGAACTCACGGAAGCCGGCATCAGTCACCTGAACGGCATCCGGCACCGGCGGGAGCAGATACTGCGGCAGGCCATGGAGCGTATGGGCCCCGGGGCGCAGCGCGCGCTCGTCGTCGGCCTCAGCGCCCTGTGTGAAGCCGTCGTCGAACCCGCCCAGCAGGACGAGCGCGGGCGCCCGGAAACCGCCTGATCCGCGCACTCCGGCGCCGCACGCCGGCGCGCAGACGTCGCGGGGTGAGCACCCGGAGCGGTGGCCAACCGGGTGGTTCCGCGCCGGGAGCCAGCGGGCAGCACAGCGGGGCGGGGCCCGGGCACTGTACGGGGCGTCAGGCGGGGACCTACGCGGGGGCGTTTCCTCTGAGAGCGCTCTCCGCTAGCCTGGGCGGGCACGCGGCACTTCCTGACAAGTCCACGGACATCCCCTCACGGAAGGCTCATTGCCATGCGGAGACTGGGCACGGCCACCGCGTTGACCCTCGCACTCGCCGCCGCGCCGATGGCCCTCGGCGGCGTCGCCGCCACGGCGAGCGCGGCGACGGGCACACATGACGCCGCCACCGCGCGCCCGGCGACGGGCGCATGGGTGAACACCGGCGAGACCTACCCGCAGTACTGGATCTGCGTCTACGTGGGCAACCAGAAGGTGGGCAGCGGCCAGGCGGTGAACTTCTCCTGCCCGGCCGGTCCCGCCGGCTCGTACGCCCTGTGGATCCTGACGCCCTGACACCCCCTGACGATCTGACGTGCGCCGGGCCGGTCCCGGCGGTGCGGTGGCCTCGGGCCCGCCGACATCGCCGGGGCCGGCCGCACTTCTGCGGGTCGTGGCCTCGTTTCATCGCCGGCGCTGGTCGTGGCGCTCGCCGACGTCTTCAGCGGGGCCTTCCAACGCCCCGCAGGACGACGCGGACCGGGACCCGGAAGGCGCCGGGGACCGGGGGCGGGGCGCGGAACGGCGGGGCAGCGGAGCCGGGCCGGCTTGGCGGCCGGCCCTCGGAGGGGCGACGTCGTACCGCTACCCGGCCTCCGCGCGGCCCCAGCCGTGGCGGATCCGCCACGCGGCGAAGGCCCCGGACGCCGCGGCCACCGCGAGCAGCACGGCGACGCCCCGCAGCGTCTGCGGGGCCTCGCCCGCCGAGGCGTGCCGCAGCGTCGTCGCCGCCCAGTAGCCGGGTGAGGCCGGGGCGACGTCCCGGACCCACCCGGGCAGGACGGCCAGCGGCACCATCGCACCGCCGACGTTCGTCAGGCAGAACCCGCCGATGTCGAAGGTCGCGCTCAACTGGCCGAAGCTGCGCGCGGTGACGCCCACCGCGCTGCCCATCGCGAGCAGTGCCAGGCCCCAGGCGGCGCAGGCGACGCCCAGCAGGCCGGGCGAGCGGACCGTCACCCCGCAGAAGACCACTCCCGCGGTGAGGACGACGGCCTGCTGGGCGGCGAGCACCCCGAAAGCCGGCACCGCCTTGCCGACAAGCAGCTCGAACGGCCGCACAGGCGCGACGCGCAGCCGGTCCCAGGTGTGCCAGACCCGCTCGGACAGGATCGAGCCGCCCACGATCGACAGCGCCGGCAGCGAGAAGGTCACCAGCGCCCCGATCGCCGCCTGCCCCGCGCCCGCCGGTCCCTCGGCCGCGACGTACAGCGGCCGCAGCGCGAGCATCACCACGACGGGCATGACGAGCCGTCCGACGAGCGGCCCGGGGTCGCGCAGCAGCAGAAGCGTGTTGTGGCGCACCAGGAGCCCGGCGCGTGGCAGCCCGGCCCACGCGGTACTGGCGCGCGGCAGCACTGGGTGCTGCGGCCGTCGCAACGTTCGCGACCGCAGTGCCCGGTGCAGCACATCCTCGCTCGACCGCCCGGTTATGTCCCAGAGCATGGCCCGGGTCACCAGGCACAGCGCCTCGCTCGTGCCGTTCCGGGTCGCCCCGGCCCAGCCCCCCAGTGACCGCGGGCATACGCGGTGGCGAAGGCGTACCAGCTCAGCTCCGACGGTCCGCGCAGCCCGTACGCGCCGTGCCCGGCCAGCAGCAGACTCGCCCGGAGCGCACGCGCCGGCTCCGCTCCCCGCAGGCCAACGGGGCGACTGGCACCGCCACCGGCACCAACGTGCCGACGCCAGTCTGCGCACTGCGCGGGGCGACCGCCATCAACGCAGGCGACGCGCACACGTGCGCGCTGCTCAGCGACAGCACCGTCGACTGCTGGGGCAGCAACTATGCCGGGCAGCTGGGCGACGGCACCACCAACGATCGCGCTACTGCAGTACCGGTGAACGGACTGGGGTAGACACACAACACGCTGCCGCTGCGTGCGAGCCACACCGAGCCCGCTGCGCGACCTGCGGCTGTGGGTCTACTGCCAGCCCAGCCCCTTCCACCAAGAATTCGCCGAACTCCTGGCCGCGGCCGGCTGCCGCGGCGTCAACGTCGGCTCCGACCACGTCGGGCCCGACATGCTGACCGGCTGGAAGGCCACCGCCAAGGGCACCACCTATTACGACTTCGCCGACACCGAGCGCCTGGTGCGGCTGTGCACGCAGCACGGCATCCTCACCATGGTCGAGGCGCTGTTCGGCATGCCCGGCGAGACACCGCAGACCATGCGCGCCTGCGTCGAGGATGGTCGACCCCGCAGACCACCACCGCGTGAGCCTCCCGCCCCTCGGCGGCACCAGCGAGAACGACAACAACTACGCCGACAACCCATTCCTCACCAGCCTCGTCGGCCCCGGCTACACCGGCGCCTTCTGGTCCCACTGGCGCGAACGCGAGGAGATCATGCGCCAGGTAAAGGACAGCGGCATGGCCGAGCCCGCCCCGCCTGCCGGCCACAGGCCGCCTGGTGAGGCGTGAGGCCGATGCCCCGTCATGAGGGTTCGGTGTCAGAGGTGGGCGGGCGTGGGCTTGGGGTTCGGGCCGTGGGCATTCGGCACTGCGTCGCCCTCGGCACAGGTGATGACGAGCATCGCGATCCCGCCCAGAAAGGGGATCAGACCGATCAGCATGAGCCAGCCGGACTGGTTGATGTCGTGAAGGCGCCGGACGGTGACCGCGATGCTCGGAATAAAGATCGCAGCGAGGTAGAGGTAGTACGGGATCATCGCGCTCGTCGTGCGGGCCTGCAGACCTATGCCTGCCAGCACGACGAGCGCGATGATGTTGAACAAGTTGTACATCCAGAATTCCCGGCGGCGGGCGCGCCCGTTGAAAACGGCGTACTTCTTGAGCACGTCGACGTACCAATGCACGGTGGTTCTCCCCAAGTGACCGATTCCCGACCGGTGGCCGATGCGCCTCAGCCATCCGGGGCCGGGCAGCAGACAGTAAGCGGCCTGACCTGCACAAGTCAAGGTTTCAACGACACCCTGGCCGGCTTGGCAAAGCCGGCAGAAAAACCCGTGAGGACGGCAGTTGCTGCCGCGCCCACCCAGATGCGCCGACGTTGCTGCCACGTCTGAGGAGGCAACCCGGCGGGCACTCACAGTGCTCAGGGAGGCACGGTCGCTGGCCTGGGTGGCACGGAGGTTGCTCCGGCATGGAGCACCGAGGGTGAAGTTGCCCCGCCGAGGACCTCGCCTTCGGCCGCGGATCGCACCGGGTCGCCGGAAAGCCGGGCGCGCGGGTGATCTCCCGTGCGTCGCCTCGTCTGCGCCTCGCGGATCGGGGCGTGCGGGTCTGAGTGGTCGACTACCGCCAACTTAGCCGCCTCTACGAGCACCATCCCCGCGCCCCCCGGAACCTCGGGCCCCCCGGGCCTGGCCGCTGCACGCCCATGCGTCGGAGGGGACCCCTTCGCGGTACCTACAGCGGTGAACATGGGCCTCGCGGGGGCCGTCGCCGGGTGGCTCGTGGAGAGCGCTGCGCTTACCGCCCCTGCACTGGTCGCCCGCAGGCTGCTGCTGCCGGGCTGCCCGTGGCTCTCCCGCGGGGCGATATTCAGGCGGGTCACGGCCTACGGGGCGCTCGCCGTCGTCGTCGCCACCATCGCCGCGGCCGGCCTGTCCGCCGGCTTCGGATACGAGCCCCCGCAACTGAGCACGCAGCAGGTCGCCGGGACATGGACGTACCACCCGGGCACAGGAGTCCGGTCCCAGGAGGTGGGCGTCTCCGTCGCAGGCTGCGTCATCGGCGACCCCGACGAAGAGGACCTCTACATCCTGCGACACCGAGGACTGTGAAACGTTCGGCTCTGCTCCGTAGTCGGTAGTGACGTTCAGTAGCAGTCATTGCGGCACGATCCTCTTTGTCCGGGTGGCGCCCGCACGCGTGCGCCACCCGGCCCCGGTCATCCAGTCCGCGGCACACACAGAGCTCAGCGTCTCCGTGGGAGAGCAGGTGAGGCCAGCGCCGCCGCTTGTTCATCCGCCCCATGTCCCACGGCGGTCCCAGAGTCGCTGCGATGTCGTTGAGCTTCGCGCCGCAATGCACTGGGCCGCTGGCTGCGGTGGAGCCGAACTCGGCCAGGGTGCGCATCACGGTCACGCGGCGAAGCGTGCCATCCGGCCTGCTCCACCGTCCACCGCCACCCGTGGCTGCGCGGGCTGGATCGCCTGCGGCGGCGCCTCAGACGATTCAGCCCAGCACGACCGGGCCGAACACGAAGACCGCGCCGCCGGCACAGGATCAGCGCAGAGAGGTGTGACGCCGCCGAGAAGGGTTGCCCTCCCGCTCCTCAACCGCATGCCGATCTCCTGGCAGTCAGCGGGTGGGTTTGGTCGTCACCCCGGCTGCCAGGAGCTTCATCGACGCGTGGTGCTTGGGCGCCTCACCTTGGAGGCGGCCCCGTGCGTGAGCGGTCTTCCGTGGTCTGCGGGATCAGCAGGGGAAGGTGCCGCTGTAGAGGGCGTGGCCGTCGGAGGAGGTCTTGGAGCCGAAGCCGTAGATGCCGTCGTCGGACCAGACCGCTTCGCGGGAGCCGCCCACGCAGGTGGACGTCGGGGCGATCGCGAAGCCCTCCAGGTTGTCGATCGGCATGACTGCCGGGTTCGTGTAGGCCGTGTCCGGGACGATCGCGCCGCCGGCGTCGACCTTCATGAAGGTGTGGGTCTCACCGCAGGTGTTGTCGCAGCTCGCGATGATGCGCTGGGTTCCGGCGTCGAACGCCACGTCCATCACCGCGGTCTTGCCGGTCGCGATCGTGCCGAACGTGGTGAACGCGCCGTTGGAGTTCAGGCCGTAGGCGTGCAGCGTGCCGTCCCACTCCAGGCCGGCGAAGAACAGGCCCGAGCCGTGCAGCGGGTAGTTCGCCGGGTTGTAGGCGGCGCCGGTGAGCGGGTCGACCCAGCCGTTCGCGGTCAGCCAGCTGTCCGGCACGTAGCCGACGCCCTCGAAGCCGAGGTTGGCGTCGTCCTTGTCGCCCGTGTTGAGCTGCGGGAACTGCGAGGTCATGTCCCACTGGTGGACCGGCGTGAGCGTGGAACCGGTCGCGGCCGGGTCGAACTCCAGGATCGTGTCCTCGGGGACGGTGTTCTTGGTGTTGTCGCGCTCGGAGGTCACGTAGATGTGGCCGTTGCCCCCGATCGTCAGGCCCTCGGAGTCCGGCTCGCCGGAGCCGCCCGAGAAGCGGATCTGCTTGCCGCTCGTGCTCCACGACGGGTCAGGGATCCACTTGCCGTTGCTCTTGACCAGCTTGAACAGCCAGTCCTTGTTCTTGACGGCCCACAGCACCGACGGGTTCGACGGGTCGAAGGCCAGGCCGCTCACGTCGCGGCCTTCGGGGCCGGTGGACGTGGCGAAGGCGCAGACGTTGTCGGCGATCGTGACGTCCTGGCCGCCGGGCCATGCCAGGGTGCCGGACGGCGTGGAGTGCGAACCCGAAGGCGCCTCGGGGGTGCAGCCACTGGTGAGGGAGCCGCCGCCGCCGAGCAGTTGGCCGGGCTGGCCGCCCGTCCCACCGGTCGTACCGCCCGTGGTCCCGCCGTTGCCCGAGCAGGAGTTCGCAGTGCCGAGCGTCGCGGTCGTGGCGGTCTGGAACCAGCCGGTGCCGTTGGCGCAGCGCTCGTCCGACGGCTGGGCGCCGCCGGTCGCCCACGTCACCGAGTCGACGGTGTCGCCGTTGTTGTCGACCAGGAAGGCCGAGTCGTTGTCACCCAAGCCGATCGTGGAGTCGAACGTGACATAACCGCCCGCCGGGATGCTGGTCGCGCTCGGCGAGGAGGACGAGATATCGGCCGCCGAGTGGCCGGTATCGCCGTCGACGTACTTCCACGAGCTGACGCCGACCGAGCTCGTACCGCCGTTGTACAGCTCGACGGTGTCCGAGCCGTTCGAGGTGACCTCGTTGATCCGCACCTTGCTCGCCGCCGGTATCGATGACGGGCAGCCCGCGGCGTTCGCGCTGCCGAAGGTTGCCGACGAGGTCGCGGTCACCCACGCCCCGGTGCCGTCACCGCCGCAGCGCGCCATCGCCGGCTTGGCCTTGTCGGTGGCCCAGTCGACGCGGTCCACCACCGTCCCACCGGACGTGTAGACCACCAGCTTGTCCGAGTCACCCAGCCCCTTGGGCGAGTTGAAGGTGACGAAACCGCCGGCCTGGATCGTGTTGGACGACGGGCTGAACGATTGCGCCGAGAAGCTGTCGTCGGACATCTTCCAACCGCTGACGCTCACCGCGGTGGAGCCGGTGTTGTACAACTCCACGGAGTCGTTGCCGGACGAAGTCACCTCGTTGATCCGGACGTTCTGGTAGCCGGCCGGGTCCGCCGCAGCCGCGGGCTGCGCGGCAAGCATCCCGGTGACGACAAGACCTGGGAAAGTCAAAGCTGCGGCGCACAGTGTGGCGACGCGGGCACGCGAGTGAGTTGTAGGCACGGGGTCGAACTCTGCTGACAGAACCTTGAGTCCGCGTGTACTCCGCATGAATGTCACCTGCTGGCCACAGCAACGCCAGGCGGACACCCCCACCTTGCGAGGCGACGGCATCCTCCACGAGTATCAACACGCCACGGTGACCTGCATGGATGCGGTTTTCGGCACCCGCAGGCCCAGAGCCGGAATCAGTTCCGGCACGTGCGCACGGAACAGCACCCGAACCCGATCCGTGCACGCGCGGTCCCCGAAACGTCGACGCCCAGGGAACCGAAATCTTTCGATGCCCCCGCGGCGCGCCGGGAAAGGAATGGAGCGCCCCTCGGTCCGATCGCCCCTGGCCGGGACACCACGAGGGGAGCGAGTGGGCCAAGGCCGCACCCACACACGCCTGTTGCACGGGGGGAAGCTGCGGTGTGAGATGTATTGACGCGTTCCGGCGGGCGTCCTAAGGTGCCGCGAAACGATCGTGAGAGCCTCGAAAATTTCGCCCTGCCCGCCAGTGGAGGTCGGCAAGATGTTAGCGCTCACCTCCGCTCCACGGCAGGCAGTGCGCCGATAGCAGCAGGGCACCGGCCACCGGCCGATGCCCTGTCCCCCCACCGTAAGGAGCACCTACCGACATGTCTTGGCTCAACAGACATCGAAGCATCCACAGGAAGGCGGTAGCGGCGGCCACCGGGGTGGCGGTCAGCGCCTCGCTGGCTGTCGTCGCCCTGGCGGCGTCGGCGCCCCACGCCGCGGCGGCGAGCTCGCTGGGCGCGGCGGCTGCGCAGTCGGGCCGGTATTTCGGTACCGCGGTGCCCACGAGCAAGCTCGGTAATTCGACGTACTCCACCATTCTCGACCGGGAATTCAACATGATCACCCCGGAGAACGAGATGAAGTGGGACACGATCGAGCCCTCCCGGGGGTCGTTCAACTTCGGTCCCGCCGACCAGATCGTCAGTCACGCGCAGGCCCACGGTCAGCGGATGCGCGGTCACACCCTGGTGTGGTACCAGCAGTTGCCGGGGTGGGTGTCGGGTCTGTCGGCGTCCGATCTGCAGTCGGCGATGGACAACCACATCACGCAGGAGATGACGCACTACAAGGGCAAGATCTACGCGTGGGACGTGGTCAACGAGGCGTTCGCCGACGACGGCAGCGGCCAGCACCGCAGCTCGCCCTTCCAGGACAAGCTCGGCAACGGCTTCATCGAGCACGCCTTCCGCACCGCCAGGACCGCGGACTCCTCGGCCAAGCTCTGCTACAACGACTACAACATCGAGAACTGGACGGACGCCAAGACCCAGGGCGTCTACAACATGGTCAAGGACTTCAAGGCCCGCGGCGTCCCGATCGACTGCGTCGGCTTCCAGAGCCACTTCGGCAACGGAGGGCCGCCCTCCAGCTTCCAGACCACCCTGTCGAACTTCGCCGCCCTCGGCGTCGACGTCCAGATCACCGAACTCGACATCGCCCAGGCCGGATCCACCCAGTACGCGAACACCGTCAAGGCCTGCATGAACGTCGCACGCTGCACCGGCATCACCGTCTGGGGCATCCGCGACAGCGACTCCTGGCGCTCCAGCGACAACCCGCTGCTCTTCGACAGCAACGGCAACGCCAAACCCGCCTACACCGCCGTACTCAACACCCTCAACGGCGGCGGCACGACCTCGCCGCCGACCTCGCCGACCACACCGCCGACCAACGGTGGCACCAGGGCGATCAAGGGGGCCGGCTCCGGACGCTGCGTGGACGTACCCAACTCCACCACCACCGACGGCACCCAGGTGCAGTTGTGGGACTGCAACGGCCAGGCCAACCAGCAGTGGACGTACACCTCCGCCAGCGAGCTGACGGTCCTGGGGAGCAAGTGCCTGGACGCCGCCGGAACCGGGAACGGCACCAAGGTGCAGATCTACTCCTGCTGGGGTGGTGACAACCAGAAGTGGCGCGTCAACTCCGACGGAACCATCGTCGGGGTCCAGTCCGGGCTGTGCCTGGACGCGACCGGCGCCGGCACCGCCAACGGGACGCTGATCGAGCTGTGGACCTGCAACGGCGGCAGCAACCAGAAGTGGAGCTGAACCGGTAGCAGTGCCACCACCCCCCGGCCTCGTCGCAGGCCGGGGGGTGGTGCAGGTCCCGGAAGCCGGGAAACAGTTTGCCGGGGAGGAACATCCGGGACTGCAACGGCGGCAGCAACCAGCAGTGGACGCTGAGCTGACAGCAGCCGCGCTCCGAGAACCGCATCACCCACCCCGACGGCCCGCCGGCGCTCCCGGCGGGCCACCGGCGTGGGAGCCGCACGATCCCGACACCCGAGGAGGCGCTATGCGCTTACTGCAATCAACTGCGACGCACGCGGTCACGGCGGCCATGTGCGCTCTGGGCCTGCTCTGCACCGCCACCCCGGCGCACGCCGGACCCCCCGTCGCAGCCAGCCCTTCGGTGCCGATCTACCTGGACACCGGCTACTCGTTCCAGGAGCGGGCCGCGGACCTGGTCTCGCGCATGTCGCTCGACGAGAAGGTCCAGCAGTTGCGCACCAACAGCGCACCGGCCATTCCGCGCCTGGGCGTGCAGCAGTACACGTACTGGAGCGAGGGCCAGCACGGCATCAACACCCTGTTCGCCAACAACAATCCGGGGTCGGTGACCGGCGGCGTGCACGCCACCAGCTTCCCCACGAACTTCGCCGCGTCGATGAGCTGGGACAAGGACCTCATCTACCGGGAGACCACCGCCGTCTCGGACGAGGCCCGCGGCCTGCTGGACAAGTCGCTGTGGGGCACCGGGCAGAACAACCTCGGGCCGTCGAAGGACGACTACGGCATGCTCACCTACTGGGCGCCGACGGTGAATCTCGACCGGGACCCGCGGTGGGGCCGCACCGACGAGGCGTTCGGTGAGGATCCGTACTTCGCGGGGCAGATGGCCGGAGCGTTCGTCAACGGCTACCAGGGCCAGAACCCCGACGGCACCGCGCAGAGCAAGTACCTCAAGGTCGCGGCCACCGCGAAGCACTACGCCCTCAACGACGTGGAGCAGGACCGCACCGGCATCAGTTCGAACGTCTCGGACGACGACCTGTACGACTACTACACCGCCCAGTTCAAGAGCCTCATCGAGAAGGCGCACGTCGCCGGACTGATGACCTCCTACAACGCGATCAACGGCACGCCGTCGGTTGCCAACACGTACACCACCAACCAGATCGCCCAGCGCACCTACGGTTTCGGCGGGTACATCACCTCCGACTGCGGCGCGGTGGGCACCACCTACCAGAGCTTCCCCGCCGGCCACGACTGGGCTCCGCCGGGTTGGACCACGGACCGCAAGGGCGGCAGTGCGACCTGGACCAACACCGCGACCGGGCAGCAGGTCTCCGGTGCCGCCGGCGGCCAGGCCTATGCGCTGCGGGCGGGGACCAACGTCAACTGCACCGGTGCGGAGGCCACGACACTCAACCTCGAACAGGCCATCAAGGCAGGGGTCCTGAGCGAGGGAGTCATCGACAACGCGCTGCTGCACCTGTTCACGGTCCGGATGCGGACCGGAGAGTTCGACCCGGTGGACAAGCAGCCGTACACGAAGATCACCAAGGCCGCGATCGAGTCGCCGGCGCACCAGGACCTCGCGCGGGCCGTCGCTGACAACGCCCTCGTCCTGCTGCAGAACCACGAGGCCGGCGGCGACCGCAAGCCCCTGCTGCCGGCGGACCCGGCCGCGCTGGGCAAGGTCGTGATCGTCGGCGACCAGGCGGGCAAGGTCACCCTCGGCGGCTACTCGGGCGACCCCACCAAGAAGGTGGACGCGGTACAGGGCGTCACCGCCCAGGTCAAGGCGGCCAACCCGGACGCCCAGATCGTCTACGACGCTGCCGGCACGTCCACCACCGCGAGCGGCGACGCCGTTCTCAGCGACCAGACCCGAGCCGACATCCGCAGCGCGGACCTCGTGGTCATCGCGGTCGGCACCGACGAGGCCACCGCCGGCGAGGGCAAGGACCGTAGCGGGCTGGCCCTGCCCGGCAACTACGGCAGCCTCATCGACCAGGTCACGGGCCTGGGGAACCCCAAGACCGTCCTGGACATCCAGTCCGACGGGCCGGTGGCCATCGAGGCCTACCGTGCCAAGGTCGCCGCCATCGTCTTCGCCGGCTACAACGGCGAGAGCCAGGGTGACGCCCTGGCCGACGTCCTGTTCGGCCGGCAGAACCCCGGCGGGCACCTCAACTTCACCTGGTACAAGGACGACTCGCAGCTGCCGGACATCTCCGACTACGACCTCGCGCCGAGCGGCACCGGCGGTCTGGGCCGCACCTACCAGTACTTCACCGGCACCCCGACCTATCCCTTCGGGTACGGCCTGAGCTACAGCGCCTTCGCCTACTCCCACATCCGGGCCGACCGCCACTCGGTCGACGCCGACGGAACCGTCGGGATCAGCTTCGACGTCACCAACACCGGCTCCGTGCCCGGGGCCACGGTGGCGCAGCTCTACGCGGCCGGCGACATCACCGTCAAAGGCAGGGAACTGCCGGACAAGCGCCTGGTCGGCTTCCAGAAGACCAGGGTCCTGCGGCCCGGCACCACGCAGCACATCACCCTGCGGGTACGCGTCCCCGACCTGGCCTTCCACGACGGCCAGAAGGCCAGGCAGGTCGTCTACGACGGCCGGTACCGCTTCGAGGTCGGACCCGACTCGGCCACCACCGCCGGATCGGCCCAGGTGACCGTACACGGCAGCCTCACCCCGCATGTCCGGTACGTGACCGTGCAGCCCGAGTCCGTGGCCTACGAGGCGGGCGACACCATCGACCTCACCGCCCGCAACCAGTGGATCAAGGACGACACCGACCCCGCCGCCCAGCCCGGCCGGAACATGGGCGTCACCGCCGACCATGTCGTGCAGGCGGTCAACGACGACGGATCGTTCCTCGACCTGTCCAGGACCGCGGTCCGCTATCGCAGCAGTGACCCGTCCGTCGCCACCGTGAGCCGGGCCGGCCTGGTCACGACGGTGGGCAACGGTGTGGCGACCATCAGTGCGACCGTGCACGGGGTGACCGGGTCCGCGGTGATCCGCGTCCACCACACCCTGGCCGTCTCCTCGTCCGCGCGCATCGTCACCCCGGGAGTCGCCGTCACCGCGACCACCACCTACACCAACACCGGCCCCACCGCACTGCCGCACGCCTCGGTCGCCCTGGCAGCGCCCGACGGCTGGACGGCCGTACCGACGTCCCTGGCCACCTTCTCGACAGTTCCGGCCGGAGCATCGGTCACCACCACCTGGACCGTCACTCCCCCGGCGGACACCAAGCCGGGCAGCTACTCACTGGCCGCCTCCGCCACCTACCAGGGTGCAAAGGCCGGCGACGCCGCGGCCGGGCAGCTGCTCGTGCCCTACGCGTCGGTCGACGACGTCATCACCAACGTCGGCATCAGTGACGACGCCGACCCCGGCAGCGGCGACATCGACGGCGGCGGCCAGAGCCTGTCGCAGCAGGCCCTCGCGGCCCAGGGAATCGTCTCCGGCGGTAAGGTCGTCCACGACGGCCTGACCTTCACCTGGCCGACCACCGGCACGGGCCGGCCCGACAACATCGTGGCCAGCGGGCAGACCGTCCCGTTCACCGCAGAAGGCAGCACCATCGGCTTCCTCGGCACCGCGGACTACGGCAACGCCTCGGGCACCGGAACGATCACGTACACCGACGGGACCACCCAGGACTTCACCCTGTCCTTCCCGGACTGGTGGGCCAACAGCCCCTCCACAGGCAACGACGTCCTCGCCACGACCGACTACTTCAACAACGGCGGCGGCAAGGTCCAGCAGAAGGTGAGCGTGTACGGCGCCACCGTTCTGCTCCAGGCCGGCAAGACCATCGCCTACCTGACCCTGCCGGACGTCGGCCCGAACGCGGCCACCAGCCAGGTGGCGCTGCACATCTTCGCCATCGCCGTCGGCTGACAACCGCCGTAGCGCGGCGACAGATCGGCGCGGCCGTGCGGCCCGGGTCCCCACCCGGGCCGCACGGCTTTCCTGTCCGGGCAACGGCCGGCACACCCCGGTCGGCGCACCGCCCGCAGGGAGCCGGCAGGCGGCCGGCGATCCCGGGGAGGTGGCCGGCCGACATGTCCGACTACCCTGGGGTACGAACGCCGCGTGCACACGGGGGCCGCAAGCGCCCCGGGAGCGGTGCGGACCGTTCGGGTCCGCGGTCGGGCGAGTCCGGTGCGCCGTCAGTCCAGGTGTACGACGCCGGCCTGGACCGGGGCCTGTTCGCCGTAAGGTGCACCGGTCACGACGAAGACGAGGCCTGGTCGGTGCCACGATCCCGTGCCGGCCAGCGGGATGGTGAATCGGCTGTAGCCCCGCGGTATCGGCGAAGACAACCGCGTCCACCTGCCGGGATCACCGAGTGCCCGGTTGACGAAGAAGTCCTCGTCGCTGTTGGCGCTGACGACGACGGTGTTGTCGCTGCTCGGGCCCGCACATGAACGGCCACCCGTGCCGTCGCAGCAGCACGGCCCGACCCACCCACCAAGATGCCGGTGCCGACCGAGGCCGTCGCGCCGCTGGCCCCCGTGTGGCCCTTGTCGGCCAGCACCACGTCGGCGCCGGCCTGGGCGGCCTTGATCGCGGCCCAGGTGCCGGCCGGTCCGCCGCCGATCACCAGGACGTCGGTGGTCAGCCGTTGTTCGGGCTGTGTGCTCGTCATGACATCTCGTTCCCTTCGGGTGGCGCGGGTCAGGGCTTGAGGCGGCCGGCGGCGAAGATGGCGGCGGACCACACCGACAGCCCCGCCGCGAGGGTCCACACCACCAGGAGCGCCCAGCCGGCGCCGACGTCGCCCCGGCCGAGGAAGCCGATCCGCTCGACCTGGACCAGCCAGAAGACCGGGTCGAAGCGGCTCAGGACGTCCCAGGTCGGCGGCAACTCGCGGACCGAGTAGAACAGTCCGCCGAGCAGGCCCAGCGGCAGCACGACGAGCGACTCCATGGCGTAGACGTGGTCCAGCGATTTCGCGAGGCTTCCCGCGATCACGCCGACCTGCGCGGCGGCCAGCAGGACGCCGAGCGTGCCGAGCACCAGGACCAGGGGGTCGGCGACGCTGCCGCTGTGGGTGAGCGGGAGCGCCACGGCCAGCACTCCGGCGCCGACGACGACGCCCCGGGCGATACCGCCGCCGACCATGGCCGCGTTGATCTCCCACCACCGCAGCGGGCTCGCGAACAGGTCGTGGATGTACCGGTCGCGCCGGGCCTCGAACAGGCTGGTGGTCCCGTTGAAGAAGCCGACGTTGACGATCGCCTGCGCGAACAGGCCGGGCACGATGAACTTGCCGTAGCCGACGCCGTCGACCGTGTCGACGTGGCGCCCCAGGGCCGACCCGAAGACGATGACGAACAGCGCCGTCGACAGCACCGGGCCGGCGACGCTGTAGCGCCAGATGTTGAGGAAGCGCAGCACCTCGCGTTCGAGGAGCCACAGGAACGGCGACCGCTCCGCCCGGAACGGCTCCTCGTACGACGGCAGGACGGGCGCCTCGGCGGCGCTCATGACGCCACCTCCTCGGCCGTGATCACCCGGTTGTAGACCTCCGAGATGTCCCGGGCGGCGTAGCGGTCCCGCAGCGAGGCCGCGGAGCCGCGGTCGACGATCCGGCCGCCGCGCAGCAGCGCGATCTCGTCGCACAAGGTCTCCGCCTCCTCCAGGTAGTGGGTGGTCAGCAGCACGGTGGTGCCGCCGGCGTTGAGGCCCTTGACCAGCCGCCAGATCTCCGAGCGCAGCTCGACGTCGACGCCGGCCGTCGGCTCGTCGAGGATGAGCAGGCGCGGCCGGTGCATCAGGGCCCGGGCGAGTACGAGCCGCCGCTGCATGCCGCCGGACAGCTCGTAGGCCCGCACGTCGGCCTTGTCGTCGAGGCGGAAGAGCTGGAGCAGCTCGTCCGCGCGCCGGACGGCCGCCCGGCGGCCGACGCCGTGGTAGCCGGCGTGGTAGATCAGGATCTGCCGGATCGACAGGAACCGGTCGACGTTGATCTCCTGTTCGGCCAGGCCCAGCAGCCGCCGGGCCTCACGGCTGCGGTGGTCGTGGCCGAAGACGGTGAGCGTGCCCGCCGTGGGACGGACGATGTTGCACACCGAGCCGATCAGCGTGGTCTTGCCGGCGCCGTTCGGGCCGAGCAGGCCGAAGAAGGCGCCGTCGGCGATCTCCAGGTCCAGTCCGGACACGGCGGTGAAGCCGTCCCGGTAGGTCTTGCTGAGCCCCCGGACGAGGAGGGCCGGCGGGCTCCCGCCGCCTGGGAGGGCGGCGGGAGCACCGGGGGTTGGGGACATCGGACACCTCGGCCTTCGCCTAGTGGAACTGGTTGGCCGGCACCGGGAGCCCGTAGTGCTCGCGGAGGGTGCTGCCTTCGTACTCCTCGCGGAACAGGCCCTTGCCGCGCAGGATCGGCAGCACCTGCTCGATGAAGGTCGCCAGGCCGGACGGCAGCGCGGGGGCCATGATGTTGAACCCGTCCGCGGCGCCGCCCACGAACCAGTCGGTGATCGTGCCCGCCACCTGTTCGGGCGTGCCGACGAACTCGAAGTGGCCGCGGCCGCCGCCGAGCCGGGACAGAATCTGACGGACCGTCAACTGCTCGCGCACGGCCAGCTCGATGATCAGATCGGAGCGGCTCTGCGACCCTTCGAGCTTGGGCCGGGCGAGGATGGCGGCCGGCAGCGGCTCGTCGAGGGCGAACGCCGACGGCTCGGTCTCGAAGACCGCGGCGAGCTGCCGCAGCCCGTACTCCGGTATCCGCAGGTCGTCGAACTGCTGGGCCAGCTCCCGGGCCTCCCGCTCGGTCGACCCGATGTACGGGACGATGCCGGGCAGGACGATCACGCCGTCCGGGTCGCGCCCGGCCGCCGCGGTCCGCGCCTTGATGTCGCGGTAGAAGTCGGCGGCCCGCTCGTAGGTCCGGTGGGCGGTGAAGATCGCCTCGGCGTGCCGCGCCGCGAAGTCCTTGCCGTCCTCGGAGGAGCCGGCCTGGACGAGCAGCGGGTAGCCCTGCGGGGGACGTTCGACGTTGAGCGGGCCGGCCACCGTGAAGTGCGCCCCCCGGTGGTCGATCCGGTGGATCCGTCCTGGGTCGGCGTACAGTCCCGCCGCCTTGTCGGCGACGACGGCCTGCGACTCCCAGCTGTCCCACAGCGCCTTGGCGACCCGCAGGAACTCGTCGGCCCGGGCGTAGCGCCCGGCATGGTCGGGAATGGTGTCGAGGCCGAAGTTGGCCGCTTCCTCCGCCCCGGCCGAGGTGACGATGTTCCAGCCGGCCCGGCCGCCGCTGACGTGGTCCACCGACGCGAGCCGGCGGGCCAGGTTGTACGGCTCGTTGTACGTCGAGGAGACGGTGGCGATGAGCCCGATCCTGCTGGTCGCCTGGGACAGCGCGGTCAGCAGCGTCAGCGGTTCGAGCTGGCCGGGCGGGCGGAACTCGCCGGTGCCGGTGATGGCCGGGCCGTCGGCGAGGAAAAGCGAGTCGAACTTGGCGCTCTCGGCCAGCCGGGCGAGTTCGATCCAGTGCCCGAGGTCGAAGTCGGCCCGCGGGTTGCTGTCGGGCAGCCGCCACGACGCCTCGTGGTGGCCGGCCTCCATGAGGAAGGCGTTGAGGTGGAGCCGGCGTTGCGCGCTCATGATTGCTCTTTCTCCGTCGGTTCGGTGGCGGGCACGCGGTCAGCCGAGCTTCGAGCTGTCGAAGCCGGCCGGCAGCAGGCTGTCGGTGACCGTGGCGACGTCGACCTTCTTGGTGATCTGGCCGGCCTCCAGGAAGGCGTCGCTGAGCTTCTGCTCGGCGGTGATGTCCGCCGGCTCGACCGGGGTCACCCGGGTCTCGACGGTGGTCAGGATCGACTTGGCGTCGGCCAGCGGGATGCCCTCCTCCTTGGAGAGGGCCGCCGCGTACTCGTCGGGGTGCTTGACGCCCCACGCGAACTCGCCGGACAGCCGCTTCAGCAGGTCGGTGAGGGCCGCGCGCCTGGCCGGGTCGTTCAGCGACTTCTCGCTGGCCACGTAGTAGTTGCTGGTCTGGTCGATCGGCGGCAGGCCCTTGGCCAGGATCCGCGCACCCTGCTTGACCGCGATCGCCGACTGCGGGTTCCAGATCGCCCAGGCGTCCACCTTGCCGGTGGCGAACGCCGTGGCGCCGGCCGCCGGGTCGAGGAAGGTGAGCTGCACGTCCTTGGTGGTCAGGCCGACGCTCTTGAGCGCGTTCAGCGCCAGGCCGTGGGCCGAACTGCCCTGCGGGACTGCGAGCTTCTTGCCCTTGAGGTCCACGAGCGTGCGGATCGTGGAGCCCTTGGGCACGATGATGTTCTCGGCCGGCTGGGTGGGCGTGAGGGAGCGGGTGACCGCGACGATCTTGAAGCCGAACTCCTTGGCGGCGCCGGTGATCGGCGGCACGTCGCCGACGCTCCCGAGGTCGATGTCGCCCGACGCGGCGGCCTGCACGAGCGGCGGGCCGAAGGTGAACCGGGCGAACTTCACCTTGTAGCCGGCGTTGTCGAACGCGCCAGTGGTCTTCGCCAGTTCCTGGCTGCCGTCGCCGCCGTTGTCGCCGATGGTGAAGGTGTACTTGCTCCACTCCGGGTGGCTCGCGGCCGACCCGCTGGGGCCGGCCGGCGGCGCGGCCTTCGATGACGAACCGCAGGCGGCGAGGCCGGCCGTCAAAGCGAGCACGCCAACGGCGCCGAACAGTCGGAAGGTCGTTCTGGACATGTGTTTCTCACGTGCTTTCTGTCGTGTGGCGGAACGGGGACCGTGGGACGGAAACCGCGGAAGAGGACTCAGTGCTGGTCGGCGAGGCCGAGGTCGGCCAGGAGGGCGGCGCGCAGCTCCTCGCGGGCAGCGCTCGCTTCGCGGTCGGCGGCCGCGAGCTGGACCGCGTGCGAGGTGCCGATGCGCCCCTGGCCCATCACGACGATGCGGTCCGCCAGCGCGATCGCCTCGTCGACGTCGTGGGTGACGAGCAGCATGGCCGCGTGGTGCTTGCTGCGCAGCGCCCGGACCAGGCCGTGCATGCGCAGCCGGGTGATCGCGTCAAGCGCCGCGAACGGCTCGTCGAGCAGGACGAGTTCGGGCTCCGACACCAGGGCTCGGGCCAGCGCCACCCGCTGGGCCTCGCCGCCGGACAGCTCCTTGGGCCAGGCCTTCTCGCGGCCGGCCAGTCCGACCTCGGCGAGCGCTACCCGGGCCCGCTCCTCGGCGTCCGGCCCGCGCAGGCCGAGGGTGATGTTGCGCAGCAGCCGCTGCCACGGCAGCAGGCGGTCGCCCTGGAAGACGATCGCGCGCCTGGCAGGGACCTCCACCCGTCCCCCGTCGGGGCGGTCCAGCCCGGCCAGCAGCCTCAGCAGGGTGCTCTTGCCGCAGCCGGAGGGGCCGAGCAGCACCACGAGTTCGTCCTCGGCGATGGCCAGGTCCAGGTGGTCGAGCACCACCCGGTCGCCGAACCGGCGGACGACCTTCTCGACCAGGGCCCCGGTCCGCTGCCGGGGCTGCCGCGTCACCGTCGTGGAGCTCATGCCACCTCATAACCAGGGCGCCACCGCAGCAGCACCCGCTCGAGAACCCGGACGAACTGGTCGGCGACCAGGCCGAGGAGTGAGTAGATCGCCAGGCCCACGAAGACCTGGTTGGTCTGGAGGTAGGTCTGTCCCTGCGTGATGAGGAAGCCCAGGCCCTGGTCGGCGTTGACCGTCTCGGCCGCGACCAGGCCGAGGATGCTGTAGGCGAGGGAGAACCGCAGGCCCACCAGGAAGCCCGGCAGCGCGCCGGGCACCAGCACCCGGCTCACCAGGCGCCAGGTGCCCGCGCCCGTCGTGCGGGTCATCTCGATCAGCCGCTGGTCGACGCCGCGGATCGCCGCGAACAGGTTGAGGTACATCGGGACGCCGGCGCCGAACGAGATCAGCAGCACCTTCGTCAGCTCGTCGATGCCGAACCACACGATCATCAGCGGCAGCACCGCGAGCAGCGGGATCGTGTTGAGGACCTGCACGAGGCCGTTGAACAGGTACTCGCCGCTGCGCAGCAGGCCGCCCAGCACGCCGGTGACGATGCCCGCCGTCAGGCCGATCGCGAGGCCCAGCCCGGCCCGCCGCAGCGAGATGGACAGGTCCGGGCCGAGCACGCCCTGCCGCCACAGGTCGACCGCGGACTTCACGATCGATGTCGGCGCCGGGGCGTACGTCGCCGACAGCGCCCCGGCCTTGGAGAGGACCTCCCAGACGACGAGGATCACGACCGGTGTGGTGTAGATGCCCAGCGGCCAGCGCAGCCGCGTGGCGAGCGCGGCCAGCGGTGTGCGGCGGCGGGCGTCGCGCGGCAGGAAGACCTCGCGCGCCTGCTCCTCGGGCCTGCCGGTGTCCGACTCGACGGCCGGCGCCTCCAGGCGGACGTCGATCATGCCGCGATCTCCTGCACGCTGCTGTAGTGCGACGCGTCGCCGACCAGTGCCCGGCTGCGGCTGCCGTCGACGCCGACCGGCACGTCGCCGGCGACCGTGACGCGGTTGAGGCGGCGCGGGTGGTCGTCGTAGTTGTCGATGGCGTAGTGCTGGGTGATCCGGTTGTCGAAGACCAGCAGTTGGCCGGGCGACCAGGTCCAGCGCAGGACGTTCTCCGGGCGGGTCACGTACGACTGGAAGATGCGCAACAGGTCGGCCGAGTCACTGCTCGGCAGGCCGACGATCCGCTTGGCGAACCCGCCGATGAACAGGCCGCGCTCGCCCGTCAGCGGGTGCACCCGGACCACCGGGTGCTCCGCCTCGTACGGCGTCGAGACGAACACCCGGTCGTACTCCTCGCGCCGCGCCGTCGTCCGCTCGGAGCGCGCGTAGTCGTACTGGTTGGTGTGCACCACCCGCAGCGAGTCGGCGAGGACGCGCAGCGGCTCGGGCAGGTCGCGGTAGGCCGCGGCCGTGTTCGCGATCAGCGTCTCGCCGCCGTACGGCGTGGTCACGATGCTGCGCAGCGTGGTGACCTGCGGCGGGTTGACCACGAAGGTGACGTCGGTGTGCCACACGTTGGACTTGGACGTCTCGCTGTCGACGGCGAGCACGTTCGTGGTGCCGTCGGCGGCGGGCACGTTGGGGTGGGCGGTGGTGAGGCGGCCGAACCACCCGGCCACGCGCTCCTGGCCGGCGTTGTCGAGGCGCACGTCGTCGAAGACGATCGCCTTGTGCTCGTTGAGGGCGTCACGCAGTGCCGCGATCGTCGAGGGGTCGGGCGTCGTCGTGAAGTCGACGCCTTCGATCACCGCGCCGATGCGGCTCGTGAGCTTGCGGATGGACAGAGGCATGAGGAGGTCCCCTCGAAAAAGGAGGCACGCTGCCGGGTGCCGGGACGTGGAGTGAACGGGCGGTTGCGCGGGGCCGCACGGCCGCGGGACCGCCGGGTCGGTCCGGGGGCGCGGTGGGCGGTCGGTGACGGTGTGAGGGGTGCCGGCGACGGGTGGGGTGGGCGGGGGTGCGTTCTTCCGGTTCGGCGCGGTGGCCGCGACCGCCCCTGACCGCACGTGGCGTCCCCGGCCTCGGACCTGCCGACGGCGTGACATGTCCAGGCCTCTTCGCCCGTACGTGGTGCGTCCGCGGGGTCCCGGTGCCGCGCTCACCGCTCACCGCGGCCGCGGCCGTGCGCGCAGAGGTGGAGACAGGCGGTCAGGAAAGGACGGCGAGGATCCCGCCGGAAGGAACTGATGTGTTGCGGGCGGCTGCGTGCCGCCTTCCCCGCGTGTGCGCCGTGGGCGCGCACAGGCCCCCTACCGGGGGGCGGTCACCCGGTCAGCGACAACAGAAGACGCTGGACACACGCCCGAAGTCGATGTGGCGGCGCTTGGCCAAGGCCAGGTGCGGGTTCATGGAACGGGAGTTCAGCAGACGCCCGGCGCTTTGGTCAAGGCTTTCGCGAACGCTCTTGCATGGTGGACACGCGCGATGGACGAGGTCCGCGGGCTTTTCGCCCGATCACCTGGCTACGGGCCGCCACCGGGGACCGCGGCGGCCGTCCGCGATGTGGACGGCGGCGAGGTGAACGTCCGTGATGTGGACGGCCGTTGTCCGGCTCGTCGGAGCCTGCCAAGATCCACGTCCATAGGTGGGAGATGAGCGTCAGTCACGGGCGTTCGTGATCGCGGATTCGGCGACCCTCTGTTGCCCCGGCACGGAAAGTGGTCCAGAACCACGTTTCACGCGTCGCCGACACTCCGGTAGTGACCCGCGGTTCGGTAACCGCGGGCTCGGGTGCGGCCGCCGCCCCGCACGGGTGAGAGAGCGAACCGCTGCCCTCAGAACGGCGGTTCACCGGTGGGCGGAGTCCGGGAGCGCCCGCTACGGGCTGACACCCCATGTGATCCGGTAGTCGCACTCCCCCGCGCAGGTCAGCACGCTGGTCGCGTCGTCGTTGACATACGAGTACGCGAACGGCTCGGCCTTCTTGAACACCGCCGCGGAGTCGACCGGCCACGACGAGGGGACGCACTTCGAGCGGGGCGCGTAGGAGCCGGTGCAGCAGGTGCTGTCCGTCTTGTAGACCAGGCAGGCGCTCAGGCACGCCACGACCTTGCCGCCACGCACACGCTGCAGCGCCTTGGGGCAGCCCACGTTGGCGTCATGGGTGCAGCCGGCCGCCGTGCAGCCCCGCGAGTTCATCTTGTCCTTGGAGGACCCACCGGAACTGTTGATCCACATCGGCAGGTTGTTGCCCTCGACGAGGCTGACGTCGTAGAAATCCATGCCGTTCCAGGCGTTGAGGTTGAACTCGGCGAGGGTGGAGGGGAATTCGCCCCACGTGCGGCCGCACTGGAAGTGCCCGCAGTCGCCGGTCACGCAGTGGCCGTTGCCCGCGGAGTCGAACGAGCACCCGGTCCGCGCCCACACCCGTACGTCCCAGTGGTCCGGGACCGTGAAGCTCAAGCTCGCCCCCGGCGCGAGCACCCATCCCGTCGCCTGGATCGGATGGTCGGGATCGGCCGCGATGGCGGGCCAGATAGTCTGGCCGAGGCGGTTGACCAGGGTCACCGTCCGCTTGCCCGCCGCATGGGTGGAAGCCGGCGCCGCAGGCTGCTTCGCGCCGGCGGACGCCGAGGGGGAAGCAGCGGACGGCTTGGCGGCCCTCGCGCTCGGGGAGGGGGACTTCGACGGGCGCGCGGAAGCCGACACGGAAGAAGTGGTCGCCGCTTGGGCGCCCGGGGAGCCGCTCGCGGTCACTGTGCCGGGCGTGACATCGGCGTCGGCCGCCGCCACGCCCCGGTCCGACGCGTCACCGCCGCGCCCGGCGGAGACGAGGTACCCGGCGAGTACCGCGAGGCACGCTGCCACCACGATCCCGGCGAGCCGCACCCGGCCCCGACGCGCGGACGACCGGTGGGCCGGACTCCGCCGCCCCGAGGGCCCTGCCGCTGACCAGCGTGTTCCTCCTCCGCCCCTTCTCATCGGACCCTCCTTGTGGTGTGCGCGCCCGCGGTGGCCACCGCGCACGGGGCCGGGCCGACGTTCGACGACTCAGGACGACGCATCTCGCACCACTCCAGGGGATTGCCCACCAGTCGCTGCTCCCGGGCACTTGCCGGGGCAGCGTCTCCTCACTTCAGGAGACGGCTGCCGGTCCCCCGGGATAACACAGATCCGCGAACCGGTGGGGTACGCCTTGGCGGCCGTGACCCGCACATGGCGCCGACGGATCGGCAGGATCAGTGGAGGGCCGGCAACCTGGTCGGGGGCGAACCGGCAGCGGCCACCGTCACCATCGCTGTCAACAACGAGTGGCTCCCTCGTTCCCGTCGGCGACGAGGTTCGCAAGGGTCAGAGCCGGCACCAGAAGATCTGGCGCCGGGTGCCGGCCTGGTGGGCGCTGGGCCCACAGGGCCACACGGCAGCCGCGCTCACAGCCCGCATCGAGCGGGCCACGTGGCAGGAGATCCTTGCCATGCACCGTTCATACGATCAGGCGTGGCCACCCTGCCACCAGGACCGCGCTCGGTACGAGGCCAAGGATCTCGCAACGACCGCCGGCCGTAGCACGCCGAGAGCCGCATTGAGGTCCGCACTGAGCGGACGCGCCGTGGGAGCCCTTGGGCGAGCCGGGGCGCTCCCACGGAAAGAGGATCGAAGACTTCTCCGACGAGCGGAAGACGGCAGCCTTCGCAGCCGCCTCCCTGGCTGTCGAAGACCTGTCCCCCGACCTGGCCCAGCGCCTCCTCGGCCCCCGGCAGTTCTCCCTCGGGGACATCCGCACCTGGTCGGTCCCCTTCTGGGCCGACGCCGACTCCGCAGTGTCCTGACCACGCCGAGGCCGGCTACCAACGGTCCGCCGAGCGCCGTACCCAGGGGCACCGACAGGGCCCCGACGGCGGAGCACCCGCGAGGGCCTACGGCAGCAGCACGCTGGGCGTCGAGCGTGGGAAGAGGGTGGTCGGCAGCGACGCATACGGCTGGAACAGCCCGGCCACGCCGAAGCAGACGACCGGCACGGCCGTCGGGGCACCCAGGCCCAAGGGGACCATGAACGCACCGAAGCCGAAGACTGTGCCGACCGTCGTGGGCCGCAACCGCCACCGGCTGAGATAGCCAGTGAGCACCGAACCGGTCCTTAAGCCCCCACAGCGGCTTTCCGGTGGCGGCCTCGGCCAGGGCGCTGCCCACGATGCACGGGACGATCACCACAGCGTGATGCGTCACTTCCGCCACGAGGCCGTCCGGCCCGGACCAGGGAGCGGCTAAGTTGTCGCCTGCCGGATTTCCCACTTTGTGTCCCTCAGGTGCCGTTGCCGGGAACAATAGCCAGCACCCGACCTTCCAGGGGAGGAGACCCGCGCGATGCCGACCGAACCCGGGCCGGCCCGGTTACGCCCGCTGACCGTGGCCGTCGACAGCGACAGCGACGCTGGTGATGGGCACCGGCTCGGCATCAAGGACCAGTTGCGGGCGGTCCACACGTGGTGGGCCGACCCCGCGCTGAGCGGCCGCGGCTTCACCGGCGAACACCTGAGCACCGAGCCATTCCTTGGCGAACTCGACCGCACCGCGCACCGCCACGCAGACGCCCCGCTGACCACCGCCCAGTCGCTGCTGCCCGCATGGGGACGCCCAGGACAGCCCACCTGGTGCCTGCCCGACCCCGGCCACCGGCCGGCCGACTCCCTTACCTCCCCGGGCCGCCGGCTGCCGATGCGGTGGGGGGCGCCAGCGGCGGGGCGGGCGTCCCTGGTCCCCTTCGGAGGCAGGACGGAGCGCACCATCGTGGGGCTCGGCGGTGCGAACGGCCATGTTCCCGACCCACCCGCCGCCGCGCTCACCAACGGGACGGACCAGGTCTCCGCGCCCACCACCATGCCGGGGCTGATCTCCGGCCCGGCCACGGCGATCGCCGCCGACAGCGAGGCCGTACCACCTGACGCACTCGCTTCCGTGTGTCTGGTGAACTGCCAACTGCCTGGCGTCGAGCGGGAGGTGGAGTCCCTCGACGAGCGACTGTCGCACCTACCCAGCCGGTATCACGAGTTGGACGTTCGCGAGGGCATGACGGTGCTCCTCGGCAGCCCGCTGTTCGTCGCGCTCGCCGGCTGAGGCCGCCGTGGCACGCGAACCAGTTCGTATCTGGGCGCCCGGCGACGTTGTGCTGGGACTGTACGAGGTGCTCGACGTGGTGCGCGACGGCGGGATGGGCCTGGTGCACAAGGTCCGGCATCGGGGCTGGCAAGTGGACCTGGCCGTGAAGACCCCGCGCCCGGAGCGGGTGCGCACGCAGGAGGACCGGCGGCTGTTCGAGACCGAGGCTGGCACGTGGGTCGGGCTCGGGCTGCACCCGCACACCGTCAACTGCGTGTACGTGCGCACCATCGACGCGCTGCCCCGGGTGTTCGCCGAGTGGGTCGACGGCGGCAGCCTGGCCCAGGCCGTGCGCGGCGGCAGGCTGTACGAGGATGGCCACCGGGCGGCGCTCGGCCGTGTCCTCGACATCGCCGTACAGATGGCCTGGGGTCTGGCGCACGCCCACGACAGCGGGCTCGTCCACCAGGACGTAAAGCCGGCGAACGTGATGCTCCAGACCGACGGCACGGCCAAGCTCACCGACTTCGGCCTGGCCGGGGCGCCGGCGGAGGGCCGGCAGGAGGGGGCCGACGGCCCGGGCGATGATCCGCCGGGCGTGACGTTCGGGGGGATGACCCCGGCTTACTGCTCCCCGGAGCAGGCGGCGGCCGCTGCGGGGCGCCGCGCGGTCCGGCTGACTGCGGCGACCGACGTGTGGTCCTGGGCTGTGAGCGTCCTGGAGATGTTTGCAGGACGCCGCCTCACCGGCCGCGGGCAAGCCGCCGGCGAGGCGCTGGAGATGTTCCTGCGGGGCGGCGGCGCCGACGACGCGCGGGTGCCGGCGATGCCCGCCGGCGTCGGCGAATTGCTGCGGCAGTGTTTGGAGCGGGACCCGGCCGCGCGTCCGTCCGGCTTCCGCGAGATCGCGGCCACCCTTGGCGAGCTGTACCGCGCGGAGCTCGGCACCGCCTACGAGCGGCCTGCGCCCAAGACGGTGCGCCTGCTGTCGGACGGACTTTCCAACCAGGCCCTGTCGCTCCTGGACCTGGGCAGGACCGCCGAGGCCGAGGAACTGTGGCGGCGGGCCGCGGCAGCCAACCCGCACCACCTCCCGACCCTCTACAACTTCGGCCTGCACCGGTGGCGTTCGGGGCGAGGCACCGCCGAGGAGTTGTCCTCCGACCTGGCGGCGGCCCGCGCCGCCAGAGCCTCCGACGGCCTCGGCGCCCTCCTGCTCGGCTGCCTGGAGTTGGAACGCCACGAGGACGAGCGGGCTCGGGAGTTGCTGCGTGAGGCGGTCGCGACCGACCCGGACTCGACGGACGCCGCGGCGGCGCTGGCCGAGCTGGCGCGCCGCCCGCCGCGGGTCCGCGCCGAGCACGACGGCCACACCGGGGAGGTGTCGGCGGTCGCGGCCAGCTCGGACGGCGGCCTCGTGCTGTCCGGCGACCGCTCGGGCCGGCTGGTGCTGTGGGCGCCCGCCGAGCAGAGCCGGCGACGCGCCCGGCACACCCTGACCCGGAGCGGGCAGACCGTCATCCACCTGGCCGTCGATGCGGCGGGCACGCTCGGGGCGGTGCTCCGCGAGGACGGGTCCGTCGAGACCTGGGACCTGGCGCGCCGCAGCCGGCTCCACCGACCGGCCTGGCCGGACGGCTCCCCCGCCTGCACGCTGGCGGTCAGTGGCGACGGCCGCTACGTGGCCGTCGGACGCCGGGACGGCACCGTATGGATCGGGCCCCAGGACCGGCCGGACCAGGCGGCCACCGTGGTGAAGGTGCACAGCGGCCCGGTCACCTCACTCGCGCTGAGCCGCGACGGCAGCAGGGGCGTGTCCGCGTCCATCGGCAGCGAGGGTCACGACGGCACCGTCCGCGCGTGGGCCCCGTTCGCCGGACGGCTGCTCGGCACCCTGACAGGACCTGTCCGCGGGACGCTGCACGGCAGGGACGTGCGGACCTCACCGTTGGATCTGGTGGGCATCTCCCCGGACGCCCGCTGCGCCGTGGTCGCCTGGTGGAGGGGGCCGCTGACGGTGTGGGACGCTCGGCGTTGCGAGGTGGTCAGCGAAGTGCCGCACCGGTTGCGGCCCGGGCTGTCCATCACGGTCGCCTCGTCCGGGCCCACTCTCCTGACAGCCGGCGAAAGCGGGGAGCGGATCCAGGCGTGGGACCCGACGACCGGCCGCTGCCTGCGCGCCCTGGACCGGGAGATGCCGTCCGACCTCAACTGGGTCCGCGGCGCGGCGCTCGCGGCGAAGGGTCGGGTGGCGGTACTCGGCGGCGCCCGCATGGTCGTGGTGCGTTCGCTGCCCGGCACCGGCTACAGGGCGCCCTGGCACTACGCCCGCGCTCAGTCGGCTGATGAACTCACCCGTGCCGACGACGCGTTCCGCGCGCTGATCGCCCGCGCCCACGACCTGGCGGATGCCGAGCGCTACGCGCCCGCCGCGCAGGCGCTGCGCTCCGCCCAGCAGGTGCCCGGCTTCGCCCGCCATCCCGACCTGCGCCGGGCGTGGGCCAGGGTGGGCGCGCACGGCAGTCGGGCGATGCTGCTCGGCGCGTGGCCCCTGTACAACTACGCCGGGAACCGGGAATTCACCCAGCCGGTCGTCACCGCGCTCGGCCGCGCCGGCACCCTGTTGGCGACCGGGCGGTGGACCGGCGAGGTGGACGTGTGGGACGCCATCGCCGGGGAACGGTTGCACACCTTCGACCGCGGTGAGGGCGGCCACGCCCATGACATCCTGTTCGCCCTCGACGGCCTCCTGCTGCTGGTCCTGACCAACGCGGGCACGATCCGGCAGTTGAGTCTGGAGGACGGCGGCAAGCGGCTGTTCACCGACGACTTCGGCCGGATCAGCGCCTTCGCCCTGAACTCTGCAGGGGATCGGGTGCTGATCGGCGACGAGACCGGCACCCTGCGGATGCGGGACCTGCCCAGCGGCTCCGTGCTGGGCACGGTCGGGGCGCACGTCGGGAAGGTGCACGCGGTGGCGCTCAGCCCCGACGGCCGGATCGCCGCCACGCACGGCAGCACCCGGTCGCAGACCTCGTTCCCACCAGCGGACGACAACGAGGTCCACCTGTGGCCCCTGGACGCGGACCGTCCAGCCTGGACCCTGCCGTCCCGTGGGCGCGACGAGCTACTGGATTTCAGCCCGGACGGGCGGACCCTGTTCCTGTCCACCGGGCTGCGCACCACCGCGTGGGACGTGGCGAGCGGCGCGTTGCGCTACTCGGTCGACTCCGGCGGCTCGTTCATGGCCGGCCAGACGGCGCGCTCCTTCAGCGACGACGGCAGGCTGGCCGCCACCCCGGGCCGCGAGGAGGTGCAGGTGTGGGAGACCGCCACCGGCCGTGTGCTCCACTCGCTGCCGTGCGGCATGCCGTACGGCTTCACCCTCAGCGCCGACGGCACGTTCGCGGTGACCGGCGGCTGGGACGGGCTGCTCCGCGTGTGGGATTTACGTTCGGGACGCTGCCTGCGGACACTTGAGGGCCACGAAGCACCCATCGCACGGATCGAGTTGAGCCCGGACGGCACCTTGCTGGCCACCGCGGACCTGGGCTCGGCGCTGCGAGTGTGGGAGCTGGCCTGGGACTACACCGTCGGGCCCGGTGACGGTGACTGACCGTGCCGTGGACTGCAGTACTCGTCGTCACCACCGGGCAGACCCACGGCGGCCGAGCTCACCGACGAGGAAATCGGAGCTTTCGGAGCCGGTGGCCGGGCCTGGTACCGGCAGCGGCCCGGTAGCGCCGCCGCATGGGGCTGGGGCGGTGACTCGCCGTGACCTGCAGCCCGGCTGCCTAACTGCCACCTTCCGCTCCGGCCAGCCCGCCGCCGGGCGGGGCACGTGCACGAAGTCTTTCGGTGTGCGAGTTGCAACCCCCCTGGCAGCAGTGCGGTGGCCACAGCAGCAGTGGCAGAGACGGCAGTTGCGCGCAGGGATGGCTCCTCGCCGTAGAGAACACGCCGCGGACGTACTGCCCCCACACCGCACAACGCCACGCCCGCAGCCCCCATGCTGCGAGAGGCACACGAAGCCCCGGTGCCGCTCTCCGACGCGCCTTTCTGGTGCCTTCCCAGCAAGTGGCCGTCAACTCGGCGCGGAGGCCAGGGCGATTGACGGGTGCCGCGCCGCGGGAGGTGAGCGGCGCGTTCCTGACGGCGGCGGGATCATGGCGCGGGGACGCGGTCGAGGTAGGCGTGGACCGCTCCTGAGGTCTCGTCGTGCCGGCTGAGGACCAGCAGGTCCGGTCCCGGCGGCGCTCCGTGCAGGGGCCGGTAGGTCAGGTCCGGCAGGGTGATGCGCTGTGTGGCGGTGGGGACGAGGGCCACGCCGGCGCCGGCCAGAGCCAGGGCGAGGGCGCCCAGGGTGCTGCCGGCCAGGCGGACCCGGGAGCGGTCCTCCTCGGCGGCGGGCCAGAGCCGGGAAAGGACGGTCTCGTCCTCCTCGCTGCCGGCGAAGACGATGAGCTCGTGGGTGCGCAGGGCGGAGGTCGTCACTGCTGATGCGGACGCCAGTTCGTGGTCGGTGCGCAGGGCGACGGACAGCGGAGTGGGCGCGCGGTGCGTGACATGCAGGCCGTCGGTGTCGCCGAGGCCCAGGTCGGGGCAGTAGCCGAGGTCGAGCGCGCCGTCGCGCACCGCCTGGATCTGGGCAGTCGGCGGAAGTTCGGTCAGGGCGAGGCCGACCCGTGGGTGCGCCCGGTGGAAGTCGCGCAGGTCGTCGGAGAGGACGCCTTGGAGGACAGCGACGCCGGAGAAGCCGATCCGGACCGTTCCCGCCTCGCCGTGCACCGACTCCCGGGCCACCTGCAGGGCGCGATCGGCCTGCGCCAGGGCTCTGCGGGCCTCGGGCAGCAGCAGGGCACCGGCCTCGGTCAGCTCGACGCGTCGGCTGGTGCGGGAGAACAGGCGTCCGCCCACCTCTCGCTCCAGAGCCTGGATCTGGGCGCTGAGGGTGGACTGGGTGACGTGCAGCAGGGCGGATGCCCGGCCGAAGTGCCGCTCCTCGGCGACGGCGACGAAATAGCGCAGGTGCCGCAGCTCCACCATCCACTCCTGTCCATCGCTCCTGTCGATTGGTTGATCGTATCTTTCGGTTGGACCTATCGCTCCTGCAGATGCACGCTGGACGCATGAACGTGACCTCGCAGGATCGACAGGACATTGCCGATCTCATGACCGGGTGGATCCACCGGGACCTGGGCGAATGGGACCGGCTGAAGGGTCTCTTCCATCCCGACGGCCGGATCGAGATCACTTGGTTCGAGGGGCGGGCGTACGACTTCGTGGACGCCTCCGCCCGGATGGGAGCCTCCGCCTTCCGGACCAAGCACCTCATCACCGCGCCTGTGGTGACCTTCTCCGCCGGCGGTACCCGCGCTGTCAGCGAGACCAATGCCGTCATCATCGGCGAGAACGTCGACCTGCGCCTCGGCTGCAACGGCCACAACCGGTTCATCGACCGGCTGGAAAAACGGGACGGGGTCTGGCGCATCAGCGACCGCAAGAGCGTCTACGACTTCGGCACCTTCACCTTCCCCGCCGGAATCGTCGACATCGACGCCGAGATCGTCGCCCGGTACCCGCGGGAGTACGCCGCCCTCGCCTATCTGCTGGAGGCCAGCGGATTCCCGGTGAGCCGGGTCTTCGCGACCAAGGGCAGCGACCTGGAGCGCGACATCAAGGAGTCCGCCTTCGCCTGGCTGGGCGAGCAGCCCGACACGTGACGGCCACCGCGGCGAACGAGAAGTACACGGGAGCACCGAATTCACCGACGTCCTGCCCCGAGGCGGCGGCCACCGCGGAACAGATCCTGCGCCCGTGTCCGGTCCTCGAACGCTACGGCGTAGTGGCACTGGCACGCTCCTGAGAGCCGCGAGACTCCGCCCCGATCCGGTACGGCGTCAGCGGCTCTCACGGTCACGCAGGTCGTGCTCGGTCCCGGCAATGGCCTGCCCCCAGCTTGCCGGCATTCGAGCGACGACCGCCGCTGCGGCCTCCTTCGCTGTGTAGGAGGGCTCGACGGAGAAGTCCTCGCCGCGGTGCCGCACCGCATAGCGACCGCCGCCGAGCGGATAGATGGCGGACACGTCCCGTGAGAAAGGCCAGCCGGTGCAGCGGCTGAACAGCAGGCTGCCGTGGCTGGTGAACGGGAAGAGCGCGCGCAGCCTGGGCTCGTCGTAAGCCGCGCGGATCAATTCCAAATCCTCGTATCGATCAGGCTCCAGGTATCGGCACCATTTCTCCGCCACAGCATGCTCGGGGCCGCGCTCGTGGGCGAGGGCGAGGGCGCCCACCTCCAGGAACGGCGCCGCACTCTGCAGCTCGGCCAAGGAGACGCCCTCGCGCCAGGCCGCGGCCGCAACCGCAAGGTCGGTGAGCTCCCTGGTGGAGCCGTTCGTGAGGTTCACGCCCTGCCCCCAGGCCGCGACGAGGAACACTCGTTGCTTTGACCCGAGGTTGACGCTGAACCCGTCGAGCCGAGGGTTACGGCTCTGGACTCCAGCGTAGGTGAGCGACGAGCCGTCACGCGAGGTACGAATCTCACCGACATTCAGGCCGTTGTCGGCGGCGCACTGTGCGAGGGCGACAGCCAGGCTCCCGGCAGCCGCAAGGTCGGGGTAGAGCACGGGATCGGGCCGGAGCGGCTGTCGAACAGCGCGAGGTTGCTTCATCCCGACATGATCGCTCCGGAGTAGTGGCCAGGACCAGGCCGGCTGTAGGCACCTGAGGTGGTTGGCCAAAACAGGCGTTGGTGGTCCCGGGCCCTACCCGCTGCCCGGCTCCACGTCACTGGAGATGCTTCTGAGCAGATCGACCAATCTGCAGCCCGTCCAGGCACTTGCCGCCGCCGCGGCCGGGCGGTCGCGCCGGACGCTCTCGCGGACGGCGACGGTCACGGCGGTGGGGCAGTCTCCCACCGCCGCAGAACAGCCAGCCTTTGTGGGCTCTCTCCGCGAGTTCAGCGCTTGGGCAGGAAGGAGTCAAGCCGGGCGAAGAGCTGGTCGGCTCGGGTGATCGTGGCGCGCCAGCAGCGCATCCTGCGCCCGCTACGACGTCGACACCAACGCCTACTCCAACCGCTCCAACTCCAACGTCACCTTCTGGAAGATCCTGCCCGCCACCTGACAGCACGCCATGGTTCCGTGAAGGAGCGGGGCCCGGCCTCCCATCTGGGAGACCGGGCCCCTCACACAGGGCGCCGTGCGCACCCGACGTCACAGCGCGCGCGACGACACCGTCCCGCAACGGCCGTCATCAAGCCGTCATGCGATCCGACGTTGGTGACCGGTGCCTGGCCGGACCAAGCTCGGAACGACAACAGCCACTTAGTGCAGGCCGTCGATGCAGACCCCGGAGCTGCGATAGCAGGTCTGCTCCTTGAGGTATTTCCCGTTCTCGTCGGTCATGTAGACCCAGATGTTGTCGGACCCACCGACGACGTCCGCGACGAGGGTGAAGTCCGCCGGCCCGGATGTGTCGCACCAGGTGCTGGTGCTCCTGAAGTCCAGTGAGGTGGAGCCTGCGAATGCCCGCGCATAGACCCGCCGGCACCCGGTGGCCTTGAACGATCCGTCGATGGCTACCGACCGGTTGGACCAGGTGGCCGTGCCCGTGTAGTAGCTCGCCCCGTACGGAAGCGAGACGTTGGCGGAGGCGGCGGTCGCAGATGGCGCCGCGAAGACCATCACCGTCGAGCCGAGTGCGAGCGCCGCGCCCGCACCGGCGAGTCGGATGAGACGTCCCTTGAGTTCCATGTCGATCCCCTCTCGTTGGGATTGCCGCCGCCCACGGTGAGGGGCGGCGCAGCCCGGGTAGGGCGTTCTCGGTGGAACCCGGATCCGCCAAGCTCGGCCGCCGGATGAGCTACATTTCTGGACTCCGATGTCCGGACGAATCCGGAGGGCGAGACGGGGAGAGCGGCGTACACGGGCGGAGCGGACTCACCGCAGAGCTGGTTCGTCAACCGGTTGCAGCGCCTGCGCACGTCCTCGGGGTCGCCCACCCAGGCGCAACTGCCGGCCTACGACGAGAAAAACCGGATGTGCCGCCACGGGGAGGTGGCGGCACATCCGACGGGCGGGCCGCCGGCTCAGGCCGGTGTCAGCTGCCATTGCTGGTTGGCGCCGTTGTTGGCGGTCCACTGCACGACGGCGGCTCCGTCGCTGGTCGACTGGCCGTTCACATCGGCCACCAGGCCGCTGTCGTGGCTGACGATGGTGAAGTACCCGTCGCCGGTGGGCCGCAGGTACCACTGCTGGTTGGTGCCGCCGGTGGCGGTCCACTGCTGGAGCTGGAGCCCGGCGGTCGAGGAGAAGCCGTTGACGTCGAGCACCTTGCCGGTGGGGTTGTAGCGCAGGGTGAAGGCGCTGCCCGAGGCGCTGAGGGTCCAGGTTCCGCCGCCGGTCTGCTGGACGGCCTTGGCGCCGTCGGCGGTGGAGTTGCCGGCGATGGCCAGCGGCTTGCCGCTGTTGCGGTTGACGATCCGGTAGGTGCCCGGCGCGGGGCTCGTGGAACTGCCCAGGGTGAAGTACTCGACCGCGTCGTTGAACACGGTCGTCCCGCCTTTGCTGGTGGACAGGACGAGGTAGACCCGTGAGCCGCTGGACGGCGCGGTGAACGACACGGTCTGCGTCGCCTTCGAGCCGAGCGGGACGGTGAGGGTGGTGTTCCCGGAGGCGATCACCGGGCCGGTGGCGCTGTCGAGGTGGGCGCTCCAGGCGAAGCCCACGGCGGTGCCGGTGAAGTCGTCGTTGAACACCGAGATCGTACGGTTCACGGTGCTGTTGGCGGCGTATCCGGGAACCGCCTGCGGGAGCGGGAAGCTGCCGCCCGAGTCCGACACGCCCGAGGCCGACCAGTAGGGCAGGTCGATCGCGGCCACGGGGTTGAACGCGGCCTGGATACGCTGGATCTGCGGATTGCTCCACGGGTCGGAGAGGTTGTCGGCGCCGTAGACGGGATGGCCGCCCTCTTCGGGGGTGAAGTCGGTGGTGCGGACGCCGGGTATGACGCCCGCCCAGGCGGACAGCAGGGTGTAGGGGCGCAAGTCGCTGGCGTCCTTGCCACGCTTGGCCACCATCGTGGTGGCGAACCACTCGAAGCCCTGCTTGGTGTTGCACGCCGGCCAGATGTACTCGCCCTCGCCGTCGGGCCGGCCGGCCACCGACACGACCTTCTCGCCGTAGGTGCCGAAACCGTCCAAGTAGTGCCCGAAGACATCGAAGTTGGAGTACGTCATGGTGGGGTAGGGGTTGGCCGGGGCGCCGACCCACGCGTCGACGCTGACCGGCCGGGTGCCGTCGTTGCCGTTCATCGCCGCGTACAGGTCCTTCTCGAACTGCTCCGAGTCCATACCGCTGCTGCCGGGCTCGTTGCTCTGGCTCCAGCGGATCACGGCCGGGTGGTTGCGGTCGCGCAGGGTCAGCGCGCGGGCGTGGTCGACCATGTTGTCGTGCCCGGCGACGAAGTCCTGAAGGCTGTTGGAGCCGCGGATGCCGGTCTCGTCGATGATCATCAGGCCCATCTCGTCGGCCACGTCGAGCATGTAGGGGCTGGCCGGCTCCTGATGAATGCGGACCACGTTGTAATTCAGCCGCTGGTAGTTGTCGACCGCCTGCGGCCAGCCGCCGTTGCCCGAGGAGGGCGCGAGGAAGCCCGGCAGGGTGTCGTAGGCGTCACCCTTGCCGCCGTTGTTGACGCGGTCGAAGTCCGCGCCCTGGAGGTTGTCGCCGCGGAAGTTCACCCGCACGCCATTGAGGTAGTAGTACTCGCCGTTCTGGCTGCTCTCCCGGAATCCGAAGCGGTAGGTCGCGTCGCTGGTGCGGCCGTCGTCGGTCGCCGCATGGACCGTCAGGCGGTGCAGTTGGGCGCGAAACCCCTGCCGGTAGGGGACGTTGGGCCACCAGTACGAGGAGGAGCCCAGGTTCCACGCCACCGGCCCGACCGTCACCTTGACGGTCGAGTGGGCGGCCACGGTCACCGTGCTGCTCGGCAGCGCCGGGTAGCTGAACGACGTGGCGTTGTCCGATGCGAGCGAACCGGTCAGCGTCACCGTCCGCGTGGCGCCGGAGGTGTTGGTCACCGACGCGTCGTAGGTGAGGGTCTGATTGGCCACGGACGTACGGACGAACGTGTCGCTGACGTACACCGCCGGATACACGCGCAGGAACGCCGAACGGAAGATCCCCTGCGGTACGGCCTCGGCCCAGTCGGCCGCGTCGGGCACCAGGTACCTGCCGTTCGCGGGGTTCTTCAGGGCGCCCCTGCCCTTCACATCGACCGTGATGGTGTGCGTGGTACCCGGTGCCGCGTACGCGCTGATGTCGAAGTTCGACGGTGTGAAGGCGGTGGTCCTGGTCGCCACCGTCCGCCCGTCGACCGCCAGGGTCGCCTGGTGGTTCACCGCGCCGAACTCGATCCACGTGGACTGCGGCTGCCCGGAGTCCGGCACGGTGATCGTGCGGGAGTACACCGCCTCGCTCACATCGGTGAAGCCCTGCTTGTACCAGCCGCCGCCCGGCACCGTGATCGACGTCGCCGACCGGCCCGCCGGGGTGAACCCCCACGTGCCGGCCAGGTCGGTCGAGGCGATCGCGGCATTGCCCGCGGTGACGCCGTTGACGTCCGCCGCCGGTGCGGCGGGGACGGCCGGCGTGGATCGAGGGGCGGTCGCCGTGGCCGGCTGTGTTCCCACAGCCCCGGTCAGCAGCGCCACGACGGCCACGGACCAAAGGGCCAGGCGTCGACGGCGCGGCGGCTGTACGTGTTGTCGCTTCACACGATCCTCCTTGTAGACGGACCCGGCACGGGCAGGTGGTGAACCGGCCGGGGCGGCGCTGAATCCGTAAGGCGGGGAGCGACCCGCCGGGTTGGCCTTGTCCCACCACAACTCGCCGACAACCAGGGAGAAGGGGGCCGCCCGGACCGCCCGACCCCTCGGCTCGCGTGACAGGCACCCACGGTGTTAGCGCTCACACACACCGATCGGTCGGAAATACGGCGCCACTGGAGGGACATATGTTTCGGATACAAGAAGCTGCAGCTGCACCCCTCGCGGTGTCAAGCCTCACGACAGGAACCGATTCACACGATCATCGGTGAGCCCTCCCCTGCCAACCCGTGCCCTGGGCGCCTTTGTGCTCGCATCGGCGCCAGGAGCCGAGTTCCCCGCGCGGACGGCTGGCGCGCGGGGCCGGCGCCGGCGCCGGCTCGTGCCGCACACCCCTTGAGGTGGCGCCGACAGATGTGTCAGTCTCATTTCGGCCCTTCTACCGAGGCAGTGCCTCCACTGGCCGACTGCGCACACCTGGACCTCTCACACTGAATGTGAACGCTCACGCCTTCTGGGCGACGCGCGCTCCAGAGTTGCAGCGCCCCGCGCCGGTCGGCACTTATGCCGCAGCTGTAACCCGCGCCGCTATCTGCTGGTGAGGAGCAGCAGCCGTGCCACCGTCATCCGCGTCGGTGGTGGACCCGGTGCCCGCGAGCACGGCTCGGGCACGGGCACCGCGGGCGGCGGCGTCCGCGGCCCGTTCCAGCACCAGAACGCCGCTGCCCTCGGACATGACGAATCCGTCGCGGTCGGAGGCGAAGCGCGAGCGCGGAATCCGCCATCGCATCGCCCGCGAGGGCGTCGAGTCCTCAGAACGGCTGGGCCGACATCGGTGGGTGGTCGAGAGAACGGTGTCCTGGCTGGCAGGCTGCCAAAGGCTCCACCGCCGGTACGAACGTACGGCCGAGCACTTTCTCGCCTTCGTCGGCATAGCAGCAGTCCTCATCGGCTACCGCCGTATGGGCGGCCCTGCTCACGGCCTGAGCCGGTCTGGCTGCACATCGAAGCAGACCAGTCCCATGGACTCCGCCACGGTCACGGCGTAGGCCGACGCCTCCTCGGCCATGCTCCACCGCATGGGGAAGTAGATCAGCGGACCACTGGCCTCGCCGATCAACGGACCCGTCGACCAAGGCGAGGTGTCCTCCTCGTCCTCGCTGATGTCACACCATCGTTCAAGCAGCACGGTCACGTAAGCCGCTATGCGTTCGGACGGAGGCTCTTCCACCTCGCTGTCGATGTAGCGGTCGTACAGGTCACTGAAGACCCGGCCGGCGGTCTTGTCGTCCGCCGGCTTGTCGCCTTCCCAAACAGCCAGGTCGTAAGTCATGCCCGCGAGGCCCCCCAGGTCCTTTTTCCCACCCGGCGCTCAGGGTTTCCCCGGACATGCTCACCTCGGCTCCCCGCTCGCGGCACGCCGGCCTGTGGCCGGATGCCACTGCGGAGGGGGCGGCGACCGGGTCGAGCGCGCGCTGGACGTCACGGCGCAGCGCTCAGGTGCCGTTATGGCCAAAGCCTGCGACGGCAAGTCGGAAGGCGCGGTCCGCCTGCATCGCCGGGTCGGCGTAATTCTCCGTGGCCAAGGCGATTCCGACGATCAGTGTGAGCAGATCGTCGATGGTGATATCCGCCCGGACAGCCTGGTCGTCAATGGCTTTGCGGAGCAGCATGGCGCCGGCCGCACCGATGACTGCCGCACACGAGTCCTCGGTGGCCTCGTCCTGCAGGGGCTGGTAGGAGAGGGCGTCTGCCAGACCACGGGCGGCGAGCGAGTAGGCGAGCAGTTCACGCAGCCATTCCACCAGCGCGGAGCGGCTGTCGTGGTCGCCACAGAGTGTACGAGCGCGATCGCACAGGCCGTGGATGCGCTGTTTGAAGACGGCTTCGAGCAGGGCTTTGCGGGTGGGGAAGTGCCGCCGCACGGTGGCTGATCCGACGCCTGCGGTGCGGGCGATCTGCTCCAGGGATGCCTGGGCTCCTCGGGTCGCCACCTCGGCCTCGGCCACGGCGAGGATGTGCGTGTAGTTGCGGCGGGCGTCTGAGCGCTGGCCGGTCATGGTCTCCCCCGTTGATAAATGGCGGCCCCCGCCGTATTGTAGCGCCCATGAAACGGCGGGCCCCGCCGTTTGTGCTGTGCGTGACTGTTGAGGGGATGCACTCTCATGACCACCGCCTCAGAGCCGGTTCTCGTCGCCGGTGCCACTGGCCGCCAAGGCGGCGCAGCCGCCCGCGCCCTGCTCGCACAGGGAACACCGGTGCGAGCCCTGGTGCGCGATCCGAGTACCCCGCGCGCACAGGTCATCGAAGAACTCGGCGCCAGCCTGTTCGTGGGGGACCTCACCCAACCCGCGACCCTTGCGGCGGCCATGGACGGCGTGCGGGCCGTCTTCTCCGTGCAGATGCCCGCGTACACCGAGCAGGGGTTCGACTTCGCCGGCGAGGTCAGCCAGGCGGACAACCTCATGACGGCTGCGCGAGCCGCCGGCGTGGAGCAGTTCATCCAGACCTCCACCAGCGGCGTGGGACAGCACGTCGAGGCTCCGGGCTGGGCCGAAGGGCAGTGGGCAGTGATGGAAGCCCCGCTCGGTGCGAAGGCCGCGATCCAGGACCGGCTGCGCGCATTCGACTTTCCGTACTGGACGTTGCTCAAGCCGTCGTTCTTCATGGAGAACTTCGAGCCGTCCATGCGGTTCTACTTCCCCCGCGGCGTGGAGGGGGGTCTGGTCACCGTCGTCAAACCGAACACGCACCTGCCGCTCGTAGCAGCCAAGGACGTGGGCCGAGCCGCAGCAGCCGCCCTGTCCGCCCCCGCCGAGTTCCACCGAGTGGAACTGGAACTCACCAGCGATTATCTGACCATGACCGACATCGCGGAGGTCCTCTCCCGCGCCTTGGGTGTCCCGCTGACGGCCCCGGACATGACCGAGGAACAGGCCCGCGCCGCCGGCATGGGAGACATGGGTGCCACGCACGAGTTCATGGAGGTGGTCGGCCAGCCGGCCCGGCCGCAGTTCGCTCGTGCGCTGGGCCTCGACCTGACCAGCTTCGAGGAGTGGGCGCACGAACACCTGCGGACTGCCGCCTGAGCCGGCCTTCGCTGCGGAAAGGGACGTACACGGGCAGCCCCCGGACCAGCGCCATCTCCTGCTGCCTGTGCGAGTTCGAGGCGTTCTACAACGGGCGCAGACCGCACACGATCCTGCGAACGCCCGCCCGCTCCACTCTCCGCCCGGTCCGATGGAGGACCTAGACCGGATCGACCCTCTGGACACACGCCGACGAGCGCGACTCCGCGGCACCCTCCATGCGTACCAACATGCGGCCTGACCAGCATGGATGAGGTATTCGGCACCCGCAGGGCTGCAGCTGACCGGTGTCGATGAGATGGTGCTGTCCCTGTCCGCCCGGGGCCTGACCCACGGAGACATCTCCGCCCGCCTGGCCGAGGCGCCCCCCGGTGGCCAGGTCAGGGCGGCGCGGCATGCTCGGCCGCTACAGCTACGCATCCCACGGCCTGAAGTTCGCGATCAAAAGCCCCACCGAGTCCCGTGACGCCATCCGGAGCATCACAGGGAAACCGTTGCCCGCAACGGAAAAGGCCCGCTGACCTGGCCAAATGCCAGTCCAGCGGGCCTTCTCTGCACCCTCTGGACGACAGGATTCGAGCCTGCGACCCCCTGCCCCCAGTCGGGCGAACGGCAACCCCGACATCCGTTCGACGGCACGAGCGCACACGGAAGCCACGAACTACCGGGCCGCAACCGCATCCGGAACCGACAACACCTATTCCACGCTCTGCACGAGTTCGCCCCGTCACACAACGGCGCCGGCGGCACAAGGCCATCGCCAACGCTCACCCGCTGCTGTCCTGCTGGCGCCAATCACCGATCCAGGCCAGATCGTCCGCCTCGACATGCGAAACCCCGGCCGACTCGGCGGCATTCTCTACAAGTACCGACATGCCACCTCACCAGGCTGGATGATTAAGCTGATGCCGAGCCGGTGCCCATCACCTCCGCCGCCTTTGCTGGGAACAATAGCCAGCACCCGACCTTCCAGGGGAGGAAACCCGAGCGATGCCGACCGAACCCGGGCCGGCCCGGTTACGCCTGCTGACCATGGCCGTCGACAACTACGACGGTGCACTTGGGGGGACACACAGGGGAAAATCCGGCAGGCGGCAACTTAGCCGCCCCTGACCCGGCCGCGCGGGCCAGTGGCGGATGTGGCGCACGGCGCGGTGATGATCGTCCCGGGCATCATGGGCAGCGCCCTGGTCGACGCGGCCACCGAAAGCCGCTGTGGGGACTCCAGGGCTTCGAACGGCTGCTCGCCGAAGCCGCGCACCGGCAAAGGTGCTCCGTTGCTCTCCTGAGCAGGATCTGGCCGATCATCCCACCTGTAGCGTCGGCTTCCCCATCCAGACGGTTGAGCCCGACCTGCTGGCGGCGCATCGGGCTCTCTACCACTTGTGGGGCGGGCAGCCCTGGGCAGCTGCACCGAACTCTTGTGGCGGCCAGTCGGGGGCAGGGTCTTCAGCGAGCAGCGGTCGGAGGGCGCCGAGAACTGCGCCGATGCAGACGTCGCGCAGCTGAGTGCGGGTGCAGGTCTCGTGGGTAAGCCAGTCGACGCAGAGGACCTGGACGAAGACCAGCCAGCTCTTCAGGACATCGGACACGGCCTCGCGGGCTCTCTCGTCCGCGAGCGAGAGTACGGCCAGCAGTCGGGCACGGAGTGCCTCCAGCTCGTTCGTCATGATCGTCTGGATCACCGGGTCGCCCGCGAGGACTCGGTTCGCCGCGAGGACGGCGTTGCGGTTCGCCACAAAGTAGTCGAGATGGACGTCCATGCCCTGGATGAGCTGCTCCACCAGGGGGGCGGCGGGGTCGAGCTGTGTTTCGGCGAGCAGTTGGTCCGCTGCCTGCTGGTAGACGGCTGCAAAGAGAGCCTGCTTGCTGGGGAAGTGACGGTAAAGCAGGGCCCGGGAGATACCGGCCTGTTCGGCGACTTCCTCCATCAGCACGTCGGCGTAGGGGTGTGCGGCGAAGAGCCGTGTGCCGACGGCGAGGAGCTGGGCGCGGCGGTCGGCGGGGCTGAGTCGTTGGCGCGGAGGCATGAACCGAGATTAGTTGACATGCATCTACTAGTGCAGCCATCGTAGTAGGCACATGTCAACTAAGCTTCATTCAGGACGGATTGGAGGAGTCATGGCCAGGACTCTGCGTCTACTCGCACAGCTGATGGGCTGGACCTGTGTGGCGATCGGCCTCTTCCACGTGGCACTCGGCAACGCGGCGATCCCCGGTGCCGCTTCCGCCGGTGCGACGGTCGACAGCTGGGGCCGGTTCATGGGTGCCGCGTTCGCCGGCTACGGGCTGACCTGGCTCTGGGCCGTGCGGCAGCGTCCGATTCCGGCTCCGGTGGTGCGGTGGCTGGCCGGCGTTTTCCTACTGGGGGGCGCGGGCCGACTGCTCTCGCTCGCCGTGCATGGATGGCCGCAGTGGTTTCAGATCGCACTGGCGGTGATCGAGCTCGGCCTGCCGCCGGTCTTCTTCTGGCTGGCCGACGCAGAGGAACGGACCTTGCGCCGCGACGTGGAAGTCGTGCCTGCCGGGCGGTGAAATTGCCTGAGCGCGCCCGGACCGGCCACTCGGACGGGGAGTTGACGCTACCGGTGGGGAATCGGGTGATCGTCGGCAGCGGTTCGGTGTCAGCGTTCGGACACGCCAAGCAGATCGCCTCGTCCGGCAGACGCGCGCGATCCAGGCGCCAACCGCGGCCCTGTGCAGCAGGGTCGGGATTCGGCACTGCCCGCACGCCAAAGCGAACCGGGGGCGAGGTGGTGAAGGCCACGACCTGCTGGAGGTGACGCTGGAGAGCGTCCGATCTCGGGGGTCCGGCCAGTCGGCGGCTGTCACCGCATCGCCGAGAGCGCTGGTGCGAGCGACCGCGTCATGTTGGTGTGGGGTCCGGTCTTCTTCGGCGACGGAACCGCAGCCTGTTCGGGCCGTCGCTCCGCAGACCTAGACCATGGTCAGGAGGTGGTCCGTGGGGCCGTAGTCGATCTTCCAGTCGGCATAGACCCCCGCGGCGCCGTCCTTCCGGCACTGCAGCCCAACGGTCACCCAGCGAACCAATCCGTCATCGGCCAGGGAGAACGCGACCGCGGTCTCGAACTCCTCGCTCCCGCACGGGCAGCAGGCCTCGCCCGGATCCGCGTCCTCCCAGAACTCCTCGCTATCCGCGAGGAACGCACGGCCGCCGCAACCAGCGCACACCCGCTCGGCTCCGCCCTCGACATCGTCAACGAGCACGAAGAACACGCACCCGCCGCAGACGGAAGGAACGATCTTCACCGGACGAGCGTCGGCGGCGTTCCGGAGAAACACCGCGAGGTCCGCAGAGACACCCTCGCCAACCTGATCATCAGCATGCACAGGCACATCGTTCCAGACGCCCGAACCAGCACCCATCCACCTTGACCAAAGTGATAGGGGAACCCCCCGTGCCGGCGGCCGCTCCCGACCTGCGCGGGGTGGTCGCGACACGCACAACTGTGGCTCTGTGCCTATCCATTGGCTCGCCAATTCGGGTTGACGGTGCGCCATATCCCCTGACAAGATCCCGATCCTTCGGTGTTTGAGGATCTGCGATGGGGGATGCGGATGCTTGATGGGAGCGCTCCCATGCGCGACCCGGGTGCGGAGCCGACGTCCGTGTCGGCTGCAGCTGAGGCTGTGGTCAAAGGTTACGTCGACGATCTGACCCTGGCTCTCGCCCAGCTCGAGGCCGGTGCGATGGCCGACGTGCTGGAGGCGCTGGTCCTGGCGCTGAGCGAGGGCCGGAGGGTCCTGGTGGCCGGAAACGGCGGCAGCAGTACGGCCGCCATCCACATCGCCAGCGACCTCATGGCGGCCTCGACGGCCTTCGACGGGGCGCCGCAGGCCGTGGCGCTGACCGAGAACATCGCCCGGATCACAGCGATAGCCAACGACTACTCCTACGACGAGATCTTCTCTCGGCAACTGCCGGGCTGGGCCCGGCCGGGCGACGTACTGCTGCTGCTGAGCGTCAGCGCCCGCTCGGCGAACCTGGTCCGCGCCGCCACGGTCGGTCGCGACCTCGGGATGACGGTGCTGGCCGCGCTCGGCGACCCCGGCGAGCTGGCGTCACTGGCGGATCGGTACGTCATCTTCGGGCAGGCGGACTACGGCCTCACCGAGGATCTGCACGTGGCGCTCGGCCACATGGCTGTCCGTGTCCTGAGCGGCGGCGACGCCTGCCGTTACCGAGCCGCTGTCGACGGGTGATCGCAGTGAACCACTACACCTCGAGGATCTTCCTGACCGTCCGCTACCTCGTGGGCCTGTTCGGCCTGACCCTGACGCGGACCTCGACCGAACTGAGCAGCTTCCGGATCCACGCGGGCCACGGGCGCCACGACGATTCCCGGCCTCTGCCCGACGGGACGGCCGCCGTCCTTGACGACCGCAATCCCGACCTGGAGGCGCTCCGTGCCCGCTACCGGCGGCTGGACTCGCCGTTCCGGCCCGGCCGCTTCTGGCGGCGCAGCCGGCGCCTGCGCGATCTGAACCTGAAGTACTTCCGCGGCGACAACGCCTACGTGTGGCAGCTGCGCCAGCTGGGGGACAACGCCCGGTTGAAGTTCTTCCTCCTCGCGCGGTACGTCAGCTCCCTCGACACCCACAAACTCCTGGAGCGGACCGGCGAGGACGGCGCATTCGGCTGCTGGACGTTCGATTTCCAGGAGCTGCCGACGGTGAGCAGGGACCTGCTCGACTCGATGAACGAGATCTACTTCCTCGACCACCACTGGGGGCTGCTGTCCAGGACGGAGGCCACCGTCGTCGACATCGGCGCCGGCTACGGCCGTCTCGCCCACCGCATGGTGGACTGCGTTCCGGGCCTGACGCGCTACCTCTGCGTCGACGCGATCCCCGAGTCGACGTTCCTGAGCGAGCACTACCTGCGGCACCGCAACGTCGACCACAAGGCGACCGTCCTCCGGCTCGACGAGATGGAGGACCGGCTTGCGGCGGAGCGGCCGGACCTGGCGGTCAACATCCACAGCTTCTCCGAGATGCCGCTCTCGGCGATCGAGGCGTGGATCGGACTGCTGGCCCGTATCGGCGTGCCCGCCCTGATGATCGTGCCCAACGAGGGCGACCGGCTGCTGAGCCTGGAGGACGACTACCTGCGGGTGGACTTCACCCCGGTGCTCGAACGCAACGGCTACGTCCTCGCCGCGCGCGAGCCGACCGTCGCCGACCCGGACGTACGCGACCTGGTCGGGGTCGGCGACTGGTTCATGCTCTTCACCCGCGGCGGCGGGGACACGACCTCCGGTGCGTCATGACGGGCCGAGCGCCGGCCTCCGCGCCCACCCGCGAGCTGCTGTCGCTGGAGTTCGCAGGGCTGGAGAGCGGAAGCGCCGAGCTGACCTGGGGGCAGCGGTTCGCCTGGGACATCCTGGAGTCGCTGGCCCCCGACAACCACTACATCAGCCTCCGGCTCCGGGTGCACCTGCCGCCGGACGCCACCTGCGAAAGGGTGCTCGGCGCCCTGCACGCCCTCGTCCGGCGCCACGAGGTGCTGCGGACCCGGTTCTCCGCCGGTCCTGACGGCGAACCCCGGCAGCAGTGCGACGGGGAGGGCTGCCTGCCGGTGGAGATCGCAGGAACCGTGCCAGGCCGGGTTCGCCGGCTCGCCGAGCAGGACGAGGACCGGCTGTGGCGGGAGCCGTTCGCGCACGGGAGCCAGTGGCCGCTCAAGGTGAGCGTCGTCGTCGCCGAGGGGCGGCCCCGGCAGGTCGTTTTCGTCTTCTCCCATCTCGCGGTCGACGCCTGGGGACTGTCCGTGCTGCGCGCCGAATTCCTCGAGCTGCTGCGGAACGACCGCGCCGAACCCGCACTCGCGGGCCGGCAGTCGCGCGCCCGCGCTGCGTTCGAGAGGTCCCGGCCGGCCCGGAAATCCAACGATGTCTCCCTGGCCTACTGGCGCCGGATGCTGGAGACGACTCCGCAGACCGCCTTCCCGAACCTGCCGCAGGCCGGGGAGACCCCGCTGTTCCCCGGCCTCGGCCTCCAGTCGATGGCACTCGCCGCGGCGGCGCGGGCGGTCGCGGCGCGGCTGCGGGTCAGCCCGGCCGCCGCGGTGCTCGCCGCACTGTCGACGATCATCGGCATCAGGACGGACACAGACGTCGTGCCGCTGTTCCTCGCGGCCGGCAACCGGTTCACCCCGGAGGACATCGTCTCGGTGGGGACCTTCTACCAGGGCGCCCCCGCGCTGGTCCGACTGGACACCGGCTCGCTGGCCCGCACCGTCCGCAACGCGCACCAGGCGTCGGCGCTCGCCTATCTGCGCGGTCAGAGCGACCCGCGGGACGTGGCGCGGCTGCTGGAGACGACGACGTCCGTGCGGGGGGTCGGCCTGGGCCTGCTGAGCACCGTGAACGTGGCGTACGAGCCCGGTACCGCAGGGCCGCCGTCGGCCCCTGCCGCCGCGGAACTTCGGGAGCTGACCGAGTCCACCGTGGTCTCGGACCTCGACGGCCGCGACAAGGAGCAGTTGCAGCTGTACTTCCACGTCAAAGCGCTGCGCTCGCGCGCGGTCATCGAGCTGTTCAGCGACAGCCGCCTGCTGGACGCGGAGAGTGCGCGGAAGGTCCTGGCCGGGCTGGAAGTGGTCCTGATCGAGCTTTTCGAGGCCGGCGATCTCAGCCAGGAACGGGTGGCCGAGCTGGTCGGCATCAGCCCGCTGGCCGTTCCCGAGCACAGCGCCGTCGTCGACAACTGCCGGATTGACATGGACGCTGTCCGCGCACTGGTCGCCGGCCTGCCGCAGACGGTCGCCTCCGAGGTGTTCGTCGAGCACACCGGCCACGGCACGTCCCACCTGGTCGCGTATCTCGTCACGGCGCAGCTGGCGACACCGGAGCGGCTGCACGCCGCCCTGCTGGGCCGGCTCGACGGAAACCTGACCATGACGCCGCACCGGTACGTGATCTGCCGCGGCGCCCCGACCCGGCCGGACTCCCGCGCCGAGTGGGAGCGGCAGGCGGTAATCCTGCAAGGCAGCGGCCGGCCGGGCGGGCTTTCCGCGGCCGCCGGCCCGATGCCATCCACCGACGCTCGCCTGGGGGTCTAGCGTGCTGTCCGTCATCATCCCCACCTACAACCAGGCCGAGTGCCTGGAGCTGACCCTCGGGTCGCTGGCCCGCCAGACAGTCGGCCGGGACCGCTTCGAGGTGGTCGTGGTCGACGACGCCTCCGTCCAGGACGTGCACGCGGTCGTCCGCCGCCACGAGGCCGAACTCCAGCTGCGCTACGTCCGGCACGACGTCAACCGGGGCAGGTCGGCCGCGCGGAACTCCGGGGCCGCCGCATCCCGCGGCGACCGGCTGCTGCTGATGGACGCCGACTCCTACGCCGCCCCAGACCTCGTGGAACGGCACCTTCGCCGGCCCGGCGACCCCGGCCCCGAGGTGGTCTTCGGCCGGCGGATCGAGCCCAGCTGGGGAACCTTCGCGGCGCTGCGGCAGGCGGTGCCCGACGAGAGCGGCCTGCTGCCGATGGAGGGCGACCACCGCGATCTGCCGCCGAGCGACGCCGGCGTCTTCGACGTCTACCGGCGGACCGCGTGGATGTTCGGCTTCACCCACAACCTGTCGCTGTCGCGCGAGTTGTACCTCGCCGTCGGCGGCTTCGACGAGTCGTTCGTCCAGTGGGGCTACGAGGACACCGACTTCACCTACCGCATCTACCGGTACTTCGGCCGCGAAAACAGCTGCTTCCGCTACGACCCGACCGCCCTGTGCTTCCACGCGCCGCACTTCAGGGACTGGACGACGGAGTGGGAGAAGACCAAACCGGTCCTGCCCTTCCTCGTCGACAAGTACCGGCACTACGACATCGAGTTCTTCACCCACCCGTCGGACAACCACCGCCGGGTCGCCCGGACGCTGCCGTACTACGAGGACTGCCGCGAATTCCTCCGCGGCCATCCGGGCCGGGTCGCCGCCGATCGCGTACACAAGGCCGTCGGCCTGCCGGACTCCGCGAGCAGCCTGTGGATCGGGTTCGACGTCGGGGCCGCGGGCTTCGCCGGCCGGATGACGACCATCGACCACGGCGCCGAGTTCGGACCCGACAACCCGCACCTGTTCGGCGCACGTACGCACTACCAGGACGGTTCCTTCGACTGCGCCGTGCACCTCGACCTGTGGCGGATGCTCACCCCGATCGACCTGTCGGCGCTGATCATGGACAGCCTGCGTATCGCTGACACGGCCCTGCTGGTCCAGTCCAAGCACGTGCGCCGCGACCCCGGCGACGGGATCGGCATGATCGACGACCTGGGCTATTTCCTGTCGCTGGTCGCCCCCAGGTACGAGGCCGCGATCTGGTACGACGACGAGGAGATGGCCGTCGTCAGGCTGGCGCGGCGCGGGGCCGGCGGGGGGGCCGCACGATGACCGCCCGGATATCGGCCGCGGCCTTCGATCTCGACGGCACCCTCGTGGACCTCGAACGCTTCCACCACGAGGCCTGGCTGGCAGCCGCCCGGCAGGCCGGGGTCGAACTCACCAGGGAGGAGGCGCTGCACCGGCTCCCGCACTTCATCGGCGGCCCCGACCCGCAGGTGGCGGAGGAGATCGCGGCGCTGTCGCGGAACGCGGTCCCTCCCGCCGAGACGCTCGCCGCCAAGCAGCAGTCGTTCGACGACCTCATCGGCTCCGTCGACGAGATCGTCCCGCGGGCCGGGGTCGCCGCGGTGCTCGACCTGTTGTGCGCCCGGGACATCGCGGTGGCCGTGGGCACCGCGACCGAACGAGGCACCGCTGTCGAGATCCTGCGCCGGGCGGGGCTGCTGGCGCTGTTCGGGCCGGCCCGAGTGGTGGCGGCGCAGGACGTGCCGCGGCTCAAGCCGGCGCCGGACGTCTACCGGGCCACCGCCCACCTGCTCGGCGTGCCGCCGCAGAAGCAACTGGTCTTCGAGGACTCGGTCACCGGCGCCGACGCCGCCCGCGCCGCAGGCAGCCCGGTCCTGGCGGTACCCACTGTCCGCGACCCCGGCTACCTGCGGCGGTTCGAGGCGGCCGGGGTCGTTGCGGTCGTCGAGGACTGGCAGGCCCCCGGCCTGCTGTCCCTGCTCGACCGCCTGCTCGCCGACGACCGCAGGGCGACAACCGACGGCGCGACCTGGGGAGCGGCGTATGTCCGAGCGTGATCGCGGCCCGCTGACCTCGGCACAGCGGCGCCTGTGGTTCCTCAACCGCCTCGACCCCGACGACGTCGCCTGCAACATCTCCGCTGCAGTCCTGCTGCGCGGCGACCTCGACGCGGACCGCCTGATCCACGCCTTCGACACCGTTATCGCCCGGCACGAGAGCCTGCGCACCCGGTTCGTCGAATCCGACGGCGAACCGGTGCAGGAGGTGCTCGCCCCACGGGTGACGCCGGTGCACCGCGCCGATGTCGCGGACCTGGCCGAGGCGCGGCGAGCCGTCGAGGAGCTGATCGTCCGGCCGTTCGACCTGGCCGAAGGGCACCTGATCAGGATCGGCCTGCTGCGGCTGAACCCGACCGAGCACGTGCTGTGCGCCGTCACGCACCACACCGTCGGCGACGGCTGGTCGCTGAACCTGCTGTACCGACAGGCCGCGGAAGCCTACCGGGGCATCGAGCCCGCCCCGCCGGGCCTGCGCTACCTGGACCACGCCCGCGCCCAGCTCGCCGGCGACGAGGCGTCGCTCGCATACTGGCGGGCGGTACTCGACCAGCCGCCGGTGCTCGATCTGCCGCTGGACCGGCCTCGCCCGGCGCGGCGCACCTCGGCCGGCGTCTCGGCGGAGCGGGTCTTCGACGACGGTACGTGGACGGAGCTGCAGCGTGTCGCGCGCGAGCTGCGCTGCACCCCGTTCATGGTGCTGATGACCGCCTACCAGCTGATGCTGGCCCAGTTCAGCGGGCAGGAGGACCTCTGCGTCGCCACGCCGGTCGCCGGCCGGGACGACGTGGCGACGGAATCGGTCTTCGGCTACTTCGTCAGGATGCTCGTCCTGCGCGCCGACCTGTCGGGCGACCCCACCGTGCGCGACCTGGTGCGCAGGACCCGGACGGCCTGCCTGGGCGCTTTCGCCCACCAGGAGGTCCCCTTCGAGCAGCTGGTCGCCGACCTGGGCCTGGCCCGCGACCCGAGCCACAACCCGTTCTTCCAGGCCACCTTGACCCTGCACTCCACCATGGACGTCTCGGCGACCGGCTTCGACGGGTCGGAGGGCTTCGAAGGCGTCACCGCCGAGGGATTCGGCGACGGATCGCGCCGCACCCTCACCGACGTGGCCATGGACGTGTTCGTCACCCCGACGGCGATCAACGCGCGGACCGGGCAGGCCAGGATGGACATCCTGCTCACCGCGGGCGCCGACGTGTTCGACGCGGCCACCGCCGAGGCGCTGGCCGACCGGTTCACCGCGGTGCTGCGCGCCGTCCTGGCCGATCTGGACGCCCCCGTACGGGAACTGCCGCTCGTAGACGAGGCCGCGGCGGCCGAACTGATCAGGATCGGCACCGGCCCGGCCGCCGCCGACAGCGGCCCGCCACTGCTGGCCGCCATCGAGCAGGCGGTCGCCGCCGCGCCCGACGCGGTCGCCCTGTACAGCGGCGCCGAGCAGGTCAGCTACCGGCAGCTGTGGGAGCGCTCCGGCATGCTGGCCGACGCGCTGCGGGCGGCAGGCACCGGCCCCGGGCACCTGGTGGGAGTCAGCGTGCCGCGCGGCCCCGACCGGATAGCCGCCCTGCTGGCGGCCTGGCGCAGCGGAGCCGGTTACGTCCCGCTCGACACGGGACTGCCCGCCCACCGCCGCAGCCTGCTGATCGCGCAGTCCGGTGTCGCCGCGGTGATCACCGCCGACGGGATCGTGCCCGGCGCGGAGTCCCCGGTGCGCGAGCCCGGCGCCGCCTACGTGCTGTTCACCTCAGGTTCGACGGGCACGCCCAAGCCGGTCCTGGTCGGGCAGGCCGCGCTGCGGGAGCGCGTGGCCTGGATGGCCGGCGCCTACGGGCTGACCCGCGCCGACCGGGTGGTGCAGTTCGCCGAGCTGGGCTTCGACACCCACGCCGAGGAGATCTGGCCCGCCCTGGCCGCCGGCGCCGCCCTCGTGCTGCTGCCCGGCGGGACACGTTCACTGCCGGAGGCGCTGGCCGCCGACCCGGCGATCACCGTGCTCGACCTGCCGACGGCGTACTGGCAGGCGCTGCTGGACCTCGGGCCATCCTGGCCGGCCGCGCTGCGGCTGGTGATTTTGGGCGGCGAGCAGGTCGACGCGGCCGCGGTCGCCCGCTGGCGGCACATCCACGGCGACCGGGTCAGGCTGACCAACACCTACGGTCCGACCGAGGCGACGGTCATCGCCACCGCCGTCGACTTGACGGAGGCGGACACCGGCCGCCGGCCGCCGATCGGACGCCCGATCGGCGGGGTCCGCGCGTATCTGCTCGACCGGGCCGGGCGGCTGGTGCCGCGCGGCGCGGTCGGCGAACTGTGTCTGGCCGGCGCCGGGCTGGCCGACGGCTACCTGGGCCTGCCGGAGCTGACCGCCGAACGGTTCCAGCCGGACCCGCTGGGCGGCGGGCGGTTGTACCGCACCGGCGACCGGGCCCGTTGGCGCCGCGACGAGCCGGTGCTGGAATTCCTCGGCAGGCTCGACCGACAGCTCAAGGTCCGGGGCGTACGCATCGAACCCGGCGAGGTCGAGGCCGTCGTGACCGGGCACCCCGGTGTGGGCCAGGCCGTCGTCACCGCGGTCGGCCAGCTGCTCGTCGCGTACGTGACGGGCACCGCCGCCACGGATGAGGTCCGCGCCTACGCCGCCGAGCGGCTGCCGGCGCTGCTGGTGCCCGGCGTCGTCGTGGCGCTGCCGGCGCTGCCGCTGACCGCCAACGGCAAGGTCGACCTGCGCGCGCTGCCCGCGCCCGCGGCCGACGACGAGGTGCGGGCCGCCTTCGAGGCGCCGCGCACCGACGCGGAGCACATGGTCGCCGCGATCTTCGCCGAACTGCTGCGGGTCGACCATGTGGGCGCCTTCGACGACTTCTTCGTCCTCGGCGGCCACTCTCTGCTGGCGGTACGGGCGATCGGCCGGCTGCGGGCCGCCGTCGGCCTCGACCTGCCGGTCCGGCTGCTCTTCGAAGAGCCCACCGTGGCGGGCTTCGCGCGGGTGGTCGAAACCGAACTGGTCGCGGAGATAGACCGGTTGACCGACGACGAGGCGACAGCGGAGCTGGCAGCCCGAACGGCGACGCTATGACCACCACCTCAGGAGAACTCTCGGCCGCCAAGCGGTCCCTGCTCGCCGCCCGGCTGCGGCAGGCCGCCGCCCCGGCCGATGTCATCCCGGCCCGCCCGGCCGGCACCGGCGTCCCGCTGTCCACGGCGCAGGAGCGGCTGTGGTTCATGGAGCAGTACGCGCCGGGCACGGCCGCATACACCGTCCCGGTGGTGGTGCGGCTTCGCGGGAAGCTCGGCGCGGCCGCGCTGAGCGCCGCGCTCGACACGGTCGCGGCCCGGCACGAGAGCCTCCGCATGCGCTTCGGCGCCACCGACGACGGGCGGCCCGTGCTGCACATCGACGCCACGGTCTCGATTCCGTTGGAGGCCGCGGAGGCGGCCGGCGCAGACCCGGCCTCCCGTGAGGCGTGGGTGCGCGAGGCGGTCGCCGCACGGCTGGCCGAGCCGTTCGACCTCGCCCGCGGCCCGCTCCTGCGCGCGGCCCTCTACACGCTGGCGCCCGACGACCACGTGCTCGCGCTCACCGTGCACCACATCGTCTGCGACGGCTGGTCGGCCGAGCTCCTTCTCGGTGAAGTGCTCGCCCTGCTGGCCGACGGCGGGCCGGCGGCAGCGCCGCTGCGCAGGCAGTACGGCGACTACGCACTGTGGCAGCGTGAACGCCAGGCGCGGCGGCTGGCCGACGGCGCCCAGGCGCGCGACATCGCCTACTGGAAGGACCGGCTGGCCGGTCTGCCCCCGCTCGAGCTGCCCACCGACCTCCCCCGGCCCGCACGGCCGACCTACCGCGGCGCCCCCGTCGGCGTGGACCTGGACGAAGAGGCGACCGCGGCCCTGCGGCGGCTGGCCCTCGGCCAGGGCGCGACCCTCTACATGGCGGTGCTCGCCGCCTACGCGGCCGTCCTCTCCCGCTACTCCCGGCAGGACGACTTCGCCGTCGGGTCACCGCAGGCCGGGCGTACGCATCCGGAACTCGAGCCGCTGATCGGCATGTTCGTCAGCATGCTCATCACCCGGATCGACGCCGCGGGCGACCCGACGTTCACCGAGCTGGTCACCCGGGTCCGTGACGCGGTCCTGGACGGTTACGCCCACCAGGAGCTGCCGTTCGAGCAGCTGGTCACCGAGCTGGACGTGGACCGCGACACCGGCCGGTCGGCGATCTTCCAGGCCGTCCTGTCGATGCGCACCCCGGCCGTGCCCGGCCCGGCCCCGGCGGCCGGCCCCGCGGTCGAACCGTTCGTCGTGGAGGTCGTGGCGACCCGGTTCGACCTGGAACTGGACCTGATCGCCGGGGACCGCCTGTCCGGCGCGGTCATTTACAACCGCGACCTCTTCGACGGCGAGACGGTCGAGCGAATGGCGGAGACCTTCACGCGTTTCGCGGGCGAGGCAGCCCGCGACCCGGGCCGGCCGCTCAGCAGCCTGTTCGCCTCCGCCGGCCGGGCCGGCGGGACAGCGCAGGACACCTGGAACGACACGGCGGCCGACTTCCCCGAAGACGCCACCCTGCACGACCTGGTGCTGGCCAGCGCGGCCGCCACCCCCGACGCGCCCGCGGTCGGCTCCGAGGGCAGCACCCTGGCCTACGGGGAGCTGGCCGCGCGCGCCAACCGAATCGCCGGCCGGCTACGCCGCGACGGCGCCGGGCCCGGACGGATCGTCGCCGTGTGCGCACATCGCGGCCCCGACCTCGTCGTCGCCCTGCTCGGCGTGCTGATCTCCGGGGCGGCATACCTTCCGCTGGACCCGGACCACCCGGCCGAACGGCTCGGATACATGCTCGCCGACGCCGAACCCCTCGCCGTACTGACCGCGGGAACGGCGCGCGACGCCCTGCCACCGACCGGGTGCCCGGTGCTCGGACTCGACGACCCCGCGCTGTGGCCTGACGCCGACGCGACCGGCCCCGAACCGCTCGCCGGACCCGGCGACCCCGCCTACGTGATCTACACCTCCGGGTCGACCGGGCAGCCCAAGGCGGTGGTCAACGGCCACCGCGGCGTCGTCAACCGGCTGCACTGGATGCAGCGCCGCTTCGGCCTGACCGCGGCCGACACCGTACTGCAGAAGACCCCCGCCGGATTCGATGTGTCCGTCTGGGAGTTCTTCTGGCCGCTGCTCGCCGGTGCCCGGCTGGTACTGGCCCGACCCGACGGGCACAAGGACGCCGCCTACCTACGCGACCTCATCGCGGCCGAGAACGTCACCACGGCACACTTCGTGCCGTCCATGCTCGCCGTGTTCCTGGCCGAGGAGGACGCCGAACGATGCGGCACCCTGCGGCGGATCATCTGCAGCGGCGAGGAACTGCCCGTCGACCTGGCGCTGCGCACACTCGCGGCGCTGCCCGCCGCGGAACTGCACAACCTCTACGGCCCGACCGAAGCCGCCATCGACGTGACCGCCTACCACTGCACCGCCGACCGGCTGGCCGGCCGTGCCCGGGTCCCTATCGGCGCCCCCATCGACAACATGAGCGTCCACGTGCTCGACGACCGCGCCCAGCCGCTCCCGGTGGGTGTGCCGGGCGAGCTGCACCTGGCGGGGCTCGGGCTGGCCCACGGCTATCTGAACCGGCCCGAGCTGACCGCTGAGAAGTTCGTCACCGGCCCCGACGGGCAGCGCATGTACCGCACCGGCGACCTGGCCCGGTGGCGCCCCGACGGGACGCTGGAATTCCTCGGACGCATCGACACCCAGGTCAAACTGCGGGGACTGCGCATCGAACTCGGCGAGATCGAGGCGGCGCTGCGTGACCGGCCGGGGGTGCGCGACGCGGCCGTCGCCGTCCGGGAGGACCTCCCCGGCGACCGGCGGCTTGCCGCGTACCTGGTGGTGGACGCCCCCCAGGACAGCGCCGCACTCCGTACCGCGCTGCGGCGGCGGCTCCCCGACTACATGGTGCCCGCCACCTTCGACGAGCTGCCCGAGCTGCCGCTGACCGCGAACGGCAAGCTGGACCGCCGCCGGCTGCCCGCACCGCAGCGGGTCCGCGACGTCGCGGCCGCGTACGCCGAGCCGGTCACCGACACGCAGATCCTGATCGCCGACCTGTGGGGCCGGCTGCTCGGCGTTCCGCAGGTCGGCCTCGACGACGACTTCTTCGACCTCGGCGGGCACTCCCTGCTCGCCGTCCAGATGGTCGCGGGACTGCGCCGCGCCGTCGGCGCCGGCGTGACCGTGATGGACGTCTTCGGACAGCGCACCGTCCGCGAACTCGCCGAACTGGTCGACGTACCCCTCGACCAGCGCGGCCCCCGGGGCCTGGTGCACGAGCTGACCCGCCCTGCACCGGCAGGACAGCGGGTGCGCACCCTGGTGTGTGCGCCCTACGGGGGCGGCAGCGCCGTCGTCTACCAGCCGCTGGCCGACGCGCTGCCGGCCGGGCAGCGGCTGTTCTCCATCGCCATCCCTGGCCACGACGTCGGCCTGGACGAACCGGCACTGCCCCTGGAGGAACTGGCCGAACGCTGCTGCGCGGAGATCCTGCAGAAGGTCGAAGGGCCGCTCGCGCTCTACGGCCACTGCGGTGTCGGCTCCGCGCTCACCGTCGAGATCGCCCGCCGGCTGGAACGTGGCGGCCGCGAGATCGACGCGGTCTACATCGGGGCGATCTTCCCGTTCGCCCGGCCGCGCAACCGCATCTGGTCGGCCCTGTCCCGGGCGGCCCGGATGGAGTCGCTGCGCTCCGACACCCTGTACGCCAACTGGCTGACCGGGCTCGGCGTCGACATGAACGACCTCGAACCCGCCCAGGCCCGCCACCTCATCCGCACCATGCGCGAGGACTCCGACAACGCGGAGGCGTACTACACCGAGCTGATGCACTCCGGTACCCAGCGGCTGCGCGCACCCATCATCAGCGTCGTCGGCGGCCGGGATCCGGCAACGGAATTCCATGCCGAGCGCTTCACGGAGTGGCACTTCCTCACCGACCGCACCGCCCTGGTCGTGCTGGACGAGGCCGGCCACTTCTACCTCAAGTGGCGGGCCGGCGAACTCGCCGACATCGTCACCACCGTCGATCCCGCCGTCGCGGCGGAGCAGGCGGAACCGCTGACCCGTCCCGCACGCGGCGAACGCGCGACCTGGTGGCTGCACAGCACATCGCGGTCGACCGGTCCCGTCACGCCCGCCGGCCCCCGGCCCAGCATGGGCCGCTTCCTCGTCGTCGCCTTCGCGCAGCTCGTCTCCCTGCTCGGCTCGACCCTCACCGACGTCGCGCTGCCGCTGTGGGTGCTGGAGCGCACCGGGTCCGTGCTGAACTTCGCGCTGCTCGCCGTCGTCGGGCTGGTGCCCAGCCTGCTGGCCATGCCGCTCGCGGGCGCCATCGTCGACCGGCACAGCAGACGCCGCGTCATGCTCTGCGGCGACATCGGCGCGGGCGGCACCCAACTACTTCTCGGCATCCTGCTGTGGACAGGATCGCTGCAGACCTGGCACATCTACCCGCTGCTCGCGCTGCTCTCGGTGGCGCTGGCCTTCCAACGCCTGGCGTACAGCTCGGCCATCCCGCAACTGGTCCCCAAGCAGTACCTCGGCCACGCCAACGGTGTGGTGCAGATGGTCGGCGGCGGCGCCACCGCCTTGATGCCGCTGCTGTCGGTGGCGCTGCTCGCCGTGATCGGCCTCGGCGGCATCCTCGCCATCGACGTGATCAGCTACGCCGTCGCGGTCGCCATCGTGCTGCTCGTACGGTTCCCGCGAACACTCGCCTGGCGCCGCCGGGAGAGCCTGGCCACCGAGATCAGGGAGGGCTTCCGGTTCTCCTGGGGCCACCACGGCTTCCGTTCGATGCTGCTGTTCTTCATGGCCCTCAACGTCTTCCTGTCACCGCTGTTCCTGATGGTGACGCCGCTGGTGCTGGCCTTCTCGGGCCTGCACCAGGTCGCCGAGGTCTCGGTCGCCGGCGGTGTGGGGGCGCTGCTCGGAGGCCTCGCGATGACCGTGTGGGGCGGGCCGCGGCACCGGCGGCTGTACACGGTGCTGTGCTGCGCGCTGGTGCTTGCCGCCTTCTGCGTCGTCGTCGGCCTGCGACCGGCGGTGTGGGTCATCGCGGTCGGCGCGTTCGGCATGTCGCTGGCACTGGTCGTACTGAACGGCGTCTACACCACCATCGTGCAGGTCAAGGTCCCGCAGCGGTTCCACGGCCGGGTGTTCGCGGTGAACACCGTGATCGCATGGTCCACCCTGCCGATCGGCTGGGCGGTGCTGGGCCCGGCCGGCTCGCACCTGCTGCAGCCGCTGATGAACCCCGGTGGTGCGTTCGCGGGCACCGCAGGACGGGTCCTGGGCGTCGGACCCGGCCGCGGCATCGCGCTGCTCTACCTGCTGCTCGCGGTCGCCATCGCGGCCGTGGCACTGACGGCCATGCGGCTGCCGAGGACCGCCCGCTTCGACGACGAGGTCCCCGATGCCCGGCCCGACGACGAGGTCGGGGCGGAGGCGGTACGCCGTCGCGTCGCCCTCGCCGACGGCACGGCGGTCCGCACCGCCGGAACCGCGCCGACCGGCCAGGGGGTGTGATGAGCACGCGACGCCTTCGGCCGGCCGCCGGCTCGGGCGCCCCGGTCGCCCTGACCGTGCCGCGGCTGCTCGCCGCCCGGGCGGCCGCGGAACCCGCGCACATCGCTGTGACGCAGGGCGCCGACACACTTGACCTGGCCACCTGGCAGGCCAGGACGCAGGGGACAGCCGCCGGACTGCGAGAGGCCGGCGTCCGTCCCGGCGACCGGGTCGGGCTGCTGTACGGGGCCAGGGACTGGATCGCCTACGCCTGCTCCTACACCGGTGTGCTCGCCGCCGGGGCGGTCGCCGTACCGATGTCCACCAGGACCGCGCCGGCCGAGGTGGCGTACATGCTGGAGCACAGCGGCGCCACCGCGCTGCTGCACGGCGCCGACGTGGAGCGCTTCAACACGCAGGTCCGGCTGCGCTGGGGCCCGCGGGACCTCGCGCATCTGCCGGCGGCGGGATCGGTGGGCGGGGCGCCGTCTGTGGCGCCTGCGGGACCGGCGCCCGCGGCAGGGGGGCAACCCGTGGTGGGACCGGTGGTGGACGGGCCGCGCCCGGGCGACCCGGCGCAGATCCTCTACACCTCCGGGACGACCGGCCGTCCCAAGGGCGTCATCGCGGCGCACGCCAACCTCACCCACGGCGCCCGGCTGGATCCGCCACTGCGGACCCTCGCCCACTCCCGGCAGTTCCTGCACGCCTTCCCGATCGGCACCAACGCCGGGCAGACCATGCTGTTCAACGCGCTCACCTCGCACGCCGGGATGCTGGTGACCGCACGATTCGGCCCCGAGCACTTCGCCCGGCTGATCGAGCAGCAGGCGGTGGGCAGCGTCTTCGTCGTACCGGCGATGGCGATCGAACTGCTGGCCTCGGGAGCGCTGGGCCGTCATGACACGTCCGGGGTGGTGCTGTTCGGGTCGACCGCCGCCGCCCTGCCCCCCACCGTGGCCGCCGGGCTCGCGGCCGCACTGCCGGGCGCCACGATCGTCAACTACTACACCTCGACCGAGGCCGCACCGACCCAGACCAGCATGATCTTCAGCCCGGAGCGCCCGGCGGCCATTGGCCTGGCGGTGGCCGGGGGCGCGCTGCGGGTGTGCGACGAGGCGGGGCGGCCCTGCCCCGCCGGGGTGACCGGCGAGGTGTGGATGCGCAGCGCGGGCGCCCCCCGCTCCTACCTCGACGACCCTGCCGCCACCTCCCAGGTGTTCCGGGGCGGCTGGACCCGGATGGGCGACATCGGCTACCTGGACGCCGACGGCTACCTCTTCCTCGTCGACCGAGAGAGCGACCTCATCAAGAGCGGCGCGGACAAGGTCTCCACCCTCGCGGTCGAGGCGGCACTGCACGAACACCCCGAGATCGTCGAGGCGGCGGTCCTCGGCCTGCCCGACCCGGTACTCGGCCGGGCCCCCGCCGCCGTCCTCGTCGCCACCCGCGAACTGCGGCTGGCCGAGGTGCGCCGGTTCCTCGCCACCCGGCTGGCCGGCCACGAGCAGCCCAGCCGGATCGTCCACGTCGCCGAACTGCCGCGCAACGCGGGCGGCAAGGTCGTCAAAAGCCGGCTGCGGGCGCTCTTCGACCCCGCGCCGGACACCCGAGCAGCAGGAGAGGAGGCGGCGAGTCCATGGCAGGAGCGCAAGCAGTGACCGGCATCCCGATGACCCCCGCTCAGCAAGGTCTCTGGTTCGCCGAACGCGCCATCGGTGCGTCGGCGGCGTATCTGGTGCCGGCGGTGGTGACCGCGCCCGACAGGGCGGACTCCGCCGCGCTGGACGGAGCGTGGGCCGCGCTGACCGACCGGCACCCGCTGCTCGCCGCGACGGTGGCCGAAGCGGCGGGCGAACCGCTGCTGTATCCCGGCGAGGCGGCTCCGGTCGTCCACCGCACGGCCGCCGCGGACGAGCTGCCGGCCGTGCTCGCCGCCGAACTCGCCGCCGGCTTCGACTTCGCCGGCGCCGCCTCCTCCGCAGGGCCGTTCGCCCGCTGCGTGGCGCTGAGGGTCGACGACGGCCGTACGGTCGTGATGATCGTCGCCCACCACCTGGTCCTCGACGGCCTCGGCAGGGACATGCTCGTCGCCGACCTCGCCGCGGCCGTGGCCGGCCGGCCCCTCGGCCGGGGCTCCCTCGACCGGTTCGCCGGGTTCGCGCAGGCGCAGGCCCGGCGCGTCGCGGAGGCCCTGCCGGCGGCGCGGGAGTTCTGGTCCGCCCGGCCGGCGCCGCCCGCCGAAGTGCTGTTGCCCGGCCTCGCGGCCACGCCCACCGCGGCGGAGGACGCCACCCACCTCGACCTCGCCTGGGACCGGGAGCTGGACGCCGCGCTGACCGCCGGCACGGCGGCGCTCGGGGCGACCCGCTTCGAGGTGCTGCTCGCGGGCGTGCACGCGCTGCTCGCCCGATACGGCAACGTCGCAACCTCGGTGGCCGTGGACGTGTCCACCCGGCGCCCGGAAACCGCGGGCGAGCTGGGGATGTGGGTCAACGAACTGCCCGTCACGCTCACCGCGGACCCGCGGACGTCCTTCGGCCGGCTGGTGGGCGAGGTACGGGCCGAGGCCAGGGCCGTGTACGGCCACCGCGAGGTGCCGTTCGGCCGGGCCGTGACCGGCCTGCCGCCCCGCCTCGCCATGGCGCCCGTCTCGACCAGCTACATACGCCTGCGCCCGGATCCGTCTGGTCAGGCGACCTCCCCGGTGGAGCGGCTGTTCGCCACGGCGACGGTCCGCGCCGCCATGCACCTGCACTTCATCGACACCCCTGACGGTCTGACCGGGCGCATCCACATCCCCACCCGGCTGCTGCCGGTCGCCGACGCCGAGCGGATCACCGGACATCTGCGCACCCTGCTCGCCGCCGGCCTGGCCGAGCCGGACCGGCCGCTGGGCGACCTCGACCTGCTCCTGCCCGCGGAGCAGGTGCTGCTGGAGCGCATCAACGACACCGCGCGGCCGCGCCCGGCCACTACCGTCCTCGACTTGGTCAGGGCGGCCGCCGAAGCCACCCCCGACGCGGTGGCGGTGTCCGGCGACGCCGGCGCCCTGACGTACCGGGAACTGGTCGCCGCCGCCCATCGGATCGGCCACGGGCTGCGGCGGCGAGGCGTCGGCTCCGGCGACGTGGTGGGACTCTGCGCCCGCCGGCACGTGGAACTCGTCGCCGGCCTGCTCGGCATCCTCGCCGCCGGTGCGGCCTACCTGCCGCTGGATCCGACCTCCCCGACGGCCCGGCTGGAGTTCATCGCCACCGACGCCGGGACGAAGCTGATCCTCGGCCACACCGAAGCCACCGCGAACCTGGGCGTGCCGCCCGTCGAACTGCTGGCGCTCGACGGTCTCGCGGCCTTCGCCGCGGAGCCCGGGACACCGCCCGCCGCCACTGACCCCGCCGGCCTCGCCTACGTCATCTATACCTCCGGCTCGACCGGCCGTCCCAAGGGCGTCGAGGTCGGCCACGCTGCCCTGGCCAACCTCATCGCCGCCATCGGCGAGCTGATCGGCTCGGGGCCGGCCGACCGCTGGCTCAACCTGACCACCCTGTCCTTCGACATCAGTGGACTCGAACTGTTCGCACCGCTCACCACCGGCGGCCGGGTCGTCATCGCCGCCGACGCGGCCGTCCGCGAGGGCGGCGCGCTGGCCCGGCTCATCGGCGACGCCGCAATCACCCACGTGCAGGCCACCCCGTCCAGCTGGCAACTGCTGCTCGACGCCGGCTGGGCCGGCGCCCCGATCACCGCCCTGTGCGGCGGCGAGGCGCTCGCGCTCCCGGCGGCCCGGCGGCTGCGCCCGCTGGTCGACCGCTTGGTCAACGTCTACGGACCGACGGAGACCACCATCTGGTCCACCGCCGCCGAGATCCCGGCCCACCCGGACCGGGTGACCATCGGGCGCCCGGTCGCCAACACCACCCTGCAAGTCCTGGACGCCCGGCTGCGCCCGGTGCCGGTCGGCGTGCCGGGGGAGCTGTTCATAAGCGGCGCCGGACTGGCCCGGGGCTACCGCGGGCGGCCCGAGCTCACCGCCGAGCGCTTCGTGACCGATGCGGCCGGCCGGCGGTGCTACCGCACGGGTGACCTGGTGCGTCTCGGCGCCGACGGCCAGCTCGAATTCCTCGGCCGGTCCGACGACCAGATCAAACTGCGCGGGCACCGGATCGAGCTGGGCGAGATCGAACGGACGCTGCTCGACGCGCCAGGGGTCGCGCAGGCCGCGGTGACGGTACGCGACGGAGAGCTGGCGGCCTACCTGGTCGGGGCGGGGCAGCTCTCAGCGGTACGGGCCCACGTCGCCGCTCGCCTGCCCCGGTACATGGTCCCCCGGGACTTCCACTGGCTGGACCAGTTGCCCCGCACCTTCAACGGCAAGCTCGACCGGGCCGCCCTGCCGGGCCTGCACGCCGTGGCTGCCGTGCCCACCGCGGCCGACCCGCTCGACCCGGCCGCCGCGCTCGCACCCGAGCCGACCGGCACCGTGTCGCCGGACACCGACACCGACACCGAGGGCGGCGCCGGCCCGGCCGACGTCGCCGATCTGACCGGGATCGTGACCGGCATCTGGCGGGAAGTGCTGCGGGTGGACGAGTTCGCCCCCGACGTCACCCTTTTTGACCTGGGTGGGCACTCGCTGACGATCATGCAGATCATCGCCCGTATCCGGCAACGCCTCGGCGTGGAGGTGCCGTTCGACGCCTTCTTCGACACCCCGACCATCGACGGGGTGGTCAGCGCCGTCGACGAACTGCGACAGGAGGAGCCCGAGTGACCGTCCCCGACCTGCATCCCGAGCCGCGACCAGACCTGCAGCACGAATCCCGGCCCGATCCGTATCCCGAACTCCACCGCGAGCTGGCCGATCTGGTCGTCGAGGCCGCCGACGGCCAGATCAGCGCCGAGGAGGCGCTCGCCGACGAGCCCGAGCCGCTCGGGCTGCTCGGACTGACGTCGCTGGGCTTCGTGCGGCTGATCCAGGCCATCGAGGGCCGTTACGGCGTCGTCGTCGAGATGGACGACGACCTGTCTGCCCTGGACACGGTGCCCGCGCTGGCGGACTACCTGCGCGAGCGGGGCGTCGAATAGCGCGTCGGCGACCAGAACCGCCCGGTGGGGCTGCTCCTCCCATCCGATCGACTGAAGAGGCATGCAGTGAAGGAAATCGTTGACGCCATAACCTCCGGTCAGGCGACTGCCCGTGACTACTCCGCTCTCCGACTGCCCGAGAGCTACCGGGCGGCGACGCTGCACAGGAGCGACACCGGCATGTTCGAGGGGATGGCATCGGCCGACAAGGACCCGCGCCTGTCGATCCACCTGGACGAGGTGCCGGTGCCTGAGCTGGGCCCTGGCGAGGCGCTGGTGGCGGTCATGGCCTCCTCGGTGAACTACAACACGGTGTGGTCCTCGATCTTCGAGCCGGTGCCGACGTTCGCCTTCCTCGAGCGCTACGGCCGCCGGTCATCGCTGGGCAGGCGCCACGACCTGCCCTACCACGTCATCGGCTCGGACCTGTCGGGCGTCGTGCTGCGCACCGGCCCGGGTGTCAACCTCTGGAAGGCCGGCGACGAGGTCGTCGCACACTGCCTGTCGGTCGAACTGGAGTCGAGCGACGGGCACAACGACACGATGCTCGATCCGGAGCAGCGGATCTGGGGGTTCGAGACGAACTTCGGTGGCCTGGCCGAGGTGGCGCTGGTGAAGTCCAACCAGTTGATGCCCAAGCCGGAGCATCTGAGCTGGGAGGAGGCGGCTGCTCCCGGGCTGGTCAACTCGACCGCGTACCGGCAGTTGGTGTCCCGTAACGGTGCCGGTATGAAGCAGGGTGACAACGTGCTGATCTGGGGTGCCAGCGGCGGGCTCGGCTCGTACGCGACCCAGTTCGCGCTGGCCGGGGGTGCCACGCCGATCTGCGTGGTGTCCAGCCAGGAGAAGGCGGAGATCTGCCGCAGGATGGGCGCGGAAGCGGTCATCGACCGCAGGGCCGAGGGCTTCCGCTTCTGGCGTGACGAGCACACCCAGGACCAGCGGGAGTGGAAGCGTTTCGGTGGCCGTATCCGCGAGCTGACCGGCGGAGAGGACGTCGACATCGTCTTCGAGCACCCCGGCCGCGAGACCTTCGGCGCCTCGGTCTACGTCACCCGTAAGGGGGGAACCATCGTCACCTGCGCCTCGACCAGCGGCTACATCCACGAGTACGACAACCGCTACCTGTGGATGTCCCTCAAACGGATCATCGGCTCGCATTTCGCGAACTACCGCGAGTCCTGGGAGGCGAACCGGCTCGTCGCCAAGGGCAGGATCCACCCCACCCTGTCCAGGGTGTACTCCCTGGAGGAGACCGGCCAAGCCGCCCACGACGTCCACCGGAACCTGCACCAGGGCAAGGTCGGCGTCCTGTGCCTGGCCCCCGAGGAGGGCCTCGGCGTGCGCGACGAGCAGATGCGTGCCAAGCACCTCGACGCCATCAACCGCTTCCGCGCCGGCCGGCTAGCGCCGGTCTGACCCGGGGGGAGCCGGCGTGTGAAGTGGCAGTGAGCACCGCACGCTCGTCCAGGAGCCCAGTCGCGCCGGTGTCGGTGCAGGCGGCGCCAGGAGCGCTGAGCGAGGTGGTCAGCGATGTGCGATTGCTGTTGCCGTCGTAGCCGTAGACATGCCGGAGGCAGCTCCCGTCACCGCCGAGATCGTCGGACCCGGCGAGTCGGCCGAGTTGATCGTAGGTGTAGCTCTGCGACGACGTGTCACCCGCGGTCTCGCTGTGGTCGGCGATGTCGCCGTTGACCGCGTAATCGGCGGTGTCCTTCAGGACCGCGCCGGCGTCGCTGTCGCGGGTGTAGATCGCGGACGTCTCCTCGCCCACGTTGTTCGTGCCGACATTCAGGGTGTAGCCGCCCGGCAGGTGTTCGCTGCTCAGTTCCCCGTCGGGTCCGTAGGTGGCTGTGAGCGCCCCGGCGACCGAGTCGGTGAGGGAGGTCGGCAGGCCGCGCGGTCTGTGGTCGTGTCGTAGGCGTACGTAGTGGTGGAGGGCGCCGAGTCGGTCACGGTGACGGGCCGGTCGAGGGCGTCGTAGGTGGTCGTGGTGGTGTTGCCGGCGCCGTCGCTGTAACTGATCTCCCGTCCGAGAGCATCCGTCTCGTGGGTGACGGTCTGGCCGTTCGAGGTTCGGTGGTCTTGGTCGGCGACTGGGTCGGGTTGGAGCCTCCACCGGTGATTGCCCCGGCCGGTGCGGTGGAGCAGACGAGTCCTGCCCACTCCGGCCGGGCGTGGCATGCGCCGGTGCCGGTAGCCGAGTAGTAGGTCGTGACGGTCGTCCCGGCGTCGGTTCCGTTGGACTTGGGCTGTGCCGTCGTGACTGGCCGGCTCTGTGCGTCGTATGCGGTGGTCTTGGTGACGTTCAGGCCGCCTGGATCTTCGGTCGTCGAGGTGGGCAGTGCTTTCGCCCAGTCGTAGGCGGTCGTCGTGGTGTGCGTGTCGGCGTCGTGGGAGTAGCCGCTGACGGACGCTCCCGTCGTCACCGTGGTGGGCAGGCCCGAAGCGGTCGCGCTTCCGTCAGTGGGACGGCCCTGGTCGTAGGCGGTGACGGTGTGCAGGCGGGCCGGTATCTCGGAGCCCGCGGGCAGGTCGGTGCCACCGGCGTCAGCCTGGAGGGGTGTGGCGAGTGTGACCTCGTGCCGGGGGCCGAACACGGCCAGTTCGTTCTGTCCGTCGGCTGAGTAGATATGGCTCGTGGACAGTTGGGCGGCGCGGTCGGCGGTTCCGACGGCGTCGAGGCCGAGCAAGGTGAGCAGGCCGAGGCTCGGACCGCTGGTGGCCAGCGCGAGGTCTCGGTTGCCGGGCGTCAGCTCGCGGACGGTGTTGCCCGACCGGTCGTACTCGGTGGTGGTGATGTGCCCGCCTGGTTCGATGGAGTTCACCTCGCGACCTGAGGCGTCGTCAGTACCGCCGTCATCAGCTGCTTGGCCATGGAAGCGCAGATGATCACCGACCAGGCGAAACAGCACCGGGTGGACCGGGCGCAGGACTCCGTGCTTCCACTCGTGTGACGTCGCGGCGGCACCGGGACGTCCTCCGCACCGTTCGAACGGCGCGGAGGACGTCCTCGCGTCTCACTGCGCCGGCTTCTCGTCCAGCCGCGGGAAGAGTGCCTCGCCTTTGGTCACGAGGCTTCCGGCGGGCAGCCGGCCCCACGTACCGGCTTCCTGCACCAGTTGGTCGCCGATCGGGCCCAACGAGGACTCCGCACCCAGGGAGGCCCAGAGCTTCTCGCAGGTGTCGGGCATCACGGGGTGGAGCAGGACCGCGGTCGCACGTAGCGACTCCGCCGCCGTGTAGAGGAGGGTGGCCAGCCGGTCCTGCGCCTGTGGCGACGGATCCTTGGCCACCTTCCACGGTTCCTGCTCGGTCAGATAGCCGTTGACCAGGCTGATGAAGCGGAAGATGGCGGCGATGCCGCCGGAGAAGTCAAGCCCGTCACCGATCAGGCTGTCGGCCTCGGCCACTGTCTTCGCCAGCTGGTCGATGACCCGACGCTCGACCGGAGTCGGCGCGGCGGCGTCGGGAAGCACGCCGCCGAAGTACCTGCCGATCATGGCCGTGACTCGCGAGACCAGGTTGCCGAGTTCGTTGGCGAGCTCGCTGGTGTAGCGCGCGCTGAAATCCTCCCAGGAGAACGAGCCGTCCTGGCCGAAGGAGATCGCCCGCAGGAAGTACCACCGATAGGCGTCGACGCCGAAGTGATCGGTCAGCTGGTGCGGAGAGATGCCCGTCAGGTTCGACTTGCTCATCTTCTCGCCGCCGACCATCAGCCAGCCGTTCGCCGCGATACGCCCCGGCAAGGGAAGACCGTTCGCCATCAGCATCGCCGGCCAGATGACGGCATGGAAGCGCAGGATGTCCTTGCCGACCAGGTGGACGTCCGCGGGGAAGGTCCGGTCGAATTGCTGCTGGTCGGCGCCGAATCCCACCGCGGTCGCGTAATTCATCAGCGCGTCGACCCATACGTAGATGACGTGCTTCTCGTCCCACGGCACCTTGATGCCCCAGTCAAAGGTAGAACGCGAGATCGACAGGTCCTGCAGGCCCCGCCGGACGAAGTTCACGACCTCGTTCCTCGCGGATTCCGGATAGATGAACTCCGGGTGCTCTTCGTAGTGTGCGAGGAGGCGCTCCGCGTATGCGGAGAGTTTGAAGAAGTAGTTCTCCTCCATGAGAATCTCCACCGGCCTACGGTGAATGGGGCACAGTTTCTGCCCGGCCAGTTCGCCCTCGCCGTCGAGGAGTTCACCGGGAGTCTTGTACTCCTCGCACCCCACGCAGTACGGGCCCTCGTAGCCGCCCCGGTAGACTTCGCCCTTGTCGTGCAACTCCTGGACGAATTCCTGCACGCGGGCGACATGGCGTTCTTCAGTGGTGCGGATGAAGTCGTCGTTGGCGATCCCCAGATGCGTCCACAACGGCTTCCAGGACTCCTCGACCAATTTGTCGCACCACTCCTGCGGGCTCATCCCATGAGCCTCCGCGGTGCGCATGATCTTCTGGCCGTGCTCGTCCGTCCCGGTCAGATACCTGACCTGGTCGCCACGTTGACGATGCCAGCGCGCCAATACATCTCCGACGATGGTCGTATAGGCGTGGCCCAGGTGTGGGGCGTCATTGACGTAGTAAATGGGAGTCGTGACATAAAACAACTTCTCGGCATTGGGTCCGGTAACCGCCATGATGAGATCCTACCGCGCAAGGACATCGGCCAACGACCGAACTCCCTTGCGAGCAGGCGGCGCTAACGAGCTCGTGCATGGTTGGCGGTGAGGCGTCGAAAAGCTTCGATGTGTCTCTGTGTTGGCATCTGCCGCGCTGAGGTCAGGTCTGCGGTTTGCTGGTGGGACAGCAGGCTGGCGACGGCCTGGGCGGTGTCGCTCATGTGCTCGCGGCGGCCGTGGTGACGGGCCAGGGCACGCCAGTTCTTCTGGTGGGCGATGCCGCGCTCGACGCGGATGTGTCGGGAGGAGTGCGCTTTGCGCTGGTGCTCGTGCATCTCCTCGTACCAGTCCGGGGCGTTCTTCTTGAACGTGCGGTGCGGTGGCGTCACCACCCGGCCACCGGTCTGGGCGCCCAGACCCTGGTAGCCGGCCACCTCACCCGCACTGGAATACCGGACCCGCCAGCCCACGCGACAGACTCATCCGCACGGCCTTCGTGCTGAGCTTGTGTGTTCCTTGGTCGGACCACATGTTCAGCCGAAGGCCGCCCCCACGTACCGCAGATCCCGGTCCGAGTGATCAAGTACGACATCTCGTTCGGACCACGAGGTTGAAGATCGCGTTAGGAGAAGGAGCTGGTGCAGCTTGTCGATAGGGAGGTGGTGGAGCAGGCCGGCGAGGATGGCGCCGTAGGTCTCGTCGCCAGCCGCGTCGTAGCCCCAGGGGCTGTTGCCTTGAGGGGTGCGCGGCGGGGCGTTCAGTTCGCTCGCGTCGTTGTCCAGGTGTTCGTGGATCTCATCTGAGCCGCAGGTGTTGGAGGTGTGTCGGCGTTGGTGGCGGCGGACAGGAGGTTCCCGGCGTCGGGGAAGCTTCAAGATCCCCGGCAGATTCAAGTTCAGGGGCGAGCGGCGGACCGATACGGTGGCGGCGAGACTGGTCGAGCGGGCACGCTCCCGCGGCGTCTTCCTGATGGAAGCCATGTGGATGCGCTGCAACCCGGTCATCCGGCGGGTTGCCGCCCTGGTCGCCGACGGTGCCATCGGCGAGGTGACCGCGGTGCACGCGGATCTGGGGCTGCAGGGACCGTTCTCGGCCACGCACCGGCTGATGGACCCCGCGCTGGGCGGCGGCGCGCTGCTGGACCTCGGCGTCTATCCGGTCAACCTGGCCCAGATGATCCTGGGCGCGCCGGATTCCGTGCAGGCGTGGGCGCGGCTGTCGCCCGAGGGCGTCGACCAGAACACCGGCCTGCTGCTCGGCTACCGGTCCGGCGCGGTGGCCGCGCTGACGTGCGGCCTGGTCGGCGGGACCGGCAACGCGGCGATGATCACCGGCACCGCCGGCCGGGTCGATCTGCCGCGCGGCTTCTTCGCGCCTCGCTCGTTCACACTGCACCGCGGTGCCGGCGCCGAGGTCGTCGACCTGGATTTCCCCGGCAGGGGTTATCAGTTCGAGGCCGAGGAGGTGCAGCGCTGCCTGGCCGCGGGCGAGCCGGAGAGCCCGCTGATGCCGCAGGCCACGACGCTGGAAATCATGGGCGTGCTCGACACGGTCCGCGAACGGATCGGCGTCCGCTACCCGCCGCCCGGCCAGGTCTCCGGCTCGCGCTGAGCGTGGCCACGACCACGCGGGCAGGCCGTGAAAATCTTGTTGAGGGGCTGTCCAACCGTTGGCTGGGTGGCTCCTTTGCCCATGGGTGCGGTTCGTTTCGCACCACCGCCGCTTGGTCAGGGTGAAACCGACGGCCGGCACGATGCCGACCGCTTCGGCCCATGCCGCGCCACCGCGAGTTCGGCGATCAGGGCGGCGGCCGCCCCGGCGCTGCGGGTGTGGTTTCCACAGCAGCGCCGGGCGGCCGACCCACCGTTCTCGTCCAGCACGACCATGCCCGGCCGCTGACCCACCACCGAGGCGGCGGCTACGTCGTCCAGCCGCCCGCCTCGTCGATCGCCTGCCGCAGCGTGGCCCACCAGGCGTCCGGACGCATCTCAGTGGCGTCCGGACCGGATGCGCGGCACGGCCCTGCCGGACCAGCGCCCCGTCCCGGTGTCGCGGATCACGACCCTGCACGACTGCGTCGGGCTGTCGATCCCAGCCACGAGCGCCACAGGTCAGCGGGCACCGATCAGGTGCTCGACGGCCAGCTGGTTGAGCCTGACGAACCCGTAGCCCTGGGCGCCGGCGGCGTCCACGTCGAAGTCCTCGAACGCGCTGCGGTCGGCGAGCAGGCCGGCGTACGACTCGCCCGGGTTCAGGGTGGGGGTGGACAGCTCGCCGACCTTGGCCGCGGCCAGCGCCTCCTGCACCTCCGGGTCGGCGCGGAACGCCTTGGCCCGCTCCTTGAGCAGCAGGTACATCCGGATGTTGGCCTTCGCCGACTCCCAGACACCCTCGACGTCCTCGGTGCGCGACGGCTTGTAGTCGAAGTGGCGCGGGCCGTCGTAGGCGCGGCCACCGGGGAGGCCGTTCTCCAGCAGGTCGACCGTCGAGAACGCGTTGAGCAGGTCGCCGTGGCCGAAGACCAGGTCCTGGTCGTACTTCGGGCCGTGCTGGCCGTTGAGGTCGATGTGGAAGAGCTTGTTGTGCCACAGCGCCTGCGCGATGCCGTGGGTGAAGTTGAGGTTCGCCATCTGCTCGTGCCCGACCTCGGGGTTGATGCCGAACAGCTCGGGCCGCTCCAGCTCCTGGGTGAAGGCGATGGCGTGGCCGGCGGTGGGCAGCAGGATGTCGCCGCGGGGCTCGTTCGGCTTCGGCTCGATGGCGAAGCGGAACCCGTAGCCGTGGTCCTCCGAGTACTGCGCGAGCAGGTTGAGCGCCTCACGGTAACGGTCGAGGGCGGCCTGGACGTTCTTGGCCGAGTCGTACTCCGAGCCCTCGCGGCCGCCCCACAGCACCAGGGTCTTGGAGCCCAGCTCGGCACCGAGGTCCATCTGACGCAGCACCTTGCGCACCGCGTAGCGCCGGACCGAGCGGTCGTTGCTGGTGAAGCCGCCGTCCTTGAACACCGGGTGATTGAAGAGGTTGGTGGTCACAGACGGGACGATCAGGCCGGTCTCGGCGATCGCCTTCTTGAACTTGGCGATGATGCCGTCCCGGGTGGCGGCGTCGGAGCCGAACGGCACCAGGTCGTCGTCGTGGAACCCGACACCGTACGCACCGAGCTCGGCAAGCTTGTGCACGGTCTCGATCGGGTCGAGCGCGGGACGGGTCGCCTCACCGAACGGGTCGCGCGCCTGCCACCCGACGGTCCAGAGACCGAAGGAGAACTTGTCATCACGGGTGGGCTGCACAGACACGGCTTCCTCCGGAAACGCATGAGATTTATTTAGTGGTTGAATTATTTGTCCGAGGTATAGCATTGTCAAGCCATGATGGCTCGCTTGACCTCTTCGAGTGCCCCCGTCCGACAGTCAAACGTGCGAGCCCATAATCTGGCGCTGGCCCTTCACACCGTGGCGAACAGCGCGGATCCGATGTCCCGGTCGGCGGTGGCGGCCACCACCGGGCTCACCCGGGCGACTGTGTCCGCCCTGGTCGACGAGCTGGTCGCCGGTGGCCTGCTGACTGAGCTGGACCCGCCGCCGCGCACCGGCGCCGGCCGACCCGCGGTCGGGCTCACGCTCAGCGCGACCGGCCCGGCCGGGCTCGGGTTGGAGATCAACGTCGACTACCTGGCCGCCTGCGTGGTCGACCTGACCGGGGCGGTGCGTCACCGCTTCATTGAGCACGCCGACCAGCGCCCGGCCGGACCATACGCGGCGCTCTCCGCTCTGGGCCGGCTCGGTGCCCGGGCCCGGCTCGCCGCCAAGGCCGACGGCCTGGTCGTCGTCGGCGCCACGCTCGCGGTCCCCGGCCTGGTCTCCACGGGCTTCGTCCTGCAGGCGCCCAACCTGGGCTGGCAGAACGTGGACGCCCCGGCGCTGCTGCGCGGCCTGCCCGAGCTCGCCGACCTGCCGATCACCGTCGACAACGAGGCCAACCTCGCCGCCCTCGGCGAGCTGCGGGTCACCGGCACCGAGCCGACCTTCCTGTACGTCTCCGGCGAGATCGGCATCGGCGCCGGCCTGGTGATCGACGGCGAGCTGTACCGCGGCGCGCGCGGCTGGAGCGGCGAGATCGGGCACGTGACGGTTTTCCCGGACGGGCCGCCCTGCCGCTGCGGCGCGGCCGGCTGCCTGGAGCAGTACGCCGGCCAGGAGGCGCTCGCCGAGGACGAGCCCCGGGCCGCCGCCGCGCTGGGCATCGCGCTGTCCGCGGTGGTCAACCTGCTGGACGTGCCGGCGATCGTGCTGGGCGGGGTCTACGCGACGTACTTTGATCGGCTGCGCGAGGGCATCGAGGCTGAGCTGCGGCGCCGGGTGCTGACCTCGGAACTCGCGCCGGTCACGCTGCGGGCCGCTCGGCTGGGCACGAACGCCGCGGTGCGCGGGGCAGCGGACACGGCGGTGCAGCAGGTGCGGGACGACCCGGCGGTCTGGCTGCGGCGGGCGGGCTGAGCCGTCGCGGCCGCTCAGCGCCGGGCCGCGGCCGACTCCAGGTACGCGCGACTCTCCGCGAGTTCCGCGAAGACGTCGCCCTCGCTGGTATGCATCTCGACGATGTGCAGCGCCCCGGCCTGAGCGGCGGCCAGGATCCGCGCCGTCGGCATGGCGCCCCGCCCAAGCGCGACGTGCGGCGCGCCTTCGGTGACCGGGCCGTCCTTGAGGTGGAGGGCTGGCACCCGCTCGCCGAGTCGCTCGACGACGGCAGGCACGTCGGCGCCGCCGAGGGCCGCCCAGTAGCAGTCGATCTCGAAGAAGATCTCCGGGTCCACCAGGTCGGCCAGCACCTCCAGGGCGTGCCGGCCGTCGATCCGGGAAGCGAACTCGGCCCAGTAGTTGTGGTAACCGATCCGCAGGCCGTACCCGGCGGCCCGGCCGGCGAGGGCGTTGAGCGAGTCGGCGGTGCGGGCCAGCGCCGCCCGGCCGGTGAAGGCGTCGTCGGGGAGGCCGGTTCCCACGATCGCCAGGCCGGCGCCGAGGGTGGCCACGGCTTCGAGAGCCGCGTCGCGGTCGGCGCCGAAGAAGCGGTGCGAGTGGGCGCTGCAGATGGCGAGGCCGAGGTCCTCGGCCGTCGCGCGCAGGCCGGCCGGGTCGTCGAGGGCCTCGAACGGCTCGATGCCCCGATATCCGAGATCGGCCAGGCGGCGCAGGGCGGCGCGCCGGTCGGCCGCCAGCGCGTCACGGATAGTCCACAGGTTGACCGCCGGGGAGCTCAGCATCAGTCGGTACCTTTCCCGTCCGCCGTCGCGGAGCCGTTCGGAAGAGCGAAGGACGCGGCCCAGGTCACCACCAGCAGCGCGGCGCAGAGCCAATAAGCCAGCTCGCCCGCGGCGAACGGCGACGCGCCCCGGCCGATCCGGTCGAAGATCACCGTCGAGAAGATCGCCGCCGCCACCGCGCCGCCCAGCTGCTGGAGGGCGTTGACGGCGCCGGTGGCCGACCCGAGCTCGCGGTCGCTGACGCGGGACAGGACCAGGTTGAGGAACTGCCCGAAGAAGAGACCGGTGCCGACGCCGGCGACCAGCAGCGCCGGTGCCAGGTTGAAACTGGTCAGGCCGGAGTCGAACAGCAGGCCGTGCGGACCCTGGTGGGTGGTGGTGCGGGCGGTGGCCGCCACGGTCAGCGCCGCGAGACCCATGCCCAGCGCTTGGGCCAGGATGCCGATCTGGAGCACCAGGCGCGGGCTTCGCTTCGCGAGCAGGTGCCCGATGCCCATCGCGGCGATGGTGCCCACCGGCCACCAGGTGCCGGTCAGCCCACTGCGGATCGGCGACCAGCCGACGTACAGCTGGACCAGCACGGGATAGATGATGAAGGCGCCTGAGCACGCGCCGAAGAACAGGAAGACGACGACCGCCCCCCCGGTGAAGGACCGCCGGCGGAACAGGCTCGTCTCGATGAACGCGTCGAGCCGGCGCCGGTGCCGGTTGCGGGCGTGGAGCGCGAAGAGCGCGAGAGCCGGTACCGAGGACAGCATCATCGCCCAGGTCCACCAGGCCCACTGATACTCGCGGCCCTGGATCACCGGATAGACGAAGAGCGCGACGGCCACCGAGCACAGGACCATGCCGACGCAGTCGAGCCTCGGCCGAGTCCCGGGGCGCTGCCCGGCGGGCAGCGTGCGACGGGCGGCGAGGTACACGGCCAGGCACACCGGGAGGTTGATGACGAAGATCCACCGCCAAGACGCGTACGTGATCAGGGTGCCGCCCAGGATCGGGCCGGCGGCGGAGGAGAGGCTCATGAAGGGCCCGAAGACGGCGAACGCCTTCGCGCTGTGCTCCTCGCCGAAGCTCTCGCGAATGAGGCTGATGCACTGCGGGACCATCATCGCCGCGGCACCGCCCTGCAGCAGGCGCGCGACGATCAGTTGGACCGGGGACTGCGCCACCGCGCACGCCGCCGACGTGAGCGCGAAGCCGGCGAGGCCGATGAGGAGCATGCGGCGGCGGCCGGCGATGTCACCGAGGCGGCCGCCGGCGAGGAGCAGCACCGCGAAGGCCAGCAGGTAGCCGATGCTGATCCACTGGAACTCTGCACCGGACGCGCCGAGGTCGTTGTGGATCGCCGGGGCGGCGACGTTCATCGCCGTGGCGTCCAGCAGGTCCGCCATCGCCGCGCCCAGCACGGTGAACAGGACCGCCCAGGCGGCCCGTGGCGGCGCCGGAGGGGCGGCCGGGAGGCCGGGCCGCGACGTCACCGACACAGGGGTCCGCCCGCCGCCACTATCGGCTGTCGTCGATGACGCATGACCACCTTCGGCTATTTAGGCAACTATTTGGACCACGGTAGGGCCCGGGCGGTGGGCTGCCAAGGCCCCCGAGAGGCCGCGTGGTGCTCCGGCGACCTTCCGCGGGGGCAGCCCTGTAACGTTTCCCCATGCAGATCGACCTTGGTGCGCCCATACGCCACGCCACCATGCGGGAGCGCAACCTGGCCGTTCTGCTCGGCGTCATTGCGGAACACCAGCCGGCCACCAGGGCACAGCTCGCCGCGCTGACCGGCCTCACGAAGACCACGGTGTCGAACCTGATCGCGGTGCTCACCGAGGTCGGCCTGGTGCACAGCGGCGGCACGGTGCACGACGGAGAGCGCGGGCGCCCGGGAACCGGCATCCTGATCGACGGCGAGGGCGCCGCGGGGCTTGGCCTCGAGGTGACCGTCGACTACCTGGCCGCCTGCGTCCTCGACCTCAGCCGCCGGGTGCGCTACCGGCACCAGGTGACGACCGACAACCGGGACCGCCGGCCCGAGGAGATCGCCGCAGCGGTGTCCCTGCTGGCCAGGCAGGCCATCGCCGCCGCGCGAGACCAGGGCCTGACCGTGGTCGGGGCCGTCGTGGCGGTGCCCGGCATGCTCGACCACTCCGACATGCTGCGCGCTCCCAGCTTCCGCTGGCGCGACGTGCCGGCCGGGGCGCTGCTCGACCACGACCTTCACGAGCTGCGGCTGCCCACCAAGGTCGAGAACGAGGCGAACCTCGCGGCGCTCGCCGAACTCAGGTTCGGCGTGGGAGGCCCGCTCGGCGACTTGCTGCACGTCTCCGGCGAGGTCGGCATCGGCGGCGGCATCATCCTGAACGGCCGCATCTTCCGGGGCTCCCACGGGTTCGCCGGCGAGCTGGGCCACATCCAGGTGGATCCGGAGGGGCCGCGGTGCGCCTGCGGTGCCCGCGGGTGCCTGGAACTCGTCGCCGGCCGGGAGGCGATGCTCTGCGCGGTGGGGCTCAAGCCGCTGGCCACCTGGTCAGGCCCGGACGAGCGGATCTCCGCGCTGATCGCGCTGCTCGAGGCGGGCGACCCCGGCGCCCTGGAAGCGGTGCGGCGGGCCGGCGACGCGCTCGGGCGCGCGCTGACCTGCGTGGTCAAGGCGCTGGACCCGGGCGCGATCGTGCTGGGCGGCACATTCTCCCGGCTCGGCGCCTGGATTCTCCAGCCCACCGAGGCGGCGCTGCGGGCCGGCGCGCTGTACGGGCAGGTGCCCACCGTCGCCATCTCGCCGCTCGGCGGGGACGCGGTGATCCTCGGCGCGGCCGGGCAGGTCATCGAGGCCATCTATGCCGATCCGGCGGTCCTGCTCCGCTGACGCCCGCCCCACGATGGACGTCACCGTGGATTAGCCTGCCCGCCATGCCTCGCATTGCAGTCATAGGCGCCGGCCCGGTCGGTGTGGGTCTGGTGGAACGGTTGCTGGCCAACGCCGGAACGCTGGCACCTGGACGGACTCTCGAGATTGTCCTCATCGATCCGCACCCGGCCGGTCCCGGGCGGGTTTGGCGGCACGGGCAGTCGCCGCTGATGCGGATGAACTCGCTGGCCAAGGACGTCACCCTGTTTCCCGGCGAGGCCGTGCGCTGCGCCGGCCCGCCGCGCCCAGGGCCGTCGCTGGCCGACTGGGCGGCGGCCACAGCCGCCGGGACGCTCCCGCCCGTGGATCCCTCGCTGGCCGGCGAGGTACGCGAGACCGGCCCCGCCTCGTTCGCGACCCGGCGGCTGCAGGGCGCCTACCTGTCCTGGTTTCTCGGCGACGTGATCCGGCAGGCGCCGCCGGGCACGCGGGTGACCGTGCACGAGGGCCGCGCGGTGGCGCTCACCGGCGCACCGGACGGCATCGAGCGCGTGCACCTGGCGGATGGTGCCCGGCTCGACGCCGACGCGGTGGTCCTCGCCCTCGGTCACCTGGACGCTCGGCCGCAGGGCGAGCAGGCGGAGACGGCCGCGTTCGCCGAGCGCCACGGGCTCGGGTACTTGCCGCCCGGATTCGTCACCGATGCCGACCTCGCGATGTTCGCGCCCGGAGAGGACGTCCTGGTCCGCGGCATGGGGCTGGCCTTCTTCGACCTGATGGCCCTGGTCACCGAGGGGCGCGGCGGCCGGTATGCCCGCACGGCCGGCGGAGAGCTTCGCTACGTGCGTTCCGGACGCGAGCCGCGGCTGCTGGCCGGTTCCCGCCGCGGTATGCCGTACCGGTGCAAGCCGAGTCACCGGCTGATCCACGGCCCTGTGCACGACCTGCGCTACTTCCCGGAGGCGCTCGGGCAGTCGCTCGCCGGGGACGGAATGCTCGACTTCCGCCGGGACGTCTGGCCGCTCGTTGTGAAGGACCTGAGTTACGCGTACTACCGCGAGCTGTTCGCCGCCGCCGCGCGGCACACCGCCATGCCGTGGCAGGACTTCGAGCGCCTGCACGCGGCCTGCACCGCGGACGAGTTGGACGCTCTCGTCGAGAAGGCGGTTCCCGACCCGGCCCATCGATGGAACGTGGACGACCTGCGCGCGCCGCTGCGGCACCTCGAACCGAACACCACTGCCGGCTTCGGTGTCCGGTTCATCGCGCTGCTGGAACAGGAACTGCGGCGCAGCGCCGACCCGGCCCGGTCCGCCGACACCGCCCTCTACGGTGCCCAGCTGCTCTTCTTCGAGCACCTCGCGCGCCTGCGGCCCCGCCTGTCGCCCGGCGACCGGACCGAGGAGCTGGACGGGGCATGGTTCGGCCTGTTCAACCTGGTGGCGAGCGGGCCGCCCGCCTTCCGGATGGAGGAGCTGCTGGCGCTGTGCCGCGCGGGGGTGGTGCGGCCGCTCGGCTCGGGGATGCGTGTGCGGCTCGACGCCTCGACCGGCCGCTTCCGGGCCGGCGGTGCCAACCTCCGGGAGGAGGTTCCGGCCGGCGTGCTGATCGACGCCCGGCTGCCCGACCCGACGCTCGCGGGCACAGCCGACGAGCTGCTGAGGGGGCTGTACGCCGCCGGAGCCGTCTCGGAGGAGTTCCTGGCCGATCCGGAGACCGGCTGTCGCCTGCCGACCGGGCGGATCGCCGTCGACGACCGCGGGCGCCTGGTGGACGCCGGCGGCACCGCGCACCGGGCGCGCTACGCGCTGGGCTGGAACACCTCGCTGCGCGGGGCGCGGGCGTTCGCCATCCCGGGCACCAACGCCATCACCTTCCGGCACGGGGATCACGTGGCACGGGCCGTGCTCACCGGGCTGTCCACGCTGGCCTGACAGGACGGCACGACACCGATATTGACGACCGTGATCACTGCGTGCTTCGATTAATGCAACATCTGGACTTAATGCGGGGGTAACGCGTGGAAGCCAGCATGGATCGTCGGGGAAACATCGTGCTCAGCGTGGTCATCCCCAGCTACTACAACGTGCAGTGCCTCGAACTGGTGCTGCAGTCGCTGGCCGGCCAGACGATGCCCGCGGACAAATTCGAGGTCATCGTCGTCTACAACGGCTGCGAGCCGCCGGCCCGGCTCAACGAGCTGCGCGCGAACACGCCGTACCTGCTGCGGGAGCTGACCTCGCCGAAAGGCTGGTCCCAGGCGCGCAACACCGGCATCCTGGCCGCCACCGCCGAGCGGCTGCTGCTGCTCGACAACGACTCGCTCTGCCCGCCCGACCTGCTCGAACGCCACTGGCGCCTGGCCGAGAAGGATCCGCACAGCGTGGTGATGGGCGGCCGCGGCGAACTGGGCGTCCAAGGCTGGGCCGCGCTCCAGGCCGTGATGAACGGCAAGGGCGTCGCCGACACCTTCCCCGTGGAACACGATGTGCGGGCCCGGTCCGCGCCGTCCGAACCCTGGATGTACGGCTTCACCAACAACTTCGGCCTGAACCGGGCGGACGCGCTGGCGGTGGGCGCATTCGACGTGGACTTCGATGCCCGGTGGGGCGGCGAGGACCTGGACATCTCCTACAAGCTGTACCGCCATTTCGGCCGTGACCGCTCGCGGTTCGACTACGAGCCCACACTGCGCGTCTGGCACGTGCCGCACTACCGCAATCTGCGCAAGTCCATCGGTGACCACTTCGCCAGTCTGGCGCTGCTGCGGGACAAGCACCGGCACTACGAGGTCGAGCTCATCGCCGGGCTGCCCGAGGTCCTGGCCGGCTCGCTCGCCGACATCGCGGAACGGGTCACCGAATACCGCCGGGTCATGGCGGTGTGCGCCGAAGCGGGCCTGTGCTCGATAGCACCCTGGCGCGCCGCCGTCGAGTCGCTGCTCGGGCAGGACCCGCAGCGTCCCGACCTGGTCGTCGGCTACGGCACCAGCGGGCTCGGCCCGCAGCGCCTCATCACCTTCGACTACGGCCGCGACACGGACGCGGACAACCTGCACCTGCTCGGGGTCGACGTGCCGTTCGCCGAAGGCACGTTCCGGGCCGCGTTCTCCTTCGACTTCTGGCGCCTGCTGCGGATGCCGGACCTCCTCGCCTTCATCACCACGGCGCTGCTCGTCGCCGACGAGCTGTACCTTGCCGCCTCCGAGGACCTGATCGCCCGCGGTCCCGAGCTGGGCCTGGATGCGCTGGTGGACCTCCGGTACTTCGCCGAGCTGGTCGAGCCGGTCTACCAGGTCACGAGCCGGCAGATCGCCGGCGTCGGCACGCTGCTGCGCGTCGTACCTGCCAGCTGATCCGCGCCACCCTCCCCGGGCCTTCCAACCGCCGGACACCTTGAGGTGACTTGCCCATGCATGACCTTGAGCTCGAACGCCTGCTGACCCGCGAGAACCAGCATTATCTGGACAGCATCGACCTGATCGCCGCCTCCAACGCGCCGATCGCCGCGGTCCGGGACAACCACGCGTGGGGTGTGGCCCAGTTCCGCTCCGCCGAGGGACACTTGGGGAACAAGCCGTACGCCGGCACGTCCATCTTCGACGAGGTGGAGCGGCTGGCGGTGGAGCGGGCCCGCGCGGTGTTCGGCGCCGAGCACGCCAACGTGCAGCCCGTCTCCGGCTCCCTGGCCAATCTGGCCGCCTACCGGGCGCTGATGAAGCCCGGTGACACGATGATGGCGATGGCGACGACCTCCGGCGGCCACCTCTCGCACGGCCATCCCAAGCACATCGTCTCCGAGCTGTACCGGGTCGTGACCTACACCGTCGCCCCTGAGACCGGCCTGCTGCCATACGACGACATCCGGCGGATCGCGGAACGGGAGCGCCCGCGCGTCATCGTCGCAGGGTATTCCGCGTACCCGCGGGCCGTCGACTTCGCCCGGTTCAGCGGGATAGCACAGGAGGTCGGCGCGACCCTGATCGCCGACATCTCGCACATCGCGGGCCTGGTCGCGGCCGGGCTGCACGACAACCCGAGCGCCTACCCGGACACCGTCGTGACCACCTCGGTGGAGAAGACGCTGCGCGGTACTCGCGGCGGGATCCTCCTGTGCCCGGCGTCGCTGCGGGCGCGGATCGACTCGGCGGTCTTCCCCGGACTCCAGTCCTCGGTGGGGATGGCCGGGCTGGTCTCCCTCGCGGCCACCCTCAAGGACGCGGCCAGCCCCGTCTTCCGGGCCTATCAGCGGCGGGTGGTGAGCAACGCGCGGCGCATGGCAGGGATCCTGCTCGACGGCGGGCTCGACCTGCTGACCGGCGGCACCGACACCCACCTGCTGGTCGTCGACCTCACCCGCACCGCGCTGACGGGGCGTGACGCCGAGGGCCGGCTGCAGGATCTGGGCATCCTGTCGAACCGGAACATGCTGCCCGGCGACCCGAGGCCGCCGTTCGTCGCCAGCGGTCTGCGGCTCGGCACGCCGACGATCACCTCGCGTGGGTACGACGACGAGGACGTCGCCGAACTCGCCGACATCGTACTGGCGGCGCTGCGCGCGGACGACTGGGACGCCACCAAGGTCACGCTGCTGCGCAAGCGCGCGGACGTGCTGCGCGCCCGCGCGCGCCCGGACGACGCGCTGAGTGACCTGATGGCCTCAGCCGCCCGCGATGAGCGCTGAGGGCCGGCCCGCACCGGCGGTGGGCTTCCACACCTTCCGCAGCTACGCCGGCCACCCGGGCAGGGACGGGGCGAACTTCGCCTACACCGAGGTCGGGCGGCTGCTCGGTGACAGCGCCGAGGTCCGGCCCCGACCGCACGACGTGGTGGAGCTGTTCCGCACCGACGAGGCGGCGCGGGAGGCGCTGACTGGCTGCGACGCCGTGGTGGCAACGGTCGGCCCGCACGCCTACCTCTACTTCTACCTGCGGGAACGGCTCGGGCTCGACTTCCGGATCGTCCGCGACGCCCGCACCGCACTGTGGAACGGCTATCTGCAGCAGGAGTGGCTCTCGGCCCCCTACCTGCGCCCCGACGACGTGCTCTACCACTCGTCGCGGTATTCGCTCGCGCTCTACAGCATGCTGTTCCCGGGGCTCGCGTCTTCCCGGCAGGCCGTCTGCTATCCGCTGCTGCGCTGGTTCCCCGAGGAGCTGGCCGGATCGTGGACCGGCTCGGGAGGCGCCACCACGCATATCGGGTTCGTCGGCCGGCACACCGACGACAAGAACCACTCGCAGGCGGTCGACCTGCAGCGCGAGCTGAGACGACGCGCTCCCGGCGCCTTCCGGACGGTGGCGATCGGCGAGGGCGGGGCGGCCGGCGAGCCGGCGGTCCCGGGCTACACCTGCCGGCCGCCGGTGGACCGGGCACGCCTGTGGCAGGACTACCGGGAGATGGACGTGCTGTTCTTCCCCAGCACATCGTCGCTGGAGACCTTCGGGCGTGTGCTTGTCGAGGCGTCGTTCGTCGGGACGCCCGTGCTGGCCTCCACGCACGCGGCAGCCTCCGAGCTGCTGCCGGCCGAGTCGTTGCTGCCCACCACCCTGCGCGAGAACGTCGGCTTCACCACCCACCTCGCCGCCCGCCTGGGTGACGTGGACGTTGCGCACGCGGCCGACCTGCTCGTCGCCGGAGCGATTCCGCCCGCCGGGCGCGGGCACACCCACTACGCCGGGCACGACCGCCTCCTGCTCGATCTGATCCGCGGGGACGTGTCCGTCGCGCCGTCGGCGCCTACCGCGGTCCAGCAGGCCTTCCTCGACCGGATCCGGATGCGCGGGCTGGACCTGCCGCCGGACCCCACTACGGCGGACCGGATGATCGGCAGGCTGCGCCACTCGTTCACCGCGCTGCACCGCCGCGGCACGCCGCGGCACCTGGCCACGCTCGCCGTGCTGCTGGCGCGCTCCGGATATCGCCGCAAGACCGCGTCCTTCGCCCGCAAGAGCCTGTTCCACGGCGAGGACTTCACGAACATCGGCGGCGTCGATCTCCAGCTGAGCCACCTCATCGGCTTCGAGCCGCGTTTCACGATCACCCCGCACCGCGACGAAGGTGGGAGCCCGTGCTGAACAAACTGATCGTTCCTTACGACAAGCAGCGGTTCGACTTCGCCGCCGCGGTGAGCGCGGCCACCGGCGTGGCGGATCTCGCGCACTGGCATCACAACCACCCGGCCGCCGAAACGGAGGAGGTGTCGGGCTTCGGTGACCAGGCCTCCGCGGCGCATCAGCGGCTCTACGGCATCGAGGAGATCTCCTCGATGTACCGGGAGTTCGTCCTGACGGTGATCACCGAGCTGGTCGGCGAGGACGTCCGCTACCAACACGTGCCGAACTGGCGCATCCAGTGGCCGGGACGCCACGGTGTCGGCAGCTATCACTGCGACCGGAGCGGCGGCCACAACCCCTGCGAGATCACGTTCTGGGTGCCGCTGACCGACGTGACCCCGGAGAACTGCCTGTGGATCGAGTCGAGCGAGGGTGCCGGGGACTTCCGGCCCCATCCCATGCGCTACGGGCAGATGCTCGCGTTCGACAGCGCGAACCTCATGCACGGCAACGTCCGCAACGCCTCCGACCGGACCCGGGTCAGCCTCGACCTGCGGGTGATCCCCGCGTCCGTCTTCCGCGGTGGACTGGCCACGCCACACCACACCGGCATCGGCGGCCCCATCGAATGGCACGCGACGTGACCGACGTCGTTACCGAGCCCGGTCCGGCGTACGACGCGATCGTCGTGGGATCCGGTTTCGCCGGCTCTTGGGCGGCGAAGGAGCTGGCCGAGGCTGGATTCCGCACCCTCGTCGTCGAGGCCGGGCCGGTACGCCGCGCTGAGGAGGTCCCGGACCGCGCCGCCCCGTACGCTGCCGGCCATCACGATGAGCGCACCTGGACGCGGCAGCCGGTGCAGCGCACCCACTTCAACTTCGCCCCGCGCGGTCCCCACTTGTTCGTCGACGACCTGGAGCAGGCGTACGAGACGCCGCCAGGCAAGCCGTACACCTGGATCCGTGGCATGCAGGTCGGCGGGCGGTCGTTGCTGTGGGGCGGGTCGGCGCTGCGCCTGTCCCCGTTCGAGCTGGCGGCCGGCGAAGTCGACGACTGCTTGCTGAGCTGGCCGATCGGCTACGACGACCTGGCCGCCGTCTACGGTGCGGTGGAGGACCTGGTCGACCTGCGGGGCACGGCTGAGGGGCTCGCGCAACTGCCCGACGGGCGCTTCCGCGGCAAGGCGCCGGAGCTCACCCCCGCTGAAGTGTCCTTCCAGCACGGCTACCGCCGGCTGAACACCCGCCCGATCCCGGTGCGTTTCGTCTCGGCCGATCAAGGCGAGGACCGCTGGCCGGGGTTCACCATGCAGGCCACCGCCCTGGCCAGGGCCGAGTACACCGGCCGGGTGACGCTGCGATCGGACGCCCGGGTCACCTCGGTCACTGTCGACCCGGAGAACGGCCGCGCGACCGGCGTACGCTACGTGGACGTCGTCTCCGGCTCGCGGCACCACGCTCGCGCCCGGGTCGTGTTCCTCTGCGGCGGCACCATCGAGACCGCCAGGCTCATGCTTAATTCGCACAGCCCGCGCCATCCGGACGGGCTCGGCAACAGCAGCGGCTGGCTCGGTCGGGGTCTGATGGATCACCCGCTGGTCACAGCCTCCGGCGTCCTGGACGGCTATCCGCCGATGCCCACGCACCCGCCGGCCGGGCGCCAGAGCGGCCTGCTCGTCCCACCGCCGCAGCCGGCGACCGGCGACAGCCGCCCCTTCGCCCTCTGGGTATCGCTGCAGCGTGGAGGCTCCGCTCCGGCGACGGGCACGATCGACGCGCAGGGAGAGATGCTGCCGTACTGGCACAACCGGGTGCGGCTCGGGGACGCCTTGGACCGGTGGGGCGTTCCCGTGCCGATCATCGAGTGTGGATACGGGCCGCACGAGGGGCGGCTTTATCACGCCATGCGCGGCGAGATCGAGCGGGCCGCGTCCGTCGCGGGGCTGCGGCTCACCTCGGTCGGGGACACCCTGACGGCGCCCGGCCGCAACGTCCATGACCTGGGTACCGCGCGGATGGGCCGGTCGCCGGCCGACTCCGTCGTGGACCGGGACAACCGCTGCTGGGACGCGCCGAACGTCTTCGTCGCTGACGGTGCCTGCTTTCCCTCCGGCGGGTGGCAGAACCCGACCCTCACCATCATGGCGATCGCGGCGAGGGCGGGGCGGTTCGCCGCGAAGCTGCTGCACGACAAGGCGTACTGACCGGAAGCGGATCCACCTGAGAGGAAACCATGAACTCGCAGCCACACCCACTGTCGCACGCCGAGTACACGAGAAGCGTGGATGAGGAGCGCTACCCCGACGATCCGCACGTTCCGCTGGACGAGCCGTTCGTCAACGCGGCGGGCAGCATTCTCAACGTCCTTCTCGAGAGGTTCACCTCGGTGGCGCTCATCGAGAGCCACCCCGGCGCCGTCCGGGCCAACCACTACCACAAGACCGACTGGCACTACGCGTATGTCCTGTCCGGCAGCGTCGTCTACGGGTGGAGGCCCGCGGACAGCACCGAAAACGTTCAGGTGAGGACCTTCACGACGGGCCAGATGTTCTTCACGCCACCCCGCGTCGCGCACGTGATGTACTTCCCGGAACGCACCACGTTCATGACCTTCGCCCGGAACAAGCGCGACCACGATTCCCACGAGGGCGACGTGGTGCGCCTACCACCGATCTTCGACGCCAGGTGGTCACCCTTCACCGGGCAGTTCACCATCGGCGCCGACGGCTTCGAGCCCAGCGGCGGACCTCGGTCGTGAGCTCGATGAGACAACGCCGTACGTGTGCGCTCTGCGGTACGGAAACGGCCGGCCAGGTGGTCCTGTCGCTGCCGCCCACCCCCTGCGCGAACGAGTTCGTCGTGGACAAGTCGCAGAGGCAGGCGCGCTACCCGCTGGACCTCCAGCTCTGCCCCTCGCCGCACTGCGGGCACCTGCAGTTGGCCGGGGTGGTCAGCCCGTCGACCCTGTTCGACAACTACGTGTACGCCTCGGGGACGTCCCCGTCGTTCGTCCAGCACTTCTCGGATTACGCCAAGCGGGTGATCGACCTGTTCGGCCTCGACGATACTTCGCTGGTCATCGACGTCGGGGCCAACGACGGAACGCTGCTGCGGCAGTTCGCCGAGCACGGGTCGACCCGGGTGCACGGTGTCGAGCCGGCGCGCGGCATAGCCGAGATCGCCGAATCGCGGGGAATCCCGACGACGGTGGCCTTCCTGGACCCCGCCGTCGCGCGGGACCTGCGGCAGCGGTTCGGGCCCGCGGCCGTGGTCACGGCGAACAACGTCTTCGCCCACATCGGCGACCTGGAGCAGGCGACCGCCGCCGTTCGCACCCTGCTCGGCCCCGACGGGGTGTTCATCTTCGAGGTGTCCTACCTCGCCGATGTCATCGACAATCTGCTCTTCGACACGATCTATCACGAGCATGTCGCCTACCACACGGTCCGGCCGCTGGTCGGCTTCTTCGCGCGCATGGGAATGACGTTGTTCGACGTGGAGCGGGTTCCCACCCACGGCGGCTCGATCCGTGTCTACGTGGCGAGCGGCGACCGCTCCGTGAGTCCGCGGGTGGCTGAACTCGTGAAATCGGAGGAAGAAGCGGCTCTCTTCTCCACCTCGACGTACGAGAGCTTCGGGAAGCGCATCCGGGCTCAGGGGCAGAGCCTGCGTGAGCAGATCGCGTCCCTGAAGGGAAAAGGCTGGCGCCTGTGCGGCTACGGCGCGCCGGCGAAGCTGACGACCCTCATGTACTCCTTCGCGCTCGACGCGGACGACTTCGAGTTCATCGTGGACGACAGCCCCCTCAAGCGAGGGCTCTTCACGCCCGGCACCCACATACCCGTGGTCGGCGCCGAGCGGCTGGCGGAGGTGTCCGGCCGGCGGTACTGCTCGCTGGTCTTCGCCTGGAACTACTACGAGAACATCGTCGCCAGCCACGAGAGCTGGTCCGGTGCCTGGCTCAATCCCCTGACTCTGGACCTGCTGGACGGAAAGGCAGTCTATTGAGCTCGCTCATCGAATCGGATATCGACGACATCTGTATCGGCCTCGGGGCGGACGCGCACCAGTTCAGCGGCAAGAGTGTCCTGCTGACGGGCGCCCGCGGCTTCGTGGGCCAGTACCTGGCGGCCGTCTTCCAGCGGCTCAACTCGGCGTATCTGCGCGAGCCCTGCCAGGTGCTGGCGATGGACAACCTGCGGACGCCCGCCGATACCGGCACCGCGCCGGACCAGGACCCGCACATCGCCTACGTCGAACACGACGTGGTCCAGACCTTCCGGCCGGACTCGAAGGTCGACTTCGTCGTGCATGCGGCCGGCATCGCCAGCCCGCACTATTACCGCAAGTTCCCGCTGGAGACCATGGACGTCGCCACCCAGGGCCTGCGGAACATGCTCGACATCGCCCGCGACGACAATGCGCGGCTCGTCTTTCTGTCGTCATCGGAGATCTACGGGAATCCCGACGCCGCGCACGTGCCGACCGCCGAGGACTACAACGGAAACGTCTCGTGCCTCGGTCCGCGCAGCTGCTACGACGAGTCGAAGCGATTCGGGGAGAGCCTTCTGCGGGTCTACGTGCAGCAGTTCGGCGTAGACGCGGTGATCGCGCGGCCGTTCAACGTCTACGGGCCCGGCTTGAGCCGCGAGGACTATCGCATCATGCCGAACATCGCGGCCCGGCTCTCCAGCGGGGAGCCGATCGACGTCTACGGCGACGGGAGCCAGACCCGTACCTTCTGCTACGCCACGGACGCGATCACCGGGTTCCTGCTGGCGCTGTTGCGCGGGCAGCCGGGCGAGGCGTACAACGTCGGTGCCTCCGAGCCGGAGATCTCCATCATCGACCTGTTGACTTTCATACGCGATGAAGTGCCGGCACCCGACCTCGAATTCACCGTGCGGGACTATCCGGACAGCTACCCCAGTGACGAGCCGATGCGGCGATGCCCCGACCTGACCAAGGCCGCTGACCAGCTGGGTTACCGTCCCTCCGTTCCCTTTGCCGACGGTCTGCGGAAATTCATCAAGTGGTCCCAGGAGTCCTACCGGTGATCGCGTGCGGCAGACGAAGCTAGGACTCATCGGCACCGGGCGGTGGGGTTCGAGATATCTCGACACCGTCGGCCGCCTTTGGCCGGACGGTGCGGTACTGGTCTCCGACACGGCCGGAGGCGCCGGCGCCGGGCGCGGCGACGCGGTGCGCTGGGACTCGCCTGCCGCGCTCATCCGGAACGCCGCGGTCGACGGGGTCATCATCGCCTCACCGGCGGCGACCCACTACGCGATCACGGCCCTGGCGCTCGACGCCGCCTTGCCCGTGCTGGTCGAGAAGCCGGTAGCGCTCAGCCTGGACGAGACCCGTTCCATCCGGGTCCTGGCGGCATCCCGGCGAAGCACGGTCATGGTCGGCCACCAGCATATGCACGCACCGGCGTTCCAAGAGCTGCGCGAGCGCACGGCGGGACGCGCGGTGGCCGCGATAACGAGCGCCGCCGGCGGTGACGGGCCGGTGCGCGCGGACTGCGACGTCCTCTGGGACTACGGCCCGCACGACATCGCAATGGCACTCGGCCTCCTCGGCGGCGAGGACCCGGTGACGGAGGCGTTCGCCCGGTGCGAGGTCTTGGGGCCCGGGCGGCAAACGTGGCGGGTGGGCATCGGCGTCGGCGCGACGCGGATAAGGTGCCGCTTCACCAACTCCGCGACGGTCAAGCACCACCGGTTCGGGGTGCGGCTGGCCGACGGCGACGAGTTCCTGTACGACGACTTCGCGGCGCACCGGCTGACCTTCGGAGGCACCCCGATCCGTATCGCCAGCACCTTGCCGCTGGACCGGCAGATCCAGGCCTTCGTGGCGGCCGTACGGGGTGACGGCGCCGATTCGAGCGGCTCCGATCTGGCGCTCTCAGTGAGGGTGGCCGAGGTACTCGCCGGGCTCAGCGCGTGAACGCCTCGCTGGTAGCCGATGATGCCCCCGAGCTCGGCTAGCGTGAAGAAGAAGCAGAATCGGGACGAGAACGGTTGCCGCGTGCCCTGGGAGAGGCTCAGCGAAAAAAGGACATCGAGATCCTCGATCTGCGGCACCAGTTGCTGGTCCTGCAACGCCAGGTCGGCAAGTCCGCTTTCACCGATACCGATCGTGCCATCCTCGCCGGTCTGCTCCACCACCTCCCTCCGTGGGTGGTGCAGCTCGGACGCAACCTCCTCATGGACCTCGAAGACACGGGCAGCAAGGCCAGCTTCCTGATCCGCGACCGTGACTCCAAGTTCACGACCGCCTTCGACGCCGTGCTCGCCGACGCCGGAATCGGGATCGTCAGGAGCGGCATCCGGACACCGCGCATGAACTCGATCATGGAGCGCTGGATCCAGACCCCTGGCTGCTGGAACGCCGCCGCAGATCCTCGGCATGGCCGCCGCCTGCACATCGACGACTCCGACAGCTCCGACGACATGCCCCATCGCCGCTCCCCCGGTGAAATGGCCTCCTTGCGCAGCGGCCTGCTGCTGATGGAGGAGCTCGCCGACGCGTGGGGCGTCGACCCGCGCGGCGACGGCAAATCCACGTGGTTCGAGTCCTACGACAAGCTCCCCCGTGCCCCGTAGCCGGACCCTGTCGGGGGGAGTGGCGCCCGGGTGCGGTCCCCCGTCGGGGAGAGGACCATGGAAGTGGGCGCGGTCCGGCGGTGACCGCCCGCGCGGACCCGGACCCGGTACGGGACCACGGGAGGTGCGGTCCATGGCGAAGCGGTACGGCTCGCCCCCCGACCCCGGCGCGCGGACCCCGCGCCGCGTACGGCTCCCCGGCTTCACGGGGGAGGACGACATCGGCCTCGGCGACGCGATCGGGCGCGCCACGCACGCGGTGGGGATCACGCCCTGCGGCGGGTGCCGGAAACGGGCCCGCGCGCTGAACCGGCGAGTGGTCGTGTCCGGTCGGCGTCGTCACGGCCGCTGATCCCCCGACGGGCCACCGATCGCGGTCCCGTCACGGAACTGAAGGGTGAGGCTTGCCATGACCGACGACCAGCTCCCGAACGACCCCGGCAGCGGACCGCCCCCCTATGTCTACGCACTCGGCCGGATCGACTTCCGCTTCCCGAGCACGGGAGTCGAGAAGGAGTTCGCGCAGACCATCGGCCGCACCAGGACCGCGAACCTCACCGACCGCCAGGCCCTGTGCGAGATCCTGGCCAAGCCGGAGAACCGCTATCTGGTGCGCGAGTTGACGTTCGTCCTCACCATTCGCGGGACGGACACCTACATCCTCGAACCCGACGATCCGCGAGACTTCGACCTGCTCGCGGACGCCGTACGCCCCAGGCCCCAGCCGGACGACCTCGACGTCGTCATCGGGCACCGCGCGGCCTGTCCCACGGGTGGCGGGTGCGACGGGCGGGCGCTGCCCGTCGTGCGCTTCTCCCAGATCTACTCCTTCGACAGCGACTCCCTCATAGGAGCCCTGGAAAAGCCTGAGGACGTGTCGGGCGAGCAGTTCGACGCCGCCGCGAAGGAGTTGCTGGCACGGATCATGCTCGTGGCGGACAACACCGGAGCCGCGCCCGAGCATCGGGCGATCAACTATCTGGCCGTCCGCTGCCCGTCCGTCTACCGCAGGACGTTCGAGGCGTACCGCGACGAGTCGTCTCTGTCGTCGATCGAGGTGCGGCCCTCCCCGGTGAGCCAGACCCGACTGGTCATGAACGTGGTGTTCGCGTACACGCAGCGCACCACGGGTGTCACCGACAAGCATCTGTTCCCGGTGGACGCCACGGAGAGGTATCCGTACCTGCAGGGCAGCCCGCAACCGTACTACGACCACTGACGCGCCACGGAGGTGACGCCCCATGAACATCCCCGGCTTCATCGGAGAACGGACCACCTGCGGACAGCACACCGCCTACCGTCGTGCGGTCGCAGGAGTGGACTACGGCGCCTGCCGGGACGAGTGCCGGGAGGAGAGCCGGCGCCAGTGCCAGAACTCGTACGATCCGCAGGCCTGCGCGGCGCGGGTCTACAAGAGCTGCATGCGGGAGTGCACGTACGAGCCCTACTGCTACGACGTGACGAAGCACGATCCCAACGGCAGCGTCTGGCAGCGGACCGTGTGCCGGGAGTACGACGGGAGCATCGACCCGCAGACTCCCTGGTGCCGCACCGCGCAGAAGTGCGAGGGCAGCATCCTCTCGGAGCGGACCGAGTGCCAGCGGGACGACGGGACCGTCGACGTGACGGAATGGCACTCGGTGGACATCTGCTGACAGCCGGCCCGCAGTACCCCGGCACCGGCGTGACCGGTGGCGGGACCCCTTGCGTCATGCCGCGCTGGGTACGGGGAGCGTGTCAAGGTAGGTGATGCGCTGCGCCGGGAGCCCGTCGGGGCCCGGCAGTTGCTCGTACTCCCGAACGAGCACCCGCATCGGGCGGGCGCCGAGCGCCACCGGCAACACCACGGGAGACTCCCAGCGGCCGATGACGCCCGCCACGTCGCAGGCCAGTTCGACAGCCGGGTGGTTGTCCAGCGTCTGCCAGGTGAAGGCCTCGCCCGCCGGGCCCGCGATGGTGTTGCGGACCTGCACTTCGGCCGTGACGGTCGACAGCAGGCCGCCCGCCCCCGGAGGCGGCGCGGGGCCGATGACGGCCACGTCGACGCCGATGTGGGAGGGCTGGAGCGTCACCGTAGTCCGGCGGAAGGCGGGGATCTTGACGAAGCCGGCGTCCACGACGGGTGACAGCCGCAGGTCGTCCGGGGTGAGCAGGGCGTTCTGCTGGAGGCGCGCGATCTTGAGCCGCACGAAGGGCTCGTACAGCTTCGTGCCGGCGAACTGCACGTCCGCGTACCACAGACGGCGATCCCGGTCGTACTGGACGGCGTACCCCATCGCGGTCCCGGCCGGGAGCGGCACGGCAGTGTCGGCGTGCAGGTCGGACGGCGCCAGGAACCTTGCCGTGGTCCCGGCCCCCACGTCGCGCACGGGGTCCCGCCCCCATGTGGTGGCCGTGTCGGGGGACGCGGCGCCGGACCCCGCGACCATCACGGCCAGCATCTCACCCTCGCCCGAGGCGTACCACGGCCGCTCCAGGTAGACCCGCGCACCCCCCTCGTGCCGGGTGCTGACGACCTGCCCGGCCGCGGTGGACTCCTCCCAGCGGAAGGCGGGCACCACCGAGTGGACGGCCGGGGCGGGCGGGCACACGGTCGCGGGTACGTGCAGCCGTGCCGTCAGGCCCGCCCGCGTGACGGGGGGCTCGACGTAGGACACCTCCACCTGCTGCCCGTCGGTGATCGCGCTCCCCTGCGTGCGGCTGATCTGGCCCGTGCCGTGGAGGACCACGACATCGTCGTCGATGCTGAAGGCCGCCGCCGGCTCGGCCGGGGTGCCCTGTCCCGTCGTCTTGGGGACGACGGCGCGGACGACGACCGTCCCGGGCACGAAGGCGGGCGCGACGCAGACGATGTCGGTCCTGGTCAGCCGCACCGTGCGGCGCTCGGTGAAGTAGGGGCCGAAGCGCGAGGTGCCGATCGGGGTGCAGCTCACGACGTGGTGGCGGGTGTCGCCCACGTCGTGGCGGACTTGGAAGGGGGCCGTGACGACCGGAGGAGTGCCGGGCACCGGCTCCGGGCGGATGTCCTGCTCGCTCTGCCGCAGCACGGCGTAGCCGTCGGTTTCCACGGGGTCCGGCTGCGCGGTGTCGTCGACCACGTCGTGCCACCGCGCCTCGGCGTGCACGCTCAGGGTCGAGGGGTCGTGCAGCGTCAGCGCCGGGTCCCCCAGCACGTACGCGGTAGCGCCCGGCTCCCGTACGACGGCTGCTTTGACGAAGGCGGGCGAGACCACCGGGCACCGCACCGCGTGGACCATGCGGAGTTCGACCGGCGGCGTCAGCTCTCCGATCCGGCCGGCGAGCGCGTCGGCGCGGTGCGCGGCGATCTGCGCCGGCGTGGGACTCGCGGACTCCAGCCACGCCCACCACAACCCCATGTCCTCCTCGTCGCCGGCCGCCAGCACGCTGCTGAGCAGGGCGGTGCCGGTGGCGCCGGGTGCGAGCGCGACGCGCACGACCCGTGCGGCGAGGTCGACGGCCGGCGGCGGGGCGGGCGCCCCGATCGGGCCGGGCTCGACGACCAGCCGCGCCGGGAACTGCTCGTGCCAGGCGGTGCCGTGCGGCCACGGCGTGGCCACGTCGGGCTGGCCCGGCAGCCCGCGCAGCGTCAGGCCGCGTGCGAACGGGTCGGGGAGCCACGGACGTTGTACCTGGTCCATGTCCAGGTACGGGGCTCCCCCGGCGTGCTCGTCCGGCGTGCCGGCCGGCAGCACTCCGCCGTCGAACTGCTTGAGCAGCGCGTACACCTGGGCGTCGGTGCGGTGCTGGCCGGCGGCGTCCAGGACGCCGTGGCGCTCCAGTTGCTGCACGGCGGCCTTAGGCGGCAGCAGGTGCCGCTCGCACGGAGGGCGCGCGACGGGTGCGGACGGGTCCGCGTTGTCGGTCCGGACGACGAGGACGGCGACGGACTCCCCCTCCGTGACCGGCCGCCGGGCCACCAGGACGGCGGCCGGCACCGGCTCGTAGCGGGTGTAGCGCAGCGGCGCGGTGGCGTGGTCGCCCGGGTCGGGCTGCGCGGTGAAGGGGGCGCTGCGCCCCGCCAGGTCGACCAGCCGGGCGCGGAAGCGGTACGAGCGGCCGTAGCGCAGGGAAGGCAGGGTCCCGTCCGGCACCCGGACCTGGGAGGAGAAGGGCAGCCGCGAGTCCACGGCGGGGCCCGGGTCCCGGACCGTGCCGTCCGTGCCCAGCGTCCGGTCCAGTGGCGCGACGGCCAGGCTCCAGCCGCTCCAGCGGAAGACGGACTGGTGCAGCCGGGAGACCGGGTGGCCGGCAGCGTCCTTGAGCCGGGTGATCGCCTCGCCGACCGCCGCCTCGTCGTCGATCGGGACCTGGGCCGGGTAGCCCCGCACGGTGTACGTGCCGGCCCGGCGGCACAGTGGGTACCAGTGGCGGGAGGCCACGTCGAACACGTCCACCCGATAGCCCTGGAGCACGTTGTCCCCGGTCACGGCGGTGGTGTCGCCTGGCCGTCCCGCCACGAGGTCGCCGTCGAAGCCGTCCGCGGCCTTGAGTGCCTGCCGGAAGGCGACCTGACGGTCCGCCTGGGCCACGAAGATCCCGTCGGAGCGCAGGGCGGGGGGCACCGGTTCGGGCGGCGGATCGGTGCGGGGCAGGCGGCGCAGCGTCGCCGCGTACGACTGGAGGGCGAGGCCGGCCGAGTCGACGTCCAGGTCGTGCGGGGTGAACGTCGAGGTGTCGTCGAGCGGCAGGTACAGCGCGTCCGAGACGCCGTCGGCGCGCGCGAGGAAGAGCTTCCCCGACCTCTTGAAGCAGGAGGTGACCGGCTGGAACACCTCCAGGAACGCGGCGTGGTCCACCTGGGCCTGGATCGTCAGCGGCCCGTCGGGCAGGTCGGCCGGCAGCGGAACGGTCAGCCGCCGCAGCAGGCCGACGGGGGCCATCAGGCCGGGGTGGTCGGCCAGTGCCGCTACCAGGCCGTGGAAGTCCCGCTCCGGCGGCTGCAGTCCGGCGAGTGAGCCGTCCGCCGCGGGCGGCGGCGCCGTGTGGAAGGCGGCCAGGCGAGCCCAGCCGTCCGGGTCCGCCGCGAGGTCGTCGGGCAGCACGCCCTGCTGGCGCAGCTGCTCGGATATCCCGGCGGCGAAGCCAGGTTCGCCGGCCGGGTCGACCGCGGCGACGAGCCGGTCCACGGCCTCCCACCGCTCGGCCACCTCCGCCGTCTGCCCGGCGTCGGGCACGACGGGGCCGCGCCCGTGACCGTCGGCGTCGACGGGCGCGAAGAGGGTGCCGTACTGGTCGCGCAGCGACTGCGCCAGCGGGCGGGCCGGGTAGGACTCGATCGGGTCGTTCGCCACGCTCGCGTCGAACCGGAAGGAGTGGACGGGGGTGGTGGGAGGGAACAGCGCCTGCCAGAGCGGGACGTCGAGAGGGCCGTCGACGAAGGTGGCGTGCTGCGGCTCCGACTCGCCGGTCGGCTTCCGGAACAGGACGGAGACGGTGTAACCCAGCTCGGGCAGGTCGGCGACCTGCGGGAAGTCCGAGAGCTGAGGCGGCGCCGCACCGGATGGTGCCGCCGCGTCGACGGTCAGCCGCGGGCCGAGCACGAGCGACAGCTGCACGGTGCCGCCGGCGGTGGGGGGTTGCTGGGGGTCGGGGAGCAGCGTCCAGACGATCGTCTGCTTCATGTGTCCTCCATCGCTGCGTACGCGCCGCAACGGGCCTGCCAGGGCAGCGGGTCGGGGAAGGCGTCGCCGAAGGCCGGGTCAGCGCCGCTCCCGAAGTCGCGCTCCACCTCCAGCGAGACCGACTTGGAGAAGAACGCGACGCGGACCCTCACCACCACCAGGGCGGTGCCGTGGACGACCTTGGTCTGCGTGTTGTAGGTGAGCGCGAGATAGAACTCGACGGAGATGCTGATGATGCCGAGCACGTCCAGCGCGCCGACGGCCCGGAAGAAGCCGCTCACCCGGGCTTGCAGCGTGTGGGGGGCGGTCTCCTGCGCCTGGAACTTGACGTAGATGCCGGCGGTCAGGGAGACCGATCCGCTGGCCACCCCGAGGTTCAGCGCGGCGGCCGCTCCGAACTCGACCTGGGCCTCCAGCTCGACGATGTCGCCCGAATCGACGGTGATCCCGAAGAACCCCCTGCCGCCGAGCAGAGAGACCGACACGGTGAACGGGTGGTCGCGCGAGGACAGCGCGAAATGCGCGCGGACCGGTTTGCCGTCGAAGGGCAGGGTGACCGAGGACGACAGCGTGAGGTTCTGCATCAGCAGCACGCCCGCGGGGATCGCGGGGATGCCCAGGCTGTAGCCGACCTCAATGCCGGTGGCGTCCACCGAGAAGTGCGGGCCGTTGGCCGGGGTCGGGAGGTAGTCCCGCAGGCGGTCCAGGAATTCCAGGTCGCCGCCGAAGCCGACCTTCTTGACCTTGGCGTCGAGCGTCGGGGTGGCGCCGGGCTTGGAGGTGAACGCCAGCCGTGTGAAGTCCACCGTCAGGATGCCGCCGACGAACGACAGGGAGAAGGCGCTGAGTTCGCCGCGGCACTCCACCTGCGGAGGGGTGCCGTCGAGCGGGGTCCGTGTGGTGTTGCGCAGGTCGACCCTGGTCTCGTCCGTCGTCGTCAGGATGCCGAAGAAGGTGCCCGTCTTGACCTTGGGGCTCCACGCCATCGTGGTGAGCACCGCCTTGGGCGGCTTGTCGGCGGCGTCGCGGACGATCTCGGTGACGATGCGCGGAACGGTCTTGCCGTCGCCGGTCGAGGTGCTCGCGACGAGATCGGGAAGGTTCAGGAAGCCCAGCAGTTTCGGAGGGAGAAGGCCGGACGGGTCGCCCGCCTTCGGGAAGTAGCTCACCGGGTCGAACTGCCCGGCCTTGACCTTGTCCAGGGCGCCGCCGACGAGCCCCGCCGTTGCCGACAGGCCGGAGACCTGCTGGCTGAGCGCCGCCACGCCGCCCGAGTCGGTCACCGGCGGGGCGAAGCCCACCGGCGGAAGCGGCGGCGGTGGCTGCTGCACCGCCGCGTACACCTGGCCGGCGGCCGCCAGGCCGGAGCCGACGTAGGTCTGGTCGAGCACGAGCCGGACGGGGTCGGGCGCGGGCGGCGGCGCCGCGGCACCCGGTGCGGCGCTGCTCCGGGACCGGAAGGCCTGGAGCGGGGGCAGCCGCGACGAAACGCCGAGCAGCCGCGGGTACGCGGGGAGGCGTCCCGCTTCGACGAGCGGCGTCCCGTCGCCGACCGCGGGCTCGGCGCCGACGGTCAGACCCTCCACCGCCACGGTGGTGGTCTCGGCGCCGCCGTCCACCGGCGCCAACTCCAGGTTCCCGGCCGCGGGCAGCGTCATTCCCGCCGACTTCTGCTCGTACGCGGTGAGCGCCGCGGCCAACGCCTGTGCCCCGAGGTCGCCCCGGACGTAGGCGAGGGGCGCGCGGAGGGTCAGCGGGTGGCCGCGTCTGTCGGTGCAGAGGATGTCGAAGACGAGCCGTTCGGTCTGCTCTGCCGCGTGCACCCAGAAGCCGAACGTGCCAATCGGCTCGGCGCTTTCGTCCACCTCGGCGGCGAGCCTGCCCTGGAGTTGCACCCGCGTGAAGGGGAACGCCCGGCCCTGGTGCGGGAGTCCGTGGGCGCCGGCGTAGTCGAGGGCGGGCAGCAGGACCGTCAGGCGGCTGACCGTGAACAGGCCGACGTCCAGTCGCCGCTCGGTGTGGGTGGAGATCTGGACGGGAAAACCGAACGGCAGCAGGTAGCCGCGTTCCACGACGTGCACGGCCACGTCCCGGCCGGTCACCGCGTGGTGCTGGTAGCCGGTGACGCCGACTCCGGGCAGCCCGGACCAGTCGCCGGCGAGGTCGATGCTCGACCCGAGCGCGCTCAGGTGCAACTGACCGGCCAGCAGCGGCCTGCGCGCCAGCGCCCCGGTGATCTCCTGGCGCTGCGCCGCGTTCAGGGACGAGGCGAACGGCTGGTTCACCCGCGGACTCCCGCCGGACCCGAGCGGCACCCTGTTGCCGGCGGTCGTCACGGACCCGCCGGGCGGGAGGCCCAGCCGGGTGTGCCACAGCCCGGTCACGCCCGACGGCCCGGTCAGCGGCTCCGTCGGGTTCGACCACGCCGCCGGGCCGGACAGCACCCCGAGCGGCAGGCCCCACACGCACTCCAGGACCGTCCCGGCAGGGTCGCGCGGCAGGCCGGCCCAGGTCAGCAGTCCGTCCGTGGTGAAGGGCACCGACGTCCCCGCGGGAACCCGGAAGGCGAGCCGGCTGCCGCCGGAGAGCCAGCCGCCCTTGACCCTCGCCGAGTCGCTCGCGGAGGAGGTCGCCTCCTCCAGGAGCGTCTGCGGGGGGAAGTCGACCGAGACGGAGGCCGGCAAGGCGCTGTCGGTGACCACGAGCGACTGGGGGTCGGGCCCGCCGGTCCGCGACAGGTTCGTGAAGTGGAACGTCAGGACGACCATGTCCTCCCGGCGCAGCAGGGTCACAGGCGTGTGGTCCATGGGCACGGGTGCGGGTGCGGGTGCGGCGGCGCACATGTGCGACAGCTCCTTCGGCCGCGTCGGGAAAAGAGAATCTGTGGCTGTTCAGGTGACCTTGACGGCGGGCGCCCGGGAAAAGGCCGGGCCTCGGTGAACTGCCCGTTTCTTGCGGGCGATTACGCGGTCGCCCTGAAGGGCGTGACCCGCTGCTCCACTCTACGACGGGCAGTGGAAAAGGGCCGCTCGACGCGAAAATACGGCCTCCTGCGCCCGGCTGCGCGGGGCCGGCGGCCGTGCGAAAATCGAAGGGCGCGGGTCCGTGACGCCGGCGGCCGTGGACACGGCGTGCCGCCGAGACCACCGTGCGCGGGCGGCTGCGTGCATTCCCGTCCGGAGCAACCCCAGAGGCTGCATATATCTCCCCGAGAGGTACTGGTCATGTCCCGCACGACTGGAAACGTACGCACGAGAATCGCCACTGTCGAGACGACGAAGCCCGGGGATTCCTCCGAAGGCTTCGGCAGCGTCCTCGCATTCCTTCACCGGTACGGCTACCTCGAGTACGCGGAACGGGAGCACGACACGCTCACGGAAAGGGTGTCGGTCGCGCTGCGGAAATACCAGCGGCTGCAATCCCTGCCCATCACCGGCGAATTCGACGAAGCGACCCGGGAGCAGATGGACACCGGCCGGTGCGGACTCCCCGACCTCCAGCGCGGGCTGGGCTTCTCGGCCGCCTGCGCCTGGACCGGTCCCTGGGCGGAGTACCCGTCACTCACCTACGCCTTCGACCAGGGCACCTCGGACATCTCCGGGGACGGTGAGTTCCAGGCCGTCCGGAACGCCTTCGCGACCTGGGAGGCGTTCCTCACGCCGATGAGCTTCGCGGAGATCAAGCCGACCGACAGCCCGGACATCATGGTCGGCTGGCGGCCCACGGTCGACCCGGACCTCGACATGACCGGCAGCGCCATCGCCCACGCCGACCTGCCCCCCGACTGCGAGGTCCTCAACCCGGGCCTCCCCCAGCCCCTCCACTTCGACAACGGCGAGGCCACCTGGTGCATCGGAGCACAACCGGGGGCCTACGACGTGGAGAGCGTCGCCCTGCACGAGGCGGGGCATCTCATCGGCCTGGGCCACTCCAGCGACCCCTCCGCCGTGATGTTCCCCTCCATCAACGGCAACACCACACACCGGAACCTGGAGAGCGACGATCGCCAGGGAGCGCTCTTCCTCTACCCCTAGATCTAGTTACTCCAGTGAGAGTTCTCCGTACGTCCTGGTCAGCGGCCTCGTGGCGGTGAGTGCAGCCGGGCGCCTCCGGGGCCGGAGGCGGGCACCGACCCCGCCGAAGTCGCCCAGCCAGGCGGCAACAGCGTGGAAGTCCTCCCCACTCACCGTGCCAAATGCCTCTACGACCGACAATCCATCACCAACCAACGCATCGAACACCTCCTCCAACGCCTACGATCAGAAGTCGACTTCTCCGCAGCGACCTCGTATGTCCGCGAGAGCGAGCCGGCAACGAAGCGACGCGAGGGGCGCCGCTCGCCTCCGATGGCAGGCACGGCCGGAGAGGCGGAGCATGGTGATGGGGATACACGGGACGCCGGCATATCCAGCAGGCGGCCAGGAGGAGGAGTCGTGGCGAACCAAGCAGTCCGCTTCCGCGTCGCGTACGAGGGCGGAGACATACGACTGGTCTCCGAGGAAGAGGTCGGGATGACCCTCCCACCGTCCGACGAACTCGGTGAAGGAGAGCACTCCGGATTCTGGTACGAGTTGCGCGACGCCGACAACCAGGTGCTCTACCGGAAGGTGGTCCGCAGCCCGCTCCGAGAGCACGCCGAGGCGTTCCACCCCGAGACCGGAGCACCGACCCGGGTAGCGAGGGCCGCCGAAGCGGGCACCTTCTGGCTCACCGTGCCGAGCCATCCGGGCGCGTGCTACCTCGTCCTGCACAGCAGCCCCACAGAGCCCCGGCGCACGGCCGAAGCGGCCACCGAGGTCTCCCGGTTCGACCTTCGGAGGTAGCAATGGGAGTCAACGAGGGAACAGTGACGGGCTACGCCAAGATCCTCGACAACGGGCCCGACGGGGACCGTTGGAACCTGGTCGTCCTCGCCGAAGGCTACCTGGACTCACAGATGGCGAACTTCCACCTGCACGCGCTCGAGATCGTCAACGCCCTGACCAGTACCCCTCCGTTCGATGGTCTGTCCAGTGCGATCAACGTCCACCGCGTCGACATCGCCTCCAACGAGGAGGGCGCGGACGATCCGACCGCGTGCAGCGGCGGCACCGGTGCTGCTGTCAACACCTATCTGGACGCGAGTTTCTGCGGTCAGCCCTCACGTCGCGACCTGCTGACCGTGGACGACGACCTCGCCGTGCAGACCGCTTTCGACAGGGTCATCAACACCCACGCTGTTCTCGTCCTGGTCAACACCCGTGTCTACGGCGGTTCCGGGGGAGACTCCGGCTCGGTGGGAGTTGCGGTCGCTTCCCTCCACCCCGCCGCGTTCAACGTCGCCATGCACGAACTGGGCCACAGTGCCTTCGGCCTGGCCGACGAGTACGACGACACCACCGACGCGCAGCCCCACCACCCCGCCCCGGAGCCCGCCGAGGGCAATGTCACCCTCGAGGGCACCTACCCCGCCATCAAGTGGAACGGGCTCGTCGATAGCTCGACGCCGATGCCGACGCAGGAGAACGGCGACTGCGACGTGAGCAACAGCACCCCGTCACCGGTACCCGCCGGGACCGTCGGCGCGTTCGCGGGCGCCGACAACTACCACTGCGACGTCTACCGCGGCGAGTACAGCTGCAAGATGAGGTCGCTCCAGCAGCCCTTCTGCGCAGTGTGCCAGGACATCATCAACGCTGTCCTCTTCCCGTTCTTCCCCTAGGAGGCGAAGCGCTCGCCGTCCCACAACCGGTCGACCATCGACGCCAGCGCACTCGCCCTGATCGCCCCCGGTGCGTGGGCGAGCGCGAGTTCGGTGCCGAACCGCGACACGCCGGCCAGCAGGCCGGTGACGTTGCCCAGCTCCGCCCAGGCCAGATCCGTCGGCCCGGACGGGAGCGCAGGGATCCACCGCGGGGTGAACCCGGATCCCTCCAGCGCGGTGTGCAACGGCAGCAGCGGGCGCCCGGCCAGGGCCTTCTTGGAGTAGGTGGCGGTGGCCGCGTCCCAGTGCACCGCTTGCCAACCCGTCTTGACGGCTCCCTTGGTTCCTGCGTGCACGGCGAGGGCAGGACCGTAGCCGGGCGGGTCGCCCTTGCGTCGGGCCAACACCACCGGGTCGGTGGCCGGGTCGGCAAGAGCGGCGGCGGGCGCGATCCGTACGGCCCGGCCGAGGGCGAAAAGGAGCGAGTCGATTTCTTCCCCGGCCGGCGGCTGCATCAGGGCAGGCGGCAGTACCGGGGGCGGTGACCACAGCGGCAGCTGCCCCGACCAGCTGTGGATCGTACCCATCGCCTTGGACAGACCGGGGGCGAGATCCGACCGCAGGTGAATCGACGGCGCCACGGACGCGGCGCCCGGCCCACTCGGCAGGTCGTTGGCGAGGGGTACGAGGGGCAGGGGCGGCGGTAGAACGTCCTGCTCCAGCTGGGGAGCAGGGGGAATCGCCAGCCCCAGGGCGGCGCTCAGCATCTCGCTGCGCATATCGGTCATGCCCAGCGTGGCCAGCAGGTTGAGGTAGCCGCCCATCTCCGTGATGTTCTTGGGCGCGGGCAGCCGGGAGGGGATGACGTCGCCTTCGAGTGCCAGCCTGCGCAGCAACAGGGCCTGCGCCGCTTGGACGTCGGGCGTCGCCGAGCCGCGGATCAGGTCGGTGAGGGCCTTGAGGACGCCGTCGTCGGACGCGTCGCCGGCCCCTCCGCCAGGCGTGGGGTCTGTCATCGTGTCGCCTTTCGCAGTGGGGGCTGCGGGTTACGGGTGGGGCGGCGCACCGCCGCCGCCGGACTTCTTTGCCAGCGGAGTCGTCGTCTTGGCAGGGTCCGCCGGCGCCTTCTTCTGCGCGTCTGCCTGGTCCTTGGCCTTCTTCAGGGCCACCATGCCGTCGATCGCCTTGCCCGCCAGACTCGTCGCGGAGGCCAGGGCGTCCTTGCGGGCGCCCTCGGCGGTGTCCTGGGTCTTCTCCGTCAACTTTTCGAGGTTCGCGGCGTTGGTGAGGACACTGGTGTCGAGCTTCTGCCCGGCGGCCGCCGTGATCAGCGCCGTGGCGAGGCCGGCGGGGATCTTGTCCGAGTCTGGCATCGGCGTGGCGATGTTGTTGATCACCGGACCGGCTGCGGCGGTGGTCCCTGTCAGAGCCGTACCGGCCGCAGCCTCCGGCGCCACTGCCATGGCTCCCGAAGGCATCGTCACGTTGCCGATCGCCGTCGCTTCGTCGCCCGGCGAATCCTGCCAGTGCCAGAACCTGGTGAGATCGATCTTCTCCGCCGACGGGCAGTGGCCGAGCACCGCCTCGCCCAGCACCCCCTTCGTCGGCAGGGCGATCGTCGAGCGCGGCGGGTCGAACCCGTCCGTGTGGAACCGCGTCAGCGCGCTCTGGACGTCGCCCGTGGTCAGCCCCTTCGTGACGACCTCGCCGTGCTCGACGACCGTGGTCGCCCGTGTGACCGCCACCGGGATCTGGAAGGGCAGCACCATGGAGTTCCCGTAGTAGCCGAGCACGTTGTTCGTCACGCAGGACAGCAGCGGCACGGCGTCCTGGGGGTTGCCGTCCTCGTCCGGCGGGACGGGGATCTCGTACCGCTCGAGCATCACCGCCCGTTCCTCCGGGGTGAGCGAGGCGTACACCGCCACCGTGCAGGCCATCGTGTGCCGGACGGTCCACTGCAGGGTCTTCTCGATCTCCAAGATGGCGCCGTACCCCAGCAGCGGGGAGATCAGCCGGGAAGAGACCGGGAGTTTCGTGCGCGACAGTTCCACATTGGTGCCCCAGGACGCACTCGCGAAGACGACCGACGGCTCGGGTGTCCCCGGCGCGGAGCCCGTCCCGGGCGTTGCGGGAATCTGGGCCGAGAACGCGCTCAGCCGGGGGCCGCCCAGTTCCTGCTCCAGCCGTTCGGGAGTGAACGACACGCTCCTCGACGGCTGCTGAGCTGTGACGGTGATGAAGTCGGGGAGCGCAGTACCGGCTCCGAACAGTTCCTGGGCGACAGAGAGGTCACGCACCGCTGGCGGAAGGAAGTGGTAGTCCAGCGGTCGGAAGCGGCGGGTGATCTCGAAGCCGACGACGTCCTGGCGCGGGATTGACGACGGCAGCACCACGTCCCCGAGCATCAGGCCCGAACTGCCGGTCCGTCGTGCCCGTAGATGGCCGAAGAGCTCCTGCTCCGTGCTGAACGCCTGCGTGCGGTCCCCGTCCACGTCTCCGCGAATGGGGGGGACCGTGGCTCCTGCGGCGTTCAGCGGGACCGGTCCGGCCCGCAGGCCCTGCTTCGACACCACCGTGACGAAGACCTCGTCCAACGGCAGGAAGGTGCCCGTCACGCTCAGCTGCAGGATGTCCTGCGCCGGGTCGGAGCTGCTCTGCACCGTCGCGTTCGGGTCGGCGGCGAACTCCGTGAGCAGAGCGAGCCCGCGCCGGTTCCTGACCGGCAGGACCGTGCCGAGAACCTCGCTGTGCTTCAGCAGCCTTCCGTAGCGGGCCAGGACCTCCGCCCGGTCGGTCGGAGCCGCCTCCAGCTCCCGCGGTTGGCCGTACGGCAGGAAACGTACGACGTCGAGGGGCACCAGGCAGACCAGCGTCACTCCCTCGACGGCGGTCTGGACGTCGAACATGCGCAGCACTTCCCAGTACTGCACCGTCAGGGCGCGCGTCTTGTTGTGGTTCGCGATCACCTTGGTGACGACCTGGCCGCGCTCGCTGGCAGTGGCCATCCGCATCCCGCTGCGGGCGGTCCGCCGCCTGGCGGCGGCCTGCCGATGGGTCGCGGCATGGGTCTGCTGGGCCGCGACCGAGGTGCTGTCTCGGCTGCCCGACAGCCAGGTGTTCGTCTGGCCCGAATTGGAAGCCGTGCCGTAACTGGTGGAGACACCGCCGCCCGCGGCCCCGAAGGGGAAGAACGCGCCGCCACCGGCCGCCGCGGCGATGGAGAAGGAGCTGGCCTCGGTGGAGTACGCGCTCCCGCCCTGCGCGGCTTCCTGGTAGGCGGAGGTGAACGTGGCGGCCGCGCTCGTGTCGTCCTGCTGGCTGTAGCTCATCTGCTCGGTGCTGTCGAGCGTCTCGCTCTCGATCACCGAGGAGTTCGCGGTCCGCTCGACCACCGCGATCCGCTGCTGTTCCCCCGGCGCGAGCGGAAGCGAGTACACCAGATCGCCCAGCGCGAGCCCGCGCGGCGTCCACCGCTGGGCCATCTGGACGACGTAGCCGATGGACAGCGAGGAGGCCAGCGGCATCTGGTCCCACCACGGGGAGTTCTGGGCGAGGTTGTCCCGGAACGCCTCCACCGAGATCGGCCGGTCGAGCGGGGTGCGTCGCCTGATGTGCAGTTCCTTCGCCGTGCCGGCCAGCGCATCGAGCGGGTTGACGGTGCTGTACACCGGCGCGAGTGCCTGCCCGCCGTAGAGCTCGTTGTCGCCCAGGGCGTACATGAGGGTCGGCTTGCTCAGCGCAGGATCGGTGAGCCGGAAGAAGACGGGGAAGGGAAAGCGGTCCTGCGACGAGTCGGTGCGGAAGACCAGTTCGCAGGCGTCCTCACCCAGTTGCACCACCGGCATCGTGGCGTCGGCGGCCGTCCCGGCCGGCGCCGTCCCCTCGTCGGCGACCAGTTGCTGAAGCTGTCCGAACAGACCGAGCGGCAGCGGCTCCACGACCTTCGAGAGCGTGAGGGGCGGAAGCAGGCCGCTGGCGAGGACGGCCTTCCAGTCCACGTGGAGCGTCTGGTCACCCTTGGCGCCGGTGATGAGCAGCGGCAGGTGCGGAAGGTCCGTCGAGGCGCGCCAGGCCTGCGGGATGCGCAGGACGAAGGAGCCGTCGTCCGAGGTGTACGCCACCGGAGGGACCGCCCCGGACATAGCGCGGCCCAGGGTCACCTGGACTCGCTGTGCGGGCCCGCCGTCCGGGTTCCGCACATGGCCGACCACCTGCTGCGGCCGGTACCGGGGATCCTCGGCGGCCTGACGGAAGGTCGCGTCCCCGGCCAGATCCACCAGACCCTGCGTGAACCCTCGCGCGTCGGCCAGCTGCATCTCAAGGTATTCCTCCGCGAGCCGCTGCGTGGCCGGGTCGTCGCGAGACCGCTCCCAGATGGAGCACTCGTCCGGCGGCACGCTCCAGGGCAGTTCCGACGACTGGCCGTCCCTGCAGACGTACTGCTCGAGGTACTTCTCCTGCAGATGGCGGTCGCGCTCGGGCACCACCCCGGTGCCGACGGCCCAACGACTGACCGCTTCGGAGCCAGTCGGCCCGGGCGAATCGGTCTCCTCGCGAGCCGGCCTGTGCGGGTCGTTGTCCTTCACATGACTGACGTTCAGCTCTCGGCCGCCTCCCGTCCATGAGGCTGGTCGCGGTGACCACGCTCTGTAACCACATGGGCTAACCGGCCGACGCGGCCCGGCAGGGCCCGTGCTGCCGTGGCAGGGCCGACCGAGGGAGGGCCGGCCGAGGGAGGGCCGGCCGAGGGAGGGCCGGCCGGCGGCGGGTGAAATCACGTTCCTGCAAGATCTTCGGGAAGGGGTGAGCAGGAGTCCGGAAAGCCTCTCAGGTGGCCCGGAGCCTGCCGGGGTCGTCGGACGAGTCGGCAGAGGTTTTCATGCCAGATTCATACCCGCGCCCATGACGGCCGATGTTCCGAACTGATCCCTCCTACGGGTGAACCGGGCGGCGCGCGCCATGCGACTCCGGGACGCTGAACGGCCCGCCGCTCGGCGATCCGGCCGTCCCCTGCGGTGGCGGGCGGGTCCGCTCGGCGGTGCGCGGGGCGAGGTGGCACGGCACAAGGCGTGGGGGCGCCGGCCGTCGCGGTCGCGGTCGCGGTCGGCCGAGCAACCGACCCCCCGCCACCCGGCCTCGCGGCGCGCAGGCTCGACCTCACGGTCCGACTCACAGGTCCGTGCCCGACAGCTCGTCCAGCTTCGCCTGTGCGGCCAGCGTGTCGGGGTGATCCTCGCCGAGGACCTGTGCGCGGTCGTCCCGGACCTCGCGCAGCAGCGCCGCGGCCCTCTCTACGTCCCCCTGTCGCGCGATGACCTGGGCCCGCCTGAACCCGGTCCTGATCACCTCTGGGTGTAGCGGGTTGCCGTAGCGGGCCAGCCGCTCCTCCAGCAGAATGTCGAGTTCGGCGAGTGCGACGGTCGAGTCACCCAGCTCGGCCTTGAGCATGGCCATGTTGAAACGGGTGATCAGCACGGCGGGATGGGTGTCGCCGAGTGCCTTGCGCTGGTCCTCAAGCAGTTCTCCGTGCTGCGCCAACGAGCCCGCCGGGTCGCCCAGTTCCCAGGTGTAGCGGGCGATGTTCAGCCGCGCGAGCAGGGTGTTGGGGTGGTCCTCGCCCCGGATGCGCCGCACGTCCGGCAGCAGCGCGCGGAAGCCGTCGAGTGCTTCCTGCCGGCGCCCGCACTCGCCGAGGAACTTGTAGATGTTGAACCGGCTGAAGAGCACCTGCGCGTGATCCTCGCCGAACACCGCGATCCGGTCCCGCAGCAGTTCCTCGTGCAGTGCCAACGCCGTGGCGTACCGGCCCAGCATGCCGTGCCAGTACGCGATGTAATGGCGGCTCTCCAGCACTGCCTGGTCCGTCGGCGCGAGCACGCGGCGCTGGTCCTCCAGGAGATCGCGGTACAGCTCGCGGCTACGGCCGTAGGCCCCGGCCTTGCCCGTCCAGTAGGCGGCCCGCTCGCGGGCACGCAACGTCACCGGCGATTCGGCACCGGGGCGCTGCGTCAGCCGGTCCGCCCAGGCCGCCCACCGGGCCCGGTTGACCGCCGCCTCGGCCGCCGGGCGCCGTTCCAGACAGTCCAGGAGCCGGTCGTACAGCGACGGGTCGCGGCCGGCCGCCTGCCACAGGTGTTCCGGCTCCGCCTGTTCGGCGTAGGCGTGCAGGACGTCGTCAGGCGCATGCTGGTCCAAGGGTGCCATGGTCTCAAGCGCACGGCACAGGGCCTCATAGCCGGCCACCACGCCCTCCTTCATCTGGTCGGACAACAGCGGCCACACCGAGCCGGCGGTCCAGCGGGTGGTGTCGAGGCGGATGACCCCGCAGACGGCCGGGGTACGGTCGGCCTCCTCCGGCGGAGCAGCTCCCGGCGGCACAGTGCGCAGGCGAGCGTGGTCTTCCCACTGCCCATAGTGCCGAGCACGGCGACCGTCCGGTTCCGGCGGACCGCCTCGACGAACTCCCTCATCTCCGCGGGCGGCTGGAAGTAGCGCAGCGGCGGGATGAGCACACTCTCGTCGACCGACCCCGCCAGCACGCTCAACTCCCGCTCGTAGGCCACGTTGTGGGCGAGCCAGGTGTCGTAAGGGTCCTGCGGAGCGCCCCCGCCGCCGTCGTACGAGGTGGCCTGCGGCACCTGCCGCGTCAGGCGGGCCTCCACCGCCTGCCGCACCGGCCGGGTGCGCAATATCTGTCCGAGTCGGACGTCCCCCTGGCGGATGAGCCCGTTCAAGGCCCCAGAGAATTGCAGCCCGTAGGAGACACGGCCGTCCGAGGACGTCAGCAGCTCGATCCGCCGGCCGGTCTGCATGGCGGGTCCGAACCACTGCTGTGCCGCGAAGAGGGCCGCATATCCCGACAGGCACGCGTCGACGACGACCGTCAGCTCACGGACCCCGCCGTGGCGCCGCATCAGCTCGCCCAGCCCTGAGAGGAGGTCGAAGGCCGTCCCGGGGCCGGGCGTCTCGGGAGTGGAGCGGACCGGGAAGAGGAACTCGCCTTCGCGTACGACGTGTCCGTGCCCGAGGAAGCCCAGCACCAGGGGCGCTCCGGCGGCCGACGCTTCTTCGAACGCCTCGCCCAGGACCGAGGCCACCTCATTCGCCTCCAGCGGGTTGAGCAGCAAGCCTTCACCGAGAGCCGGTTCGCAGTCACCGCGCAACGGGTCGAGCAGGAGCTTCGTCAGCTCCACCGCGCAGGGTTCCAGCATCTCCAGCCGACTCCCCGGCCGCTCCTCTCGGGCATCCCAGTGGGAAGCGATCACCAACGCCTTGCGCTCTTCCTCCACAGTGGCTTTATCGGCGCCCGGGTATCGCGGCGTACCTGGACGACGAGACCGTTCGCGAAGGCGCGATCGCGGCCGTGCTATCCCGGCTGACCCCGGACACCAAGGTGGTGCTCGCCCACTCGCTGGGTACCGTCGTCGCCTACGAGGCCCTGCACCGGCTCGAACACCCATTGCCGCTGCTGGTCACCTTCGGCTCGCCGCTCGGCCTGCGCTCGATCATCCGCGGGCGGCTACGCCCGCAGCCACTGCGCTCGCCGGGCCACCTCAAGCGCTGGGTGAACATCGCCGACCGCGACGACTTCATCGTCGCCACGCTGCGGCTGCGGACCCTGCTCCCGGACAGCGACGCCGTGCTGGAACGCACCCGCCTGGTCAAGAACCGCAACACGAACCCGTACGCGGCCACCGAATACCTCAAGCATTGGCAGACCGTCGAGCCCGTCGCCGAGATCCTCGTTCGCCGATGTGGGACAGGGCTCGCCCCCGCGCGGGCTGGATCGCCTGCGGCGGCGCCTCAGGCGACCCGGCCCAGCACGACCGGGCCGTACATGAAGACCGCGCCGTCGGCCCGACCGTGACGGCGCCCTCCCCTGCCGCCGGCTCGACCATGACGGCCGTGGTCCGCTGCAGGTCGGCGCGGGTGCTCAGACCAGTTCGGACCGCGGTTGCGCCGGTCGCGGTTCCAGCCGGAGCTCCGCCACGGGCCCCCGATCCCAGCGCCCCGTGGTCCGCACGTAGTGGAGGACCACCGAGGCCGGCACCAGGACGAGAAGCGGTCCGAAGACCCACGGATGCCTGGCCATCTCCACCGGCAGGTAGCGGTAGGACACCAGCAGCGCGACGAAGACCGTCGCACCGCCGGCGATCAGCCGCGACGCCGACCGGTCCCAACCGCGGTCGAGCGCGCGCATCGCCGCCTCGACGGTGAGTGCGAACACCACGCCGGCGACGAGGTCCGCGCCGTAGTGGTAACCGAATCCGAGCGTCGCCCCGAGCGTGGCGACCAGCCAGAACGCGCCGGCGGCCCGCAGGACTCGCGGACCCTTGCGCGAGTGGATGAAGATCGTGGTCGCCCATGCCGTGTGCAGGCTGGGCATGCAGTTGCGCGGGGTGATCCCGTCGAACGCCATCCGGTGCGGAGGCCTGATCGGTGTCGGCGTGTCCGGCCACAGGTTGGCCACCGCCCAGTGGCCGCCGTCGGCGCCGAAGGCGAAGACCGGGCCGACCACCGGGAAGATCATGTAGACGGCCGGCCCGAGCAGGCCGATGACCAGGAACGTACGCACCAGATGGTGGCCCGGGAAGCGGCGCTCCACTGCCACGTTGCGCAGCTGGTACAGCGCGACGATGGCCGCTGCCAGCGGGAGCTGGCCGTAGACGCCGTGCAGGACATGGGTACCCACCGGACCGGTGGCCGCGACGACTCGGCCCACCAGCCACGACGGATTGCCCAGCGCGTGATCGGCGGTCGCCACGTATTGGTCGAGCACCATCGGACGGGTCTTCGACGTGATGAGCAACCAGGTGTCGCCGGTCTTGTGGCCGGTCACCAGCAGCAGGCCGAGACCGACACCCTTCAGCAACAGGGCGCGCTCCTGGCCGGTGCGGCGCGTGAGGGCGATGACCGCACAGCCCAGGATCACCCACAGGGCGCCGTTGCCGAAGTGCATCCCGCCGCCTACCGCCCACCGCACCAGGCAGAAGACGATGTCGATGCCGATCGCCGCGCCGACCGCGATGAACCGCTGCCGCCAGGTGAGCACCACCGTCATCAGCGCCAGTCCGGCGTACAGCAGCGGCCCCGAGGTGGGGGCGAACACCACCTCGCGTGCCTGGTTGGTGACCGGTCCGGGCAGACCGTAGTGGCGCGCGGCGATCTCCAGCGAGACGAGGAATCCGAGGATCGCCGCGCCTGCCGCGCCCCATAGCACCGCTGGTGACCGTGGCCACGCGGTGAACGTTGTCGTGCTGCCTGTTGGCGAATACGCCCGCGATGTCTTAGGTATCAATTTTGGTTGATTTGTCGAGTATCGGCCACGCAGAGCACTCTTCGTGCCGGATGGCACACTTTCCCCGGCGAAGGCTGGCCGAAGAGGGCAATCCCCGTAAGTTCGAACATGTTACCGGGAGCCGAACGCGAGCCGAACGGGGGTCGGACGCCCGGTCGGCGGGCGCCCTGGAGGGGCTCGAAAACAGGGCGCTACGCGCCAGCCGACCGCCTCTGGCTTACGCGCACTGCCGGGCACCTGCTTCGCGTCCGGGCCGAATAGCAGACACCCGACTGGAAGACCCGCTACGCGGTCCGCTCCGGAGTCGAGGGCACCATCAACGAGTTCGCCCACGGACACGGCATGCGCCACTGCCGCTACCGAGGACAACCGAAAGCCCACCTGCAACACGTCCTCACGGCCATCACCGTGAACATCGAACGACTCAGCGGTCAGCCAGCGACCGAGGACGCCTCTACACCGAGACCACCGACTGCCTTCCAGACCTTCCTGGACCAGAACGAGATCCCCCGGTCAAAGTCCTGGCGAACCCTGGGCAGTTAGCCTCGGCCATCAAGATCATCGACAGAGTCGAGCTAAGTACAGCTAGATGGCGAAGGGAACGTACCCGAGCGTCTCGGTGGCGTTGGACGCCGCCACCAGGCCGCTCGGCGGGAGCGTTGTGGAATTCGGGGTGACGAACGCTACGAGGTCGGTGAAGTAGCCTGCGTTGGCGACGCTCGCCGAGCAGGTGGTTCCGCTGGCGCAGGAGGCGAGCAGGGTCCCGTTCTCATTGAAGATCTCGATGTAGTAATGCGCCGTGCCGACGTCAGCGCTCGCGGTCGCCGTCGCGGTGAACGTTGAGCCGACCCACACGCCGCCCGCGGCGGACAGGCTCACCGTCCATCCGGAGTGGGTCCACGTGACGTACGTGGTCTGCGACGTGGCCTGTAGCGCGGCGGGTGGGGCGGTGGTGCCGTTGTCACCGAAGTAGGCGGTGAACGCGTGCGTGGTCGCCTGTGCTTCGGTGACCGTCACCGAGCACGTCGTGCCGGTCTTGCACGAGGCGAGCAGGGCGCCGGTGGTGGTGTCGAAGATCTCGTTGGAGAACGGCGAGGAGCTGATGTCCGTTCCGGCGGTCGAGGTCAGGGTGACCGTCGCGCCGGGCGCCGCGGTGGTGGCGGACGCTTCCAAGTCAAGGTATGTCCCCTTCCAGACCAGGGCGGAGTTGTCCCACTCGGACTGGATGTGGCCCGGCGGGAAGCTGGTCGAGTTGTCAGCGATGAACGCGTCCACGCCGTGGCTGGCGGCTACGGGCGAGGTCTCGTACGCGGTGCAGATCGTGCCGGTGTCGCAGGTGCCGATGTACGCGCCGATCGTGTAGTCGTAGATCCGGACGTAGAAGCCGGAGCCCGTCACGCTCCGGCTGGTGGTCACGGCGACGGAGGCTTTCTGGGTGGCCCACGCCTCGAAGCTGTTCACTACGACGATCTGGTTTCCGGCAGGCGGCTTGGCCGACTGGTGCGTGGCAGTGCTCTGACTGACGTTCCGGGCGGCGGCCGAGCTGCCCGCGGCGCTCGCCGGGCCGGCGGCGCCCAGCAGCACCAGGGCGGCGGTCGCCATCGCGGCCACCAGGACGGCTGCACGCTTGAGCCTTAACATGAGTTCCCTTCTTGGCGCGAACTTATCGCAGAGGCTTGGTTCTCTCCTTCGAGAACGTACGAGCACGTATATGCGGAGTCAATGCGGGGATGCCCTCGTACCCCCAGATCTGGGTGCGGTAGCCGGGCAGGATCTCTACTTCGGCGGTCTTGACCGCCATCGTGTACCGGTCCCCCGCGGCACTGGTGGCGACCGGCGCCAGCGGCGTGGGGACTGGCAGGGGCACCGTGAACGGGATCGGGAGCCTGGCTCTGCTGACCAGTTCGCCCGGGTTCAGCTCCGAGGTCGCGGAGCATCCGGTGAGGCTCGGAGCAGCCGCCAGGGCCAGGCCGGCGCCGCCGACCAGCTTCAGCACCGATCTGCGGGAGACGCTCACGAGACGGTCTCCTCGGCGAAGGCCCTCTCCCGGGTCAGTGAAAGCTGTGGGGCGACCGGAGCGGCCTTCATGACCATGGGAAGCGTGGCCACGACGGTTGCGAACAGCCCCACCCCGAGCGGGATGTGCACCAGCAGAATGTGGCTGCCGCCCAGCGACATCTCGACGTACTCCAGAAGCAGGATGGCCGCGAGCATCGCGAGGAGCCGCCGCCGGATCAGCTGTCGGCGCCAGGCCAGGAAGGCCAGAACGGTCAGGGCCAGGCAGATGGTGGTCACGATCGTGGCGTTCGCCCGGTGCATGGCTATCGCGGAATCCTGCCCCGACAGGAACATGCCGGCCAGAACGGGCTGCATGAAGAAAGCCAAGGTGTGGACGACGGCGGTGACGCGAAATACGAGCAGCATGGTGTCGGCCTTTCAGGAGTAGCAATCGGTGCGTTCGGGCGGTGGCGGACTCGCACTGCTACGGGGCCGGGGAAGCCGGTCGCGGGTGTCGGCCTCGGTCGCGGGGGGCGGGCCGATCAGGACCGCGCGGGCTGGGGCGTCACTTTCGCCGCGGCGAGCCCGAGCAGGTATCCCCGAGCAGGACGCCCAGGCCGACGACCAGCCCGGGTTTGCCGATCATGCAGGCGACAACGCCGGTGACGACGCCGGTCCGGGTCAGGACCGAGGACCACAGCCGGGGTTCGTGGACCCGGTCCAGGACTTCCGGCGGCAGCGCGCCGTCCTCGGCGGCTCCCACCGCCGCGACCATGGCCCGCATGTCCTTGCCGGTGAGGGGTTCACCGAGCAGGACGAGCACGGTCCAGCCGGCCAGGCCCGCGATGATCCAGCCTTGCCAGGCCCAGGCGATGACGGCCAGCCACAGCCCGGTGGCCAGGACGGTGATCCGCGCGATGGGGCCGAATCCCGCCGAGACCTGGATAGCCTTGAGCGGTTCGCGGACCTGGCCGGTGGTCCAGGCCGACCGCAGCGCGATCACGCCGATCCAGTCGGCGATCAGGCTGGCGAACAGGACAACGGCGGCGGTGACGTGGCATATCAGGAGCGCGTTGGCGAGGGTCATGGGCGCGGATCAGGGGTTGCGCCTGCTGCTCTGGTGGGCCGGCCGCCTTGTCCGGTCCCTGGTGGGCTCGTGTCTTCCATGGCTCAGAGTCTGGCCGCGACGACTGTCCACTTCCCAGACCGTTCCGGGCCCGGCACTGTCCACGTCTGTCCATGCCTGTCCACGCCGGCAGTGGCGAGCGACGCGGCCTGGTCAGGGGCGGCCGTACAGTTGCAGCTGCCACAGGGCCTCACCGAGCAGGTTGAGACCTTGCCGCAGCTCGCGCCGGTAGGTGCCGTACCCGCACGACGTCCTGGCATCCGCCGTCCTCGCCCTGCCCGTCGCCTACCTCACCAGCCTGGCGCTGCGCCGCTGGGCCACCCCGCTCGTGGCGTCCCTCAGCAGCGGCGCGCTGCGGCCCGTGCTGACCGCAGAGCCGGCCACTGTGTCGGGGGCCGAACCCGCCGCGGAACCGGCCGCCGTCATCCAGACCGCCGGCTGACCGCACCTTTCCCCCTCCGGGTGCCCGGCCTCCCCCGAGCCGGGTGCCCGGCCCTCACGGCATCCCGAACGCCGATTCCCACCAGGGCGAATCGGCGTTTGCGCTCACCGGCGGACCTCGGCGAGATCCCGTGTTGCTCCTCCTCGAATTCGCCTGACGGGCGCTGCATCGGCCGGGGTAGGCAGGCTGCGGCAGGAACGAAGGCTGCCCGTCGAAAGGGGGGCGCGCGAACTTCAGGCGCTGCCTGCCGCGAACGTTGATCAGCGCCCAGCCCAGGCGCAGGCCCCAGAGACTGGGACCATCCGGGGGCTCGGTCCTCAGCGCGTGGGTAGCTGCGTAGCGGCGTTTTGGGCATGCATCGCGGCCTCGAACAGCCGCTCCGTATCGTGCGCCGTGATGGCCAGGCTCGCGCAGCAGGCAACCATCAGTGCAGCGAACGCCAGGACCGCGCCGTCGTGACGCGGTCTTCCACAACCAGGGCAAGCGCGCAGGCGCTGCGTCGGGGCGCCCACTACCGCCCAGTTCAGGTGCGGCCGTCCGCCTCCTGTTCGACCGATTTCAGCCCCCGTGACAGCACTACCGGCTCCATGGGCTGTCGGCACGGAGGGCCGGCGAAGCGATCGAGGCTGCGGTGTCCAGCGCACCGCCCGCCACGTCAGGCGAACCAGATCATGCTGCCGACACCCGCCACCAGGCAGTAGATCGCGAACGGCGTCAGCGTGCGGGTGGTGAACCAGCGGGACAGGAACCGCACGGCCGCGTACGCGCACACGCCCGCGGTGAGGAAGCCGACGGCGACCTGGCCGTGGATGTGGTCGCCGGCCGAGCCGGCCAGGCTCGGCAGCTTGAGGAGGCCGGCCGCGAAGATCACCGGGGTGGCCAGCAGGAACGAGAACTTGGCCGCGTCCTCGTGGTCGAGTCCGCGCAGCAGGCCGCCCACCATGGTGATGCCCGACCGGCTGATCCCCGCCAGCAGCGCCAGGGTCTGGAACAGGCCGATGATCCCGGCCTCACGGTAGTTGAGGTCGTCCAGGCGGCGTCGCGAGGCGTGCGCGCGGATGTCGTCCTCGGTGGCCGCGCCGGGCCCGGCGCTCAGCTCGGGTGTGAGAGCGGCGGCGCGGGCCACGGAGCCGCGGCGCAGGCGCTCGCCGGTGTAGAGGATCACGCCGTTGACGGTCAGGAAGAGCGCGGCGGCCTCCGGCTTGGCGAACAGGGTGCGGAAGGTGTGCTCCAACGCCAGACCGGTGATGCCGACGGGAATGGTGCCCACGACCAGCAGCCAGGCGAGGCGTTCGGTGGACGTCGTCACCGTACGGGTGCGCAGCGTCGTGAACAGCGCCTTGACGATCGCCACCCAGTCCTTGCGGAAGTAGGCCAGCAGGGCCAGGGCGGTGGCCACGTGCAGCGCGACGATGAGGCCAGGTACGGGGACGATCCCGAGTCGCCGGAGGCGTTCTCGGTGACCAGGTGCTGCCAGGAGCCGCCGATCCAGGCCGGCACGAGCACGGAGTGACCCAGGCTGGAGACCGGGAACAATTCGGTCACCCCCTGAAGGGCGCCGATGGTGACAGCTTGGAGGTAGGACAGATCAGACACGGAAGTGGTCCTCAGAGGCTGAAGTGGACGAGGCGGAGGTGCCACACATACGCGGTCACGCCGAGCCGCTCACGTCTACATTGCTGTAGACGCTCCAGGTGAACCTAGGAGACAGCAGGTCGGGTCACAAGCCGCTTCGGATGAATTCCCACCGAATGGCGCACGGCATTGACACTGCGCCGGCCCCCGTCGGGGCTTGCCGGGCACCGCAAGACTTCAGCTTGGCCTGTCAGTCGTCGAATACCTGGCGGACGCGCCGCGAGGGACTGAAGGCTTACAGATCGAGGATGTCGGGCGGGGCGGCCAGTCCGGGGCCTCCTGCCTGGATCCAGGCGGCGATGTCGCCCGTGGCGTCGGGGTCGTTGACCAGGCCGAGCCGGACGGGGCGTCCGCCGGCCCGGCGGCCCTCGGCGGAGGGTTGGACGACGACGGCGTGCTCGCAAGTGTCCAGGCACTTGACGGTCGCACGGTGGCGACCTGGGCCAACTGGGCACGCAGGTCAGCGAGCTGCGCGGCGTGGTCGAGGCCCGGCACCTTGGCGGTACCGCAGCAGCGGCCGCGGCAGACGGTGACGGTGCAGCGAGCCGCTCCCCCCGCGGCAGCGGCGGGAGCGGGGCCTGCCAGAACGGCACATACCGCGAGCACCCGGGCAGTGCCCCGCCTGCCGACCTGCCTGCTGCCCTTCATGGCCCGACCACCGAGGAGGTGGCCCGGCTGCTGCGCGTCGACCCCTCCTCCGTGCGGCGCTGGCGCGCCGAACGGCCCTCTCAGGGGCCGCCGTTCATCCGCCTGTCCGAGCGCGTCGTCCTCTACGACGCCACCGACCTCCAGGCGTGGCTGGACGAACGGCGCACCGTGCCCGGTGCCCGGCGAAGGGCGGTCTGAGTGCCCTACCGCCATCAACTCCCCCTCGCGGTGCACCTGTTCCCGATATCGAGCAGCGCCCCGGCCGGGCGCTCCCCTACAGGGCCCGTGTGCGATGGAAAGACCCCCACACCAAACGGCGTACCTCGCTCTCCCAATCCCACTCGACCGAGGACGACGCCAAGGAGTGGCTCGACGCACTCGGACGAGCGACTCCGGTCCCTGCCGTATGGCCCGTCGGAAGCTTCCTCGGGGGCCTGCATAGTGCAGCTCGCACCGACCTCCTGAAGCTGGGCAGCCACCGGCTCTTCCTGTCGGAAGAGACTCTGCTTCAGGAAGGCGACCGGTCCAATCACGTGGTCCTTCTTCATTCGGGGTTTGCCAAAGTCACCGCACGCCTCGAAAACGCGGCTGCCCCGCCGAGTGCGGGGCCCAGCAGGATGGCGGGGGGGTGCGCACCATGATGGCGAGGCAGGCGGCCAACGTGGCGGCGGTAGGGATCTCGAAGGGTGAGTCGAGGTGGGGTGCCAGGCCGCCCTCGGGGGCGAAGGAGGCGCCGAGCCGTACTCCAGCGGGCAGTACGGCAAGGACGCCGAGGATGGCGCGATGACGAGGTAGAGGACTTCGAGCAGGCGCGCGCCGGCGGTGACGGTGAAGCCGGACAGGCCGTCCTCGACAGCGCCGACCAGGGCGCGGCCGGGGAAGAGGGCGACCCAAAACTCCGGCCGCCCTCTCGGCGCGTGCGGCAGGCACGCCGGCGAAGGACGGGGACGCCACTGGCGTCGGATGCACCGACCAGGTGTCGGGATGATGCCACTGATCACCCATGCGGGAGAGAGGCCGGCGACTCCACAGCAGGTCCGTCCTCCGTGCCCGGGTCGCTGCTGGCATGGAACTCGCGATGTCGCCGAGATGCTCGAGTGAGTGCCCGACTGTCGCGCCCTTCGGGGAGGCGATCGTTTGTGACCGGACCGCCGCCCGCAACCGACTACCGGCTGCGCTCACCGCGGTCGTCGTACTCCTGGCGGGCGGTGATGACCTCTTCGATGTGCAGCACGGACCACTGAGTAAGCGCCTTCAGAGGTTCGCGCAGGGTCTGGCCGAGCGCAGTCAGCTCGTACTCCACGTGCGGCGGCACCTCTGCGTGGACGGTCCGGCTGACCAGCCCGTCGCGTTCGAGGGTACGCAGCGTCTGGGCGAGCATCTTCTCGCTCACGCCCGCCAGCGCCTGCCGGAGCCGGCCGAACCGGGACATCCCGTTCCGGCCGAGTTCGCCCAGCACGAGGACGGCCCACTTGCTGCCGATCTGGTCGAGCAGGTCCCGCGACGGGCAGCCGCGTTCGTACGGATCGAACGACGATATGGGCCCGGTCACGTTCTCGACAGCGGTCACACGGCTCACCTCAATGCTATCGGCGCGGTAAGTACCCTACCAAGAAGTGGCTACTCCCCGACGAAGAGTGTGCAGGTCATCCTGGGTCCCCCACCGCAGACGCACTGCGGCAGGCGCGCGAGGCGCGCACGGAAGGAAGGACCATCATGCCGATCGTCGTCACCGGAGCCACCGGCCAGCTGGGCAGGCTCACCGTCGAGGCACTGCTCCAGCGCGGGATCCCGGCCGCGGACATCATCGCGACCGGCCGGGACACCACCAGGATCAAGGACCTGGCCGACCGGGGCATCACGGTACGCCGCGCCGACTTCGCGGACACCGACGGCCTGGCCGAAGCATTCGCCGGGGCGGACCGACTGCTGCTGATCTCGGCCTCGGTCCCCGTTGGCGAGCGGGTCGCCAACCACCGCCGCGTGATCGACGCCGCGGTGGTCGCGGGCGTGTCGCTGGTGGCGTACACGAGCACGACACACGCAGACACGGCCACCACCGTCATCGGTGCCACCCACCGCGAGACCGAGGAGTACCTGCGCGACCGCGGAACCCCCAGCGTGCTGCTGCGCAACGGCTGGTACCTGGAGAACTACACCAGCCAGCTGCCGCAGATCCTGCGCAACGGCGCCGTCGTCGGCGCCGCAGGCGACGGGCGGATCAGCGCAGCGTCCCGCGCCGACTACGCCGAGGCCGCAGCGGTCGTCCTCAGCGCCGAAGGCCACGCCGGAGCGGTGTACGAACTCGGCGGCGACGAATCCTTCACCCTCGCTGAGCTCGCCGCCGCGATCTCCGCCGCGACCGGAGAGCAGATCGCCTACACCGACCTCCCGGTGACCGACTTCGCCCAGGTGCTCGCCACCGCGGGCCTACCCGCGGAACTGGCGGAGGTCCTCGCCGACGCCGACCGCGGCATGAACCGTGGCGAGATGCACACCGACTCCGGCAACTTGCACCACCTGATCGGCCGCCCGCCCATGACCCTGACCGAGGCACTCACGGCCGCCCTGCATCACTGAGGCCGAACGCGTGACGAGACCGGCCCCGGGCCTCGTCGCACCGTCGCACCGTCGCACCGTCGCACCGTCGCACCGTCGCACCGTCGCACCGTCGCACCGTCGCACCGGCCAGCTGTCCCGCCAGTGGTTCCGCCGCGAACCGGTGACCGCCGAAGGACGTCCGCGCCCGTACCCGGGTGAGGGAGCCGGGACCTAGGCCCAATACCGGTGATTTAGGTTTTTTCCGGCGAGTCGGGTTGGCTTTGGTCGGCCCGACCAGCTGGAGGGTGGGGGTGTTGGGTCGGGGTGGGTTGTTGTACTCGGCTCGTTTCAGTGCCCAGTTCGACATCTTGCGTTTGATGACACGGGGGCTGGAGCGCAATCGCCGTGCGGGCAGCAGCCGGTTCCGCTGTTCGACCCGACCACACTCAGCGGCGACCTCATCGATCAACTCGGGCGGGAAAGCCCGCGTCAGCACCTCCAAAGCGACAACGACCAGACCACACCAAAGTCACCGGTATTGGGCCTAGGAGGGAGGGGGCGGGCTTCAAGGAAGCTGCGCACCGCACAGTCCGCAAATCGGTCCGTTTCGTTGAGTGCTGCCGCACGCGCACCGGTCGCGCGGGAGTTCGGTACTTCTGGGCTGAGGGGCACTCTCCAGATCGGCGTGCACGCGGGTCTGCTCCGGAGTGGCCTTCTCTGACCCCGCACTGGGCGGTCGCACGCCCCCCGTCATCACACGGATGCAATTGGTCACCGCACGCCATAGCCCTCGATTCCCTCTGTTTCTTCTGCTCATGACGCCACCTTCACCTGACGAGGGTTCGGGTACGGGAAGACGCCGCACAAAGACACGTGGTTCCTCAAGTGGGGGCTAACAGGGCTTGCATGGAGGGGAGATCCTGCCGTCACCGCAATTGCGCACAATCATGCAGACTCCCCTGCTCTTGGGGGTGTGAACGATGTGCCGCGTCGCCAGGGCGCCTGACAGGGCTAGCGCCGTCACGGCCAGTACCGCAAGCAACTTCCGTGACCTGCGTCCATGGTCCCCCGACATGACGTCCCCCCTCACCTCGCCTCTTGCACTTGGCCCCCATGAGCGCTGTCGCCGTCGCGGCTCTGCCGGGAAACGCCTCTGCCGCGATCTGGACTGAGAACCAGCGGTCGATGGCCTGGCTCGCCGGCTGTCGCCGCCACCGCCGCTACGAACGCAAAGCCGACCGCTTCCCGGCCGTCGCAAGCATCGCCTGCACCCTTGTCTGCTACCGCCGCCTCACCTAATGAGATGACTTCTCGATCCAGGGTGTTGTCCAGCGCCTGGACGAGCCCGCGCTTGGGCATGCCGGCCCCGGCCCGGTGCCAGACCGGCCGGTCGGACCGCCGGTGCCGGCGGCCGCGGTCACGAGTCGTGGGGGCGGGAGGGCTCGGGGTGCGGGGCGTCGAGCTCGGGTTCCAGGCCGTCCGTGACGGGCGCGGCCGGCCGCCTGGCGTCGGCGCGCCACAGCCTGAACGCCCAGGTGGTGGCCGCGATCACGGTGAGCCCCAGCAGCCAGCCGCCGATCACGTCGCTGCACCAGTGGACGCCCAGCGCCACCCGGGTGAAGCCCACGCCCACGACGGCCAGCGCCGAGATCAGCCAGCACAGCCAGTGGGCGGCCCGGGGCACCAGCGGCAGGAGCACCAGCAGGAAGATGGCGAACGACGTGGTGGCCGTCATCGCGTGCCCCGAAGGGAAGGAGTAGCCCGGCGCGTGCGCCACGGGGTCGGACAGCGCGGGGCGGGTCCGCTCGACGATCGCCTTGACCAGCATGCCGGTCAGCGCCCCGGCGCCCGCGGTCACCGCCGACCAGGCCGCCAGCCGCCAGGCCCGGCGGTACAGCAGCCACAGGGTCAGCAGCGCGACAGCCGTCCGAAGGATGCCGGGGCCGAGGATCCAGTTCGACACGAACGCCAGCACCCGCGTCCACTCGTGGTGGCGCAGGGCGAAGTGGTGCAGCGTGCCGGCCGCCCCGGTGTCCATCCGCCGCAGCGGCTCCCAGTGCGCCTCGACCAGGACGAGCACCAGGCCGAAGAGCACCGCCGCGGCCGCCGCGCCGGCGGCCGAGCCCAGCAGGTGGACGCCGTACTTCCGGTCGGCGCGGCGCACGCGGTCGAAGGAGGACAGGGGGCCGGCGGGGGCGGTGTGCGAGGGCATGTCAGGCTCCGGGATCGGCTTGGACGGGTCCTGGCCGCAGCGCCCGCGCCGCTTCCAGCTGGGCTGCGAAGGACAGTCCGAAGAAGAGCGCCAGCGACGTCAGGTAGGACCACAGGAGGAGGGCCATGAAGGCGCTCAGCGGACCGTAGACGGTGTCGAAGGAACCGCTGAGCCGCAGGTAGAGGGCCAGCCCCGCGGTCAGGGCCGCCCACAGGACGATGTAGACGGCGGCCCCGAAAACCAGCCAGGTGTAGCCCGGCTGGTGGCGGCGCGGCGCCCGGCGGAAGATCACGCTCGCGGAGGTCAGCGCCAGGAGGATCCCGGCGGGCCACCGCACGGCGTTCCAGATCTCCAGGGCGGTGCCGCCGCCCAGGTGCCAGACCGCCGTCGCGGAGGCGCCAAGGTCGTCCCCGGCGACCATCACGACCGTGGCCAGGCCCAGCGGTGCGCCCGCCGTCACGGACATCACCAGGCCGCGGGTGTACTTCTGGCCGAAGGGCCGGTCGCGCTCGACGCCGTAGATGCGGTTCGCCCCGCGCTCGATCTGGCACATGGCCGTCGTGAGGTTGATCCAGGAGAAGACCAGGCCGAACCACAGGGCGAACTGAGCGCCGTCGCCCGCGTGCTGCCGGCTGCGGGCGAGCGCGTCGTCGACGACCTGCTCGCTCGGTCCGGACGCCAGCCGGCGGATCGTCAGCTCGGCGACGCGGCCGAGGCTCTCGCCGTGCAGGGCCGTGGACAGCCCCACGAAGGCGATGGCCAGCGGGATCACTGCCAGCACGATCTGCAGGGCCAGGGCGCGCGCGTGGCTGAAGCCGTCGGCGTAGCGGAAGCGCACGAAGACGTCGCGCAGTAGCGGCCAGCGGCCGTAGCGGCGCAGCGCGGCGAGCGCGTCGTCGGCGGACAGCTCGTTCTGCGGCATGCCATGGGTCTGCGGAACCCGTGTCGCGGTGCCCATTCACGCCTCCGGACCGGGTTCGGGCAGCAGGACGCGCACCGCGCCCGGGACCACGCGCGCGGACATCCTCCGTCCGGCGGCCACCGGGTCTCCGTCGATCTCGCGGGGGCGGGGCTCGGGCAGGACCAGTTCCGCCTCGCGGCAGGTGAAGACCTCGAGGCCGCCGGGGCGGGAGGGCGAGGAGGGCCCGCGCAGCACGTCGGAGGTGGCGGACGCCCAGCCTCGGGCGCCCCGCGGATCCAGCAGCGCGACGTGCAGCAGGCCGTCGTCGGGGCGGGCGTCCGGTGCGAGGGACGCGCCGCCCTGCAGGGCGCCCACGTTGGCGATCACCGCCATGCGGGCGGTGCGCCGCACCGGCTCCGCGCCGTCCAGGCGCAGCGTGAGCTCCATGCGGGGGGTGCGCAGGGCGCGTAGCAGGGCCAGGGCATAGGCCGGCCACCCCAGCGCGGACTTGGCGCACTCGGGGGTCCGCGCCATCAGCTCCGCGTCCAGGCCGGCGCCGGCCATGGCGCAGAAGTGGGTCGCAGGCAGCCCGTCCCCTTCGATGCGGCCGAGGTCCATGGGGTGCGGAGCGCCGCCGAGGGCGGCGTCGAGCGCGCGGGCCGGGTCCAGCGGCAGCCCGAGGTTGCGGGCCAGCAGGTTGCCCGTGCCGTGCGGGGCCACCGCCAGCGGCACGCCCGTGCCGGCCAGGGCGTCGGCGACCGCCCGGACGGTGCCGTCACCGCCGCAGACGACGACCAGCGCGGCGCCGTCCGCCGCGGCCCGGGCGGCCTGGCCGTGGCCAGGGTCGTCCGGCGTCGTCTCGACGAAGTGCGGTGCGACGCGTCCGTGGCGCTCCAGTACCAGCCGCAGCCGGTCGCGGTCGGAGGCGCTGACGGACACGGGGTTGACGACTACCACGGTGGTGCCGGGCACCGGGCCGGCGGTCCCGCGGGCCTCTTTCACGGCGGCGTCCACGGCGTGTTCCGGCAGGGGCGCCGGCACGGCGTCGCCGGCCAGGACCGACCGGCCCACGATGAGCAGCGACAGGGTCCCGTTGAGCATCCCGCCCGTGACGTCCGTGACGTGGTGCATGCCGCGGTAGAGCCGGCAGGCGCCCACGGCGAGCGGCAGCAGCATCAGCAGGGCCGCGACCGCGATCCGCCAGGGGCGGCTCAGCCGCCGGGCGCGGGTGAGCACCAGCACGGCGAGCCCGCCATACAGCGCGGTGGCCGCCCCGGTGTGCCCGGAGGTGTAGCTCGACGTCGGCGGCGAGCTGTCGAGCCGATGCACCTCGGGCCGGTGGCGGTCCACGGCGGTGGTGATCGCCAGGAAGGCCAGGGCCTGGAGCGACACGCTCACGGCGAGGAAGACCGCCTCGCGCCACCGTGGCAGGACGGGCGCGAGGACCAGCGCCGCGCAGACGGCCAGCGTGATCGCGACGATCGTCAGGGTGTTGCCAGCCTCGGACCCCCAGGACGTCAGCGTGTTGAAGGTGCCCGTGCGCAGGTGCTCGAAGCCCTCGTTGACGCGGTCCTCCGACGCGATCGGCCACAGGTGCCGGGCGGGGCCGGTGATGAGCAGGCCGAAGCCGATCAGCAGGGCGGCCTGGCACACGGTCAGCGCGGTGATGCGCGCGGCGGCGGTGGTGGCCCCTGTGGTCAGTACGGGTGCGCGGACGGCACGTGGTGGCGAGGGCCGCGGGCGGGACGGTCGCAGACCGGGGCCGGGGATGTCTTCGTCCGGGAGCGCGGTGGGCATGGGTTCCCCCTGTTCGACGGTTGGTGCGAGGAGTGGGCGGGTGCGGTCGTGGGGCCGCCGATTACGCGGCCGCGTTGCGGGGCCCCCCGCCGCCGGCCGGGCGGGTGCGCGGGGCGGACGGTGGGGCGGGACGGCTCAGAGGAAGCGGCGTATGGGCAGCACGGCGGCCTCGCGGGCGCGTTGGAGCGGCCTGCGGCGGTGCCAGCGCGTGGGGTCGATCGCCTCGGCGCACAGCATGTCGCGGTCGAAGTCGGCGTCCAGCGCGGCGGTGAACCCCTCGTCCAGCACCGCCAGCATGACCTCTTCGTCGTGGTCCATCGAGCGGCGGTTGAAGTTGGACGAGCCGATCAGTGCGCCCACCCCGTCGACCGTCGCGATCTTGGTGTGGAGCATCGTCGGCTGATACTCCAGGACCTCCACGCCGGCGTCGAGCAGCGAGGAGTACAGCTGCTGGCCGGCGAGCCGGCAGGCGCGCTGGTCGGTGTGCGGACCGGGCAGCAGGATCTGCACCTGCACGCCGCGCCGGGCGGTCGCGCACAGCAGGTCCGCGAAGTAGCGGTCGGGCGCGAAGTAGGCGGTGGACAGCCGGAACCGCTCCTCGGCCGAGGTGATGACGACGCGCAGCAGGGTCTGCATGTCCTGCCACCCGACGCTCGCCGACCCGCGGACCACCTGCACCACCGAGTCCCCCGGCTGCTCGTGCGTGACGAAGCGGTCGCGGTCGTCGTAGAGCTCGGTGTGGCATTCCGCCCAGTTCTGCGCGAAGGCGGCGGCGATGCCGTCCACGGCCGGGCCCCGCACCTCGACGTGGGTGTCGCGCCACTCGCCGGGGTTGCGGGCGTCCCCGCACCACTCCTCGGCTATGCCCACCCCGCCGGTGAACGCCTGCCGCTCGTCGATGATCAGCGCCTTGCGGTGGCAGCGGTGGTTCTGCTTGAACGGCGACAGCCACAGGGGTTTGCGGAACCACGCCACGCGCACGCCGGCCGCGTCCATCATCTCCAGCAGGTCCGGCTCGATCTGCTTCGCTCCGAAGCCGTCGAGCAGGAGCCGCACCCGCACCCCGGCCGCGGCCCGCTCGGCGAGGGCACGGGCGAAGTCGCGGGCGATCTGGCCGCGCCAGTAGACGAAGGTCATCATGTCTATGGTGTGCCGGGCGCTCGCCACCGCCGACAGCAGCGCGGGGAAGATCTCGTCGCCGTTGCGCAGCGGGCGCAGTACGTTGCCCTCGGTCGCGGCGATGCCGATGAGGCGCTCCAGACGCCGGCGCAACCGCTGTGCGTGGGCCTGCCGGTCGGTGACACCCGCAACCGCGACCTCCGCCTGCGGACCGTCCCCGTCCCGTGCGGCAAGGAACTCCACAGTCGTCATACGAACCTCCTGGGATTACGGCGGCCTTCGGCCGTCTCCGCGGACGGCTCCCGCTGCGCGTTTGCCCAGTTCCGGCCAGATAAGGCCGCCGGAGCGGCGGCAATCCGCCGGGCTCGACGCCCCCGACGACACCCGGCTGCTGGCCCTGTGCGAAACCGAGTACGACGCGAAAGCCCGGACCCGCCGACGCCGTGCCTCCCGCAAGCCCGACGCCACCGTCGCCAATCCCTACGACCTGGACGCCGAGCCCCACGCGGTCCGCGAACTCGCCCGCCTGGGCGTCCTCACCCAGTTCGTCACCCCCAAGCCTGGACGCCGCAGCTCGCCTTCATCGGCCACTTCTTCAATGACCAGCGGGGACAACCCCGAAAAGACCGTTCACACAAGCTCGTTGACGTCCCTCACACCCAACGACAACGACCCTCACGATTCCCCGTTGCCACCGAATGTGAGACAGGGCCGGTCACCGTACAGACCCGGCCGTAGAAGGACGTGCTCCGGCCGCGCTGCTCCGTCAAGAACCGTCGGCCGGAGCGTAGTGGCTGTTCGTCAGGCACCACTCGGTGTCGGCGACGGCCGACGCGTGGAGCCGGGGGTCGAGGTGGCCGAGCACGCTGTTCCACCTGTAGTCGACGCGGTGCAGCAGACTGGCCTGCGCGAGTGTGGTCCGTCCGGTTCGGTGCTGGAGGGGTACGAGTGCGGCCTCGCTCATCACTGTGTCCGGCTCGCCGCGGCCGTAAGAAGGGCCCGGGCAGTTCTCGAGCAGGTCGAGGACGTCCGACAGTCGGCAACGCCCGGCGAGCCGCCCCGACAGCACGTGCTGGGCACCGTTGTCGTCCGCCGAGAGGGCCCTGCGCAGGAGGTCATCGATGCCGTCCCGATCGCCCGCGTGGTCGGCATGGGCTGCGGCACCGAGCCGGATGCCCTGCGTGGAGCGCATGTGGACGTCCAGGTCGAGTCCCTTGACGAATGCCCCGGCAATCGCGGCGGCTCCCGGCAAGCCGACGGAGCCGGGCAGGCCAGCGGCGATCTGGCCACAGGTGGGGAAATCGGAGATTTCGGTTGCCGTGGACAGGCCGAGTGCCAGGTCGGTACGGCCCGCTGCGAGCAGGACGGTGAGCAGTGGGAAGGCGGGCAGGCAGGCGCGCCAGCTACGATGCACCGCACAACCGCGGTGGCCTCGTCGATACCCTCGGGTCCCCCGAGCGGCATCTGGGCGCACACTGGCCCGAATGCACCGGCGAGGAAGCACTCCTGCAGGCGTCGTTGTTGACCGCGGCGGCCGCCGCCACGGCTTTCCGGGCCAGGGCGTCGGCGTTGCGGCGTCGGGTGGGCTTGCGCCTGGTGGCCGCGGCGAGTTCGTGACCCGCCATGGTCAGCGCCCATGTCCGGTGGTCCCGGTCGCCCCAGGGATCGTCCTCGGCCTCGCGGTCGCGACCAAGTATTTACGTGCCAGGTCTATGCGCGTCAACCAGGGCTCGTCACACTTCTTGACAACTCCCCCCACCGCACAGCACACGCACAGTATTCCACCGGCGACCAGCCCAGATGCGCGGCCCCGGGTTGCCGGACCGCCCCGCCCCTCCGGGAGGACCTCCGTGCCGAAGAAATGGTGGATATACGTGGCCGCCGCCCTGGCCACCACCCTCACCGTCCTGCTCTCCCTGACTGCCAGCAGCAGTGCGGGCCCGCGCTACCACTCGACCCCCGACGCCGAGGAACACGAAGAGGTGGTGGCCAAGAAGGCGGCGACCACGGGTAGCTGCGGTGTGGAACGCTGGTCGGTCAAGACCGGCACCGACGCCGACGCCGGCTCGATCACCCTCCAGTCGACATCCTCGACGACGATCGCGTCACTCGGGGCGCTCACCGCCCCGTCCTCCCTGCCCGCCAACAATCGCGTCAAGCCCACCGAGACAACCGTCTTCACGCTGTCGGCGACGCTGACGCAGTACAAGCTCGAAGCCGACTCGGACTACCACCTCGTACTGAACGACACCTCGGGTCACACCATGATCGCGGAGATCCCCGATCCCGCGTGCGTGGGCGCCGGCAGTCCGCTGCTTTCCGGCATCCAGAAAGCGCGTGGCGAGTTCGACTCCAAGTACTCGGTAACCGGCAGCTTCCAGACCGCGAACGTGCCCGTCACCGTCACCGGAGTCGGCTTCTTCGACTTCAAGCACGGTCAGACCGGCGTGGCCCCCAACGGGATCGAACTGCACAGCGTGCTGGACATCCGGTTCGGCGGCGGCACCACGGGCGGCACGACCGGCGGCCCGACGGGCGGAACCACCGGTGGCACAGGCGGTTGTACTCCAAGCCAGCTCCTGGGCAACCCCGGCTTTGAGGCCGGCACCGCCTCCCCCTGGACCGCGGGCTCCGGCGTGGTCAGCAACAACTCCAGCGAGCCTGCTCACACCGGCAGTTGGGACGCCTGGCTGGACGGTTACGGCACCACCCACACCGACACCCTCTCCCAGCCGGTGACCATCCCCACGGCGTGCACCACTGCGAGCTTCACCTTCTACCTGCACATCGACAGCGCGGAGACCAGCACCAGCACGGCCTACGACAAACTCACCGTGCAGGTCGGCTCCACGACCCTGGCCACGTACTCCAACATCAACAAGATCACCGGCTACGTGCAGAAGTCCTTCAACCTGGCCGCGTACGCCGGCCAGACCGTCACACTGAAGTTCACCGGGACCGAGGACTCCACCCTCCAGACCTCGTTCGTCATCGACGACACCGCGGTCAACGTCTCCTGAACAATCGCCCTGGCCGGTCGGTTCCCCACCCCTGCGTGGGCGGGGAACCGACCGACCAGACAGGGGCGGGAAGGACGTGAGCCCGGTCGCCGCCCGCGGGTCGGCTGCGGCCAATGCGCCGTAGCGCGTCGCTTCGTGTCCCAGCGCTACCACATCCTCACCGCGCGTATGCGCGAACGTCGCCGTGCGATCGGCAGCCGGTGGCGCCGGCTGAGCGCCGGCCGACAGGCCCTGCTTGCCCTCGTGCACCTCCGCAACGGACATCCCTACGCCCAGCCGCAGCCGGGTTCGGCATCGGCACGACGACCGCCTACCGCTCCGCGTGCCCTACCGAGGCCGATGGGAGAACCTCTCGGCCAGCAGACCGTGAACCGCTCACAGGCCGAAATCCGAGCCCTGGTCGAGCCCGCCATCGCCACCCTCAAAACCTGGCGGCTCCTGCGCAAGCACCGCTGCTCAACCACCCGCATCACCAGCCTCGTCCAAGCAGTCCTCACCCTCCACCTCACCTGTCCGAACTGAGGCTGGAAAAGGCTCACTGCCGCTCACTACCTGCGCATAGGTGATCGCGCGGGCGCCCTCCACCACTTGGCCAGTCGAGGCGCTTCCTCAACGAACCCAGTCGTTTTGCCCATCGTCCCGGCCAACGTAGTGGTGGTGGGCGACGCCAGAACTGTTCGTTCCTCTATCGGCCGCCGCGATACGGCCCGCCGGTGATCGACGATGGAGACTACTTCGGAGAGCCGATAGCGAACCGATACGACGAGGCGCACGCGGAGACGTTCCGGTCTGACGTCGTGGGCCCGATCGTGGATGTCCTGGTGAGTATTGCCGACGGCGGCCGGGCACTCGAACTCGGCGTCGGGACAGGCCGGATCGCCCTGCCGATGGCCCGCCGTGGTGTCTCGGTCCACGGAATCGAACTGTCCCCGGCGATGGTCGCCCGCCTGCGCGCCAAACCCGGGGGCGACGCGATCGGCGTGACGGTCGGTGACTTCGCGACTGCCCGGGTGGCAGATTCGTTCTCGCTCGTCTTCCTGCTCTACAACACCATCATGAACCTGACCACGCAGGAGGCGCAGGCCTTATGGCCCAGTTGGCCGGCCGGACCGCACACGCGCTGGCGGAGGCCGCCCGCGACGGCACGCTGACCGGCCAGGAGGCCCGATCGGCCGTCACGGGCGGCGGCGTACTGACGCAACTCCTGGTGGGGATGCCACGACGAGCCTGTCCGTGGCCTTCCCGTACACCGTCACACCCACGCCGCACGCCGGGGCGCTGCGCCGCTACGTGTGCGTGGACTTCCAGGTGCTCGCGGGACACACCGTGGACACCTCCTACCGAGGCAACTGCTCCACGCACCCGCGGCCGTTGAGCAGTCCAGCCGCCGGCGTCAACTGACGTCGAGGCCGCGAACCCCTCACGACCGGTCCCAGGGATCCCGCGCGTATCCGCGCCCGTCCGGCCTGGGCCGCGCTGCCGTTGCAGTCGAAGAGCGGGACCCGCACGGCGCCCGGCGGGGTGCTGCCGCGACCGCATACGGCCGGCGGATCAGGGCAGGGTCCATCCGGACGAAGGAGGCCGACATTGGCTGCCGACAGTGCGGCGCAGCACGATCAGGCGTGGTGGAAGTCCGCGGTCGTCTACCAGGTCTACCCGCGCAGCTTCGCGGACCACGACGGGGACGGCATCGGGGACCTGGCGGGGCTCACCGGCCGGCTGGACCACATCGCGGGACTGGGCGCCGACGTGCTGTGGCTGTCGCCGGTCTATCCCTCGCCGCAGGCGGACAACGGCTACGACATCAGCGACTACCAGGACGTCGACCCGGTCTTCGGGGACCTGGCGGCCTTCGACAGGCTGCTGGCCGCGGTGCACGAGCGCGGTATGAAGCTGGTCATGGACCTGGTCGTCAACCACACCTCGGACGAGCACCCGTGGTTCCAGGAGTCGCGCGACCCGGGCAGCCCCAAGCGCGGCTGGTACTGGTGGCGCCCGCCGCGCGACGGCCGCGAACCCAACAACTGGGGATCGTTCTTCTCCGGTTCCGCCTGGACGCGCGACGAGGCGAGCAACGCGTACTACCTTCACCTCTTCTCGCCGAAGCAGCCGGACCTCAACTGGGAGAACCCCGAGATGCGGCAGGCCGTCCACGCCATGATGCGCTGGTGGCTGGACCGGGGCGTGGACGGCTTCCGGATGGACGTAGTCAACCTCATCTCCAAGGACCCGGCCCTGCCCGACGGCGTGCTGCGCGGCGACGGGCTGTTCGGCGACGGGTCGCCGCACTACGTCTGCGGCCCGCGCGTCCACGAGTACCTGCACGAGATGTACCGCGAGGTGATCGCCCGATACCCGGGGCGGCTGCTGACCGTCGGCGAGATGCCGGGGGTGACCGTCGAGCAGGCCCGGCTGTTCACCGATCCGCGGCGCGGCGAGGTCGACATGGTCTTCCAGTTCGAGCACGTCGGACTCGACCACGGCCGGAACAAGTTCGACCCGCGGCCACTGCGGCTGACCGACCTCAAGGCCTCCCTCGGACGCTGGCAGGCCGGTCTCGCCGACGTCGGGTGGAACAGCCTGTACTGGAACAACCACGACCAGCCGCGCGTCGTGTCCCGCTTCGGCGACGACAGCTCCGCCCACCGGACGCGGTCCGCGACCATGCTGGGTACGGTGCTGCACCTGCACCGGGGCACGCCCTACGTCTACCAGGGCGAGGAACTGGGCATGGCCAACGCGCCGCTGCGCACCATCGAGGACTTCCGTGACGTCGAGTCGCTGAACCACTATGCCGAGGCGCTGCGCGCGGGTGCCGAGCCGGAGGACGTGCTGCCAGGGCTGCGGGCGATGGGCCGGGACAACGCCCGTACCCCCATGCAGTGGGACGCCTCCCCGCAGGCCGGCTTCACCACCGGAACTCCCTGGCTGCCCGTCAACCCCGACCACACCGAGGTCAACGCGGCCTCCGCCCTCGCGGACCCGAACTCCGTCTACCACCACTACCGCCGGCTGATCGCACTGCGGCACACCGAACCGGCGGTCGTGCACGGCGACTTCACCATGCTGCTGCCGGACGACGAACGGATCTACGCCTTCACCCGCGAGTTCGGCGGCACCCGGCTGCTGGTTGCCGGCAACTTCACCGGCGAGACGGTCAGCGCCGAACTGCCGCACGGCTGGGCGGAATCCGAGGTGATCCTGGACAACGGCCCGTCACCGCGGGCCGAGCCCGGCCGCCTGGTACTCGCGCCCTGGGAGGCGCGCGTGCACCGGCAGGTGACAGGCCCGCGGTCCTCGGTTCCGGTCCGATGATCGCGGCGGTAGCGGGTAGCCGGGTCCCATGACCCGTGCCGGTCCCGATGCCATGGAGCGTGCCCGATGAGACTGACCCGGACAGCCGACCTCTGGTGGAAGAACGCGGTCGTCTACTGCCTCGATGTGGAGACGTACCAAGACGGGAACGGTGACGGCATCGGCGACTTCGCGGGCCTGATCCAGCGGATCGACCACCTGGAGCGCCTCGGCGTCACCTGCCTATGGCTGATGCCTTTCTACCCGACCCGGGAGCGCGACGACGGCTACGACATCACCGACTACTACGCCGTCGACCCGCGCCTTGGCACGCTCGGCGACTTCACCGAGTTCGTCAGAACAGCCCGCGACCGGGGCATCCGGGTCATCGCCGACCTGGTGGTCAACCACACGTCCGACCATCACCCCTGGTTCCTCGACGCCCGCTCCAGCCGTACCTCCGCGCACCGGGACTGGTACGTCTGGTGCGACGAGCCGCCCGCGGACGGCCCCAAGGGGGTGGTCTTCCCCGACGCGGAGCAGAGCCTGTGGGAGTACGACGAAGGCACCGGGCAGTACTACCTGCACCGCTTCTACCGGCAGCAGCCCGACCTGGACATCGCCAACCCCGCGGTGCGCGACGAGATAGCCCGCATCATCGGCTTCTGGACGCAGCTGGGGCTGTCCGGCTTCCGTGTCGACGCGGTCCCCTTCCTGCTGGAGACGACGGGCCAGCAGGACGCCGGCCAGCTTCCCGACCCGCACGAATACCTCGCCGACCTGCGGTCCTTCCTCGGGCGCCGCAGCGGTGACGCGATCCTGCTCGGCGAGGTCAACCTGCCCTATCCCGACACCATGAAATTCTTCGGCGACCCTTCGTCTCCCCGCGGCGACGAGCTGACCATGTGCTTCGACTTCATCGGCATGCAGCGGATGTACCTGTCGATGGCCCGGGGCGAGGCGGCGCCGCTGGCCGCCGCCCTGCGCGAGCGCCCCGCGGCTCCCGGCGATGGTCACTGGGCGACGTTCGTCCGCAACCACGACGAGCTGACGCTCGACAAGCTCGATGACGACGAACGCGCCGAGGTCTTTGCGGCCTTCGGTCCCGACAAGGACATGCAGCTCTACGGCCGCGGCCTGCGCCGCAGGCTGCCGCCCATGGTCGACGGCGACCGGCGGAGGGTGGAGCTGGCGTACAGCCTGCTCTTCACCCTGCCGGGGACCCCGGTGCTCTTCTACGGCGAGGAGATCGGCATGGGCGAGAACCTGGCCGCCAAGGACCGCCAGGCCGTACGCACCCCGATGCAGTGGACGGCCGACAGGGGCGGCGGCTTCACCACCGCCGCCTCGGACGAGCTGCCCAACCCGATAGTGAAGGGCGCGTTCGGCCCCAAGCGGGTCAACGTCCACGACCAGGCGCTCGATCCGGCCTCGCTGCTCGGCCGGATGCGGTCGCTGATCGAGCGGTACCGCCAGGCACCGGAACTGGCCTGGGGCGACTACCGGGTCCTCGACGCCGACGACCCGGGAGTGCTGGCGCATATGAGTTCGCTGCCGGAAGGGGCGGTGCTCGTGTTGCACAACTTCGCCGACCGGACGGTCACCGCGACGGCGGTGGTCCCCGGCCTGAAAGGTGGCCGGCTGCTCATCGACCTCTTCACCGGCGAGGCCGTCAAGGCGGAACCGGGCGGCGGAGTCAGCATCGAACTGCCGCCGTACGGCTACCGCTGGCTGCGGCTGAACACCCCGCTGGACGACCCGGACCGGGAGACCGAGGCATGAGCGCCGAAAGGTTTCCGGGGGCATCGGCGCCGCCGTCGGCCGTGCGGCGGCGTGGCCCGGCCGTTCTGGTCAGAACGGCCGGGCCACGCCGCTGTCCCTCGTCCCGCTAGTTGTAGTGGTGCTCGGGCGGTGGTGTGGTCGTGCACGTCAGCGGCCCGTCCGCCGGGACGATCCGCTCCACCGAGCCGGGGTTCATGTGCACCGAGGCCAGCTGCGCGGCGTTGAGGTAGCCGATGAACAGCTGCTTCCCGTCCGGCATCGCGGCCGGGAAGAAGGTGAACGTCACCTTGCCGTCATCGTCTGTCCTGCCCTTCATCACGTTCGTGACCCCGGGCCCGGACCCGCTGGGGCTCAGCTTTCCGTCGTCGTGCGGTCCCTTGCAGAACACGCCCTCCTTGATCAGGACCGGGAACCCGGCCCTGCGCAGCGCCTGCTCCAGACCCGCGTGGTCGCTGAAGTACGCGGATTTGTCCCAGGTGGCGACGAGGGTGCCGTCCTTCTTCGTGTCGATGGTGTACGCGGCCGACTGGATGTGCACCGATCCCGCGCCGGTGCTGTTGCCGGCCGACGGTGGAGCCGTCGAGGGGTTGCTCAGCGCGGGCACCCCGATCGCGAGGGCCGCGGCGGCCGCCCCCCCTGCCGCGCCCACGAATCGGCGCCGGTTGCGACGGGCGCTGCCGGCCGCCATGATCCGCTCGACGGGCGTGGACATGGTGACGTCATCGAAGGAGTCCTTCACTGCGTTGAGCACCTCGTGCTCGCTCATGGTCCGACCTCCTGGTCATTGGCGATACCGTCATCGACGGTGACGAGTCGGCCGCGCAACGCCGATACGGCTCGTGACAGATGAGCGGTGACGGTACCCTCCGCGATGCCCAGCACCTTGGCCGTGGCCTTGGTGTCCAGGTCGAGGAAGACCCGTAGCGCGATCACCTCCCGCTGCCGCTGCGGCAGTTGACGCAGCACGGCGAGCAGATCGGGGTCCAGGCCGGTCTCGGCTTCCCGCGGATCGGACACGTCGGGCGCACCGTCCTCCAGCCCGACCTCCTTCCGTCTCCGCCTCCACCAGGACACCCGGGTGTTCAACGCGGTGCGTACGATCCATGCGCGCGGCGCCGGGTGCCGGCTGACATTCGGCCAGGAGGCCCAGGCGCGGGTGAACGCCTCGGCCACCAGATCCTCGGCGAGCTGCCGATCGCCCACACTCGCCAGGACCGCCCGCAGGCACCCGTCCCGGCTCGCTGCGTAGAACTCCTTGAACTCCGACTGCTTCACACCCCCTATACGCCGCAGCGTCCCCACACGCTTACCTCTCCGCCCCATGCGTTGGTCAGCCCGGCGACCGACTTCGTTCCGTAGTCGAGAACAACGCTACGTCGCCGTCTGGTGAGGAGGAGCCTCCGGCCTCGCCTGCTCGTGGTCGACGACTACAGCGTGTGGCTGGCGCGCGGCCGTGACGAGGGCGGTCAGGACGCGGAGGTCGTCGCCGGCCTCCGGGTGCCACTGCACGGCGAGTACGAAGCCGTCGCCGGCCCGCGGCTCCACTGCCTCCACGGTGCCGTCCTCCGCGAGCGCGCAGACCACGAGGCCGCGGCCGAGCCGGTCCACTGCCTGATGGTGGAAGGTGGGTACGGCGACCGGCTCCGGCAGCAGCTCGCCCAGCCGGGTCCCCGCGACGGCCGTGACCTGGTGGCGCCCGAACACGCCGGGCGGTCCGGCGTGCCCGTCGTGTCCGACGGCGTCCGGCAGGTGCTGCGTCAGTGTCCCGCCGAGAGCGATGTTGAGCAGCTGCATGCCCCGGCAGATGCCGAGCAGTGGCGTGCCGTCCGCAAGGGCCGCCTCGATCAGGGCCAGTTCCCAGGCGTCCCGCTCACGGCAGGGGGGTCCGGTCCGCGGGTGCGGCCTGGCCCCGTACTGCGCGGGCTCCACGTCCGGGCCGCCCGCGATGACGAGGCCGTCCAGCCGCCCCACCACCGCGGATGCCCGGTCCGGGCGGTCGGGCGGGAGGAGCACCGCGGTGCCGCCCGCCCGCTGGACCAGCCGGTGGTAGCCGGCGGGCAGCACGGCGGCGGGCAGGTCCCACGCCCCCCAGCGCACCGACTCCTCCAGGTAGGTGCTGACGCCGATGAGCGCGGTGGCCGCGCGACTCGCCCTGTCCACTGCTCACCGGTTCCTTCCCGGTCGGATTCGGATCAGAATTCCAGTTCGTGTTCGATGGCGGCCAGTTCATCGGGGGTGCCCTGGACCTTCGGGCCGGCGAACCACTTGCGGGCCGACACGAGCCACCAGCTGCCGGCGAAGCCGATCACGAGGAGGACCGCGAGCGGGGTGTAGTTGAAGCTCTTCGACGTGACGGGGCTGGTCGTCGGCAGCATGAACAGCACGGTGATGAATCCGGTCCACACCACGGCCACGACGCCCACGGGCCTGCTCCACCGGCCCAGATGCCACGGACCGCGTGCGAACCGGTCGCCCTGCAGCAGGCGCAGGAACACCGGCAGGACGTAGGCGATGTACAGACCGATCACGGCGATCGAGGTGACGGCGGCATAGGCGGTGGCGTTCCACAGATACGGCAGGCCGAGCAGGAACGCGCCGCCGGCAGCCAGCCAGACGGCGTTGGTGGGAGTCTTGGTCCGCTTGTTGATCCGGTGCCACACCTGGGAGCCGGGAAGGGCGCCGTCCCGGGAGAAGGCGTAGATCATGCGCGAGTTGGCCGTGACCGATGACATGCCGCAGAAGAACTGGGCGCCGATGGCCACGAGCAGCAGCAGCTTGCCGCCGGTATCGCCCACCGCGTCGATGAAGATCTGCGCCGGGGGCACGCCGGTGGAGGTGCCCAGTTCGCCGCCGTAGTCCTGGATGGCGAAGGTGATGCCGATCAGCAGGATCCAGCCGGCGGCCAGGGACACCAGGATGGACATCACGATGCCGCGCGGGCCGGCGTTGGCGGCGTCGTGGGTCTCCTCGGTCATGTGGGCCGAGGCGTCGTAGCCGGTGAAGGTGTACTGCGCGAGCAGCAACCCCAGCAGTGCGACGTACCAGCCGGAGTGCCAGCCGGTCTGGTTGACGAAGTGGGTGAACACGAAGTCGGCGGACTGGTGCCTGTCGGGCACGGCGACCAGCGTGCCCACGATGACCAGCACGCCCAGGACGTGCCACCACACGCTGACATTGCCCAGGACGGAGACCAGCCGCACGCCGAAGGTGTTCAGGAGGCCGTGGGCCGCGAGTACCAGCCCGAACAGCAGCATGGTGTGCCCGGGAGTGGCGGCGAATCCGAACTGCAGATCCAGCAGGGCGTTGAGGAAGAAAGCCGCACCGAAGTCGATGCCCGCCGTCACCGCCACCTGCCCGAGGAAGTTGAACCAGCCCGTGAACCAGGACCACGCCGGCCCGTGGGACGGGGCCAGCTTCGCCGCCCAGTAGTACAGGCCGCCGGCCGTCGGGTAGCTGGAGCAGACCTCCGCCATGGCCAGACCCACGAACAGCGTCATGGTGCCGACCAGCGGCCAGCCCCAGGTGATCAGCGCCGGTCCGCCGGTGACCATGCCGAAGCCGTACAGCGTCAGGCATCCCGACAGCACCGAGATGATGGTGAACGAGATGGCGAAGTTGGAGAACCCCGACATCGAACGGGCCAGTTCCTGGGCGTAGCCGAGTTCGTGCAAGCGTTGTGCGTCGCCGGACAGCCGGGTGTCCGGTTTCCTCGTCGTCACGGGCTCGTCGGTGGACATTGGCGCCTCCTAGGGCTCGGGCAGTCCCCGCGGATGGGGCGTCCGGCGGGCCGCTCCTGCCTGGATTCAAAGGTGTGAGGCGATACCTTTGCCGTCAGCGGTGCTCGGCGCAAGAGTCCGGCGTTAAACAGCGGTTACGAAGGGCCTCGGAGTCGCCGGCGAGGATCGCGGGGCGCCCCGCGCTCAGGCGAGAAACCCCCGCAGCAGCGCCGCGGTCCCCACGCAGTGCTCCCGCATCACCTCGCGGGCGGTGTCCGCGTCACCCTCCAGCACCGCCTCGACCAGCGCCGTGTGTTGCTGCTGGGAGTGCTCCAGGTTGCGCACCAGCAGCGGGATGCAGTCCAGCAGGTCGTTGACGGTCGCCCGGACGGCCGCGTACCGAGTGGCAAGAGTGGGCGAGCCGGACAGTTCGACAAGAGTGAGGTGGAGCATCGTGTCGCAGCGCCGGTAGTCGGCGAGGGGCGCGTCGCGGGTCGCCGCCAGCGCCTCCCGCAGCCGGCCGGCCTGTTCCTCCGCCAAGCCCTCCTCCGCACACAGTCCCGCCGCGCCCACTTCGAGGACCTCGCGGAACCGCAGCGTGTCCACCAGGTCCACCTTCGCGATGCGGCGCCGCAGTTCGCCCTGGGCGCCGCCGCCTCCGAGAGCCGTGCGCTGCGTCACGAACGTGCCGCCGTACCGCCCGCGCCGGCTCTCCAGCAGGCCCTCGTCCTGGAGGACTTTGAGCACGTCGCGCAGCGTCACCCGGCTCACCCCGAGGCGCTCGGCGAGCTCGCGCTCGGCCGGCAGCCGCCCTCCTTCGGGGACGAGTCCGAGCCGGATGACCTGGAGTATCTGCTCCAGCGCCTCCTCGAAGCCGTTGCCCGCGCGCACCGGCCGCAGCACCGTCGCCAGCCGGTCGCCGGGGACCGCTTCCCGGATGTCCCCCATCGAACCCTCTTCCCCATCAATGGTCTGCCAGAATACCTTATGGCCCCTCGGCCGCACCGACAGGAGGCGTTCCCGTGGCAGACCGCACACCCCCGCTACCCGTTGACGAACTGCGCGGACTCGTCAACGCCGGGGAGATCGACACCGTGGTCCTCGCCTTCACCGACATGCAGGGCAGGTTGCAGGGAAAGCGGTTCGCCGCTCGGTTCTTCCTGGACGACGTCCTCGGCCACGGCACCGAGGGCTGCAACTACCTGCTCGCGGTGGACGCCGACATGAACACCGTCGGCGGCTACGCGATGTCGTCCTGGGAGCGCGGCTACGGGGACTTCGCCATGCACGGCGACACGGCCACCCTCCGCCGCACTCCCTGGAACCCCGGTACGGCGCTCATCACCGCCGACCTGTCCTGGCACGACGGCACGCCCGTCACCGCCTCGCCCCGACAGGTGCTGCGCCACCAGCTCGACCGGCTCGCCGCACTCGGGTGGACCGCCTACGTCGGCACCGAACTGGAGTTCATGGTCTTCAAGGACACCTACGAGGACGCCTGGGCCCGCGGCTACCGCGGGATGAAGCCCGCCAACCTCTACAACGTCGACTACTCCGTCCTCGGCACCGGACGGGTCGAGCCGCTGCTGCGCCGTATCCGCAACGAGATGGGCGCCGCCGGCATGACCGTGGAGTCGGCCAAGGGCGAGTGCAACCTCGGCCAGCACGAGATCGCTTTCCGCTACTCGGACGCGCTGACGACGTGCGACCAGCACTCCGTCTACAAGACCGGCGCCAAGGAGATCGCCGCCCAGGAGGGCGTGGCCCTCACCTTCATGGCCAAGTACGACGAGCGCGAGGGCAACTCCTGCCACATTCACCTCTCGCTCCGCGACGCGGCCGGCACTCCCGTGCTCGCCGATGACCAGGGCCCGTACGGCATGTCGCGGACCATGCGGCACTTCCTTGCCGGGCAGCTTTCCGCGCTGCGCGAGTTCACGCTTTTCTACGCCCCGAACATCAACTCCTACAAGCGGTTCCGACCCGGCTCCTTCGCCCCGACCGCCGCCGCCTGGGGGCCCGACAACCGCACTTGCGCCCTGCGCGTCATCGGCCACGGCCCGTCCCACCGGATGGAGAACCGCCTCCCCGGCGGCGACGTCAACCCGTACCTGGCGGTGGCGGCCATGGTGGCGGCCGGCATCCACGGTGTCGAGCAGGAGCTGGAACTCCCCGAGGCATGCACCGGCAACGCGTACGACGGCGACGCGGCGCACGTCCCCGCGACGCTGCGCGAGGCAGCCGAGCTGTGGACCGGCAGTGCCCTGGCCCGCGCCGCCTTCGGCGACGATGTGGTGGAGCACTACGCGAACATGGCCCGGATCGAGCAGGCCGCGTACGACACCGCCGTGACGGACTGGGAGCGGTTCCGCTCCTTCGAGCGCATGTGAGGGACCGTGACAGACACCGTGCAGGAGCACCAGGTACTCAACCCGGCGACCGAGGAGGTCATCGCGACCGTCCCCGCCGCCACCCCCGCCGAGGTCGGCGCCGCCGTCGTACGCGCCGCCGCGGCGCAGGCGGTCTGGGCCGCGGCGGCGCCGGGGGACCGGGCGCGGATACTGCGGCAGTTCGCGGCCGCCGTGGACAGCCACCTCGAAGAGCTGGCCCAGCTGGAGGTACGGGAGGCGGGGCACCCGGTGGGCAACGCCCGCTGGGAGGCGGGCAACGCCCGTGACCTGCTCGACTACGCGGCCGGCGGCGTCGAGCGGCTGTGCGGCAGCCAGATCCCGGTGGCCGGCGGCCTGAACGTCACCTTCCACGAGCCGCTCGGCGTCGTCGCCGTCATCGCCCCATGGAACTTCCCCCTGCCGATCGCCGCCTGGGGCAGCGCCCCTGCCCTGGCCGCAGGCAACGCCGTGATCCTCAAACCCGCCGAGACCACCCCGCTCACCGCGCTGCGCCTGGCGGCCATCGGGCTGGAGGCAGGACTTCCGGAAGATCTCTTCCAGGTGCTGCCGGGCGCCGGACCGGTCACCGGCAACGCCCTCGTCGAGCACCCGGGCGTCGCCAAGGTCGTCTTCACCGGTTCCACCGCCGTTGGCAAGCAGATCATGGCGCGGTGCGCGGCGAGCCTGAAGCGGGTGACGCTCGAACTCGGCGGCAAGAGCCCCAACATCGTCTTTGCGGACGCCGACATCGAACGGGCGGCGGCCGCCGCCCCCGGATCCTTCCTCGACAACAGCGGCCAGGACTGCTGCGCCCGGACCCGCATCCTCGTGCAGCGCGGTGTGTACGACCGTTTCATGGAGCTGCTGGAACCCGCTGTGAAGGCGTTCACGGTGGGCGATCCGGCCGACCCCAGCACGCAGATGGGGCCGCTCATCTCGGCCGTCCACCTGGAGCGGGTACGCTCCTTCGTCCCCGAGGACGCGCCCGCCGCCATTCGCGGCGACACCCCCGCCGGCAAGGGCTTCTGGTACCCGGCGACCGTGCTCACCCCCGGGACGGACGACAGCCCCGTGACCCGCGAGGAGATCTTCGGCCCGGTCGCCGTCGTCCTGCCCTTCGAGGACGAGGACGAGGCCGTACGGCTCGCCAACGCCACCCGCTACGGCCTGTCCGGCTCGATCTGGACCAGGGACGTCGGCCGCGCCGTCCGCGTCTCCCGCGCCGTGGCCGCGGGGAACCTGTCCGTCAACTCGCACAGCAGCGTGCGCTACTGGACCCCCTTCGGAGGCTTCGGCGAGTCCGGAATCGGCCGCGAGCTCGGCCCCGGCGCCCTTGCCGCCTTCACCGAGACGAAGAACGTGTTCATCGACACCGAGGAGAGCAAGTGACGACCGAGCACACCGATCAACCTCCCGCCACGTGCCGCCGCCTGGTCGGCCGGACAGCCGTCGTCACCGGCGCCGGCAGCGGGATCGGCCTGGCCGCCGCCCGCCGCCTCGCCTCCGAGGGCGCCGCCGTGGTCTGCGCCGATGTCGACACAGCCGCGGGCAAGGCTGCCGCCGCCGCGACCGGCGGGCTCTTCGTCCAGGTCGACGTCACCGACTCCGACCAGGTCGAGGCGCTCTTCAGGACCGCGTACGACACCTACGGCTCGGTCGACGTCGCCTTCAACAACGCCGGCATCTCGCCCCCGGACGACGACTCGATCCTCACCACGGGGCTCGACGCATGGCGGCGCGTCCAGGAGGTCAACCTCACCTCCGTCTACCTGTGCTGCAAGCACGTCATTCCCTACATGCAGCGCCAGGGCAAGGGCTCCATCATCAACACCGCCTCGTTCGTCGCACGGATGGGTGCCGCCACGTCCCAGATCAGCTACACGGCCTCGAAGGGCGGCGTGCTTGCCATGTCCCGCGAGCTGGGAGTCCAGTTCGCCCGCGAGGGCATCCGGGTCAACGCGCTGTCCCCCGGGCCGGTCAACACCCCTTTGCTCAGGGAGCTGTTCGCCAAGGACGCGGAGCGGGCGGCGCGCCGCCTGGTGCACATCCCGGTCGGCCGCTTCGCTGAGCCCGAGGAGATCGCCGCCGCAGTGGCCTTTCTCGCAAGCGACGACTCCTCGTTCGTCACCGCCGCGGAGTTCCTCGTCGACGGCGGGATCGCGGGGGCGTACGTGACTCCCCTCTAGAGCCACCGTTGCCGGTAGCGGCGTGTACGGGATGCAGCCACGCGGCGCTCTGCTCGGCCAGGGCGCGGCGCACCAGGCGCTCGGCCTCGTCCAGCTCGTCGGCCCATAAGGCGACGGACGCGGCCGCGCCGAGCCGGATCGGGTTCGAGAGCGGGTCGGCGGGCTCCCGCAGCAGTGCCTTGATGCGTGCCATGGCGGCACCGGCCGAGAGCAGTCCCGCGCTCGACTCGTACTGCACAAGCAGCGCCCGCCCGGCCGGGTCGACCAGTTCGGGTGAGCGCGTGGCCTCCTCGCGGAAGCGGCCGTACACCTCGCTCCTTACGGCCTGGTCGTAGTCGGACAGCAGCGCGGAGGCGGTCCGCAGCGTGCGCACCAGATCCGGATGGCCGGGCAGTTCCTCGATCGTGGCGGTCAGTACGGTCATGGCGCCGTGCACCTCGCCCCGCCCGGCCAGCGCCGTGCCCAGCGCCATCGCCGAGCGCGCCCGGCCGCGGGGCACGTCCGACAGCCGGGTGGCCTCGGTGAGCCGGGGTATGCCGGTGGCGCCCCCGCCCGCCACCTGACGGGGCGCGGATACTCCGAAACTTTCGTCACCTCAGACGTCCCCGCGGCCGTCACATCCTCCGCGCGGTAGGCGAGTTGTTCCGCCGGATGGGCACGACTCCGAGGCATGTCCTCTGATCAGGGAGCATTCCTGACCCTGCGAAATGGCCACGAGGAGAAAGATTCGAAACTTTCACCGAAAGTATTGACACCCCGGGAGTGCGGATCAGACTGTTCGGCATCGCCGGCGACCAGTCGCCGACGATCCGGGCCGCACCATGGCCCGGTCCTCCGGTCGCAGCACTCCTGGCGGCCGGAGAGTGCGCCATGCCTCTCCAGCCCAGGCCGGCCAGGCCTGTGACGACCGGGAGCACGGCGCACAGCTGCCCCCCACGCTTCCAGGAGGAAACACACCCATGAGGACAACGACCCCTGAGCGCCGCCGCAGACGCAACGTCATGGCCGCCATCCGCGCACTCGTCGCCGTGGCGGCGGCGGTCATGGCCGCCTTCACGCTGCCGGGCGCGGCCCAGGCCGACACGACCGTCACCTCGAACAGCACCGGCACCAACAACGGGTACTTCTACTCGTTCTGGAGCCAGAACAGCGGCCAGGCCTCGATGACGATGGGCTCCGGCGGCCAGTACAGCACCACGTGGAACAACGTGACCAACTTCGTTGCCGGCAAGGGCTGGAACCCGGGCACGACCGCCCCCGTGACCTACTCGGGCTCGTGGAACTGCAACGGCAACTGCTACCTGTCGCTGTACGGCTGGACCACGAACCCGCTCATCGAGTACTACATCGTCGACAACTACGGCAACTACAACCCGAGTTCCGGCACCTCCAGGCTGGGCTCCGTCAACAGCGACGGCAGCACGTACGACCTGTACCGGACGCAGCGCGTCAACCAGCCCTCCATCCAGGGCACCGCGACGTTCTACCAGTACTG
>NZ_FRBI01000046.1 GCF_900142575.1 Actinacidiphila paucisporea
ACCTGGGCCGCCCGCACACCGCCACCGACGGCCGCGGCATCACCACCACCTATACCTACGACAACCGCGACCGCACCACCGACGTGGCCACCACCGGCGGCGCGAACGTCGCCTACACCTTCGACGGCGACGGCAACCAGCGCTCCCGCACCGACAGTTCCGGCACCACTACCTACACCATGGACAAGCTCAACCGCGAGACGCTCCGCACCCTTACCGACGGTTCCACCACCGTCCTGGCCTACACCCCCGACGGGCACGTCGACACCTACACCGACCCCACCGGCACCGTCGACTACGGCTACGACACCGCCGGCCGCCTCACCACGCTGAAAGACCCCTCCGGGGCGACGACGACCTACGGCTACAACAACGACGACGCCCGCACCAGCACCACCTACCCCGGCAGCACCGTCCAGACCGTCACCCTGGACAACTCCAACCGCCCCAAGGCGATCAAGGCCGTCCACGGCAGCACCACCCTGACCGACCTCGCCTACACCTACACTTCAGGCCCCTCCAGCACCGACGGCACCCTGGTCCACACCCGAAAGGACAACCAGGCCGGCACCACCGTCACCTACACCTACGACTCCCAGAACCGCCTCGGCAAAGCGCTCGAGACCGACACCGGCGGCACCCGCACCGCGGGCTGGCTGTACTGCTACGACGACGCCGGGAACCTCCTGTCGGCTGCGACCAACGCCGACGCCTCCAGCACCTGCGACGGACCGCAACTGCGGGAGTACGTGTACAACGACGCGAGCGAACTCAACGCCCCGCCACCCACCCCCCAAGGCGCCGACCCCTGGGGCTACAACGCGGCCGGCGACGAGACCTACGGCGCCTCCCTCGCAGGCGCCCGCACCGGCGAAACCTGGTCGGACTTCAACCAGCTCACCGCACTGACCGTCGGCGGCACCAGCTACACCGCCGCCTACTCCGGCACCGACAACGGCGAACGCGTGAGCCTGGGCGCCACCACCTTCCACAACGGACCCGAAGGCCTGGCCGGATCCACCACCAACGGAACCGACACCGGATTCACCCGAGACCCCCAGGGCACACTCAACTCCATGAGGACCGGCGGCACTTCGTACTACTACCTCACCGACGCCCAAGGCTCCGTCGTCGGCCTGGTCAACGCGGCCGGAACCAAGGTCGACACCTACACCTACGACCCCACCGGACAGGCCCGCACCACCACCCAGACCACCCCCCAGCCCTACCGCTTCCAAGGCACCTACCTCGACCCCACAGGGCTGTACAAAATGGGCGCCCGCTACTACGACCCCACCCTCGGCCGCTTCACCCAAACCGACCCCTCCGGTAAGGAAACCAACCCCTACACCGCCTTCGGCAACGACCCCGCCAACCACACCGACCCCAACGGGCTTTTCGGTTGGCCGGAGGTCGGCTCATTGGTGGTTGGCACAGCGATAGGGGTAGCAGCCACGGTGGTATTCAGCAGTCCCCTGGTGGGCGGTGTGGTCGGGGGATGTGCTATTGGCGCTCTGGCGGAGGGATTCAATGGCAATGGAGCAGGCGACATGGGCTTGGCATGCGTAGGAGGTGGCATAGCAGGCGGGGTCCTCGGAAAGTCTGCGGATTTCCTTCCCTAGTAAGTGGTTGCGGTGGGTTGTGCTGCGCCTAAGCGCAGCACAACCCACCGCTTAGCGCACGGCGGAGCCGAGGAAATATGAATATAGGATTGCTCGTAATCTTGGTCGTCATAATAGTTTTCGGAATCTTGTGCTTTTCGGTTCCGCGTTTCATGATCAGAGTGGGTAGGAGCGCGCCGATGCCAGGGAGAGTTGTCTTCGACAATCCAATGGATCGACAGGTCAAGCTCCTGAGGATCTCAGGAGTTGTGATCGTCGTAGGTGCACTGTTGCTCAGCTTGTTGTTTAACGTCCGGGCCTGAAAAGTCAGTTGGCTGCTCAGCGGTCGCTGGCACGCGATGCGACAGCGGTGCGGCCTTGGTGTGATCATGTGCGTTGTCGAGACGCTGTTGATCATGCCAAGGCCGCGAGGGTGAGTTTGCTGCACGACGCTGTCCACGTCGAGTCCCTGACCGTGTTGTCCCGGTTCCGGACCGACTTCTACGACTGTCTGACCTCCCGCGCGGACGCGCTGTTCGAGCTGGCCGACGCAGTGCTGTGTACGGACGGACCGGTGCGGTCGCTGGTCGACCTCGCGCTGGCGCCCGAGCACCGCCGCGGGCACGGCTCCCTCTACGCCGGCCTGAACCGCGGCCGGGTGGATGTCGCGCGGTTGCGGCGGGCTCTGGCCGGGGTGCCGGCCGCCCGGGACGCCCTTTGGGGGCTTGGTCGGTACGTACGAGACGCTTGCGGATGCCATAGACAGCGCGCAGCGCACCCTCGACAGTGCTCTGGAGTACGCCGGCAGCCACGGGCTGACCGTCTCCGGAGCCGGCGAGGTGACCAACGCGGCGACCGGCCGCACGGACACGACCGTGCTGGACTACCAGATAGGGGTGGCGACAGGGCTGGTCACCGAGGCGCTCAACGCCGCGACCACCGCGGACGCCACGGCCTCGACCAAGATCCGCACCATAGAGGGGGTCTGTACGGTGACTGGCTCTGTTCCGTAGTCGGTGGTGACGGCCAGTGGCAGTCATTGCAGCAGGATGCGATGACGGAGGAGGTCGAATCCGGCTCGGCCGTGCATCTGTCTCATGATTCGTTTCGTTCTGGTGTTGACGCCTTCGGTGCGGCCGTTGTGGTAGGGCAGGGTGAGGCCGGCGTCGACGGCTGAGCGGTCGAGTTCGAGGCCGTTGGCGAAGCTATGTAGGTGAGGCAGCGCCGCGGCGCGGGTGGCGGTGATCCACTCGGTGAGCTTCACATCGTTGCCTTGGGCCGGCGTGAGCAGGGCCGCGAAGTCGCTTACGAGGTTGGCAAGTTCGCTTATCTCCGGGCAGGCTGCGGTGATCTTCTCCACCAGGGCGGTCTGTTTCAGCCGCAGGTGGTCCGGGTCGGTGAGGAGGAGCCGCGCGGCGCGGCTCGCGGTGGTGACGGGCCGGTCGCCGTCAGCGCGGCCCTGGTTGAGGTATTTGTGCAGGCCGTTGAGGCTGCCGGTGTAGCCGAGTTCCTTGATCTCGTGGAAGAGGTGGAGGACGGGGAGGCCCGGTTCCTCGGTGCGGCGTCGGCGCAGGTGTTCGCGGTAGGCGTCAACGAGAGTGGGCCGGTAGGCCGGTGCGATGCGCAGGCCTGTGGGCTCGGGCATGCGGGCGTAGCGTTTGACGGTGTTCAGCGCCAGGCCGAGACGGCGCGAGCAGTCCAGCAGCCCGACGCCCTGACCGAGCAGGGTGTGGATCTTGTTCCAGCGTTCACGGGTGGTCTGCTCGTGTACTCCGCCAGGCAGCGGCGGGTTGAGGGCGGCGGCCCAGCAGTCGGCGTGGGCGCGGACTTCGAGCTGGACCTTGCCGCACAGGTTGCGCCACACATGCCAGCGGTCGCTGACCTGCACCGCGTCGGGCAGGGCGCGGCGAATGGCCTCGGCGTAGGTGGCCGAGCCATCCCGGCATACGACCTGGATGCCGGGATGCTTGCGCAGCCAGGCTTCCAGGGGATCGGCGTCCCGGCCGGGCAGGACCTCGATGCGCCGGCCGGTGACGGCATCGGTGATGATCGTGGCATAGCGGTGACGGCGCCGCAGCGCGAAGTCATCCACTCCGATCACCGCGGGGACCGGTGCTTCGGGTGCCGGCAAGCGCCAAAGCCACCTGAGCATGGTGGTGCGGGAGACCGGCACGGCCAGCTGGCCGGAAAGACGTGCAGCCGCCCGGCCGCATAACTCTCGTGCCACTTCGGCGATCTGCCTGGTCAGCCGCACCGTCCGACGCTGGTGGTGCTCCAGCAGCCCGGGAACCTGCTCGCGGAAGGTCTGCCGACCGCAGCCCAGAACCGGACAGACCAGCCGCCGCACCCGCAGGCGGTCGACGACCTGCCGACCGTCGACCGGCACATCCGCCACCGTCCGGCGGTGATATCCGTGCACCCTCGCAGTCAGCGCCCCGCACGCTGGACACGGCACCGCCGCGTCCAGCGTGCGAGCTGTGACCACGACTGCGTCCCCGCCGTCCGCCACGTCCTCGACGAACAATGCCGACAATCCCGAAAACACCGTGTTCACAAACGAGTTGACATCCACCACAAAATCATGATCGCCGATGGCTACTGGCCGTCACCACCGACTACGGGCCAGACCCGTTTATATTAGACACTCCCCATGCTGAAACGAGGGGCACGGCCGTGGCTTTCGCAAGGCTCAGGCTTGGGCTCCGGACGAATCGCCGTCCGTACCGGGGGCGTCGTCGCCGCTAGCCGTGCCGAGTGCGTACACGCACAGCTCCTCGAAGCTGACGCCGTTCTCCTTGGAGATCTCGTGTAGCTTCGCGAACGAGTCCATGACCTCGGCCGGGATCGTGCCGCTGCGTTCGCGGGAGAGCCAGGCTGCCTGGTACTGGATCGGGTGCTTGTCGGGCGACGGTTCCCCTATGTAGATGTTGAACGGGGCTTTGACTCCGCCGAAGTCGCAGGGGATGGTGAACTTCTTCATGGGCTGGTCTCCCATTCCGCGGCAGCCTGTGTCTTCACTTTAGCTGCCAGGCTCCGGGTCGGGATGGCACACTGCACTTGAAGAATGACAGGCCGTCAGTGAGGGCAGCTGATGAGTGACGCGGGTGTGCGCGACTCGAAGGGTCTGCTGCTGGGGCGGCTTGGACCCGGCGGGCACGATGGCGCGGAGTATGTGACGGCTGACGGGGACTTACACGTCCTCACTATCGCGCCGAACCTTTCGGGTAGATCCCGGCACTGCTTGATCCCGAACCTGCTGACCTATACGGGGCGGGCGGTGGTCGTCGACCTCGACGGTGAAGCCTATGCGGCTACCGCGGAGGCCCGGCGGCGGATGGGGCACACTGTCGTGCGGCTGGATCCGTTCGGGGTGACTGGCCCGGAATCGGACGCCCTGGATCCGATCCGCCTGCTTCCAGCGGTCGAGGAGTCGGGTTTCGCGACCCGGTGCCAGGATCTCGCGGCCTTGCTGCCGCTGCGCTCGTCCGCCGCGGATCTGCTGGGCCACGAGACACTCAGCTTGATCAACGCACTGATCGCCTATCTTGCGGTCGTGCCCGAGAAGAACACGTTCGACGAGCTCTATCCGACGCTGCACTCCGATGACGTCGTCTACAGCCTCGCCGTGGTCTTGGACGCCGTCGGCAAACGGATCCCGAAGCCGGCGTTCGAGCAGATCGCGTCGTTCCTGGACACCGACGACCGGACCCGCAGCCGGATCCTGTCCCGGGCCAGGGCCCGGGTGGAACCGCTCGGCAATCCACAGGTTCGCAGAACTCTGCGTACATCCACGGTGTCGCTCTCGGCCTTCGCCGCGGGCGAGCCGACGACTGTCTATCTTATCCTTCCGGCCGGGCGCCTCGGGGACAACACGGCGTTGCTGCGCGTCTGGATCGGCAGCCTCCTGTACGCCGTGTCCGGGGCACACGATGATTCCGCGCTCCCGGTGCTGTTCCTGCTCGACTACTGTGCCGATCTCGGCCCGTTCGGGCCGGTCGAGTCGGCTCTGCGCCGGGGAGCGGCCGACGCCTTCCGGATCTGGACCTTCTGGCACGGGGTGTACCAGTTGCGCTCGACCTATCCGGGGACCTGGCCGGAGATCGTCTCCGGGAGCGGGGCGGTCCAGGTGTTCGGCACCACGGACACGGCTGCGGCCGCGGAGGTGGAGCAGTTGCTGGGTCTGCCGTCGAACGCGGTCTGGTCACTCGGGCCCGCCGACCAGGTCGTCCGGCTCGGCAAGGCGGCACAGCAGATGAAGAAGCTCGATCTGCGGGACGGGGCCTTCGCGCCGCCGGGGTGACGTCCTGCCGCTCACAGCCCGCTGATCTCGAAGATCGCCTGGTAGAGGAGCCGGTCGAGGCGGTCGACGAATCGGATGGAGAGTGTGTGGACGATCTCACCTTCGCTCATCATGTACATGTTCCTGCCCTTGGTGGGACTCGAGGCGGCCTCTTGAAGGCCGCGCAGGATCCGGCGGCGGTCGGTGGTCGCCCCCTCGCCCCGGGCCAGGTTCAGGAGCAGGCGGGCCGTTGAGCCGGCGACGCCGGCGTCCGCGTCGCCCAGTGACTCGATCAGTTCCGCCGTGATGTCGCCCTTCATACTGTGGAAGTCCTGCACGGTGTCGTAGGCCGCCTGCTGTACGTGGAAGTTGTCCTTCATCGCCGCGCGCAGGGCAGCGGTGACGCGGGGCGTGACCCGGCGCAAAAGCCCGAGCAGGCGTAGGGCCGAGAGGCGGGCGGTCCAATGGTCGGCCGTCTCCACCCATTCGGTGAGGATCGGTTCCCATACGTCGGGGTCGGCCAGCGCGGTGTAAGCGTTCGGCGAGACCCGGGCCAGGGCGTCGGCGGCGGTCAGGAGGAAGGCGACGAGGTCGGTGGCCAGGTCGGTGGAGGACTCGGCGAAGGACAGGGACTCCAACCAGGACAACAGCACCCGCAGCGCGATCTCGTTCTCGGCCAGCTCCGCGGCCGCCTCGGTCGCCTTGTCCCAGTAGCCGTTCGACCGGTGGTATACGTAATAGCTGTCGCCCAGGGCCCCGAGCCTGCGGTAGCAGTCGGCAGGGTTTTTCACGCAGTTGTCGTCGAGCCAGAGCTTCGACCGCTCGATCTGGTCCCGCGCCACGTCGAGCCGCGACCCTTCGTCAGGCCATGCGGCCGCGGCGGCCACGGCTCTCAGACACGCCACCGCGCCCTCCGGGATGAACCACACCTCCCGTCGGACGTGCGCCGGAACAGCGGCGATCGCGGATTGCAGGGCTTGTGCGGACGATTCCAGGACGCGAAAGGAGATGGCCATCTGGCCGAGGCCGACCAGCAGCTTCCGCTGCGCCGCGGCCGGCAGCGACGGCAGGGCCTCCAGCAGTGACGCCACCAGTGATTCGTCGACAGACTCGAGGCTCTTCAGGATCCAGCCGGCGGCGGAGTGGGGGTCGGCGGCGGCCTCGGCCAACCACTGGTGGAGTGCCTCTGCATCGTCGTGGTGGATGTCACACTGCATCCAGGTAATGGGGCTCACGACCTGGGGAGCGTAGTCGACCCGAACGCTGTGTCCGGCGATGGCCTCGATCGTCTTCACCCCCACCCGTGACACGGACCAGCGCCGGTTTCGGTTGTTGCCCCACGGCGTCGGCCCGTGCAGGGCGAGGACGACCCGCTGCCGGAGCCGGTCGGTGGCCTCGCAGAGCATTTCCACGAGCAGGTCCATGCTCTCCGGCGTCAGAACCCCGGATTCCGCCTGCACCAGCGCCTTCCACCGCTCGGCCGACGGGTCGGCCGTGGACCACCGGGTAGCGATCGCCAAGGACCGTGGCTCCGGGCACTCCAGGTACCCCCACAGCTGATCGAGGACCGTAGACCGGCCCGCCTGGATGATCCGGCTCACGACCGAGGCCTCGCGCATGGTCAAGGAGAGCGCGCCGTCGGCGGCCGAGTCGATCAGCGCGTCCACACCGGACTGCCACTCGGATCCGAGCAGAAGTTCCCAGTCCGCGGTGTCGCCCGCCGTTGTCGCTTCCAGCGCCCCGACCTCGGCGGCCGTCGCGTTCAGGTAAAGCACTCCCCAGGGCAACACGCCGGTCGGATAAGTACGCCGATACTCGGTGGCGCCTCCGGTTCCGGTCGCGTCGGTGAGCTGCCACACCAGGGCTCCCGCCCCGAAATCGGCCCGGTGTCCGGCGATCAGGCGGGAGGTGCGACCGAGCGCCTTGTCCCTGAGCCACTGGTCCGGCAGCGACTCGGCGGCCTCCTCGAATCCCGGCGCCAACCGGGCGATCCCGCCCAGGGTGAATCGGATCTCCTCGATGGTCTCGGCCCGCCGCACGGGGTCGGCGATCCGCCCCACCGATGCCGCCGCCGCGTCGAGCAGGTCGCCGAGCCGTTCCGGGACCAGCATCGCCAGCCGGCACTGGGCCCGGGCGCGGTTCTCCGGGTCCTGGATGAGCAGGAAGCGGCGGATCACCTCGTCGAGGTCGATGAACTGCCCGAGATGCAGCCCCGTCCGCATCCCCGGGATGGTCATCAGGATCCACTCGAGGGCGCGGGCGCGGTCGTGCGGATCGGCGATGAGGTCGGGACCCGTGCGACGCACGGCGACGGGTTCGAGTCCGGCGATGCCGGACAACAGCCACAGGGCCCTGAAGCGCAGATAGGGGTTGCCGATCTGTACCGCGTGCCGCAGGAGAACCCGGGCTGAGTCCAGTACGTTCCGTGGTAGCGCGCTGTCCTCATCGAGCAGCCACAGGAAGGTTGTCTCCACGGCTGTACGCAGCTCCTCGGCCTGGTCGGCGGCGAGCCGTCCGCGATCCCATCGGCTGACCAGGTCCGCGGCCGCCGCGGTGAGGGCGCTGATGCGTACCCGTTCGCCGGTCGCACTCACGAGATACGCCGCTGTGAAGGTGTTCCCCCGCAGGTGGCACAGCGCCAGCGTCTCCCACACCAGTCCCGGTTCCGCATCGAGTACCGGCCCGCATCGGGCCAGGACGTGCCCCGCGAGACGGTCGCACTCCGGCGGCGCGGTCACAAGGCCGTCGATCACGGCCAGATAGCGCTCGACCGGCGTGTCGCAGCGCGGCGCGAGGATCCGCTGCGGCCACCACAACCGCGGCCGGGCACGGTGGTTGCGGGCCCGGGCCGCCTCCGCCCAGCCCCGGGCCACCCGGCCGGGTGCCCGCAGGTCGACCACCGCCTGCGCGTCGACGCCGGCGCCGGCCTCGTCCAGGGCCTGCTCGGCGAGGCCAGAGAACAGGAACGCCCACTCCTCGGCGTCGACCCCGTCACGGACATCGGGCGCGGCCGTGCCCACGAACCGGAGGGCGGGGATCGTGTCACTGACCGCGAGCGGTCCGCCTCCGGCGGCGGCACGGGCCTCGATGACGATCCGCAGCAGGTCCAGCCGGCGCTCGGCGGAAGCAGCAGTGGGCAGGGTGCGGGCCGCGGTCTGCGTCGAGCGGACCACCGGTTCGCGCAGCAGGGCCCTGAGCCACCGGAACCGGTCCAGTGCGGCCCGCGCGGCCGGACGGCCCTGCCCGTCGGCCAGCGCGCCGTGCACCAGCGGCACCACGTCCTGGCCTAGCGCGGCCAGACCGACAAGCCCTTCCGCACGGCCGGCCGGGTCGGCGCCGCGCTGCCAGATGCGGAGGAAGAGGTCGGCCAGTTCACGGGCCGGCCGACGCGCGCGCAACTGACGCAGGACGCTGCGACCGAGTTCCGCATCGGCCAGGTCGTGCACGATATCGCCGGGGCAGAAATCGATCGGGGCGATCGGCGGGACGAGCGGCGGCAGGTCGGCCGCCGACTCGTCGGTCGCGTCGTCCTCGTCGCTGCGCACCTCGTCGAGTTGCCGTTTCTGATGCGCCAGCAGCTTCTCCCCTACCCGGGTGCGGCCGAGCCCGCCGTACAGGGCGATCAGCAGCCACAGCCAGTCGGTGTCCCCGCGGGCGAACGCGGTCAGGTCAGGTCTCGACTCGAGCAGCCGGCGCATCGGCAGGTTCGACGCCACGAGCCGGGGGGCGTTCAAAGCCGCGGCCGATCTCACCGGCGCCTGCCCGGCCGCGGACTGTCCGAGGGCGGCAAGCAGCGCCCAGTGCACCGGCCAGCCCAGGCCGGCCTCGTCTCGATGGATGACGCTGAGCATCGCGTCCACGGTGCTCGTGGTAAACCACTCGAGCCGGAGCAGGATCTCGGCGGCCGCGCCCGCGAGGTCGTGCTCAGCCGCGGACTGGCGGATCGCCTCGCAGACCGCTTCGGCGACCGCCTCGGCCGCCGGTCCATCGCGCAGCCGCGCGAGCACCTTCCTGATCTCCTCGCGCAGCTTCTCCGCCTGGGCCTGCCGCTGGCTGAACGCATAGCAGGACAGCAGCTGCCCGACGATCCGGTCGATCACCCGCTGCGGCACCTTGTCGAGCGTCGGCAGAGCGCTGACGACGAGCATCGCACTGCGGGGGATCAGCGGGTCCCGGTCGTCGCCGGCGAGCACCCCCTCCAGCAACCGGGTCCGGGTCTCCGGGCCCCACTCAGGGCTCGCCGTCAACAGTCCCAGGGCGAGCAGCAGCGGCTCGCGCCACAGCGGGTCATCGAGGCGCTCGACGATCCGCTCGGCAGCGTGTTCGCGCTCGGACAGCAGATGGCGGGCGGCCAGGAACTCCTGGAAGGTGCGGTGGAAGAAGGCGTAGTTGCCTGAACTCTGCTCCGCGAGCAGTCCCACGTGCTTGCGGATCGTCACCAGCAACGCATCGAGCACCGGCTTGAAGGTACGGTCCGAGGGGTTCGCGTGGCGCATCCGGGCGAGCGGGCCCTCGATCAGTTCGGCGATCCGGTCAAGGCTGACCAGGCCGTTGCTGCCGTGGTCCGCCTGCATCTGGGCAGCCAGCGGTTCCAGCGCCGCCAGCAGCTCGTGCCGCTGCAGGGTCTGAGCCAGGCACTCCGGCCGGTTCAGCCAGATCGTCAGCAGGTTCTCCACCACCCGGTCGTAGACCCCGGCGCGCTGGTCGGGCAGCCGCCCGTCGGCCCAGTAGACGGTCGCCAGGATGGTGATCAGCAGGGGATTGGTGGCCAGTTCGCGGATGGCTGGGCGGGCGTCGTCGTAGATCTCGGCGATCAGCGCTTCAGCGGTCGGCCGGTCGGGCCGTTCAGCGCCCAGTTCCGCGCTGACCGCGCGGGTCCAGGCGCGGGCGAAGTGCTCGACCGCGGGCCGCTGCATCGGCTGGATGCCGAAGTGGGCGCAGCCGCTGCGCAAGGGCATCAACTTGTAGCCGACGTAGCGGCTGGTGACCAGGACCTGGTTGCCGGGCGAGCGCCAGCGCATCCCGGCTTCGTCCGGCGCGTTCGGCTCGGTGGCCGTCTCGAGGAACTGCTGGATCTTCAGCAGGACGGTGCGCCGGTTCGTCTCCGGCAGCTCGTCGAGCCCGTCGAGGATGACCACGGCGCTGTTGCGGTCCAGGAACTCGCACAGCATGGCGTTGCGGGTTTTCGGCGAGCCGCCGTCGGCGAGGCCGGACGAGTCCGGGTCGCAGCCCAGGTAATCGATCAGCGGGATCGTGGGCCTCTGGTCGCGGTCGCGCTCGGCGAGTTCCCGCGCGAAGTGCGCCAGGCGCAGGAAGATCGGCACCCGGGCGGGGCCTAGGTCGACCGGGCGGTCGGAGTCCGGCCCGCCCGGCTGGTCGGGGTCGATCTGCGAGAGCGGGACGAGGATGCGCACTCCGACGTCGATCACGATCGCGCCCGCTGCCGACGGCATTCCCTCGACGCCGGCTGAGTACCGGAGGTGCGCGTATCTGTTCCCGCACTCGGTTCCGGCCGGCGTGTAGGTCAACTGCTCGACTTGGTCGAGGCGAAGAGTCTGACCACGCTTGACCTGCTGGTCGAACAGTGCCAGCCGGCCGCGGACCGGAAGCCGGTCGAGGCAGATCAGGACCGGCTTGTCAGCCGCGGTCGACGATGGTCTGTCAGCCGTGAGCGCCGCGACGAAGTGGCTCTTGGACAACGACGAGGCCTTGCCCGGTGGCACGTGGATCCGGACGGTCCCCGACTGGTCCGGCACGCTCTCGGGCGTGACCTCGTGCCGTAATTGGGCGAGCATCCCCCGGGCCAGCTGCAGCGCCAGCCAGCGGCCAAGCGTCGTTTTGCCGCTGCCCGGGTTGCCGAGCAGGACCGCGCGATTGTGCAGGCGGAAAGCGTCCGCGATCGTCTGCACCTCGGTGACCTTCGCACGCCGGTCCTCGTCGCGTTTCGGCCGGTACGTCTGGCGCACGTTCTGTGCGTCGAGCTCGGCCAGCTGTGTCGGCTCGATCAGATCGAGGGCGGTGCCTCCGGCCGCCTCCTGGACCTCGGCGGCGTGCAGGTTCGCCAGGTGCCGCAGGTCGTATTCGCTCTCCGGCTCGGCCTTGAGCGCGACATACACCTTCTCGAGTTCGATACGCAGCGATCCGGCTTCGCGGATGCCCTGCAACTCCAACCACTGATAGCTCTCCGCGAGCAGCTTGAGATACTTCGGCGCGCTTGCGGCGTGCGCTGTCGTTCCTGCGGCGCGGGGGTGTACGTGGATGTGCGTGTCCCGGCGGGTCAGCGTCACGCCCAGGCCCGCCCTGATGTCGCGTCGTTCAGGCGCCGGGCCGACTGTGGGCAGGCGTTGCGCCGGGGGCAGGCCCAGCAGGGCGTGCAAGGTGGTGAAGTGCCGGTCCGGCGGGTGGGGATACCAGGCGGTGACCGGGTTCGCGGTCAACCACCCGGGTCCCTCGCGCACGTGGTTCTCGCTGAGCACGCCGATCAGCAGGCGGTTGGCGAACACCGCGGCCCCGGACATCCCCTCCCAGGCCGAACGGTCGGGGTCCGGGTGCGCCGGCGGTGCGATGACGGCCAGCTCGAGTGTGCCGGTGCGCCGGTTGGAGTGCGGGCTGCCGCTGCCGCGGGCGTGGTGGGATTCGCGGTAGATGCCGGGGTCTGCCTCGTCCGCGGCGGTGTACTGCCGGCGGAGCTTGAACCACGGATAGCCCACGGCGGCGCAGTCGGCCGCCTCGTCCAGACGCCCGTAGCGGACCGGGGCCACGTCCGCGGTGGGGGTGTCGAGACGCAGCACGGCGAGGTCCACCCGGGCATGCGCCCAGACGGTCCGCGCGTGGGTTTCGCGAATGCGGCCGGGGCCGTCGATGAACCGTATCGTCACCTCCTGCGCGTCGGTGACCACGTGTTCGGCGGTGAGAACGAGGTCGGCGGTGACCTGGTAGCCGGAGCCTAGGGCGCGCGTGCCGTCGCGGTCGGCGAGGACCTGGACGGCGCGTCGCGGGTCCAGGCCGTCTCGGACCCGCCTCACGACTCGCCGGCCTCGGCGCGCCCGGAGACATGGGGTCGGCGGTTGGTGCCGGCCAGTTGCGGGGTCAGCGACAGCTTGATGCGCTGGTTGTTCGACGTGTCCTTCTTGTGTTCACCTCCCAGGTCGACCACCCAGAACCGCACCTTGCCGTGGCCGCCGTCGGAGCGGTCCACGACGACTGAGACCTCCAGTTCGATCGGCCCGAGCTCGAACCGCAGCTCCTCGCCCTTGCCCGCCTCGATCGCCCTCTGCAGTTCCTCGCGCAGGTCTTTGATCACACTTGCCAGCTCGATCACAGCCCACCCCCAGCCGAAACTGACGACTCACCAACTACTCACGGTAGTCCTTTCGCTTTCCGCCTGCATGCACTGATCGGGCCTGAGACAGGAATGTGACGTATTGGGGGGGTGAGTCTTTTCCACCATCGCTCTGAGCTGGTCGGATGCAGAATGAGGACGGCATGGACGAGGGCGGTGATCTGGGTGGTGGCGCACCGGATCCTCCGTAGGAGTCGCCAGTTCCTGAGGGTGGCCATGGCTTGCTCGACGAGTGTGCGGACCTTCGTGTGGGACCGATTCACGGCCTTTTGACCTTGGGAAAGGGTCTCCCGTCGTCCCCAGTACGGGATGCGGCTGAGCCCCTTGTCGCCGGCGGTAACACTTCGTCACCACCGACCACGGAACAGAGCCGGTCACCGTACAGACCCCTCTGTGATAGCGGCTGCTCTTCGCCTTCGCCTCCCTGACCGCGAGCCACGCGGAACGGATCGCGGAGACGGTCAAGGGGACGGTCGTCGGGAGGAGTTGAGGGCGTCGGCGTCGGAGGCGTCGGCGCGCGCCAGGGTCAGCTCATCGAGCTGGTGCAGGGCGTCGAGGGCTAGGGCGTACGCCGTGCTCGGCCGGTCGTTCAGAAGGACCCGGGCGCGGTCCAGTTGGGCGTGGATGGTGTCGAACCGCCCTCGGGCGTCAACGGGGTCCGCGCCGTGCAGGAGGGACGTGACCCTCTCCCCGGCCAACAGCAACTCGGTCTCTCTGATCACCGACTCGGCCACATCCATGAGTTGTTCCTGGTTCCAGCCCGGCCGAGCGGCGCCCCCGGCGCCGCCACGCCCAGCCCGCCCCCGCCGTTCTTCCGGCCCCCGGACCTCCGTACGCCGTGCCGCTTCCGCCATCAGCACCTCGGCTCCGGCGAGCCGGCGTGCGTCGCCGGACGTGCGTGCCAGCTGGTACTCCGCCGCCGCGAGCCCCCGCAGCACCGACAGCGCGCGCGGATGGTGGCCGCCCAGCGTCGCGGACATCCGCTGGGCCACGACGGCGAGGACGTCCGCCGCCCGCTCCATGCGCGCCCGCGCGCCCGCCGCCTCGGCAGACGCGAACTCGGTGGAGGCCAGCGCGGCCAGGGCCGACTGGGACGCGGGGTGGTCGTCGCCGGCCAGCGCCGCCAGGCGCTTCACGTATCCGGCCAGTTCGTCGACCAGCCGGTCCGCCGCCGCGTGGAGGCCTTCCCTGCGGGCCGCCTCGGCGGAGACCGCGGTCTCCAGGACCGCCACGTCCAACTCCGCCAGCTCGCTCCCCGCCCTGGCCGCGAAGCGGCGTGCCTCCAGTCCGAATTCGGTCGCGCCCACGGTGTCGCCCCGGCGCAGCGTCAGGTGGGCGAGGTTGGCCAGCGCCGCCGCCGGTTCCGTGGCGTCCTCCACCGAGGCGGCGGTGACCCAGGTCGCCGCGTCGTACCGGCCGTGCGCGGCGAGCGCAACGGCGAGCCGGTCCAGCGCGGGCGCGAGCGTGATCAGCAGGCCAGGCCGCACGCGCAGGGACGCGACCACGTGGTCCAGCAGGGCGCCGGACGTGTCGGACAGCCCGAGCCCGTCGAGCAGCGCGACCAGCTCGGCGAGGTGTGGCCCCAGGGACCGGTCAGCGCACAACTCCTCTTCGGCGCACAGCGCTTCGACGGCCGCCCGCACGCGGTTCCGCGCTCGCTCGGCCCGCGTCCTGCCCGGGTCCCGCACGGCGTTCCGGGCATCACGGACCGCCCGTTCCCAGGCGCCGATCATGCCGGATCTCCGCCCGCGCCGCGGTCCTGCCCGTCGAAGACGCGCTTCAGTGCGAGGTAGCGCAGCTCGGAGACATCGGCCGGATCCAGGACGGCCTGCTCGGCCATCTGCTGGAAGAGGCCGAGCAGGGTGTCGACGCGACGGGCCGGGCTCGGAGGCGGCGGCAGGGCTTCCGCACCCCCGCCCGCTGCCGGGCGCAGGACGGCCACCAGGTGCCCGACGTCGAAGTGGTCGAAGCGCCGCATCACCTCGCGGATGGTCGCCGCGAAGAGGACGTTGGCGCTGCGCGTCGGGTCCGCGCGGTCTGGGCTCTGCTCCAGCAGGATGCCGACGACCGCCGGGTCCTGCCTGTCCGTGACGCCCTCGACCGGGCCGCCCGAATAGCCCGAGTAGTCGCCGAGGTGCTGGTCGGCGGTGAGTTGCAGGGCCTCGATACGGCCGCCGCCCTCGCAGTCGTACGGCACGGCCCCACCGGCGACCCAGCCGGTCAGCTCGACGTCGTTCGCGGCCGGCCGGTAGGGCCCGCGCCAGCGTTCGCCGCCCCGCGCGACCCCGGCGACGGGTACGGGCTGCGCGACGCCGTACCCCGCGGAGATCTCGACGAGCGCGAGGTCCGCCTCCTTGTCCTGGCGGGACACCCGCCCCGGCACGCGGGTGCCGTCCGCCAGGGCCACGTCCAGCTCGGCCTCGTCGTCGGCCATCCCGCGCAGGCAGTGCAGGGCGGTGACGACGAACCGCCGGGTCAGCAGGAAGCCCGCCCCGAGCCGCCGCCCCTGGGACAGCTCGACCCAGTAGTCCGTGCCGGTGCCCGGCCTCGCGATCACGGCCGGTCCGGCGACAGGTCCGAGGGCCGTTCCACGGTGAGGGTCACCTCGAAGGACGCCTCCGCGGAGGCCTTGGAGAGGATGACCCCGGCCTCGGCGGCGAGCGTCAGGCCGAAGGTGACCTCCATGGACGTCACCTGCCACCCGTCCCGCTCCGGCACCTGCGCCAGCGACTGCTGCGCGATCGCCGAGGCCTGCACGATGGCCTCCTCCACCTCCGCGGCCCGCTCCCCGAGCACCGCGGACGTCCGCGTCCGCACGCCGATCTGCCGCCCCCCGGCTGCGTCCAGCGCCACCGTCTCGACCCTGACCTCGCCCATCCGGCTGCCCCGTCCCCTCTCACGCACCCCGTCGACTCGCCTGTCCGGTAGGCGAGTCGACGTCCCATGTTCCCAGCCCGGGTCCTTCCCTGGGGGCCGGACGGCGGACTTCAGTCCGGCTGCCCGACGGCGGGATCCCGCCCTTCGACGACGGGACGTGCGGTCTGGAAGCGCTCCACGGCCATGCGCCAGATCGCGTCGTACGAGCGGTGGCACTCCTGGATGCTGTGCTCGTCACGGCCGAGGCCGCACCCGGTGGACGTCGGCGCGCGGGTCGTCGCGCAGGCCCAGGCCGCGGGCCCTCGACTGCGCCGTCCGGATCGGCGTCGGCCACCAGCCGGGCCGGCGACACGCGGAGGGCCGGTGCGTCGGCCCGGACGTTCGGCAGGGTGCGCGCGGCAACCTCCTGCACCTCCGGATCCGCGTCCCGCGTGAGGGCGATGAACATGCCCAGAGCTTCCTGTCGCCTGGCTCGACCCTACGCTGAAGGGATTCGGCGACCTGGCGTCTGCCCTCCCGGTCCTCATAACCGGCGTGCCGCACGATGTCGGGCAGGGCGCGGGTGCCGAAGTGCAGCCCGAGCCCGTGGACGATCTCGGCCCGCGCGAAGCTGCGCCGTGCAGGGTCGGGGAAGGTCTCCAGCTCCTGTGTCGTCCGGAAGAGGAACACCAGCGCGTACACCCGGCGCGGGGCGACCAGGCCGATGTGTAGGAAGTCGCTGGGGGACGTCGCGGCCGCGGACGTGCTGGCGTGGACGTGCTGGCGTGGATGGCCCGGGATCGGATGCTGCTGCTGCACCGTCGGCCTGCGGCGGTGGCGCGAAAGAGCCCTGGATCGCAGATGGTCCGCAAGTACGGTGGGTTGCGTCCTTGGAAGTGGTGTAGCGGGTTGGACCTGATCCGGGGGTTTGTCCCGGCGTCCGGGTCGGTGCCCGCATAGAGAGACGGCCACCGGCTGATCTTCGAAGTGTCTAAGCCTCGAAGGAGATCAGCACGATGACCGCACCAGACAGTCTGCCCCTGCACGCCCTCACCGAGGACAACCTCGCTGCGGCGAGTCCCGACCTGCTGCGCGCGATGGTCAAGACGTTTACCGACGCGCTCATGTCGGCGGAGGCCGACGCGATGTGCAACGCGGAGTACGGGCAGGTCAGCGACGAACGCGTCAACCCGCAACGGATACCTGTGGGGCTCGAAAAGTCGACGCTGCAGGTCATGCCGTGTAACGGTATCGCTGATGGCACCGCCGAGGATGCGCGTACGGAGGAGGCGGCCTCCCTCGAGGTCGTGCGCCGTGACGGGCGGTTGGTCGGCGCCTGGCGGAAGTTGATTGCGGGCTCGATGGGGGCGGTGCTCGTTGTAGTGCCGTACGTAGGTGGCGGTCAGAGGATCAGGTTGAAGCCCTGCCACCCGCCGCCGGCGTATGTGCGGTTCGCGAACGGTGTCGCGGGGTTGCCCGTTCCCCGGTAGAGCCACAGCACGCCGGCTTTGTCGCGGGCCACCAGGTCGGCGCGGCCGTCGCGGGTGACGTCGCCGACGACGGAGAGCTGGTTGTAGCCTGCCCATCCTGCGCAGATCCGGGTACGGGATTTCAGCGGGGCTTTGACGTTGCCGGTGCCTGCGTAGAGCCACAGCACTCCGGTGCTGTCGCGTGCGACGAGGTCGGCGATGCCGTCACCGTTGAGGTCGTCGGAGCCGGCGAGGGTGCCGTATATCTGCCATCCGCCGCCGATCCGGGTGCGGTTCGCGAACGGTGCTGCGGGGTTGCCGGTGCCTGCGTAGAGCCACAGGACACCTGTCTTGTCGCGTGCGAGGAGGTCGGCGTTGCCGTCGCGGGTGAGGTCGCCGCCGCCGGTGAGCGTGGGGTAGATGTTCCACCCGCTGCCGACCCTGGTGCGGTTGGCCAGCGGAGGGAGAGGGGTGAATTGGCGGTGGTAGTACCACAGCACTCCGGCGCTGTCGCGGCCGACGAGGTCGCCGCGTCCCTTCAGCTGCGCGGTCGGCGGTGCGGTGTGCTGGTAGATCAGGTCTTCGCTTTCCGGGGAGAGCTTGGTCAGCGCGTTGTAGATCTGCCAGCCGCCGCCGACGGTGTGCGGCGGGGCGTAGAAGGGTGCTGCCGCTTTGCCCGTGCCGTAGTACATCGACATCTTGCCCGCGCTGTCACGCACCGGGAGGTAGTGGTCGAGCCGGGTCGGGCCGCCCTGGAGGTCGAATGCGTTGCGCGAGTCGACGTCGTGGAGGCCTCCGTAGCCGCGGGCGTAGACGTTGTACGAGGTGATCGCCTGGACGTGCCAGGTGGTGAGCCCGGCGGGGGCTGTCAGCGTGTAGGAGATCGTCTGATCACCCGGCGTGAGCTCGCACCTGAGATTGGTCTCGCCGTCGAGGACGGCCTTCCCGAGGGGAACGCACATCGTCCCGGCGCTGAGCGCCACGTCCTGGAACGAGATGGTGTTCCCGTAGCGCCACACTGGCTGGCCGTCCGCCGGCCAGAAATGCAGATACAGCTCGCCGGGGTCGACGGTGTGCAGGTGCAGTGTGTGGCGTACTGAGCCGCCGGTCGGGAGGTCGGGGGTGTCGAAGGCGACGGTATTGCGGGCTGCGTGCTCAGCGGAGTACACCGTCGCCTTGCCCGTCCCGTACGTGGCCCCTGCGGGGCCGGTGGCGGCCGACAGGGCGGTCTGCACCCCGGCTTCCAGGTCCCCGCCGGTGGGGACGTAGGAATACCCGAAGTAGGCCGTGGTCATGTCCGCAGTGTCCGTTGCGACGTCGAAGACCGGGTTGGTGCGGAACCCGCGCTCGATGGGGCAGCTGAAGACCGCCGGGTAGCCGGCCACCGGCGTGCAGTCGTTCAAGGACTCCACCGTGATGCCTTTGGGCAGTCCCACGGTGGCGGCCTGCGCGCCCGTCAGCGGTTCGGAGGAGAAGGCGTAGACGACGTGCCCCTCGGCCCAGGTCGAGGTGTCCCACGCGTAGGCGAACCACCACTCCCCAGGGGGCACGATCTCGTCGGATGTCTCGAAGTTCGGCGGGGGATGCGCCGCCGCTGACGGGGCGCCAGAGATAAGGCCGGCGGTGGCCAGGACGGCCGCGGCGATGGGCATGCCGGCAGCGCTGCGAAAACGGTTCCGCAAAGATTCCCCCCAGGGCAGCGGCAACCGCGCGGCTCCCCGGAGCCGTTGCTGATCATGCGTCAGTCAGGTGCTCGACGCGGTGACAGCATAGGGCGCTGTTCTCGTCGCTGCAGCTTTGTTTAGGCGCAGCCCGGCTCGAAGGGGATCTTCCACGGTCCAGGGCTCACTCGACCCTCTGGCAGTCGCTCTCGGTACTGCCGGACAGTGCGGGTGGCGAAAACTCATCCGGGCAAGTCACCTGACATGTTCGTCCTCGTGAGGTTGCCGTCACGTCGGTCGTGTTTCTGTACCGTGAGGCGGGCGATCTTCGATGGGTCGGCGGTTGGCGGCGGCAACCGGTGCAGTGGCATCGCGTCGGTGATGCTCGGCGTCGGGCGGTGCCCGTTGTTGAACTGTTCGGACTCGCGCGGGACATTGGGCGCGGGGTGGCGGTGACTCCAGATGTGGTTCCGGTCTGGAAGCTGGTGGGTCCCCGTGCGTACTCTGTGCCGTCGAACGGACGTCGGGTTGTGTATTCCTGTCAATGGCGCGCTGCTGGAAACGCAGAGCTGAAGGAGGAGAATACTTTGAGCCATTGGGGACCATCTGGGGACCACGCGGCGTACGCGTTTGCGAGCACTATTCGCGTAAGTGCTCATAATACCTGGAGAGTTAGTCCCATTTGACGGGGAAATCCCCTCCGTTCACCCGACTGGGGGTCAGGGGGTCGCAGGTTCAAATCCTGTCGTCCCGACGGTGCACAGAGGCCCACTGACTGGCATTTTGCCAGGTCAGTGGGCCTCTTGCTTTTTATGGCAACGATGTTCGTCTGATGACGGGTCAGTAGCGGGAGACCACTGGGGGACCTTGGCTCAGGAAAAGCCGCAGATCAGAGCCCGTTTCGCTGGGGACCATGATCACGCCGTGGGGGAGCGGATTGTGCGGTTCCTACAAGCGGCGGAGGGTTGCCGACAGCCCAGGGGAGGGCGGCGGCAGTGCGGCCGACTTGGTCAGGTGGGTACTGATGGTGCGGCCGGCCTGCATGACGGTGTGCAGGTCGGGGTGCAGGTAGCGCTGGGTGGTGGGCAGGGAGCCGTGTCCGGCGATCAACCGCAGGACGTGCAGGGGCACTCCGGCGTCCGCCATCCATGTCAGGCCGGTGTGGCGGAGGTCGTGGCGGCGCAGGTGGTCGTAGCCGAGTGAGTGGACGACTTCGTCCCAGTGGGTGGCGTCGCGCAGGACGGCGGTGGTGATGCGTCCGCCGCGTGGTCCGGTGAACAGGCGGGCGTCGGGCCGGCCCCCCACGACGAGCACGCGCTGGGCGACCAACGGGCGGACCTCCTCGATCAGGGGGACGCGGCGGGCGGTCTTGCCTTTGGTGTTCTTGTCAGCCAGGCCGCCGGGGGAGGGGGTGGTCTGACGGCGCACCGTCCAGATCCAGTTCCTGAGGTCGATGTCCTGCACCCGCACGCCGGAGACCTCCCCGATGCGGGCGGCGGTGCAGGCGGCGAAGGTGACCACGTCGCCCCAGCCGGGGTACTGCTCATGGGAGCGGGCGACCAGGGCGGTGGCGAGTTCTTGCAGGGCGGCCCAGTCGCGCAGGGCGAGCGAGCGGGGGTCGTCGAGTTCGTCCTCGGCGAGCTGGTACTGGCGCTGCCAGCCCTTGATGCGGGCGGGGTTGGTGGTGATCAGCCCATCTCGGACGGCCTGCTCCATGACGCGGACCAGGACGGCGAGGGTGTTCTTGACGGTGGAGCGGCCCTCACCGTCGGCTATCCATGCGTAGGTGGCGCGGTCGACGGCTCCGTTGGTCACCATGGTCACCGGCAGGTGCCCCAGTGCCGGCACGACGCGCAGGCGCCATCCGCCCAGGTAGGGGTCGGTGGTCTTGGGCTCCAAACCGCGCAGGGCCAGTGTCATGTGGGAATCGCCGTACTCGGCGAGGGTCTGGGTCGCGGTGGCCGGGTTGATACCGCGGGCTGCGGAGGCGAGCAGGGAATCGATCCACTCCTGCGCCGCATCTTGTGTCGGGTGCATCTGGGCTACCGAGCGGCGGCGCTTGGTCTGCGGGTCGATCCAGCGGACACGGGCCTTGTAGGGGAGCTTGCGCCCCGGCCGGTGCTCGACGTCCTCCGACAAGGTCACAGCGACGGGGAGTTGGTGGCGGTAGGGCAATCAGGCCGCCCTTCGCCGGGTACCGGGTGTGGTGCGCCGGGTGTCCAGCCAGGCCTGAAGGTCGGTGGCGTCGTAGAGGACGACGCGCTCGGACAGGCGGATGAACGGCGGCCCCTGAGGCGGCTGCTCCGCGCGCCAGCGCCGCACGGAGGAGGGGTCGACGCGCAGCAGCCGGGCCACTTCCTCGGTGGTCAGCAACCGCGCGTCCTGTGGGGAGGCCGGGGCTGCTTCGGTGTTCGTCGTGGGTATTGCGGGGTCTTGCGGCATGCACTTCCTTGGCGTCGGCTGCGGGGGCAGGCGCAACAATGGACGGAAAACCCGCAAGTCCAGCAGCCGGGTGGGACGTTCTCCGTCGGAGTACGCCCGCTGGCTGAACTGCGGTTTACTGTCCATCTTCATCAGGAAATGCGTTTTGCCTGACGGCATTTTCCGTGTTATCAACCTCTCCGGAACGGCGACGCCTCTCCGGCTGGCGTGCTGGCAGACTCATCCGCGTCGAAGTGATCGCCGCGGGGCGCCAGAAGGTGGACAAGTTGCGACACCCCTGTCCCAGCTCATGGTGTGTGCTTCTAGGCGGGTGCGACGGACCGTCGACCGTGTCCCGATGACCCACCACGTCGAGTGCGTGGCGGTGCTCGTACCGACGTCGAAGGGCGCCTGACCAGCGGCTTCATCGGTGCGCATTATGTGCGCCGTGGGCGTTACGGGCGATATCTTGACGCTGAAATGACGCTCGTGACGCTCCTTTGACGCTCGCTCTGATGGGGTGTCAGGCATACTGTTGAGCATGCCCCGTCGGGTGGCACATACCGGTGGGACGCCGAGAGCGGGCGACGTTCTGCGTGTAGCTGCGGGTTCGGGATGATCAGTTGTCGCGGAAGAGACCTGCTGGCCTCGTGACCTGGGCGTGCAAAGGAATAGCGCCGCTGACCTGCGCAAATAGTCTTTCAGTTCTTTCACGCTCATGCCCGTTGATACAGCCGGAAGTCCCAGGAAAGTCCCAGGGCATTCTCACCGCGACGCGGCCGATCCTGAAGTCCGGGCAGGAGCAGCTCCCCGTCCAGCAGGCTACCCGGCGGCAACTGCTCCCCAAGCGCCGCGGCGACCTCCGGGAACGCCCCAGCAGCGCCCGGTAGCCATCCCACTTCGGCTCCGCCGCGGCACCTCTGGGTAGAGCAGGGCTGTTCACGGCTTCGGCGAGCACCGGCTCCGGCAGCATCCACACCATGACCGACAGCTACCACGGCTCGCGTCCGTGCGTCGTGCGCGGCGCGCTGACCTGGTCGGTGGTACGGGCCGGCGCGTTATGGCTTTTGACAGGCCTGCCCTTCTGGCCGAGTCGGAATTCGCGGTCGAGCTGTGACGGCGTAACGCAGCTCGCCGAGCGCTGCGGAGCCCCGGCCGCGGTGCTGCGATTCGACGAGAACGTCAGGCTGTTGCCGACAGAGCCAGTCGCGTCGGGGCGCAGCACCTACGGAAATGACGCGGTGGACCGGCCGGCGCAGCCGGCATGTTGGCGGCTTCTACGCGTCGAGAGCGTGGGGCAGTTGGTTGCGGGAGGTGATGCCGAGTTTGGGGAAGATCTTGTAGAGGTGGGCGCCGACGGTGCGGTGGGACATGTGGAGGTGCTGGCCGATGTCGCGGTTGGTGAGGCCTTGGGCGGCGAGGCGGGCGATGCGTACCTCCTGGGGGGTGAGGGTGGCAGGGCCGGGGGCCTTCTCGGGCGAGGGATCGCCGGCTGCCCGCAGTTCGCTGCGGGCCTGGTCGGCCCAGTGAGTGGCACCGAGGGCTTGGAGGAGATCGAGGGCGAGGCGTAGGTGGGGGCGGGAGTCGGTGGCGCGGCGGGTGCGGCGCAGGTGCTGGCCGTAGGTGAGGTGGAGTCGGGCACGGTGGTAGGGCCACTCGGCCAGCCCGGGTGCGGCGAGTGCGGTGATCAGGAGGGGTTCGATCTGGTGGTCGGGGGCGAGGTGGGCGCGGGCGTGGTTGATGGAGAGGTGGACGGCGGCTGCGGTGGTGTGCGCGGTGAGGGGTTCGAGGCGGTCCAGGATGGTGCGGGCTTCGGGGATGCGGCCGGCGGCGCGGGCGGCGTCGGCGAGTTCGGCGATGGTGAAGAGTTCGATGCTGTAGTGGTGGGCCGGGTCGGTGGGGTCGAAGAGACGGGCGAGGTGGTCGAATGCCTCGTGGGGGTGTCCTGCGGTCAGGGCGTTGATGCCCAGGGCGCGGTGGGCGACGGCGCGCAGGTAAGGGGTGAGGTGGCGGTCGGTGAGGATCTCCTGGCCGAGGGCTTGGGCCTGGTCGTGCTGGGAGCGGTGGGCGGCGATGGTGATGCGGTGGCCCAGGGCCATCAGTCGCCAGAGGGGTTCGTCGATGGCGATGGCCAGGCGTTCGCATTCGTGGCTGTTGTCGAGGGAGCGGTCCCATTGCCCGACCCAGATGTCGGCGCGTGCCCAGACGCTCAGGAACCGGGCGAGCATCATGGCGCGGCCCTGTTCGCGAATGTGGGAGGCGGTGGCGGCCATGGAGGCGGCGACGGAGGGGTATTCGCCGAGGAGGCCTTCAATGGCGATGGCGTGGCTCATCTGCAGGGGGTCGAAGGGCGATTGCTCGCGGATGAGGGCGGCGCGTTCCAGTACGGCCCGGCCGCGTTCGATCGGCTGGAGGCAGGCCAGGACCAGGACGGCGTTGCAGTCCTCCATGTGGGGGTCGAGGTCCGCGACGGTGGCGGCGAACCAGGAGCGGAGCTCGGCGGAACTGCTGTGCATCCAGCAGCGCAGAGCCGCAGCCCACAGCAGGTTTTGTGACAGTTCGAGTTCGTCGGCCTGCCGGGCGGCGAGGGCGTGGCCGACGAGGGTGCGGGTGAACAGCGGGTCGTCGCCGGGCCGCAATCCGGCGAGTTCTTCCAGCAGGGCGCGGCGGGCCTGGTCTTTGGCACCCAGGTCGGTCAGGCGGGTGCTGTCGAGCAGGGCGGCGGTCTTGGTCTTGCGGTCGGGCAGGTTGCAGGCCAGTTCGGCGGCGCGCAGCAGTTGGGCGGCCTGGTCGGCGTCGGTGGGGGCCAAGGCCGCGGCGCGTTCCAGGGCGTCGACCGCAACCGACAGGGCGCCTCGGGCGACGGCGCGGTCGGCGAAGGCGAGCAGGTCGTCGGTGATCTGCGGGTCGGGGCCCATGGCGGCGGTCGCGCGGTGCCACACGGCCCGGTCGGGTTCGGCGGCCAGGACGGTGGCGAGCGCGGCATGGGTGGCGATGCGGTCGGTCAAGGCGGCGTTCTGGTAGACCGCGGAGGCCACCAGGGGGTGGCGGAACCGCACGGCCGGACCGTCGGTGGTGACCAGGCCTGCCGCGACCGCCGGCTCGACGGCCTCCACTCCTGGTGGGGTGCCGGTGACACGGGCGGCGGTGGCCAGCAGTTCGGGCAGGCGGCAGCTGCCGTCGGCGGCCAGGGCGAGCAGGACCGCGCGGGTGGCCGGGGGGATGTCGGGCAGGCGGGCGGCGAAGGTCCGCTCCAGCCGTGCACTGGTCGGAAGGTGGGAGTGCAGCGGACCGTCGGTTCCGTCGGACTGCCGGACGGCGGCGGGCAGCTCCAGCAGGGCGAGGGGATTGCCGCGGGCGGTCTGCAGGATCCGGTCTCGGACGCGGAGCGGCAGGTCGCTGGCCCGCTGTTCCAGGAGTCGCCGGGAGGCGTCGGCGGGCAGCGGTCCCAGGCGCAGCTCGGGCAGGCCGGTGTCGGCGAAGGGATCGTGGTGGCCTTCGCGGACCGCGGCAAGGACGGCGAGGGGTTCGCCGGCCAGCCGCCGGGCGGCGAAGGCGATGACGTCGGCGCTGGGCCGGTCGAACCAGTGCGCGTCCTCGGCGGCCACCAGCAGCGGGTTCAGCCCGGCCGCCTCCACCAGCAGGTCCAGGGCCGCGAACGCGACCCCGAACAGATCAGGGACGACCGTACCGGCCTGGCCGAGGGCGGCTTTCAGGGTCTGGCGCGGATTGGCGGGCAGTGCCTCGTCGCGCAGCAGCGGCCACAGCAGCTGGTGCAGCGCCCCGAACGGCAGCCGGACCTCCGCGGGAATCCCGTGGGCGGCCAGGACCGTCAGCCCCCCGGCACGTGCTTGCCGCACCGCGGTGTCCAGCAGCGCGGACTTGCCGATTCCCGCCTCCCCGCGCACGATCAGCGCCCCGGCGCCGCGCCCGACCGCGCCGACGAACCGCGCCAGCCGCGCCTGCTCGGCCTGCCGGCCGTACAACGCCTCCATCTCCCGGCCCCCTCTGACGGTGCGGTCACCTGGTGCTTTGTTCGGCACCGAGGTCGACGATCGCTCATCACGGCGGGTGATAATCGACTCTCAGCGCACAGGAATGGACTTATGCGGGGAAGGAGGTGGGGACCGTGCTGCTCGTGGACACCCGGCAGGTCGCCGCCCGTGACCGGGCCGAGGCCGTCACCGCCGCGCTGACGGCTGGCTGCGTCGCCTCCCGGATCGTGCACCAGGACCCGGCGGGCGAGGTCCACGCCTCGATGCACCTGTGGACGATCGGACCGTGCAAACTCGTCACCGCCCAGGCCACCAGTCTGCGCCAGACCCGCACTCCCAGGCACCTGCGCGGCGACGACCAGCCCGAGATGCTCGCGCTGGCGATGCAATCCCACGGCCTGGCCCAGTACGACAAGGGCGGCCACCAGCAGGTCGTGCACACCGGCGACCTCATGATCAACGACCTGACGTCGCCGTACGAGGTGAACTGGCCCGACAACGGCGGCTCCAGCGCCTTCAACGTCACCTACGACCTGCTCGGCGTGCCGGTCGACCTGGCCCGCCGCGCCGCCCCGCTGCTGCACACATCCCCCCTGTACGGGCTGGTCCAGCACCACCTGGGCGCCTTGATCCGCCAGGTACCGGTGCTGTCCGACGACCCGGGAGCCCCCGCCCTGGCCACCGCGACCGTCGAGCTGCTGCGCGCCCTCGTCGTGTCGGCCGCCGCCGACGACAAGCTGGCCCGCCCAGCGCGGGCGGACACCCAGCTCACCCGGATCATGGCCTACGCACGGCAGCACCTGACCGACCCCGATCTGACCCCTGAGCGCCTGGCCGCGGTCCACCACCTCTCGGAGCGCTCCTTGTACCTGCTGCTGCGCGCCGGCGGCATCAGCCTGGAGCAGTGGATCATCACCCAGCGGCTGGAAGGCGCGCGCCGCGACCTGGCAGCCGCTGGCAAACGCCACCGCACCATCGCCGCGATCGCCCGCACCTGGGGATTCACCGATCCGAGCTACTTCACCCGCCGCTTCCACCGCGCCTACGGAGTGCTGCCCAAGGACTTCCGTCAGGCAGCACGGTCACCTGACTGATGCCCGCGCAGTCATCGCCTTCCTAACGTCCGGGGCATGACCTTTCCTCATGACCTCGAACAGATCACCCAGGCCAACGCCTCGGGGCGGCCGCCGGTGGTGTTCGTGCACGGGCTGTGGCTGCTGCCCGGCAGCTGGGACCGGTGGGCGGCCCTGTTCGCCGACGCCGGCTACGCGCCGGTCCTGCTCGGCTGGCCCGACGACCCCGACACCGTGGAAGAAGCCCAGGCCCACCCGCAGGTGTTCGCAGGCAAGAGCGTCGGGCAGATTGCCGACCACCTGGCCGACCTCATCGGCCGCCTGGACCGCGCCCCGGCCCTGGTTGGCCACTCCTTCGGCGGACTGCTCGTGCAGATCCTCGCCGGCCGCGGCCTGGCCCAGGCAACCGTCGCGATCAGCCCCGCCCCCTTCCGCGGCGTCCTGCCGCTGCCGTTCGCTGCGCTGCGCTCCTCCGCACCCGTCCTGGGCAATCCGGCCAACCTGCACCGGGCCGTACCGCTGACCTACGACCAGTTCCGGTACGCCTTCGCCAACGCCGTCACCGAGGACGAGGCGCACGAGCTGTACAGCGCCTACTGCGTGCCGGGTGCCGGAAAGCCGATCTTCCAGGCGGCCACCGCCAACATCAACCCGTGGACCGAGGCCAAGGTCGACAGCGGCAACCCCGCGCGGGGCCCGCTGCTGGTGATCACCACCGACCACGACCACACCGTGCCGCCCGCGATCGCCCAGGCCAGCTATGCCAAGCAGGCCCGCAACCCCGGCGTCACCGAGATCGTCGCGGTCCCCGGACGCGGGCACTCCCTCACCATCGACGCTGGCTGGCAGCAGGTCGCCGACACCGCGCTGGCCTTCCTGTGCCGCTCCCGGTAAGCCGCACCGCGCGCCCATCCGCACACAGCAACCCAGCAAAGCGATTTCCGCCACCTTGCAAGGAGAACCCCGATGAGCACGTTCACCGTCTCCGACGGCACCACGATCCACTACACCGACTGGGGACAAGGCCGGCCCGTGGTGTTCAGCCACGGCTGGCCGCTGTCCGGTGAGGCATGGGCCGAGCAGATGCGCCTGGTCGCCGAGCACGGCTTCCGCGCCATCGCCCACGACCGGCGCGGCCACGGCCGCTCCGACAACGGCTGGACCGGCCACCACATGAACACCTACGCCGACGACCTCGCCCAGCTCATCGAACACCTCGACCTTCACGACGCCATCCTGGTCGGGCACTCCACCGGCGGCGGCGAGGTCACCCGCTACCTCGGCCGCCACGGCACCGCCCGCACCACCAAGGCCGTCCTGCTCGGTGCCGTCCCCCCGCTCATGCTCCAGACCGACGCCAACCCCGGCGGCCTTCCCCGCTCGGCCTTCGACAACATCCGCGACGGCGTCGCGCGCGACCGCGCCCAGTTCTACGCCGACCTCGCCATCCCCTTCTACGGCGCCAACCGCGAAGGCCACACCGTCTCCGACGGTGTACGCCAGGACTTCTGGCGTATCAGCATGCAGGCCGGACTGAAAGCCGCCTACGACTGCATCGCCCAGTTCTCCGAGACCGACTTCACCGACGACCTCAAGAGCATCGACGTCCCCGTCCTGGTCGCCCACGGCGACGACGACCAGATCGTTCCAATCGGCGCCGCCGGCCTGCGTTCGGCCGAACTCCTCAAGGACGCCACCCTGCGCGTCTACCCCGGCGCCCCGCACGGCCTGGTCGGCTCCTTCAAGGACGCCTTCCACGCCGACCTCCTCGCTTTCATCAACGCCTGACACCCACCGCGCCCCCGGCGTCCCGCCGCCACCGGCGGCGGGACGCCACGGTCAACAGGAGAAGACCATGCCCCGTATCTCACGCCGACGCAGCGCGATCACCACGCTCGCCCTCCTCACCACGCTGGCCTGCGTGCCGCTCACCGCAGCGGCCGCTGGCCCCGCCCGCACCGCCGCCACCACCACCAAGCCGACCATCGTGCTGGAGCACGGAGCGTTCGCCGACGCATCGGGCTGGAACGCCGTCGCCACCACCCTGCAAGCCGCCGGCTACACCGTCGTCGCCCCCGCCAACCCCCTGCGCGGCCTGCCCCAGGACGCAGCCCGCCTCACCTCCCTCCTGGCCTCCATCGACGGCCCCATCGTCCTGGTCGCACACTCCTACGGCGGCGCGGTCATCACCCAGGCCGCAGCGGGAAACCCCCACATCACCGCCCTGGTCTACATCGCCGCCCTCATACCCGACACCGGCGAGAACCTCGGCGCCCTGGCCGCCCGCTCCACCGAATCCCAGCTCGCACCCGCCCTGCGCCCCCTGCCCTACACCGACCCTGACGGCACCCAGGGCGCCGACCTCACCATCGATCCCGCCCAGTTCCGCGCCGTCTTCGCCGCCGACCTGCCCGCCGCCCGCACCCGGCTCCTGGCCGCCGAACAACGCCCCATCGACGCCGCCGCCTTCACCGCCACCGCCACCGCCGCGGCCTGGCACACCATCCCCACCTGGGCCCTGATCGCCCGCCAGGACAAAACCCTCGGCGCCGACCTCGAACGCTTCGAAGCCAAACGCGCCGCAGCCCACACCGTCGAGATCAACAGCTCGCACGCCGCACTGATCTCCCACCCCGCCGCCGTCACCGCCCTCATCCTCACCGCCGCCCACGCCACCAACTGAACTGCAACCAGGCAGGCGACACCTCATGAAGCTTCCCCGTTGACCTGGACGCCTGGAGACTGGGACGTGGTCCCAGAGGAAGTAGAGCCAGGTGAGCAACAAGCGGGGCAAGCGGTACTCGGAGGAGTTCAAGCGTGATGCCGTCGCGCTGGCCCGATCCTCCAGTAAAACGGTCACCGAGGTGGCCCGAGACCTGGGAGTGAGCCCCGAGGGGCTGCGGAGCTGGGTCAAGCAGGACAAGATCGACCGCGGCGAGGGCGGCCCGGGCGAACTGACCAGTGCCGAGCATGAGGAATTGCGTCGCCTTCGCCGGCAGAACCTCGAACAGCAGAAGACCATCGAGGTCCTGAAAAACGCCACGGCCTTCTTCGCGCGGGAGAGCGACCGGTGAGCGAGGTCTACCGGTTCATCTCGGCGGAGAAGGCCACCTACCC
>NZ_FRBI01000020.1 GCF_900142575.1 Actinacidiphila paucisporea
CACCCACAACACCCCCATCAACTGGACCACCCACTTCACCAACACACCCACCACCGACCTCCCCACCTACCCCTTCCAAACCACCCACTACTGGGCCAAGTTGTCGGCCGGGAGCGGTGATCCGAGCGGGTTGGGTCAGCAGGCGGCGAACCACCCGTTCCTCGGGGCGTCGGTGCACCTGCCGGACGGGGCGGCACTTTTCACCGGGAGGATCTCCCTCGCGGACCACCCGTGGCTCGCCGACCACGCCGTCGGCGAGACCGTGCTGCTGCCCGGCACCGCATTCGTCGAACTCGCCCTGCACGCAGGTGAAGGGACCGCGCACCAGGCGGTCGAGGAGCTGACGCTCGAAGCGCCGCTCGTTCTGCTTCCGGGCCAGGCGATCCAGCTTCAGGTCACGTTGGGCGCACCTGACGACGCCGACCGCCGTACCCTCACCGTCCACTCCCGGCCGGAGCCGGGCGCGGGCGCGGCTCATGACGACCCCGACGCCACCGCCTGGACCCGGCACGCCACCGGCACCCTCACCACCACCCAGGCGCCCGAGCCCCCGCTGACGCCGGCCGACGCCGCCTGGCCGCCCCCCGGCGCCACCCCGATCGACCTCGCCGACGCCTACGACACCCTCGCCGACCAGGGCTACACCTACGGCCCGGCATTCCAGAACCTCACCGCGGCCTGGCAGGACGGCGACGACCTCTACGCGGAGATCGGGCTCGCCGCGGACCAGCAGGCCCAGGGCGCGCGCTTCGGAGTGCACCCGGCGCTGCTGGACGCGGCGCTGCATCCGGTGGCGCTGGCGGCGCAGGCGCAGGCGCGGCTGCCGTTCGCGTGGAGCGGGGTGCGGGTGCACGCCACCGGCGCCACGGCCGCCCGCGTCCACCTGACGCGTACCGGCGAGGACTCCCTCGCGGTCGAGCTGGCGGACGCGGCCGGGCAGGCGGTGGCCACCGTGGAGCGGCTGACGACGCGCGTGCTGGATGCCGCGCAGGTCGCGGCGATCGGACGGCAGCCGGTGGAGGGCCTGTACGTCGAGGCGTGGGCGCCGCTGGCGGTCGAGGCCGCCGGTGCGGCGCCGGCGGACAGCTCGCGATGGGGTGTGCTGGGCGAGCCCGGGGAGTGGGCGCCGGGGCCGGTGTACGCCGACCTGGCCGCGGTGCCCGACGCCGACGGCCGGCCCGAGGCGCTGGTGCACTTCCTTCCCGCCACCGCCGGCGACTCCACCACCGCCGGCGACTCCGCCCCCGGCGACAAACCCGCAACCGCCACCCGCGACCACCTCGACGTCCCGGGCCGGGCGCACGCGGCGGCCGAGCGTACGTTGCTGTTCCTGCAGTCCTGGCTTGCCGACGACCGCCTGCTGGACGTCCATCTGGTGCTGGTCACCCGTGGCGCGGCCGCGGTCGGACCGGGCGATGACCCCGACCTCGTGCAGGCCACCGTGACCGGCCTGGTCCGGACGGCGCAGAGCGAGTTCCCGCAGCGGATCACGCTGGTCGACAGCGACGGCACGGCGGAGTCGGGACAGGCCCTCGCGCGGGTGGTCGCGGCGGCCCGCGCGGCCGACGAGCCGTATGCCGCGGTTCGCGCGGGTACGGCGTACGCGCTACGGCTGACGCGGCACGTCGCGGCGCCGGACGACGGGGCGACCGTGCCCAGCGGCCATCCGGAGGGCACCACCCTGATCACCGGCGGCACCGGCGTGCTGGCCGGACTCACCGCCCTTCACCTCGCCGAGCACCACGGCCACCGCCACTTCCTCCTCGCCAGCCGATCCGGCCCGCAGTCCCCCGCCGCGACGGAACTCACCACCGCCCTGGCCCACTTCGACGCCACAGCCACCGTCGCCGCCGCCGACACCGCCGACCCCGACCAACTCGCCACCCTGCTCGCCGGCATCCCCGACGAGCACCCCCTCACCACCGTCATCCACGCCGCCGGCACCCTCAACGACGCCACCCTCACCACCCTCACCCCCGAACAACTGCACGCCACCCTCACCCCGAAAATCGACACCGCCTACCACCTCCACACCGCCGACCTCCCCCACCTCCAGCACTACGTCCTCTACTCCTCAGCCGCCGCCACCCTCGCCAACCCCGGCCAAGCCAACTACAACGCCGCCAACAGCTTCCTCGACGCACTCGCCCACCACCGCCACACCCACCACCAACCCGCCACCAGCCTCGCCTGGGGCCTGTGGGAACAGACCAGCTCCCTCACCGGCACCCTGGACACCGGGCAGCGCCGGCGGCTCACCCGGCAGGGGCTCCAGCCCCTCACCACCCCGCACGCCCTCTCCCTCCTCGACACAGCCCTCGCCGCACCCGATCCGGTGCTGCTGCCGGTCAGTCTCGACGCTCGGGCGCTGCGGGCGCTGTCGCCGACGCCCGCGCTGCTGCGGCAGCTGGTGCGGCGGGCGGCGCGACGGGGGCCGGACGGATCGTCGCGGCCCGCGGCACTGGCGGGTCTGCCGCCGGAGGAGCAGCGGCGCGAGGTGACGCAGTTGGTACGCGGCACGGTCGCCGCGGTGCTGGGGCACGCGGATCCGTCGGCGGTCGACACGGCACGGCCTTTCAAGGAGCTGGGGTTCGACTCGCTCACCGGGGTCGAGTTGCGCAACCGGCTGGACGCGGCGACCGGGCTGCGGATGCCGGCGACGCTGGTGTTCGACCAGCCGACCCCGTCAGCGGTGATCGAGTTCGTGCTGGGACGGCTGGCCGACTCCCGGCCGGGCCCGGCGGCGCAGCTTTTCGCGGAGCTCGACCGGGTGGACGCCGCGATCGCCGGGTTCGACGCGGTCGACGAGGCGGCGCGGGAGAAGGCCCTGTCCCGGGTGCGCGGCATCCTGTGGAGCCTGGAGGCGGCCGCGGGCGGCGGCGCTGCCGACGGGGCCGACATCGGTGGCGGCACGAACGGCGCCGACATCAGCACGGCGACCGCTGAGGACCTGCTGGACCTGATCGACCGCGAGTTCGACCTCGGCGGCTCGGCTTCGGAGGGCGCGTGAGCGGCCCGCAGCCAGGCACTGCGGCCGGACCGCCGGGCGCCGCACAAGGTCTCCGCAAGCCGGGCTTTAGCGCCGGTCATGAGCATGAGGCGGTACGACCGCGGACTGCCGTCCACAGCGCCGCCGCCCCTCAATCCCACCTCCCTATAGCCGATCTTGCCGAGAGGACCAGGATGTCCGTGCCCGAGGAGGATGTGTTCGGGTTGCTGCGAGCCGGGCTCGCGGCCGGTGCGTACCCGCGGCTGCGGGGGCTGCTCGCCGGCCTGCGCGACGCCGACCTGCAGCGTGCCGGCCGGCTGCTGGCGCGGCTCGACCCGGCCGAGGTGCTGCGTGAGCACCCCGGCACGCCGGTGGTGAAGGTCGCCGTCACCGGTCATGGCACGCTGTCCGCGCTGGTGCCCGCGCTGACCGTGCAGGCGGCCCGGCACGGGCTGCTGCTGCGTCCGCACGTGTCGGCGTTCGACAGCTGGATCTTCGAATTGTCCGATCCCGGCAGCGGGCTGTACGCGGCCGACGGCGACCTCACGCTGTGCGTGCTCGACCCGTTCGTCGTTTTCGACGAGGTGCCGGTGCCGTGGGGGCCGGCGGACGTCGAGCGGGTGCTCGGGGAGAAGCTGGCCACGCTGGAGCGGCTGGTGAAGACCTTCGACGCGGCCGGTCGCGGCGGGGTGCTGGTCCTCAACACGATTCCGCTGCCTCGCCGTTGGTCCGCGCAGCTGGTGGACCTGCGGTCGCGGGCGGAGCTGGGTGCGGTGTGGCGGGAGGCCAACGCCCGGTTGCTGCGGCTGGCCGGCGCGTCCGTCGCGGTCGTGGACCTCGACCCGCTGCTGGCGGAGGGGGTGCCGGTCACCGACCCGCGGCTGAGCGCGTACGCCAAGGAGCACCTGTCGGCGGAGCTGATCGCCGGCTATGCCCGCGAGGTGGTGCACCTGGCCCGCGGCGGAGCCGGGCGGACGAAGAAGGCGCTGGTCGTGGACCTGGACGAGACGCTGTGGGGCGGGGTGCTCAGCGAGGACGGCGTCGACGGCATCGAGATCGGCGAGGGCTACCGGGGTGAGGCCTTCGCGGCCTTCCAGCGGGTGGTCAAGCAGATCGGCTCGCAGGGTGTGATCCTGGCCGTGGCCAGCAAGAACGACGCCGAGCCGGTGGCGCAGGCGCTGCGCGAGCGGGACGGCATGGTGCTGCGCGAGGAGGATTTCGTCCGGGTGACCGCCAACTGGCGGCCCAAGCACGAGAACCTGACCGAGCTGGCCGCCGCGCTGAACATCGGCGTGGACAGCCTGGTCTTCGCCGACGACAGCCCCTTCGAATGCGGCCTGGTGGGGCGCCAGTTGCCCGATGTGGCGGTGGTGCGGCTGGACGAGGAGCCGGCGCTGCACATCGAACGGCTGCTGGCCGACGGCTGGTTCGACGTCCGCGAGGTGACGGCGGAGGACCGGGCCCGGACCTCGCGCTACCGCGACGAGCTGGTGCGGGCCGACTTCCGGGAGGGCTTCACCTCCGTGGACGATTACCTTGCGGAGCTGGACATCCGGGTGGACCTGGCCGTGCCCTCCGACCGGGAGGTGCCGCGGGTGTCGCAACTGACCCTGCGCACGAACCAGTTCAACCTCACCACCCATCGGTTGCAGCCCGCCGAGGTGAGTGCGTGGATCGCCGACCCGGCCGGGCTGGTGCTGCGCATCGCGTCCTCCGACAGGTTCGGCGAGAACGGCCTGGTGGGCGCGGTTTTCGCCCGCTGGGAGGAGAAGGTGCTGCGGATCGACAACATCGTGCTGAGCTGCCGGGTGTTCTCCCGCGGCATCGAGCAGACGTGCCTGGCCGCGGTGCTGGCGCACGCCCGGGCGGAAGGCGCGAGCGCGGTGACGGGCGACTACCGGGCGACGGCGAAGAACGCGATGGTCCGCGACTTCTACCCGCGGCACGGCTTCGTCCGGCTGGACGACGGCGACGGGTCCGCCGCGTCCTTCCGCCTCGACCTGCACGCCTCGCCGGACGCGGACGGAACCGGCGGGACCGAGGGGACCGGCGCCGCCGGCGGGACCGGCGGGACCGGGACCGGCGGGACCCGAGCCACCGACGGGACCGGCTTTCCGGCCCACGTACAGCTGACGACGACACTGAGCGGGGTACCACGATGACCGAGGGCAGGACGACGGCCGGCAGCGTACCGGCGGCGGGCACCGCCAACGATGTGCGGGAGCTGAAGCAGTTCGTCGAAGTGCACGCCAAGGCGCAGCAGTTGAGCCCGCGGACCTATCAGCCGCTGCTGGCGCGGATCACCGGCGACGGCGAGGGCACCCCCGGCTCGTGGGTGTACGAGTGGAGCCGGGCGGCGGCGGAGGCCGAGGCGGCCGGCCGGCTGCTGGAGGCCAGCCGCTACTACAACATGGCGCGCTTCCCGTTCGTCAACGGCCCGGCCCGCCAGGAGGCGCTGGACCGCTGCGTGGCCGCCTTCGACGCCTGGCGCAGCACCCAGAAGGGCATCGAGCGGCTGGACGTGGACCTGCCGGCCGGCAGGGTGCGCTGCTGGACCTCGGGGCTGCCCGCGGCCGGTTCCGACGGGAAGCGGCGGCCGCTGCTGCTGGTCACCGGCGGCATCGTGAGCGTCAAGGAGCAGTGGGCGCCGATCCTGGTGCAGGCCACCCGGCTGGGGGTGGCGGGCGTGGTCGCCGAGATGCCCGGAGTCGGCGAGAACACCCTGCCGTACGACGAGGACAGCCCCGCGATGCTGTCGGCGATCCTGGACGCGGTCGGCGAGCGGGCCGACACCGAGCGGACGTACCTGGTGGCGTTGAGCTTCAGCGGCCACATGGCGCTGCGGGCCGCGGCGGCCGATCCCCGGATCAAGGGGGTGATCACCGCGGGCGTGCCGGTCAGTTCGTTCTTCTCCGACCGCGACTGGCAGGCGCGGGTGCCGCGGGTGACCGTCGACACGCTGGCGCACCTGCTCGGCACGACCCCGGGCGGCGTCGGCGACCGGGTGGCGGGCTGGGGCCTGACCGACGGCGAACTGGGCGCGCTGGACGTGCCGGTGGCGTGCCTGTGGAGCCGTCGCGACGAGATCATCCCGTCGGCCGACCCGCAGGCGCTGCGTCGCTCGGTGCGCCGGCTGGACCTGGTCGACAACGACGACGTGCACGGCTCGCCGTCGCACCTGCTCGAGACGCGGGTGTGGGTGCTGCTGTCACTGCTGCGGATGCTCGGCGTACGGGACGTGAAGCGGCTGGTGTTCGGCGCACTGTGGCGTGCGCTGCGGCTGGCCGGCCGGCGGCGCGGGAACTGACCCGCGCCGCAGACGGGGAGAGGGTGGGAGTGGGTATGGCGGACGAGGCGAAGCTCGTCGATTACCTCAAGCGGGTCACCGCGGACCTGCGGCGGGCCCGGCAGCGGGTGCGGGAGTTGGAGGCCGAGCGGACGGACCCGATCGCCGTGGTCGCCATGGGCTGCCGCTACCCGGGCGGGGTGCGCGGGCCCGAGGACCTGTGGCGGCTGGTGTCCGAGGGCGTGGACGCCATCGGCGGCTTCCCGACCGACCGCGGCTGGGACCTGGACGCGCTGTACGACCCGGACCCGGAGCGGCCCACCACGTCGTACACCAGGCGCGGCGGTTTCCTCTACGACGCGGACCGCTTCGACGCCGACTTCTTCGGCATCAGCCCACGCGAGGCGCTGGCCACCGACCCGCAGCAGCGGCTGCTCCTGGAGGTCGCCTGGGAGACGCTGGAGCGGGCCGGGATCGACCCGGCGGAGCTGCGCGGCAGCGACACCGGGGTGTTCGCCGGGGTGATGTACGACGACTACGCCTCCCGCCTGCACCAGGTGCCGGACGAGGTGGCCGGTCTGATCGGGAACGGCAGCGCGCCGAGCGTGGCGTCCGGCCGGATCGCGTACACCTTCGGCTTCCGCGGCCCCGCGGTGTCGGTGGACACCGCGTGCTCCTCGTCGCTGGTGACGCTGCACCTGGCCGCGCAGGCGCTGCGGGCCGGCGAGTGCTCGCTCGCGCTGGCCGGCGGCGTCACGGTGATGGCCACGCCGGGGCTGTTCGTGGAGTTCAGCCGGCAGCGCGGGCTGTCGGCGGACGGCCGCTGCCGGTCCTTCGGGGCCGGCGCGGACGGTGCGGGCTTCTCCGAGGGCGTGGGCCTGCTGCTGCTTGAGCGGCTCTCGGACGCACGCCGCAACGGCCATCCGGTGCTCGCGCTGCTGCGGGGCAGCGCGGTCAACCAGGACGGCGCGAGCAACGGCCTGACCGCCCCCAACGGCCCCTCCCAGCAGCGGGTGATCCGGCAGGCGCTGGCCAGCGCGCGGCTGCGCGCCGACCAGATCGACGTGGTGGAGGGGCACGGCACCGGCACGTCGCTGGGCGACCCGGTCGAGGCGCAGGCGGTGCTCGCCACGTACGGCGCCGACCGGCCTGCCGACCGGCCGCTGCGGCTCGGCTCGGTCAAGTCCAACATCGGGCACACCCAGGCCGCGGCCGGCGCCGCGGGCGTGATCAAGATGGTGATGGCGATGCGGTACGGGGTACTGCCGCGCACCCTGCACGCCGAGGAGCCCTCGCCGCACGTGGACTGGAGCGCCGGCGCGGTGGAGCTGCTGACCGAGGAGGTGCCCTGGCCGGGCGGGGCCGAGCCGCGCCGCGCGGCCGTGTCGTCCTTCGGGATCAGCGGCACGAACGCCCATGTGATCCTGGAGGAGGCGCCGCCGGCCACCGACGGCGGGGACGAGGGCGAGGACGCGGCCGACGGGTCCGCCGCCGAGCCGGCCGAGGTGTTCGCGCCGCCGCTCGCGCCCTGGGTGCTGTCGGCCCGCACCCCGGATGCGTTGCGGGCGCAGGCGGCGCGGCTGCTGGACGCCGTGGCGGCGCCCGCGGGCGACGGCCACGACCCGGTCGACGTCGGGCGGGCGCTCGCGTCCACCCGCAGCGCCTTCGAGCACCGTGCGGCGGTCGTCGCCGAGGACGCGGCGGGGCGGTCGGCCGCGCTGGCCGCGCTGGCCGCCGGCGGCACCGCACCCGGGCTGCTCACCGGTGCAGCCGTCAAGTCGTCCACGACGGCGTACCTCTTCACCGGGCAGGGCAGCCAGCGGGTCGGAATGGGACGGGAGTTGTACGAGGCCTTCCCCGTCTTCCGTGAGGCGCTGGACGAGGTGCTGGCGGAGTTGGATCCGCTGCTGGAGCGGCCGTTGGCGCCGCTGCTGTGGGCGGCGCCTGGTTCCGAGGAGGCCGCGCAGCTGGACCGTACGCGCTTCACGCAGCCCGCGCTCTTCGCCGTGGAGACCGCGCTCTACCGGCTGCTCACCACCCTCCGGCCGGCCCCCGACCTGGTGGCCGGCCACTCGGTCGGCGAGCTGGCCGCCGCCCACGCCGCCGGGATGCTGGACCTGCCGGACGCGTGCCGGCTGGTCGCGGCCCGCGGCGCGCTGATGGACGCGCTGCCCGCGGGCGGGCTGATGGCGTCGCTGCGCGCGTCGGAGGCGGAGGTCCTGGAGTCCCTGGGCTCGGTCGCGGGCCGCATCGGGATCGCCGCGGTCAACGGCGCGCAGTCCACCGTGGTCTCCGGGGACGCCGACGCGGTGGCCGAGGTCACCGCCCGCTGGCGGCAGCGCGGCCGGCGGGTCAAGCAGCTGCGGGTCAGTCACGCCTTCCACTCCGCGCACATGGACGGCATGCTCGCCGACTTCGAACAGGTCGCGGCGGAGATACGTTTCCGCGCCCCTTCGATCCCGGTGGTCTCCGGCCTCACCGGCCGGCCCGAGGAGCGGATGGCCACGCCCGCGTACTGGGCCGAGCAGGTGCGCGGCGCCGTACGCTTCCACGACGCTGTCCGGCACCTCGCCGGCGCGGGCGTGACCGTCTTCGTGGAGGTCGGCCCGGACGTCGCGCTCTCGCCGATGGCCCAGGAGAGCGGCACCGCGGGCGCCGTCGTCGTCCCGACGCTGCGCCGCGACCGGCCCGAAGCCCGCACGTTGGCGCTGGCGCTGGCCACCCTGCACGTCAACGGAGTGCCGGTGGACTGGAGTCGCTGGTACGGCACGCCGGGGCCGCGGGCTGCGGCCCGCCATGTGCCGCTGCCGACGTACCCGTTCCGCCAGGTGCGCTACTGGCTGGACGAGCCCGCCGCGCAGGCCCCGCGGAACCGCTCCGACGACGTCTTCTGGGACGCGGTGACCGCGGGCGACGTCGACGGCGCCGCGACGGCCCTCGGCCTGGCCGACGGGACCGGCCCCGCCCTCGACACGCTGCTGCCCCAACTCGCCGCGTGGCGGCGCCGCCACACGTGGTGGTACCGCTTCGACTGGCGCCCGGCGGCCGGCCCCGCCGCGGCCTCCGCCGCCACGGCGACCGGCCCGGGCCGCTGGCTGCTGCTGGGCGGCGAGGACGGCGCGGTGGGCGAGGCCCTGACCGCGGCAGGCGCGCAACTCGGCCACGCCGGCGCTCCGGACGCCGCCGAGTGGCCGCGGCTCGCCGCCGACCCCGCGCTCGACGGGGTGCTGCTGCTTCCCGGCGCGGTCAGCGGACCGGCGGAACTGGCCCGGTTCGTCGGGGAATTGGGTGCCGCCGGGCTACGAGCCCCGCTGTGGGCGGTGACGCGGCAGGGGGTCGCGGTCGACGCCGACGACGACAGTCCCGCGATCGGCCAGGCGCCGTTGTGGGATCTGCCCGGCGGGGTGCCGTGCGGGCTGGTCGACCTGCCGGCCGAGGTGGACGCGGCCGCGGGCGCCGCGTTCGCGGCCGCGCTGGCGCAGGGCGGCGAGGACCGGGTCGCGGTCCGCCGCACGGTGACGTGGGTGCGGCGGCTGCTGCCGGTTCCGGCGCCCGAGCCCGAGCCGAAGATCGCCGCGGCGCTGCGGTCCGGTACCGCGCTGGTGGCCGGATCGGGCCCGCTGGCAGGGGAGTTCGCGGCCGCGCTGGCCGCCCAGGGTGCGGGCCGGGTCCTGCTGGCCGGTCCGGACGCCGGCGCGGTGGCCGGGGCCGGCGTCACGCCGGTGGAGTGGGCCGCGGGCGACGAGGCGGCACTGGCGGCGGTCCTTTCCGGCCTGCCGGCGGACTTCCCGCTGGCCGCGGTCGCCGTGGTCGCCGAGAGCGGCACGCCCTCGGCCGCGTCTGCCGCGGGGACGGCGCACCTGCTGGACCGGCTGACCCGCGCCCACGACCCGGCGGCCTTCGTCCTGCTGTCCGACGCCCTGCTGCCCGCCCTCGGCTTGCGGCAGCCCGAAGAACCCGCCGCCCACGCCCCGTTCGAGGCCCTCGCCCACGCCCGTCGCGACGCGGGACTGCCCGCGGTGGCGCTGGCACTGGGCCCCTGGCAGCCCGACGGCGCCCCCGGGGTGCGCCCTGTCACCGTCGGCATGCTCACCCACGTGCTGGCGGGAACGGCCGTGTCGCTCGCCGTCGCGGACATCTCCTGGCAGGAGTTGGACGCCGAACAGCTCGCCGCGGCGCGGGCGTTGCCGCTGCTGCGGGACGTGCCCGAGGTCACCGCCGCCGGCGGGGCCAGCGGCGGGCCGGACGCTGCCGGACAGTTGCGGGAACGGCTGGCCACCGTGCCCGACGGGGCGCGCCTCGACGTCCTGGTCGAGCTGGTGCGGGCGCACGCGGCCAGCGTCCTCGGCCACGAGTCGGCCGCGTCCGTACCCGAGGAGGCGAGCCTGCTCGACCTGGGGTTCTCGTCCTTCACCGCGCTGGAGATGCGGGGGCTGCTGAGCGAGGACACCGGCCTGGACATCTCCGCGATGGCCGTCTTCGACCACCCGACCCCGCGTGCGCTGGCCCGCCACCTCCACGAGGCGCTCATCGCCGCCCACCCTTCAGGTGGGTTTTAGACGCTCTGGCGATATTGGCGCAAGAGTGCGGCCGGCCGGCCGACGGAGCGAAGGAGACGGGCTTGCTAGGCAGCCGAGGCGGGGGCTCGAAGCAGTCAGGGATGGTTATCAGGACGGTCGCGGCAGGACTGGTGTGTCTGACCGCGGCGGCCTGCACGTCCGGTGGCTCCAAGGCCGGCGGCGACAGCGGCACCCCCACCGCCGGCGGCGACCTGAAATTCGCCACCTCTGTGGAACCGGAGTGCCTGGACCCCGAGGTCGGCGCCCGCGACGTGGACGCGCTGATCGACCGGAACATCTTCGACTCGCTGGTGGAGCAGGCCAAGGGCGGCACTTTCAAGCCGTGGCTGGCGACGTCGTGGACGGTCTCGCCGGACCAGCGCACGTACACCTTCACCCTGCGCCCGGGGGTGCTCTTCCACGACGGCACGCCCCTCGACGCGGCGGCGGTCAAGGCGACGCTGGACCACGCCGTCGACCCCAAGGCCCGCTCCTACTACGCGGCGAGCCTGATCTCCGCCTACAGCGGTGCGACGGTGGTCAACGCGACGACGATCGCGATCCACCTCTCGCGCCCGTCACGGCCCTTCCTGCAGGCCCTGTCGACGCCCTACCTGGGCATCCAGTCGCCGAAGTCGATCCGCGAGAACGGCACGAGCCTGTGCCAGAAGCCGGTGGGCTCCGGCCCGTTCGTCTTCGACAACTGGGCCAAGGGCACCAGCGTGAAGCTGTCGCGCAACCCGAAGTACGCCTGGGGCCCGCCGACGGCCGCCCACACCGGGCCGGCCCGGCTGAACAGCCTCACCTTCAGCTTCGTGTCGGAGGACTCCGTCCGGCTGGGCGCGCTGACCTCCGGCCAGGCCGACGTGATCAGCGAGGTCCCGCCGCACGACGTGACCGTGGTGCGCAAGGTCGACCAGCTGCTGACCGCCCCCGAGCCGGGCGCCGTCTACACGCTGCTGCTGAACACCAGGTACGGACCCCTGACCGACGAGCGCGTCCGCAAGGCCTTCCAGCGCTCGGTCGACTTCGGCAAGCTGGTGGACTCGGTCTATGCCGGGCAGTACAAGCGCTCCTGGAGCGTGCTCTCGCCGGCCACCCCCGACTACGACAAGGCCACCGCGAACAGCTGGCCGTACGACCCCGCGCTGGCGGGCTCGCTGCTGGACCAGGCCGGCTGGACCGGCCGGGACGCGCAGGGATACCGCACCAAGGACGGCAAGCGGCTGACGCTGCGCTGGCCGTACTCGGCGACGATGCAGCGCGACCAGCGGGTGGTGTTCGGCCAGGGCATCCAGGCCGAGGCGAAGAAGGTCGGCATCGACGTGCAGTACGCCAGCGAGGACCCCGGCAAGCTCGGCGCCGACCTCAACAGCGGCAAGAACCTCGACATCTTCGCGATGAGCTTCGTGCGCGCCGACCCGGACATCCTGCACTTCTACTTCGGCTCCGACCAGACGGTGGCCAAGGGCGGCGGGAACATGTTCCAGCTGTCCGACGCCTCGCTCGACGGCTGGTTCGGCACCGAGATCGCCACCTCCAGCCCGGCGGCAGCCACCACCGCGGTCGCCGCCGCGCAGCAGTACATCAACCAGCACGCGCTGGCGCTGCCCACGTACGCCTCGTCGTACCTGCTGGGCGCGGCGCACAAGGTGCACGGCATCACCTTCGACCCGACCGCCTACCCGCTGTTCTACGACGTCTGGCTGGGCAAGTGAGCCCACAGGACACGCAGGACCGGCCGGACACGCGGGACGGGCAGGTGAAGGGCGGCGGGCCGGCGGGTTCGCCGGGTACGGCGAACCTGTGGCGGTGGCTGGTACGCCGGCTGCTCCTGTCGGTCGTGGTGGTGCTCGGGTCGGCGACGGCCGCCTTCGTGGCGCTGTACCTGCTGCCGGGCGACCCGGTGCAGACCATGCTCGGGCCCACCGGGCAGACCCCGGCGCTGGTCGCCGAGGTGCGGCACGAGACCGGCTTCGACCACCCGGTGTACGTGCGGTACGGGCTGTTCATGGGGCGGCTGCTGCGCGGGGATCTCGGCCAGTCCTACCAGCTGCACCAGTCCGTGAAGAGCCTGATCTTCGACCAGCTCGGCTCGACGGTCGAACTGGCGGTGACCGGTTTCGTGCTGGCGCTGGTGGTGGCCACGGTGCTCGCCGTGACCACCGCCGGGCGCCGCCCGCTGCTGCGGGGCCTGGCCTCCACCCTGGAACTCGTGCTCGCCTCGCTGCCCGGGTTCTGGATCGGGGTGCTGCTGCTGACCTTCTTCTCCTTCCGCTGGCAGCTCTTCCCCGCGGTCGGCGGCAGCGGCGTCAACGGGCTCGTACTGCCGTCGGTGACGCTGGCGCTGACGCTGCTCGGCGTGTTCGCGCAGGTCATGCGCGAGGGCATGGAAAGGGCGCTGAGCGAGCCCTTCGTGCTCAGCTCCCGGGCGCGCGGCGCGAGCGAGACGACGGTACGGGTGCGGCACGCGCTGCGGCACGCCATGGTGCCGATGGTCACGCTGTCGGGCTGGTCGGTCGGCGCGCTGCTCAGCGGCGCGGTGATCATCGAGACGATCTTCAGCCGGCCGGGCCTCGGACGGGTGCTGGTGTCGGCGGTCAACAGCCGGGACCTGCCGGTGATCAGCGGTGTGGTGGTGGTCTCCGCGGTGGCCTTCAGCGCGGTCAACCTCCTCACCGACGTGCTCTACCGCGTGGTCGACCCACGACTGAAGGAGGCGCAGGCATGACGCGACGCGTGCTGGCGGCGGAATTGGTACTGCCCGGCGGCGACCAGGAGGCCGTGCCGGACGGCGCGGTGCTGGTGGACGGCGACACGATCGCCGACGTCGGCCCCAGGGACGCGGTGATCGGACGCGCCCCCGCGGGCACCCCGGTGCAGGAGCTGGGCGCGGCCACGCTGCTGCCCGGCCTGATCGACTGCCATGTGCACCTGGTCTTCGACGCGAGCGAGGACCCGCTGACCGCCTTCCTGGCGGCCGACGACGCGGCGCTGCTGCCGGCGATGGTCGGCCGCGCTGCGCGGCTGCTGGACGCGGGTGTGACCACCGCACGCGACCTGGGCGACCGCAACGGCCTGGTGCGCAAGGTGCGGGACGCGATCACCGCGGGCGACATCCCCGGGCCCCGCCTGCTGTCCGCCGGCACGCCGGTGACCGTGACCGGCGGCCACTGCTGGTTCCTCGGCGGCGAGGCCGACGGACAGGACGCGGTGCGGGCCGCGGTGCGCCGCAACCTGCGCGACGGCGCCGACCTGACCAAGATCATGGTCACCGGCGGCACCATGACCACGACCGGGCCGCGCCCCCACCAGGTCCAGTTCACCGCCGCCGAACTCGCCGCCGCCGTCGAGGAGTCGGCGCGCTTCGGCCGCCGGGTCGCCGCGCACGTGCATGGCACCGAGGGCATCGAGGCCGCGCTGGAGGCGGGCGCGGACACCCTGGAGCACTGCACCTTCGCCTCGGCGGTCAAGGGCCAACCGGCCCACAAGCACGAGCTGATCGACCGGATGGCCGCCGACGGGGTCTTCGTCTGCCCGACGTTCAGCAGCACGCTGGACTCGGTCGCCCGCGAGCGCGGCGCCGACACCATCCAGCCCTATCTCGACCTGGTGCGGCGGGAGTACGAGGCCGGGGTGCGGCTGGTGGCCGGCACCGACGCGGGCGTGCACCTGGCCACCTTCGAGGGCTACGCGGAGGGTCTGCTGTGGTACGAGCGGGCCGGGCTGCCGGTGGACGCGGTGCTGAAGATGGCCACGTCGGAGGCGGCCGCCGCACTCGGCGTCTCGGACCGCACCGGGCGTATCGCGCCGGGTCTGGACGCCGACCTGCTCGTCGTACCCGGCGACCTGCGCGAGGACCTGCGGGCGCTGCGCGACCCGCTGCTGGTGCTGGCCCGCGGCCGCGTCCACGTGCCGCCGGCGGCGGCGGAACGCGCGGTGCTGAGGCCGCAGGAGAAGGTGGCGCCGTGACCAGGACAGGTGCGGGCGCCGGCGGGGCGGCCTCATGAGCGCGCTCGGAACGGTCGACGGGCCGGGCTCGGTGGTCCCGCGCGCGCGGTCGCGCGGGGCGGTGCGGCTGCCGGCCTGGAGCGTGCTGATCGCCGGCCTGGTGGTCGCGCTGGTCCTGGTCGCCGCCCTCTTCCCCGGCGTGCTGACCTCCACCGACCCCAACGCCGTCGACCCGATCGCGGCCCTGGCCCCGCCCGGCGGCGGGCACCTGCTGGGCACCGACCAGCTGGGCCGGGACGTGCTGGCCCGGATCATCTACGGCGCCCGGCCGTCGCTGCTGATCGGTGTCGGCGCGACCGCGATCGCCGTCGCCGCCGGATCGGTCCTCGGTATCCTCGCCGCGACCGGCGGCCGGGTGCTCGACGAGGCGATCATGCGGCTCACCGACGTCTTCCTCGCCTTCCCCGGGCTGCTGCTCGCCCTGGTGGTCGCGGCCGTGCTCGGCCCCGGCACCGGTGACGCCACCCTCGCCATCGGCGCCTCGCTCACCCCCGGCTTCGTCCGGCTCGCCCGCGGCCAGGCCCTGGTGGTCAAGAACGCCGACTACGTGCGCAGCGCCGTGACGTACGGGCGCGGGCGGCTGAGCAACGGCGTTCGGCACCTGCTGCCGAACACCCTGCCGCCGCTGCTGGTGCTGGCCAGCATCAACATCGGCACGGCGGTGATCGCCGGCTCGTCGCTGAGCTTCCTCGGCCTCGGCCCCAAGGCGCCCACGGCCGAGTGGGGCGAAATGCTGTCCGACGGACGGGACTTCCTCGCCACCGCGTGGGCGATGGCGGTCTTCCCCGGTGTGGCGATCACCGTCACCGTCGTCGCCGTCAACATCCTCGGCCGCGACCTGAGGCGGCGCTTCGAAGGGCGGGAGGGATGATGACGAAATACCCGAACGGGCCTCAGGAGCACGGTAGTTCGTCCGCCAGCCCCCGGGACGCGCAGGCCGAACGGCCGCAGGAGCCCGGCGCGCGGGCGGTACGGCCGCTGGTCGCCGTCGAGGACCTGCGGGTGTCCTTCCGCGGCGCCCGGGGCGTGGTCGTGGAGGCCGTACGCGGGGTGGACCTGGCCATCGCTCCCGGCGAATGCCTGGCCGTGGTCGGGGAGTCCGGGTCGGGCAAGAGCGTGACCGCCCGTGCGCTGGTCGGCCTGGCGGGCGCGGGCGCGACCGTGCGGGCGGCCCGGCTGGAGGCCGACGGTCGCGACCTGCGCGGCCTGGACGACCGGCAGTGGCGGGAGATCCGCGGCCGCCGGATCGGGCTGATGCTGCAGGACGCGCTGTCCTCCCTCGATCCGGTCCGCACGGTCGGCGCCGAGATCGCGGAGGCACTGCGGGTGCACCGCGTCGTGCCGAGGGCCGAGGTGGGCGGCCGGGTGGTGGAACTGCTGGCCCAGTCGCGGGTGCCCGAGCCGGAACTGCGTGCCCGGCAGTATCCCTACCAGCTGTCCGGCGGCCTGCGGCAGCGCGCGCTGATCGCCTCCGCGATGGCCGCGGACCCCGGCGTGCTGATCGCCGACGAGCCCACCACGGCGCTGGACGTCGCGGTGCAGGCGCAGATACTCGACCTGCTCGCGGCGAAGAAGGCCGAGGGCACGGCGGTGCTGCTGATCAGCCACGACCTGGCGGTGGTGGCGCGGCTCGCCGACCGTATCGCGGTGATGTACCGCGGGGTGTTCGTCGAGACCGGCACCGCTGAGCAGGTGCTGCGCGCACCGTCCCACCCCTACACCCGGCAACTGCTGGCCGCGGTGCCGTCCGCGCACGCCAAGGGCACCCGGCTGTCGCCGTGGCCCGGCGGCCGGGCCACCGCGGGCGGCGCATGGGACGGCACCGGCTGCGCGTTCGCCGACCGCTGCCCGCTGGCCGTCGACCTGTGCCGCGAGCAGCAGCCGCCGGACGTGCCGGCGGGCGGGGACGCCGAGGCCGGCGCCGCCGGCGGTGAACACCGCGCGCGCTGCTCGCGGTTGGACGTGCCCTGGCCCGCGCCCGCCGCGGTCGCGGCCGGCCGCGGCCGCGGTGGCGACCAGCGGACCGTCCTGGAAGTGAGCGGCGTCAGCAAGAGCTTCGCCGGGCCCGACGGCGTCCGCCGGCTCGCCGTCGACGACGTGTCCTTCACCCTGGATGCCGGCGAGACGCTGGGCGTGCTGGGCGAGTCCGGATCCGGCAAGAGCACCACCGCGGCCGTCGTGCTGGGCCTGCTGGAGCCCGACGCCGGGTCGGTGCGGGTGCTGGGCCGGCCCTGGTCGGGGCGGCCGGAGTCCGAGCGGCGGCCGGTGCGCAGCCGCGTGCAGCTCATCCACCAGGACCCGCTTGGCTCCTTCGACCCGCGCTTCACCGTGGAGCGGGTGATCAGCGAGGCGCTCGGGACACCCGGGCGGCGCACGGTGCGCCGGGAGCGCGCCAGGATCACCGAACTGCTGCGGCTGGTCGGCCTGGACCCGGCGCTGGCGGGCCGCCGCCCCCGGCAGCTGTCCGGCGGGCAGCGCCAGCGGGTGGCCATCGCGCGGGCCATCGCACCGGAACCGGACATCGTCGTCTGCGACGAGCCGGTGTCCGCACTGGACGCCTCGGTGCAGGCGCAGATCCTCGACCTGCTCGCCGACCTGCAGGAACGGCTGGGCATGGCCATGCTGTTCATCTCGCACGACCTCGGCGTCATCCACCACACCAGCGACCGGGTGCTGGTGATGCGCCAGGGGGTCGTGGTGGAGAGCGGCCGGGTCGAGGAGGTCTTCCTCGCCCCGGCCCACTCCTACACCCGGGAACTGCTCGCCGCCCTCCCGAGGGTGGACGATCCCGCGGCCGTACCGGACAAGGAGGTCCGGACCGTCTCCACGGCCAAGGCGGCCGCACCGGCGGAGCCCGTAGCGGGCGACCCGCCGGCCGGCCCGACCTCCCCGCCACCTTCTACCGCTCGGACCGCCCGCAAGGAGGCACCGCTGCGCTGATGCCCGGCGCCCCGGCCGTCCGATGGCCCGCCGCACCGCCCGACCGGAGAACGACGAGGACCCGCCATGACGCCTGACCCGTCCGCCCGTTCCGCAGGTGACTTCGCCGCCGACACCGACACCGCCGACTGGGTCCGGGTGCACCGCCCGCGCCCGGACGCCGCCCTGCGCCTGGTGTGCTTCCCGCACGCCGGTGGCGCCGCGTCCGCCTTCTACCCGTGGGCGGTGGCGCTCGACGACGTCGAGGTGCTCGCCGTCCAGTACCCGGGCCGCCAGGACCGGCGCGCCGAGCCGCTGGTACGCGACCTGGCGCGGCTCGCCGCGCTGACCGCGCCCGCGGTGGCCGCCGTGCTGGACGACGGCCGCCCGTACGCCTTCTTCGGCCACAGCATGGGCGCGGCGCTCGCGTTCGAGGTGGCCAGGCTGCTGGAGGGGCAGGGCAGGGGGCCGTCGCTGCTCGCGGTCTCCGGCCGCCGCGCCCCCTCGCTGCCGGCCACCATCGGCCCGGTCGTCCTCGGCCTGGACGACCCGGGCCTGGCCGCGCACCTGGGGGACCTCAGCGGCACCGACCCGCGGCTGCTGGCCGACCCGGAGGTCCGCCAGATGATCCTGCCGGTCATCCGGGCGGACCTGCACGCCGCGGAGACCCACCTGCTCCCCCGCGGCACCACGGTCCGCGCCCCGATCCTGGCCCTCACCGGGGACAGCGACCCCTGGGCGACGGTCACCGCGTCCCGCGCGTGGGCCGCGCACACCACGGGCGGCTTCGAATTCCGCGCGCTGCCCGGCGGCCACTTCTACCTGGTCGAGCACCAGCGGGAAGTGCTGTCGCTGCTGACCGCCCGGCTGTCCGCGGCCGCCGCCCGCACGGCGGTGGAGGCGAAGGGCTGACCCGGGGATTCCGGGACCGGGCGGCCGCGGCGGGAACTCGGCGACGTGCCGCGCCTCTTGGGGCCACAGACGGCGCCGCGGGCGCCCGGGAAGCCGGGCGGAAATTGGCATGGTCGGACTCGTTGCGCTTCGACAATTCGACTGTCATCGTATCGGCCAATCCCCCGATGACGGCAGCGAACTGCTTCACCCCACTGTCGAAGCGCTTCGACAACGCGTCTCCCACGCGTGGCCGTCACGGCTCACGAACGGAGTCCCCCATGCGTAGAACCCTTCGCGCGAAACCCCGCGTCGTCCTGCTCGGCCTGGTCGCCGCCGCGGCCGCCGCGGTCGGGCTGGCCGCGGCGCCGGCCCAGGCCGCCACCTGGTCGTCCGGCGACCAGTGGGCCACCTGGTCCAACGGCGGCTACACGCTCTACAACGACGTCTGGGGCAGCGGCGCCGGCCCGCAGACGATCTGGGCCAACTCGTACAGCAACTGGGGGGTGTGGGCGAACCACCCCAACACCGGCGGCGTCAAGTCGTACCCCAACGCGACCCGTTACGTGGGCAGGAAGCTCAGCACGCTGCACTCCGTCAGCTCCGGCTTCAACGTCAGCGTGCCGTCGAGCGGCGCGTACGAGACGGCGTACGACATCTGGGACACCAACAACGCGTACGAGATCATGCTCTGGATGAACAAGACCGGCGCGGTCGGCCCGCTGGGCACATCGCAGGGCACGGTGAGCGTCGGCGGCAGCACGTGGACGGTCTACAAGGGGAGCAACGGCGCCAACGCCGTCTTCTCCTTCGTCCGCACCTCCAACACCAGCTCCGCCACCGTGGACGTGCTGGCCGTCCTGAACTGGATCAGGAACACCAAGGCCTGGTTCGGCGACATCACCCTCGGCAATGTCCAGTTCGGCTACGAGATCACGTCCTCCTCCGGCGGCCTGGACTTCACGACGAACTCGTTCTCCGTGTCGTCCTCCTGAGGCTCCGGCATCCCTGATGCGTGCCCCTCACGGACCGGCGCGCCCTGAGGTATAGTCGACTTCGGTTACTCGAACTCGACTATGATCTCTGGGGGGTCGGATGCCGCCGCGTGCGCTGCGGACACCGCTGACGCTCGCGGTGCTGAGCCTGCTGCGGGAAGGCCCCCGGCATCCCTACGAGATCCAGGCGCTGGTCCGTGAGCGGCACGTCGACCAGGTCGTGAAGATGCGCGGCGGTTCGCTCTACGACGCGATCGGCCGGCTGGCCGACGCCGGCCTGATCACCGCCGTCACCTCGGAGCGGGCCGGTGCCCGGCCGGAGCGCACCGTCTACGCGATCACCGCCGAGGGCGCGGCCGTGGCCGACGCGCTCGTCCGGGACTATCTGCGCACCCCTGCCCAGGACTTCCCGGTGTTCGTCACCGGTCTCGCGCACATCCTCAACCTCGACGCGGCGACCGCGGCAGACCTGCTGCGGCAGCGCAGGACCGCGATCCAGGCCACCTACGACCAGGTCGCGGGCCGGCTGGCCGCCGACACCGCGGACCTGCCGCGGGTGGTGACCCTGGAGGCCGAGTACGCACAGGCGCTGCGCGTCGCGGAGGTGGCCTGGCTGGACCGGGTCATCGGCGACATCGACGCGGGCGCCCTGCCCTGGCTGGAGCCGGCGGACGTGCCGCCGGCCGGCGGCACATAGCCGCGCACGGACATCCGCACGGACAATCGGAGGAATCGCATGGGAACGGTCGTGTTGGCGGTCGACGTGGTGCGCGACGACACCGGTGTCCTCGACGTGTCATGGGAGTTGGCCGGCGCGGGTCCGGTGGAGCTGGCGGTCGGGCCCACGCCCGAGTCGGTCGACCACGGCCGCCCGGTCGCCCTCGTCGACGGCGGTTCGACGCGGGTGTCGCTGAAGGAGCTGGGCCCCGGCCGGCACTACGTGTCCGTCGTGCCGGCCGGCGGCGGCGCCGCGGTGCTCGCCGCCGAGCGGGTCGTACCGCTGGAGGGCGCGAGCAACTTCCGCGACCTGGGCGGCTATCGGACGGCGGACGGCGGCCGTACGCGGTGGGGCATGGTCTTCCGCGCCGACGCGCCCGACCGGCTGACCGCCGCCGACCTCGCCGCGATCGACCAGCTCGGCCTCCGGGTGGCCTACGACCTGCGCACCGACGACGAGCGGACGAAGGCGCCGTCCGCGCTGCCCGCGGCCGTCCGGCACGTGCCGTTCGCCATCGGCGGCGACGCCTCGCGGCCCAACCCGCTCGGCGACCTGTTCCGCAGCGGCCGGGTCGCCGAGGTCCCCGACGACCTGCTGCACCGGATCTACCTGGACATGGGCGAGCAGGACGCGGCCGTGCTCGGCCGGGTCCTCACCGGGCTTGCCGCGCCGGACGGCCTGCCCGCGGTGATCCACTGCACCGCGGGCAAGGACCGTACCGGTATGGCGGTCGCGCTGCTGCTGTCCGTGCTGGGCGTGGACGACGCGACGGTCCTGGACGACTACACGCTCAGCAGCGTGTACTTCAGCGAGCGCCGGGTGGCCCACCTGCTGCCCAGGCTCGCCAAGCTGGGCCTGGACCTCGCCCGCTACCGGGAGGTGTTCGGCGCGCCCCGGCACGCGATGGCGGCCACCCTGGAGGCCCTGCGCGGGCGGTACGGATCGGTGGAGGACTACCTGACCGGGCCCGGCGGGGTGACGCCCGGGACGATCGCGACGCTGCGGGAGCGGCTGGTGGCACCCGCCCAGGTGTGAGGCACAAGCGTGCGGGGGGCGCGGCGATCTCGCCGCGCCCCCCGCACGCTTGCCCCGTCCGGCCCGGTCAGACGCGGGCCGCCCAGTCGATCCGGTAGTCCAGGACCCAGTCGAGCCCGCCGTCGGGCGCCGCGTCGTTCAGCTTGGCGGCGGACGCGCGGGCGCCCAGCGCCACGATGCCCTCGACCCGCTCCCTGCGCAACTCCTCGTAACGGGCCAGGGCCTGGCGCCTCGGCAGGTCGCGCAGGCACTTGGCGAGCACCACCGCGTCCTCGATCGCCATCGACGAGCCCTGTCCGGAGGTCGGCGTGGTGGCGTGCGCCGCGTCACCGAGGATGACCATGTCGTCCCGCGACCAGGTCGGCACGCCGCCCAGGTCGTGGGTGGGCAGCGCGTACAGGTCGGTGTACGTCGCGCGGATCACGTCCGCCACGTAACCCGGGGCCTCGGCGAAGGTGTCGAGCAGGCGCTCGGTGAGCCAGGCGCGGTCCATCGCCGCCAGTTCGGCCCGGCTCGGCTCCGCGCCCCAGGGCAGGTTGGCGAACCACCACACCTCGCCCGCACCCGAGCCGGCGTAGCCGAAGAACCCCTTGGGGCTGCGGACGAACTGCAGCTGCGCGGCCTCGCCGGGGGCCTCCACGCCGGACGCGAAGCCGCCGAGGTTGAGCAGCGGTACGTAGCGTGCCGTGGGCGCGGCCGGGTCGATGATCGACCTGGTGCGGGAGTGGATGCCGTCGCAGCCGACGAGCAGGTCGCCGGCGAGGGCCGAACCGTCGGCGAACCGGGCGACCACCCCGTCGGCGGTGGTCTCGGCGGCGATCAGCTTCCGGTCGTGCTCGATCCGCGCGCCGCGGGCCGCCGCGGCTTCGCGCAGCAGGCGGTAGAGCCCGGCGCGGCGCATGGGGGCGAAGCCGGACGGGCCGACCGCGCCTGCCAGCGACTCGCGCAGCACCGTCTCCTCAAGCCCCAGCACGTCGAGCGCGGCGAGGCCGTTCGGGGCGACCATGACCCACAGACCGGCGTCCTTGTCCTCGGCCGGGCGGGCTTCGCAGACGGTGACGTCGACACCGATGGAACGCAGGGCGACAGCCGTGGCAGGACCGGCCACCCCGCCGCCGATGACCAGAGCGTGCATCGCTAGCTCCTCTCTTTGCCGGTCGCGCGCGCATGCACGATCCGGCCGCCGAACAGGTCGGGCAGCGACGGGTCGAGCCCGTAGCGCGCCAGGCAGTCGTGCCAGCCGATGTCGGCGACGCTGTCGAAGCCGGCGTCGGCCAGTTCCGCCGCGATGTCGGCCGGTGTGAAGAACGACCGCCACGGCTCCCCCGCCTTGGCCATCGCCTCGGCCTGCGCGGCGCGGGTGGCCTGGCGGTGCGGGGGCAGCGCGTCGGCCGGCTGGTTGTAGTCGAAGACCAGTTCCGCGGGCGCGGGCAGCTGCGCCACGAAGCGCGCCGTGGCCAGCAGCGCGTCCCTGGTCAGGTAGGGCGCCACGCCGAGCAGCAGGAAGAAGGCCGGCGCGTGCCGGTCGAACCCGGCCGCCGCGAGCCCCTCCTGCGCGGTCTGCTCGGCGAAGTCGACCGGGCAGAAGACGACGGTGTCCGGTATGTCGATGCCGGCGTCGGCCAGCCGCCGGCGTTTCCACTCCTGCGTGGCCGGCAGGTCGACCTCGAAGACCCGCAGCGCCGGATTCCGGTTCCGGTACGCGAAGGTGTCAAGGCCCGCGCCCAGGACGACCACCTGCCTGGTCCGGGCGGCGGCCCACAGCGCGTCCTCGGCGACCCGGTGGCGCAGCGCCATGAACAGCCGGACCTCGGCGGGCATGGCGGGCACCCCCGGAGGCCGCGGGTCGTCGTCGGCGACGCCGCCGACGATGCGCACCGCCAGCGGGTCGGCGAACACCGGTGGCGAGTCCGCGACCTGGTGGACGGCGCGGGCGCGCGCCGAGCTCATTGCGGTACGGCTGGGCCGGCCCGTCTGCATCACCGATCTCCTCCTGTGGTGCTCAGCCGCAGCCGCCGGGCGTAGCTGATGAGCTCCGCCCGGCGGCTGACTCCGAGCTTGACCTTGATCGACGCACGCTGCGCCTCGATGGTGCGTACCGACAGACCCAGCTCGTCGGCGATCTGCGGATGGGTCAGGCCGTCGGCGATCAGCCCGAGCACCTCGCGCTCCCGGCGGCTCAGTTCGCCGTCGGGGTCGGTGTGCCGGTCGAGCAGGGACGCGCCGAGTGCCGGGTCGAGGTACCGGCCGCCCGCGGCGAGCGCGTCGACCGCGGCGACCAGTTCCTCGGCGGCGGCGTCCTTGGACAGGAAGCCGTGGGCGCCGGCGGCCAGCGACTCCCGTGCGGAGTCCAGGTCGTTGTGCATGGTGAGCATCAGCACCCGGGTGGCGGGCGAGACCGCCCGCACGGTGGGCAGCACGCACAGGCTGAGGGTGCCGAGGAAACTCAGGTCGAGCAGCAGCACGGTGGGCCGGTGCCGGTCCACCTGCTCGACGGTGCCCGCCAGGTCCGCCGCCTCGCCCACGACCCGGTAGCGCTCGTCGGGGAGCAGCGTGCGGATGCCGCAGCGCACCACGGGGTGGTCGTCGCAGATCAGGATGGTCGGCCGGTACGAGGGGTCGGGCGGCGTCATCGCGGGACTTCCCCCTCGGGCACCGGGTTCCTGGGTAGTGAGAGGGTGACGAAGGTGCCGGTGCCGCGGGACTGGACGGCCAGGTAGCCGCCCGCCTTCCTGGCCTGCGCGTACATCGAGGTGAGCCCGAAGTGCGGGCGGGCGGTGGCCGGCGCGAAGCGCCCGTCGTCGGACACCACGCAGACCAGCCGGTCCCGCCGTACGGCCACGGTGACCCCGGCGTGCCGGGCGCCGCTGTGCCTGGCGGTGTTGTGCAGTGCCTCGCGCACGATCCGGTAGGCGACCAGGTCGTTCCCCGCCCACCGGCCGCGCGGTGCGGTGCGGCTCTCGACGCTGATGTGGATGCCGGTGGCCGACTGGAGGTTCTCCGCGGTGGCGGCCAGCGCGCTGGGCAGGTCCGGTTGCGGTGGTGTGGGCTGTGCGGAACCGCTGATCAGGTGGCGGAGGTCGGCGATCTGGCGGTCCAGCATCAGCTTCAGGTCGGTGCCCAGCTCGCGGGGCAACGGGCCGGGCGCGGCGAGCGCCCGGCCCAGCTGGATCCGGGCGACTGCCAGCTCCTGGAGGACGCCGTCGTGGAGGTGCCGGGCCACATCGGGCAGTTCGCCGCTCATCGCGCCCCCGGATGGCGTGCGGCGAACAGGCAGACGGCCCCGGTCCTGACCGTCTCGACGTCGGTGAAGCGGGCGCGCAGCTGCTCGTCGAGGTCTTCGAGACGGTCGTCGAGGTTGCTGAACACCTCGCTGCGGTTGAGCTTGGCCAGCAGCTTGCCGGAGCGCGCCGTGTGGTGCGGGCCGGTGCCCAGCACGGTGCTGCCGAACACCCGGGCGCCGGGCCGCAGGTACGGTGTCACGTGGTCGAACACCACCGACTTCTGCCGCATCGTGCCGGGCAGGCAGTGCAGCAGGAAGTTCATGCCGACCGAGTCGAACCGCTCGGTGCCGAGGTCGAACGGTTTGAACGCGTCACCGACCCGGATTTCCGGACGATACCGGCTGATCCGGTGCGCCGCGGTGGAGAGCACCACCTCGTTGAGGTCGACCAGGGTGATCGACGGGGATTTCACCGGAAATCTGCATTTGTCCAGAAACCAGCCGGTGCCCGGCCCGATATCCAGATGCGTCGCGCCGACCTGCCGGTCGTAATGCGCAAGCATTCTGCCACGCGGGCAGCGCCACATGAACCGGCTCATCATGCCCAACACGAACATGTCGTAGGCGGCGAGCATCGGCCGCCGATACGACTCGGCTGCGGCCTCAATGCGGGCCTGCGTCGGTTCGGGAAGTTCGGTCTGTGCCTGGTTCGATTCCATATCCTTCGTCCCGGTCAGTCGCGGGTCGCGGTGATGAACTGGCCGCCGGACAGCCGGCCGTCGGGTCGCCCGTAGCGCGGCCCCAGCTCGCCCCGGTCGGTGATCTCGATGGTCCAGCCCTGGCCGGCCACCCAGTCCCGGCCGCCCGGGCCGAGGCCGCCGCGGACCATCGCGCTGATCCGGTCCGCGCCGGGCGTGGTGAACGCCGCGGCCGCGGCCTTGGGGTCGGGGCCGGCCTTGTCGGAGTGCTCGAAGACCAGCCTGCTGCCGGGCGCCGACAGCCGGCCGACGTCGGTGATCACCTGCCGCGCCTGCTCGGCGGTCAGGTAGGGCAGCACGCCCTCGGCGACCCACGCGGTGCGCCTGGCCGGGTCGAACGTGCTGCCGGCCAGCCGCGCGGCGAAGTCTTCCCGCAGGTCGGCGTCGACCGCGGTGCGCGAGCGGGCGGTGGGCCGGGCGCCGGCGTCGGCCAGCACCTGGTCCTTGAAGGCGAACGCCGACGCGGTGTCCACCTCGAACACGTCGGCGTCGGGCAGCGGCAGCCGGAAGGCCCGCGCATCGAGGCCGGCCCCGAGCAGCACCACCTGGGTGCAGCCGCCGGCCGCCGCCTCGCACACGAAGTCGTCGATGAAACGGGTGCGCACCACGCCGCGGGAGTAGAACAGGTCGACCCAGGCCGTCAGCGACGGCCACTCGCCGGGGTCGGAGACCGCCTTGGCCACGTCGACGAACGACTGGGCGTACGGGTCGTGGAACAGCCGGTCGGGGCGGCCGGACTCGATGGCCCTGGCCATCGCCACGGCGACCGCGGTGATCCCTGCGCCGGCCGGTGCCTTTATGGGTGCTGCTGAGGCGTCCATTTTCATCTCCGGGGCAATCGAGGAAATCAATTGGAGCCAGTGAAGCACCGGGCCGGAAATAACGTCAATAATTCGGTGGGTCGGCAATAGATCATCCGCGAGGATGGGTCGGCCTCATTCTCGGGCATGAGCCGATTTAGTTCTCCAGGCTGAAGATAATCAGGACCATTATTGCGTAGCCTGAGTTGCCGGGTTCGTAGCCGAAATGCGAAGGGGAATCGCTGTGTCGACATTCACAATTAGTGAGCTCATGGAGATCCTGGTCGTGAAAGCCGGGTTGCCGCGGTCCGCGGTCACCGCCGACCCGAGTGCCACGCTCAGCGACGTCGACCTGGACTCGCTGGCGCAACTGCAGGTCAAGGCGGAGATCGAGGACCGCTACGGTATCGAGTTGGACGACGAGCATGCGAACGCGACCTTCGGTGAGCTAGTGACGCTGGTCAACGAGGAACTGAGCGAGCGGGCACGATGAGCGGCCGGCGGCGCATCGTGGTCACCGGGATCGGCGTGGTCGCGCCCGGTGGCGCCACGCGGAAGGCGTTCTGGCAGCTGATCACCGACGGGCGCACCGCGACCCGCCGGATCTCGCTGTTCAACCCGGCGCAGTTCCGCTCCCAACTGGCCGCCGAGGTCGACTTCGACCCGCTGGCCGCGGGTCTGACCCGGCAGGAGGTCTTCCGCAACGACCGTTCCGTCCAGTTCGCGCTGGTCGCCGCCGACGAGGCGATGGCCGACTCGGGCCTGGACCTGGACGGCGGATTCGACCACGACCGGATGGCGGTGTGCCTGGGCAGCGCGGTCGGCGCGAGCACCCGCCTGGAGGACGAGTACGTGGTGGCCAGCGACGGCGGCCGGAACTGGCTGGTCGAGCCGGAGTTCGCCTCCGACTTCCTCTACCAGGCGTGGGTGCCCAGCAGCATGGCCGCCGAGGTCGCCTACCGGTACGGCGCGCACGGACCGGCCTCGGTGGTCTCCACCGGCTGCACCTCGGGCATCGACGCGATCGGCCAGGCGTACCAGCTGATCCAGGACGACATGGCCGACATCATGATCGCCGGTGCGAGCGACGCGCCCATCACGCCGATCTCGATCGCCTGCTTCGACGCCATCGGCGCCACCAGCACCCGCAACGACGACCCCGAGCACGCCTCCCGCCCGTTCGACGCGACCCGCGACGGGTTCGTGATGGGCGAGGGATCGGCCGTGCTCATCCTCGAGGAGTACGAGCACGCCCGCCGGCGGGACGCGCACATCTACGCGGAGATCCTCGGCTACGCCAACCGGTGCAACGCCTTCCACATGACCGGGCTGCGCCCCGACGGCCTGGAGATGGCCGCCGCGATCGGCAGCGCGCTCGACCAGGCCCGGCTCGACCCCACCGCACTGGACTACGTCAACGCGCACGGCTCGGGCACCAAGCAGAACGACCGGCACGAGACCGCCGCCATCAAGCGCAGCCTGGGCGCGCACGCCTTCCAGGTGCCGGTCAGCTCGATCAAGTCCATGGTCGGGCACTCCCTCGGCGCGATCGGCTCCATCGAAGTAGCCGCCACCGCGCTGGCCATCGAGCACAACGTCGTGCCGCCCACCGCCAACTACGCCCACCCCGATCCGCTGTGCGACCTGGACTACGTGCCCAACACCGCACGCGACCACCGGGTCGACGCCGCGCTGTCGGTCGGCAGCGGCTTCGGCGGCTTCCAGTCGGCCATCGTGCTGGCCGGGGTCCGCTGATGGCCGCCGTGATCACCGGGATCGGCGTCGTCGCGCCGACCGGCATCGGCGCGGCCGAGCACTGGCGCGCGACCCTGGCCGGTGAGCTGGCGGTGCGCCCCATCGAGGCCTTCGACGCCGGCCGCTACGCCACCACGCTGGCCGGCCAGGTGCCCGGTTTCGACGTGGCCGAGCACGTACCCGACCGGCTGGCGATCCAGACCGACCGGTGGACCTGGCTGGCCTTCGCCGCGACCGGTATGGCCCTCGACGACGCGGGCTACGACCCGTCCGCCCACGACCCGTACGCCACGTCGGTGATCCTCGGCAGCGGCTCCGGCGGCAACGAATTCGGCCAGCGGGAGATCCAGGCGCTGTGGAGCCGGGGCCGCAAGGCGGTCGGCGTCTACCAGTCCATCGCCTGGTTCTACGCCGCGAGCACCGGCCAACTGGCCATCCACCACGGCGCCAAGGGGCCGTGCGGCGTGCTGGTCTCCGACGCCGCGTCGGGCCTCGACAGCCTCGGCTGGGCCGACCGGGCGATCAGACGCGGCACCGGCGCCGTGCTGGCCGGCGGCACCGAGGCCCCGATCGCCCCCTACGCGCTGACCGCCCAGATGGCCGGCGGCCGGCTGTCCACCGCGACCGACCCGAGGGCCGGCTACAAGCCGTTCGACCGGGCGGCCAACGGCCACCTGCCCGGCGAGGGCGGCGCGGTGCTCGTGGTGGAGGACGAGTCCGCCGCGCGTGCCCGGTCGGCGCCGGCCGGCTACGGCGTCATCGCCGGCTACGCGGCCACCCAGGACGCGCACCACTACCGGGACACCGCGCAGGACGGGCGGCAGTACGCCCGAGCGATCGACCTGGCGCTGCGACGGGCCGGCGTACGGCCCGACGAGGTGGACCTGGTGCTCGCCGACGGCGCCGGCCGTCCGGACGCCGACGCCGCGGAAGCGGCGGCGCTGTGCTCGGTGTTCGGCCCACACGGGGTCCCGGTCACCGCGCCGCAGGGCCTGGTGGGCCGGCTGCTGGCCGGGGGCTCCGCGCTCAACGTGGCAACGGCGCTGCTGGCGATGCGGGCCGGCGTCATCCCGCCGGTGGGCAACCTGGACGACCCCGACCCGGCCTACGGTCTCGACCTGGTGCGCGAACCGCGCGAACGCAAGCTCGGCACCGTGCTGGTGACCGCGCGCGGCCAGGGCGGATTCAACAGCGCGCTGGTGCTGCGCACCCCCACCGCGCAGGGCGCGCAGCAGCTCACGCCGGGGGTGCCAGAAGGCGGCAGATAGCGAGTACCCCCACGACTGACCGGGGGCGGGGCCGTGACATGACGTGGCCGCGCGGGCTTTCTTCGAGTGCGAACAAGAAGGGTGCCCGCGCGGCCACCGTCATGCCACGGCACCGCGCCCGTCCCCTCCCGCGACTCCGCTCGGAGCCCGGGGCCGCTGTCCGCACTACGGCGGACAGCGGCCCGGACGTACCGATATTCGGTGCGCTTGGCGCTGACTATAGGGGAGCGTACGGACGCCGGTTACGCGAGTGCGCGGCGGGGAGAGCCAACTGGTGGCGGTGATGTCTGCCCCACAAATCCACAGATGGTTTATCACTCTGCGGGGGTCTCGATGGATATTGTCCGTGGTTTAGACGATTTGTTGCCGGTCGCAGTTTGTGGTGGTCCTGGCGTGTACCGGGCAGGCATGATGACCGTACTGCGGGGTATACAGGGGATAGATGTGGTGGTCGAATTCGACACCGCGAGTTATAATCCCGGTTTGCTGAAGGAGCATCAGCCGCGCGTGTTGCTGATGGACCTCGACAGCTTCGACATCGAGGAGCTGCTGGCGAGGCAGCTGGTGAGCCGGACCGCCGAGGAGTCGGTGAAGGTGCTCGCCCTGTCCGCCAACCTCGATCCGGGCACGGCGCTCAAGGTACTCCTCGGGGGCGCCCAGGGCTTCCTGCACAAGGACACGCCGGTGCAGGGGCTCGTGGACGCGATCCGGGCCGTCGACCGGGGCGGCGTGGCCCTGGACCCGCAGGTGGCCAGCGAACTGGTGACCGCACTGCGCTTCAGCGGACCTTCGGGAGTGCCGGCCGGGCCGGGCAACGGGGTGAAGCTCACCCCGCGGCAACGGCAGATCCTCGGCCTGATCGGCCACGGGTTGACCAACGTGGAGATCGCCGACCAGCTCCAGCTGGGCAGGCCCACGGTCAAGACGCACATCTCCTCGCTGCTGCGCACCCTCGACCTGCGCGATCGGACGCAACTGGCGGTATACGCCTGTACGCACGGATTCCGGGCGCACGCGGCGGTTCCCTGACCCCAGGGGGAATGACCGCTTGACGGGCCGGCGGGCCTTGCCCGCCGGCCCGCTTTCTTTTTCTTCGCCGACCGGCCCGCTGCGGGTTCCCCGCAGCGGGTTGCGGAATAACCGCCGATATTTCGCGGCAGATTTCCGATGCGATACCGCGGGGCCGTCGGACATGATTCACCTATGAGTGATTCACAGGTGAGCCGAATCCGCGCCGATGAGATAGAGCCCTATCGGAAACGCGGCGGCCAGTTGCGTATGGTCCTGCATCCCGGTTCCGTGGGCAGCCGATCCGGCTATATGGGCACGGCCGTTCTCCAGCCCGGTGAACACGTGGTGGAGCATTTCCACCCCTATTCCGAGGAATTCCTCTTCGTCATCAGCGGCGATCTGGTCCTCGAAGTCGAGGGCGAGAACTGGACACTGGCGGCCGGCGAGGGCATCTACGTGCCCATCGGCAAGCGGCACCGGCTGCGCAATGTCGGCACGACCGAGTCGCTGACCGTCTACCACATCGGCCCGCTCGCGCCCGACCCGTCGCTGGCGCACGTGGACACCGAGGTCCTCGGCGAGGCGGCGGAGGTCGAGGAGGCGGACGGCGCGGCGGGCACCGCCCGCGTCCTGTTCATGATGAAGGTCGATGAGGACAGGCGGGAGGAGTTCCTCGCCGCCTACGAGAAGGTCCGCTTCAGTGTCGCGGCGACCCCCGGCCACATCCGCGACCAGATCTGCCAGGCGCCCGACGATCCGCGGAGCTGGCTGATCGTCAGCGAGTGGACCACCCTCGTGGACTTCTTCACCTGGGAGAAGTCCGAGAGCCACAAGGAAATCGTCCGGCCGATGCGGGACTGCTACTCCGACCCGGAGTTCCGCAGTTTCACCGTGGTCGCCGAGACGTTGGCGACGTGGTCATGAGCACCATTTCCGCCGAGGAACGGCTGATGACCTACATCAACGTCTTCCACTGCAAGCCGGAGAACCAGCAGGCGCTGTCCACCGCCATCCGCAAGGAGACGGACGAGATCGTCCGGCACATGCCCGGTTTCATCTCCGCCAACGTGCACTGCAGCGTCGACGGGACCCGGGTGACGAACTACGCCCAGTGGAGCGAGCTGACGGCCTTCCAGGAGCACATCCGCAGCGAGGCGGGCCGCGCGCTGATCCTCGAACTGCACAAATACGCCGACAACGTGGACGTACACGTCTACCAGGTCGACTGGATCGTATCCGGCGAAAGGGAACTGACATGAAGACCGCCCGGGAACTCTGGGAGGCCGTGTACGCCGCGGTCGAGGCCGAGAACCACTTCGCCTTCTACGAACTGTGCGACGCGGAGATGGACATCCGCACCGCGAGTCAGAGCAAGATCGGCCCGAAGGCCCTCGCCGGGATGTTCACGCAGCAGCGCGGGCTGTACGCGCAGCTGGAGCACACCGTCGACGGCACCATCGAGTCCGCGGACGGCTCCGCGTTGTCGGTCGAGTTGACGCTGTCCGGCGTGCCCAAGGGCACCGACGAGCGGTTGACCTGGAACGTCGTGGAGACGATACGGGCCGACGCCGGCCGCATCGTGTCCTGGCACGCCATGCTCGACCGCGCGGGACTGGTCCAGCGGATCCGCGCGCTCCAGGGATGACCGCCATGCCGGTCGGGATTCCCGTGCGCCAGGAGGTCGAGGTCGCCGACGGCGTCGTCGCGGTGGTCAACGGCGACGGCAGCGCGGGCCTGTCCAACAGCGTGCTGCTGCTCGGCGGCCCGGCCACCGTGATCGACACGATGCTGCTGCCGGAGATGGCGGACGCCGTCGTGGCGGCGCTGAGCCGCCGGGGCCGCACCGCGGAACTGGTCGTCAACACCCACATCCACACCGACCACATCGGCGGGAACGTCCTGTTCGACAAGGTCCCGATCATCGCCCATCCGCGCACGGTGGCCGGGATGCGCAAGATGATCGGCGAGCCGGGACTGCCCGCGCTGCTCGCCAAGGTGATGCCCGCCTTCGCGGACCGGCTCGGCGGCTGGGACAGCGTGGCCGCGGAACCGGTGCCGCCGGCCGGCATCGAACGCGCACTGCCCGACGGCACGCGGGTGCTGGAGTTCACCGACGCCCACTCCGCCGCCGACCTCGCGGTGTGGCTGCCCGCCGAAAGGGTGCTGGTCAGCGGCGACCTGTGCTTCGCCGGCGTGACACCGCTTGCGGTGCACGGCCGGGTCGGCCGCTGGCGGGCGGCACTCGACCAGCTGATCGCGCTGGACCCCGGGGTCGTCCTGCCCGGTCACGGCAGGCCGGCCGGCATCGAGGCGCTGCGTGACCTGGCCGACTACTTCGACCGGGTGCTCGCAGCCGCCCGGGAGGCACACGCCGAGCGCCTGTCCGCGGAAGCGGTGTGGGCGCGGTTCGACCCGGGCCCCGCGGCGGGCTGGCTCGAACCGGAACGCACTCTCGTCAACATCCAGGTAGCCCTTTCCGAAATCACCGGAAAACCATTCCAAGGAGAACATCGTGTCCAACAAGACCGTGGCCCGTCGCATTCTGGATGAAGGATTCTCCCAGGGCAACGCCGACGTCCTGGACGAGGTGATGAGCGAGGACTTCGTCAACCACAACGCGCCGCCCGGAATGGACACCAGCCGTGAGGGCGTCAAGTCGGTGATCCTGATCGAGCGACAGGGCTTTCCCGACCTGAAGGTCAACATCATCAACGAGTTCGAGGACGGCGAGTACGTCATCCAGCACGTCGAGCTGACCGGCACCCACAAGGGCGTCGTCTTCGGCGCCGAGCCGACCGGCCGCACCATCAGCTGGAACGAGATCCACATCGCCCGGGTCCGCGACGGCCGGGTGAGCGACCACTGGGCGTGCAACGACCTGCACGTCCTGATGATGCAGCTGGGCAAGATGGCGCCGCCGGACACCTCCGCATTCCGCCGGGCGCCCGCCGCTTCCTGACCGGTAACCCGCGTCAGGCTTCCGGATTTCGGGGTTTCGGGATTTCGTCGAGGAGATGCATCATGACAGACGGGTTCGCAATCATCGGTATGGCCGCCCGGCTGCCCCGGGCGAATGGACCGGCCGAATTCTGGCGGCTCCTGAGTTCGGGCACCGACGCCGTCACCGACCCGCCTCCTGGCCGGCCGGCAGCGCGCCGTGGTGCATTCCTCGACGACATCACCGGATTCGACGCGGCTTTCTTCGGCGTCTTCCCACGGGAAGCCGCCGCGATGGACCCGCACCAGCGGCTGATACTGGAGCTGGGCTGGGAGGCGCTGGAGCAGGCGCGGCTGACCGCGGCCCGGCTGGAGGGCACGCAGACCGGCGTGTTCGTGGCCGCGCCGGGAGAGATCGCGCCGGCTTCCCCGCCCGACCGCTACACCTTCACCGGGCGGCAGCGCGGCATGGCGGCCAACCGGCTGTCCTACGCCCTGGGGCTGAACGGCCCCAGCCTCACGGTGGACACCGGTCAGTCCTCGTCGCTGGTCGCGGTGCACCTGGCCGTGCAGTCGCTGCGCGGCGGCGAGTGCGACCTGGCCATCGCGGGCGGGGCCAGCCTGATGGTGGCCCCGGACGCCGACAGCGGCCTTGCCGAGATGGGCGTGCTGTCCCCCGACGCCCGCTGCCACGTCTTCGACAGCCGCGCCAACGGGTTCGTACGCGGCGAAGGCGGCGGTCTGGTCGTGCTCAAGCGCCTCGCCGACGCCCTCGCCGACGGCGACCCGATCGCCGCGGTCGTCGCCGGCAGCGCGGTGAACAACGACGGCCGCACGGAAGGGCTGACGACACCCAGCGCCGCCGCGCAGCAGGCCCTGATCGAACGGGCCTGCCGCGAGGCCCGGATCGACCCCGGAGCGGTCCACTACGTCGAGCTGCACGGCACCGGCACCGCTGTCGGCGACCCCGTCGAGGCCGCCGCGCTCGGCGCCGCGCTGGGCACGGCGCCGACCAGGACGGCGCCACTGCTGGTCGGGTCGGTCAAGACCAACATCGGACACCTGGAAGCCGCGGCCGGCATCGCCGGACTGCTCAAGGCCGTACTGAGCCTGCGCAACCGGCAGGTGCCGGCGAGCCTGCACTTCGCGGAGCCCAACCCGGCGATCCCGCTGACGGAGTTGAACCTGGCGGTGAACACCGCGTCGCGGCCGTGGCCCGGCGGCCCGGCCGTCGCGGGCGTCAGCTCGTTCGGCCTCGGCGGCACGAACTGCCACGTGGTGCTCACCGAGGCACCGCCGGTACCGGCCTCGCCGGCGCCGTCCGGCCCGCCGGTGGTGCCGTGGGTACTGTCGGCGAAGACGCCGGACGCCCTGCGCGGGCAGGCCAGGCGGCTGCTGGACCAGGCCGCGGGAGCCGACCCGGTGGACATCGGGTACTCGCTGGCGGCCACCAGGACGGCCTTCCCGGTCCGCGCCGTCGCCTTCGGCCGCGACCGCCTCGAACTGGAGTCCGCGCTGCGGACGTTGATCGGCGGCGACCTGCCGGCGGTGGTCGGTCCCGCCACGGAGCCGCTGTCGGCGATGGCCGCCGACTTCGTGGCCGGCGCAAAGGTCGACTGGCCCGCGGTCTACGCCGGCACCGGGGCCCGCCCGGTGGACCTGCCCACGTACGCTTTCGACCGCCCGACCGGTCCGGCGGACCGCCCGAGCGCCCCAGCCGACCGCCCCGCCGCCGCGGCACCCTCGCGGGACGCCGACCTCATCAGGGTCGTCCGCACCGAGGTCGCCGCCCAGTTGGGCCACGGCGACGCCGACGCCGTGCCGCGCGAGCGCAGTTTCAAGGACCTCGGCTTCGGCTCGCTCAGCGCCGTAGAACTGGCCGAGCGGCTCTCGGCGGCGCTCGGCAGGCAGGTCGAGCCGACCGCGGTCTTCGACTTCCCGACGCCGCTTGCGCTCGCCGCGCACCTGGCCGAGCACGTGGCGGACGACCCCGCCGCGGGCGACGCGTCGGCCGGCGACCGGGCGCGGGCGGTCCCGGCCACCCGGCCCGCCGCGGACGACGACGCCGCCGCCGACCCGATCGCCATCGTCGGCATCGGCTGCCGGTATCCGGGCGGCATCGCCTCAGCGGCCGATCTGTGGGACGTGGCGGCCGGCGGACGCGACGTGATCTCGGCCTTCCCCACCGACCGGGGCTGGGATCTGGCCGCCCTCTACGACCCCGACCCGGACCGCGCCGGCACGACGTACGTCCGCGAGGGCGGCTTCATCAGCGACGTCGCCGGCTTCGACGCCGCCTTCTTCGGGATCAGCCCCGGCGAGGCGCTCGCGATGGACCCGCAGCAGCGGCTGCTGCTCGAAGTCACCTGGGAGGCGCTGGAGAACGCCGGTGTCGAGCCGCGGTCACTGGCCGGCAGCAGGACCGGCACCTTCGTGGGCATGTACGGCTGGGACTCCAGCGAATCCGTCGAGGGCTACCGCATCACCGGCGGCCTGTCGGGTGTCGCGTCCGGCCGGGTGGCGTACGCACTGGGCCTGGAGGGCCCGGCGGTGACCGTCGACACGGCGTGCTCGTCGTCGCTGGTCGCGATGCACCTCGCGTGCGGTTCGCTGCGGTCCGGCGAGTCGGACCTGGTGCTGGCCGGCGGCGCCAGCGTGATGGCGACACCGCGGGTCTTCCTGGAATTCGCCCGGCAGCGCGGCCTGTCGCCGGACGCCCGGTGCAAGTCCTTCGCGGCGGCGGCCGACGGTACGGCCTGGGCCGAGGGCGTCGGCGTCGTCGTACTGGAACGCCTGTCGGACGCGCGCCGGAACGGGCACGAGGTGCTGGCGCTGGTACGCGGCAGCGCCATGAACCAGGACGGCGCCTCCAACGGGCTCACCGCGCCCAACGGCCCCTCGCAGCAGCGGGTGATCCAGGCCGCGCTCGCCGACGCCGGGCTGTCCGCCGCGGACGTCGACGTGGTCGAGGCGCACGGCACCGGCACCGCGCTGGGCGACCCGATCGAGGCGCAGGCGATCCTCGCGACCTACGGGCAGGGCCGGCCGCGCGGCCGGCAGTTGCTGCTCGGCTCGCTGAAGTCGAACATCGGGCACACCCAGGCCGCCGCCGGCCTGGCCGGCGTGATCAAGATGGTCGCGGCCATGCGGCACGGAGTCGTGCCTGCCACCTTGCACGTCGACACGCCCAGCCCCCACGTCGACTGGTCGTCCGGTGCGGTGCGGCTGGCCACCAGCGCCCAGGACTGGCCGGACACCGGGCAGCCGCGGCGTGCCGGGGTGTCCTCGTTCGGAATCTCCGGCACCAACGCCCACGTCGTCCTCGAACAGGCGCCCGCCCCTTCGACCGCGCCTCCCGGCGAGCCGCGCTGGCCCGTCGTGCCCTGGGTCCTGTCGGCGAGGACCGAGGAGGCACTGCGCGGCCAGGCGCAACGGCTGCTCGCGCACGCCGGCACGTACGACGCGGCCGACATCGGCCGGTCGCTGGCGACCACCCGGTCGCGCTTCGAGCACCGCGCGGTGGTGGTCGGCGCCGACTCCGCCGGCCTGACCGCCGGGCTGTCGGCGGTGGCCGCGGGGCTGCCCGCCGCGAACGTCACCTACGGCCGAGCCGAGGAGGACCCGGGCAGGACCGCGTTCGTCTTCCCCGGACACGGCATCCAGTGGCTCGGGATGGCCGCGGAACTGCTCGACAGCGCACCGGTGTTCGCCGCCCGGATGGCCGACTGCGCGCGGATCATCGACCCGCTGGTGGACTGGTCGCTGCTGGAGACGGTCCGGGAGGGCGCCGACGACTCCTGGCTCGCGCGCGTCGACATCGTGCAGCCCGCGCTGTTCGCGGTACTGGTGTCGCTGGCCGAGCAGTGGCGCTCGCTGGGCGTACGGCCCGACGCCGTCGTGGGCACCTCGCAGGGCGAGGTCGCGGCCGCGTGCGTGGCCGGTGCGCTGTCGCTCGACGACGCGTGCCGGCTCATCGTGGCCAGGGCGCGGCTGATCGCCGAGCAACTCCCGGGCGCGATCGTCTCGGTCGGGGCGCCGGAGGGCGTCGTGGCGGGGCGGCTGATCCCCGGCCTGTCGATAGCGGGCGTCAACGGCCCGAACGGGACCACGGTGGCCGGTCCCGCGGACGTGCTGGCCGCTTTCATCGCCGAGCTGCGCGCGGCCGAGGTGCCGGTCAGGATCGTGACGCCGTTCGCCTCGCACTCCCCGCTGGTCGACCCGCTGGAAGGCGGCTTCACCGACCTGCTCTCCTTCGTACGCCCCGCCGCCGGCTCGGTTCCCGTCTACTCGTCGGTGACCGGCGCGGCCGTCGCGGGCGAGGACCTGACGGCCGCGTACTGGTACCGCAACTGCCGGCAGCCGGTGGCCTTCCAGCAGACCGTCGAGGCGCTGCTCGCCGACGGGTTCACGCACTTCGTGGAGTGCTCCCCGCATCCGGCGCTGGGCATCCACATCGAGCAGACCGCCGAGCTGGCCGGCCGTGCGGTCACCGTGGTCGGCTCGCTGCGCCGCGACGAGGGCGGCCCCGCACGGCTGTTGGCCTCCGCCGCCGAGCGGTACGTGCGCGGCGGCGAGGTGGCGTGGGGGCCGGTCTTCGGCGGTGCGCGGCAAGTGCCGCTGCCCACCTACGCGTTCGACCGGAAGCGGTACTGGCTGGAGCCGAAGCCGCGCACCGACGCGACCGCCCTGGGCCTGACCGCCGCGGAGCATCCGCTGGTCGGTGCCGTGGCCGAACTGCCCGACACCGGCGCGGTGCTGCTGACCGGGCGGCTGTCACTGGCCACCCACGGCTGGCTGGCCGACCACGCCGCCGCCGGCGCGGTGCTGCTACCCGCCACCGCGTTCGTCGAACTGGCCCTGCGCGCGGGCGCGGAGTCCGGCCGGGGGGACTTGCGGGAACTGGTGATCCACAGCCCCCTCGTCCTACCGGAGGAGGGCGCGGTGGACGTAAGGGTGGTGGAGGACGACGGCGAGGTCGCGATCCACTCGCGCGGCGACGGCGAGTGGGTGACGCACGCACGGGGCGAGCTGGCCGCCGGGGAGCCGGCGGATCCGGGCCCGCTGCCCGAATGGCCGCCCGCCGCGGCGACCGCGGTCGACCTGGGCGACGCCTACCAGCGGCTGGCCGAGCGCGGTTACGCCTACGGGCCGGCATTCCGCGGCCTGCGGGCGCTGTGGCGCCGGGGCGACGAGGTTTTCGCCGAGGTCGCACTGCCCGAAGGCGCCGACCCGGCCGGGTTCGGCCTGCACCCGGCGCTGCTCGACGCGGCGCTGCACGCGGCGCTGCTCACCGTCGCCGAGCAGGGCCTCGCGCTGCCGTTCGCGTGGGCCGACGTCCGGCTGCTGGCGACGGGTGCGACCGCCCTGCGGGTGGCGATCACGCCGAGCGGCCAGGACGAGATGGCGCTCGCGGCGTACGACGACTCCGGGCGGCCGGTCCTCACCGCGGGAGGGGTCGTGCTGCGGCGCCTGTCGCGCGAGCAGCAGGCCGCGGTGTCCCGGGCCGCCCACGCCGCCGCCCACCGCCTGCTGGAGGTGACCTGGCCGCCGCTGGCCTCGCCCAGGGCGATCCCGGTGTCGGTCGTGGGCTGGGACGAGCGGGACCGGGCGGCGCCGCTCCCGAACGTGGTGGTCTTCCGGGGCGCGTTCGGCTCGGACACCGCCGGCTTCGACGCGGTCGCCGAGACGCACGCCGCCACCCACCACATGCTCGGGGTGCTCCAGGACTGGCTCGCCGACGAGGGCTCGGCGGACAGCGTCCTGCTGATCGCCACCCGCGGCGCGGTGCAGCCGGCCGGCGAGGGCGCACCCGACCCGGTCGCCGCCGCGGTGTGGGGCCTGGTGCGCGCGGCCCAGGTCGAGGCGCCCGGCAGGTTCGTCCTGGTGGACACCGACGGGGACGTCGACGTGGCCACCGTCGTGGCGAGCGGCGAACCGCAGGTGATGATCCGCTCCGGCGTGCTGCGCGCGCCCCGGCTGGCTCCGGTGCAGGACACGCCCGGGGGCGGCTTCGACACCTCTGGACCCGCCCTGATCACCGGCGGCACCGGCGGCCTCGGCTCGGCGCTGGCCCGCCACCTGGTGACGCGGCACGGCGTACGGAAGGTGGTGCTCGCCTCACGGCAGGGCCCCGACGCCCCCGGCGCTCGCGAACTGGTGGCAGAACTGACCGAGTTGGGCGCCGAGGCGCAGGTGGTGCGGTGCGACGTCACCGACCGCGACGCGGTCGGCCGGCTGGTGACGCCGGAGCTGACCACGGTGATCCACGCGGCCGGCGTACTGGACGACGGCGTCGTGGACGCGCTGACCCCGGCCCGGATGGACACCGTGCTGCGTCCCAAGGCCGACGCGGCCTGGTATCTGCACGAGGCCACCGCGCGGACCGGCGCCGCGCTCGTGCTGTTCTCCTCGGTGCTCGCCGTGAGCGGCGGTCCCGGTCAGGCCAACTACGGCGCCGCCAACGCCTTCCTCGACGCCCTGGCCGCCTCCCGGCACGACCGCGGGCTGCCCTCGCTGTCCATCGGCTGGGGGCTGTGGGACCGCGGCGCCGGCATGGCCGGGCAGTTGGGCGACGCGGACCTCGCCCGGCTCAGGCGGCGCGGCCTGACCGAACTCCCGGTCGACGCCGGGCTCGCCCTCTTCGACGCCGCCCTCGCGCAGCACCGGCCGCACGTGGTCGCCATGGCGGTCGACCGCGCGGCCCTCCAGGTGTCCGCGGGGATCGGTGAACTGCCCGCCGTCCTGCGGGACCTGGCCCCGGCCCGGCCGCAGGAGGCGCCCGCCACCGCGGTGTCCGCGGGCGCGGACCTGCTCTCGCTGACCCGGGCCGCGGCCGCGCTGCTGCTGGGGCGCGGCGACGGCGGGCAGATCGATCCCGACCGCAACTTCCGTGACCTCGGCTTCGACTCGCTGCTGGCCGTCGAGCTGCGCAACCGGCTCAAGACGGCCACCGGGATGACGCTGCCCGCGGGGGTGGTCTTCGACTACCCCACGCCCGCCGCGCTGGCCGGTTACCTGCGCGACCGGGCCGACGGACGCACCGGCGTCGCGCAGGAGCGGCCGGCGGCCGTGGCGGACGGGGCCGACCCGATCGTCGTGGTGGGCATGAGCTGCCGCTTCCCCGGCGGTATCGACTCCCCTGAGGACCTGTGGGAGGCCGTGCTCGACGGCCGGGACGCGATCGGCGACTTCCCGACCGACCGCGGCTGGCAGGTGGGCGGGCTGTCCACCCGGCAGGGCGGATTCCTCGCCGACGCGGCGGCCTTCGACGCCGGCTTCTTCGGCATCAACCCGCACGAGGCGGCCGCGATGGACCCGCAGCAGCGGCTGCTGCTGGAGGTGAGCTGGGAGGCCGTGGAGCGCGCCGGGATCGCACCGGAGTCGCTGGCCGGCAGCAGGACCGGCGTCTTCGCCGGGATCATGGCCCAGGAGTACGGCGCGGGCGCGGACGACGCCGCGGCCGGGGTGGAGGGCTACCGGCTGATCGGCAGCCAGGGCAGTGTCGCCTCCGGCCGGGTCGCGTACGCGCTCGGCCTGGAGGGCCCCGCGGTCACCGTGGACACGGCCTGCTCCTCGTCGCTGGTGGCGGTGCACCTGGCCGCACGGTCGCTGTGGGCCGACGAGTGCGACCTGGCGCTGGTCGGCGCCGCCACGGTGATCGGCACGCCGCGGGTCTTCGTGGAGTTCGCCAGGCAGGGCGGGCTGGGCGCCGACGGCCGGTGCAAGTCGTTCGGCGCGGGCGCCGACGGGACCGGCTGGAGCGAGGGCGCCGGCATGCTGGTGCTGGAGCGGATGTCGCGGGCCCGGGAGCGCGGGGACCGGGTGCTCGCGGTCGTACGCGGCAGCGCCGTCAACCAGGACGGCGCCTCCAACGGGCTGACCGCGCCCAACGGCCCGTCCCAGCAGCGCGTCATCCGCGCCGCCCTCGCGGCCGCCGGCCTGTCCACCGCGGATGTCGACGTGCTGGAGGCGCACGGCACCGGCACGGTGCTCGGCGACCCCATCGAGGCGGAGGCGGTGCTGGCGACGTACGGCCAGGGCCGTCCGGCCGACCGGCCGCTGCTGCTCGGCTCGGTCAAGTCGAACCTCGGGCACACCCAGGCCGCGGCGGGTGTGGCCGGCATGATCAAGATGATCGGCGCCCTCAATCGGGGCGTGGTGCCGCCGACGCTGCACGCCGACCCGCCGACGCCGGCGGTGGACTGGTCGAGCGGTGCCGTCGCGCTGGCGACGGAGGCGGCCGACTGGCCGCGGACGGGGCGGCCCCGGCGGGCAGGCGTGTCGGCGTTCGGCATCTCCGGCACCAACGCCCATGTGATCCTCGAACAGCCGCCCGCGCAGCCGGAGTCCGCCGCCGCGCAACGGGACTGGCCGGTGCTGCCGCTGGTGCTGTCCGCCCGCACCGAGCCCGCGCTGCGCGGCCAGGCCGCCCGGCTGCTGGCCCACCTGCGGGCGGACGAGAACCTCGACCCGGCGGCCGTTGCCACGGCGCTGGTCGCGACCAGGTCGCGCCTCCCGCACCGGACGGTCGTCACCGGTACGGACCGCGGCGAGCTGCTCGACCGGCTCGCCGAGGCCGCGCAGGCCGGTCCGGCCGAGCCGGTGACCGGCCCGGTCGTCTTCCTCTTCCCCGGCCACGGCAGCCAGTACGCCCGCATGGGCGCGACGCTGCACGCCGAATTCCCGGCCTTCGCCACCGCGCTGGACGAGGTGCTCGCCGCGCTCGACGCGAACCTGGACCGGCCGCTGGCCGAGCTGCTGTTCGCCGCGAAGGGCACGCCCGAGGCGGCCGTCCTCCAGGACCGGACCGAATTCACCCAGCCGGCCCTCTTCGCCATCGAGGTCGCGCTGTTCCGCCTGGTCGAATCCTTCGGTCTGCGGCCGGACTACCTGCTCGGGCACTCCTTCGGCGAACTGGCCGCCGCGCACGTGGCCGGCATCCTGACGCTGCCCGACGCCGCCCGGCTGATCACCGCCCGCGGCCGCGCCATGGGCGCCCTGCCGCCCGGCGTGATGGTGCAGATCCAGGCGGGCGCCGACGAGATCGAGCCCACCCTGGTGCCGGGCGTGTCGATCGCGGCACTCAACGCGCCGGACGCCACGGTGGTCTCCGGCACGCCCGACGCGGTCGACCGGGTCATCGAGGTGTGGCGCGGGCGCGGCCGGCGGTCGATCAAGCTGCGCAACCGGCATGCCTTCCACTCAGCCGAACTCGACGGCAGGCTCGGCGAGTTCGCCGAGGTGGCCCGGCAGGTCAGCTACCACCCGCCGACCATCCCGATCCTTTCCAACGTCACCGGCGGACCGGCCGGCGAAGGCGACCTGCGCTCCGCCGACTACTGGATGCGGCACGCCAGGGGGGCGGTGCGGTTCCTGCCCTGCGTCAACGCCCTCGCCGAGCTGGGCGCCAGGACCTTCGTCGAGATCGGTCCCGGGCGGGCACTGGCCACGCTGACGGCGCAGAGCATTCCCACTCCGGTGGTCGCGCTGCCGCTGCTGCGCCGCGACCTGCCGGAGATGGCCAGCGTCCTGCCGGCGCTCGGCGAGCTGTCCTCGCGCGGCCTACCGGTGGACTGGCGGGCCGTCTTCGGCGAGCCGGCCGGGCCCTTCGCGCAGCTGCCGACCTACGCCTTCGACCGGCAGCGCTACTGGCTGCGGCCGCAGGAGCCGGTCGCCGGGGCGGGGCTGGGATTCGTCGCCGCCGACCACCCGGTGCTGACCGCCCGGATGGAGCTGGCGGACAGCGGCACGGTGATCTGGTCGGGGGCGGTCTCCCGGAATGCGCCCGGCTGGCTGGCCGACCACGCGGTGGGCGGCGCGGTGCTGGCACCGGGCACGCTCTTCGCCGAACTGGCGCTGCGGGCCTGCGCCGACCTGCGGGCGACCACCGTCAGGGAACTGGTGGTCCTCGCTCCGCTGGCGCTCCCCGAGCAGGGCAGGTCGACCCTCCAGGTGGTCGCCCAGCCGACCGGCGAGGTGGTGATCTCCGCCCGCACCGACGAGCCGGGGGCGCCGTGGGTGGTGCATGCCAGGGCTCAGGTGGCCGCGGCGGACCCCGGAGACCCGCAGAAGCTGGTGGCCTGGCCGCCACCCGGCGCCGAGGCGATCGACCCGGCCGGGGCGTACGAGCGGCTGGCGCGGCAGGGATACGACTACGGCCCGGCCTTCCGCGGGCTGCGCGCGCTGTGGCGCGACGGCGACGACGTTTTCGCCGAGATCGCGGCCGAGGTCGACCCGACCGGGTACGGACTGCATCCGGCGCTGCTGGACGGGGCCTTGCAGGCATGGCTGGTGGGAACGGGCCGCGGTGGCACGGACGTCCCCTTCGCCTGGGAGGACGTGGTGCTGCACCGGGCCGGGGCCGGCGGCCTGCGGGTCCGGCTGTCACCGGCGGGCCGGGACGGCGTCTCGGTCGCCGTGTGCGACCAGGCGGGGCGGCCGGTGCTGACCGCCGGTTCGGTACGCCTGCGGCCGATGGCGGAGTCCGCCGGCCGGCTGCGGGAACTGGCCTGGTCCCCGCTGGCCTCCGCGCCCGCCGCCGCCGTACCGGAATCCGACGTCGCGGTGCTGGACGGCTTCTCCACCGGTGCGGACGTGGTCTCCTCGGTGCACGCGGCGACGCGGACGGTGCTGGAGGCGTTGCAGGCGCCGACGCCACGGCGGCTGGTGATCGTGACCCGTGGCGCGGTCGGGCTGCCGGGCGAGGACGTAGCGGACCTGGCGGGCGCCGCGGTGTGGGGTCTGGTGCGGTCCGCGCAGGCCGAACAGCCGGGCAGGTTCGTCCTGGTGGACACCGACGGCGAACTCGACCTGCCCGCGGTCCTGGCGGCGGACCAGCCGCACCTGCTGATCAGGGCCGGGGTGCCCTACACGGCCCAACTGGCCCCGCTGACCGGGTCGCCGACGGGCGTCTCCCCCTTCGGACCGGAAGGGACGGTGCTGGTCACCGGCGGCACCAGCGGTCTGGGCGCGCTCTTCGCCCGGCACCTGGTGGTGGAGCACGGCGTACGGCGGCTGGTGCTGGCCAGCAGGCGCGGCCCCGCCGCGCCGGGGGCGTCCGCACTGCGCGCGGAGCTGACCGGGCTGGGCGCGGAGGTCGAGGTCGTGGCCTGCGACGTGTCCGACCGGGCCGCCGTATCGGGCCTGGTGACACCGGAGTTGACCGCGGTGGTGCACGCGGCCGGCGTGCTGGACGACGGTGTGCTCGGGTCGCTGACACCGCGGCGGCTGTCCGCGGTGCTCGCGGCCAAGGCGGACGCCGCGTGGCACCTGCACGAGGCGACACGCGGGTCGGAACTGACCGCCTTCGTGCTCTTCTCGTCGGTGGCCGGCACGCTCGGCTCCGCCGGGCAGGCCAACTACGCCGCCGCGAACGCCTTCCTGGACGGGCTGGCCGCGCACCGCAGGGCCGCCGGGCTCCCCGCGGTGTCCATCGCCTGGGGCCTGTGGGCCGGACAGGGCGGCATGACCGAGCACCTGGGCGAGGCGGACCTGGCGCGGCTGCGCGACCGGGGGCTCGCCGCGATCTCCGAGTCCGACGGCCTGGCGATGTTCGACGCCGCCCTGACCGCGCCGCGCGCGCAGGTGACCGCGGTGACGCTGCGCCCGCCCGCCCCGCCGAACCGCCAGGACGACGCCCTGCGGCTGCGCCAGGAACTGGCCGGCCTGGACCCGGACGAGCGGCGGCACCGGCTGGGCGACCTGGTGAACCGCAAGCTGGCCGCGGTGCTGGGCCACCCGGACGGCCAGGCCTTCGACGCGGACCGCAACTTCCGCGACCTGGGCGTCGACTCGCTCACCGCCATCGAACTGCGCAACGCCCTCGCGCCGCTGACCGACACGCCGCTGCCGGCCACGGCGGTCTTCGACTACCCGACTCCCGCGGCGCTCACCGACCACATACACCGAATCCTCGTCGCGCCGGAGCCGGACGCGCGGCCGAGCCGGAAGGAGCTGATCGAGACGATGGACACCGAAGAACTGATCGCGGCCGCCCTGGGAGAGGGTGGTCCGCGATGATCGGCTGGCTTCCGATGGCACAGATACCGTCCGGACGGCCGGCGGGTCCAGGCAACCGTACGCAACCCGCGTCCTACCGGCGGGACCAGGCCTTCCTGATCGCCCTGTGGCAGATCCTCGTCTCCATGGGCACCCCGTTCGTGCCGCCGCCGGTCGACTTCGACGACGAGCTCGACGACCCGTACGACTCCGAACGCCCCGCCGGCTCCGGCGGCTCCGCCGGCTCCGGCGGCTCCGGGCGGAGTGACGCGCGATGAGCGAGGACACCGAGGCCAGGCTGGTGGAGGCGCTGCGCGAGTCGCTCAAGGAGATCGAGCGGCTGCGCGGGAGGAGCCGCGGCGGTGACGACCCGGTCGCGATCGTGGGCATCGGCTGCCGCTTCCCCGGGGGCGCCGTCTCGCCGGCCGCACTGTGGGACGTGGTCGCCGAGGGCCGCGACGTGATCTCGGGCTTTCCCTCCGACCGGGGCTGGGACCTGGACGGCCTCTACGATCCCGATCCGGACCGCCCCGGTACGACGTACGTGCGCGACGGCGGATTCGTGGCCGGTGCGGCGGACTTCGACGCCGACTTCTTCGGGATCACCCCCGGCGAGGCCGTCGCGATGGACCCGCAGCAGCGCCTGGTGCTCGAAGTGGCCTGGGAGGCGCTGGAGAACGCGGGCATCGACCCGCACTCCCTCGCCGGCAGCGCGACCGGGGTGTTCGTCGGCCACATGGCGCAGGAGTACGGGCAGGGCATCGAGGAGGCCGGGGCCGAGGGCTACCGGCTGACCGGCACGGCGGGCAGCCTCGTCTCCGGCCGCCTGTCCTACACGCTGGGCCTGGAGGGTCCGGCCGTCACCCTCGACACGGCGTGCTCGTCGTCGCTGGTCGCGGTGCACCTGGCGTGCGGTTCGCTGCGGTCCGGCGAGTCCGACCTGGTGCTGGCCGGCGGCGCGACGGTCATGGCGACGCCCCGGGGCTTCGTGGACATGGCCCGGCAGCACGGTCTCGCGCCGGACGGCCGGTGCAAGTCCTTCGCCGCCGCGGCGGACGGCACCGGGTGGGCCGAGGGCGTCGGCGTGCTGGTGCTGGAGCGGTTGTCCGACGCGCGTGCGCACGGGCACGAGGTGCTGGCGCTGGTACGCGGCAGCGCGGTGAACCAGGACGGCGCCTCCAACGGCCTGACCGCGCCCAACGGCCCGTCCCAGCAGCGGGTGATCCAGGCCGCGCTCGCCGACGCCGGGCTGTCCGGGAGGGACGTCGACGTGGTGGAGGCGCACGGCACCGGGACGGTGCTGGGCGACCCGATCGAGGCGCAGGCGGTGCTGGCGACGTACGGGCAGGGCCGGCCCGCGGACCGGCCGGTGTGGCTGGGGTCGCTGAAGTCGAACATCGGCCACACCCAGGCCGCCGCGGGTGTCGCGGGGATGATCAAGATGGTCGAGGCGATGCGTCGGGGCGTGGTGCCCGTGACCCTGCACGTCGACGCTCCGAGCCCGCACGTCGACTGGTCGTCCGGCCGGGTGGCGCTGGCGACCGGGCCGCGGAGCTGGCCGGAGACCGGGCGGCCGCGCCGCGCGGCGGTGTCCGCCTTCGGCATCGCCGGGACCAACGCCCACGTCGTCGTCGAGCAGGCGCCGCCGGCGGCCGGCGTGCCCCGCCGGCCGATGCCCGCGGTGCCGTGGGTGCTCTCGGCGCGGAGCCCGGCCGCGCTGGCAGCACAGGCCGCCCGGCTGCTCGCGCTGGTCGAGGGGGCGGACGTCGACCCGGCAGACGTCGGGTTCACCCTGCTGTCCCGGGCCCGGTTCGCGCACCGGGCCGTCGTGCTCGGCACGGACCTGGACGAACTGCTGGCGGGTTTGCGCACGTTGGCCCGCACGCCCGAGCCGGGGACCGTGATCGGGCGGACCGCGCTGCGCGGCCTGGCCGAGCGGTTCGCGGCCGGTGGCGCGGTCGACTGGGCGGCCGTCTTCACCGGGTCGGGCGCGCGGCGGGTCGACCTGCCCACGTATCCCTTCGCCCGGCAGCGGTTCTGGCCGGCGCCGGCGGGGGCCGCGGTGCGAGCGGCGGCCTCCCCCGCTGCCCCGCCCTCCCCCGCCGCCACGGAGCGCGCGGGCGACAGCGTCGCCACGGTACGCATCGCCGTCGGCGACATCCTCACCGAATACGGCTCCCTCGACCTCGACGACGACATCTTCGCGCACGGACTGAACTCGCTGTCGGCCGTGGAACTGCGGGGCCGGCTGCAGGCACTGGCCGACGTGCGGATCAGCCTGACGGACATCTTCGACAACCCGACCATCCGCTCGCTGGCCAAGTTCTTGGACGAGCGCTGACAGTCCCGGAGGCTCCGATGCCCATCGATCCCGTTGCCGCTCTCAACTTCGACCAGTTCGTGCCGCCCACGACGGTCAACCGGCGGTCCCCCCGCGAGGTGTTCGTCACCGACCACACGCGGACCGGCCCCGACGAGTTCGCGATCGCCGTGCGGGTGGCGCACGACCACCCCCTGTGGTCCGACCAGCGGGCGCCCTGGCACGACCCGGTGGCCATGACCGAGGCATTCCGGCAGGCCTTCGTGGTGGTCCGGCACGAATACCTCGACGTCCAGCGAGGCACCCCGTCGGCCGTACAGCAGGTGACGCTGGACGTGTCGGAGTTGGACGCCTTCCGGGCCGACGGCAGCACGCCGCTGCAAGGCGTCGTCAAGGTCCGTGTCACGCAGACCGACAGCACCTTCGACATCGCGGGCGACTTCCTGGTCGGCGGGGCGCGGGCCATGTCGCTCTCGTTCGGCAGCATCCTCTTCCCCCGCGAGTCCTACCGCGAGATCCGGGACTACCAGCGGTCCCGGCGCGCGCTGGACGCGGGCAGCGCGCCCGACGCCAAGCCGATCGACCCCGAGCTGGTCGGGCGGCGCGACCGCGGCAACGTGGTGATCGGGCCCGCCGTGCGGCCCGACCGGTATCCGCTGCTGGTGGACCGGACGCACCCGTCGTTCTTCGACCGCGACTACGACCACATCCCCGCGTCGCTGCTCATCGAGGCCATGCGGCAGTCCGCGCTGCGCAGCGCGGCGGAGGCGGGCCTGTGCGCGGGTGACGCGGCCCTGACCCGGGCCGAGTTGGACTTCGGCATCTTCGTGGAGATCGACGTGCCGGCCGAATGCGCGGTGTCGGTGACCGGACGGCCCGGCACGGTGGCCGCGTCGATCGGCATCGACCAGGCCGGCGTCCGCGTCGCCAGCGGAACGTTGGAACTGACCGAGCTGCACGCGTGACCGGACCGGCGAGGAGGGTGGATGCCATGGGCGAACGACGCGAGGTCGCGCTGGTCTTTCCCGGCCAGGGCGGACAACAGCCGCGGATGGGCGCCGACTTGTACGGCGCCGAGGCGGCTTTCACCGCCGTGATGGACGACTTCTTCACCGCCGCGGGCACCGAGGGGAAGCGGCTGCGCGACGACTGGCTGGCCGAGGATCCGGGCCCGGAGTTCGACGACTGCAGCCGGGCGCAGCCGCTGCTCTTCGCCGTCGGCGCGGCCCTGGCCTTCGCGGTGATCGCGCGGGGCCTGCGGCCCACGGTCCTGGTCGGGCACAGCGTCGGCGAACTGGCCGCGGCCGCCGTCGCCGGGGTTTTCAGTGTCGCCGACGGCAGCCGGGTGATGGCGGCGCGGACCTCCGCGATGGCGGCGACGGAGCCGGGCGGGATGCTCGCGGTGGCCGCCGGCGTCGACCGCGTCCGCGAGGTGCTCGGCGACCTCGCCGGGCGCGGCCTGGCGGTCGCGGCCGTCAACAGCCCTCTGCAGACGGTGCTCTCCGGCGCGACGGCGCCGTTGCTCGCCGCCGAGCGGGCCCTGACGGCCGAGGTGGTCGCGTGCCGCCCGGTGAAGGCGAGGCAGGCCTTCCACAGCCCGCTGTGCGCCGGCGCGGCGGCCCGGTTCCGCGAACAGCTGCACCACATCCGGCTGCGCCCGCCGGCCATCACGATCCGCTCGACCTCCACCGCCCGCGATGTGACGGACGCGGAGTCGGTCACCCCGGAGTTCTGGTCGGCGCAACTGACCAGGCCGGTGCTGTTCTGGCCGGCGGTGGACGGGCTGCTGGGCTCCGGCAGCCGCGTCTTCCTCGAAGCGGGTCCGAAGGGCAGTTGCGCGGCGGCGCTGCGGCTGCATCCCGCGGTCCAGTCCGGCGCGAGCACGGTGTTCCCGCTGCTGCCCGCGGCGCCGGGGGCCGCGGGGGCAGGGCGCCGCGTCTTCGAGGAGTCCGTCGCCGCGGCACTGGCGGTGGCCGGCTGACCGGACCCCGCACCCGCGCCTGATTCAGCGGTCGGCGGCCGAGCCGCCGATGCCGAGACGGTGACGGCCGTCGTCGGGGTGGACCGCGAATTGCGGCCGGCGCGGGTGCCGGGAGGCCGTGCGTTCGATGACCAGCAGGGCCGCGTCGTCGGAGAGCCGCTCGCCCGCGTGCTCCAGCAGGTCGCGGTGGACCCGGCGCAGCAGCGCCTCGGGGCCGGCGGCGGGGAAGGAGGCGACCCGGTCGGCGAGCGGGTACATGCCCCCGGTCGGCGAGCGGGCCTCGATGACGCCGTCGGTGTAGAGCAGCAGCAGGTCGCCGGCCTCGAAGGTGAACGGGTCGATGCGGCTGCCGCGCTCCGACGACAGGCCGCACAGGCCCAGCGGTGGCGCGGGGGTGCGCGGGTGCAGGGCGGTGACCTCGCCACCGTGCACCAGCAGGGGCGGCGGGTGGCCGCGGTTGATCATCTGCGCCTGCTCGTCCCCGTCGGGGATGTCGAGGAGCAGGGCGGTCACGAAGTGCTCCCCCGGGTCGCGTACGGTGTCGGCGACCTCTTCCAGGTCCCGGCAGACGCTGTCCTCGACGGCACCGACGAGTTCGGGCAGTGCCTCGTACCGGGGGGCGCCCTCGCGGAAGGCGCCCATCACCATCGACGCCTCGCCGATGGAGGCCAGGCCGTGGCCGCGGACGTCCCCGATGATCACCCGGGTGCGGCGGCGGCCGGCCCGTACGACGGCGAAGAGGTCCCCGCCGATCTGGGTCTCGTCCTCGGCCGCCAGATATCTCCAGGCCACCGCGAGGGGCCCGACCCGGCGGGGTGGCGGACGCAGCAGGACGCGCTGCGCCGTCTCGGCCACCGAGCGGACCCGGCTCAGCTCGCGCTCCCGCCGCACCCGCACGGAGGAGATGAAGACCACCAGAGCCGACAGCACGGCCAGGGCGACGAGCTGCGCCATGTGGTTGGTCGTGCTCAGACCGCCGTGGAAGACCGAGATGATCAGCAGGGCCAACTCCGCCAGCCCCCCGACCAGGGCGGTCAGCCGCGGCCCGGCGAAGGACGCGGTGAGGGTGGGCGCGATGACCAGCAGCGGTCCCAGATGGACACTCGTCCCGAGCCAGACGTCCGTCACGCTGATCGCCACGATCAGTGCGAGCGCGATCGCCAGCAGGCCGCGCCCGGTTCGCTCCTCCAGGACACGGTCCACCGGTAGCCGGCGCCGACCCATGGCAGGCTTCTGCCCCCTTTGCCGGAGATACATGCATTTTCCCTGGCGTGTCGGGAGGCGACGGTCGGCACACCGTCCGCGACCGGGGCGTACGCCCACCGCGCCCCCCGGCGCAGGAACTGACGCCCCATAGACTCCGCTGTCATGCGCATAGCCCGTAGACCCCTGTACAGCTCCGCCGTGGCCGTCGTCCTGGCCGCCGCGCTCCTCGCCACCGTGACCGCCTGCTCGTCCGGCGACGGCGGGTCGAAACCCTTGAAGGCACTGCGGCACCTGCCGGCCGACGCCAACGCCTCGAAGCAGGTGACGTACGTCGACAACGTACGGATACGGAAGCTGAGCGCCGCCGACCCGAAGCGCTTCGCGACCATCGCGCAGCTCACCAGCCCGCTGCTGAGCGGCTACCGAGGCGGGCCGTGGGGGCAGACCCTCAAGGAGTCCCAGATCGACACCGCCGTCGACACCGCCGCGGCGGGCCACTGGGACGGCTCCTTCGACGCGGCGGCCGTCACCGCGTCCCTGAAGAAGAGCGGCTACACGTCGACCGAGCGGGACGGCGGGCAGGTCTGGAAGCCCGCGGGCTCCGGCCCGGCATTCGCCGTCTCCGACGACGAGATCCGCTACGCCACGGACGCCGCCCGCTTCTCCGCGGCCGACCCCGGAGACAGCGCCTCCCTGGCCGGCAAGGAGGAATACCGGCTCGTCGCGGGCTGCCTCGGCGACGTCTACCGCGCCGACTTCAACGCCCTCTCCACCACCGAACCGGTCCGCCTGTCCGCCCTCGGCCAGCAGGCCGACGACTCCGGCAAGAACACCGAGACCCTGTGCGCGGCGGTCAAGGACCAGGCCACCGCCGACCGCCTGGCGGCCAAGCTCCGCTCGGTCGTCAAGGACAGGTCCCCGCGCTTCGACGGCACGACGGTGACCGTCACCAAGGGGGACCACCCCGTGGTCAGCGCCACCGTCCCCGACACCGCCGCCCAACGCCCGGGCCGGCTCCTCCTGACCGACTTCCAGCTGTGGACGGCGGTCGGCGAGCTGTGACGCGGCCCCCGCCGCACCGGTAGGCCGCGCCGGTAGGACCCGGCGCGCGCCCGGAGACGTCTCCGCCGACGGCCCCGCGCCCGATGCCGGCGCCGGGCGGATCCAGGTCCGCGCCGACTCCGGCGGCCCGGCGGTGCACGGCACCCGGCCTCGCGGCCGCCCGCGGCGCGGCGGGGCTCGTGATGCGGGACCATCCCGGCTGCGCGACGCTGGGAGTCGGGCTGCGCCGCGCCGGGTGGATTCCGGCCCGCTCCCGATTTCCCGACCGATACCGCCGATGCGCTCGCGATCGTGAGGAAAACAGCCATGCCTTTCATCACCGCGAAGGACGGAACCAAGATCTTCTACAAGGACTGGGGGTCGGGTCGGCCGGTCGTGTTCAGCCACGGCTGGCCGCTGACCGCCGACGCGTGGGACCCGCAGGCGAAGCTGGTCGCGGACAACGGTTTCCGCGCGATCGCGCACGACCGGCGAGGCGGCGGCCGGTCCGGGCAGCCGTGGGACGGGAACGACCTCGACACGTACGCCGAGGACCTGGCGTCGCTGATCGAGGCACTCGACCTACGGGACGTCGTCCTGGTGGGGCACTCGACCGGTGGCGGCGAGGTGACCCGCTACGTCGGCAGGCACGGCACCGACCGGGTGGCCAAGGTCGTGCTGCTCGGTGCGATCCCGCCGCTGATGCTGAAGACGGCGGAGAATCCCGAGGGCCTGCCGATCGAGGTCTTCGACGAGATCCGCGACGGGGTCGCCACCGACCGCTCGCAGTTCTACCAGGACCTCAGCGCGGCCTTCTTCGGTGCCAACCGGGACGGCTCGACGGTGACGCAGGGCACCCGTGACGCGTTCTGGCTGTGGTCCATGACCGTGGGGATCAAGGGCGCGTACGACTGCGTCAAGGCCTTCTCCGAGACCGACCTGACCGAGGACCTCAAGCGGTTCGACGTCCCCACGCTCATCGTCCACGGCGACGACGACCAGATCGTGCCCATCGTGGCGGCGGGCGAGAAGTCGTCGAAACTGGTCAAGGACGCCACCTTCAAGGTCTACGAGGGCGCCCCGCACGGCCTGTCGATGGTCCCGAAGTTCGCCGACCGGTTCAACACCGACCTGCTGGCCTTCCTCCGCGGCTGACGGCGCGGCCGCTCCCCACCACCACCACGTCCCGTCCGCGGTTCGCGTCCGCACCTCCCGGGTCCGCGACGGCTCACCGCATAGCGTAAGCGTACAAACCGGTACGTAACGCGACAGCGGGAGCGACTGAGCGTGGATCGCAAGTGGTGGACTCTGATCGCGGTGTCGGTGGCGACCTTCATGCTGCTGCTCGACATCACGGTGGTCAACGTGGCGCTGCCGTCGATCCGGAAGGATCTGAACGCCAGCTTCACGGACCTGCAATGGGTGCTCGACGCCTACGCGTTGACGCTCGCCGCACTGGTGCTGACCGCCGGTTCGCTGGCCGACCGGCTGGGGCGGCGCAGGATCTTCTCCTGGGGGCTGGTGATCTTCTCGCTGGCTTCGCTGCTGTGCGCGCTGTCGCCGAACCCGACGTTCCTGAACATCGCGCGGGCCGTGCAGGGAGTCGGCGGCGCCGCGATGTTCGCGGTGTCGCTGGCACTGGTGGCGCAGGAATTCCCCGCGGGCAGGGAGCGGGGGGTGGCGATGGGGTGGTACGGGGCGACGATCGGCGTGGCGGTGGCGCTCGGACCGCTGGTCGGCGGGGCCCTGACGGACGGGCTGGGCTGGGAGTCGATCTTCTACCTGAACGTGCCGATCGGCGTGGTGACGCTGATCGTGACCTTCACCCGGCTGCGCGAGAGCCGCGATCCGCACGCGACACGGGTCGACTGGGCGGGCGTGGCGGCCTTCAGCGCGTCGCTCTTCCTGCTGGTGCTGGCCTTGGTGCGGGGCAACGACGAGGGGTGGACCAGCACGCTGATCCTGTCGCTGCTCTCGGCGTCCGCGGCGCTGATGGCCGTCTTCGTGTGGATCGAGCTGCGGGTGCCCGAGCCGATGCTTCCCATGCGGCTCTTCCGGCGGCACGCCTTCACCGGCGTGCAGCTGGCGGCGTTCGGGGTGTCGAGCTCGCTCTTCGCGCTGTTCCTCTACCTCACGCTGTACATGCAGAACTATCTCGGGCTCACCCCCTTCGGGACCGGCCTGCGCTATCTGCCGGTCACCGCGGTGAGCTTCCTCGCCTCGCCGATCGCCGGACTCCTGCTATCGCGGGTGCCGGCCCGGGTGATGCTCGGCGCGGGCCTCGCGGCGATCGGCCTCGGCCTGTACCTCATGGGCGGTGTCGCCCCGGGCGACGAGTGGACGACGCTGCTGCCCGGGTTCGTGATCGCGGGCGCGGGGGTGGGGCTGATCAACCCGGTGATCGCGGACGTGGCCGTGAGCGTGGTGCCGAAGCAGCAGAGCGGCATGGCGGCCGGTATCAACGACACCTTCCGGCAGGTCGGGATCTCCGTGGGCATCGCCGTGTGGGGGGCGATCTTCGTGGCCCGGGGCGCGAGAGAGGTCCGCGAGCTGGCGGCGGGGACCCCCGCGGCCGGCGGCGGCCACCCGCACGAGCTGGTCGAGGCCGCGTCGTCGGGGAATCTGGACATGGTGCTCGCCGCCTTTCCCCCGCGGTCCAGGCAGGCGGTCGCGACCGCCGCCCGCGACGGCTTCCTCGCCGGGTTCAACGAGGTGCTCTACTACGGCTCGCTGGTCTGCTTCGCCGCCGCGGTGCTGGCCGTGTGGCTGGTCAGGGAGCACCAGATCGAGCGCTGAGCACTGCCCTGCGGTGAAGTCGCCGGGTGGAACGGCTGCGGGGAGGCGGTCATAGAATCGCCGGGTGACGGCTGAAGACGACGCGTTCACGGCACTGACCGTGCTGAGCGATCCCGTACGGCGGAAGCTCTACCGGCATGTCGCCGCCTCCGTGGAGGAGGTGGGGCGGGACGCCGCCGCCGAGGCGGTCGGGATCTCCCGGTCGCTGGCGGCTTTCCATCTGGACAAGCTGGTCGCGGCCGGGCTGCTGGCCGTGTCCTTCCGGCGCCTGTCGGAGCGCACCGGCCCGGGCGCCGGGCGGCCGGCGAAGATGTACCGGCCGGCCGACGGCGAGCACACGGTCTCGCTGCCGCCTCGCTCCTACGACACCGTGGGCCGCCTGCTGGCGGGGGTGGTGGAGAAGGCCGGTCTCGACAGGGAGCTGCAGGCCGCGGCGAAGGCCGCAGGCGCCGCGGACCAGGACGCGGCGGCCGGCGACCTGGTCGAGGTGCTCCGCTCCCGCGGCTATCTGCCGTACTGGGACGGCGGGACGCTGCGACTGAAGAACTGCCCCTTCCATGCCCTCGCGGACGACTTCCGCGCGCTGATCTGCGGGATGAACCTGGCGCTGATCGAGGGCATGGCTCCCGAGGGGTGGTCGGCGGAGGTCGAGCCGTGCCCGGGCGGGTGCTGCGTGGCCCTCCGATCTAAAACAAATTTTCATTGGCTATAGAGATCGGGCCTTGCCATGCTGACCCCATGACTGGCTTTCACCTCGCACAGGTCAACGTGGGCCGCAGCGTCGCTCCCCTGGGCGGCCCCGAGTTGGCCGACTTCGTCGCACAACTACCCGAGATCAACGCGCTGGCCGACCGTGCGCCCGGATTCGTCTGGCGCATGGTCGACGACGGCGGCGAGGACTCGACCGCCCTGCGGCCGGACGGGGATGACGACCTGCTCCTGATCAACTGCTCGACCTGGGAGTCGGTCGAAGCCCTCAAGGACTTCGCCTACCACACGGACCACCTGCGCGTGCTGAGCCGCCGCAGGGAGTGGTTCCAGCCCCTGGGCGGCCCCCACCAGGCACTGTGGTGGGTCCCCGCCGGCCACCGCCCGAGCGTCGCGGAGGCGATGGGGCGGATCGCGATACTGCGCGAGCGGGGTTCAGGTCCGCAGGCCTTCACCTTCCGCGACCCGCACTCGGCACCGGTCGCGGCGACGTAGGCCGTATTCACGGGGGTCGGGGCGTCACGGGGTCGGGGCGTCGCGGGCTCACGGGGTCGGGGCGTCGGCGGGTCTGCCTCCCCAGGCGGTGAGCATGCCGGCCGACAGCGCGGCGCACGCGTCGGAGTCGAGATACCGGACCGCCGCGTCGACGGCCGCTCCGTCGACCAGCCCGGTGGCGAGCATCGCGGCCCTGCTGCGCTCCCAGGTGTCGACCCAGAAGCGGCTGATGGGCGAGCCCGGCAGCAGCGGCGGCACATGGATCTCGGCGGCCACCGACACCAGTCCCGCCCCGCGCAGCAGCTGCGGATACGACGGCACCCAGGAGACGTCGGTGCCGATGGTCGCCCGCAGCCCCTGCCACATCGCCCGTATCACCGCGGTGTACGGAGTCTCCGGCGTCCGGTCGCTGGTCAGGTCGACGGCGTCGCTGAGCACCAGCACACCGCCGGGCGCGACGAGGTCGGCCAGCGCCGCGATGAGGTCGTCGCGCTCGGGCAGGTGCATCAGCACGAAGCGCGCGTGGACGAGCCGGAAACGCCCCGGGACCGCGCCCGGGGCGGTGATGTCGGCCTCCAGCACGTCCAGCCCGGGCGCGGGCCGCTCGGCGAGGAAACGCACGTCGCGGTCCACGGCGAGCACGCTCGCCACCCCGGCCTCGTCCAGCAGCCGGCGGGAGACCGTACCCGTACCGGCACCCACGTCGAGGCAGTGCCACCCCGGGCCGGCCCCGAGTGCCCGCAGCCGCGCCATGGTGATGTCGTCGTAGGCGAGGGCGCCGAAGTCGATCCGCTCGCCCTCGCCCGCCTGCCCGGGACGGAAGACGGCCTGGCCGTAGCGGCTGCCCCGCGGCGCGTCACCGGCTGAGGCGGCGCTCACCTCGCCACCGGCGGGACGCCGGGCCCCAGCGGCCGGTACGGCGGGTGGTCGGGCATGTTCATCCGGACCTCTTCACGCGGTGGGGCGGCGGCCCGGAAGAGCCGCCGCCCCAAGATCCTCCGCGCGGCCGCCGGCACGGCCCAGGCGCGCCGCCCGGCTCAGCGCACGTCGCCCATGAGGGCGACCACCTTGCGCCGGTACATCCAGATCGCGTAGCCCGCGACACAGGCCAGAATTCCCTCGAAGGCCACCACGTTGGTGCCGTTCAGGTCGACGCCGGCCAGCGACAGCAGACTCGTCGTGCAGTCGCCCGCGGTGACCGCGAGGAACCAGACGCCCATCATCTGGCTGCCGTACTTCCCTGGCGCCATCTTCGTGGTCACCGACAGGCCGACCGGGGACAGGGCCAGCTCGCCGACGGTCTGGATCATGTAGATCGACACCAGCCACATCGGGCTGACCCGCGTACCGTCCGAGGCCATCGCCATCGGCACCACGAAGACCAGGAAGGAGGCGCCGATGAGGAACAGGCCCATGGCGAACTTCACCGTCGTGCTCGGCTCCCGGTTCCTGCGCGCCAGCCACACCCACACCCAGGCCAGGACCGGCGCCAGCGCCATGATCCACAGCGGGTTCACCGACTGGTACCAGGAGGAGGGGAAGCCGAAGCCGAACAGCGTGCCGCGGGTCTTCGTGTCACCGAAGATCGACATCGTCGATCCGCCCTGGTCGTAGATCATCCAGAACACGGCGGCGGCCACGAAGAACCAGATGTAGCCGCTCATCTTGGACTGCTCGGTCGCCGACAGCTCCCTGTCGCGCTTGATGCGCACCAGGACGCCGACCGGAATGACCAGGCCGACCACGGTGATCGGCACCAGCGCCCAGTTGAGCGTGTAGACGCCCGTGGCGATCAGCACGGCGTACGCGGCGGCCGCGGCGACCAGCCACGCCATGCTCTTGCGCAGGGTCGCGTTGCGCTCGGTCCGGCTCAGGGGCTTCGGGACGACGCTGCTGCGCTCGCTCAGGTGGCGGGTGCCCAGCAGGAACTGGACCAGGCCGAGGGCCATGCCCACCGCGGCCAGCGCGAAGCCCAGGTGCCAGCTGTAGTTCTGGCCGACGGTGCCGATGACCAGCGGCGCGGCGAAGGCGCCGATGTTGATGCCCATGTAGAAGACCGTGAAGCCGCCGTCGCGGCGCGGGTCCTCGGGGCCGTCGTAGAGGTGCCCGACCATCGTCGAGATGTTGGCCTTGAGCAGCCCGGAACCGACCGCGACCAGCACCAGGCCGGCGAAGAACGGGCCCTCGCCGGGGATCGCCAGCGTCAGGTGCCCGGCCATGATGATCGCCGTGGAGACCACGACGGTCTTGCGGGGCCCCCAGACGCGGTCGCCGAACCAGCCGCCCGGCATCGCCAGCAGGTAGACCATCGCCATGTAGATCGAGTAGATCGCGGTGGCCGTGGCCGCCGTCATGGCCAGGCCGCCGCCCTGCGAGCCCTTGTCGGCCGCCGGGCCGCCGGCGATCAGGTAGAGCGGCAGCAGCGCGCGCATGCCGTAGAAGCTGAAGCGCTCCCACATCTCGGTCATGAAGAGCGTGGCCAGGCCACGGGGGTGGCCGAAGAAGCTCTTCGCACCGCCCGGAGCAGCGGGACTGCTCTGCCGGGCGGCGTCCTTTGTCAGGCTGGACGCCATGGGTCGGTCCTCGTTCGCTCGGGACGCGCAGCAAAGATGCACGCCCGGGTGGGGGGTCGATCACTGCTGATGCTGATGCTGGTGTGCGCCAGCCCCGTATCCGCAGTCGCTTTGGCCGTATCCGTCCACAAAAGAGCCCGGAATGCCAGTACGGGAGATTAATAACTTTATGGCGTCGCACGATGTGGTATATGGCGGATTGAGACTCGCCTCACATTTACCGCAGCGGGGTGTGACCTGCGCGAAGGTCGGGGCGGAGGGTGGGCGCGGCGGGCGGGCGGGATTCGCGGCGCGGCGGGCGGGGGCATGCCGGATTCGCGGCGCGGGGTGGGCCGGAGCAGGCCGGATTCGCGGCGATCGGCGGCGGTGGCGGAGGTCCGGGCCGCGGAAGGCCCGTGGCGGGGCGGCGGCGGGAGCTAGAGTCCGCTCATGTCGCCTTCCTCCGCCGCCCCCGCGCCGTCCCCCACCTCACCGGACTCCTCCCGCGATTCGCTGGCGGGCGCGGGCTGGGACGACCGGACGCCGGGCACCTACCGGGAGTTGATGCCCCCGCGGGTGTCGAACCTGTCATGGCTGAATCCCGCGACGCTGTGGAAGGCGCGCAACGGCCCGCTCGCCTCGCTGCTCGGCGACCCGACCGGGTCGCAGCGGCAGCAGTGGGTGCGGGGGCAGGTGGAGCGCGGCGCCGCCGGCGAGGACATGCTCATCGAGCGTGACGACCCGGACACCTTCTCCTTCCTGCTGCTCGGCGACACCGGTGAGGGCGACGCCCCCCAGTACGCCGTCGTGCCCGGCCTGCTGAAGGCCGGCGCCGGCACCCGTTACGCGGTGCTGTGCAGCGACGTGCTCTACCCGGTGGGCAGCGCCAACGAGTACGGCACGAAATTCTTCCGGCCCTACCGCGACTACGACGCGCCGATCTACCCCATCCCCGGCAACCACGACTGGTACGACGGTCTGACCGGCTTCATGCGGGTCTTCTGCGACGCCCCGGCCCTCCCGGGCCCGTCCCGCCCGCGTACCGGGTCGGCCGGATGGCTGCGGTCCCTGCTGTGGCGCGCACCCGAGGCACCCGACGAGGCCCGCCTGGCCCAGGCCCGGCAGCTGCGGGACAAGCCGGAGCAGGCGGGCCGGCCCCCGGGGCCGTACTGGGCCATGGACACCGGCCCGCTGCGGATCATCGGGATCGACACCGGGCTGCTCGGCACCATCGACCGCGAGCAGGGCGAGTGGCTGGCCCGGGTCGCGCGCGGCCCGCGGCCGAAGATCCTCGTCACCGGTTCGCCCCTCTACGTCGACGGTGAGCACCACCCCTGCGCCATCGACGGCGGCGGCACCGTCGACGACATCGTCCGCGACCCGGACAACCACTTCGTCGCGGCGATAGGCGGCGACATCCACAACTACCAGCACTACCCGGTCGACGTGGACGGCCGCCGTATCGAATACGTCGTCTCCGGCGGCGGCGGGGCCTTCATGCACGCCACCCACACCATCCCCGCGGTCACGGTCGGCGGCGTCACCGAGGACCGCTTCCGGTGCTACCCCCTGCGCGCGGACTCGCTCGCCTTCTACAGCCGCCTGTACGGCCGCCGGCTCCACCTGCGGCGGCTGTTCGACCTGTCCCCGGACCAGGCCGCCGCGGTGATCGCCGACCGTCTCGGCGTCGCGCCCACCCGCCCCTCGACCGCCCGGGTGACCCTGCGCACCCGCTTCGTGGCCGCCGTGCTCGGCGTGGCCACCCCCTCCGGCCACCGGCAACTCCTGCGGCTGCCGGTCCGGCGCGTACTGACCCGCGTCCTGTCACCGGGCTCGGCGACGTACAGCCCGCCCTTCTTCAAGAACTTCCTGCGGCTCGACGTCACCCCGTCCGCGGTCCGCGTCCGCTGCTTCGCCGCGACCGGCTTGCGGGAGCACGAGATCGACCCGCCCGTCGAGGACGATTTCACGATCGCGCTGCCCCCGCTCCCGGAGTGATCACCGGTCCGGATGAACGAGACAGAACCGCGGCCCGGCGGAGGTCGCGTAGCCGGCCGCGCACAGCTCGCGCAGGACGGAGGCCGCCCGTCCGAGCGGCACGGGAACCACCATCGTGCCGTACGTGGTCACGGCCTCCCTTCCTGGGACGCGGTGACCCTACGTGGCGGCCGAACCGCGCCGCAAAGTCCCGCCCGCGCGGTGCGCGGCAGCGTGGGTGTCCGGTGGCGCCGCGGCGACCGACGCCCGTGAGCCCGGTGGGCTGCTCCGGGTGCGGCTGCGCCGCGGAGCACCCCCTCGGGCGATCGGGTCGAATTCTCGACGAGGGGGCCTGCGTTGGCGGGTCGGTCACGGAGTCCGGTTCCTGGTGCGCACGGGATCAAACCCCCGGCGCCGGACGGCGGACGCCGGTTTCTTCACGGCGTGATTCATGGCGTGAAAGAAGTCGTCGGACTCCTTGACACCGCGTCACGCGTGGGCGAATCTCATGTGCGCCTGAGAGCGCTCTCCCCCCATGAAACGGAGCGCGTACACATGAACGCACCGCCCCGCACCGAGAAGCGGTTCCGGTCGCAGCGACGTCGCAGGCCAGGACGCCGCCGCACCGTGGAAGTCGTGCTGGCGGCAGTGGCCCTGGTCCTGCCGGTCGGCGTCGTCGCCGCCGGCGGGCAGGCTGCCGCCGCCGACCAGCCCTGGACGAACAGCGCCCAGGCTCCGCTGGACCGCGCCAACGAGCTGCTGGCCGCGATGACCCAGGCGGAGAAGCTCGCCATGATGCACGGCGGCCAGGGATGCGGCTACGTCGGCTGCGTCGACGGCAACACCCGGCTCGGGGTACCGCCGCTGCACCTGCAGGACGGCCCGGTCGGCGCCGGCGACGGCTTCACCGGTGTCACCCAGCTGCCGGCCCCGGTCGCGGGCGCGGCGAGCTGGGACACCGCGCTGATGAACCAGTACGGCCAGGTGCTCGGCTCCGAGCAGTGGGGCAAGGGCACCAACGTGGTGCTGGCCCCGACCATCAACATCGTGCGCGACCCCCGGTGGGGCAGGGCCTTCGAGTCCTTCGGCGAGGACCCCTACCTCGCCGGGCAGATGGGCGCCGCCGACATCCAGGGCATCCAGAGCCAGGGTCCGATGGCCCAGGTGAAGCACTACGCGGTCTACAACCAGGAGACCAACCGCAACAACATCACCGACAACGCGATCGTCTCGGACCGCACCGAGCGGGAGATCTACCTGCCGGCCTTCGAGACGTCGGTCAAGCAGGGCGGGGCCGACTCGGCCATGTGCTCCTACTCGGCCATCAACGGCGCCTTCGCCTGCGAGAACGGGCAGTTGCAGAACAGCGTGCTCAAGGGCGACCTGGACTTCACCGGGTTCATCACCTCGGACTGGGGTGCCACCCACTCCACCGTCGCGTCGGCGAACAACGGCCTCGACATGGAGATGCCCGGCAGCGACTACTACGGCTCGGCGCTGACCACCGCGGTCAACAACGGGCAGGTGTCCCAGGCGACGATCGACGACCACGTCCGCCGGATCCTGACCTCGATGTTCAAGGCGGGGCTCTTCGACCGCACGCAGTCCGGCACCACCGGCTCGGTGGTGACCAGCAGCGCCCACAACGCCATCGCAAAGCAGGTCGCGCAGGAGGGGTCGGTGCTGCTGAAGAACGCCGGCTCGGTCCTGCCGGTCAGCACCGGTACGGACTCGATCGCCGTCATCGGCGACGACGCCGGCACCAACGCGATGTCCCAGGGCGGCGGCAGCGCCGGGGTCAACGCGCCCTATCTGGTCACGCCTTACCAGGGCATCAAGAACCGGGCCGGCAGCGGGGTGAACGTCACCTACTCGCAGGGCAGCGCGTCCGCCGACGGTGCACTGCCCCCGCTGGGCAGCGCGTACCTGACCCCGAGTTCGGGCACCGGCGCCGGTCTCACCGCGTCGTACTACAACAACACCGGCCTGACCGGCACGCCCGTGGTGACCCGCAACGAGTCCAGCGTCGACAACGTGTGGGGCGGAGCGTCGCCGGCCCCGGGGGTCAACACCACCAACTGGTCGGCCAAGTGGACCGGAACGCTGCACCCGCCTGCCACCGGCACCTACCAGCTGTCGCTGACCAGCGACGACGGCTCCCGGGTGTACGTCAACGGTCAGCAGATCGTCAACAACTGGTTCAACCAGGGCAGCACGACCCGTACCGGCAGCGTCTCGCTGACCGCCGGGCAGGCCGTCAGCATCGAGGTCGACTACTACAACGCGGCCGGCGCCAGCAACGCGACGCTCGGCTGGGCCATCCCCGGGCAGTCCCCGCACGACCAGGCGGTCGCGGCCGCGAAGGCGGCCAAGCTGGCCGTCGTCTTCGTCTCGAACTTCGAGTCCGAGGGCGGCGACCTGAGCGGCATCGACCTGTCGGCCGCGCAGAACACCCTGGTCACCGACGTGGCGGCAGCGAATCCCAACACGGTCGTCGTCGTCAACAGCGGCTCGGCCGTCACCCTGCCATGGGCCAACGCCGTCAAGGGCGTGGTCGAGGCGTGGTATCCGGGCCAGGAGGACGGCAACGCGATCGCCTCGCTGCTGTTCGGCGACACGAACTTCAGCGGCAGGCTCCCGGTGACCTTCCCGACCGCCCTGTCGCAGGGGCCGGTCACCTCCACCGCCCAGTGGCCCGGCCAGAACGGGCAGGTGCAGTATTCCGAGGGCCTCAAGGTCGGCTACCGCTGGTACGACAGCCAGAACATCGCGCCGTCGTTCCCCTTCGGCTTCGGGCTGTCGTACACCACCTTCGGCTACGCGAACCTGACGGTCGGCCAGCCGGACGCCGCCGGCAACGTGGCGGTCGGCTTCGACGTCACGAACACCGGCTCGCGGGCCGGCGCCGAGGTGCCGCAGGTCTACGTGGGCCAGCCCGGCACGACCGGTGAGCCGCCGAAGAACCTGCGCGGCTTCACCCGTGTCACGCTCAACCCCGGGCAGACCCAGCACGTCGCGATCACCCTGGACGCGCGCAGCTTCCAGTACTGGAACAACGGCTGGACCAACGCGGCCGGCACCAACACCGTCTACGTCGGCTCGTCGTCGCGGGACGTCCGCCTGACCGGCACCACCACGGTCGCCGGCGGCACGGGCGGCGGCGGTACGCAGACGGCGCTGCCGCGCACCGGCTGGACGGTGACCGCGTCGTCCACCGGCGGCGGGGACGTGCCGGCGAACATGCTCGACGGCAGCACGGCCACCCGCTGGAGCAGCGGCGTCCCGATGGCGAGCGGGCAGTCCTTCACCCTCGACATGGGCGCGGCCAAGAGCATCGACCGGGTGGTCATGGACTCGGCGGGCAGCGCGAGCGACTACGCCCGCGGCTACCAGGTGCTCACCTCCACCGACGGCACCACCTTCGGCAGCCCCGTGGCCACCGGCACCGGCACCGCCGCCCAGGTGACGGCGACCTTCCCGGCCACAACAGCCCGCTACGTCAAGGTCGTCCAGACCGGCACCTCCACCAGCTGGTGGTCGATCGCCGAGCTGAACGTCTTCACCGACGGCACCACCGGAGGCGGCGGGACGGGAGCGGTCCTGCCCCGCACGGGGTGGAGCGCGACCGCGTCGTCGACCGGCGGCGGGGACGTGCCGGCGAACATGCTCGACGGCAGCACGGCCACCCGCTGGAGCAGCGGCGTCCCGATGGCGAGCGGGCAGTCCTTCACCCTCGACATGGGCGCGGCCAAGACCATCGACCCACTCACCATGGACTCGGCGGGCAGCGCCAGCGACTACGCCCGCGGCTACCAGGTGCTCACCTCCACCGACGGCACCACCTTCGGCAGCCCCGTGGCCACCGGCACCGGCACCGCCGCCCAGGTGACGGCGACCTTCCCGGCCACAACAGCCCGCTACGTCAAGGTCGTCCAGACCGGCACCTCCACCAGCTGGTGGTCGATCGCCGAGGTCAACCTCTCCAACTGACCTCTGCACGCGGTCAGGCGGCCCGGCCGGGAATCGGCCGGGCCGCCGCACTATCCTGGGGCTGCCCGGCCGATCCCACCACCGCACGCCGTATCGCTGGAGGACCCGTGTCAGTTCACGAGCAGCGAGGCGAGGTGCCGGACCTGGACGAACTGCGGCGGCGGGCCGCCGCAGTCAGTGCCCCGCACCGCGAGGAGGGGCTGGTCGTCTGCGAGAACCTGGTGCGGATCTACCAGACCGGGGGCGTGGAGGTGCAGGCCCTGCAGGGCCTCGATCTGGCGGTCTCCGAAGGGGAGATGATCGCGGTGATCGGCGCCTCCGGCTCGGGAAAGTCGACCCTGCTGGGTATTTTGTCCGGCCAGGACGTGCCCACCGCGGGCTCCGCCGAGGTCGCGGGGCACGACCTGCTGACGATGAAGCGCCGCGCCCGGCTCGGCTACCGGCGTGCCACCGTGGGCTTCGTCTGGCAGCAGACGGCCCGCAACCTGCTGCCGTACCTCTCGGCGGTGGAGAACGTGATGCTGCCGATGACCTACACCAAGGTCGGCCGCTCGCACCGCAGGGCGCGCGCCGAGGAGTTGCTCGACCTGCTCGGTGTCGGCCACTGCCGGGACCGGCACCCGGACGAGCTCTCCGGCGGGGAGCAGCAGCGGGTCGCCATCGCGGTGGCCAACGCCAACGAGCCCAAGGTCCTCTTCGCCGACGAACCGACCGGCGAACTCGACACCGCCACCAGCGACGAGGTCTTCGCCGCCCTGCGCCGGGCCAACCGGGACCTGGGCGTCACCGTCATCGTGGTCACCCACGACGCGCTGGTGTCCGAGCAGGTCCAGCGCACCGTGCGGATCCGCAACGGCCGCACCTCGACCGAGGTGCTGCGCCGGGTCGCCACCGACGAGGACGGGGTCGAGGCGCTCGCCGCCGAGGAGTACACGGTGATGGACCGCCACGGGCGGCTCCAGCTGCCGAGCGAGTTCACCGAGCGCCTGCACATGCGCAAGCGGGTCCGGCTGGCGCTTGAGGCCGACCACATCGGGGTGTGGCCCGCCCCGTCCGCACCGCAGCCGGAACCCGAAGGACAGCGCGGGGCGCCGGAAAGCTCACATGAGGCGTAGGACGGCGCCCAGCCGGCGCCTGCGGGCGAGGGCGGTCTCGGTGACCGCGGCGGCGAAGACCACCAGGGCCACGCCGCCGACCAGGGCGAGGGTCAGGGTGTAGTCGGTCCGCAGCGTCGGCTGGGCGGGACCGCCGGTGAATTGGCGCAGGTCCAGCGTCCGTGCCAGCAGGCGCGGTTCGAGCAGGCCGAGGAGGGTGCCCCCCACGGCCGAGGCCACCGCGAGCGGCAGCAGTTGCAGGAAGTGCACCGCCCCGGCCTGCCGGCCGCCGAGCCCGAGGGTACGCAGCAGCGCCGTGGTGCGGCTGCGCTCGTCGAAGGTGAGGATCAGCTCCATGGCGACGGCGAGGAGGCCGGCCAGCGCGGCGAGGGCCGAGCTGGTGGCGTAGACGGTGCGCAGTCCCCGGGTCAGGCCGTCGTCGCGCAGGGTGGCCAGTTCTTCCGAGCGGGTGCGGATCCGGGCCGGCGGCCCGAGCGCCCGGGCCGCGGCGGACCGCAGTGCCGCGTCGCCGGTGGAGCCGTCGCCCCGCAGCAGCAGGACGGTGCTGCCCGCGGACTGCTGCGGGATCAGGCGTTCGGCCGCGGCTGTGGTGATCAGGAGGGGCGTCCCGGCGGGGATCCGTGCCGAGACCGGCCCGAGCAGGGGGTCGCGCATCTCCGCGGTGGTGAGGGTGCCGACCGGTTTCAGCACCAGGCCCGCCTGCCGGTCGCCGCCGTGGGACGCGGCGGTGGTGGTGAAGCCGCCCGTGCGCTCGTCCGCCCGCAGGTCCGGGGACACCAGCGACGGGAGCTGGACGCTCCCGCCGGGTCCCGCCGCCCCCGGGCCGGCCAGCGTCGCGCGCAGGGTGGCGGCCAGCGGTGACGTCGGGGCGAGGCGGGCCAGTTCGCCGGTTTCGACGGTGATCACGGCGACCGCGGGGACCTCCGTGCCGTCGTCCTGTCCCACCAGGTCGAGGGTGTGCAGGTGCTGGAGGGCCGTACGTATCCCGGCGCCGCCGGTCAGTGCGCCCGGTGCGGGTGCCGTGATCCCGGCGACGGTCGCGCTCGCGTCGGCGCCGGTGCTCCAGGCCGCACCCGCGGCCACGCCGCCGCCGACCGTACGCTGCACGAGGCCGCCGAAGACCGCCGTGCCCAGCGTCAGGACGAGGACGAAGAGGGCCAGCCCGGTCGCCGGGGCGTCCTGGGTGGCGCGGGCCATCCCGACGACGCCGACCGCTCCCCTGCTGCGCCGGGTGCGGGCCAGCAGAAGGCGCAGGACGAGCGGGTAGATCCGCAGCAGGACCAGCACCGCGGCCAGCGCCACGAGGACCGGCACCGCGCCCAGGATCCCGTCGGGCCCCTGGAACCGCAGCGCGACCACCCCGGCGGCCGCCATGAGCAGCACCGTCAGCTCCACGACGAGGCGCCGGCCGCCTGCCAGCCGGCGGCGCGAGCGCCGCAGCCGGCCGGGCCTGGGCGGTTCGCGGACCGCGAGCCAGGTCATCAGGGACAGCGTCAGCGCCACGGTCGCGGCGGCGACCGCGGCGGCCACCGGCCGCGGGGACCCGGAGGTCCCGGTGGGGGCGAGCTGCCGGCCCGCCGCCCAGCCGAGCAGCGCGGCGAGCAGCACCACCGGCCAGGCCACGGCGCTGCGCAGCAGGACCAGCCGCGCGGGGGACGCGCCCCGCGCGCGCTGCAGCCGCAGGTGCGCCTCCCTGCGGCGCAGCAGCAGCCGTACGGCGACCGCGGTGGTGGCCAGCGCGACGGCGGCCAGTGAGTCGACGGCGAATGCGGCGAGCGCCCTGGCCTGGTGGTCCTGCGCGGTGAAGGTGTCCAGCAGCGGCGTCAGCGTGTCGGTCACCAGCAGCGACCCGGTGGGCTGGCCCCCGACCTGGCAGGCGACGTCGTCGGTGTAGGGGTCGGACCCGCGGCACAGCGCCGCGTTCAGGTCCGCGCCGAACCGGGACAGCGGCCCGACCAGCGCGCGGGCCCGGTCGAGCGCCGCCTGCCGCAGGTCGGCCCGCAGCTGCCAGGTCACCAGCGGCCCCGGCACCCCGGCGGCCGCCAGCAGGTCGGCGGCGTCGGTGCCGACCAGGCCGCGGGTGGCCAGGACGGTGCCGGCGCCCTTCTGCGCCGGGTAGCGCGAGGGCTGGGTCAACGTCGTGTGACCGCTCCAGAAGTCGTCGGCGCCGGACGTGGCGCGGAAGACCCCGCTCACCACGAGCGCCGCCCGGGGGTCGGCCAGCTGGGCGGTGGCCAGTTTGGCGAATTCGAGGTCGAGCCGGCTGCCGACCCCGACTCCCAGCGCCTGCGCGGTGGCCTGCGACAGTCCGACCTGCGGCAGGGTGCCGGGCGGTGTGCGGTCGGCGGGCGCCCGGCCGCTGACGTAGCGCAGATGTGCCGCGGTGTCCGGCACGTGGCTGAGCGCCAGTTCGGTGTGGTTCACCCCCGGGTCCGGGACCAGCGGTGCGGCGAGGACGGCCTGGTTGTAGTCGTAGCCGCCGCGGGCGAAGGTGAGGTCGCGCGCCGCGGAGGCGCCGAGCCGCCCGGCGAGCGCGCGGCCGTCGCCGAGCAGGGTGGCCATGTGCACGGCGGGCGGGTCGGAGGTGAATACCTCGGGCACGGTGCTGACGCTCACGACGGGGGCCTGGGCCTGCGCGGCGGCGATCCGCTGCCGCAGCGCCCGGTCCTCCTGGCGGCCCGCCAGCGCGGGGGCCCACGCGCACAGTCCGGCGAGCACGACGACCAGCACCGCCAGGCAGGCCAGCAGCGGCAGGTCGCCGCGGGTCTCGCTGCGGATCAGGCGCAGCGTCATCGCGGCGCCCGTTCCGGCGGACCGCGTCGCCGTCCGCCCCTTCCGGGCGTCGTCAGCCGCGCGGCTCAACGGTCCTCCCCCGCTCGCAGGACGCGGACCAGGTCCACGCGGGCCAGCAGCCGGGCCAGGGCGAGCACGACCGCGCTGATGGCCAGCGCGGTCAGTACGGTGACCAGCGCGACCGTGCCCCACGGCAGGACGACGGGCAGCGGCGGGTAGGGGGGCCGGCCGCTGTCGTCGAGGGTGACCAGCGGCAGCACCGTGGACGCCAGTGCCATGCCCATCAGGGCTCCGGGGACCACCGCGAAGAGCGCCAGGCCCAGTTGCTCCGCGCTCAGCAGTACCGACAGGCCCTGGGAGCGGATGCCGATCGCCCGCAGCAGGGCGAATTCCTTGCGGCGCTGCCGGGTGGAGACCACCGCGTGGACGGTGAAGGCGACGACCGCGAAGCACGGGGCCAGCCACCGGACCAGTTCCAGCACCCGGCGCAAACCGTGGCGGAAGGGATCGGACCGCAGTGCCGCGGCGGCGCTCGTCGCGGTCGTCACGCTCCCCAGAGCGGGCTCGGCCTCGATGGCGGCGGCGGTACGCGCGCTGTCGCGGCTGCCGATCCACCAGAAGGCGGGGTCCTGCTGGAGGCCGCCGGCGAGCGTCAGCGCGGTCGCCAGTTGCCGCTGATCGGCGATCAGGTGGCCCTGCCCGCGTCCCAGCCCGCGCAGCGAGCCGGGCTCGCCGACGATCCTGGCGGTGACCGGGCTGCCGAGGCCCACGTCCAGCCTGGTGGTGCTGCCCACGACGAGATGGCCGTCGCGCAGCGCCGTCGCGTCGGCCATCACGGGAAGCGGCGCCGGTCCGCCGACCGGACTCGCCACGAAGCGCACCTGACCGCCGGGGGCGGTCTCCACCTCGTAGGTGTCGGCGTCCTGCCCGGAGCCTTTCCGCGGGTCCTGGAAGCCGGTGCTGACGTCGGCACGCAGCAGGCCGGTGCCACCGGGGACGATGGCGCACACGCCGGGGGCGCCGACGTAGGCGTAACTGTCGGGGCCGTTCGTGCCGCACGCCGCCGCGCGGGCGTCCGCGGCGTGGTTGGTGCCGTCGGTCCAGACCTGCCCGGCGGGCAGCGCGGCGGCCCAGCGGTCGGTGGCGCCGCGCGAGCCGATCCGGTTCAGCCTCAGGTCGAGCCGCGCGGGGTGCACGCCCGGTGTCGGCAGCACGTTGACGGCGGTCACCGTCAGCGGGTACGTCCGCGGGTGGCCGCCGGTGAGCGGCAGGTCGAGGGGGACCACGAGGAGGTGCCGGGCGCCGTCGGCGGCGGGCAGGGCGGCGGACACGGTGCTCTGCAGTCCGGTCGCGTCCTGCACGGTCAGGGCCAGGACCGGCGCCGGGGTGTCGCCGGCGCTGCGCAGCGTCTCGTCGAGCAGCAGCGCGGTCGGACGGCCGGGAAGGGCGACCCCGTAGACGATCGGCGACCGGGGGCGGGGCGCGGGTCCGGCGAGCGTGCCGACCAGTTCCTCGGTGGCCCCGCCCGGCAGGTTGGCCGTCGTCCGGGTCACCGGTGTCACGCCCGTCACGGCAGGCAGCGCGCGATAGGCGCCATTGAGGACCGCGGAGGAGTAGCTGTCCTGAGCGGTCGGGTCGACCCTGACGTCCGCCCCGACCGTGTACGCCGCCTGCTCGCTCGTCAGGCCGCCCAGGCAGGCCAGCGCGGTGGTGGCGAAGGCGCTCGCCGACACGGCCAGGCACATCAGCACGACCGGTCCTGCGTTGCGGGCGGACCGCCGGCTCAGCTGCCACCCGGCCAGCGCGCCGATCAGTGCCCGGCTGCGCCGGCCGGAGGCGTCGAGCAGCCTGGACGTCAGCGGCAGCAGCCGCAGCAGCAGGAGCGCCGCGGCCCCGCTCGCCAGGGCCGGGACCAGGACGAGCACCGGGTCGACCGACAGGCTGCCGCCGGCCGACGCGCCGGCGGCGCCGATCAGCGCGTGGTGCCGCCGCAGTTCCAGATATCCGAGCACCGCGACGGCCAGCAGGGCCAGATCGGCGCCCAGCCGCTGCGCGACGGCGGCCCGCGCGCCCCGGGCGGCGGGCAACCGCACCTGCGGCAGCGCGGGCAGCATCACCGCTCCGGCGTGCACCAGCAAGGTCAGGCCGACGGCCGCCCAGGCGCCCCGGCCCCGGCTGCCGGGGTGCAGCAGACCGGCGGCGTAGGGTGCCGCGAGCGCGGCCGGGATGCCGGTGAGGGCCCATTCGGCCCCCGCGCCGCGCAGCAGCCGCAGCGTGCCGGAGCCCCTGGCCTGTTGCAGGGCCAGTTCCGCGCGCCGGCGTACCGTCATCTGGCGCCCGGCGAGCACCAGGGTGGCCAGGGCGAGCACCGCCAGCATCACGCTCGGCAGGTACAGCTCGGACCGTGCCGCCACCGCCGGTACGGCGAGCTGGTCGATCGCTCCCGGCAGGCCGGAGGAGATCTTGAGGTCGTCCAGCGGCGGCTGCTTCCCGCGGAAGACCGACAGGGCGATGCGGCTGCCGGAGAAGGCGTGGACCCGGTCGCGCAGTCCGGCGAGGTCCCCGGCGCCGAGGCGGGAGAAGTCGGGCTGCACGCTCCAGTGGGCCGTCAGGTGTCCGTTCAGCACCGCGCTGCCGTTGAGCGCCGCCACCGGGACCACCAGGAGTTTCTGGCTCGCACCGGCGTCCTCGGAGAGGTCCCCGGCCATGGCGGGCCAGAACCCGGCCGCGCCGTTCGCCTGGAAGACGCCGGATATCCGCAGCGTCATCGTGCGGCTGAAGTCGTCCTGCACCAGCATCCTGGAGCCGGGCCTGAGGCCCAGGCGCCGGGCCAGGGAGTCGGGTACGGCGGCGTCGACCGGGGCGGTGGACCCGGTGCCGACGCGCACGCCGGGCAGGGCGGTGAAGGCGCCGGCCGGGGCGTCCGCCGCGTCCGCGGGCCAGCGCCCGGCGACCAGCCGTCCGAAGGCGCGCCCGTCCTGCACCGCGACGGGGTGCAGTCCGCTGCCACCGGGGCCGTCAGGCACCTTCGTGCCCCCGTCGACCCGCTTCACGGCGACCGGCGCGGTGCCCAGCAGCCCCACGTAGGTCCGCTGCGGCACCCCGGCGAAGACCCTCGCGGCGGCGGCCCGGACATCGCGGTCGGCGGCGGCCATCCCCTGGGGGTCGAAGGAGGCGTTGACGGATATCTGGGCGCCGGGGTCGGTTGCGAGCCTGCGTATCTCCCCGGAGCCGACCGAACTGCCCGCCAGCGTCACGAGGGTGGCCAGTGCCGTCGCGCACAGCAGAACGGACACCGTGACGGCGGCCAGGGCCGACCCCTGCTGGGTGGAGCGCCGGACGGGGGCGGGAAGGCGTCGCCGGAACCGGCGCCGGACGTCCGGGCGCCGCTGTGACGAAGACCGCCCTGAGGAAGGAGGGACCGTCGCGACCACATGTACCCCCGCAAATCGAGCATGTGACGACGCCGGTGCGGCTCTTTCCTATCAGGGATCGACATCCGTCGCAACGAGTTCGATCTTCGGCGGGGCCGCCGGGCGCCAAGGCCCGCCGCCCGGGGCCCACTTGTCGCCCCCGGCGGCGTGGGCCGCCAGGTGGCCACCGCTTACCGAGCCATCCGACCGGCCGCCGGGCGCACGGGCGTACGACCGGCGAAAATCCGAAAAACGTTTCACCCGTTCAATCATGAACCATTCCGGATTCACGGGTATTCACGCGCACACGAAAGCGGTCGATCCCCCCATCAGGTACTTCTTACGAAATGATTACCCGTCAGGACAAGATGATGAAGTCCTGCGGAAATCGCCGTGGGCGCACTACTGTCGGTGGTGAAATGACCGGCGCACGCCGGTCTCTTTCGCGTGCCGCTCGCGGACGCGTTCTTCTTCTGGGGGGATCTCTGTGATCAAGCGCAGGTCATTACTGTTAAGTGGCGCGGTGGTGACGACCAGTGCCGCGAGCGCCATCGGCGCCGGCGGCCTCCTGCTCTCCGCGCCGCGGAGCAGCGCCGCGGTGACCACCGGCATCGACCCGGCGAGCATCGCCAAGTACGCACGGAGGATGCCGAGGCTGCCCGCCCTCCTCCCGCACGCGGTGTCGCCCACGACCGACTACTACCGCGTGACCATGAAGGAAGCGCAGGCGGAGGTCGTCCCCGGCTTCCTGACCGAGGTCAACACCTTCGACGGGCACTTCCCCGGTCCTGTCCTCCACGCCAGATCCGGACGCCGGGTGGTGGTGACGCAGACCAACCGCCTCGGCGTCCCGGTGTCGGTCCATCTGCACGGCGCGCACGTGCCGTCGTCGAGCGACGGGGCGCCGATGGACCTGATCGCCACCGACGGCGGCACGAAGACGTACACCTACCCGAACCAGCAGTCGCACGCGAACCTCTGGTTCCACGACCACGCCCACCACACGGAGTCCGAGACCGTCTTCCGCGGCCTGACCGCGACGTACCTGCTCAGGGACGACGTCGAGACCCGGCTCGGACTTCCGTCGGGGCGCTACGACGTGCCCGTCTCGATCCGTGACGCGCGGTTCGACGAGGACGGCCAACTCCACTACGAGATGAACGACTTCGCGAACCGCCAGGTGATCCTCGCCAACGGCAGGGCGTGGCCGTACTTCGAGGTGGCCGCCCGCAAGTACCGCTTCCGGTTCTACAACACCGCCAACCTGCGCTCCTTCGCCCTCGCCCTGGCCGACGGCTCCCCGATCACGCTCATCGGCACCGACGGCGGGCTGCTGGCCGCCCCCTTCCAGACCACGTCGGTGACGCTGTCGCCCGGCGAGCGGGCAGACGTCGTGATCGACTTCTCGCGCTACCCCGTGGGCACCGAGCTGGAGTTGAGGAACGTCATCCCGCAGCCGCCGGGACAACCGGTCGACGTGGCGCAGGTGCTGCAGTTCCGCGTCACCCGCACCGCGAGCGACACCAGCGTGGTCCCGGCCGCGCTGCGCACCCTTCCGCCGCTGCCGCCCGCCACGGTCGAGCGCTCCTTCAGCCTCCTCATGGACGAGACGCCACCCCAGCCCGCCTACGCGTACATCAACGGCAAGGAGTTCGACGACCAGCGGATCGACACCACGATCACCTACGGCACCACCGAGGTGTGGACGGTCACCAACGCCAACCTGCGGGCGCCGCACAACTTCCACATCCACCTCGTGCAGTTCCGCGTGCTGGAACGCAACGGGGTGGCGGTGACCTCGGGCGCGGAGAGCGGGCTCAAGGACACCGTGATGCTCAGAGCGGGCGAGACGGTGAAGCTGCAGGCCACCTTCGGCGGCTACCGCGGCGTCTATGTCTACCACTGCCACCTGTTCGACCACGCCTCGATGGGCATGATGGCGCAGATGCAGGTCGTCTGACCGCACAGCCCGCCACAGCCCCGGACGGCTGCCGAGTCCCCTCGGCAGCCGTCCGGGCCGCGGTCAGCCCGCGGGCATCAACTGGGCCATGTCGAAGCCGGCGACATCCTTGCTGGAGCCGATGCCGTCACCCCACTGCGTGTAGCCCTTGCGCACCCCGTTGTCCTTCTCGTTGAGGTCCAGCGCGAAGGAGAACACGGTGTTCGCCGTCGGCCGGACCGAGGTGAGGTCGCTCCACGGCACCGCCAGTTCGTAGAGCGTGGTGTGGGTCGCCTCGTCCCTGGTCACGTGGACGGTCGCGTTCGTGACCAGGCCGCTGCCCTCCGTCGGGGCGGTCCACCGGTAGAGCTGGGCGCCGAGCGAGGTGAGCGCGGCTCCGTACTCGTAGTGTCCGGCGGCCGAGGCGGCGCTCTCGGTGGCCGACGAGCCCGGCACCCCCGACGTGGCGGCGAACTGCAGGCAGTCGCCCTGCCAGATGGTGGCGTCGGTCGCGGGTTCCGACTGGACGTCGTCGGTGATGTCCGCCGTCAGGTAGAGGTTGTCGGCGTCCCAGTCGAGCCACACCTTGCCCGACAGGTCGGACGGCCCGCCGTAGGGCTGCGAGCCGTCCAGCGACACCCAGGTCCCGTCGGCGGTGGTGGCCAGATCCACCGCGGGACCGTCCTTGACCTGGTCGAGCGTCCACGACGTGCCGAGGCTCTTGTTGACCACCGGGAGGAAGGTGACATGCCCGGAAAGGGCTTCCGAGGACAGGTCTCCCGAGATGACGCTCGTCACCGTGAAGGGGTACTGGGCGGCGAAGGCGACACCCGTCACCGGCACGTCCACGCTGGCCGACCCCTGGGGGGCTATGGTCGCGCTGACCGGCTGCGTACCCGACTGGCTGCCGAGCTTCCACTTGACCGCCGTCACCGTGGTCGGGGTGTCCGACGGGTTGTGCACGACCACCTGGAGCGAACCGGCCGCCGGACTCGTCCCGGTCACCACCGGGGTGACCTGCTCGGGGGTCGCACCCGAGGTCACGGTGAGGGTGCTGACCGCGGCCTGGGTGTAGGCACCGGCGCCGCCGGTGAAGTCCGCTGTCGCGTCCAGCTCCGCCTTGGTGCCCGGACTCGCCGTCGCCGGGACCGTGACGCTCCAGGTCGCCGTCACCTGCCGGCCGGGAGCGACCTTGGACAGCGACACCGGCGAGGTGGGCGTCGCCGTCCAGCCGCTCGGCGCGCTCAGCTTCATCGACAGGCCGCGGATCGGCTGCGCGCCGGTGTTGGCGAAGGTCGCGGTCGCGGTGATCGTGGTGTCGGGCTTGGCGATGTCCGCCGCACGCAGCGTGAACGGGCTCTGCACCACGATCGGAGCCGTGCCGGTCACGCCGTTCACCGTCACCTCGATCGACGCGGCACCGGGCGCCCGCATGGTGACCACGCCGGCGCCGTTGACCGTGGCGACCCGCGGGTCGCTGGAGCGGTAGGCGACCCGGGCGCGGGACAGGTCGGCGAACGACTGATCGTTGTCGGCCGCTTCGACGATGCTGTCCGCGGGCGCGTGGTCCTGCTCAAGAGCGGAGTCCGTGTCCGGCGCGATCCACGGGTTCTTCCCCGTGAGGTCCAGCGTGTCGCCGGCCTTGAAGACCACCTGGCCCGGCTGGACGGTGACCGACTGCACCCGGGGGGTGATGGCGCCGTGCACCCGCACCGTGCCGGCGCCCGCCGCGGTGGCGGAGTCGGGCCCGACGCGGAAGGTGTAGTCGCCGTCGGGGACGACCTGCTTCAGCGCGCCCTCGTCCCACTGGCTGAGGTCGGCGGCCTTGACCGACAGGCTGATGTGCTGGGTGTGCCCCGGCGCGAGCACCGCCGTCTTGCGGAAGCCGGCCAGCTGCTCCTTCGGCAGTTCCGCACCGGGCACGGTGAACTGCGGTGCCGCGTAGAGCTGGGCGACCGTCGAGCCGGCGGTCCTGCCGGTGTTGGTGACGTCGAAGCCGACGCTCACCGTGCCGTCGGCGGACACCGCACGGGGTCCGACCTCGACGTGCGAGTACGCGAACTGCGTGTAGGACAGGCCGTATCCGAAGGGGTAGCTCGGCTTGCCGGTGAAGTGCATGTACGTACGGCCGAGTCCGCCGGTCTGCGACGGGGTGAGCCCGTAGTTGTCCATCGACGGAAGCTGCGCGTCGTCGGCGTACCAGGTGAAGTCCAGGTGCCCGGAGGGGTTGACCTTGCCGAACAGGACCTGGGCGAGCGCCGATCCCTGGCTCTCGCCGTTGTAGCCGCTGAAGACGATCGCCGGGAAGTCCTGCTGGGCCGCAGTGATGTCGTACGGGCCGTCGGCCTGCATGACCAGCGCGGTGCGCGGGTTGCCCAGGGCGGCGACCTGGCTGATCAGCGAGGTGTAGTTGCCGGGCATGGCGAGCGCCGACCGGTCGGTGCCCTCGTCGGCCACGGCCATGTCGGAACCGGCTGTCACGATCACCAGGTCGGCGCTCCTGATCGCGGTCTGCGTCGCGGCCGAGCACGCCGCGGGGGTGGTGGCGGTCGTGGAGGTGCCGCAGGCGTCGAAGGTGACGGTCGCCGCCGGGTTGGCCGCCTTGACGGCCGCGGTGATCCCCTGCACGGCGTCGACCCTGAGCGTCGGCTGCCCCGAATAGCCGCCGAGCGTCGTGGTGTTCGCCAGGTTGCCGACGATGACGACGCTGTCCAGCTCGGCGGGGTTCGCCGGCAGCAGCGGGGACGACGTGCCGGGGACCTTGTCGTTCTGCAGCAGCACCAGGTCCTGTGCCGCCACCTTCTCGGCCAGCGCCTGGTGCGCGGGCGACTCGATCTGCGCCTTGGTGATCCCGGTGTACGCGACCTTGCTCGCGGGGTCGAACTCGCCGGTCTCCATCCGGACGGTGAACAGCTTCGTCAGCGCGCCGTCGATCACCCCGGGTGTCAACAGGCCCAGCGAGATGGCCGCGTCGATGTTCTGCACGGTCACCTCACCCCCGGCGCAGTTCAGCTGGGTGCCGGCACGCAGCGCGTACGCCTGACCGCCCGCCGACGCCGGGAGCTCCTCGCCGGTGGCGGTGTTCGTCCACGTCGTGCCGTTGGTCGTCCACCCCGGCGGTGCCCAGTCGTGGGCGCCGGAGGCGTAGACGTCACCGACCGCGCCGCAGTCGGAGGTGGTGTAGCCGCCGAAGCCGTAGGTGGCCTGCAGCAGTTCGTTCACCGTGTAGGTGCTCGCGGGCGCCGGCGTGCCGTTCACCGCGTTGTAGGACGTCATCACACCGGCCACGTGCGCGTCCTGCACCAGGCTGGCGAACTGCTTGGTGTAGTAGTCCCTGATGTTCGCGTCGGTGGTGTTCGCGCTCTGGGTGTGGCGGCTGTTCTCGGCGTTGTTCAGGGCGTAGTGCTTGGCGGTCGCCGCCACCTTCAGATACGGGGTCATCGGGTGGCCGGTGATCGTCTGGCCCTGGTAGCCGTTGACGAAGGCGCCGGCCATCGTGGACGCCAGGTAGGTGTCCTCGCCGAACGACTCGTTGGTACGCCCCCAGCGCGGGTCGCGGTCCATGTTGACCGTCGGCGCCCAGAAGGTGAGGTCGCCGTAGTCGGACGCGGACGGGCCGAGGTTGTTCTGCCCGTTCCCCCACAGCGACTTGTCCAGGAACCCGCGCGCCTCGTCCGAGATCGCGGTGGTCTCCTGATAGGTCAGCTCGGGGTCCCAGGACATCGTGGAGGCGAAGTTGACCGGGAAGCTGGTCGCCGTCACGTCGAGCTCGCCCTGGCTGCCGGCCGCGGTGTCGGCGCCGAGCCGGTTGATGCCGTGCTGGCCCTCGCTCCAGTACGTGTACTTCTGGACCCCGAGCCGCGGGATGGCGGGGGCGTCGTTGGTCTGCAGCTGGCCCACCTTCTCGGCCGGCGTCATCCGCGACACCAGATCGGCCGCCCGCTCGGCGAACGAGTAGTGCGTGTTCAGGTAGAGCGGCGTCGTCGGGGCGACCGACCCCGCCGCACCTCGCGGGCTCGCCTGCGCCACCGCCGGCACCCCGGCGACCACGCTCACCGCGAGGGCGGCGGCCAGCACTCGTCCAGCTGATGATCTGCGTATTCGGGAGCGCACAGTTGTCTCCTTCATGTCATGCGCCGTGGGAGCACAGGTTCACGGGGAGCAGGCGGGCACCGGCGACGGTGGCCTGCGGCCGGGCGGGCAGGGATGTGGAGCATGAGCCTGACAACGTTGTCTCCACTCTTCCCTCTCCCGCCGAGCACCGCGTAGCACGGCCGCCCACCGGACCGGTGAAAAACTCGCTCACACACTGTTCAGCTTGAAATGAGCAAAAGTCAAGGCTTCGGCGAGGCCGCGCGCGGACCGGCATGATGCGTCATATGCGCTCTCTGGCCTGGGATTTCGGCAAATGTACAGGATGCAGCTGCGTGCGCTCCCGGCAGGCGGATATGACTAAATGTGGTCGCCCCGAGCTTCTCCAGTCCCTATGGTCAGCTCTTCTGGTTAACTTCGGCGGAACTCCTCGCGGACGACCCGCTCGGGTGGTCCCACGTGAACCGCATGATCCGGTACGCCGTGCAGGCCCGGCTCGACACCGCGGAGTCCGTCACCGCCTGGCTGTCGGCATGAGTGCCGAACAGATCGCCGCAAGCCGTCCGGTGGCCCTCGCCGAGAGGAACGGCATCGACTCGGCGGCGAGGTGGCCAAGAAGATCGACGGGATCAGCGGGACTACTGACGCCGGCTGTCACCGCAGGACGTTCGCGGTCAGTACAGCGACAGCCCGCAGGCGGCCAGGACCTCGGTGAGCGGCTGGTAGTAGCCGGTGCCGCCGCTGGCGCAGTTGCCCGATCCGCCGGAGAACAGGCCGAGGGCCGTCGAGCCCGAGAACAGCACTCCACCCGGGTCGCCCGGCTCGGTGCAGACGGTGGTGGCTATCAGGCCGCTCACGACCCCGCCGCCGCCGTAGTTGACCGTGGCGTTGAGGGCCGTGACCGTGCCGCAGTGGAGGCCGCTGACCGTGCTCCTGCTGCACACCTGCTCGCCGACGTACGCGCTGCCGGCCGACTTGAAGCCGCTGCCGGGGTGCGGCACCGCCGGGTTGTCGTAGCGGACCAGGCCATAGTCGTTGCCGGGGAAGGAGGTGGCCACGGTCGGCCCGATGTAGGTGGTCAGGGCGGCGGTGGTGTACCAGGCCGAGGTGCCCTGGGTGCAGTGGCCCGGCAGGATCATGTAGTACACGGTCCCGCCGCGGGCGTTGACCTGGACTCGACAGGCGGTGCCGTTGCCGGAGTAGACCAGGTCGCCGACGGAGACCTCGGGCCGCGGCGCGGACGCGGCGGCGGCCGTGGGGGCGGAGGCGGCCAGCGTGGCGGCGAGCGCGACCGCGGCCAGGCCGGATCGGCGGACGGCGGGCCGTGCGGTGGAGCGGTGTCCGATCCTCACGGGGGCCTCCTGGTGGACAGGGCGCGTCGGCCACGGCGGCGCGGCGCAGGGCGGCGGCTCAAGGCGGCGGCACCGCTCCGGGCACCCCTTCACAACATGGCCCTGACACTGTGGGCCCAGTATGCGAACGGTCCAGGACGAGCACAAGGGCACAATCGGGCAGGCTCCGCACGCCGGTCGGCCACCCCCGCACGCCCCTGTGCGCCGACCGGGTCAGCCCTCCGGCCTCCCGGACTCGGGGCCTGCTGCGGCGCCGGGTCGGGAAAACCTCGTGCGGGCGTGCAACCCGGCAGCGGTCCGCGGGAGTACCTACGGACGGACTTGGCCTTCACCGAGCCGCACGGCGCCGAGCCGCACGGTTCGTTCTCACGAGGAGTAGACGTGGCTGTCGGTTTCATCAGGAAGGTAGGTGCGGCGGGCGCCGCCGTCGCCGCGGTCGGGGGGATCTCCTTCGGCGCTTCGGCGTTCGCGTCCGGCCCGGGACCCTCTGGGCACCACACCGCGGCGCCGGCCGCCGCGCCGGTCGCGCACAAGCCCGCCGCGCCGGTCGGACACAAGGCAGCCGCGAAGGCCGCGGCCCCGACGGTTGTCAGGCAGCTGATCGGCAAAGGGGAGGTGCACGGCACGGCCTGGTCGGTGACCCTGGAGTTCTACCCGACGCTGCCCGAGGGCTACGTGATCCCGTCCTTCTCGCTTCCCGGGGTGAAGGCGGTGCCCGCCAAGAAGGTGACGGCGCTGGTATGCCAGCGGATGGTCATCGACGGCGTCCGCGTGGACCATCAGGGCGGCCCCTGGGCGGACTGTCAGCCGGTGGACGGTGCCCAAGACCGCGACAGGAGCCGGGAGGCGGGCCTGTGGGGCATGCATGACAAGGGCACCAGCGGCTTCCGGCTCTTCGTCGCCAACCCGGATGCCCAGGTCGCCCGCGCAGTGGTCACCCTGACCGACGGCACCCGGCTGACCGCCCGTACGGTCACCGCCCCCGCCACCGCCTACCGCGCCTGGGCCGTGGCGATCCCCAGCGGGGAGACCATCGCCGCGGTCGACCAGTACGACGTCCAGGACCACCGGATCAGCCACGAGACCGAGTGGCGCTGACCGGACGCCCGCGGCAGCGAGGAATGCGACGAAGACGAAGGAAGGGACACGCCTTCCGTGCGGCAGCCTGATCTCTCCGCGGCCGACGACGGACCGGACGCCGATTTCAGCCGGTTCGTCGGCGCCCGCTGGCGTGCGCTGACCCATACCGCCTACCTGCTCACCGGGGACTTCCACGAGGCGGAGGATCTGGTGCAGGCGACTTTGGCGAAGGTCTACCCGCACTGGCGGCGGGTACGGACGGAGACCGCCGAGCACTATGTGCGGCGGGCCCTCGTCAACACCAACCGCAGCCGGCACCGCCGGCGCCGGGTCGTACAACTGCTGCTGCCCTCGCTGCCCGACACCTCCGCCGTCGACAACGGCGGAGGTGCCCAGCAAGGCGCCGAGCGGGACGTACTGATCCGCGCGCTGTCGGAACTGCCCGAGCGGCAGCGGGCGGTCGTGGTGCTTCGGTATTGGGAGGATCTGTCGGCGGAGGAGGTCGCGGCGACGCTGCGCTGCTCGGTCGGCACGGTCAAGAGCCAGGCCTCCCGCGCCCTCGCCAAGCTGCGCCACAGCCCTGACCTGGCCCACTACCCGCTGGCCGGCAGGAACGGAGACCCGCGATGACGTACGAACCCGACCCCGAAAGCGGCCGGCTGCGTGCGGCGCTTGCCCGCAGCCTGGAGGCCCACGACCCCTCGCCCGCGCCCGTCGCCGGCATCATCGCGGCCGGCCGGGCCCGCCGCGGGCGTCGCCGCGGGGCGGTGTTCGCGGCGACCGTGTCGGTCGCAGCCGCCGGCCTCCTGGTCACGCTGCCCGTCCTCCACCAGGCCGCGGATCCCCCGCGCCCGCAGGCGACCATCGGCGCCGCCTCGCCGTCCGGCGGCTCGGTCAGCGCGCTGGTGGCGCAGGGCAGTGTCGGCGGCACGGCCTGGTCGGTGACCCTGGAGTTCTACCCGACGCTCCCGCAGGACTTCGCCGGCGCTTCGGCCCGGTCACTGCTGTGCCAGCGGATGGTGATCGGCGGGGTCCGCGTCGACCACCAGGGCGGCCCCTGGTCCGACTGCCACCTGGGGGACGGCCCTGACGACGTCCGCCAGAACGGTGAGGCAGGCCTGTGGGGCCTGCACGAGAAGGGCACCAGTGGTTTCCGGCTCTTCGTCGCCCATTCGGAGCCGACCGTCGCCTACGGAGTGGTCACCCTCACCGACGGCGACCGCCTCCAGGCCCCGGCGGCGGCCGTCCCCGGCACCGTCATCCACGCCTGGGCCGTCGCGATCGCGGCGGGCAGGACCATCGCCTCGGTCGACCAGTACGACGTCCGCCACCGGCTGGTCAGCCATGAGACACAGTGGCGCTGAGCTGCCGGGCGCTCCTACGACGCGGTTCGGCAGGGGCGGAGCGGGTAAGGCAGTGAAGGTCGGGCACCGCTTGCGACGCGTGGACATCTGACCGGGTGCACGGCGGGCCCGTCGGTGCCGGGCGGGCGGTGCTGGACGCGCCGATGTCGACGTAGCGGAGACGTACCGGAGGGGACACGACCATGAGGACGCTGGTGCTGGGCAGGACGCCCGCCAGGGTGACGGCTGTGCTGGCCACGTTACGCGGGGACGGATTCGAGGTGGAGGGCGTCAGCACCGACGACGAGGCCAAGGCGCTGCTGGCGACCGACAGGTTCGAGGTGCTGATCATAGGCGGGGGCGTGGGGCCGGGCTCCCGCGCGGCGATCAAGGAGTTCGCGGCGGGCCACCGGGTGCGGCGGGTGATAGACGGTGCGCTGACCGAGCCGTTCGACGTCTACGTGCGGCGGGAATTCGAGCCGGTGATCCGAGAGGTCGCCGCCGAGGGGTGAGGTCGCCGCAGGCGGTCGGGCGCGAGGACCGCGGGGCGGCCGGAGGCGGTACTCGCTCTCCCCCGGGATTCCGGTCGCCCGCGGTCAGGCGGGGGCGTTCAGGCGCTGTGACCGGGTGATGCGCGCTACCGCCGGCCCGGATACTCACGCGGAGTAGCGCCCGTGTGCGCCGGTGACCCGCGGAATCCGATCAAGGCCCGATATCCCGGATCCGGGTGACTGGGACCGCATCGAACGGGCACGCGAAAGAGTATGAATGCACGCAAGAAAGGCAGCGTCCCCCAGACCCACCTGACCCCGGACCTCCCGCCGGCGGTCGAGGTCCCCGACCTCCCGCTCAAGCCGGCCCCCAAGGACCGCCCCGCCCCTCGCGTGGGCCGCGGCGACGAGTCCCGCACTCGCCGGCCGGGCCGCGACGGCACTCCCTAGTTCCCGGCCGGCCACCGTACCGGGCCCTCCCCGGCACTGGGCATGAGGCCACTTCCCACGCTGTACCCGGGACCGCTCCCGGCGCTGAGCCCGGCATTCGCCGCGGCCAGGGAGCCCTCTGGCCGGCGGCCCCGTACCTCCCCGTCATCCGCAACCCGCTCCCCGCGTCGCCGCCCGGTACCGGCGACGTGAGCGGCGTCAGCGGGCGATCTCGGCGGGCAGGCCGAAGGCCCGGAAGACCTCGGCCTCCTGGAAGACGGTGTTCCTGCTGATGCCGGCGGCGGTGACGGTGAAGACCTGCAGGGTGTGGAGCTCGAAGCGGCCGCTGCCGCCCTCCCGGTAGGCCGCGAAGGCCGGCTGGCCGTTCGCCGCGACCAGGACGAGACGCCAGCTGGTGCCGGCCTTGTCGAAGACCCAGCCCATGAAGCGGCTGTAGTTCTCGGGCCCGACGAACCAGTTGAGCATCGGGGGCATCTCCATGACGACGTCATGGGCGAGGAGTCGCTTGAGCCCCTCGATGTCCGCCCTCTCGAACGCCGCCATATAGCGCTCGACGCAGGCCCGCTGCTCCGCCTGGGTGGGCTCCGCGACCTGGTCCTCCAGGACGCCCGCCTCGTCCAGCCGGGCGCGCGCCCGCTGCAGCGAGCTGTTGACCGAGGCGACCGTCGTGCCGAGGACGTCCGCGGTCTCGGCGGCGGAGAAGGCGAGCACCTCGCGCAGGATCAACGCGGCACGCTGGCGCGCGGACAGGTGCTGCATCGCGGCGACGAAGGCCAGCCGCAGACTGCCGCGGTCGACGGCGGCGCCCGCCGGGTCCCCCAGGTGCAGCAGCGCGTCGGGCACGGGCTGGAGCCAGGTGACCTCGCCGCCGGGGACCAGCGGCTGGAGGGGCTCGCTCTCCGCGACCATTCCCGACGGCAGCGGTCGGTGGCCGCGGCTCTCCAGCGCGGTCAGGCAGGCGTTGGTCGCGATCCGGTACAGCCAGGTGCGCAGCGAGCCGCGGGCCTGGTCGTAGCGGTCCCGCGCCCGCAGGGCCCGCAGGTAGGTCTCCTGCACGAGGTCCTCGGCGTCGTGGACCGAGCCGAGCATCCGGTAGCAGTGGGCCAGCAACTCCGGCCGGTACGGCTCGAGTCGACGCTCGAAATCCGCCATGTCCCCGATCGTGGCCGCCACTGCCCACCCCCCTTTTGCCGCTTCCCCTCGCCGCGGACCCTATCGCGCCCGAAGAAGTCGCCGCGGGCGCGATGAGTTCCGGCCCCGCCGCCGGTATGTATCCGCGGAGGCGAAGACTCCCGGTGAGCCGCAGGCCGCGGCGATCCGTACCAGTACGGTGAAGCGAGGGAAACCTTGAGTACGAACCAGAGGCGCGCGGCTGACGAGACCGCCATCCTCAAGGTGCTGAAAGACCTCTACGAGGCCTGGGACGACAACGACGCCGACGCCTTCGTGGCCGACTACACCGAGGACGCCAGCGCGATCCTGCCCGGGTCCTACCGGAAGTCCCGCGACGCGATCCGCAACAGCATGGCGGCGGGTTTCAGCACCTTCCTGAAGGGCTCGACCACGATCGACAAGGTGCTCGACGTCCGCTTCCTCGGCGACGACAACGCCGTCGTGGTCAGCGAGACGGGCGTCCTCTTCGCCGGTGAGGCGGAGGTGCCTGCCGACCGGCTGGCGATCGCGACCTGGGTGGTCACCCGGCGGGACGGCCGGTGGCTGCTCGCGGCTTACCACAACTGCCCCGCCGCCACGCCCGCCGGCTGAGGCCGCACCCGGCCCGGCGCCCCTCGTCCGCTGCGGCGGAGGAGGGGCGCCGGGCGCCGGATTCCCGGCGGGGGCTGTTGTTCGAGGGACTGGGGGAATCATTGGTGATATCGCGAGGGGTGGGGCAGTCCGCTCAACCGAAATGAGCCATCGGGCGCTGCAATAATGCACCTTCAGTTTCCCGGTGGGGGTCTGCGCAAGCCCGGCTCTCTCCCAAGTGGAATTCGGGCAAGGAGTTTCTCAAGAGGAGGTCGCGCGGGGATCGGCCATGGTAGACCTGCCTCGAAGGCGTTACGGAGGGGGGATGTTCGGCAATGGGTGACGACCAACTGGGATCGGACTCCGATGAGGAAACCGGGAGAAGCGGAATCTGGAGAGGCAGGGGTGGCGCAACGCAAATCATCGTCGCCGTGATCGGCGTCGTGGGAGCCGCACTCGCGGCTGTGCTCACCGGAATGTTCACCAACGGCGGCAATAGCGACAGCTCCCCGCCTCCGGCCTCCGGGACGCCCTCCTTACCGGCGACGAGCAGCCCACCGCAGGCCACGCCCGCAGTGTCGACTGCCTGCGGCAAACACCTGCGGATCGTCGCCCCCCAGCAGAATTACCAGATCGCGGACGGCAATCTCGGCACCACCGTTCAGGTCGAGGCCTGCGACCTGAACGGCGACACGGGATGGATCTTCGATTTCGACCCCCGGGGCGACCAGGCGTACTTCCTCGACGGCACGGCACCGTACGCCCCGATCGCGCCGAGCGACGGCAGCTGGCACATCGTCGATCAGGGGATCGGAGACGTCGGCGAGGTGAACACCCCTCATATCATCTACCTGGCCGAGGCATCGCCGCAGTGCGCCAGCGCGCTGCGCACGGCAAAGCCCGACAAGAACGGCGACGTCAGCTTCAAGACGCTGCCCACCGGCTGCACGGTCGTCGATCACGTCGACGTGACGGTAGTGGCGTATCCCTCCGAGTCCCCGAACTAGGGCCTGTCCGGCGGATCATGCCGGGCCTGCGACGCCCGGCACCGCACCCCTCCCCCTGCCTTCGGCGGGAGGTGCCCCCAGCGTTGTCGAATCATCCTTGTACGACCCGGTACGAGGACGATTCTCCGCCTTGCGATGTACGGCACCGGACGCCGCAGGCTGATCCGCCATGATCCGCCGGACAGGCCCTGGCACTCGCAGCCCACAAGCACTGCGGCATGACCGGCCGCCCGACCCGGGCGGCAGGACCTCCCGTACACGGTGGGAAGGCGCAACCCGACCCGGTTCCTGCGGTGTTCGCACCCCGAGGGGCGTCAGCACCGCCGGAAGGCGGTACGCTGCGACGCCGCTGTCGTGGTCACGACGGCGGCGTCGCCATTGGCCTGCCGGTACATCCGGCGCACGTGGCACGTCACTTCAGTCACAGCACGTCGAAAATGGGGGCACCACATGGCCATTCGCAAGTCCACCATGCAGGAGCAGGTGGCCGAGGCCATCGCGCAGATCAACCCGGGCGACCGGCCGATCGCCACGATCCACACCGTGACCGGCCCGAGCCCGTGGCTCATCAACTCACTGGGTGCCATCGCCCAGCTGTTCGTGAAGTACTACTTCGTCACGGTCACCGAGCAGGCCGTGGTCTTCCACAAGGCGGGCCGGATGAGCGCCCGTCCCAAGGCGCTGGTCGTGGCGATACCGCGGAACGAGGCCGCGGCCCTGGTCAGCGACGTCAAGCGGAAGGCCGTGTGGAGCTCGCTGAAGTTCCAGCTGCCCGGCGAGGCCAAGCCGACCCGGCTGAACGTGGCCCGCTACTGGCGGCCCGAGCTGGACCAGTGGGTGCCCGCGGTCACCGGCACGCCGGTCACCGCCTCGTCCTGACACGCGCGCCGCGGGGCCGCTGACCGGTCCCGCACGGACGCCGAACGGCCCCTGCTCTCCGCGCGCCGAACGCGCGGAGAGCAGGGGCCGGGGTGTTCCCCGTGGTCACCGGCGCGCGTCCGGCAGGAACTGCCAGGCGCCGGCCGGCGTCAGGGCGGCGGAGCCGGGCACGGGACGGCCGGCGGAGGTCACCGAGAGGTGGGCGAGGTCGACACCGCGGCCCTCGTAGACCGGGTCGGTGGTGTAGCGCCAGCGGAGCTGGAAGACGCCGGCCGGCTGCGGAATCTCGGCGTGCGCGTGCCACCAGGCGCGGACGGACTGCCCGGACAGCGAGGCCGGCGTGCCGGGCGGCGCCCCCTGGCCGGTGACGGTCAGCGGCAGCGCGTGCCAGGTGGCGCCGCCGTCCGTGGAGTCCTCCAGGCAGAGCAGGTCGGTGGACTCGGTGTTGACGAAGGCGGCGAAGTCGACGTCCACCGGGGCGGTCGCGGTGAGCGGGCCGGTGGACAGGGTGCTGGTGGTGCCGCCGGCCTGGCCGGAATACCAGAGCGGGCCGCCGCCGGGCACCGCCACCCGCATGGCCTGCGACATCGCCACGCCGATGGCCCGGCGCGGCGGGTTGGTCGAGGGGGTGGCCCGGGTGGGGTGCACCCGGTTGCTCAGCAGGATGACGAAGGACCGCGACTGCGGGTCGATGACCAGCGAGGTGCCGGTGAAGCCGGTGTGCCCGAGGGTCTGCGGGCCGGACAGTCCGCCCATGTACCAGATCTGGTCCAGCTCGAAGCCCAGGCCGTGCGAGTCGCCGGGGAAGGCCTGGTTGAAATTCTGCTCCATCAGCCGGACGCTGTCCCCGTCGAGGATGCGATGCCCGCGGTACGTACCGCCGTTGAGGATCGTCTGGGCGAGCACCGCCAGGTCGTCGACGGTGGAGAAGACGCCCGCGTGGCCGGCCACGCCGCCCAGCGCCCAGGCGTTCTCGTCGTGCACCTGGCCTCGCACCATGCCGCGCGCGGGACTGGTCTCGTACTCGGTGGCCGCGATCCGGGGCAGCTTGTCCGGCGGCGGGTTGTAGCCGGTGTCGGCCAGTTGCAGCGGCGTCGTGATGCCGTCGTGTACGAGGGTGTCCAGCGGCTTCCCCGTCACCTTCTCCAGGACCAGTTGCATGCTGAGCATGTTGAGGTCGGAGTAGAGATACGTGGTGCCCGGCGGGTGGATCGGCTCGGCGTCGAGGATCGCCTGCTCGCGCGAGGGGATGTCGGAGTAGCCCTGCCACAGGGAGGGCACCGGGTCCGCGTCGAATCCCGAGGTGTGGGTGAGGAGTTGCTCGACGGTGATGTCGCCCTTGCCGTTGGCGGCGAATTCCGGGAGGTAGTGCGCCACCGGGGTGCCGAGGTCGATCCGCCCGGCTTCGAGCTGCTGCATGGCCACGATCGAGGTGAACAGCTTCGACAGCGAGGCCAGGTCGTAGAGGGTGTCGGTGCGGGCCGGGACCCACTGGTCCGGGGGCAGTTCAGTGGTGGTGCCGGCGTACTTGACCGCGTAGCCGCCGGCGCCGCGTTCGACCACCACGCCGTCGTGCGCCATCAGCGTGGTGGCGCCGGGGAAGAGGTAGCCGGCGCCGGCGGACGGGTCCTCCCAGCCGGCCATCCGCTGCTCGAAGGCGTCGATGGGCGCGGCGTCGAGCCCCGCGTCGCGCGGGCTGCCGCGGCGGAGCACGGTGCCGACCGGTGCGAACCCGGTGTACGGCCGGTCGAAGCGGCTGCCGTCCGCGTGGTGCGCCGCCGGGACGGCGGCGGCGCTGCCGGCCAGCGGGAAGGTGAGGGAGGAGAGCAGCACGACGGCTGCCGCCAGTACCGGAATCCGCATGGGAACCTCGTCCGTCGGGGCCGTCGCGTCATGGTGTGGGCGGCCGTGGGGGTGGCTTCCGCAAGCTGTTCACCATGTGTTGATCGGGATCGGTAAATTACTGACCCCCGGATGCCCGGTCAACCACGCCCGAAGAAAAACGGTCCGCTCACGCCTGTCGTGTCGATCGGCGCTCGCGCCGTTCGACCTGGGATAGAGAGGGCCGAGACGCGACCCCCGACCGAGGAGACGACGATGGCGAAGTACATGCTGATCATGCGAGGCACGGACGAATCCGTCGCGAAGATGATGGAGACGCCCTTCGAGGACATGATCGAGGCGATGGGCCGCTTCAACGAGGAGATGATCCGGGCGGGCGTGCTCGTGGCCACCGAGGGCCTCGACGACCCGTCGCAGGGTGTGGTGGTCGACTTCAGCGGGGAGACCCCGGTGGTCACCGACGGTCCGTACGGGGAGACCAAGGAGCTGTTCGGCGGCTTCTGCCTGCTCGACGTCGCCTCGAAGGAGGAGGCCGTCGAGTGGGCCAAGCGGCTGCCGGCGATCACCGGTTCGAAGGTCGAGATCCGCCGTGTTCCGGGCATCGACGAGTTTCCGCAGGACAACGAGTGGATCGTCAGGGAGCGGGAGTGGCGCGAGCGGACCGGCCAGATCTGATGCCCGAGGTCGTCGGCGGCCCGCCCGGCGCCGAGGCGGCGCGGCGGGCCGCCTCGGCCGTCTGGCGGATCGAGTCCGCACGGATCGTCGGGGCGCTGGCCCGTTACACCGGGGACTTCGCGCTCGCCGAGGACGTCGCGCAGGAGGCGCTGGCCGAGGCGCTGGTCAGCTGGACGCGCGACGGTGCGCCGGCCAATCCGGTGGGCTGGCTGCTGGCGACCGCACGGCGGCGGGCCATCGACGCCTTCCGCCGCAGGTCGGCGCTCGACGCGCGGTACGCCCTGCTCGCGGGCCGGCTGGCCGAGGGCGAGTTCAGTTCGGGCGTGCAGACCGGGCCCGGGCGGGTGGACGACCTGCCGTGGGACCCCGACCGGGTCGACGACGACGTCCTCGCGCTGATGTTCACCGCCTGCCACCCGGTGCTCTCGCCCGAGGCCCGGGTGGCGCTCACGCTGCGCGTGGTGGGCGGCCTGTCCACCGAGGAGGTCGCCCGTGCCTTCCTGGTGACCACCCCGACCGTCCAGGCCCGGATCACCCGGGCGAAGAAGACGATCGCCGCGGCGGGCGTACCGTTCGAACTGCCGCCGCCCGAGGAGCGGCGCGAGCGGCTCGGTGCCGTCCTGAGCGTGCTGTACGTGATCTTCACCGAGGGCTCGACCGCGACGGCCGGCGACCGCCTGCTGCGGCCCGACCTCGCGTACGAGGCGGTCCGGCTGGCCCGGACGCTGGCCGCCCTGCTGCCCGCCGAGCCGGAGGTCCACGGGCTGCTCGCGCTCTTCGAGCTCACCGCCGCGCGCTTCCCGGCGCGTACGGGGTCCGACGGGGAGCCGGTGCTCCTGGAGGACCAGGACCGGCGCCGGTGGGACCGGTCGGCGATCCGCCGCGGTCTCGCCGGCGTCGGGAAGGCCGTCGGCGCCGGGCGGGGCCTGGGGCCGTACGGCCTGCAGGCCGCGATCGCCGCCTGCCACGCGACGGCGCCCTCGGTGCGGGAAACGGACTGGGAGCGGGTGGTGCTCCTCTACGAGGCGCTCGGCCGGGTGGCCCCCTCGCCCGTCGTCGAGCTCAACCGGGCCGTGGCCGTCGCGATGGCCGGCGGACCACGGCAGGCGCTGGACGTCGTGGACGAACTGGCCGTGTCCGGCCGCCTGTCGGGGTCGTACCTGCTGCCGAGCGTGCGCGGCGAGCTGCTCACCCGCCTCGGCCGCACCTCCGAGGCGCGGGCCGAGCTGGAACTGGCCGCCCGGCTGTGCGGCAACGCCCGGGAGCGGTCCGTGCTGCTGCGCAAGGCGGCGGCGCTGGAGTGAGGCGCGCGGCGGGCACAGCGGATCGGGAGAACGAGGCGCGCGGGCGGCACCGGGATCGGGAGAAGTGGGCCAGGAAATCGTCGCGGAAGTGGGCCTGAATATCGGCCCACACAGCCGGTACCGTCACCGGTATGACAACCCGATCGCAGCGCCGCCTGGCCCTGGCCCAACTCGCCAACTCCGTTGGCGACGGCGCCTTCTACGTGACGTCGGCGCTGTACTTCACCCGGGTCGCGGGACTGTCCCCCGCCCGGGTGGGACTCGGGCTCACACTCGCCTGGGCCTTCGGCTCGCTGGTCGGCGTACCGCTCGGCCGGGTCGCCGACCGGCGCGGGCCGCGCGGCACCTCGGTGCTGCTGGCGCTGGCCACCTCGGCCGCGGTCGGCTCCTTCCTGCTGGTGCGGGGCTTCGCCTTCTTCGTCGCCGCCGCCTGCCTGTACACCGCCGCGCAGTCCGGTCTGGCGGCGTCCCGGCAGGCCCTGCTGGCCCGGCTGGTTCCGGCCGGTGAGCGGACCGGGCTGCTGGCGCGGCTCCAGTCGACGCTGAACGGCGGTCTCGCGGTCGGCGCGGCCCTCGGCGGGCTCGCCCTGAGCGCCGGGACGGCCGCGGCCTACCGGGGCGCGCTCGCCCTGGACGCGGTGTGCTTCCTCGCCTGCGCGCTGCTCCTGACGCGGCTGCCGAGGACGGCACCGAACGCGACGGCGGTACCGGAGGCGGTGCCGGTGGCCGGCGCGGAGCGGACCCCGCGCGAGGGGATACTCCGGGACCGGCCGTACGTGCTCGTCACGCTGCTCAACGCGATCCTCATGCTCCGGCTGCCGCTGCTCAGCCTGGTGCTGCCGCTGTGGATCACCGAGCACACCGAGGCCCCGGCGTGGGTGGCGTCCGGCCTGTTCGTCCTCAACACCCTCGCGGTCACGCTGTTCCAGGTGCGGGCGGCGCGCGGCATCGCCGGGCTCGGCAGCGCGCTGCGGGCGGTACGGCTGTCAGGGCTGGTGATGCTCGCCTGCTGCGCGGTCTTCGCCCTGTCGGCGGGTCGCTCGGCGGGGCCGGCCACGGCGATCCTGGTGGCGGGCGCGGTATTGCAGGTGGTCGCCGAGATGCAGCAGTCGGCGGGCTCCTGGCAGCTCTCCTTCGACCTGGCCCCGCCGGAGCGCATCGGCGAATACCAGGGCTTCTACGGCACCAGCGTGACCGTCGCCCGCACCCTGGGGCCGCTGGTGCTGACCACCATGCTGCTGGACTGGGGCACACCGGGCTGGCTGCTGCTCGGCGGGCTGATGACGGTGGCGGCCTACGCCACCGGCCCGGCCGCGCGCCGTGCCGACCGGCACCGCGCGGCTCGTGCCGCGGTCGGCGACGACGGTCCCGTACGGGACGCCGAACTGCCGCAGCCGGCCTGACCGGCGAGGCAGACTGACCCCCATGACACCTGACGCACTCAAGGCCGTCTGCCTGGGACTGAACGGGGCGGTCGAGACCTTCCCCTTCACCGCGGAGACCTCCGTCTTCAAGGTCGGCGGGAAGGTTTTCGCCATCACCGCCCTGGACGCCGACCCCCTGAGCGTGAGCCTGAAGTGCGATCCCGAGATCGCGGTGCGGCTGCGGGCCGCCCATCCGGAGATCACCGGCGGCTGGCACCTCAACAAGCGCCACTGGAACACGGTGCGCCTCGACGGATCGCTGCCCGACGGGCTGGTCCACGAGATGATCGAGGACTCCTACGATCTGATCGTCGCCAAGCTCCCGCGCGCCCAGCAACTGCTGCTGGACTGGCCCGGCGTGCGCAGGCCCGACGAGCCCTGAGGGCCGGACCGGCCGGGCCCGGGCGCGGGCCCGGGCGGGTTCGGCGAGGCGGCGGGAGAGTGGCGCACCGCCTTGCCTCGAAAGTGGCCCACACGGAGGGGACACCCGACGCATACGGTCGAGAACACGGCGCATCGAATGCCCTGCCGACCCAGGCGGGCATCTGTGTGCTCGACCGCCGCCGTGCCGCCTTCGCGGGACCCCGCGGCGGCCGCCCGCATCGTGTCAGACAGCCCCAGGAAGGAGGCCCACAGTGGCCCCCACCCCGCTCGACGCCCTCCCGTTTCCCCGTAGTGCCACGGCCGCCGCAGCCCTGGAGGTGGCCACCGCCTACCACTCCCCCGCGCTGCTGAACCATTCGCTGCGCGCCTACGTGTGGGCGGCCGCACGCGGCACGGCGGAAGGCATCGCCTTCGACCCGGAGCTGCTCTACGTCGCCGCGCTCTTCCACGACCTCGGGCTGGTGCCGGCCTTCGACAGCCACACCGTCGCGTTCGAGGAGGCCGGCGGCCACCTCGCACGGGTCTTCGCGGCCGGCGCCGGATGGCCGGCCGAGCGGCGTACGCGCCTGTCGGACGTGATCGTCCGGCACATGTGGCCGCGGGTGGAGGTGTCCGACGACCCCGAGGGACACCTGCTGTCCCGGGCCACCGCCACCGAGATCGTCGGCAAGGGCGCCGACGAGCACCCGCCCGCCTTCCGCGCCGAGGTGCTGGCACGCTACCCCCGGCTGGACCTCACCGCGCAGTTCCTGGCCTGCTTCCAGGACCAGGCGGCACGTAAACCCGACAGTTCCGCGGCGCGCGCGGTGGGGGCGGGCCTCGCGCAGAAAATGGCCGCCGATCCGCAGGCCGCTGACACGGGAGCGCCCCCGCCTCCCGCGCCGGGGCGCGCGCCGGCCGGGCACGGGTGACGATGGTAGGTGGGGGCGCCGTCGAGGACCGGGAGAGGCATGAGTGACGCCGGAGCCGGAATGCCTGCCGCAGAGGACTACCTGCCCATCGCGGAGCACGGCCTCATCGGGGACCTGCGGACGGTGGCGCTGGTGGGCACCGACAGCCGGATCGACTGGTTCTGCGCACCGCGCTTCGACTCGCCGAGCATCTTCGGGTCCCTGCTCGACGCGCGCAAGGGCGGGCACTGGACCATCAGCCCGATGTGCGAGCAGGCATCGGGCCAGCAGTTCTACTTCCCCGAGACGAACATCCTGATCACCCGGATGCTCACCGAGGACGGCATCGTCGAGATCCAGGACTTCATGCCCCTGGTGCGCGAGCACGATCCCGACCACAGGCAGCAGCTGGTGCGGCGGGTGGTCGGAGTGCGCGGCCGGCTGAGGATGCAGATGCGCATCGCCCCGCGCCTGGACTACGGCCGCGCTCCGCACCGGACCGACGTCCTGCCGGCCGGCGTCCGCTTCCGCGGCGACAGCCTCACCGTGAGCGTGGACAGCGACGTGCCGCTGCGGGCCGACGGCGACGATGCGTACGGGCAGTTCCTGGTCGGGCAGGGTCAGAGCATGGTCTTCGTCCTGCACACCGCGGACACCTCGGACGACGCGGACACCACGGGCACCACGGGCGGCGCCGACGGCGCCGACCCCGTCGCCCCGCCGGACGGTGACGCCGTCGACGCGCTCTTCAACGCCACCGCCGCGTTCTGGCACCGCTGGCTGCACCAGTGCACCTACACCGGGCGCTGGCGGGAGATGGTGCACCGTTCGGCCCTGACGCTGAAGCTGCTCACCCACGAGCCCACCGGCGCGATCGTGGCGGCGCCGACGCTGGGTCTGCCCGAGAAGCTCGGCGGCGAGCGCAACTGGGACTACCGCTACGTCTGGATCCGCGACGCCGCCTTCTCGCTCTACGCCCTGCTGCGGCTCGGCTTCACCGACGAGGCGCAGGGGTTCATCAAGTGGCTGACGGCCTGCCTGCGCAGGACGGACGGCAACGAGTACGGCCCGCTGCGGGTGCTGTACTCGATCGACGGGCGGGCGCGGCTGCCCGAGCACGTCCTGGACCACTTCGAGGGCTACCGCGGCTCCCGCCCGGTACGGGTCGGCAATGACGCGACCGACCAGCTCCAGCTGGACATCTACGGTGAACTCATCGACTCCATCTACCTGTTCAACAAATACAGCGTCGGCATCTCGCACGACAGCTGGATGGACCTGTGCTTCATCACGGACTGGCTGCTGGACAACTGGGACCGGCCCGACGAGGGGATCTGGGAGACCCGGGCCGGGCGGCAGAACCACACGTACTCGCGGCTGATGTGCTGGGTCGCCGTCGAGCGGATGACCCGGATGGCCCGCCAGCGCGGGCTGCCCGGCGACCTGGTGCGCTGGGACCTCGCCCGGGACAGGATCTACCGGGAGATCATCGAGCACGGCTGGAACGAGGACGCCGGCACCTTCGTCCAGCGCCTCGACGGCAGGCCGCGGCCGCCCGGCGCGGAAGGGGCGGGGCAGCCGGAGCAGTCCGGCCGGCCGCGCCCGGTGGTCGACGCGGCCCTGCTGCTCATGCCGATGGTGAAGTTCCTCTCGCCGGCCGACCCCCGGTACCGCTCCACGATGGACGCCATCGAGGAACAACTCGTCATGGACAGCCTGGTCTACCGGTACGACCCGACGATGTCGCCCGACGGGCTCGCCGGTGCGGAGGGCACCTTCTCCATCTGCTCCTTCTGGTGGGTGGAGGCGCTGACCCGCTCCGGGCAGATCGAGAAGGCCAGGCTCGCGCTGGAGAAGACCTTCACCTACGCCAACCACCTCGGTCTGTACGCCGAGCAGATCGGCGTGACCGGCGAGCACCTGGGCAACTTCCCGCAGGCGTTCACCCATCTCGCGCTGATCAGCGCCGCGTTCAACCTCGACCGCGCCCTGCACTGAAACGCCCGGGCCACCGGCCCGACCAGCAGCGCGGGCCGGGTGGCGAACGAACCAGCTCTTGAACCCCCGGCTATCCGCACGTCGGTTCCAGGACGCCGCGGCGCAAGGTTGCAGCACCAGGGTCGGGTCTGCCACCTCGACCCGAAGGAACCGAATGTCCGACCTGTCCCGCAGAAAATTCCTGGGCGCCGCCGCCACCGTCACCGGTGCGGCCGCCGTGGGTGCCGCGACGCCCGCTGCCGCCGCGGCGGCTCCCGGGCACGGCGACGAGCACGCCCACCCGAGCGGCCACACCGGTCACCGGCACGGTGACATCCGCGACATCGAGCACGTCGTCGTGATCATGCAGGAGAACCGCAGCTTCGACCACTACTTCGGTTCCCTCAAGGGCGTTCGCGGCTTCGGCGACCGTTCGGCGATCCGGCTGCCCGGCGGGGCGTCCGTCTGGGAGCAGCCGAAGACGCCGACGGAGGGTGCGCCGACGCAGTACCCGTGGCGGCTGAGCGGCGCGAAGTCCTGGAGCGGCGACACCCCGCCGAGCGCGGAACTCGGCGCGGCCAACTACGGCGGCACCAGCCACGGATGGACCGACCAGCACGGCGCCTGGTACGGCGGCCTCATGAACGGCTGGTACTACGCCAAGGGCGGCCCGACCACTCTCGGCTACCTCGACCGCAGGGACCTTCCGTTCCACTACGCCCTCGCCGACGCCTACACGGTGGGCGACGCGTACCACTGCTCGGTGCTCAGCGCGACCGGCCCGAACCGCACCTACCTGTGGGGCGGCACGATCAACGCCGACAGGAAGCACGGGACTTTCACGGCCAACGACGGCGGTGACGAGCGCGACAGGTTCCTGCCCTGGGAGTCCTACGCCGAGACGCTCCAGAAGGCGGGCGCGAGCTGGCGGGTCTACCAGTGCGAGGACGACTACGGCGACAACGGCCTCGAGTACTTCAACACCTTCGCCAGGGTCGACCCCACCCAGGGCGGCACGGCCGCACCGGGGAACGTCTACTACGACAACGGCGTCAAGAACGTCCCCGAGCCGGCCACCGGGCTCGCGGGCAACGCCGACAACATCAACGCCGCGATCCGCGCCGACGTGCTGAACGGCACGCTGCCGCAGGTCAGCTGGGTCGTCAACAACCAGTTCTTCTCGGAGCACCCGGTCACCGCCCCGAGCAACGGCGCGTACTTCCTGCGCGGAGTGCTCGACGCGCTCAACGCCGACCCGGACGTCTTCAACTCGACCCTGGTGATCATCAACTACGACGAGAACGACGGCCAGTTCGACCATGTCGCGCCGCCGGTCCCGGCGCCGGGCGAGAGCGACGAGTTCGTGTCCGGCACCATGAGCCAGTACGGCGTCACCGAGCCGCTCCCGGTCGGCCTCGGCTTCCGGGTGCCGCTGATCCTCATCTCGCCCTGGACCCGCGGCGGTTGGGTGACCTCCGAGGTCTCCGACCACACCTCGGTCATCCAGTTCCTGGAGAAGTGGACCACCGCGCTCGGGACGCCGGCCATCTCCCCCAACATCAGCAAGTGGCGCCGCAAGGTCTCCGGCGACCTCACGAGCGCCTTCGACTTCGGCTCGCCGGTCTACGGGCTGCCGCACCTGCCCGACACCGGCGAACTGATCCCGGAGACCCGCTACACCCCGCTGCCGGGCGACAACACGATGCCCACCCAGGAGAAGGGCACGAAGCGGGCCCGCCCGCTTCCTTACCAGCCCAACGCCCAGCTCACCGGTTTCGCCCACGGCAGTGCGACGCTGGCCTTCAGCAACGACGCGCCGTTCGTCACCAAGGCCAGCCACTTCACCGTCTACAACAACCTGGGCGGCTTCCCGACGCTGGCCGAGTACCCGTCGAGGTTCCCGGGCCAGTACACCGTCGGCGCCAAGGGCACGGCCACCGGCGTCGGCCCTGTCGGCTCAGCCGAGGGCGACACCGCGTACGACCTGACCGTCACCGGACCGAACCGGTTCCTGCGCCGCTTCGTCGGCGACACCGCCACCGCCGGCAAGGACCTCGTCGTGGAGGTGGCCTACTACGACGGCAGGGCGGCGGGGCACCCGAAGCTGACGCTGACGCTCCACAACAACGGCCGCACGCCGGTGACCTTCACCGGCAGGCACGACCACTACGTCTCCTGCCCCCCGGAGCGGCTGCGGGTCGCCCCTGGCAGCCGGAAGACGTGGGTGGTCGACGCGGTGGACGTCAGCGACGGGTGGTACGACGTGACCGTCACGGCCGACAGCGACGACGCCTGGTCGCAGCGGTTCACCGGCCACCTGGAGACCGGCAGGGCCAGCGTCACCGGCTGACCCGGCACGACCGCGACCGGCACCTCCCACCGCACCGGGGGGACGGTGGGAGGCCGGCCGGTCGCGTCACACGGTGAAGGGGCCGTCGTCGGGAGCGACGGGGGCGGGGAGTTCGGTGGTGCCGGTCAGGTAGCGGTCGGCGGCGGCCGCGGCGGAGCGCCCCTCCGCGATGGCCCACACGACGAGGGACTGGCCGCGGCCGGCGTCGCCCGCCACGAAGATCCCGTCCGTAGGGTCCGGCGCGTCCGCACGGTCGCCCGCCCGCGCCCCGAAGCCGCCGTCGCGGGCGATGTTCCCCTTGCCGTCCAGCGACAGCCCGAGCTGCTCCAGGAGGCCCGTACCGCGTTCCGGTCCGGAGAACCCCAGGGCGAGCAGCACCAGTTCCGCCGGGATCAGCCGCTCGGTGCCGGGCCGGGGGTGCCGCGCCCCGGGTTCCACCTCCGTCAGGTGCAGGGCGCGCACCTGGCCGCTCGCGCTCCCCTCGAAGCGGAGGGTGGCGGCGGAGAAGACCCGCGGATCGCTGCCGGCCCGCCCCCTGGCCTCCTCGTGGGCGTGCGAGATCCGGTAGACCCGCGGATACGTCGGCCAGGGCTCGGCTTCCCGCCGGGTCTCCTGCGGCTCGGGGTTGATGTCCAGCTGCACCGCCGAGGCCGCGCCCTGGCGCAGGACCGTGCCCAGGCAGTCGGAGCCGGTGTCCCCGCCGCCGACGATGACCACGTGCTTGCCCTCAGCGGTGATCGGCGGGTCGGCGCAGTCGCCCTGCGCGACGCGGTTGGCGAGCGTCAGGTACTCCATCGCCTGGTGGATGCCGGACAGGCTCCTGCCGGGCACCGGAAGCTCCCGCTGCTCCCGGGCCCCCACCGCGACGACCACCGCGTCATGCCGCCGCGCGAGCTCCGCGGCGTCGAGATCGCCGCCGACGTCCGCACCGGTACGGAAGGCGGTGCCCTCGGCCCGCATCTGCCCGATCCGCCGGTCGAGCTGGCCCTTCTCCATCTTGAACGAGGGGATGCCGTAGCGGAGCAGCCCGCCGATGCGGTCGGAGCGCTCGTAGACGGCGACGGTGTGTCCCTGGCGGGTGAGCTGCTGGGCCGCCGCGAGCCCGGCGGGTCCCGAGCCGATGACGGCGACGCTCTTCTCGCTGTGCCGTTCCGGCGGCTGCGGCTCGGCGTATCCCCGCTCCCATATCTGGTCGGCGATCGCCTGCTCGACGTTCTTGATCGTCACCGGATCGGAGTTGATGGCCAGCACGCACGCGTCCTCACACGGGGCCGGGCACAGCCGCCCGGTGAATTCCGGGAAGTTGTTCGTCGCGTGCAGCCGCTCGGCGGCGGCCCGCCAGTCGCCGTGCGCCGCGTAGACATTCCACTCCGGGATGAGATTCCCCAGCGGGCAGCCGTTGTGGCAGAACGGGATGCCGCAGTCCATGCAGCGCGCTGCCTGCTCGGAGACGAGGGGCAGCAGCGCCTGGCCGGCGTACACCTCGTTCCAGTCCCCCAGCCGTTCGTCGACGGGGCGGGGCGCAACCGGACGGCGGGGGTATTTCAGGAAGCCGTAGATATCGGTCATGCGGCGCCTCTGGGGCCCACTCGCGGAATCGCGGTCTTCCCCCAGCCTACGACGCCCGGCACCCGTGACGACGCAGCGGCGGAACGCCGCGACCTGGCCGCGACCTGGCCGCGACCTGGCCCAGCGGATCACGACGACGTCAGGACAGACCCTCGTCCAGGCGGCGCAGATTGCGCTTCTGCCTGCGGTAGCCGAAAAGGGCGAAGCCGTCGAAGAACATCACAGCGGCGACGAGCGGGAGTGCCGCCAGCCAGCTGTGCGAGGCGATGCTCAGTCCGGCGACGATCAGCAGGAGCACGCTGAAGGCGGGCATGACCCAGCGCGCCCGCCTCAACTGCTGTCGACGGCGGCTTACAAGACCGCGCATCTGTTCTTGTCGGACCGCGTCGTCAGGTATCCGCCCTTTGGCGAGCATCCGGTTCAGCGTCACGACGTCCGCGTCCTGGCTGCCGGCCGCGCGCAGGTCGCGGGTGCGCCGCCTCCGATAGGCCCAGACGGCGATTCCCGCGTAGACGACGGCGTTCAGCACGGCACCGATCGGTGAGCGGCTGGGCCGGAAGGCCATCAGGATGCCGGTGCCGAGGACGACCAGCAGCGCCGCCCACATCCACAGATGCCGGTCGATCCAGCGATTCATGCCCTTCACGAGACCCTCCCCTGACCGATTCCCCTGGACGTCCTGCGCGGTCGGCTACCCGGTGGGGTCGCGGGTACGGAGCTCCACGCCCGAACTACGCACACCGGCGTAGACGCGCCGGCCCGGTGGACGCCGGCGGCGTCCCTGGGTCGCCGTCCGCGCCGTGGCAGCCGATATAGGGGGCATGCGGAAGGCAAGGGTCCCGGCGGCGCGGAGGTAGTGCGGATGAACGACACGGAGTGGTTGCTGCTCGCCCTGCTGGCGGTGGTGGGGGTCGTCACGCTGGCGATCGCGGTCAGGGTGCTGGTCAAGCTCGTCCGCTCACGGCGGCTGCTCAAGGACTCGGGCATCCCCATGTCCACCAAGACGATGTTCTGGGCGTCCATCGTCTATCTGGTCTGGCCGGTGGACCTGCTGCCCGACCCGATCTACCTCGACGACATCGGCTTCCTGCTGCTGGCCCTGCGCTCCCTGCACGCGGCGGCCAGGAAGGCGGGCGTGCGCTACGCCGTCCCCGCGGGTGAGCGGAGCGCACCGGACCGCGCGGACCGGGCCCGGCTCCGCAAGTAGTCGCACGGGCCGGGCGGGCGGCACGGGGGCCGGACTACCAGTCCAGCTCCGCCTGTACGGTCTTGCCGCCGTGCTCGGGGACGACGTGCACCCGGCGGGCGAGGCTCTGGACGATGGGCCAGCCGCGGCCGCCGGTCCGGTCGGGAGTGCGCGTGTACGGGCGGCCGGGGCCGGTGTCCCGCACGGTGATCCCGATCCCGCCGGGCAGCAGGCAGACCGTCAGCGTGAGGGGCCCGGGAGCGTGGCGGACGGCATTGGTCACCAGCTCGGAGACGACCAGCAGGACGTCGTCCGGAAAGGTGCCGCCGGCATGCGGGGCATGGTCGCGCAGGAAGAGCCCGGCGACGTCCCGCGCCTCGGCGATGCAGCCGGAGGCGCCGTCGAAGTCCACGCGCACTTCCGGAGGACGGGCGTCGTGCGGGGTGGCCGGCGGGAGTTCCATCCAGCCTTCCTTTCCGCTGAGTGTCCCACCGCCCGAGCGTTTCACCACTGTTTGTGACCACCTCGTCGCAGCCGGGACGTCCGTCCCTCGTCACTTACCCCGAGCAGGGTACCCAGCTTGTCTTTTCGCATCCCGGCCGCACCGTTTTGCGTAGGTATGACCGGTGTCCTGTGGCGTTTCGCCGGGGTACGACTTCCCTTCTAGTGCAGATTCACTACTCTGAAGTGGTGCCAGTAGCCCATATGTGGGGTCGCCACATGAGAAGAGACGCCGCGTGATCGGCCCGTCGTCATTCCGCGTCGACGTCGCCCTCGATACCGACGTGCACCGTCTCCGGCTCGTCGGCGAGCTGGACCTCGACGGGGCCGCGGACCTGCGCTCCGCCCTCGCCGCCTGTTTCGCACGGCCGTCGGGCCGTGTCGTCCTCGACTTGTGGGGCCTGCGTTTCTGCGACTGCGCGGGCCTCAACGTGCTGCTGGAGGCCAAGGACACGGCGGACAGCATCGGCACCGAGCTGTGCGTCGAGGGTGCCTGCGCGCAGGTGAGCCGGCTCTTCGCCCTCACCGGCGCCGGCGGACGGTTCACGGCCGGCGTGCGAAGCCGGCTACCGAGGATCGCCTGATGCCCTCCGCACCGCGGCACGCTCCGGCCGCCGCGCCGCGCCGTGCCAATGAGCGCATCACCATCCTGCTCGTGGAGGACCACGACATGGTGGCCGAGGCGATACGGCTCGCCCTCGACCGCACCGACGACCTCGATGTGGTCGGCCGCAGCCTGTCGGTGAAGGACGCACTGGCGGACGCCGCCCGGCTGCGCCCCGCCGTGGTGGTGCTGGACCGGCGGCTGCCCGACGGTGACGGCATCGCCGCCATCGGCCCGATCAAAGCCGCCGCGCCCGGCACCCGCGTCCTGGTGCTGACCGGCGAGGCGACTCCGGCGGTGGCCGCCCGCGTCGCAGCGGCCGGCGGCTCGGGGCTCCTGCTCAAGATCGGCAGTCTGGACGAACTCCAGGACGGCGTACGCCTGGTGGCGGCGGGCGACGTCGCCTTCAGCAAGGGCCTGCTCGGCGAAGCGCTGGACCGGCTGACCGGCCGGAGCAGCGACCTGGGCGGCACGCTGACCCCGCGCGAGCGCGAGACCCTCGGCCTGCTCGGCGAAGGGCTGGGCACCCCCGAGATCAGCCGGCGGCTCGGCGTCGCCCTCAACACCGCGCGCAACCACGTGCAGCGGGTCCTGGAGAAGCTCGGTGCCCGCTCCCAACTGGAGGCGGTCGCCGTGGCCCGCCGCGAGGGCCTGCTCCAGTGACCGGGAAGAGGCCCGCAGAACGCAGTGCCACCCCCGCTCCGAACGAGACGGCCTTCACCCTGCTGGTGACGAGCGTCCTGGACTACGGCATCTTCATGCTCGACCCCGGCGGCTACGTGTCCACCTGGAACGCCGGAGCCGAGCGGATCAAGGGCTACCGCGCCGAGGACATCATCGGCAGACACTTCTCGGTCTTCTACCCTCCCGAGGAGATCGCCGCCCGCAAACCCCACCTGGAGCTGGAGGCGGCCATCGCCGACGGCCGGCTGGAGGACGAGGGCTGGCGCATCCGCAAGGACGGCTCCCGCTTCTGGGCCAACGTGGTGATCACCGCGCTCTTCGACGAGACCGGCGAGCTGCGCGGCTTCGGCAAGGTCACCCGGGACATGACCGAGCGCCGCGCCGCCGAGCAGGAACTCACCGACCGCCGCCGCCTGTTCACCCACCTGGTGCAGGCGCAGGAGCTGGAGCGCCGCCGTATCGCCTGGGACGTGCACGACGACTCGATCCAGGCCATGGTCGCCGTCGGCATGCGGCTGCAGCTCCTCGCCGACCGGGTCGGCGAGCCGTACGCGGACGAGCTGTCCCGACTCGACGCGTCGGTGCGTGAGGCGGTGGGCCGGCTGCGCAACCTCACCTTCCGGCTCCAGCCGCCCGGCATCGACCGGCACGGCCTGGCCGAATCGCTGTCGCAGTACCTCACCGACGTGGTCGGCAAGTGGGGACTTGAGACGTCCCTCGTCGGGGACCTGGCCAGGGAACCGGCGGCCGAGACCGCCATCACCGCCTTCCGCATCGTGCAGGAAGCGCTGCTGAACGTCCGCAAGCACGCCCGAGCACGTTCCGTGCGCATCAGCGTCACCAGCGAGAACCGGGGCGTCCTCGTCCGGGTGGCCGACGACGGCACCGGGAACCCGGCCGCCTCGCACGGGCTGCGCGAGCACTTCGGGCTGATGGAGATGCGCGAGCGCGCCGAGACCGCCGGCGGCTGGTGGACGCTGCGCAGCGAGCCCGGCGTCGGCACGACGGTGGAATTCTGGCTGCCCGACCTGCCGGCGGGCGGCTCGGACGAGCACCTTCCCGGCACGCCCTTCGGCAGCCTCGGCTCCCGGAGTTCCACCCAGGATCCCCGATGAGCGGGCCCGCCGCGCCGGACGGCCCCCTGCGGGTACTGATCTGCGACGACAACGAGATGCTGCGCGCGGCGCTGGCCGAGGTCGTCGGGGCCCAGCCGGACCTCGCCCTCGCCGGCAGCGCGGCCGACGCCGAGGAGGCGATCCGGCTCGCCACCGCGGAACAGCCGCACGTCGTGGTGCTCGACGTGCGCTTTCCCGGTGGCGGCCCGCACACCGCCCGGCAGATCACCCGCGCCGTCCCCGGAGTGCGCATCCTGGTCTTCTCCGCCTACGGCGACCAGGCGACGCGCAGCGAGATGGCCGCGGTCGGCGTCGCGGACTACCTCGTCAAGGGCACCACCAACGCGCGTCTGCTGGCCGGAATCCGGGCCCTGGGAGCGGAAGCCCGCAGCGCCACGACGTCCGGCGACCGGGCGGGCGGGACGCCGGACGGTCTCAGGACGCCCCGAGAGTGAAGGTGCGCGCCGTCTCGAAGTCCTCGCGGTGCGCCTCGTCGCTGGCTCCCAGGTAGGCGTAGGCGTCGGGGCCGACCGGGACGCGCAAGGGAGTGCGGTCCGCCGCGACGATACGCAGGACGACCTCGGCGAAACGATCCGGGTCGCCCAGGTCCGCGTTGCCCTCCATGCCGCGAAGCGCCTCGCGTACGGGCCCGGTCACGGGGTCGTACGCGGCCACGCGGCTGCGGGCCTCGGCCAGGGAACTGCCGTAGCGGCTGGCGAACTGGCCGGGTTCGAGCACGGTGACCCGGATACCGAGACCGCCGACCTCGGCCGCCAGTGCCTGGCTCATTCCTTCGAGAGCGTGCTTGGCGGTGACGTACGCCGCCAGGCCCGGCAGCGCCATCCGGCCGACGACCGAGGAGACGTTGACGATGTGGCCGGAGCCCTGCGACCGCATCAGGGGCAGGACCAGCCGGGCCAGGCGCCAGGGGCCGATCGCCAGGGTCTCCAGCTGCTCCCGCAGCTCCTGGTCGGAGACCTCCTCCACAGCGCCGAACAGCCCGGTGCCGGCGTTGTTCACCAGGACGTCCACCCCGCCGAGGCGGTCGACCGCGTGGGCCACGGCGGCTTCGCACTGCCCCGGGTCGCACACGTCGAGCGCGGCCGTGGCGATCCGGTCGGGATACCGGCGCTGGAGGTCGTGCAGGGCGGCCGGCTTACGGGCCGTCGCGAGAACCGAGTCACCCGCGGCGGCCGCCGCGGCCGCGACAGCCCGGCCCAGCCCCGACGAGCAACCCGTCACCAGCCATCGGCGTCCCATGGTCATCCCCCTGCCCGGGTCCGGCGACAGCGTCGGACCGGGCCACAGGGTCTCACGGCTCCGCGCCCCGCGATACAGCGCAGGGGAGCACGGAACACGGGGGTCGCGCGCCGTGCGACCCGGCATGCGCGGCACCGCCCCCGGAATGGTGGGGCGAGCGCCGGCGTTGTGGGCCCAATGAGCGATTTGCATGATGATGTTCCCGCCGGCGCCGCCGAGGAGGCCGCCGCCACCCGCGAGCGCCTGGGCGCGGCGCGGGCGGGCGCGAGTGCGCAGATCACGGCCCTGAGCCGGGAGTACGACGGGATGGTCGAGGCCAACGCCCTCGTCGCGGTGGACGACGAGCACGACCCCGAGGGGTCGAGCACGGCCTTCGAGCGGGCCCACATCGGCTCGCTGCTGGCCCAGGCCCGCGAGCACCTCGTCGCCCTCGACAGGGCGCTGGAGCGGCTCGACGAGGGTGGCTACGGGCGGTGCGAGGCCTGCGGCGAGCCGATCCCGCCGGAACGCCTCGAGGTGCTCCCGGCGGCGACGACCTGCGTGCGGTGCGCCGCGGCCCGGACCCGCTGACCGCCCCGCCCGAAACGGGGTGGAGCGCCCGTCCGGCGGAATGCGCGCGTCCGGCGGGCGGGGCGGGGCGCAATGCGCGGCGCCTGCGGCGATCGTGGGGGGCACCAGCTCCCGTGCGAAGGGCGGCCCAGTGCCGGACAGTCCGGGCCGCGCCGCGGCCACCGACCAGATGCGCGTGCCGCTGCAGCGCCTGCTCTTCGGCGGCGTGTACGGCACCGTGCTCGCCAGCTCCCTGGCGTCCGCCCTCGACCAGGAAAGCGGCAGCCCCAACCCCGGCTACGACGCGCTGTGGATCACGGTGGCGGCCCTGGCGGCGGCCGCGGCGCACGGTTACGCGCACGCCATCGCCCACTGGACGGCCGGCGGGAAGAAGGCCACCGCCGAGAGTGTCCGGTCGGTGCTTTTCGAGTGGCCCCTCGTGGCGGCCGCGGTCCCCACTGTGGCCGCGCTGCTGGGCGCCGCCGCCGGCTGGTGGAGCGAGAAGGGCGCCGTCGACGTCGCCCTCACCGTCAACACCGTGGCCCTCTTCGGGTGGGGCCTGCTCGCCGCCCGCTCGGCAGGCCAGGCCTGGGGCTCGGCCTGCCGCGTCGGCGCGGTGGACGTCCTGCTCGGCCTGTTCATCGTGAGCGCGAACGCACTGACCCACTGACCGCCCGCCCCGCCCGGCAAGCGCCGCTGCCCACCTCGGTCCTGCCGAGCGCCCGGCTGAGCGGCACCCATCGGCCAGGCTGCCGCTGCGGACCACCAGCAGCGGCGCCCACCTCGCGCCCCTCGGCGCTGCCCGAGCGCCCAGGGCGCCCGGCTGCGCAGCACCCGGCGGCTATCCGCGGGCCGAGCGCCGTACGCGGGTACGCCGTGGCTCCGCCGTGGCCAGGTCCGCGGCGGGGGCCGCTTCCGTGCGGGGCGGCTTGACGCCGCTCTCGCGGGTGAGGACCGCCTCCTCGTCGTCGCGCGGCGCGGCGGCGAGCCGGAACGCACGCTCGGCGTTGTAGTGCGCGCCGACCAGCAGTGCGAGGTTGCTGAACCACAGCCACACCAGGAAGGCGACCGCGCCGGACAGCTGGCCGTACAGCCGGTCGTAGGTCCCCAGGCGGGCGGTGTACGTCGCGAAGCCGGCCGACGTGAGCAGCCACAGGCCGACCGCCACGCCGCCGCCCGGCGCGGACGCCCGCAGGCCCCGCGCCACGGGCGGGCCCGAGCGGAAGAGGATCAGCACCGTCGCCGCGGCCACGGCGAGCAGCACCGGCCAGCGCAGTGCGCGCCATGCCGACACCACCGGACTGCCCAGGTGGAAAAGGTCGCCCGCCCGGTGGGCGAGCTCACCGGTGACGACCACGCAGATGGTGCTGCACGCCAGCAGGACCAGCAGCATGAGCGCGGTGATCACGACGCGCGGCGCGGTGCGCCAGGCGGGCCGGTGGTCCGCGACGCCGTGGATGTGGTGCAGCGCCCGCCGGAAGACGGCGGCGTAGCTGCACGCTGCCCACGCGGCCCCGGCCGCGCTGGCCGCCGCCAGAGACGTGGTCCCCGAGGCGTCCTTGGCCATGTGCCGCAACGCGTCGGCCACCAGCGGCCGCGACTGCCCCGGCATGAGTACCTCGAGCCCGCCCGGGACCCCGCTTCCGTCAGGGCTCCCGGTCAGCCCGACCAGGGACAGCGTCATGAGCAGCGCGGGGAAGAGGGCCAGCACCGAGTAGTAGGTGAGCGCGGCGGCCCGCTCGGTCGCGTCCTTGTCCCAGGCCGCCACCAGGGCGCGCAACAGGGTGCCGCACATCCCGAAAACCGCGACCACCCGCGACATCCGCCGCCCGTTTCGCCGGCCGCGCCCTACCCCGCGTCCCTGGAGCCGGTCTTTCCCGCCGGACCTCCCCGGCTCATCGGTCGACACACCCTCGCCAGTCGCCACTGATACCCCCACCGGCCCGAGGCCGTCCGCACCGCACACCTGATGCGGAGGGTCTTCCCCCGTTTCGGCCGGACCAACGTGCCCGGGCGATCGGGTCCAAGCCGGCGCCCTTTCCCCGGCCGGCGGCATCCGCATGCCGCCGCTCGGGGGCGCCCGCGCAACCGCGGGCCGACGGCCCCGGCGTCAGCGCCACGCCCTATCCGCGACCGCCGGTCCCCGGCCGGAGGCCGTCCAGGAGGAGGTCGAGCAGGCGCCCGGTGAGGGCCGGCCGATCCGGTTCGCCCGCGATGAGGGCCACCCCGCCCAGGCCCATCAGGACGTCGTACGCCTCGGCTCGCAGCGTGCCGTCCTCGGCGCCCCGGGCCATGAGGACCCCGATGGCGTCCGCCAGCAGGAAGCGGGTGCGCATCCGGTCGGCCTCGTCGACCAGGATCGCGCGCAGGGCGTCCCCCATTCCATGCTTGGCGTTCATGTAGGTGACGAACAGGCCCATCCAGTGCCGCAGGGCACGGTCGGCCGGCATGGCGTCCAGCAGGTCGGGGGCCGCCTCGCAGAGGCGGGCGGTCTCGCTGCGGTAGGTGGCCTCGACCAGTTCGTCCCGGGTGGGGAACCGGCGGTAGAGCGTTCCGACGCCGACCCCCGCCTCCTGGGCGATCACCTTCATCGAGACCGCGCGCGCCCTGGCCGCCGCGGGCGCCGAGGTCACACTGGCGGTCCGCGACGTGGCCGCGGGCCAGGAAGCCGCGGCCGACATCGCCGCCGGCCTCGCGGCCGCGCGGCTGCGGGTCGCCCACGTGGACATCGCCGACCAGGCCTCCGTACGCGCCTTCACCGGCGCCTGGCGCGGCCCGCTGGACATCCTCGTCAACAACGCGGGGGTGATGGCGCTGCCCGACCTCGCGCGCTCCCCCGAGGGCTGGGAGTTGCAGTTCGCCACCAACCACATGGGCCACTTCGCCCTGGCCCTGGGCCTGCACGCGGCGCTGGCGGAAGCCGGCTCGGGACGCATCGTCTCGGTCAGCTCCGTGGGGCACATCAACGGCCGGGTCGACTTCGAGGACCTGCACTTCGAGCGCCGCCCGTACGACCGGTGGGCGGCCTACGGCCAGTCCAAGACAGCCGACGTCCTCTTCGCCGTCGAGGCGTCCAGGGCCTGGGCCGCCGACGGCATCACCGCCAACGCGCTCAACCCCGGGCGCATCCCGTCCACCGGCCTGATGCGGCACCTGGCCGACGCCCAGACGGCTGTCGCCCCCGGAACGGCCGACAGCGCCGGCGTCTCCGTCAAGACGGCGGAACAGGGTGCGGCGACCTCGGTGCTGCTGGCAGCCTCCCCGCTGCTCAGCGGGGTCGGCGGACGCTACTTCGAGGACTGCGCCGAGGCCGGACCGAACCGGCCGGGAGTCCGCCGGGGAGTCGCGGACTACGCCCTCGACCCCGCCGACGCGGCCCGCCTCTGGCAGGTCTCGCTGGACCTCCTGAACGCGACCTGAGGGCTTCTCTCCGCGAGGCCTTCAGGTCGCGACCGCCGCGCCGGGCGCCGCACCACTCACCGGCGTCCTGACCTCACCGCGTCATCGCCCCGCCAGTCCTCCTCGGGCCTGGGAGCGCGGCGCGCGCGGCGCATCAGGACCGCGGCGTTGGCCGCCGCGATGACGAAGAAGAGCGCGCAGATCGCCGCGAGGATCTCCAGGATGCCCTTGTCGTCCGCCACGCTGTCCGCCGCCCACCAGGCGAAGAGTCCCGCGCCGATGAGGAAGACCGGTGCGTAGATCAGGCACAGGCGCAGGCGCAGGTTCTGGGGCGATCTGGCCTTCGTCGGCTCGGTTCCCGAGCGCCGTTCGCCGGATGTCTCCCTGCGGTGTCGAACGGGTGTGGTGGTCACGGGGCGGCCTCCTTCGCTCCGGGCGCCGCACGACGGCACGCCTCTGGCGGGCTCCAGTCGGTCGCCCTCGCCGTACGGCGTGCCGGGGAAGCCGCGCACGGCCCTTCGGCGATGCCGAAGAGGCGGGCCTTCCCGGGCGACCGGCCCTGTCCTGCCAGGCTACGCCCAGATGGCCGCAGGCCGCCTGACCACCGGGCGGCGCGGACCACCGGGTGGTCAGGCGGCGAAGCGGCCGCGGCCGTCCTCCGCACAGCGGCGTCCGCTCAGCGGGCGCCGCGGGGGCGGAGTGCCGCGCCGGTCAGGGTGCGGCGGATCCGGCCGCGGGCCTGGCGGCGGGGGCAGGTCAGGATCAGGGTGGCGCGGGGCGGGACGGCCAGGGTGCCGCCGGCCTTGACCTCCGTCTCGTCGGTGGTGTCGGCCCCGGTCGCGGTGTCGACGGCGACCTGCCACGCGTCGCCGTACACCCGGTCCGGCAGGACGAACTCGACGGTCTCGTGGTGGCTGTTGAGCAGCACCAGGAAGGAGTCGTCCACGATCCTGCCGCCGCGCGGGTCGGGTTCCGTGATGGCGTCGCCGTTGAGGAAGAGGGCGACCGCGTGGGCGTCGTCGCGGTGCCAGTCGCCCTGCGTCATGGTGCGGCCACCCGGCGTGAGCCACACCGCGTCCCCGAGGCCGGGGCCCGGGGTGTCGCCGCGCAGGAAGCGGCGGCGCCGGAAGACCGGGTGCTCGCGCCGCAGCGCGATCAGCCGGCGCGTGAAGTCGAGGAGTTCACGCTGCCCGGCGTCGAGGTCCCAGTGGACCCAGGACAGTTCGTCGTCCTGGCAGTAGGTGTTGTTGTTCCCCTGCTGCGTGCGGCCGATCTCGTCGCCGTGGCTGATCATCGGCACGCCCTGGGAGATGAGCAGGGTGGTGAGCAGGTTGCGCTGCTGGCGGGCGCGCAGCTCCAGGACGCCGGGATCGTCCGTCTCGCCCTCGGCGCCGCAGTTCCAGGACCGGTTGTGGCTCTCGCCGTCCCGGTTGCCCTCGCCGTTGGCCTCGTTGTGCTTGTCGTTGTACGAGACCAGGTCGCGCAGGGTGAAACCGTCGTGGCAGGTCACGAAGTTGACGCCGGCCCGGGGCCGGCGGCTGTCGTCCTGGTAGAGGTCGGAGGAGCCGGTCAGCCGGGAGGCGAGGTCGGGCAGCGTGGAGTTCTCGCCGCGCCAGAAGTCGCGCACGGTGTCGCGGTAGCGGCCGTTCCACTCGCTCCACAGCGGGGGGAAGTTGCCCACCTGGTAGCCGCCTTCGCCGACGTCCCACGGCTCGGCTATCAGCTTGACGCGGCTGACCACCGGGTCCTGCTGCACCAGGTCGAAGAAGGCCGAGAGCCGGTCCACCTCGTGGAACTGCCGGGCCAGGGTGGCCGCCAGGTCGAAGCGGAAGCCGTCCACGTGCATCTCGGTGACCCAGTACCGCAGGCTGTCCATGATCAGCTGCAGCACGTGCGGGCTGCGCATCAGCAGCGAGTTGCCGGTACCCGTGGTGTCGAAGTAGTGCGCCGGGTCGTCGTCCACCAGCCGGTAGTACGAGGCGTTGTCGATGCCGCGCATCGACAGCGTCGGCCCCAGGTCGCTGCCTTCCGCGGTGTGGTTGTAGACCACGTCGAGGATCACCTCGATCCCTGCCGCGTGCAGCGCCTTGACCATCGACTTGAACTCGGTGACCTGCCCGCCACCGCCGCCCGCGCGGGAGTAGCCGTTGTGCGGCGCGAAGAAGCCGATGGTGTTGTAGCCCCAGTAGTTGCGCAGCCCGCGGTCCAGCAGATGGCCGTCCTGCACGAACTGGTGCACCGGCATCAGCTCCAGCGTGGTGACGCCGAGCCCGGTCAGGTGCTCGATGACCGCGGGGTGTGCCAGGCCCGCGTAACTGCCCCGCATCTCCTGCGGCAGCCGCGGGTGCAGCCGCGTCAGGCCGCGGACGTGCGCCTCGTAGATCACCGACTCGTGGTAGGAGTGGCCCGGCGGCCGGTCGTCACCCCAGTCGAAGGCCGGGTCGGTCACCACGGACAGCATCGTGTGGTGGAGGCTGTCCGCGGTGTTCTTGCCCTGCGGATCACCGAAGGGGTAGCCGAACAGCGACTCGTGGCCGTCGGCCTGGCCGTCGATGGCCTTCGCGTACGGGTCGAGCAGCAGCTTGGCCGGGTTGCAGCGCTGCCCGCGCCACGGCTCGTAAGGGCCGTGCACCCGGAAGCCGTAGCGCTGGCCGGGCCCCACGTCGGGCAGGTAGGCGTGCCAGATGAATCCGTCGACCTCGGTCAACGACACCCGCCTCTCCCGGCGGCGGCGGTCGATCAGGCACAGTTCGACGCTGTCCGCGGCCTCCGAGAACAGCGCGAAATTCGTGCCTGAGCCGTCGTACGTCGCCCCGAGCGGGTACGCCCGGCCGGTCCACTTCTGCATTCCTGCCCCCTCAACAGGCCGCTGACCGCGGCCCTCACGGCGTGTTTACCCACGAGTTGCCCTTCATTCCCCCGAGCGAGCCCCGGCTAGATCCAGTCCCGCCGCCTGAAGGTCACGTACAGCGCGACGGACAGGACGACCACCAGGGCCGTCGAGACCCAGAACCCGGAGTGGGCGTTGTATCCGGGGTAAGGGACGTTCTGGCCGTAGTAACCGGTGACGGCGGTGGGCACGGCGATGATCGCGGCCCAGCTGGTGACCTTCTTCATGATCAGGTTCATCCGGTTGCCCTGGACCGTCAAGTTGGTCTCCATGACGGTCGTGACCAGGTCGCGCAGCGACTCCGTCCACTCGGTCGCCCGCAGCACGTGGTCGTAGACGTCGTGGAAGTACGGCAGCATCGGCTCGCCGACCACGTGCAGGTCCCGGCGCAGCAGCCCGTTGACGACCTCCCGCATCGGCAGGACGACCCGGCGCAGGCGTACCAGGCTCTTGCGCAGGTCGAAGGACCGGCGCTGCACCGCCTGGATCTCGCGGGGGCTGTCCTCGAAGAGGAGGTCCTCCAGCTCCTCGAGGCGGTCGTCGAGATCCTGGACCGCGGAGAAGTGGCCGTCGACCAGGAAGTCCAGCAGCCCGTGGACGAGGAAGCCCACACCGTGCACGGCCAGTTCCGGCGCGCCGTCCCAGCGCTCGACGATCGGTTCCACGTCGCACGTCTGACCCCTGCGCACCGTGATCAGCGCGTTGGAGGTGATGAAGGCCGACACCTCGGCGGTGTCCACGGCGCCGCTGACCGGCTCGACCGTCACCGCGTAGGCGCTCAGGAACAGGTGCGTGCGGTATGCGTCGAGCTTGGGGCGCTGGTGCTCGTGCCGCGCGTCCTCGACAGCGAGGGAGTGCAGCCCGAACTCCTCGGCGATCATGTCGAAGTCCGCGGACGAGGGGTCGCACACGTCCAGCCACACCGTGCAGTGCGGGTCGCTCACGTAGTCGGAGATGTCCTGGACGGGGAAGTCCTCGCGCTCCAGGGTTCCGTCGCGGTACAACCGGGTCCGCGTGGCGCCCGCCTCCCGCGAAGGCCCGCCGGAGGCCCCGTCGCGCGGTTCCTGCCGGGAGGCACCGCGGCGGGAGTCGCGGTCCTTGCGCTCCCCCTGCGGGCCGGGAGCGGGGACCGCGTCGCGGGTGCGCGAGCCGCCCGGTCTGTCCGGCGCACGTCGTTGACCGATCATGCCTTCAGGCTGTCCCGGAAACGGCTCCGCATGCCGACCGCCGCGGCCCCGGCGGCGTGCCGCACGTGCGCGCTTGCCTTCGCCGGGGTGCGCGGGTAATTTACTTTAACGTGCAGGTAAATCAGCCTTCCCCGGTCGACAGCGATCACGTCGACCGGGTCCGCGCCCAGTGGGCCGCGCAGCACCCGGGCCTCGACACCTCCCCGATAGCGGTGATCGCCCGTCTGGGCCGCCTGCACGCCTACGTCGACGCGGGACTGCACGCCGTGTTCGCGCAGTACGGTCTGACCCGGCAGAGCTGGGACGTCCTGGCCGGCCTGGGCCGGGTCGGCCCGCCCCACCGCCTCACCCCGACCCAGCTCCACCAGGCGCTGATGCGCACCGCCGGGGCGATCACCCACACCCTGCACCGGCTGGAGTACGCCGGCCTGGTGGAACGCGTCCCCGACGAGAACGACCGGCGCAGCCTCCTGGTCGCCCTCACCCCCGCCGGCCAGGCGCTCCTCGCGCAGGTGGCCCCGCTGCACCTGGCCAACGAACGGCGCATGCTCGACGTCCTGAGCCCCGACGAGCAGGCCACGCTGGCCGGACTGCTGCGGACGCTGCTCATCTCGTTCGAGAACGAACGGCCCACCCCCGACCCGGCGTGATCGTCCGCGCGGTGGTACGGCAGTGGCTGCCGCACCACCGCGGCCCGACCGGCCGGGTCGTCCTCGCACCGCCGACACCCGAGGGACAGCCACACATGACCGACACCGAGACCGGCACCGACCCCGCATCCGGCACCGCCAAGCGCCGCAGCGTCCGGGTGGAGCCCAGCGCGAGGCGCGTCCGCGTCTTCCTGGGCGGCCAGATCGTCGCCGAGTCCACCCGCGCCCTGATGGTGTGGGAGTCGCCGCACTACCCGGTGTACTACTTCCCTCCCGCCGACGTCCGGGAGGACCTGCTCTCGTCCGACGGGACCACCAGGCACTCGCCCCGCCGCGGCGACGGGCGCAAGCACACGGTGCGGGTGGGCGACATCGAGGCGCCCGGAGCGGCGATGTACTACGGCGAGGACGCCTTGGTCGAGGAGATCCGCGGCTTCTACCGCTTCGAGTTCGGCGCCATGGACTCATGGTTCGAGGAGGACGAGGAGATCTTCGTCCACGTCCGCGACCCCTACACCAGGATCGAGATCCTGCCCACTTCGCGCCCCGTACGCATCGAGGTGGGGGGCGTCACGATCGCCGAGTCCACCAGTGCGCGCATGCTGATCGAGACCGGGGTGCCGATCCGCTACTACCTGCCGAAGACCCATGTCCGCATGGACCTGCTCGAACCGAGCGACACCTCCACGGGCTGCCCGTACAAGGGAACCGCGCAGTACTGGTCGGTCCGGGTGGGCGACACGCTCCACAAGGACATCGCGTGGTCCTACCGCACGCCCACCGCGGAGAGCCAGAAGATCGCGGGACTGATCGCCTTCTACCGGGTGGACATCTACGTCGACGGCGTACTCCACCCGGAGACGCCGCGCCCCCGGGCGCTGTCCTGACCCAGTCGACCGCCCGGCCGGCCGCGAACCACAGGTCCGGCCGTCATGCGTCGGCGAGGCTTCGCTGTATGCGGCTGGCCAGGGCGCTCACCGGGGGGAGCGACATCGCCGCGCGTGCGGCGTTGGCGCCGGGAGCACCGTGGACCGCGCCGCCGGGGTGGGCGGACGCCGACGCCAGGTACAGCCCTCGGATCGGCGTCTCCGGCCGGCCGAGGCCCGGGACCGGGCGGAAGACCAGCTGCTGGTGGAGCGCGGTGGTGCCGGCGTTGAGGGCGCCGCCCTGCAGCGCGGCGTCGAGGCCCTGGAGCGCCGGGGGCGCGAGGATCCGCCGGCCGCGGATCAGGGCGCGGAAGCCGGGCGCGTAGCGCTCGACGGACGCCTCGATCCTGTCGGCCATCGTGTTCTGCTCACCGGCGTCCCAGCTCCCGGTGATCCCTTCGTCCCCCGCGTCGCCCTTGATGACCTGCGGCACATGGGTGTACGCCCAGGCGGACTCCGTGCCTGCCGGGGAGCGCGTCGGGTCGGCGGTCGTCATCTGCCCGAAGAGCGCGAACGGCCGGTCCGGCACGTGGCGGGTAGCCAGTTGCGCCGCGAAACGCGTCAGGTCGTCCACACCGTCCGCGAGGTGCACGGTGCCCGCCTGCCGCGCGGGGAAGGCCGTCCAGGGCACGGGGCCGTCGAGTGCCCAGTCGACCTTGAAGGTGGAGAAGTCCCACTGGAAGTGGCCCAGCTGCCGCAGCAGCCCGGCCGGAAGGTCGCCGGGGCTGAGCATGTGCTCGTAGAGCAGGGGCGCGGGTACCGCCGCGAGGACGGCCCGGCGCGCGGGGATCTCCTCGCCGTCGGCCGTGCGCACCCCGACCGCACGGCCGGAGCGCACCACGACGCCGCTGACCCGGCGGCCGCAGCGCACCGTGCCGCCGCGGCGCTCCAGCCGGCCGACCAGCGCGGTGGTGAGCATGCCGGCGCCCCCGACCGGCACCGGAAAGCCGACGTCCTGGCCGAGCATCGACATCAGCCAGCCGAAGATGCCGCTTCCGGCGCTCTCCGGTGAGAGGTCGGCGTGCAGCGCGTTGCCGGCGAGGAGCAGCCGGCCGCCTTCCCCCGCGAACTGCTCCTCGCCCATCGTGCGGGTCGGCAGCAGCGCCGTCCGGGCGAAGCGCAGAGCGCCCGCGGGGCCCAGCCGCGCGGCCAGCCGCGCACCGGCACGCACGGGCGGGAAGGGGGTGAACAGGCAGCCCAGCAGGCTTTTCCCGACCCGCTGCCACAGGGCGTGCCATTCCCGCCAGGAGGCTCCGTCCCCCGGCGCGAAGGAGTCGAGGCCCGCCGCGGTGACATCGAGGTCGCGGCTGAGCACGGCGCACCGGCCGTCGGCCAGCGGATGGGCCAGGACGGCGGGCGCGTGGCTCCAGCGCAGCCCTTCCCGCTCCAGGTGGAGCGCGTGCAGCACCGGGGACGCGGCTGCCAGGGGGTAGAAGGCGCTGAAGACGTCGGTGACGAAGTCGCGGTCGACGCCGCGGTCACTGCGGACGGCGCCCCCCGGTTCGTCCTGCGCCTCCAGCACCTCGACGCTCCATCCGGCGTCGGCCAGCACGTTCGCGGCGATCAGGCCGTTGGGGCCCGCGCCGATGACGACGGCGTCAGGCATGCGTACCGCCCCGCGAGGTGCTCGCTCGGGACCCGCTTTCGCGGCGCTTCGCGCCCCGCTGCTCGCCGGCCGAGCCCTCGACGACCTCGGCGAGCCGGGCGAGCATGTGGCGGTGCCGCCAGTGCAGGACGACGTCCATAGCGGCGTTGTGCACGGTGCCGCCCAGCCCGGTCAGCGGGTGCTCGTCCACGATGACCAGGCTGCTCTCCCGGCCCCAGGGCCGGATCTCGATGTCGACGCGCGCGGTGCCCAGGCGTCCGCTGTCCACTTCCAGCGCGAGCCTGGAGGGGCGCTCCTCCTCGCGTACGACGGTGGTGCCGGTCAGGGACCAGGGCCCCAGCTTCACGTCGTACTCCAGGCTCGCCCCTTCCTGTGGCCAGTCGCCCTCGGCGCTGCGCGATTCGGATGTCCCGGTGACCCACTCCGCGTAGGCGCGGCGGTCGGCGAGCACCGCCCACACGTCCTCGCGCGGGCGCTTGACCAATTGGTGGCGTACTGCCATTTTTCCCTCCAGCGTGGGGGGCGTCCGTCGCACCGTTGTCCTGGTGCCACACACTCACGCATTTCCCACCTCACCTGGCCAAAACGCCGCCACGCTCTGTTTCGCGACGGTGGCGGAGCCGGTCCGCCGTGCGCGGGGCGGTCGCACGGCGGGGGCCCTGCCGTTCGCACGGCAAGGCCCCCGCGTGTCCGGACCTGGGGTTCAGCGCAGTCGCGCCGCCTGCGAGGCGGGCAGCGCGGCCGCCGGGCCGCCCGCCGGGACGGCGGCGCTCGGGCCGCCCGTCGCGCCCCGGCTGCCGGCGCCGGGGCGCGGGGCGTGCGCCGGCGCCGGCGCCGGGAAGCCGCCGACCAGCGGCAGGTTCATGCTGGACCGGGACAGGTCCAGGCTGATCGTCGGCTTCGTGGACGGGGCGACGATCAGCCCGCTGTCGGTCCCGGCGACGATCAGGGCGAGCCGGTGCCCGGCCGGGACCACATGGTCGGCCCTCCTTGAGGTGCTGGTCGAGAACCAGGGCCGGGTCAACTACGGGCAGGGCATCCACGACCGCAAGGGCCTGCCGGGCGACGTCCGGCTCGACGGCCGCCCGCTGCGGGAGTGGACCAGCCGCCCGCTGCCCCTGACCTCGCTCGACCCGCTCGCCTTCTCCCCCACCGCCGCGCACCCGGTCGGCCCCGCCTTCCACCGCGGCCAGTTCGACGTGGAGACCCCCGCCGACACCTACCTCGACCTCACCGGATGGACCAAGGGCAACGCCTGGATCAACGGCTTCCACCTCGGCCGCTACTGGTCCCGCGGCCCCCAGCGGACCCTCTACGTCCCCGCGCCCGTGCTCCGCGCCGGGTCCAACGAGATCACCGTGCTGGAACTCCATGCCACCGCCCACACCACCGTGGCCCTGCGCGACACGCCCGACCTGGGCCCGCTGGAGGAATAGCCGAGGAGGTGGACGAGGCCGCGGCCGGACCGCCGCGACGCTGCCCGGTCCGGCCTTTGCCCCGTCCTACCCGCTCACTGGTCACGCCGACGGGGAACCCGCGCCCTCGCGCCGCCGTCTCAGCTTTCGGTGGACGATCGGGAGGGGACGGGAATGGGCTACGGGGCGGGCAGGCGGCTGAGATGGCGTTGGGCGGCCGCGGGGGGAGCGCTGGCGGCGGCCGGGCTGGGCGTGCTGATCGTGCACGACCACGCGTCGCCGGCGGCACCGCACGTCGACACGGCGCTCGACCGCGCGGTTCTTCCCGTGGTGGACCGCTACGTGGTCACGGCCCCGGGAGGTCCGCTGGAAGGCGATGAGCCCGCCGTGCCGAGCCCGGCGGCACCGCGCGGCTTCTGCACGGAGCGGGTGGTGGAGATCCGCCCCGCCGGGACGGCTCTGCGGGTGGGGCTGGTCGCCTGGTGCGGGCATTTCGTCCGTGCCGGCACCGACGTCAACGCGACGGACGAGGTGGTGACGGCCGGTGTGCTGACCGTTTCACCGGCCTCGGCTCCTCAGCGGGTGACCGCGGCGTCCTGGGAGCCCGACGACGAGCTCTCCTCGTGGGCCCCGGCCCACTTCTCCTCCGGAGGCGCCGCCGAGGTCGAGCGGATCCTCGGCAACAGCGCGGCGCACCTCACCGGGCCCGAGGCCAAAGCGCGCGCCGCGTTCGGCCTGCCCGCGCCCGCCGCCGGCTGACGGCAGGGGACGCCCTTCCACGGCGGACAGGCCGCCGCTCGCACACGCTCGGCGGGCCGCGGCGCGATCCCGTAGGCGAACACACGACCGGTTCCGGTCATTCGTTCGGCACCGGCCGCGGCCCCGGCGCGCCCGGTCCGGACCAATGGGGTCGCCGGCTGGGACGGGCCGCGGCCGCCGGCGTCGTGCCCGGTCGCGCTCGGGTGGCGTACGACCGGGGCATTGCCAGTGGCACCCCCGCACCGGGCGGCGGTAAGGCTTCCGGTTGACACCCGCCCCGTACCCACACGCTCCGAACGGCGGGGCAAAACAGCCCTCTTGCCGAATCTCGCCCCTTGTCGCCGCCGACGCGCGCTGCCTACTCTGGCGCTTCGTTTCCCCGGCAAGCCGGGCTTGCCGCTCGCTCCGCCGCACCATGTCCTACCGATCACGCACGACCGGCTCATGTTTTCCGAACAGCATCGGACAGGTGGCGCCTCTCGTACGAGGGCGCGAGCGAGAGCGGGGACCACGCGTGTCACAGGCGACTTCCGAGACAGGGACAGCGGGCGCCGCGCGCGCCGGTGAACCGGACGGAAGCTCCGCAGCGGCGGCGTCCGGCCGGTTCCGGCCCGGCCGGGACGTCCTGCTCCTGTGGTTCGCCTGCGCGACCGACGCGATCGGCAGCAACGCCTCCGGCATCGTGCTGCCGCTGGTGCTGCTGGGGCTCGGCCACTCCCCCGCCTTCGTGGGTGTCGTCGCCAGCGCCTGCACCGCCACGGGGCTGCTGGTCGCGCCGCTCGTGGCATGGCCGGCCGATCGGGGCGCCCGCAAGGCGGTGATGTTCTGGTCGGCCGTCGTCGCGGCGCTGGCCACGGGCGTCCTGGCGGCGGCGCTCGCCGGCGGGCACCCCCCGCTCACCCTCCTGCTCGGCGCGGTGCTGGCGGAGTGCGTCGCCGCCGCCTGCTACAAGGCCGCGGCGCCGGGCACCGTGGCACTGCTCGCCGCGCCGTCGGACGTCCCGCGCGTGGTGGCCGGCATCGAGGCGGGCGAGCAGGGGGCGCTGGTCCTCGGCCCGGCCCTGGGCGGCGCGCTGTACCAGGTCTCCCGGATGCTGCCGTTCGCCGTGGACGCCGTCTCCTACGCGGTGACGGCGGTGTGCGTGCGGTCCATGTCCTCGGACCTGCGGGCGGTGGACGCGCCGGCCGCCGCGCCCTCGGGGCGGCGGCGCGGGAGCGGCCGGGCGAAGGAGGACGGCCTGCGCGCCGGACTGCGCCTGATCCGGTCCTCGCCGCTGCTGCGGCTGGTCACGCTGTGGGCCACCACCGTCAACGGCGTGCTGGCCGCGCTGACGTACCAGACCGTCTTCGCACTGAGCAGGCACGGGCACGGCGCGGCCCCGATGGGCCTGGTGCTCGCGGTGTCCGGCACGGCGGGGCTTCTCGGCGCGCTGGCCGCGCCCTCGCTGGTGGCCCGGGTGGGCGCCCGCCGGGTGCTGGTGGCGGTCACCTGGCTGCTGCTGCCGCCGGCTGTCGGCCTCGCCGCGGCCGGCAGCGCCTGGGCCTTCGGCGCACTGTTCGCCTTCATCTGCCTGCTGCTCCCGCTGACGTCCGTGGTGCTCCAGTCGTGCGCGGTCCGGGCGGTGCCGCCCGGAGCCCAGGCCCGGGTGGCGGCTGCCCTGACGGTGTGCGCGGGCCTGGCCGTGGCGCTGGCCCCGGCGCTGACGGGCACGCTCGCCGCGCGCGTCGGTACGGCCGCGCCGCCGCTCGCCTGCGCGGCCGTACTGGCCGCCCTGGCGCTGCGCACCACCCTGGGCGGCCCGCGCCCCCTGCCGCTGGAGGATCCCGCATGAGGCCCGCCGCCACCCCCGGCGCGACCGGGTCGGGCACCACCACGGCCGCCCCCGGCGGCCGGCACGCCCGCTACCGGCTGTTCGTCCCCGCGCTGCCCGACCCGTGCGCGCAGGACCCGGCGCACATGGTGTTCACCGCCGACGCGGGCGGGCGCTGCGAGGTCTTCACCTGGGACGCGGGCACCGGACAGGCGCGGCAGGTCACCGACCGGCCGCTCGGCACGCTCCGCGCGACGATCGATCCGGGGAGCCACGTCTGGTGGTTCGACGAGGACGCCGACGGGGTGGGCCGCTGGTGCTTCCAGCCCTTCGCGGGAGGCGCGGACCGCGACGGCCTGACCGGCGTGGCCGCCGGTACTCCGCGCGGTCTGTGGGTGGGGGACGACGGCACCGTGGTCATGGGCATCGGCTACGGCGACAGCACCGCCGTCCTGCGCGGAGTGCGCGGCGGCCCGGCACGGCAGATAGCCCGGCTGGAACGCTTCGCCTCCGTCTCCGGCGCTGCCCGCAGCGGAGGGCAGCTGCTGGTGGCGGTCACCGGCTCGGCCCGGTCCGCGGACGCCGTGACCGTCCTCAGGGCGGAAGGCGAGGACCCTGCGGAGGGCACGGGCGGCGGGGACGGCGCGGTCCGCGCGGTGCTGCCGGGGACCGACGGCGCCCTGTGGTGCCGCGGCTTCTCCGTGGTCCCCGCGCCGGGCGGCCCGCAGACCGAGCTGCTGCTGGTACGCGAGACCGGCGGTGGCTACCAGCTGGCCGGGTGGCGTCCGGACACCGGTCTGCGGGCGTACGCGTGGTCGTTCGACACGGAGATCACCGCTCGGTGGTACCCCGCGGGGCCGTCCGCCCGGTCCGTGCTCGTCCGCCAGGAGCGGCACGGCCGCAGCCTGCTGCACCGCGCGGACCTCGACACCGGCGTGCTCACCCGCTTACAGGTCCCGCCCGGGACGCTGCTCGACGCGGCGCCTCGTGCGGGCGGCGATCTGCACTGGCTGTGGACGGACACCGCGCACCCGCCCCGGGCGCACTCCACGGCCGGTACGCGGCTGCCGCCGGCGGGCGGCGAGGACGTCGATACGGACGGCGGCGAGGACGGCGACAGCTTCGGCGACGTCATCCCCGGCACCCACCGCGACCTGTGGACCGAGGGTCCCGGCGGACCCGTGCACACCTGGCTGAGCCTGCCCGAGCAGCGCGGCGGCACCGCACCCCCGGTGGTCTTCCTCGTCCACGGAGGTCCGGCGGACCACGACCGGGACGCGTACGACGGCGTGGTGCACTCGCTGGTCGGTGCGGGGCTGGCGGTGGCCAGGGTGAACTACCGCGGGTCCACCGGCTACGGCCCCCGCTGGCGGCGGGCGTTCGAGTCCGGTGTGGGGCTGACCCAGGTGGAGGACCTGGCCGCCGTCCGCGCGGACCTGATCGGCCGTGGCCTGGTGCGGCCCGACGCGGTCGCCCTGTGGGGCACCTCGTGGGGCGGCTACCTCACGCTGCTGGCGCTCGGCACCCGTCCCGGCCTGTGGCAGGCCGGCGTCGCCGTCAAGCCCGTCGCCGACAGCGTCAGGGCCTACCGCACCACGACCGGCGCCCTGCGCGCCCTGGACGAGCGGCTGTTCGGCGGCACCCCGGACGAGGTGCCCGAGGCCTACCGGCGCAGCTCCCCCCTGCACTACGCGGCCCGGGTCCGCGCCCCGCTGCTGGTGATCGCGGCGACCCGGGACGTCAAATGCCCGCCCGGCCAGGTGCGCGGCTATCTGGCCGCGCTGGACGCGGCCGGGGTGCGCCACGAGTCGATGTGGCTGGACACCGGGCACGACGGCTACACCGGCGCCGACCACGCGGCCCTGCTGCGTCGCGCCGTGCTCTTCCTGCTCCGCGAACTGCGCGGCCCAGCCGCCGCGCCCCCCGCTCCTTCCGCCGAACGGCGGAAGGCCGCGGACAGCCCGCCGGCCCGCGGTCCGGCGACGTCCGCACCGTCCCGCACCACCCGTGCACGTCGAGCCAAGGAGTAGCGGCCATGCAGAAGGACCTCATTCACAACGACCCGCTCACCGACGAGGAGGAGAACCGCTCGGTCTCCGTCGGTGTGACGGTCAGGATCAGCGTCGCACAGCCCGACGACCAGCCGGAGATCTGACCGGTCCGGCCGGGCCGACGCGTGTCGGCCCGGCCGGGTGTGACCGGGCGAACCGCCCGGCGGGGCCTGCGAACCGGGCGGCCCGGTCCGCAGGCCCTACCGGGTCGGCAAGCCCGTACATCACGCACTCGGCACGCCCCACAAGTCCGTGCGCCCGCCCGGCCCGGCCGTCCACGAGGAGTCGTCTTGCGCGTCCTGCTGATCAACATGCCGTGGTCCCCGATCGACGTCCCCTCGCTCGCGGTGGGCATCCTCAAGCGCACCGTGGACGAGCACGTGCCGGATGCCGAAGCCGACGTGCTCCAGGCGCAGTTGGAGTTCGCCGACTGGGTCACCGAGCGCACCGCCTTCACCGCCAAGGACTACGAGTACTACTCCCTGTCCTCGTACTTCCTCGGATGCGGCGACTGGGTGTTCTCCTCCGCTCTCTACGACGACCCCCAGTGGCGCGACGAGGAGTTCACCTCGGCGATGGGGTCGAGGCTCGACCCTGAGAGGTTGCGCATCACCCGCGAACTGCACCGCCTGGCACCGCAGTTCGTGGACGAGATCGCCCACCGGGTGGTCGCGATGAAACCCGACCTGGTGGGCTTCACCTCCACCTTCCAGCAGAACACCGCCGTGCTCGCCGCCGCCCGCCGCATCAAGCAGCTCGACCCGCGCATCCTCACGGCGATGGGCGGCGCCAACTGCGACGGGGAGCAGGGCGCCGCGCTGCACCGCAACTTCCCGTTCGTCGACCATGTCGTACGCGGCGAGGGCGAAGTCGCCTTCCCCGCCCTGCTGAACGCGCTCGTGCGCGGTGAGAGCGACCTCACCGACGTGCCGGGTCTGTGCCACCGTGCCGCGGACGGCGCGAGCGTCGTCAACGCGATCGCCGCCCGCCCGCTGCCGCCGGCGGCCATCCCCTCCCCCGACTACACCGGCTACTTCGAGCGGCTGGCCCGCTCGGTGGCCCGCAACTGGGTCGAGCCCAAGCTCGTCGTCGAGGGGGCGCGGGGCTGCTGGTGGGGGCAGAAGCACCACTGCACCTTCTGCGGGCTCAACGGCTCCTTCATGGAATTCCGCAGCAAGCGCCCGGACACCTTCTACGACGAGATCAACGCGCTCGCCGCCAGGCACCGGGTGCTCGACATGTACGTCGTCGACAACATCCTCGACATGGGCTACCTCACCACGGTGCTGCCGCGGATGGCGGACAGCGGCAACGACCTGCGGCTGCACATAGAGATCAAGGCCAACATGCGCCGCCACCAGTTGCAGATCCTCGCCGAGGCCGGCCTGATCTACGTGCAGCCGGGCATCGAGAGCCTCAACAGCCGGGTGCTCGGCCTGATGGACAAGGGCGTCACCGGCTGCCAGAACGTCCGCATGCTGCGCGACGCCGCCGAGTTCGGCCTGTCGGTCTCGTGGAACTACCTCTACGGCTTCCCCGGCGAGTCCGCCGAGGACTACGACCCGGTCGTCACCCAACTCCCGGCGCTGGCCCACCTCGACCCGCCCGCCGAGGAGGCCAGCCGCATCGCCATCGAGCGTTTCAGCCCCTATTTCAACCGGCCGGAACTGGGCTTCTCCGGCCTGCGCCCGGCCGGGTTCTACTCGCTGATCTACGACCTGCCCGAGGCGGAGCTGTACGACCTGGCGTACGTCTTCGCCTCCCCCAACCGCGGCATCGGCAAGGAGACGGCCGCGGCGCTCGACGCGGCCCTTGCGGCCTGGCAGACCGCGCACCCGGGAGCGCGGCTGACGCACACCGACCTCGGCGACCGGGTCGTGCTGGTCAGCGACCGGCCCGGCTTCGACTGGCGGCAACTGGTGCTCACCGACCCGTTCGAGCTGGCCGTCTTCCGGCTGCTCGACCAGCCGCACACCCCCACGGCGCTCGCCCGCAAGGTCGCGGCGGACGCCGCGGTCCAGGAATCCGCCGGCCAGGACGCCGCGGGCCAGGACGCCGCGGCGGTGGCGGAGGAGCGTGTCCGCGCGCTGCTGGACAGCTGGCTCGGCCTCGGCCTGGTCTTCACCGACAGCGGTCACTGGGTGCAGATCGCGCCGCCCGCGGTCAACCAGGCGCTGCTGCACCTGGAGTTCATGCGGCGTGCCCACGACCTGCTGCCCGACGAGGCCGCGGCGCCCGCCGAACCGCCCGTGCCCTCGGCGCCCGCCGAGCCGCAGCCGCTCGCCCGGCTGTGACCACCCGCACGTCCGACCTGCCAGGAGGTTCAGCCCGATGACCACGAGCACCGTCCCGACCGACGACGCGCCCGCCGCTCCGGACGCCGGCGCGCTGGCTGTCAGCGCGTGGCGCGACTACGACCCCGAGGTCTGCGCCGTACCCGGCATGGGTCTGGGTGAGCGCCGGCTGACCGGACCCGTCGCCGAGGAGGCGACCCGCCTGTGGGCGGACGGCGCGCGCCGGGTCCGGCTGGCCGAGGCCGTCGACCTCACCGCCGCGGGAAGCGCGGACGGCGCGGTGCGGGCGGTCCGCCAGCTGAGCCTGATCCGGGACCTGACGGCCCGGGCGGTGCTGGTGGAATGGACGCTGCGCACGGCCACGGACGACCCGGAGGGCTGGCGGGCGCTGGGCCACCTCCAGCCGCCTCAGCACGTCCACGGGCTGCCGGCCGCCGCAGCCGCCGACCAGCTCCGCGACTGGCGCGAAGGCCACTACGTGGGGCTGTGCCTGTGGCGCCAGGGCCCCGGCTTCGTCCAGATCCGCGACCGCCGGTGGGGCGGCCTGGCGCGGTTCACCGTGGACGAGCCGCACTACCAGCAGGCGATCGCCCGCCTGTCCTACGGCGCCCTCGCCGGTGACGTGCCGGACGACGCCCTGTCGGACTTCCTCGGCGAACGGCTGGTCCTGCCCTTCGGCCGGCTGAACTGGTGGGCGCCCTACCGCGTCGCCCGCTGGAGCCGCGGCGGCATCATGGTGTGAATCGCGCCCGTCGCCGGTGCCGGCGTTCCCTGGCGGGGACATGAGCGCTCGCCACGCCAGGCGCGGGGTGGCCACGGCCTGTCCGACGCCTCACCGCGCCGGCCGCTCAGTCGCCGAAGTAGGCCCTGGCGACGGCGTGGGTGTCCTCGTACAGGTGGTAGCGGGTGATCCGCCCGTCCCGGACCGTGGTGTGCAGGGCGAACACCGTGTCGATGTCCCGGCCCGTCTTCTTGACCTCGGAGACCATGCGCCCGAGGAGCACGACGTCGTCGCCCTCGGCGATGACCTGGCGGAGGTCGAACTCCTTGGCCTGCACATGGTCCTGCAGCAGCTCGAAGAACGTCCGCATGCCTTCCGCCGAGTCGACCTCCGGCACCCACGGAATGCCCGGCGGGTGCGGGATGGAGAACGACACCGAGTCGGCGAACAACGCCGCCGCCTCGGCGCTCTTCCCCTCGGCAAGGAGCGGGAAGAGGCGCTGCACGGTCTGCGCCGGTGATTCTGCTGTCATGCCGTCAACATACCGGTCGGGCGTGCGGCGGGGGCCCGGCAGCCGTGGGCGCTCGTCCGCCGGCGGCGCGGCGGTCGCCGGACGGGTCGGCCGGCCTTTCGCTGCGGCCGGTCCGCTGCCTCAGCGGCCGGCGGAGCGTTGTGCGTGGAAGAAGCGCCAGGCTTCGTCCCGCACGGCCTCGCTGGTCAGCGTGTCCACGGCCAGGCAGGCGAGTGCCTTGGCGCCGTCGAGCATGGCACGCCGACCGCGCTCGCTCGCCGCCGCTTCGGCGAAGGGCACGGTGTGGTCGGAGCCGTCGGCGTCCATGATGGCGAGGAAGGGGTGGATGGCCGGGACCCGTCCGCTGACGTCACCGATGTCGGAGGACCCGAGATAGGTGCCGGCCGGGGGTGGCTGCATGACCCTCCCGCTGCGCCGGACGTGCTCGGCGAAGCGGGCCGCCAGGGGCTCGCTGTTGCGGAAGTGCTCGTAGGCCGCCCCGTCCCGCTCGACCTCGACCTCGGCGCCGATGAAGGCGGCGGCGGCCTGCGCGCAGCGGGTCACGTCATGGATGACGTCCGCCAGCGCGTCCACGGTGAGACCGCGGCAGCCGAACAGCCCCTCCGCCAGGTCGGGCACGATGTTGGTGGCGACACCGCCGCGGGTGATGATGCCCTGCACGTGGGACCCCGGGGGGAAGCGCCGCCCCACCGCGCCGAGCATGGTGAACGTCTCGACCAGTGCGGCCAGCGCGTCGACGCCTTCCGCCGGGTTGCCGGTGGGGTGGGCGGAACGGCCGTGGAACCGCACCCGGATCTGCGCCTGGGCCGTCAGCGGCGCCCGGGTCTGGTCCCGCACCCCGGGGTGGACCATCAGCGCCGCGTCGACGTCGTCGAAGACTCCCGCGGCGGCCAGCGCCACCTTGCCGCCACCGCTCTCCTCGGCCGGCGAGCCGACCGCCAGCACCCTTCCGGCCGCGCCCGCCACCTCCTGTGCGGCGAGGGCGGCGCCCAGGCCGGCCGCGGCGATCAGATTGTGGCCGCAGGCATGGCCGAGCTCCGGCAGAGCGTCGTACTCCATCAGCAACGCCACCGCGGGCCGGGCCGCTGCTCCGCCGTGCGCGACGAAGGCCGTGGGCATGCCAGCGACGCCCGCGGTCACCTCGAAGCCGCCGGCCCGCAGCTCGTCGCCGAGCAGCCGTGCCGCGGCGTGTTCCTGATAGGCCGTCTCGGGAGAGCGGTGCAGCCGCAGGGCGACCTCCCACAAGGCGTCCGCCCTGGCTTCGACCGCGCGCTCCGCCGCGCCGTACAGATCCTCGCCGCTGTCCACGGAACCTCCTGGGATCGCCTTCGTCCGGTTCTTCACCACGCCTACCCAGCCCGGCCGCGGATGCCCCTGCCGCACGGCACGGCATCCGCGGGCGCGCCCGCCGGTGCGATTCCTTCCGTGGCGGGGCGGGATCTGTACGGGCGGGAACCCCGGGTCCGGGGTTCCGATCCACCGGAAGGCAGCGGGAGCGGAAATGAACGGACTCACAGGCAAGGTGGCACTGGTGACCGGTGGTAGCCGGGGCATCGGAGCGGCCATCGCCCGGCGGCTCGCCCGCGAGGGGGCCGCGGTGGCTTTCACCTACGTGCGGGCGGCGGACAGGGCGCAGGCTGTCGCCGACTCGATCGAGGCGGACGGTGGGCGCGCCCTGGTCGTCAAAGCCGACAGCGGCGACCCGCGGGCCGCGGCCGACGCGGTGGAGCAGACGGTGCAGGACCTGGGGCGGATCGACATCCTGGTGAACAACGCCGGGATCTTCACCGGCGGCCCGCTGTCCGAGATCACCCTTGAGCAGGTCGACGAGATACTGGCCGTCAACGTCCGGGCGGTCTTCCTGGCCTCCCAGGCAGCCGCGCGGCACCTGCCCGAGGGCGGGCGCATCGTCACCATCGGCAGCGCGATGGCCGAGCACGTCCCCGGGCCGGGTATGGCGCTCTACACCATGACCAAAACGGCGTTGACGGGTCTCACCAGGGGTTTGGCCCGCGAGCTGGGACCGCGGGGGATCACCGCCACCGTGATCCACGGGGGCCTGATCGACACCGACATGAACCCCGCGGACGGCCCTGCCGCGCCGTTCATGCACACCATCCCGGCGCTCGGCCGCTACGGCGTCCCCGACGACATCGCGGCGACCGTCGCCTTCCTCTGCGGGGACGGCGGGCGCTACGTGACAGGCACCGCGGTCACCGTTGACGGCGGCTTCGCGGCCTGAGCGCGGCCGCGGGGGCCGGGCCGTCACCCACCCCTGCGGCCTGTGCCCTCCCTTCGCCGGTGCCTCACCGGGCGCCGGCGAAGGGAGGTGCGGCCGGCCGCACCGCGGCGAGGCCGAACCACTTCAGCAGCCCGGGGTCGGCGAAAACGGTGATGCGGGAGATCCCGGTGACCGTCACGGTGAGCACCACCACCCCGTAGCCGTGGTAGCGGCCGTCGGGGCCGCGGCGGTAGACGGCGGCGGCCGGCTGCCCGTTGGCCGCGGTCTCCACCATCTGCCAGTCGCCCGGCGCGCCGAGCCCCGCAACGGCGTGCTCGGCGGCCCGGGGGCCGGCGAACCAGGCAGGGGACGGCGGCAGTTCGAGGGTGGCGTCCCTGCGCAGCAGCTGCCGCAGGGCCTCCGGATCGGCGTTCTCGAAGGCGGCGACGTACTGGCCGAGCAGCGCACGGGCCTGCGCGTCGGTGGGTTCGGTGACCTGATCGGCCACGGGGACCACCTCTTCCAGGCGGGCACGGGCACGTTGCAGGGCGCTCTTGACCGCCGTCGTGGTGGTGTCGAGCAGCTGGGCGACCTCGGCCGCCCGGAAGGCAAGGACGTCCCGCAGGATCAGCACCGCCCGCTGCTTCGGTGGCAGGTACTGGAGGCTGGCGATGAGCGCGAGCCGCAGGCCGGCGCGGGCGGCGACGACGTCCGCGGGGTCGTCGGACCCGCCGGTCACCAGGGCGTCGGGAATCGGTTGCAGCCAGGCGGACCCGGCGTCCGCCGCGACCGCCCGGCCGTCGGCCTCCTCGTCCGGGCCGCCGAGGCCGGACGGCAGCGGACGCCTGTCCCGGTTCTTGAGGGCCCGCAGGCAGGCGTTGGTGGCGATCCGGTAGAGCCATACGCGGACCGACGACCGGCCCTCGAAACCGCCGTAGTAGCGCCAGGCCCGCAGATACGTCTCCTGAACCAGGTCCTCCGCGTCGTCGAGCGAGCCGAGCAGGCGGTAGCAGTGCGCCAGGAGTTCCCGCCGGAAGGGCTCGGTGCTGCTTTCGAACTCCGCGGCGTCCGGCCGTGCGGCTTCGGTGTGCGACCTGTGCAATTTCTCGATCTCTCGCGAATCGTCGGGCTCCCCGGGAGCTGTCCCGTGGAGCGGTGGCGGCGGCGCCCGGCGAGCGGGCGCCACGCCGGCAGGGCCTTCGGTGACAAGGACCGGTTCCGGGGTCCGAAACTCATCGCCCGTCACGCGACGGGTTCCGCCGCGCGGAGCGCAGGCCTGTCAGTCGGCGGTCGGCCGGTAGGACAGGACGACGACGCCGGTCCGCAGGGTCCGCACGGCCGTCAGCTCCAGCGCCGCCTGCTCCCCGTCGTGGAAGAGCCGGCTGCCACCGCCCAGGACGAGGGGGTGGACGGCGAGATGGACCTCGTCGAGCAGCCGGTGCTCCAGCAGGGTGCGTCCCAGCGGCCCGTGACCGTACATGATGAGGTCCGGGCCGTCCTGCTGCCGGAGCCCGGCCGCCTCGGCCACGACGTCGCCCCTGATGACGGTGGTGTTCTCCCAGTCGGCCGACGCCAGGGTCGAGGAGAAGACGTATTTGCGCACGGCGTTGATCGTCTTGGCGTATTCGCCGGTCAGGGACGGCCAGGCGGCGGCGAAACGCTCGTACGTCCGCCGGCCCATCAGCATCGCGTCGCTCGCCAGCAGGTGGTCCCGGGCTCTCGCCTGGGCCTCCTCGTCGAAGTAGTCGTTCGCCCACAGGTGCGGGTCGCCGGCGACCCCGTCCAGTGACACGAGCGTCGATTCGATGATCTTCCGCATGGCTTCCTCCGCGTGGCTGTCTCGACGGCCACCGCTCCGCACGCCGGCCGGGCCCGTGACATGCAGACTCATCGGCGGACGGAAAGGAATCGCGGACCGGCCGCGCTCACCCGACGGGCATGGGCGGCGGCGCCCGCGTACTCACCTGTACGGCCCCGGCCGCACCTGCTACCTAGCGCCGGTTGAGTAGGCGCACCGATGAGCGTTCGAGCCCCCGACGGCAGACTCGGTATCACCGACGAGAAAGGACTTCACCATGAAGCGCATCACCGGCGGGTTCGGCCGCGTCGCGACCCTGGTACTGGCCGGAGCCGCGTTCACCGCACTGACCACCGCCTGCTCCCTCGACGACCGTGAGTCGATGTGCATGCCGGACGAGTACCCCGTCACGGCCGTCGGGTACGCCGGCGGCGGCGACGCGTGCGTCACCAAGGGCGAGCAGCCGCCCGAGGGCATGATCCGCTACCCCGCGGGCCAGGTGCCGCAGCACGTGGACGACAAGTGGGACCGGTACTGGCAGACGCACGCCCTCGACAAGAACGGCAAGCTCATCACCGACCCGAACAAGGTGCGCAAGAGCTGACCCGCGCTCAGTCCTTCACCGCGCCCGCGGTGACGCCGGCGGCGACGTAGCGCTGCGCGAGGACCAGCAGGACGGTTGCCGGGACGGAGGCCACGACGGCGGTCGCCATGATGGCGTTCCACTCCTGGTTGTTGTTGCCGATGTATTTGTAGATGCCGAGGGTGATCGGCTTCATGGTGCCACCGCCGTCGAGTGTGGTGGCGAAGACGAAGTCCGACCAGGCCCACAGGAAGCTGAACAGCGACACCGTGACGATGGCGTTGCGGGAGACCGGGAGCACCACCGACCGGAAGGTCCGCCACACGCCGGCGCCGTCGATCTTCGCCGCGGAGATCAGCTCGTCGGGGATGCCCGACATGAAGGCCGCGAAGATCATCACCCCGAAGGGCACCGCGATGGTGGAGTCCGCCACCACCAGGCCCCACCAGGTGTTCATGACACCGAGCTCCAGGAAGACGCCGTAGAAGCCCATCGCCATGACGATGCCGGGGATCATCTGCGCGATCAGCAGCAGCAGGCCCACCGCCCCGGCGCCGCGCGGGTGCAGCTTCGCCATCGCGTATCCGGCGGGCGCCGACAGGACGAGGGTGACGGCGACCGTGCCCAGGCCGATGAGCAGGCTGGTCCCGAGGTAGGGCAGCTGGTCGTCCAGGACGGCGCGGTAACCACTGAAGGTGGGGTGCAGCGGGAGCAGGTCCGGCGGGTCCTTGCGCATGCGGCTCTGCGGCGTGAGCGAGACGTTGACCATCCAGTACACGGGGAAGAGCATGATCGCGGTGAGCACCACCCCGACGACGGTGTTGCGGCGGTTGCGGGCCACGGGCGGCTTCATATCGCCTGCCTCCTTTGAATCCGGACGTAGAGGCCACCGAAGACCAGAGCAATGAGGATGAGGATGTTGCCGACCGCCGCCCCCGGGCCGAACTGCGGGAGGAGCGAGCCGAAGCCCAGCCGGTAGGACCAGGTGGCCAGGGTCGAGGAGGAGTCGCCCGGGCCGCCCTTGGTCATGATCCAGATCAGGTCGAAGACCTTGAGGGTGTAGATCAGCCCGAGCAGCACGGTGATCGCGGAGACCGGCCGCAGCAGCGGGAAGGTGATGCGGCGGAACTGCTGCCAGCCGTTCGCACCGTCCAGCGACGCGGCCTCGTACAGCTCGGTGGGGATGTTCTGCAGCCCGCTGTAGAGGATGACCAGGTTGAAGGGTATGCCGATCCACACGTTCGCGATGATCACCGAGGTCAGCGCCCAGTGCGGCGAGGTCAGCCAGTCCACCTGGCCCACCCCCACCAGGTGCAGCCCGTAGTTGACCACCCCGGACTCGCTGTTGAGCATCCACGACCAGGTGGAGGCGGACACGATCAGCGGCAGCAGCCAGGGGATGAGGAACAGCGCCCGCAGGGTCGGGGCGAGCCGGAAGCCGCGGTTGAAGAACACCGCGAGGGCGAGCCCGATCAGGTACTGGAAGAGGATGGACACCAGCGTGAAGACCACGGTGTTGCGCAGTGCGGTGCCGAAGGCGGGATCGTGCAGCACCTGGTGGAAGTTGCCCCAGCCGGAGAACGGCGCCCCGCCCTGCACGAACGACCGCACCGTGTAGTGCCGCAGCGACAGGTCCACGTTGCGGTAGAGCGGATAGGCGTAGAAGACCCCGAGGTAGGCGGCGACCGGGGTGAGGAATCCCCAGGCGGCGAGTTGCGTCGTCCGGCGGCCGCGGCGACCGGCGGTGCCCGACACGGTACGCGGCTGCCCGTGGGGCGCCCCGGGCGCAGCTGACGGCGGCTTCAGGCCGTCGGCGTGGGCGGTGGTCATGCGTGCTCCTCGATCGGTGGCTGCGGTGGCGGGCGCGGGTTGCGCCCCCGGGGCTGCGGACCGCCGCGGACCCGGGAGGCGGGGCCGCGGCGGCGCCGGGTCCGCCGTGCCGCCGGGACGGGCGGCGACACGGCGGGGTGCGAGCCGCCCGGGACAGGCGTCCCTGCCGGGGCGCCGTCCGGGGGCGGAAAACTCAGTTCTTGTGGTTCTCCACGGCCTTCTGGGCGGTCTCCAACGCGGACTGCGGGCTCTTGCCGCCGGAGAGCGCCCCCTGTACGGCGGCCCACAACTGCTCCGAGATCACCGGGTAGTTGGTGCCCAGCCCGTTGCTGGTACGCCCGCGGGCGGCGGCGACGGCCGCGACCCAGGGCTTCAACTCGGCGTCCTTGGACACCTGCTGGCTCTGCACCGTGGTGGTGGGAGCGACGTAGGACAGGGTCGTGTCGGTGGCCAGCAGGTTCGGGTCGCTCGTCAGGCACGAGACGATCGCCGCGGTGGTCTTGTAGCGCCCGGTGTCCTTCTGCACCGGCACGGTCACGAACTCGCCCCCGGTGGGCGCGGGAGCGGCCCCGCCGGCGCGGGCGGGGATGCTGATGACGCCGTAGGGGAAGCCGGCCTTCTTGGCGTTGCCTAGCTGCCAGGTGCCGTTTTCGCCGAAGGCGTACTGGCCGGTGGCGAATTCCTGCCAGCTCGTGGTCTGGGTGTTGGTCAGCACGTCGTTGGGCGCCAGGCCGTCGGAGACCCAGTTCTTCCACAGCGACAGCGCCGCCTGGCCGTCGGTGCTGTCCAGGTGGGTCAGGTCGCCCTTGGCACCCCAGAACCACGGCAGGAACTGGAAGCTGCCCTCCTCGGTGCCGATGGCGGAGAAGGTGATGCCCTTCTTACCCGCGGACTTGACCTGCTTCAGTGCCGCGTTCAGGGAGTCCCAGTCCTTGATCGACGCGGGGTCGACATGGGCGGCGTCCAGCACGTTCTTGTTGTAGAAGAGCGCCAGCGTGTTGGCCCCGATCGGAATGCCGTAGGCGGCGCCGTCCTGGGTGCCTGCGCCGATGATGTTCGGCTGGATCGACGTGGTGGGCACGCCGACGTCGCCCATCTTGTTGAGTATCCCGGCCTGCACGAGGGTCGACACGACGGGGTTGTCCACCAGCATCACGTCCGGCGCGTTGCCCTGCTGGGCGGCCAGCAGGGCCTTGTTGCCCAGGTCGGTGGTGTCGTACGCGGTGCGCTTGACGGTGACGCCGGCCTTGGTGCCGCACGAGGCGACCAGCTTGGCCCAGTCCGACGAGCCGTCGAACTGCGGGTAGGGGTCCCAGAAGGTGTACGTCCCCGAAGCGGCGGACGATCCGCTGCCGGAGCCTCCGCAGGCGGCGATGCCGGCCAGGGCGGTGCAGGCCGCAACGGCAGCAGTGGCGATGCGTGTGATTCTCATGGCGGTCCTTGCTCGATGCGTGAGGGGTGCTGGGCGGACGGATGAGCGGGGCGGACGGGTGGGTGGTACCGCTAGCGGAAGGGGAGCCACACCCGCATGGCTCCGTCCTCGCGGTTGGCCCACGAGTAGTAGGGGACGGCGGTCAGGACGAGGTCGCCGTCGGACGGCGCGGCGGGCGCGCCGGCGGGTCCGGTGCTGCGGTGGTACGGCCACCAGCCGTCGTCGGGCGGGGTCCGCCGGTGCCCGGCGGCGGTCACCGTGACGACTCCGCCGAGGAGTTCGGGCCGGCGCTCCTCCGTGAGCGGCCGGGCGAGGTCGATGACGATGTCGTCCAAGCCGCCGCCGGGGTGGTCGACACCTTCCAGGCAGTAGACGACAGGGCCCCTTTCGACGGCGACGCAGCCGCGTACCGCGTCCACCCGCGGATCCGCCTCGACCAACCGCGGTGCGATGTCCAGGTCGAGCGTCACCTCGTCACCCGGGGTCCAGTTGCGCTCCAGGCGCAGCCAGCCGCCGTCCACGACGGCGGCCCCGGTCGCCGCGCCTGACACCTCGACCGTCCGGCCGGTGCACCACTGCGGGATACGCAGGGACAGGGTCCACGGCCGGTCCGTGGGCCCGTCCTCCACGGTGACCGTGATCCGGCCCGCCCAGGGGTACTCGGTGTGAACGCTAACAATAGTCGGCGTGCCCAGCAGGTCGCCGGTGTAGCGTCCGGTGGCGTACTGGTGGATCTGCAGGCCGTCCGCATCGGTGGAGGTCATGTAGTGCTCGAGGCTGGCCAGCAGCCGCATGACGTTGGGCGGGCAGCAGGCGCAGCGGAACCACCTGGTGCGGCGGGCGGACTGGTCGCCGCCGGTGTCGGTGTGTCCGTCACGGACCTGGAGCGGGTTGACGTACAGCCAGCGCTCACCGTCCAGCGAGACGGCGGCGAGGAAACCGTTGAAAAGGGTGCGCTCGATCAGGTCGCTGTATTTCGCCTCGCCGGTCAGCAGGGCCATCCGCCAGCTCCAGTGCACGGACGCGACGGCGGCGCAGCTCTCGCAGTAGGCGCGCTCGTTCGGCAGCTCGTACGGGTCGCCGAAGTCCTCCTCGTCGTGATGGGCGCCGAGTCCCCCGGTGACGTGGGTCTTGGTCGCCACCATGGCCGTCCACAGCCGCTCGCACGCCCCCAGCAGCTCACTGTCGCCGGTCTCGGCGGCGAGGTCGGCGGCGGCGGCCAGCAGGTACAACTGCCGCACCGCGTGACCCTCGACGTGTCGCTGCTCGCGCAGCGGGACCCGGTCCTGGCAGTAGGCCTCGCCGCCGAGGAGGCCGTGGCCGTGGCGGTCCACGAAGTAGCCGGCCAGGTCCAGGTAGCGTCGCTCCCCGGTCTCCCGGTAGAGCTCCACCAGCGCCGTCTCGACCTCCGGATGCCCGTCGAAGCCGTCGATCTGCCGGTCGGACCCGAAGACCGAGTCGAGGTGGTCGGCGAACCGGACCGCCACGTCCAGCAGCTCCTTCGCACCCGTGGTCCGGTGATGGGCGACCGCCGCCTGGATCAGGTGGCCGGCGCAGTACAGCTCGTGCCCCCAGCGCAGGTCCTCGTAGCGGCGGCCGTCCTTGGTCACCTGGAACCAGGTGTTCAGATACCCGTCGGACTGCTGTGCGGCGGCGACCAGGGCGGTGACGCGGTCCACCTCGGCGGCGAGTACGCCGTCGTCGGGGGTCCCGGACGGGCCGAGCTGCCAGGCGGCCGCTTCGAGCCACTTGTAGACGTCGGAGTCCATGAACGGGAAGTCGCCCTGGAAGGCTCCCCCGGCGGTGCCCGCCGCCAGGCGCAGGTTGTGCAGGTTCCCCGCGGACTCCAGCAGTCGCGCCCCCTGGGGGATGCCGACACGGGCGTTGACCTCGCGGCGGCCGTGCCAGAATCCGCCCAGGATCTCCGCTGCCACCGCGGGGGTCAGGGCGGTCCGGGCGTCGCGGCCCGGTCGGACAGGACCGGCCGGAACGGGCGGGGCCGGATTGCTGTGGGACATGGATCTCCCCTGGGATGTGCGGTCTGTGTCAGGTGGAACGTCGCCAGGACAGGAGGACCGGCCGGCGGAAGTGCGGGTCAGCACGGATCCGCAGCGGGTTGCCATGAGCGCGAAGGACTTTGAGCAACGGTTTTCTTGCCCGCAACCTAGAAGCGTCGCCCAGTGCCCGTCAACCCTCGCGCGGGCCCTAAATCCGTCTCCCTCCAAGACTTGGGATACGGGGAGCCTGCTGGCAGGATGAACGCGACTATGTAGGTGAGCAAAGGATTGCCCGTGGCAGAGACTGACCGGCGCCCGTCGACGGGACGCGTGACGCTGGCGGAAGTGGCCGTCCTGGCGGGCGTGAGCGTGGGTACAGCCTCCAAGGCCCTCAGCGGCAACGGACGGATGCGGCCCGAGACCCGCGAACGGGTACTGAAGGCGGCGCAGCGCCTGGACTTCCAGCCCAACGAGCAGGCCCGTGCGCTGCTGGCCGGCCGTACCTGGACCGTGGGCCTGATCACCACGGACGGCATCGGCCGCTTCAGCACCCCGGTGCTGCTCGGCGCCGAGGACGCGCTCGGCGCCGGCAAGATCTCCGTCCTGCTGTGCGACACCCGCGGCGACGCCATCCGCGAACGCCACTACGTGCAGACCCTGATGGCCCGCAGGGTCGACGGCATCATCGTCACTGGACGGCGCACCGACCCCAGGCCTCCCCTCCAGGGCCTCGAGAACGTGCCGACCGTGTACGCCCTCGCACCCTCGGAGGACCCCGCGGACATGTCGGTCGCCTCCGACGACGAGGGCGGCGCCCGGCTCGCCACCGAGCACCTGATCGCCTCCGGACGGCGGCGCATCGCCCACGTGTCCGGCCCCGCCCACCACGCGGCGGCCCGCCACCGGGCGGCCCTCACCCAGGACCTGCTCGGCCGGGCGGGGCTCGAACTGTCCGGCGGCCAGGTGTATTTCGGCGACTGGAGCGAGTCCTGGGGGCGGCGGGTGGCGCGAACCGTGCTGCGCGCGGCCCCGGACACCGACGCCTTCTTCTGCGGGAACGACCAGATCGCGCGCGGGGTCACCGACACGCTCCGCGAGGAGGGTCACCGCGTCCCTGACGACATCGCCGTGATCGGCTACGACAACTGGGACATCATGGCGCTGGCCGCCCGGCCCCCGCTGACCACGGTCGACATGAACCTGGGCGAGATCGGCCGCATCGCCGCGCTGCGGCTGCTGGGCGCCATCGACGGCAGTACGGCCGCGGGTGTCCAGACCGTTCCCTGCCAGCTGGTCATCCGCGAATCGGCGTGACGGCCCGGCCGGTCGCCTCCTCGGATTTCGGGGGCGACCGGCCGGGCTGAGTCACCGACCCGGGAGTCGGCGACCGGATGTCACTGTGCGGTGAGCTTCCACAGGTGGTCGGCGGTTCCGTTGTCGTCCCATTGCAGGACCTGGGCGCCGCTGCTGGTGCTCATGTTCTGCACGCCGAGCAGCAGATGACTGTTGCTGTTGACGATCTTGTAGTAGCCCGTGCCGTCGGGCACCGGACTCCACAGGTGGTCGGCAGTTCCGTTGTCGCCCCAGATCAGCGCGGTGCCGCCGTCCGAGGTGCCGGCGTTGGTGATGCCGAGGAGCAGACCGCTCGCCTGGTTGCGGATCTTGTACAGGCCGGACCCCGCGGACACCAGGGTCCAGGTCTGGGTGGACGAGGAGTTGAGGGTGGCCTGGTCGACCAGGGTGCCCTGGGCGGTGCCCGAGTTCTGCGTGTCCAGCGCGAGTCCGCTGTTCTTGTTGGTGATCCGGTAGTTGCCGTCGAGCGGGGTGGATCCGCCGCCGCTCCCCGGCGTGATCACCAGGTGGTAGCCGTCACTGGAGTTGGTGGTCACCGGGACGGTGAGGGAGCCGTTGGTCACGGCGTAGTTCGACTCGGACAGGGTGATCGGCCCGCTCACCGCGGTCGTACGGCCACGCGAGGGGGTGTACTCGACCTTCACGTGCACGGTCGAGCCGAATGCCGGCAGCGCGTTCAGGCCGTTGACCTGCACGGCCGAGTCGCCGGAACCGCCGCCGAAGATGACGTCGACCTCGTTGCCCGCGCTGTTGCGCGAGGCGGCCCCGTCGATGCCGGTCTGGGCGGGGGCGGTGGTGGTGAGCATCGAGCCGCTCATGTCGGCGTACCACTTGTACAGCCAGTAGGCGCCGTTGGGGCTGCCGCCCTGCCCGGTCAGCAGGTCGCCCAGGGCGCCGGACTGGTTCCAGAAGGCCAGTTCGGCGTCATGGACGCCGAGCCGCTCGAACTTCGCGACGTAGCCGACCAGCGCGCCGGGGATGCCCACCTCGGACGGAGCCGCGTACTCCTCGATCGCGATGGGGCGCGGTGAGATCCCCAGGCTCTTCTCGAGGTTGGTGACGGTGGTGATGTCACCGGCGATCTTGGAGGAGCGGATCAGTTCGTGCCAGGCGATGATGTCGGGCACGGTGTTGGTGGCGACGGCATGCTGCAGGAAGTTCTGCATGTCGCTGATGTTGTCGGAGAAGCTCGGGCCCTGGATCGGCGTCGTGGCGTCCTTGGCGCGGATCTCGCGGTAGGTCGTGGTCCAGAAGTCCTCGAAGGTGCCGTTGGCGGACTTCCAGGTGTTGTCGGACTCGTTCCACGGGGCGTACGCGGCCAGGTTGGTGATGCCCGAGGCCTTGGTCTGCGCGATCTGGTCGTCGACCACGCTCAGCCAGTTGCTCCAGCTGAACTGGTACGGCCAGCCCGCGTAGTAGTCCGACAGCCGGTTGACGACCTTCGCACCGGCGCGGGCGGCCTTGGGTGCCACGGTGAGGACGTCGCCGGTGCCCTGCTGGTGGCCGCCCTGGGGTTTCTGGACGAAGGTGTTCGGCTTGATCGCCTGCACCAGGCTGTCGGCCGGAGTGGTCGCGTTGGCGAGGCCGTACAGGCTGCCGGTGGCCACGTGGGTGACCGGGCGCAGGACCTGGTTGGCGTTGACCACCAGGGTCGTGGACGGAGTGGGTGCGGCTTGGGCGGACGTGCCGACGAGCGCGGCCGTGGCCGCGGTCAGCGTTGCGGCTCCCAGGCCCATGGCACGGCCCAGCGGCCGGCCGGGTCGGAAATGCGCGAATCCACGCATGGCGAATTGCCCTCCTGACGAGTGGGGGTAGAGCGTGCACCAGCCGATGGCGCCTTCGCCGACAGGGACCGTCCGTCCTACGGCACCGTGTCGCCGGCGCACGGCAGGGAAAACGCTGCGCAACAGAGCAAACGATTTTCCGCGCACACCGTAGGAGCGTTCCAAGGCAGGGTCAAGGGATCGCGCAGGATCGGCAGGGGACTCCGTACGGGCCGCACATGGCTACGTGACGAGGCGTCGGCTCACCCTCTCGTGGCTACGCGGCGCCCGCGACGACATCACTCACGTCCGGGAAGGAGACGGCTCACGGCACAGAATTTCCCAGCAGGCTGCGAATGTTTCGCCGGTAGGTAAGGGCACGCTGCCCGCGACCGGGCGGGCACCGGGGCTCGCTCCCGGCACGGAAAAGGGCGCGGCCCCGGACCGGCTCGGGCACGTGGCACGTGGCACGTGGCACGTGGCACCACAGTCCACGATTCTCGCCGTCCAGGGAAGAAGGCCGAAAATTTCGGTACCGGAGCGTTGACCTTTCGGCCCCCGCGGGTCCACACTTGCCACCGTTTCACGTCGGGCACGTCCTGACGCTGAGACAGTCTCCGACGACTACCGAACCTCGTGAATGGCCCCCCACCGCGTTCCCGGGCGGCGGCGCGCTGAGCGGCGTGCCCCCCGGCCGGACCGCCAAGAAATGAGGTCGAAGTGATCCCAGAGCCGAGCCGTTCCCTCCAGCGGCGAGCAGGGCCGCCGTGCCGTCCGGCTGCATGTGAGCGCAATCAAACGCACCGGATTTCCTCCTCGCCCAAGGAGTGTGTTCTGTGAAACAGACGTATGGCTTCCGCCGCTACAGGCCGCTGCTGATCGCCCTGCTCTCCACCGCGCTGGCCGCCGTGGGCGTCTCGTTCGTGGCAACCTCCGCACAGGCGGCAGGCGGCTGCCGGGTCGACTACAGCGTCACGAACCAGTGGCCCGGCGGCTTCGGCGCAAATGTTAGCGTTACCAATCTGGGTGCGCCAGTCACCAGCTGGCAACTCTCGTGGGCTTTCGCCAGCGGACAGACCATCACCCAGTTGTGGAGCGGCACCTACACCCAGACCGCCACCCAGGTCACCGTGACCAACGCGTCCTGGAACGGCAGCCTGGGCACCGGCGCCTCCACCAGCTTCGGCTTCAACGGTGCCTATACCGCCACCAACCCCGTCCCCGCCGTCTTCACGCTCAACGGCACCGCCTGCACCGGCTCCGCCACCACCACTCCGCCGACCACGCCACCCACCACGCCACCCACCACGCCACCCACGACGCCGCCCACCACACCCCCCACGACCCCGCCGACGGGCGGCACGTGCTCGCTTCCGTCGACGTACCACTGGTCCTCGACAGGTGCGTTGGCGCAGCCGGCCAACGGGTGGGTGTCGCTGAAGGACTTCACCAACGTGGTCTACAACGGCAAGCACCTGGTCTACGCCTCGAACGTATCCGGCTCCTCGTACGGTTCGATGGCGTTCACCCCGTTCACGAACTGGTCCGACATGGCCTCAGCCGGCCAGACCGGCATGAGCCAGTCGGCAGTAGCCCCCACCCTGTTCTACTTCGCACCCAAGAACATCTGGATCCTGGCCTACCAGTGGGGCGCCTGGCCCTTCATCTACCGCACCTCCAGCGACCCCACCAACCCCAACGGCTGGTCCGCACCACAGGCACTGTTCACCGGCAGCATCCCCAACTCCGGCACCGGCCCCATCGACCAGACCCTGATCGGTGACGGCCAGAACATGTACCTGTTCTTCGCCGGCGACAACGGCAGCATCTACCGCGCCAGCATGCCCATCGGGAACTTCCCCGGCAACTTCGGCTCCTCCTACACCACCGTGATGAG
>NZ_FRBI01000041.1 GCF_900142575.1 Actinacidiphila paucisporea
AGCTTGTACCCGCCGCCGGAATGCTGCGTGACGGTGATCGTGGCGCCGTTGTGGTCGGTGACCTTCGCCAGGACCCCGGCGGAGGTGTAGGCGTCCTTGCTGCCGGTTTTGCGGTCCGTGATCGTGTACGTGCCGTCGCCGTTCTTGACCAGGTCCTGCGAGTACCCGGCCGGGGTGACATACGCCGACCCGGAGCCGGCGGTGAAGTGCACCGTCGCGCCGGTGGAGTCGACCAGGTACACGTCCGAGCCCGAGACCTGCAGGCGGCGGTCGTAGGTCAACCACCACCGGTCCCCGACGGTACCCCCGACGCCCGTGAACGAGCTGTAGGTCTGGGCCAGCTGCAACCGGTCGCCGGCCCCCGCGATGTCGAAGTCGGTACCCGCCAGCAGGAAGTCCCCACTGGACAGGTCCACCCGGCCCACCAGGGCGTCGGTCAGCCGGGTGTCGGAGAACTGATGCCAGGGCACCTGCCCCTGACCGGTCGGCGGCGCCACCAGTGGCGACACGCCGTCCGCCGACGCCCCCGCTGAAGCGCGCGGCCTTACCGTAGATGTGGTGACGGTGGTCACCGAGGCCACCGGCCGGTTCCTGCCCACCTCCACCGGCGACACCTTCGCCACAGCGTGCCGGCCCCAAGCCGAACCGGCCGGGTCCGGCGCAGCGGCGGCGACACCGGCGCCTAGTGGCACCCCGGCCGCAGCGACAGCAAGCACCGTCCCAGCCGCGGCGACGGTCATGCGTAAGCGGTGGCGGGCACGCGAAAGCGGCCCCTGCAAGTTGGTCATCTTCCCCCCAGGAAAGAGATCCCGGCAGCCCCAATGGCCCCGGAAGGCCCACAACCTGTCACCTCGCCACCACGAAACGCGAGGCCGTTTCCCCCGAATGCGCATGCCATGTCGGCAAGATCCCGCCAGAGGCGTCCCCTCCGTTTGCCGCCCTACCAAGACCGGCGAACAGCCGCACGGTCAGCGGACCGCAAAATCTGCTGGCCACCACCGGGGCAACCATGCGACCCAAAACCGCCCCAGGAACCAAAGACTCCGTCCGCCCCCGCCCCCGCCCCGGCACGGCCACGGCAGTACCCGCCCACGCACAGCGCCCCCTGACACAGGCAGTGCGCTTCCTGGAGGGAGATGATGCCGACGGCCCGCCCCCCTTGAGTGCTGGCCGACCCGCCGTGCGGCTGCTAGAAGTCCAGCTCGATGTAGTCGATATCGGTGAACTCCACCTCCAGGTCGGCCGCGCGGCGGCCGCGGTCTTTGAAGTAGATCTCCTGCCAACCCTCCGCCGCGATGCGCTGGAGCTGCTGCTCGGTGGCGCCGGCGGCCTGCGCGTCGAACAACCGGCCCGCGTAGGCCGGTGGCAGGTGCTGGGTGATCCGCCGCATCCGCCCGTCGTCCGTCGGCCCGCCAGCGGCGCCGCAGCTCGCTCAGCGGCAGCGGCGTCTTCTTCGCTTCATCAGCCGGCTGCGCACCCGCGCGGTCGGCGGGTAGCCATGGTCGGCGGTGTACTCCGCTTCCGCCTGCTCCAGCAGTACGGCGGTGTCGCGCTGCCGGGTGGCCGTCCAGTCGATCAACTCCGGCGGCACCCCCGCGATCTCCATGACCGGCCGCAGGCCCTGCGTGGGCGTGCGCGGCTCGGTCGCCAGCCCCAACCTCGCGCAAACCTCTTCCAGCACCCGCTGGTTGTACAGCGCGCCAGCCGCCACCACATGCGCGTACAGCCGCCGCGAGTCGAGGTGGCCCCACTTGCCATCGGCGCGCAGCACCTTCACCGACACCACCAGGTGGTCGTGCAGCAGCGGCATCCGGTGCCGGGAATCGTGGTGCCGGAACCGGGCGACGACCAGACCGCCCACCGGCCGCTCCCACCGGATGCCGCCCGGCCCGGAGTACACCACGACCGCTTCGCCCTCCAGCCACGCCAGCACGTCCGCGACCGCGACATCGTGACTGGCGTCGATCACCGCGACAGTCGCATCGTCCCCCAGCGCCCGCAGCAGCGACACCGACACCGGCGGCCGCGGCACCAGATCGAACACCGCCACCGGCCCCCGCCGCCGCCCCGGCCGCACTTTGCCGTCGTCGTCCGGCACCACCGCTTCCGGCTCCTGGTCGTCGTCGTACGTCGGGCGGATGAACGCCCGCCCCAGCCGCACCGCCGGAACCTTCCCTGCCGGGACGCCGGGGTCCAGGAGTTCCGGGTGCGGGTGCAGGCCCTGCCCGAACAGCGCCTCCATCTCCGCCTCGGTCACCACCCCGGACAGTCCCAGGAGCGGCGCCCCGCGTCCGGTCCACTCCCCCGCCGGCACCCCGGCCGCCTCTTGGCCGACCGGCAGCGGCACCGTACGGCGGTCCCGGCCGCCATCGCCCACCGCCACGCTCTTGACGTAGTACCGGTACGCCGAACCCGGCGACACACGCGCTATCGACATCGTCACCCAGCCACAACAGCGCGGCCTGCACCAGGTCCCGGCAGACGGAAGGGACGGCCCGAAATTTTTCGGGACAGTCCCGTAGGACGGAACCACGACTCGACTACGCGGCCTGCCCAAAGCTCCCTGTGTCGACGTCTGAGCCGCTGAGTCCTACGCGGCGGCAGGTGTGCGGCTACTTCAGACCGAGCCGGGCCAGAGCCGTCGTCCAGTCGGACACCAGGGCCTGCTGCGCCGCCGCCAGCGTCACCTTCCCCGAGCACACAGCCTGCTTCAACCGCGTCTCCACCGGGTCCTTGGCGTTGTTGATGCCGTGGGTGTGACCCGGGTCCGGGGGCTCCGGCCACAAATTTTTCGGGTCGTTGGGATCCCCGCCGTCCTCAAGGGACAGCAGGTGATCATATTCGGTGACGTTCGGGCTGCTCGTGGTCCCGTAGGACTTCTCGCTGAGCTTCTTCTCGGCACCGGTGACGGACGCCGGGGGCCGGATCGTCGCGGTGTAGCCGGACTTGCAGATCGTCGAGTGGATCGTGGCCTGCGTCACCGCCGGATTCCGCGCACCCGGCGTGCACTTGGAATCGGGAAGCGGTTCACCGCCAGCCGTGGTCCGGTAGTGGCAGGTGCCCGCGGGAGGCTGAGGCTGCACCGAGTAGTGGGCCTGCGGACCGGGACCCAGAGGGATAGGTCCCGCCTGCGGAACGGATCCCGCCCGCGAAGCGCCCGACGTCCCGGCCGGCGGCGCCGGCCGACCCGTGGGCGGCCCACCAGCGACGGTGTGGGAATTGCAGCCCGCTAGCAACAGGGACGCCAACACGACAGCGGATGCAGGACCGACGGCGGTACGCAACTGATAGCTCCTCACCGGAGGCAATAGGCCCGCCGACATGCTGCCCCACTGCTCGGAGCGCCACTCCAGCCGCGCCACAGCGAAAGAAGCGCACACGCTACTGGGCGCTCCCCTCTCCCACTGCGAGAGCGGGAGAGAAGGGAGTTCCAGGGGAAGTCGGCAGCGGCACGTGAGCGTAGGCCCTGGACACGGGATGTTCACGCAGGCGGTCTACCCGCATAGATCCCGCAGGTGGTGTCATACCGTCAGGCAGCCCGGCCGCCACGCTGGGCAACGACCCGCGGGAGACCCCTGATGCGCCCTGCACGCCGCCTCACCGCCAGCCTCAGCGCCACCGCGCTCGCAGCCGCCAGCCTCATCGCCGCCGCGACCGGCACCGCCCACGCCGCGAGCTGCTCCCAGTCCTACCTGCCGCTGCCCGACCCGTCCTGCACGCCCGGTGTCTACAACCCGAGCGTCACCCAGTCCACGATCGGCTCCACCATCTGTGTGTCCGGCTGGACGGCCACCGTCCGCCCGCCCACCTCCTACACCAACGCACTGAAAACGCAGGGCATCGCCGACTACGGCTACGCCGACAAGAACCTGTCCTCCTACGAAGAGGACCACCAGATCCCCCTCGAACTCGGCGGCGCGCCCCGCGACCCCGGCAACCTGTGGCCCGAGCCGCACGCCGGCACCAAGAACTCCACCACCAAAGACGGCGTGGAGACCAAGCTGAAGAACGCCGTCTGCAAGGGCACCATCACCCTGACCGCAGCCCGCACCGCCATCAAGAACAACTGGACCACCGCACTATCGGTCACCGGCATCGGCTGACCCAGAGCGGCGTCGTCCCGCCCGGTTCAGTCAGGCCCTCACTGTTGGCCTGGCTGAACCGGGCAGTACCAGGTGCGGTCACCGACGCCAGCTGCTCGTACAGCGCGCGGTCGCGGCCGCCCGGTCCACCGGCGACATAGACCCGGCCCGCACCGTGCACCGCGGCGACTGCCGCGCAGCCCTCGGCCTCGCCCTGCCCACCAGCGCCGAGCAGGCCCGCGCCGTCCTGATGCGCGACGACGCCGCACCATGCGACATCTGCCGCCCGGACCGGCCGCTGCGCACCGCGGCGTAGGTGACTGCCCGGGCCGGCTCTCAGGCTTCCTCGCTGTGCAGCGGCAGGCCCCCGGGGACGAAGTCCGGGCGGAGCCTGATCCAGCGGACGCTGTGCCGCCACCCGCCTCCGGCGACCCGGGAGACATCCACGCTGACCTCCCCGACCACCCCGGGCTCCATGAGGACAACGGCCAGCGGGTCCTGTGAACCCCAGCTTGCCGAGAAACGCCGGCCCTCCCACGGGTGACCGGGCAAGGCAGGCGTCAGCTCTGCGGCAAGGTCGCGCGCTTGGCCTGCCGTCAGCGGTGCGGTACGACCGAGGTAGCGCAGCCGCCCTTCGGCGTCCCACCGGCCCAGCAGCGCCGTCCCCGGACGGTGCGGTGTCCCGGTGACCGCCCCGACCACAGCCTCGCGCGAATCGCGGACCCGCCACTTCCTCGACCCGGCCCGGCCGCCGCGCCGGCCGGGCCGGTAGGCAGCTGCCGCGGGCTTGAGGACCAGGCCCTCGATATGGTCCGGCGCCCACTGGTCCAGCCACGACCGCGCGGTTGCCGCCTCCACCGTCGACGGGCACAGGTTCAACGGCGGCCGCGCCGTCCCCGAGGCGGCCGGCAACTGGACTTCAAGCGCCGCGGCGATCTCCGGGAACGCCGCCACCACATCCGTACCCCGGCGTGAGCGGATCACCGCCGTACCGTCATCCCCCCGCCCGGCCAGCGCCCGCCAGCCGTCCCACTTCGGCTCGGCAGCCACAGAGCCGTCGGGCGGCAACACCCAATCCTCCACAGGCGCGGCCAGCATCGGCTCGTCAGGCACCTCCACACCCACACCCTCACCCCCACGCCTGCGCACGGCGACCCGGCGGCGCCCCCGCGGGCGCCCCGGCCACAGGTCAGCGCATGTGCGGGTGGTCAGTGCGGGCGCGGCGGCGAAGCCAGGACGACTGTCCGGGACGCCCGCGCTGGCGGCCCGACCGGCCACTGGGCCGCGCAGCTTCATGGTGGCGAGGCATCTGATGCGGCCGCCCGGGGGAACTTCGGCTGCCGGTGGATTGCCGAACCGTTCCGCCAGGACAGGCAACCCGCCATGAACCTTTTGCGCACTCGGCGACGGTCCCCTGGTGCGGCCGCGCTGCTCGCCGCCACGATCCCGACCGTCCTGGCCGCCACGCTGACCGGCCTGGCGCCCGCCCACGCCGCCACCACGCTCTCCCCCACCGCGGCCCAGGACAAGATCGCGTGCCCCCGCGGGTTCGTGTGCATCTACCCCGACATCGACTTCGTCGGCCAGCCCTACGTCAAACGCGCCACCGACGGCTCGGTGCGGCACCTGCCCGACTACATCCGCGGCGCCGGCAGCTCCATCATCAACAACTCCGACCGCACCGCCCGCGTCTACACCAAGGACAACTACTTCGGGGCCCACGTCTGCGTCTCACGCGACGGCGGGACCATCAGCGACCTGCGCTCCTACGGCATGAACGACACCACCCACTCGCTGAAGAACAACAACACCCTCTGCGGCGCGTAACCACCCCCGGCATCGCCGGCAGAAGGCCCCCGGTTGCGCGACCGCGGCCGCCTGCTGCGCGGGCGGCACCTCGCCGAACCGCACCGCGCAGACGCCCCACCGAGCAGGCCGGCGCGAGTCCCTGCGGTCAGCACTAGCCCGGCGTGGCCCACGTCAGGGTGACGGTCCCAGGAGCGAGCACTGTCGGCGAGTAGACCTGGCGAGCATGACTACGTCCCTGCGTGTGCTGCGCCGCGGCGTTGCCGCTACCGCGCTGTCCGTCGCCCTGGCCGCCTGCGCCGGCATCCTCTCTCCCGCCGCCGCCGCCGTGGCACCGGCTGCGCCGAGCGCGGTGCGCGCCGCCGGGCAGACCATCACCCTGCCCGTGCGCGATGCCCTCGCGCAGCTGCCCGTCGCCGCAGAGGACCGCACCGGCTACTAGCGCACCGCCTTCCGCCACTGGATCGACGCCGACGGCGACGGCTGCGACACCCGCAAGGAGGTCCTCAAGGCCGAAGCCGTCATCGCACCCGCGCAGGGCCCAGGCTGCGTCCTGACCGGCGGTGAGTGGTACAGCGCGTATGACGACACCTACTTCACCGATCCGGGCAAGCTCGACATCGACCACCTGGTCCCATTGGCCGAGGCTTGGGACTCCGGCGCGTCGACGTGGACGGCGAAGGAGCGGGCGGCCTACGCCAACGACCTCGGCGACCCGCGCGACCTGATCGCGGTCTCCGCCAGGTCCAACCGCTCCAAGGCCGACCAGGACCCCAGCACCTGGCTGCCGCCGGCGGCCGGCTACCAGTGCGCCTACGTCACCGACTGGATCGCAGACAAGACCCGCTGGGGCCTGAGCATCGACGTAGCCGAGCAGACCGCCCTCGAGCAGGACCTCGCCGACTGCCCCAACTCCCCCATCACCGTCACCACGGCTCAGTGAGTCGGCGAGGCGCGGTCAGTCCGGTGTCCCCCCACCCTCGTCGCTCCGACGTCTCCAGTGGGCGAGGGCACTATGAGTGGCGAGGGTATCGAGATGGCCGGGAGCGAGCACCCACGATTGGTTGGTTTTGTTCACGAGTTCCGGTTCTGGTCCAACTTCTGTGGAACGGTGACGCGCAGTACCGACGGGGGCGTCGGTAGGACGGTCGATAATGCCGGTCATGGCAGATCGCAGTCCGGTTCTCCGGATCATCACCTCGGCGGCGCGGGAGTCTCTGGAGCCGCTCGGCCTGGCCCAGCGTGGGCGGTCGCGGCTGTGGATTGATGATCACGGGTGGTGGCTGGGGGTTGTGGAGTTCACCCCACCACGGACTGCCGGCAGTGGTCTGCACGTCGGTGCGATGTGGCTGTGGCACGACGTGGACCACCTGGCCTTCCACGTGGACGCAGTCCGGGTCGGCTCCGAGCCGTTCCGCACCGAGGATCGGTTCACGCCGCTGGCACTCGAACTCAGCCGACAGGCGGCTGCGAACGTGACCGTGTTGAGGGAGAAGTTCTCGGCTCTGCCGGACGTCGCCCGATACCTGACGTCCAGGCCGGTACGGCGGGGATTCCTCTGGGACTGCTTCGACGCCGGGATCGCGGCCGCCCTGGTCGGGGATCCGGACACGGCCCGCGATCACTTCGAGCGGGTCCTTCGAGAGGACCCGCTGGCCCCGTGGATGGTCGAAGCCCAGGGGAAGGCAGGTGAGCTTCACGCGATGGCGCCAGATCCCGACGCCGTGACTGCCTGGGTCGCCCGGGCCGTCGACTCATGCCGGAGCAAGCTGGGCCTGGATCCTGTGCCACTCGTGATCAGCTGAATGCACCCGCTCGTTGGGCAACAGAGCTGCGGTCAGGCCAGCAGGACTCGCTTCCGCAGCAGGTCGAAGCCGGCCCGGCCGTACATCTGGCGCTTGATCATTTTGATCCGGTTGACGTGGCCTTCGACGACGCCGGAGCTCCAGGGCAGTGTGAGGCCGGCGGTGACGGCGGCGAGATCGCGTTCGAGGCCGTTGACGAAAGCCTGGAGGCTGGGCAGGTTGTCGGCGCGGACTGCCTTGATCCACAGCGGGAGTTGGTCGCCCTGGAGTTGGGTGAGCATCGTCCCGAACGCGCGGACGTGCCCGGTGAGGGCCTCCAGTTCGGGGCAGTCGGCGAGGACGGACTTGAGCTTGAGGCGTTCGCTCTCCTGAAGGGTGTCGGGGTGGGTCAGGATCCAGCCGGTGACCGTGCGGGGGGACGGCGGACGGGCCGCCGGCGCGGTCGGGGATGTCCGGAACGGCCGGAGGTAGGCGCGGACGGGTCCGTAGCCGCCCGTGTAGCCGTGTGCGTTGGTCTCTTCCCAGAGGGTCCAGGCGTTCGTGCAGCCTTCGGCCCATCGCTCGTGCAAGTGGGCCTTGAAGTCGTCGAGCTTGGTCCTGCGGTTCTGCCACTGCCCCTGGAACAGGTCTTCCGGCTTCGTGGCGTCGGCCAGCTGCTGGACGGTGCGGTAGGTCATGCCGAGCTGGCGCTGGATGGAGCGTCGGCTGTGGCCGGCGGCCAGTAGTGCGTGGACGGTGGCGTGCTTGGCGCGGGTGCGGTCAGCGAACCGGTGCCCGGTGGGCCACGGCGACCCGCTCTCGGACAGTGCCGGAGCTTTCTCCGGCACCGACTCGGCGAAGGTTGCGCGGAGGCACGAGCGGTGGCGGGAGACGCACCGCTCGGCCGCTTCGCCGAGGTTGCGCCAGAGGTGGAACCGGTCGGCGACCTGGACCGCGGTGGGTGCCCCAATTCTGGCGCCCTCGGCGAAGAACGGGGGGCGATCGCGGCAGACGACCTCGATCCCTGGGCGCTCGGCCAGCCAGGCCGCAACAGTGCCTGCCTCGCGATCCGGCAGCAGGTCCACCGGCCTGCGGGTCTCGACGTCGACCAGCACGGTCCCGTAGACACGACCCTTGCGCATCGCGTACTCGTCGACGCCGACCACACGCGGGACCTGCAGCTGGGGCTCCGGGAGGGCGTCGACCAGCCGCAGGACCGTGTTCCGGCTGGCCTTCGCGCCGAGGACGTCGGCCAGCCGGGCACCGGCGCGACCAGCCAGGGCGAGGCCGACCTCAGCCAGCACCGATCGGAGTCGTTCGGTCCGTTGGCTGTACCGCCGGGTCAGACCCGCAACCTGCTCAACGAACGTCCGCCGTCCGCAGGAGACGTCTTCGCACGTGAAGCGCCGGACGCGAAGTCGCAGCACCACCCGCCGTCCGGCCACGGGGAGGTCAGCAGGAAACCGCAGGTAAGAGCCGTGTAACTGCCCCGACCAGCTCCCGCAGCCCGGGCACCGAGCCCCAGCCGTCCGGCATCTGACACCGACTCGGATCACCTCGCCATCGTCCTGGACCGACTCCACCCTGATCCCCGGATCCGTCAGGAAGAGCAGCTCTTCCAATCGGAGCAGTACCTCGCGCACAGCCCAGAACCATCAGCCCGAACGAGGTCGGCACCGGCAGTTTCCGGACGATCTCGCGAGACCCACCAGCAAGGCCGTCAGTCACAGGGAGTAGCCACACTACAGAAGTTGGACCAGAACCCGTTCTCGTGAACAAAGCCAATTGGTCCTCCAGCACGTCCGCGTCCTCCAGCCGCGTGAGCACGTACACGACCGCGACGTCGTGGCCGGCCTCGATCGCGGCCCGAGTCGCATCGTCCCCCAGCGCCCATAGCAGCGACAGGGTCGCCGGCGGCCGCGGCACCAGATCGAACGCCGCCACCGGGCCCGGCAGCATCCGACGCCTGGCCGGCGACACCTTGCCGTCCTCGTCCAGCACGACGACTTCCGACTCCCCGGCCCCTGCTCCTAGTCGTCCGCGTAGGTCGGGCGGATGAACCTCCGCCCCAGCCGCACCGCCGGCGCCTCCCCGGCCGGGACGCCCGGAACCCACAGCTCCGGGTGCGGGTGCAGACCCCACCCAAACAGCGCCTTCCCCTCCGCCTCCGTCACCACCCCGGACAGCCCCAGCAGCCGCGCCCCGCGCCCGGTCCACTCCCCCGCCAGCTCCTGGCCCACCGGCAGCGGCGCCCCGCGGCGGTCCCGGGCCGCCATCGCCCACAGTCACGCTCGTGAAGCAGTACGGGTACGCCGACCCGGCGACACACGCTATCGACATCGTCACCCCGCCACCACACCCCGCCCTGGGCCGGGCAGAACGGTGCGGCCGGCACCAGATCCCGGCAGACGGAAGGAACGGCCCGAAGACTTCTCGGACCGCCCCGTAGGACGGGACCCCGACGCTGGACTGCTCCGCAGCGGGAGCGTGCTGCGCCGTCGCCTCGTAGCCGCATCGGCTGAGAGCAGCCGGCAGGACATCGCGCGCTGCGGAGGTCGCGCAGAGCGGACCCGCGACCGTCCAAGGGTCCTCGGGATCACGGCACCTGAGAGGCTGCCGCGTTGTGGCTGGGGCCCGATGCTGTGCAGCTGTGACGGGTTCGGCACCGGTGATGCCCTGTGGTGGGCCCCGGGACTGACGTGGTTCCTGCACGGTGGGAAGCACGCAACGGCGATACAAAGCCGAGATTCGTAGGAGGACAACGTGCCTGACACCGTGGAGCACTTCACTCCAGCCGCCTTCCCGGATCATAGGCAGCTCGGGGATGCAGCCGCGGCGATGTTCGTGGAAGTACAGCGGGCAGATACGAAGGCAACGACGTTGTGCGGCGTGGCCGGCGGCCTGCTCGCGGTGGGTGCCGCTGCTCTGTCGAGTGTGGCGAGGTCTGGTTGGGTGGCGGTCGCGGTTCTGGCGTGTGCCGCGGTCCTACTGGGAGCGGCGCTCGTCACGGCCTTGTCTGCAATCCGCCCAGTCGTGCCGCGTGGCGGTGAGTTCAGGAGCTTCGCGGGTGCTGGTCAAGAAGAGGAGCGGCCCGGCCATACCTTGGCCGCGTTCGGAGTGACGAACTCCAGTGAGCGTGCGCGGGTGGAGGCGGAGCGACTGGCGTTGTACTCCGGCCTGGCGCAGCGGAAGTTCCGTGCGGTGAAGTGGGCAGTCGATCTTACGGCAACTGCCCTAGGAGTGGCTGGAATCGGCCTATTGAGCGTATACATCACCCGTTGAGAACATCGTGGCGTGACGGGCACCACACTCGGGGGGTGTATGTATCAGCCGCATGTCTCGGTTATCGGCGCTGGTCTGTGGGCGCAGTTGCGTCAGCTGGCTCCGGTCCGCGTGCGCCCGGCCAGGAGCGTGCTGTTACGGCAGGGGGATCCGGGCACCCACGTCATCCTGCTGGTCTCTGGATCGACCTTGATCACGCTCACCGGATCACATGGCGAACGGACGCTGCTGGCGGTACGCGGCGCAGGTGAGCTGCTGGGGGAGCTTGCGGTTCTGGACGCTCAGCCACGCACTGCCTCGGTCATCGCCGCGGAGGACTGCCGGGTACACATCATTCCTGCCTCTGACTTCTTGGCCTTCGTCGACCGCCACGATCTGCAGGCTGCGCTGCTGCGTCACGCCATCGCGCGTGTACGTGAAGCGGAGACCGTACGCCTGGAAATGGCCACTTCGGCCGTGCCGGTGCGCCTGGCCTCGGCGCTTGGACGCTTGCTCCAGGCCGCGTCAGCGGGCAGCGCGGAATATATCGTACGGCTGACCCAACTGGAGCTGTCACAGCTGATCGGTGCGTCCCGTAACGCTGTGGGTACGGCTTTGAAGCCCTGGCGCGAACGCGGATGGCTTACCACGGAGGCCGCCGGCGGACTTGTCATCCGCGACATCACCTCGATCCAGTCACACGCCCACGCCCAGACGTGACCGACCGCACCGGCGCGGTGCCCAGCACTGGGCACCGCCGTCGTTCGGGTGCGTCCAGCATGAGGCAGCACACCCACTCGGGTGACCCCGCAATTCGATGGAAAGGCTTGCTGCCCCATGCCCTCTCTCGTCCCGTCCGACGTCGCGGATGTGCCGCCGGAACACGCTCTGTTGACCGTTGACATGAAGGAGTACAGCAAGCTCCCCGAAGCGAAGATGGCGCCCGCGCGGGCCGATCTGGACAGCATGCTGACGACGGTCTTCGCTCAGTGCGGGATCGACGACACAACGCTGCTCGGCGCGGACCGCGGAGACGGTGCCATCTTCGTGCTGCCGGCCCGGCACGCAGCCCGCCTGATCGACCCACTGCTCATTCATCTCGCTCAGGCACTCGAGCGGCGCGAGCAGACCCGGCTGGCCAGTGCGCCAACGATCCGGCTGCGGGCGAGTGTGCACGTCGGTCCCCTGGCGCCGCCGAAGCACCGGGGGGACGCCGCCAACGACGCCTGCCGGCTCGTCGACAGCGACGCGGCCCGCCGGGCTATGACCGCCGCCGTGGATCACGGGGTGCTGCTGGCTGCCGTGGTGTCGGACACCGTCTTTGGCCGCACGGTCGCCGCGGGCCGCACGTCTGCTCTTAGGGAGCAACACTTCCACCGGGCTACCGCCCGCGTCGCGGACAAGCCGGACTTCGAGCAGACCTGCTGGCTGTTCGTCCCTGGGTTGGTCCCTTCGGTCCTCGCCCGCTATCTGACACAGGACAGCGGCCTCGTACCTGACGGCCGCCCCAGCCAGGCAGCTCAGCACAGCACAAAGGGCACCACCGCGAGCGGAGACAGCCGCACCGTACGGCAGAAGGGCAAGGCCAGCGGCAAGGCCCGGCTGATCCAGGTCGGCCGCGACTACATCCCCGGCAAGGAGCAGTCATGATCGATGCCGAGGACACCGTAGCGGTACAGCAGCAGATCGAAGCGTCCGGCCAGGCGCAGGTGACGCAGGTCGGCCGCGACTACACGGTGCACCACCAATACGTCCGGGGCTGGCAGTACCTGCGCAGCGTCAGTGTCGACGACGACGAACTAGACCTCGTGGAACACGCGTTCGTTGATCCTCGCGGGCCGCAAGGATCCGGCCAGGTGGCGCAGGCCGTCAGTATGCTCGGCCGCCCCTATGGCAAGGGCCACGTCCTGGTGCTGTGCGGCGAGGCCGGCACGGGACGGCGCACGGCAGCGCTGCATGCGCTGCGCAAGGCGGGGGTGCCCAGGAAGCAGATCGACTGGCTGATCCTGGACTGGGAGGAGCCGCGCACCGAGCAGATCCCTCACGCACAGGGGCGCGCCTGCATTCTGGACCTGACGGGCTACCGCGCTCTGCAGGAGGACTTCTACACCGGACTTGCCCATTATCAAAAGCAGGCCCACGCCTCCGACGCCTTTCTGGTCATCCTGGCCGACCCGAACAGCTGGAATCCCAATGCCCTCGCGACCGTGCCGACTGTGCACCTCGCGCGTCCCTCGGCCGCACAGGTCGCCGAGGCTCATCTGCGGTACCTGGCTGCCGACCGGGTGGATTGGCTGACCCGCGATCCGCTCAACGATCTGCTCGCCCCTGAGGCGCCGGCGTCCGATGGTGCCCGGCTGGCCCGGCTCGTTGCCGAGGCCGAGGACGACGGCCGGTTCGAAGTCGGCAAGCAGTTCACCGACTGGCAGAAGCATCTGGAAACCTGGTTCGAGGAGCACGCCGCGCCGGCTGACCTGCAGGAGCGCGCGTTGCTGATCGCGGCCGCCCTGTTGGATGGAGCTCCGGCCGCCGTCGTGCTGGGGGCCGCGGACCAGCTGTTCACGCAAGTCGGTGGTGAGCTGCCGCGTGGAGGTGCGCTGTCTGGCCGTGACCTGGACAAGCGGCTGCACGAGATCTGCGCCTCGCAGACGGATGACGAGGGCATCTCCTTGGAGAAGAAGCAGCGGGGTCTTGCCGGGGCTGCGCTGAAGTACGTGTGGCGGCAACGGCCTCAGCTGCGGCCCGTGCTGCTGGAGTGGGCCTCCCAGATCAGCGCACCCAATAAGATCGCCGACCGTCATCTGCAGCGCGTCGCCGACCGCCTGGTGCCACTGTCGTTGCTGCCCGGCGGCTCGACCGTGCTGGAGGTGGCCAGGGGGTGGATTGAGACCAGCAGTGGGGCGCACCGTCAGCTGGCGATCAGCATCGTGGAGACCATGGCGCTCGATCCGGTCGTCGGCGTCGGTGTACGCAAGCAGTTGTACGGCTGGGCCTACCAGAGGACAACCAGTGAAAAGCTGATCGCCGCGATCGCTGCGGTCTGCGCGGGCGAGCTGGGCCAGCGGTACCCCCGGGTCGCCCTGACCAGGCTGCGGTTGCTGGCGTCCCGCGATGGCGACCGGGCCGGGGACGCCGTCGCCGACGCGGTGCGCACACTGGTGAGCACTCCCGAGCAACGCATCCTGGTGCTGTCGGAGATCGTGCAGTGGGCCGAATCCGACAGCAGCACCATCCGTAAGGCCGGAGCGGCAACCTTTCTGGCCCTGACCGACATCACCAGCGACATTCTCCTGCCGCTGCCCACGAACCAGGAGCGCTCCAGAGAGGCCGTCGACGCTCCTGATGTGCTGGCCGGTCAGCTGTTCGTCCGCGGCTGGCGAGCCGCCCTGCAGGAGCCTACGACAGCCCAGGCGGCGTACCGGGATCTCGCGTCCTGGCTGGACTCGCCCCAGCTCCAGGACGACCAGGTCCTGCCGCTGGCCGCGCAAGTGCTGCGCGGCAATCTGGGCCAGGAAGGCCCCTCCGGGCTGCTGGTGGGCTCGCCCGACAGCTCCGACCTTGGACGGGCCCGACGCGCACAGCTGCTCGCCCAGCTGCTCTCCGACGTGGCTTCCGCGGCCAGCGCCAGTGGCATGGCGCGGCCCGGCGGTGAGCGCGCCGCCGTGACGGCGTGAGTCTGCTACGCCGGCGCAGCAGACGGTCCCAGCTCGCAGCCGATGCGGCAAGTGGGAGCACGGCTCATCCGCTCGTGCTGAGCGACGAGCGGATGGCCAGCTGCATCAGCAGTGTGCGCTTCACCGTCCGCATCACCGGGAGCTGGCAGTGGACGCATCCCGATGACACGGGCCGCCAGGGAGATCTGGCGCTGCCGGCGCGTGAGCACCTACGCCGACAGGCCGCGGGAATCCTGTGCCGGCACTCCGTTCTGGATCTCGCCGCGGCCCACGACGCCATCAACTCGGGCCTTTCCCGGATCGGTTGCGCCATGCCTGGGCTGGAGGTCAGCGGCATGGCGGAGCTGAGCGTCGCGGCAGCGGACCGCGCCTTGGCCGAGGAACATGACCGCCGTCAGCAAGCGGCAGACCTCGAACACGGTGAGGAGCTGCACCGCCTGGCCCAGTTGCAGCAGGTGCTCGCTGACCCCGACCTACGCCGCGTGTGGTGGATGGCCCAGTTCCCCGACCGCTTCAACGACCTCGGCAGCCTGGCAGAGGTGCTGGGGGGTCTGCCTGCTCCGCAGGAGGCGCAAGACGACGACCTGCGCGGTGACGTCCGGCGTCTGACCGACGGCCTCGTCACCGCCCTGCACACCCCGCAGCAGCGCGAGGTCTTCCTCCAGGCCCTCGTCCAAACCCTCACCGCCCTCGGCCACCACCACCTGACCACGGCTGCCGTCCTCCAACACCGTCCTCACGACCCAGGGAGCACGCCGGCATGAAACTCCGGACCGCACGCTGGCTCCTGGCCCCCGTGCGTCAGCTGCGCACCCGCCGACTCATAGCCCGGCACGGGCCGACACTGTCGTACGAGACCGCCTGGGCCCTGATCACCCTGTACAGCGCACCAGCCGAAACCCTCCTCGTGCGTGCCTGGGCCCGAGAGAACCCCGGCGCTGCCCCTGGCATCCACTACGACCACTGGCACGCACTGAGCCAAGCCGAACAACAACGCCGCCTCAGGTGGCTGCGCAGACGAGGGCACTCCCCCATCCAGCTCCTCCAACTCGATGCCGGTCTCATCCACAGCACAGGCCTCCACGTCCTGGACTGGGGCCGCCCGCCATTCCCTCCCGACCAACAGCATGCGACGCCACACATTGGTCACGAACCCGCGAACACCCTCACTGATCGTTCCCGAACGAATTGAGCTGCGGATCTCGTAAGAACGATCTCGATCGGCAAGGTGCCTCGATGCCGCCGAGCCCGAGTAAGCCACGACCGCTTCGTCCTCCAGCGCGACACCGGCGCCGGCGGCCGCGGCACCAGATAGAGCACAGTGCCCAGACCCCGCCCACCGCCGCGCCGACGCCGCCGTGCCCCCGTCGTCGTCCGGCACGAAGTCCTCCGGCTCCCCGGTACTGATCCTGGTCGGCCTCGTAGGCCGGGCGGATGTACTTCCGTCCGACCCGCGTCAGCGGCGCCTCCAGCCGGGACGCAGGGGGCCAGCAGCTCGGGATGTGGGTGCACGCCCTGTCGAACAGCGCCTTCATCTCCGCCTCGGTCACCGTGCCGGTCAGCCCCAATAGCGGCGCGCCGAGCTCAATCCACTCCCCCGCCAGCACCTGGCCAACCGGCAGCCGCCCCCTGCAGCGGTCCTGGCCACGGTCGCCCACCGCCACACACTTCAGGTAGTACCAGTACGCCGACCCCGACGACACACGCGCAATTGGCATCGTCACCCAGCCACCACACCCCGCCCCGGGCAGGCAGAAGGGCACGGCCGGCACCAGGTCCCGGCAGACGGAAGGGACGGCCCGAAGACTTCTCGGACCGTCCCGTTCCCGTACAGCGGGATGAGGCGTTGGCGAGCCGGTTGACGTGGCGCGGGGTGTACCAAAGCTTCGCCGCACCCAGCTTCCGCGACGGCCAAACGTCGACAGCAGACACCGTGGCTGCCCACGGAGCATCCGGACCGCACTCCAGCAGGCGAACGGCTCCAAAAGGCCACCGTCCCGGAATTCTGCCGTGGGTTTGGGCGATGGGGTGCTTACGGCGTAAGCACCCTGGGATCACGCCTTGAGCAGCTCGATCAGCTCCGCTACTTGTCCCGCCGTCAGCCGGTTGCGGAGTTCCTGCGCCAAGGCCTGCAGGTCGTCGGTATCGGGCGCGCCGGGTGCGGCCTGCTTCTCTGCCGCGTCAGCTGTCCCGTGGAGTGAGGCGGGTTGCTTCGCCTTCGTCGTTCGTTCGCGCTTCTTGGCGGCGCGCTGCTCCAGTGCCTGTTCGGCCGCTTTGTGCTGCTGCTGTTCCGGTAGCTGTCCGACAGCGCGAGCAACATCGAGGGGGACCGCCTTCTCCGAGACGGCCTGCTTGAGTTCAGGAGTGAGGTTGAGAAGAGCGAGTCTTTGGGTGACCCATCCGCTGGACTTGCCGAGTGATCGGGCAACTGCTCGCTGAGAGCCGTGCACTTCCACCAGGCGCTGCAGGGCGCGTGCTTCGTCGAGGGGTTCGAGGTCCTCGTGCTGGACGGCCGCGGTGAGCGCGGTCTCCAGAAGGGTGTCCGCGTCTTGAGCGAGGGAGTCGTCGACGTGGATGGGAAGGTCATCGAGGCCTGCGAGTTTCGCGCCGGCGAGCCGCCGGTTGCCGTCGACGACGACGTAGTCCGCGGCCGCGAGGTCTGAGGCGTGCTCGGGGTGAGCCGAGAGAAATGCGTCCCGGGTGACGACGGTGATGGGCTGGATGATGCCCTTTCCCGTGAGGCTGTCGGCCATCTCCTCTATGGCGGCAAGGGTGGCGCGGGGGTTGTAGGGGTTGTGCGCCAAGCGGTCGATTGGGACTCGGGGGGTTTCGTTGTGAGCTGTTGTGGGGTTTGAAGGCTGTGTGCTGGCCTGTCCGGCGAAGGCAGCGAAACTGGCAGCGCGGCTGCTCATCGGCTGGGCTACTGCGTCGAAGGTGGCGGATCCGCCGAGAGCGTCGGATTTCTTCATGTCAGTCTCCGGGCGATCTCTCGCATGTGGTGGGCCTGGTCGGAGTCGGGTGCGTAGGCAAGGAGCGCGCGTTGGACCCGCACGGCTTCGCGTTGTTCCTTGAGGTCGCCAATGACTGCGAGGACAGGGGGTGTGCCGATGCTCTTCCACTTGTCCAGGGAGGATGTGGCGATGTAGCCGCGGCGCGAGTCGTACTTGTTGACCACTAGTCCGAGTTGCTCAACCTCGATGTCGTAGTCGCTGGTGAGGGATGCGACTTGGTTGATGAGCATGCCGTAAGCCTGCGCGGAGGTGTCCTCGGCTTCGACGGGGATGACCAGGCCGGAGGAGCCGGGCCGTTCACCGTCACGGCGGCGGCCGTAGAAGATGGCGGCGTCCATAGCCAGTCCGAGGCTGGGCGGCGAGTCGATGACGATGGCGTCGAAGTGCTCTTCCAACGGTGCCAAGGCCCGTTCGAGCGCTGCGTGTCGCGGGCCGCGAAACATGGTGAGACCGGAGTCGAGCAGGAAGGCGTCGAATGCTGCGGGCAGGATGCGTAGCCGGTCGCCGAAGCGCTCTTCGTCTATGACGACAGTGAGGTCAAGCAGAGGGGTTCGCGCCTGCTCCCTGTTGATCATGTGGGTGATGAGGCTTTCCGCGCCGGCGGGAATGGCCTTGAGTCCCAGCTGGTGGGAGAGGTGCCCTTGCGGGTCGTAGTCGACCAAGAGGACGCGAAGCCCGAGTCGTGCGACAGCGGGGACGAGCGCGGAGGAATCGCTCGTCCTGCCTGACAGTGCATGGGGATCTTCCGCGAGGGCCTGGGCGAGGCCAGCGGCGACGGCGGTCTTCCCGACACCGCCTTTCTGGTTGCAGACGATCATGCGCCGCGTGAGCGTCGGTTCGTCGCCTGCCGGATTCTGCTCAAGCCACAGGGCCACGGCCTGGGCGAGACCCTGGATGTAGGAAACGCCCCGGTCGGCGCAGTCCAGTTTGAAGGCGTCGTAGAGGCCTTCCGGCAGCCAGGTCCCGAACGACTCGGCTCCTGCCGTATCGAGAGCGGGAAGCGGCTCCGGATGAGAGCGCCACGCCTGGATGCCGTCAGCGACAGCGTCTTGTAGGTCGGTGCTGAGCTGTGCCGCCCGGACTTTGAGGGCTTGCCGGAGGGAAGCGGGTAGCTTCGATACGAGCTTCTCCCGCTCACCTCCCGAGGTCGGAGATGCCATGCGCGGCAGCATACTGCCGCCGATGACTGAAACCAGTCGGACAGACCTTGGCATTCACTCTTCTTGGCGTTAGCTCCTACTGATGGAGCGCTTACGCCGTAAGCACCTACCTGTGGGGCTTACGGCGTAAGCGCCCGACCGAACGCAAAGAGGCCCCGGCCCGCAACAGAAGTTGCTGCGGTCCGGGGCCTCGTCAGTTCTGTGGGTCAGATGCCGTAGAGCTTCTGCAGGGCGTTGGCGACAGCCCGCGGCTTGCGGGCGATGATTCCGACGTTGATCGCGTCCGGGCGTGCGGGGTCGGCCTGTCGCGGGATGTTGACGGCCAGGCCGGTGGAGGGGGCGGGGGCGCTGTCCGAGGGGTCGTCGGCGGCGCGTTGGATGAGGATCATGGGAGTGCACTCCGTGTGGGTGGGGGTGCGTGCCGGCTGTCCAGGCGGGGCGCGCACCCCCGTTCGGTGTCAGGTGCGGGTGGTGGGCTTGGCGAGGTGGGTGCCGAAGTGGATGTCGCGCAGGTACTCCAGCTCCGCCCGGGTGGGGCGGGTTACGGTCCAGTCCCCGACCGAACATGTCGCGGTGTACGCCGCGCGGCCTGTGCACCCGGATTCGGGGTCGCGGGGCTTGCCGGTGCTGGTGACCGGGTGGGTGCAGACGGTCTGCTCGGCGTCGTCGTGGACGGGCCGGATGGTGGCGGTGATGCGTGCCACGGCGTTCCTTTCGGGTCAGGCGTCGCCGTAGGCGCGGCGCTGGTGGGTGTCGATGAGGTCGGTGCAGGTGTCGGGGTAGACGGCGGTGCCGAGCAGTTCGCCGGACTTGGTCCAGACGGTGTCGGCGCACAGGTCGGGGTCGGACCAGACGATGTACTGGCCGTAGCGCTCCAGCCTCCCGACGTCGGACAGGGTGTCGCTCGAGGGCGTCACCGGACCGGCGTCGGCCGCCGTGGTGTCGCCGGCGTCGGCCTGGTTGTCGGCGTCGTCGTCCGCGGGGTCCAGGGGCAGGGTGCCCAGTAGTTCGAGGGTGAGCACCTGGAGCCACATCGGGTGCCCGCTGATGCGGGGGAGCCCGAGGTAGCCGGTGACGCGGACGTGGTCGCCGGGGCGCAGCTCGTTAAGCACGGCGTTGGTCAGTTCGGAGTCGGCGACGCTGCACGGCAGCACCATCTCGTCGACGAGCTCGTCGGTGGGGGAGACGATCAGGCGGAACCGTGCGCGGGTGCCCACCGTGTCGTCGGCGGCGACCTCTTCGTCCAGGTAGCCGTCCAGGACTATGCCGTCGGTCATCGCTCAGCCCGCCTTCGCCAGCGTGGCCGGCTGGTGGGCGGCGTCGTAGGCCTCCATGATCGAGGCCTTGATGACTCCGGCGGCGCCGACCTGGTGGCCGTTCTCGCGGGCCCACGTGCGGATCGCAGCGAGTTCCTCCCGCGAGCGCTTCCCGCTGGCGGGGCGGATCGGCGTGGGCGCCTCGATCACTGCGGCGGCACGGGGGCCGCCGGCCTTGAGCTGCCGCAGGCGCTCCTCTTCGGCCTTCAAGTCGGCCCGCAGTTGGACGATGCGCGCCTCGGCTTCAGCGGTGGCCTGCTCGGTGGCGAGGCGCTGGGTGAGGTCGGCGAGGTCCTGCCGTATGCGGGCGGCTTTGGCGCGGACGCTGGCGAGCGGGTGCTGCTCCGCCCACGGCAGCAGCACGTTGGTGTCGACGATGTCCGGCACGGTGTGGTCGGGGACGGAAGTGGCCGTATCGTCCGCAGCGGTGTCTTCGGCGGTCACGGTGCCGGGGGTGATCTCCGACTCCGGCGCCGCGGCGGCCGGCGCGGGCTCGGTGGTCGCGGGGTCCGTGCCGTCGGCGACGGCAACCACGGCGGTGATCTCCTCTTCGGTCAGGCCGGTGGCCTCGGTGATCGCGGCCGTCGGGTAGCCGCTGTGGTGCATCGAGACGGCGACCGCCTCGAAGGCGTCGACGGCCGGTACGTCGTCGGCGCTCTGCGCGGGGGAGTGGGGCATGACGGGCTGGTCTCCTGACAGTTCAGGGTCGACCGCGTCGGCGGCCGGATCGGGCGTGGGAATGAGGGGGAGCAGGGGAGTCGTCGCGTCCGGGTCGGTCGGCAGCCCGAGGGCGTCCAGGAGGACCAGGAGGTCGTCCTTGTCGCGGGCGTGGCGTGCCGTGGTCCGGGACGCGAGGGTGACCGCGCCGGCGGGCGGCTCGGATGTTCCGAGGGCCAGGGCTTCGTCGGCGGCGCTGAGTTCGTCGAACATGGCCGCCTCCTATGCCGTGCCGCGGCGGCGGCCGCGGGGCAGGTCGGACACGAAGCGGTCCTTGCCGGGGTTGCGGGCAAGCCAGCGTTCGGCGCAGACCTTGTGGACGTCCTCGCCCGCGTGAGATCGCAGGACCGTGTGGCGGTTGCAAAGGACGCAGCGCCCGCCTCCGGTGAAGTGCCAGCCGTCGTGCCAGTCCAGCGAGACGGGGGGCGGGGCGGTTGCGGGCGGGCGTGTCGGGGTGGTGCCGGGCAGACCGGCGGTGGTCATACTGGGCGTCCCTCCTCTTAGGTGAGGTGTGGAGCCCGGGACAGCCGTCGAAGCCGCCAAGCACAGCGGCTGTCCCGGGGCGTAGCTAGGGCCGCTCCCCTGCGGGGTGCAGGGTGCGGGTGGCGTAGTGCAGGCGCAGGCCGGCGGAGTCGATGACGAACGCGGCCGCTTCTTCCAACTGACAGACCACGTCGCCGTCGAGGTCGATGCCGTTCTCCTGCTCGAACCGGCAGCGGTCGACGGCTTTGCCGGCGACGGCCAAGAGCTGCGCGAGGCTGCCGAACACTCCGGCCTGCGGGTCCTCTTCGCGGAACAGCTCGCGCAGGATCTCCGCCAGCGTCTCCGGGTCGGCCAGGTCCGCCAGGTCGTCCTCGATCTGCTGCAGCGCCATCAGGGCGATGCCGACCGATGCCCGGGCGCGTTCGATCCGCGGGTCCTCCGCTGCGGCGTCGGTGTCGGTGGCGGTCACCGGACGGTCCGGCGGGTGGCGAGCCAGGTGGTGACGAGTGCGGTGCCGACGCCGATCGCGCGGTGCGCGGCCTCATCGAGCTCCATCAGCGCCTTGCCGGGTCCGGAGAGCTCCGGGGCCGCGTCGCCGGGCTTGCGCACGGCGGTGGCGTGCTGGATGTAGCCGGCCTTCCCGGCCCGGGCGGCGAGCCACAGCAACGGCTCCCTGCGGTCCAGGGCGGCATGGGTCAAACCGTTGACGGCGGCGCCAGCAAGCAGCGCCCGGACCGGGACGTGCATGCCGAACGCGCGCGTGACCGCGACCGAGGCGAGCAGCTGCACGGCGCTGTAGGAGGCGACGTGCCGGGTGACGCAGAAACGGCCGTAGGCGCTGGCGGTGCAGGTGCGGCCTTCCTTGCCGTGGCGCCAGGGGTCGTCGGCGACGGGCTTCCCGTCGGCGGCGTACACCAGGTGCGTGCCGCGGGCGCCCTTGCCGGACGCGTCGCGGGAGTTCTGGACCCAGTGGTCTCCGAGGCCGTGCAGGCCCGCGAACGTGGTGTTCAGTGCGGCGAACAGCGCGAGGTGTTCGCTGCGGTTGGGGGTGGTCATGAGGTGCGGGTTCCTTCCGGTGGGGTGGTGAGCGGGTCGGTCAGCCGGCGAACAGCAGGTCGTCGCAGCGGTCGCAGACGGCTTCGTCGGCCGGTTCGTCGCGGTAGGCGGCGAGCAGGTCGGCCGGGCTGGTGGCGGGAACCCAGAGGCTGCCGCCGCAGTCACAGGTGCTGCCGATGCGGACCTGCCAGGGGTCGTCGTACGGCTCGGCGCGCACGTAGCGCAGCTCGAGGTCGCGGCCGGCGACGGTGAAGCGGCCGCGCTCGTAGTCGCTGCCGTCGAACGCGAACAGCCGGCTCAGGTCCTCGCCGAAGGTGGCGCGGACGTCGTCCAGCGGGTCGGGGTCCGCGGCTGCGGCCTGCGCCAGGGCCATGTCCAGCAGGTCGACGCGGGCGGCTTCGTGCACGGCGTCCCAGCCTTCGGCGAGCAGCTGCTCGCCGGTGGGCACCGCGGAGTGCTGCGCGGCCACGACGTGGTCGGGCACCCGCGTGTCCGGCGACCGGTTGATCTGCCGAGTCAGGCACGTGGTCAGGTCGGCGGGCACGAGGATCGCGATGCTGGGCACACCGAAGGTGCGGGCGCGTTGCAGCAGGTGCGCCCGCACCGCCTGGTCGGTGTTGGTGGAGTCCACCAGGACCGGCAGGTGGCGCTCGAGGCGTGCGTCCAGCAGGGTGCGGAACACCGAGACGGCGGCCGGGGTCGCGGACTGGTCACCGGGGGAGTCGGCCGCCATGGCGCGCAGGGTGTCAAGCTCCAGCCGCCAGCCGGTCGGGAACGCCGCGGCGACGGTGGACTTGCCGCTGCTGGCGGCGCCGACCATGGCGATCAGCGCCGGTTCGGGGATGTGCACGTGGGTCTCCTTCGGGAACGAGAAACGGCCCGCCGGAATCGGCGGGCCGTGCGGGGCGGTGCGTCAGCGGGTGCGGCCGGTCTTCTGCAGCTCCTGCGGGTGGCACAGGACCGGGGCGATCAGCGGGCCGATGCCCTTGACGGTCCAGCGGCCGCCGGTGAGCGGCCCGGGCGCGACGTCGTCGACGATGACGCCGGTCCGTCCCGTCGCGCGGGGGTCGTCCGCGCACGAGGTGATCAGCACTTCGTCGCCTGCGGTGAACACAGCACGGTCTCCTTCGGATTCGGTCATGCGGCCAGGTGGTGGCCGGTGCGCGGGAGCGTGTAGTGGGTGGGGTCCGCGGGGACGTCGTCGTGACAGGGCACGCACATTCCGAGGGTTTTCAGCGGTAGGCAGTAGTAGTACCTGCGGCCGCAGCTCGGGCAGGTCTGCCGCGCGGCCATCGCCTTGTCCAGCGCGACTTCCTTCGCCCACGTCATCGGCCGGACCTTCTTGGCGAGGTCGATGCGGAACAGCAGCGCCTTGTGCCGGCACTCGGTGAGCGGCTTGAACGAGCACTTCCGGCACTTCAGCTCCGCAGCCGGCCCGTGGCCCCCGGGGCGCAGACCCATCGCCCGCAACTGGCGGCGCGTGGCAAATTCCGCCTTCGGTGCCGTGTTCCAGTCGTACGTCGGGATCCCGCCAGGGGTGCCGTCGTCGTACGGGTCGACGTCGACCAGGCCGTCCGCGACGTCGCCGGCCTTCCCGGCCGGGGTGGCTGCGGGCGCGGTCACCGTAAGCGGCGGGGCCAGGGCGCCGGGGTGCGGCCCGGGCGGTCGGTGAGGGCTGCGGCGGCCTTGCCGCGGTGCAGCTGCACGCGCAGGATCCGCGGGCGGGGCCGGCCGTCCTTGGCGCGGCGGGTGCGGAAGGGCATCACGAAGTTCCCCCAGGGTGTGGTCAGCGGTTGACGACGGGCTTGTCGAGGTCGCGGTGGATCACGTCGACGGGCCAGCCGTACTCGCGCACGGCGGCCGCGACGTGTTCGGCGACGACGGGGGCGCGGTGCCGGCCGCCGGAGCAGCCGACCGCGGTCGTCACGTCGAAGCCCTCGGTGAGCTCCCGGTGGGCGTGGAATGCCGCGCCGGTGATGTGCTCGGGGATGCCGGGGGTGCGCAGCACGGTGTCGACCACCGCCTGGTCGCGGGCGGTCATCTCGCGCAGGGCCGGGTCGATGTGCGGGTCCCGCAGCGGGCGCAGGTCGATGATCATGTCGGCCTCGATGGGCGGTTCGGCGTGCAGGAAGCCGAAGCTGATGACGCACAGGCGCCGTTCGGGCTGGGACATGTGGTCCTCCTCAGCGTGGGGCCGGGCTGTCCGGCTCCGTGGCCCGCCCCCGGCCCGCGGGGGGCGGTACGGGGAGGGACCACGGGGCCGTCAGCCGTTGTGCGAGGTGGACTTGCCGAACCACTTGTTCGTGTTGTGGGTCGTGTTGGTGACGTTGTAGGTGTCACCGCCGCCACTGCGGCTGGCGGGCATCCGCAGGGCGACCAGCAGCACGGCCAGCCCCATCAGTGCGCCACCCGACAGGCCGGCGAGGCTGGAGAGGATCTGGGCTGCGCCCCACCCGATGCCCGCGGCGGTGATGCCGCCGGCGGCGAGGATCTGAGCGCGGGGGTCGATCAGCGGGCCGGGCGCGGGCAGCGGCTGGGGCGCGGGGATGACGGTGGTGTGGAGGTAGCCGGCCGGCAGCGAGTCCTTCGGCACGGCCACGAAGTTGTTGGCGCCGGCGGGGACCCACACCATCGGCTGGTGCTGGTCGACGGGGACGACCTGGCCGTTCGCGGCGGGGGCGTCGTAGCGGACCAGGTCGTGGACGCTGGCCATGCCCGCGTCGGAGACGACGGTGACTTCCTGGTCGACGGTGCCGGGAAGCACGTCCCAGACCTGCTGGGGCCGCTGCGGCGGGATGTAGGGCGCGGGGGTCTGGCGCGCGTTGCGGTAGTCCACGGGAGGCTCCTTGGGTGCCGGGGCGGGCATGGGAAACCCCGCCGGGCCATCGGGCCGGGCGGGGCGGGGGTGCGCGTTGTCGTGCGGTGGCCGGTCGGCCTGTCCCGCCGCCGGGCGCCGCATGGGGGCGGCGGCCGGCGGCCGGGCGGGTGGACCGGAGCGGGCCCCCTGTTGCGGGGCCTGGCTGTGCGTCAGGCTGATGCGGAGCGAGCAGGGAAGGGGGATCGGCTGTGGGGTGGTTCTGGCCGGACAAGCCGATCGTGTGGGATGCCGTGGTCGCCGGGGGGACGATCTACCCGGCGTTCACCGACAAGCACGGCGTGGCGTTCCTGGACGTCGATGAGGACATCGAGGTGATCATCGACGGGGTGGTCATCGGCGATGAGATCTGGCCCGCGTACGCCGATGAGGACGGCCGGGTCTGGCTGATCGAAGACGACGACGAAGACGAGTTCGAGGAATACGAGGTCTACGACGACTGACTGGCGGCTGCCGGTCAGGTGTGGATGCTGGCGATGGCGTGGGAGACGCCGTCAAGGCCGGACTGGATCGTGGGCGCCATGCCGGTGGAGGCCAGCAGGAACCCGAACAGCACAGCAGCGATGGCGGGCAGGACGCGCAGGTAGCCGCCTCGGAGCAGCAGAAGGCAGATGACGGCGAACAGGATGACGCCGGAGACGGTCAGGGCCACGGGGAAACTCCCGGTTGGGTGGTCGGGTCGGTGAACGGTTGCGAGGGGGCGCCCCGGGCGGGGCGCCCACTCGTGTGCTGTGCGGTGTGCGGTCAGTCGTCGGTGTCGGCGAGCTGGTAGACGCCGCGGCTGACCGGCTCGACAAGCCCTTCCTCGCGCAGCGCCGTCATCGTGTTGCTGATGCTGTTGTGCGCGAAGTCGGGCAGCGCGGCGCGGGCCTCCTTGAGGCTCTTGGGCCCTTCGGCGAGCAGATCCAGGATCTTGTCCCGGATCGTGGCCGCCTTCGGCGCCGGCGCGCTCGCACCCCCGCCGCTGCCGCTGCCACTGCCGGAAGAGACGGTGGTGGCGAGCATCGACGGAATGGTGAATCCGCCGTCCTCGGTGGAGGCGACCTGGAGCAGCAGACCCTCGAAGTAGCCGGGGTTGTCGCGCTGCGCGTAGGCCTCGCCGGCGACCGCGATCTCCTCGGGGGTGAGGGTGACCGGGGGTTCGTCGCCGAAGAGTTCGGCCAGGTCGGTGTAGCGGCCGTTGGTCTTGTGCGCGTAGAAGGTGCGCATGAACTCCGCCCGGCCGTCGGTGAATACGTAGGCCATGCCCGCGGTGCTGACGCCGTCTTCGTCGTCCTCACCGTTGAACAGGGCCTCGATCTGCCCGGACTCGTAGATCCGGGCGGGGATGTTCTCCATGGCGAATCCGGGCGGCGCGATGCCGTCCAGGCCCATCCCGGCGGTGCTGGAGGACAGGGTGCGCATCAGCACGACCATGCCGGCCTTGCCCTGCTGCCGGATCGCCTCCTCATCACCCAAGTCCTTGAGGTGCAGGGACTGGACGGCCAGGCGGATGCCGATGCCGACCTTGCGGCCGGTCTTCTGGATGTCGGCGATCAGGATCGCCGCGGTGCGCTTGACCGGCTCGGTGGGGTGGGACAGCAGACGGTTGATCTCATCCAGGGTGATGTTCAGCAGCGGCCACGGGTCGTTCAGGGCGAAGTCCGCGCGGTCAGCGGACATCCGCTCGCGGTACTTCATGACCGCGTGCGCGGCCAGGAGCATGCCGAGCACCTGGCCCTCGTCCTTGGCGAACCAGTCGGTGTTCCCGTCCGCTTCGGGCAGGCTCTTGCCGCCCTGGAGGTCGCCGACCCAGGACACGACGCCGGAGCGCTTCTCCCCGAGCAGGAGCAGCAGTTGCAGCACGGACTTGCCGGCACCGGTGGCGCCGGCGGTGATGCCGCGCAGCGCGCCCTGGTCGGGGTCCCACAGCCGCACCTTCGACGGCTTGCCGTCGTGCCGCACGCCGATGCTGATGCGGCCCTTGTCGTCCATGACCAGGTCGTCGGGGACGGCCTTGCGGACGTTCATCAGCGGGTTGGTGCGGTAGACGCTGATCAGGGCCTGCCGGATCCCGTCGGTCTCGATGACCAGCCGGGACGGGTCGTCGATGCCGAGGGCGGAGCAGAGCTTGGAGTGGTCCAGGTGGATCGTCTTGCTGGCTGGGGCGGCGACCTGGAGGACCAGGCGGTCGTTCTCGGTGCGGTAGCGCAGCAGCGCCACCCCGGGTGCCGCGCCGCCCTGCGCGGCGACGTTCGACGCCCACATCGCGTCCAGGGTGTCGGCCTGGCGGGCCTGCTCCTGGAGGGTCGGCAGGGCGGTCAGGACCATCCGGCCGGGTCCGGAGCCGAGCAGCGGCTCCAGGGTGACGGTGCCCTCCGGCATGTCGAACGCCGCGGCGAGCTGCCGCTCGGACAGCGCCGGCACCGCCTTGCCGCGCTGCGCGACCACGATGCACCGGAAGTCGGGGCGGTCGGGCCGGTACTGCTCGAACGCGGTGAGCTGGGTGTCGGGAGCCACGCCGGCGTCGTGCCACTGGCGGGCGAGCCAGTCGGCATAGGGGCCGTAGCCGGTGGGCTGCGGCCCCTTCTCGCCGTCCTTGGCCGTGTCCCTCGCGGCGTCGGTGGGCAGCTCGGTGGCCTCGGGGGTGATGCCGCGGCGGCGGGTGATCGGGGCGAGCAGCGCCATCACCGCGCCCCACGCGGCCGGGGCGACCAGCTCCCACCAGGAGGTGCCGGTGTGGATGACGCTCGCGGCGTAGATGCCGCCGCCGGTCAGGACGGGCAGGCCGGCCTGGCAGGCGCGCAGCAGCCGGTGACCGTCGATCCGGCCGTCATTGTCGGGCTTGGACGCTTCGTAGATGACCGCGCCGGTCAGTGCGGTGACGCCGATGGAGCTGAGCAGGGAGGCGGGGCCGGAGTCGAGCTGGGGGCCGATGGCCATGCCCAGCGCGGTCGCGCCGTACGCGATCCGCTCGGTCATGGCCCGGCGCCGCACGCGGGCGGCCGGGCTCGCCTTGCCCGGCGCCGGGGTCTTGGTGGCCGCCTTGGCCGGCTGCGGGGCCTTGGTGATGTCGAGGTCCGGGACGGTCGCTTCGGTGGCGCTCACGGTGGTGTTCCTCCTGGAGGCAAAGGGGAGGGGCCGCACCCGGCGGGTGCGGCCCCTTGCTTGCGGTTCGTGCGGCAGTGCGTGCGGCTGCTACCGGACGCGGTAGAAGCCGGGCTTGGCCTGGCGGACCCCGGAGGCGTTCACGGCCTCGTAGATCCCGCGGTACTCGCTCTGGTGGGCGCTGTTGAAGCCCTGCGCCTTGATCTGCATGTCGTCGGCGGTCGCCGCGAGGTCCCCGGATGCCTGCGCGACCCGCTGCAGGGCCCCGGAGACCTCGAGGATCTGCGCGGTGTACTTCGGTTCGACTTCGGCGACGCCGCACATCTCCGACAGGCGGCGGGCCGTACCGGAGTTGCGCTCCATGCGGGCCTTGAGGACGAACAGGCCCTCCTTCAGCATCAGGGCGGCCGCGGCGAGGGTGGTGACCCGCCGGGCCAGGGACAGGAACCCGTTGTCGGAGCCGTCGCCGGCACCGGACGGGAGGTGAACGAGATCGCTCACTGGAGCCTCCTCAGCCCTCGTTGTGGACCCGCGCGGACGGCACGGCCAGGCCGGCGTCGGCGGTTGCCTGCTGGACGGGCTTGTAGGCGTCGAACATCGCCTGTTCGGCGGCCTCGCTCAGCTCAGCGGCGGCCAGCGAGCTGACCGCCATCTCGTCGGCCTTGCGGGACAGCACTTCCATGGACTCCGCCAGCCGCGCCATCGCGGCGCCGGTCAGCTGACCGAGGATGTTGTGCCGCGACAGAAGGTCGATGGCCAGGTCCTCCAGGGCGCCCCGGAGCTGCCGGGCCTTGGCGGCCAGCCGCACCGATTCGTCGTGGGCACCGAAGGACTGCCCGGTGAGCTTTTCCAGGACGTCCAGGGTGTCGTCCAGCGTGACTTCGGTGGTGTGCTCGGCCGACATCGACGGCGCCAGGTTGAAGCCCGGCGTGGTGTTGGCAGGCAGCGACATGCCCGCTCCCTTCGTGCTGGTAGGGGCCGCCGCTGCCGGGCCCGCTTCGGGCGGGGCGGCAGCGGCCGGGCGGGGCGGCGGAATCGCGGCGGCGGCCGGGCGCGCCCTGGGGGGCTTGGCCTCCCAGCGGCGTTCCTGGTCCCCGGGGTTGTCGGCCCGCTCCACCGTGTACGTCGTGCCGTACGCGGCTTCGGCGGCCATCCCGGCGGCTTCGAACGGGCTGTGTCGCCGGCCGCCGGACGGACCGGCGCTGTACGTGCCGCCGCCGGTCCAGGCCGCCCGGCGCTTGGTCCAGCGGACGCGGATCCTGCGGCGGGCGCCGGCCCACGGGCTGGTGGGCCTGCCCGGTGCGGCCGGTCCCTTCCTGCCTCGCTTCCACTTCATCTTCCCGGCCTTCGGTGTCGTGGGCCCGGTCGACGTCGGCGCGCTCGAGGACGTCGTGCCCGTCTTGCCCGGTCGGCTCTTGTCCTTCCTCTTGTGCTTCTTCGCCACCGACACCGCAGGCGTCATGTGCTTGCGCCGCTTACGCAGCCGCCGTTCGGCCTCTGCGCTGATCGCCTCACCAAGCCCGACCCGCTGCTGCGGGCCGCCGCTCTTCCCGGCCTTGGTGAACTTGGTGGGCTTGCCGGTCCCGGTGGCCTTGCTCTTCGGGCCGCCGGGATTCTTCCTGCTGTTGCGGTGGGGGCTGTTCTTCGGCGGCCGCAGGGTGCCCTTGGGCCTCGACGTCCCGGTGGGGGACTTCGTGCGGCCGCCGCGGCCCTTCCCGCCAGCGCCGCGTGTGGAGGCGTCGGTGGTGTCCGGGCTGGTCTTGTTGCGCCGCCGAAGCCGCACGCGGCTGCCGGTGTCCCCGGACTGTGTGGGCTTGTGCACACCGTTGATGCGCTCGCGCCGGGCGCGATCGCGGTCCTTGCGGTCGCTGCGGCCGCCGCCGGGGGAGTCCTTGCTGGAGGTGTTGCGGGAGAACAGGCCGCCGGGCTTCTTCGGGCTGTTGGGCCCGGTGTTCCGCCGGCGGCCGGGCGGGTCGTTGCGGTTGCCCGTGGACTTGCGGTCCGGTCCGCTGGTGTTGTTGCGGCGGTTCGGCGAGGTGCCGCCGCCGTTTCCGCTGCGGCCGCCGCCCGGGCCGGTGCGGCCCAGGGTGCGCCGCGCCCAGTCCTGGCTGGACGGGATGTTCCTGCGCCCACCGCCACCGCCGCCGCGGCCACCACCGGTTCCGGTTCCGCCGGTGCCGGCAGACCCGTTGTTGGTGCGGCTGCCCCGGCGGGTGGCGTCGGAGACGGCCTGGCGCTGCTCGCGGGTGGCGCGCCGGTTGCTGACGGCGGTGTGGATGCCCCGCAGGGCGGCCACCGCGACGGCCAGGACCGCGGCCATGGACAGCGCCCCGATTCCTGCGGATTCCCTCTCCGAGGCGTCTGCGGAGGCCGGGCCGCCCAGGGCTTCGGGTACGAACCCGGGCTGCAGCATGCCCCCGCTTCCGGCCCCTTCCGGGGTGTCGGCGGGGGGCATCGGGGCGCCGGTCGGCAGCGGCGGAACCGGTGCCGGAAGTCCCGCGAGAGTGTCCAGCGGGGACCGCCGGACCGGGGGTCCGGCGGATTCCGCTTCGTACTGTGCGGGGGCCTCCAGGGCGTCGTCGGACGGCCCCGGGAATGCCGGTCCGGACCCCGCCCCGCCGGGCGGGGTGAACCCGATCCGCGGGAAGTCGATCACGTTGTTGTCGCCGTCATCGGCCATACCGCACCTCCTTTCCTGAGTTGACAGGCAGTCACCGCATGGGGCACCCTCACGCGCGCGCAACGCGCGCGCGTCTTGGGGTGTCTCCACCCGGCCTGCCGGGGTGATGATGATGAGGAAGAGCCGTCACCCTGTGTGGCGGCGGAAGAAGTCGTGCAGCAGGTTCGCCAGTTCGCTTTCGACCTCCGGCTTGCCGAGCCGCTTGGCCTTCTTGGCGACGGTTCGGCAGGCGTCGTACCAGACCGCGACGACCGCCTCCGGGGTCCTCGCGTCGGCCACTTTCTGGTTCCAGAAGTTCGCCTGGTTCTGCCTGCTGCGGTTCGGATCAGCGGCCATCAGCGGCCCTCCTTCGGGGCCTTCGGGATGAAGTCGGCGATGCTCTGCTGCTGGGTCTCGCCGCCGGCCGCCACCGGGTACGGGAACGACTGGGAGGGCAGGAACTGCGGGCCCGTCTGGGTCTGCTGCGAAGCGCCGGGGAGCTGCCCGCCGAACACGCCTGCGGACTTGTGCAGGGACTTGGCGACTCTGTCGCCGGCGCCGGACTGCAACTGCCGGCCCTTGCGCTCCGCCTTGCGCAGCGCGGCCCGCTCCCGCCGGTCCGGGAGCTCCAGGACGTGGTTGACGTACGCCGCGTACAGGGCCTCGCTGCTGGAGGCGGCCCGGCGGGAGGCGCGCTCCATCCGCTTGAGCTTCCGGGACACCTTGCGGGCCCTGTGACGTGCGGAAATACTCCAGTTCCCGACGGCGCGGTCTCCGTCGATCGGGGTCTGCTCCAGGCGGCGCCGGACGATGTCGGAGAGCTGGGCGTACTGGGTGGCGTCGGTCAGATGCTGGTCGCGCTGGGCGTCGGTGAACGCCCGCAGCCCCGCATCGGTGAACAGCGCGTTGATGTCCATGGGGTCCTTCCTGATATCGGGGTGCGTGGGTACGCGGTGACCGGTCTGCCGGCCGTGGCCGTCACCGGCCGCGCCCGCTGGCTGCGAGCGCGGTCCGGTGGCGACCATGAGCGGCAGGATGATCGGGTGCGGTGAGCGCTCGCGCTCACCGGCGGCGGGCGCTCGGTGAGCGTCAGGCGGCGTCGTTCTCCGCCTGAGCGCGCAGCCGCTGAGCGGTCGGGCGGGACATGTCCGGCTCGGCGAGCCCGGCCTTGACGAGCGCGCTGACGATCTCCGTCCACTCTGGGCGCCGCTGGAGCTCAGCGCGCAGGACGCGGACGGCGGTCACCCGGCGCTCGGTAAGCGCGGCGGCCTCGGTGCGTGAGCGTCCGGCATCCGCTCGCCCGGCGCTCGCGCTCGCCGACTCGCGCTCACCCTCGTGAGCGCCTGCGGTGAGCGCCCTGCGCTCACGCTCACCGTGAGCGCGGCCGGAGTTGAGCGCGGGCGCGCTCGCGCTCACGTCGCCGTGAGCGTCCAACGTGTTCGTGTCGGCCCGCTCGATCGTGAGCGTGTCCGCGCCCTCATCCGGCCCGGCCGAGTCGGTCGCGGGGGCGAGCGTGTCGGCCAGGGCCGCCGGGGCGGACCCCAACTTGAGCGCCATCCGCAGATCGAGCGGAGCCTTGCTGCGCCACCGCCAGCCGTACTTCTCGCGCAGCTGAGCGCGCAGCACGGTGCGCTCCTGGAGGCGGGTCAGGCCTTCGTCGTAGGAGGTGATCTCCCACAGGATCATCCGCCGACGCAGCCGCGCGGTGGAGACCGGCGCCAGCACCCAGCGGGAACGGCGGACCGACTCCATGCGGACCTTGCCGGTGACCGCGCCGATCCGCGTGGCGTAGATGTGGGAGGCGATCTCGGAGAACACCACCCACAGCAGCGTCAGCGCGGCGTGCCCGATCCGGCCGGCGGTGCTGTGCGAGGCCGACCAGTTGAGGTAGACCGTCGCGGCGGTCAGCACCCGAGGCACCCACCGGACCCACCGCAGCTCCATGTCCATCCGGATCAGCAGCAGTCCCGCGCCGGTGAACGCCGGGATGCTGACGTCGATGCCGACCGGCAGCAGCCACGGCCAGTCCCAGCCCCACCCGCGCGCTGCGGTCTCCAGAGCGGTGTAGGAGGACAGCAGGCCGAGCGTGGACACGGTCGCGGCCGCCACGACGACGACCAGGACCAAGACCAGCTCCCGGCCGGACAGCGCCGGAACACCGGTGCCGGCGGCGGCCTCTTCCCTTGCCTTGCGGCGGATCTCCTTGCGCCGGGCGCGCTGCACGGTCCGCTCGGTCGCCGCGGCGAGGATCCGCTCGGCTTCCTCCCGGTCTCGCCGGGCGGCGATCCGCTCTTCCGCCGCTGCCGCCGCTGCCAACTCGGCATCGGCGCGGGCCTGCCCGGCGGCGAGCCGGTCGTCGGCGGCGAGGTCCTGCATCCGGGCGGCGTCCCGCTCCGCCAGCGTCCTCACGTTGCCGGCGTCCGTGCGGGCGTCGGCCAGGGCGCGGTCTGCGTCCTGCCGGATGCCCTTGGCCGCCTGCTCAGCAGAGCTGCGGACCTGCGCGGCGTGCGCGTCGGCCGCCGTCCTGGTGCGGTCGGCGGCAGTACGGGTGTCGGTGGCCGCGGTGCGGGCCTGCTGCACTACCTGGTCGGCCGCTGCCGTGGCGCGGGCCCGGAGCTCCTGCTCCTGGCGGCGCGCGTCGGCCAGCACCTGGTCCGCCTGTGCGGTGGCCGCCGTGGTGATCCGGTCGGCGTCGCGCCGGGCGTCGGCCACGATCTGGTCGGCCACGGCGCGGGCGTCGGCGGTGATGGCGCCGGCCCGGGTGTGCGCATCGGCGAGTGCGTGGTCGACGTCGGCGGCAGCGTCCGCGGCGTTGATGGCGGCCTGCGCGCGGACCTGGTCGACCGCGGCCTGCGCGCCGGCCAGGATGCGGTCGCGGTCGGCGGCCGCCGCGGCGGTGAGGGTGTCGGCCTCGCCGCGCGCCGCCTCGAGCAGCTGCTCGGCGCGCGCCTGGCCGTCGGACAGGATGCGCTGCGCGTCGGCGGCGGCCTGCTCGCGCAGGGCGTCCGCGAGGTCTGCGGCGCGGTCGTTGGCGTCGGCCAGGGCCGGATCGGCCTCCGGCAGGGCCGGGAGTTCGGCGACGGCGGGCTTGTCGGTGGTGTCGGGAGCCGCCGGTGCCGGCGGCGGGGTCGCGCGGCGCTGGCGCGGCGGCGCGGCCGCGGCCTTCCGGCGGCGGTTGGTGGTGGCGGTCTTGGTCACCGAATGTCCTTCCTGGAACGCGCAGCGCCCCCGGCGACATGGCCGGGGGCGCTGGTGGCAAAGGCGGGCGGGTGGCAGGCTGAGCGGTGCGCCCGGCCTCGGCACTCCAATTGCCGAGGGCGGGCGTTCCCGCGTCAGTCCGCGGCGGGAACCTTGGGCTGGCCGGTGTCGGTCCGCAGGGCCTGACGCAGCCAGGCGACGGCGGCCGCGGACATCGCGCCGACGTCGGGCTCGCTCAGCGGCGCGGTGTCGATGTCGTGCATCGCGTCGACCGGCGGCAGCAGCCGCATGTAGTCGGGGTGGCCGGTCAAGTGGTGCTTGGTCGTCACGTCGATCAGGTCGTACATCCGGGCACCGGAGTTGACGTTGGTCCAGGACCGCTCCACCTTGCAGACCGTGGTGTGGCCGCTCCGGCCGGTCCAGAACTTCTCCGCGTCGCGGTACAGGACGATGTCGCCCGCCCTGTAACGGGTGCGCGGGGCGGTGTCCTCGGTGCGCTGCTGGCGCGACTGGTCGGCCACGGCGCCTCCTTCGGGTTGCGGTTGTCCGGGCTGTCCGGCTCCCCTCTGCCCCGTCCGTCCCCGCGTGGTAGCGGGACGGGCGGGGGAGGCAACCGACAGACGAAGCGGGTCAGTTGATGTGCAGCGGCTCGGTGGCCGGCCGCGTGTGGCGGCCGACCCGGCCGCGGGCGCTGCGCAGAGCGGCGCGCACCGCCCGGCGAACCGGGCGGGAGGCCCGGGCGCGGGAGACGCGGGCCGCGGGGCGGCGGACGCCGGCGGCGACGAGGACCTCGAAGGAGTCGTAGTCGGCGGCGGTCCAGTCCCGGTACGGGGCGCGGCGGCGAAGGCTGATCCTCATGCCGACACCTCCGTGTTCTTCGAACGGTTGGCGGCGCGGTTGCGGGCGGCGCGGCGCCGCATGCTGCGGCGTTCGTCCTCCGACAGGCCGCCCCACACGCCGTGCTCCTGGCCGCTCTCCAGCGCCCACTGCAGGCAGTGGTCCATCACCGGGCAGCGCCGGCACACGCTCTTGGCCTCCTCGATCTGCAGCAGCGCGGGGCCCGCGTTGCCGACCGGGAAGAACAGCTCGGGGTCTTCGTCCGTGCACTGTGCCTGGTGTCGCCAATCCATGGCGTCTCCTCAGTCGTGATCGTGCGTCAGGAATGTTCGGCGGAGCCGGGGCGGCGGTGATCGCGGCCCTCCGGCGCGACGTGCACGCCATCAACGAGCTGACCTCCCGGCCGCCCCGGCCGGTGCGCTACTTCGTGTCCGCGACCAGGCGGCAGCGGATCTGCTTGCCGATCGGCGAGCGGTCGACGGTCCAGCCGGGGGCGAGCAGGTCCAGCAGGACCAGGCCGCGCCCGGACTCCGCCAGGTCGCCGGCGGCGGTGCGGTGCGGCAGCTGGTCCGGGGCCGGGTCGTGCACGGCCACCGTGATGCCGTCGCGGTTGCGGTAGACGTCGACGACCAGCGGAACGTCAGTCCCGCAGGCGCGAACCGCGTTGCCGACCAGTTCGGACAGCACCAGTTGCGCGGCGCCGGTCGACTCGCGGTCGGCGCCGTGGAACTGGAGGACGTCTGCGGTCAGGTGCCGGACCGTGGCCAGGCTGTGCTCGCTGGCGGTGAGGTGCGCGGTGAATCCGCCCGGCCGGCGGCGCAGGTACAGGCCGGGGATCGAGGCCGGAAGCTCCGGCCCCTGCTCGGTCATCGTTCCCGTGCCGTACGTCGTGGCGGCGGCCGGCGCGTTCACCGTGCTCCGCCCTTCTTGTCCTGCCGGACACGGCGCAGGGCTTCGTCCATGTCCGTGTCGCTGTCCCCGCGCACGATCGGCGGGGGGGGATATCATGATGTACGTCAAGGTCGCACTCCTACTCGACTCTGCTGATGGGCTGGGGTGGAGTGGCCGACGACAAAGGCCCCGGGTTGCCCCCCGGGGCCTTCGCATGTTGCGTGTCGGTCCTGCATCCCCCGCCAGCGCCGCCCCGTGTGGTGCGGGCGGCGAAGACGGGCAGCACAGGAACGGGCTGCGAAAGCTGCGCGGCACCCAGAAGTGCAGGTGCCGGATCTCCTACTGACGCGGACCGCGGGCACTGTCCGGGGGATCCATCCGGACGTGCGCTAGGCGATCAAGGTGTGCCGCGTCGTTCTTTAACGTCGTGGGCTGCCGGCCCTCCGAGCTCTCCGCCAGTAATGAGCACCTGACGGGTCAACACTCGTGCCGAGCTGCCATCACCAGCAGTAATGGCGCCTTACGACGGGTTTCCACTCACCTCGGGCCGGCATGGTCACTGCCCTCGAACGGTGGTGGATCACGCTATGGAGTTCTCAAACAACGGGCGCTTCCTTCCGCTCGCCGTGAGACGGCGTCCGGTGCGACTGGTAATCACCTGGCCGCTCTGCGCGATCTGGCGATGACCCCAGTGAAGCAAATCTCTATAGTGAGGTCAATAGCTCTATAGAGAGACATGGGCTAGAGTCGCAACACCTTCGGGTGGTGCCGCCGACGAACCGTGGCGCCCGTACGATCGGCTCTATAGAGAGACAGGGAGATCCATGAGCCACGAGCCGGCCCGGCCGAAGTACCAGCGCATCGCGGACGACCTGCGAGCCTCGATCGACCGCGGGGAGTATCAGCCCGGTGATCGACTGCCTGGCGAGAACTCGCTGGCAGCTGACTTCGGCGTAGCCCCACTCACGGTCAGGCAAGCTCTTGGGCTGCTGAGGGCTGAGGGGCTCGTCGACTCCCGCAAAGGCTCGGGCGTGTTCGTCCAGTCGTTCCGGCCGATCAGGCGTCGTGGCATTCACCGCTTGAGGCGCGACGGCTGGGGTTCTGGGCAAACCATCTGGTCGGCCGACGATGACCGTTCGCCGGACGTCGACCAGATCAACGTTCACGAGGACGTCGCGCCGCCGGAACACATCGCTCGCGTCCTGGGGCTGGCCGACGAAGAGACAAGTTGCGTCCGAGGTCGCCGCTACTCGATGGACGGCCGGCCAGTCATGCTTGCCACCTCGTATCTGCCTCAGACGCTGGTCGCTGGCTCCCCAATCACGCAGGCCGAAACGGGACCAGGCGGGATCTACGCAAGGCTCGCCGATCTTGGCCACGAGCCCGTCCGGTTCCGAGAGGAGATCCGCAGTCGCATGCCCACGGGAGAGGAAGCTGCTCGTCTTTCGATTCCTGCGGACAGGACCGTGCTCAAGCTCGTGCGAACAGCCTTCGACGCTGAGGGTCGGGTGGTCGAGATCAACGACATGACCTTGGACTCTGCCGCGTACGTCCTGGACTATGAGTTCGATGCCTAAGAACTCGGACTTATGCATCTCGCCCCCTCTGACCGGTGGTCTTGTGGGGGCAATCACAGTGGCCAGTCTGCGAAATCAACATCACGTCGGCCTGTCGAAGCTCGTCCACGTCCGCGTTCACACGTTTTCAACATCCGCGTACACACGACTTTTTGGCGCCTGGACCTAGGCTCCCGACCATGTCGATGGAGGCTCAGAGGGTGGGAAAGCACCACGTTGGGTGGCGGCCCGAACGGCTGCGGGAGATCCGCGAGGCACACGGCCTGACCCTGGAACAGGCTGGCGAGCGACTCCGGGAGGTCGCCGAACGAGCGGGCCTCAAGGGCGTGCCGGCAGCCAATCCTCAGACGCTGTGGCAGCACGAGCAGGGCGAGGTGTTCCCAGGTCCGCACTACCGTCGGGCGTACGCGCTGCTGTATCGCGCGACGGACTCCGAGCTGGGGTTCCGCAACAGCCTGCCCGGCGAAGACATCCGTTACCCGCTGACGCCGACGGACGACCAGCGCAACGGCGCCCACGTCCTCGCGGTGGAGCGGGCTGTCCACCGGATCGCGCCCGGCCATGGGGCGACTGATCACCACATGGCGCTGCAGCAGCGGATCATCGACGCATGGCGGCGCCGCCACACCGGCGGCGATCCGCACCGCCCGTCGGTGGTGCTGGTCGGCGGCTACGCCGGCAGCGGGAAGACGGAGTTCGCGCGGTTCGTCACGCAGCTGACGGGGTGGCCTCTACTGGACAAGGACCCGCTGACCCGCCCACTGGTGGAGCAGCTGCTGATAGCGCTCGGGGGCGACGCCAACGACCGGCACACCGAGCTGTACCGCGAGCGCGTGCGGCCGGTGGAGTACGACTGCCTGATGCAGGCGGCGTGGGCGAACATCAACTGCGGGATTTCCACAGTGCTCACCGCGCCATTCATCGCGGAAATGACCGATGAAGCGTGGATGCAGCGCCTGGTCAACAAGTGCGCGGCGGTCGGCGTGGACGTCGCGCCGATCTGGGTGCAGTGCGACGTCGACTCGATGCGCGAGTACATCAACTTCCGGTCCGCGGCACGGGACGCCTGGAAGCTGCAGCGGTGGGAGGAGTACATCGCCACCGTCGACCTGGAGCTGCGGCCGGCGGTGCCCCACATGGTGGTCGACAACCGCCTTGGCACGGCCATCTCGCTTGCTGACCAGGCGCGGCATGCGATCGGGGCGGTGCACGCGTGAACGGTCAGCAGGGCGTGATCCTCTACGGGCCGCCAGCGGCGGGGAAGGACACCGTCACGCGGGAGCTGGTGGCGCTGGCGCCGCGCTACCGCCAGTTCGCCCGGCTGAAGGTGGGCGCGGGCAAGACCACGGGCTACCGCATGGGCACGCCCGAGCAGCTGCACGGACTGGAGGCAGTGGGCGACGTCGTCTACACCAACAGCAGGTACGGCAACACCTACGTCATTGACAGGCCCGGCTTGGACGAATCGTTCGCGGCAGGGGTACCCGTGGTGCACCTCGGACAGGTCGACGGTATCCGTGCCCTGGTCGACGGCTACCCGGCCGCCTGGGTCCGGGTACTGCTGTGGTGCCCGAAGGACGTCACCGAGCAGCGGTCGCAAGGCCGCGGCGATGCCGACACCGCGCAGCGCCTGGCGGCGTGGGACGCGACCCGGCAGGACGTCGACGCGCACCCGGACATGCACTGGGACCTGCGTGTGGAGACGGCGCAGACGTCGCCGGCCGCCGCCGCGCGGCTCATCGATGAGGGGCTGCGGGCGGGGGCGGGGGCGGGGGCGGCATGAACGGCTACGGGCGGGCGAGCTGGTCCAGGGCGTCGTCGAGCGTGAGCTCGCTGTCGTCCTTGGCGTCGTCCCACCGAGCCAGCGTGGCCGCGGCCGCGCGCAGCATCTCCGGCGGCAGGCCGGCGGAATCGAGCATGTGCGCGACCTCTTCCATCTCCGGTCCCCACCGCCAGGCCCGCGCCGCCGCCTTCGCAACGTACTGCGGTTCGGCGAGGTACGAGTCGGAGCGCCGGGACGCGATGTCGCGCAACTCCTGGTCGACGCCGTACTCACGGGCCAGGGCGTACGACAGCGCCACTAGCACCCGGCTGGCCTTCTGGAAGCTGGCGTATGCGAGCTTGAGCGCGGACGCCTGCCCCACCTGGTCACCTAGTACCCTCGTGCGCACCGCGGTGCCGTCGAAGAGGTCCTCGATCTGTCCGGCTGCGGCGGCTGGGCCGGACAGGTACAGCGTCGGCGTCTTCCCGTCGACCGGCGGCGAGCCGACCACGCCGCCGTCGACGACGGCCCGGGCCCGGATGAGCACCGCGGCGATGCGCTGCGCCCGCTCGGAGCTGATGGCGTTGGCCTCCACGTACACGCCGGCAAAACCGAGTTCGGCAACTTGGCGGGCAAGGTCCTCGGCGGCCGCCGGCGGGCACAGGCTGATCACGGTGTCGGCCCGCTCCAGCATCTGCTGCAGTGTGTCCACCGGTTCCAGGCCGAATCGGGCGGCGCGCGCGGCGCTGGCTGGGCTGCGCCCGGCTGCGCACCACAGGACGCTGGTGGCGTTGGTCGCGGCGCACGCCGCGACGGCGGCGCCCATGCTGCCGGGGTGGAGGATGCCGACGGTCTGGTCCACGGTGCTACTCCGGCCTGGTGGTGAGCAGGAAGTCGATGGCATCGGTGATGTCGTCGACGGTCTGGTGTGGGGCGGGAATCTCGGGGGGCCAGGGGCGGCCGCGCAGCCAGATGGTGCGCAGGCCGGCCTGATGGCCGCCGCCGATGTCCGCGCTGGGGTTGTCGCCGATCATCCAGCCACCGTCGGCGAGTCGTACTCGGCAGCGCGTGGCGGCCAGGCGGAACAGGCGGCCGTCTGGTTTGCGGACGTCCAGGTCGCCGGAGACTGCGATGCCATCGGTCAGCTTGGTGATGCCGGTGGCCGCGAGCTTGGCGCGTTGGATGTCCGAAGCGCCGTTGGTGACGATGCCGATCGTCCAGCCACCGGCGCGCAGGCAGGTCAGGCCCTCGATCACGCCCGGGTGGCAGGTGACGGAGGCGGCCATCCGGTCGACGTAGTCCTGCCAGAGGTGGCCTGCGGACTCGCTCAGCGTGAAGGTGCTGCAAAGCCGCGCGAAGTCGTCGGCGTAGGCCCGGTCCGCCAGTTCGGTCAGCAGCCAGTTCCGGATGTCCGCTCCGTACCGGTGCTGAGCGCACAGGCCCGTGACGGCGTCACCGAACGCCGCGCTGCGGTCGACCAGCGTGCCGTCCAGATCGAAGAGGGCAAGTCTCTGCACGCTGCGACCCTAGCGATCGCATCTTTTCGCTGGGCATCGTCCCTGCTCAGAGGGCCGATCGGTAGGGGTTTGCAAAGTAAATGCCTTGTAGGCAGGGCGGCTCGGGTGGCCTACGGCGCAGGCCTGCGAGCGGATGTACACCTCCAGGTTTGTAGTTTGGCCGGTGTCCACCGACGTACGGTCGCATTCTCCGAGGTCGAGAGGGAGGTAGTGGGCATGCTCGGCAACGCCGTCTTGTCATGCAGGCTCTGGCGGAAGGTCAGCGCGCGCCTGGCGGGACCAGGGGAAATCGTTGGGCGTGTTTGGCCCATCGGGCTGAATGCGGCACCGAGGATGGTACGCATGACCACGCCCATGGTGACGACACGTCACTACCCCGTGCACCCGCTGTCGCGACGGAGCGGTACAGTGACCACCGAGCTTGATCGAAAAATGAGTGTGGCCCCGTCGACCGGCTTGGGGAAGCCGGGAGGGGCCAACACCGGGCCGATGGACCTTGTGATGGGGGTCCGGTCGGCCGGCCGCACACCCTTGCAACGAAGGGATGGCGACGTGATCAGGGTACCCGCCCATTCGCGTTCCAAGACCGAACCCCGCCGTGGGGTCAGCAGCCATGGGTTGCTGATCCGTCGCCGGGCTGTTCGTGCTGCCCAAACGCACGTCATCCCGGTCCGCACCTCTGCTGAGGGGGCCGGGATGACGTAAGTCGATGGCGGCCAGGTGCCGCCCCGGGGGCTCGGTCACCGAGACGATTCGCAGTCATCTCGTGCTGAGCGCCCCACCTGCAACTGGAGGGTTTCGCAGGCCCTCCTAGGGTTCGCCCGGTTCGCAGCCGGTCGAACAGTTCGATCTCTCCACAAGATCACGAAGCACGGAGGCCGGGCTTCGTAGTGCCACCCACGAACATGAGGAGGCGTCTGCCATTTTGCACGCGCACCGGCCGGTGCGCCAGTTCTGGCGTGCCCGCGTATCCCTGATTCAGCCATCCGAGCGGCCTCGCCGCGGTTATGCCGTGGCGGACATCACACGATGCGGTGTCCCCGGGCCAGCGTGCGGAGCTGATCGAAAGTCGTTGCTCGCTGCCGTCCCACGGATGCCGATTAAGCGGGGCGGCCACCTCGCGGCCCGCGCTCTGCGTCCTCTATCCACAGGCGAGCTGTTCCACGGTCGCCGGATGACTTCTGTCCTGACTCCGGCCCGGGTGGGCCGATGAGTACCGCGGCGGCGACGGCCGCTGTGCGGGTTCCGTCGCCGCGTCGTCCCGGCCTGCCGGTCGACGGCGCGGTCGATGTGCTGCCGGAGCCGGCAGTACTGCCGGAGTTGTTCGTACCGGATGCCTCGCACTGGCTGTCGACGTCGGCGAGCCGGTTGGCGATGGACAGCTACAGCTGGATGCAGGCGGTGCACTGGGTGGCGGGCAGCGGCCTGTACAAGCCGCGCCGGCATCACGAGTCCGGGCCGCGCTCGTTCGGTGCCACGACGGTGCGCGTTGCCCAGGAGCTGGCGAAGTTCCTCCAGTGCCGTCCCGGGATCGAGCTGCTGATGGCGCGCACGGGTCTGTGCAAGCGGTCGGTGGAGAACCACCTACGGATGCTGCGGGAGACGGGCCTGCTGGTGTGGGTGTTCCAGGGGACCCGGGAGAAGGGCGGGGACCGGAAGGCGAGCGAGTTCGTGCTGGTCGTCCCGCCGGAGTTCGACGCTGCGCTGGGGATCCGCACGGTGCAGCGGCACGAGGCGGCGCCGGACTACACGCGGGCGGTGGCCGGGATCGGCGAGGCGGGCCGGGAGACGATGGCGAAGCTGGCGAAGAAGGCAGCCCGGAAGGTCCGCAAGCCGAAGAAGAAGCCGTCCTCGAGGCGGTCGGCGAAGGCCTCGCCGGCGGCGGCGGCGGCGGCGGCGGCG
>NZ_FRBI01000072.1 GCF_900142575.1 Actinacidiphila paucisporea
TGCTGAGTAAGCCCGGGGCGCGGTGCCGGGATTACTCCCGGTCCGTTTTCCCGGACTTCTCGCCGAACCCGCCGTGCGCCTCTCAACGCAACGGGCTCTCCACGGAGACCGCCATCAGGCTTGAATCTCGGCCCATGGGCTGGGGATACGGGTTCCTCGCCAGCGGTATCGGGTGACGACCACCGCTGCCATGTCGAAGAGCTCGGTTCCCTCCGCCGAGATCGGCCGCCACCGCCCAGAGGGGGTGACGAACCGTCGGCGGATGTCCTTCCATGTCCAGTCGTGCCGGACCCTCAGCATTCGCATCACTCGCCACCAGATGAAGTCGGCGAGTCCGCTGAACTGGTTCTTGGCCACGGCATGCCGGAAGTAGGCGGACCAGCCCCGCACGATCTGGTTGATCCTGATCAGCAGGGACTTGAGATCTTGTTGCGACTGCCTGCGGGTCAGGGCGCGGATCTTCGCCTTCAGCTGCCGAATGGGGCGCTTGGCGATGAACGTGTAGACGTGCCACTGATCCGTCCCCTTCTTGCGGCGCCACTGGATGTGGAACCCCAGGAAGTCGATTCCGTCCTCCAGGTGCGTGACCTGGGTCTTCTCCTGTGACAGGCGAAGACCCAGAGGCTTGAGCACCCGACTGACGTCCTCGCGCACCGCCAGCACGTCTTCGCGGCTGCCGTTGACGAGCACGACGAAGTCGTCCGCATAGCGGACGACTCGCCAGTTCGGCAGCTGCTTACGAGTACGGCGGCTTTGGCGCTGCCATGCGGTGGACATCGCCCCACCCGGCTTCCACGGCTCCATCAGGTGCTCATCGAGAGCCGACAGAGCAATGTTGGCCAGTAGCGGGGAGAGGATTCCGCCCTGCGGGGTCCCGGTCATGGTTTCCTTGTTCTCGCCGAGCTCCGTCAGAATTCCGGCTTTCAAGAACGCCTTGACCAGGGCCAGAACGCGTTTGTCCTTCACCCGGGCGCGCACGCGATCCATCAGGGCCACGTGATCGATCCGGTCGAAGCACGCCTCGATGTCCGCGTCCAGCACCCAGCGGTAGCTGTTGGTGCCGAAGTGGTGGATCTCGGCGATCGCGTCCTGGGCCCGCCGGCCGGGCCGGAAACCGTAGGAGACCGGCGTGAAGTCGGCCTCGAAGACGGGTTCCAGTACCAGTTTCAGCGCGGCCTGCACGACCCGGTCCGCGACCGTCGGAATGCCGAGGCTGCGGACCTTCCCCGACCCGCCCGGTTTCGGGATCTTGCGTTCCCGCACCGGAAGAGGTCGGAACGAGCCGTCCTTGAGAGCGGCCCGCAGGTCGTGCAGGAACCCGGGTGCCCCGATCCGCTCTTCGACCTCGATGACCGTCAGGCCATCGACGCCGGGAGTGCGGGCCCCCTGGTTTCCCGCGACCCGGGCGAACGCCATCGTCAGCGTCGCCGGGTCGTGCACGAGGTTGAACAGGTCATCGAACCGACGGCCCGGATCGGCCCTCGCCCAATGGTGCAGCTTGGTCTGCATCTCCAGTACCCGAACCCGAGAGCTCGGATCCTCGCTGTTCAGCGAGGTGTCTTCTGGCATTGCAGTCCCTCCTTCTATGTTCTCCGCTGCCGCCCTTCCCCATGTGACCGGCTTTCCCGGCCTCGGAGTACTACGGCGGCTCCGCCCCGCCCGATCCGTTCGGCTGTCGGTGCGCCTATCCACGTTCCTCATCTGGAAGTTGAGGAACGTGGAACTGTGACCGGACGGTTCCCGTGTTCACTGTGGTTCGTTTGTCGAAGTAGGAGCCCGACTATGTCCCAGCGGCCTCGCCACGAGTACGCCGCAGGCTTTCCTCGTGGCCTCCCCCGCCCGCTCTTGAATACGGTCGTGGAAGTTCTCGCCGTCCTTCGGACGACGAGACGCACCGCGCCCGGCCCAGATCCGCCAGGTTCGAGCCGGTGTCGGGGTTGAAGGACGTAGTTACGCCGGTTCCTCGCGTACTCCTCTTCGTCTCGCTCGCCGAACCCGCACCATCTGGCAGTGCTGGTACGTCCCGGCTTTGTCAGGGCCGCTCCCGCCCTCTCCGGCACCACCCGGGTCAGGCTGCCCTCAGCTACGCTGACCTGCTGCGACAGGCCAGGGGTGATGGTCTTTCACCTCCACTCGAACCACAGCGCCTCACGGCGCAA
>NZ_FRBI01000068.1 GCF_900142575.1 Actinacidiphila paucisporea
GACATCGGCCTCGTCGGCTACGAAATGGCCCTGCTCGTCGACCGCGCAGGCACCGTCCTCACCCCCGACCTCAGGGCCGAACTACAGGGCAGCCTCATGCACTGAAGTCCACCCCGGTCCCTGCCCGGATCCGCCCATCCGCCCGTTTGTTCCCGTTTTTCCGCACCGCGACACGCACTGCCCGGACACGGAGGACCCTCATGACCCCGCCACCCGCCTCGCCGGGCCAAGGCCCGTACGGCGCGTCCCACCACGCGCCGTACGGAGTGGAAGGTGATCAGCCGCTGGTGCGGCCGTACGCCATGACCGGTGGCCGGACCAGGCCGCGCTATCAGCTCGCGATAGAGGCGCTGGTCAGCACCACAGCCGACCCGGCGCAGTACGCGGGGCTGCTTCCCGAGCACCAGCGGATCTGCCACCTGACGCGGGAGATCAAGTCGGTGGCCGAGATCTCGGCGCTGCTGGCCATCCCGCTGGGTGTGGCCCGGATTCTCGTGGCCGACCTCGCCGAGGCCGGCATGGTCGCCATTCACCAGCCCGGCAGCGGCGAGGCCGGCGGCCAGCCTGATGTGACACTGCTTGAGAGGGTGCTCAGTGGACTTCGGAAGCTCTAGGGCGCAGCCGCAGCCTGCGTACGGTGCGCCGCCGGCGCGTTCGACCACCTCCGCGAAGATCGTGGTGGCCGGCGGGTTCGGCGTGGGCAAGACGACCTTCGTCGGTGCCGTGTCCGAGATCAACCCGCTGCGTACCGAGGCGGTGATGACCTCGGCGTCGGCCGGGATCGACGATCTCAGCCACGTCCAGGACAAGACGACCACCACGGTGGCCATGGACTTCGGCCGGATCACGCTGGACGACGACCTGATCCTCTACCTGTTCGGCACCCCGGGACAGGACCGCTTCTGGTTCATGTGGGACGACCTGGTGCGCGGCGCGATCGGCGCCGTGGTGCTGGTGGACACCCGGCGTCTCGCGGACTGCTTCCCCGCGGTCGACTACTTCGAGAACAGCGGCCTGCCGTTCGTCATCGCGCTCAACGGCTTCGACGGCCACCAGCCGTACCGCCCCGAGGAGGTGCGCGAGGCCCTGCAGATCGGCCCCGAGGCACCGATCATCACCACGGACGCCCGCCACCGCGGCGAGGCGAAGAGCGCGCTGATCACGCTGGTCGAGCATGCGCTGCTGGCACGGCTCAAATAGCACGTGCCGTTGGCAACTTGCCACGTCGAAGGCCATGGGGGCCGGTTGTGTCGTCGGACACGGCCGGCCCGCCTTCATAACGTTTCGACAGAATTTCCGCCGGCCGAGAACACGGCTCGCGCTCAGCCGGTGCCGCAGCGCACACGCTCTTGGGCGTTTTCGCCCCACTTCGCGGCCTTTGCCGGTTCCGTTTTCCACCGAACACCCGTACGTGCGCCGGTGCCGGACGTTTGGCCAGTACCCCCTTCGCGTGCTGGAATTCGCAGAACCCGAGAGTAGTAACGGCCTTTGTTGTGCCGTCGCCGAGAGGTTGTTGGTCCAGTGAGGAACACGAGGCGAGCCGAAGCGGGTGCGCAGCACGGCCCGCGGGGGAATTTCACGCCGCCCCAGCGCCCCGGGGGCAGTCCCGCGGACCGGGCGGCGCAGGCACCGGCACTGCCGGACCCCGGCGGCCGGTTCAACCTGCGCAACTGGCGCGTGGCGACCCGGCTGAACGCCATCCTCCTGATACCCGTGCTCGTCGCCCTGGTCTTCGGCGGCTTCCGGGTCAACAGCTCGGTGGACACCTGGAACCAGGCCGATGACGCCGTGCGCACCGCCGACCTGGTCAGGGCCGCGGCGACGTACGGCAACGCACTGATCAACGAGCGCGACCTCACGGTGGTTCCGCTGCTCGCGGGCAAGCGCACCGACCCGGCCGTCACCACCTCGCGGGCCGCCACCGACGCCGCCGCCCAGGCCTTCGACGCCGCCGCGGCCCGGATGCCGCACGAGGCGGGCCTGGAACGCCGGATGGCCAACTTCCGCACGGTGGAGCCGGAGCTGGCCAACCTCCGCAAGGCCGCCTACACCCGCCAGCTCTCCGGTGTGCAGACCGAGGAGTGGTACGTCAAGATCCAGCACCCGCTGATGGAGCTGGCCAACGAGCTGGGATACGGCACCAGCAACATCACCGCCTACGGCCGCACGCTCTACGCCGTCTCGCTGTCGAAGGCAGCCGAGTCGCTGACCCGGTCGATCGGCATGCACATCCTGACGGAGAACAAGCCCTCGCGGACCGAGCTGGCGCTGCAGAAGACCTCGCTCGGCTCGTACCAGTACCTGGAGGGCATCGCCCTCGAGGAGTACAACGGCGGCGGTACCGCGGCCGACGTGCAGAACCTCAAGGACGCGCAGAACGCGGCGCTGCAGAAGGGCCGCGACCAGACCGCGGCGGCCAAGGAGAAGGCGGTCGCCGCCGGGCAGGCCTTCGTGGTGCCGCCGGAGCTGACCAAGATGGTCAGCGAGATCGCCACCCCGGGCCGTACCACCGCCCAGCTGGCGGCCGAGGGCATCACCCCGGAGACCTACTTCGCGGCCTCCACGCTGTCCTTCGACGCCTTCCGCACCGTCGAGGTGAACCTGGCCGACCACGCCGCGGGTGACGCGGCGAAGATCGCCTCCAACGCCAAGCGGGACGCGCTCGTCAACTCCGCGATCGTGGTGGTCGCGCTGATCCTCGCCTTCATCGTGGCCGGCCTGATGGCGCGCTCCATGAGCCGCAGCATGCGGCGGCTGCGCGGGGCGGCCTTCGAGATCGCCGAGACCCGGCTGCCGAGCATGGTCGACCAGCTGTCGCGTACCGACCCGGGCCGGGTGGACACCTCGGTGGCACCGATCCCGATCAACACCCAGGACGAGATCGGCGAGGTCGCCAGGGCCTTCGACCAGGTGCACCGCGAGGCGGTCCGGCTGGCCGCCGAGCAGGCGCTGCTGCGGGGCAACGTCAACGCGATCTTCACCAACCTCTCGCTGCGCAACCAGGGCCTCATCCAGCGCCAGCTCACGCTGATCACCGAGCTGGAGAACAACGAGGCGGACCCGGACCAGCTGGAGAACCTGTTCAAGATGGACCACCTCGCCACGCGCATGCGGCGCAACGGCGAGAACCTGCTGGTGCTGGCGGGCGAGGAGCCGGCCAGGCAGTGGAATCAGGCGGTGCCGCTGGTGGACGTGCTGCGGGCGGCGGCGTCCGAGGTGGAGGCGTACGACCGCATCGAGCTGGTCGGCATCCCGGACAGCGACATCCACGGCAGCGCGGTGAGCGACCTGGTGCACCTGCTGGCCGAGCTGCTGGAGAACGCCACCACCTTCTCGTCGCCGCAGACCAAGGTGCGGGTGACCGCGACCCGGCTGCCGGACGGCCGGGTGATGATCGAGATCCACGACAAGGGCATCGGGCTGACCGCGGAGGACTTCGCGGACATCAACCACAAGCTGGCCGAGCCGCCCACGGTGGACGTGGAGATCGCCAAGCGGATGGGCCTGTTCGTGGTCGGCCGGCTGTCCGACCGGCACGGCATCCGGGTGCAGTTGCGGCCCTCCGGCGAGCAGGCCGGCACCACCTCGCTGGTGATGCTGCCGGAGCCGATCACCCACGGCGGTGGCGGCGACGACGAACTGCCCGACAGTGAGAACGACTTCACCGTGTCGCGGATCGTTCCTGAGGCGCCGGAGGAGCCCGCGCACGCCCGCACCTACGAGGCCGCGGAGCTGGGCCGGCGCACCGCCGCGGAGCTGGGCTTCGACGACTCGCGCTACGAGCAGCCCGCGGCACTTGAGGCGGAGGGCTCCCCGGCGCTCGACCCGGTGGGCCGCTCGCTGCGCCGCGAGGGCCGCAGGGCGCAGCTGGAGGCGGCGGTCTCCGCCGACCAGGAGGAGGGGCAGCAGCCGTACGGGCAACCGTCGTTCGAACAGCAGCCGCAGGGTGCGTTCGACCCGCGGCAGCCCTTCGAACAGCCGCAGGCCCCCAGGGAGGCCGAGCAGCAGCCGCAGCAGGCTCAGGAAGGCCCCTACGAGCCCCACAGCGGCTACGAACCCGCTGGTTCGTACGACCAGAGCTTCGACGCCGGTTACCAGCAGCAGACGTACGAGCAGGGCTTCCAGGGCGGCTACGCCCAGCAGGGCTATCCGGCGCAGCAGGAGAGCGCTCCGTATCCGCAGAACGGATTCTTCGCGCAGTCGTACGGACCGCGGGACGATCAGTCCGAGATGGTCTACGACCCCGGGTACGACCGAAACTTCGGTTCCGGCGACTTCAACGGGCTCCCCGAGCAGCCGTCCGAGAGCGTAGGCTCCCCCTCGCTGACGGACGCCGGACTGCCGCGCCGGGACCGGACGCCCCGCAATTCACCTCAGGAACAGCCTGCTCAGGAGTCACCCGAGCCTCAGAACCAGCCGCAGCCGGACCCGTCCGGGTGGCGGTCGAACAACGACGAGAACTGGCAGCGGGCCGAGGCGGTCCGCGAGCCGAAGGCAGGCGGGGTCACCCCCTCCGGCCTGCCACGGCGGGTGCCCAAGGCCAACCTGGTCCCGGGTACCGCGACGCAGACCCCGCAGGGCGGCCCACAGGTCTCCCGCGCACCCGAGGACGTCCGCGGCAGGTTGAGTAACCTGCGGCGTGGCGTCCAGCAAGGGCGCACTGCTGGAACTGACACGAACGGACAGGCCACCGACCGCAACTTCGGCGGCCCCCAGAACCAGGAGCGCTAAGTTGAGTCCGATGAGCCAGGCGGCACAGAACCTGAACTGGTTGATCACCAACTTCGTGGACAACACCCCCGGGGTGTCCCACACCGTGGTGGTCTCCGCCGACGGCCTGCTGCTCGCGATGTCCGACGGATTCCCCCGCGACCGCGCCGACCAGCTCGCCGCCGTCGCCTCCGGCCTGACCTCACTGACCGCCGGAGCCTCCCGCATCTTCGAAGGCGGCAGCGTCAACCAGACCGTCGTCGAGATGGAACGCGGCTTCCTCTTCATCATGTCCGTCTCCGACGGCTCCTCCCTGGCCGTACTCGCCCACCCCGAGTGCGACATCGGCCTCGTCGGCTACGAAATGGCCCTGCTCGTCGACCGCGCAGGCACCGTCCTCACCCCCGACCTCAGGGCCGAACTACAGGGCAGCCT
>NZ_FRBI01000014.1 GCF_900142575.1 Actinacidiphila paucisporea
CCGCCCACGCCGCGCCTTCGCTGCTGTCGCAGGGGAAGACCGCGACGGCCTCCTCCACCGAGAACGCCGGGACCCCCGCCTCGGCAGCCGTCGACGGCAACACCGGCACCCGCTGGTCCAGCACCGCCACCGACCCCCAATGGCTCCAGGTCGACCTCGGCGCGACCGACACCCTCAGCTCCGTCACCCTCAACTGGGAGACGGCCTACGCCACCGCCTTCAAGATCCAGGTCTCCGACAACGCCCAGACCTGGACCGACGCCTACTCCACCACCACCGCGACCGGCGGCGTACAAACGGTCCCCGTAAACGCTTCCGGCCGCTACGTCCGCGTGTACGGCACCGCCCGCGCCACCGGATACGGCTACTCCCTCTGGGAATTCCAGGTCTACGGCACCACCGGCACCACCGGACCGGGCACCTGCGGCACCGACAACGCCGCCCAGGGGAAGACCGCGACGGCCTCCTCCACCGAGAACGCCGGAACCCCGGCGTCGGCAGCCGTCGACGGCAACACCGGCACCCGCTGGTCCAGCGCGGCCGCCGACCCGCAGTGGCTCCAGGTCGACCTCGGCGCGACGGCCACCGTCTGCCAGGTGCTGCTCAACTGGGAGTCCGCCTACGGCACTTCCTTCAAGATCCAGGTCTCGGACAACGCGCAGACCTGGACCGACATCTACTCCACCACCACCGGCCCCGGCGGCAACCAGACGCTCAACGTCAGCGGTTCCGGGCGCTACATCCGGATGTACGGCACCGTCCGCGCCAACGGGTACGGCTACTCCCTGTGGGAGTTCCAGGTCCACACCACCGGCGGCAGCGGCACTCCCCCCACCACGCCCACCGACACCGGCAACCCCGGCGGCGGTGACTTCTCCGGTTCGGTGATCTCCGCCTACCGGCAGGTCTCGGCCTCCTCCTACGAGGGCGCCAACGCCCCGGCCGCCGCCCTCGACGGCCGGACCACCACCCGCTGGTCCAGCCTCTACACCGACGACCAGTGGCTGCAGGTCGACCTCGGCGGCACCGGCACCCTGAGCGGCATCGTGCTCAACTGGGAGTCGGCGTACGCCACCGGCTACCACCTCGACATCTCCAACGACGGCACGACCTGGACGCGGCTGTACACCACGACCACCGGCAAGGGCGGCGTCGAGAAGCTGCCGGTCACCGGCAAGGGCCGCTACGTGCGCTTCACCGGGACCGCCCGCTCCTCCGGTTACGGCTACTCCCTGTGGGAGTTCCAGGTCTACGGCACGGTCGACACCTCCACCGCGACCCCGCCGGTACTCTCCGGCCCGACCAAGGCCCCTGCCACGACCGGCCAGTTCCAGCTGGCGGCGCCCGCGGACAAGGCCATGGTCACCTCCACCCGCCGCCCGGCCCTGAGCTGGAACGCGGTCAGCGGCACCGCCCACTACGAGGTGTGGCTCAACATCAGCCGCACCGACTACGACTTCACCGCGTCCGGCAACCTGCTGGACCTCTACACCAAGGTGGCCGAGCCCACCGGCACCAGCTACACGCCGAGTTGGGACATCACCGACCGGTGGACGTACAAGTGGTTCGTGGTCGCGGTGTCCGGCTCGGGCGCCAGGACGACGTCCGCCATCCGTACGTTCAGCGTGTACCTGCCCGACATCGAGCAGGTGGCGGACGGCGTCAACGTGGTCAACGGCGCCCGCGACCTCAACAAGGACGGCCAGATCGAGCCGTACGAGGACTGGCGGCAGCCGGTCGCCACCCGGGTCAGCGACCTTCTCAGCCGGATGACGCTGGAGGAGAAGGCCTATCAGATGTTCTACAACGTCCAGACGTACCCGATGTCCGGCTGGCACTTCGGGCCCGCGCAGCCCGCGGACCTCGACACCGTCCTGAAGTCCACCGCCGCCACCCGGCTGGGCATCCCGCCGGTCTCGGCGGGCGACACCACGGCGGGCTACCAGACGACGTACCCGCTGCAGAGCACCCTGGCGGCGGGCAAGGACTATCCACTCGACTACAAGCTCGGCGACATGCAGCGCAAGGAGGAGCTGGAGGTCGGTGCGCGCGGCACCCTGTCACCGCTCGCCGAGGTCGGCACCAAGGTCCTCTACCCGCGCATCCAGGAGGGCGGCGGCGAGAACGCCGACGTCGCGGCAGCCCAACTGCGGGCGCTGGTCGCCGGTCTGCAGGGCGGCCCGGAGCTGAACCCCGGCTCGGTGCTGGCGACGGTCAAGCACTGGCCCGGTGAGGGCGCGGGCGGCGAGGCCGGCATCGTCTACGACGCGACGACGATCAAATACCACATGATCCCCTTCCGGGCGGCGATGGAGGCCGGCGCGGTCAACATCATGCCGGGCTACGCGGGCAGTTCGTATCTCGACCCGGGTGGTCCCGGTGCGGGCGACAGCGCAAAGATCCTCACCTACCTGCGGCAGAACATGGGTTACACCGGTCTGATCACCACGGACTGGCTGCCGTCCGGCGCCTGGGTCAACGCGGCGAACGCGGGCTCCGACGTGATGGGCGGCGCCGACCCGGGCGCCGTCGGCTTCACCATGGCGGGCTTCGAGCAGCAGGTGCCGCTGGCAAGGATCAACGACGCGGTGACGCGGATCCTCACGCTCAAGTTCGAGCTGGGCATCTTCGACCACCCGTACGGCGACCCGGTCAACGGCCCCTACCGCTTCCACCAGCCGTCGTACACGCAGCTGGCCAACCAGGCGGCCCGCGAGTCCGACACCGTGCTCAAGAACAACGGCGTCTTGCCGCTCAAGCTCACCTCGGGCGACAACGTCGTGGTGGCAGGCGACCGGGCGACCGACGGCGCGGCCTGCTGCATCTGGTCCAGCTACTTCCACCCGGACTACGGGTCGCTCGACCAGCTCGACGCCCTCAAGGCGAGAGCCGCGCAGAACGGGGTGAACGTCGCCCAGGGCACGGTCACCAACCCGAAGGTCGCGGTGGTCTACGTCGGCGAGCCGTCCTACACCCACGCCACCGCGTGGCCGGACACCCAGCCGTATCTACCGGCCGACCAGCTGGCGCTGATCCAGAACTACAAGAACCAGGGGCTCAAGGTGGTGGTCGTGCTGACACTGCCGCGGCCGATCGTGATCAGCGACTGGAACACCCTGGCCGACGCCATCGTGGTGACCTACCGCGGCGGCGAGGAGGTCGGCCCTGCCACCGCAAGCCTGCTGTTCGGGGACTACACCCCGCACGGCAAGCTGCCCTGGCAGCTGCCGCGCAGCCTCGACCAGGTGCTCAAGCCGGGCGGCGGCGACAACCCGGCCGACGCCAACGAGGCGTGGGACCTGCCGTACGACCTCGGTGCGACCGCCGCCGAGCGGGCCGACATCCGGGCGAAGATCGACGCCGGCCAGACCGTGCCGACCACGTACGGCAATCCGCTGTACGCCTACGGGGCCGGGCTGACCAGCTGGGCCACCGGCTGACCGCCTGACCGGCCGGTCGGCCATCGGCTGACCGGCCGGCGTTCAGGACCCCGTCCGCGCTCCCGGGCTCGTCCCGGCACGGGAGCGCGGGCGGCTGCGGCCCTTGGGCACGGCGACGGCGATTGTGGGATCGCACAAGCCAGGTCTGGGGGCCCGATCGTTTGGTTTATGCAATGCACCAGCAGACTTCCTCCTCGCATCTGCGGAATTATGATCGGGGTGTCCCGCACGGCTGCGTGCGGGCAGAGAGGAAGCCCTCCTGTGACCACCCGTTCCGCGCGACGCCACGCCCTGCCGCTGGTCCTGGCCGGCGCCGCGATGCTGATGGCGCTCACCGCCTGCTCCTCCTCCCGCGACACGTCCTCCGACGGCGCCGGCCCGACAGCGGCCGCCACATCCACCTCGACCAGCGCGTCGCCGCAGGTCAGCGGCTCGATCACGGTCTTCGCCGCCGCCTCGCTCAAGGAGACCTTCACCGAGCTGGGCAAGCAGTTCGAGGCCGCCCACCCGGGCACGAAGGTCACCTTCAACTTCGGCGGCAGCGACACCCTGGCCGCGAGCATCACCGCGGGCGCGCCCGCCGACGTCTTCGCCGCCGCGAGCCCGGCCACCATGAAGACGGTCACCGACGCGGGCGACGGGCAGGGCGCACCGGCCACCTTCGTCCGCAACCAGCTGGAGATCGCGACCCTGCCGGGCAACCCGCGGCACATCGCCACGCTCAAGGACCTCACCGCGTCCGGGCTGAAGGTCGCGCTGTGCGCGAAGACCGTGCCGTGCGGCTCCGCGGCGCAGAAGGCGCTGACCGCGAGCGGGATCAGCCTCACGCCGGTGTCGTACGAGCAGGACGTGAAGTCGGCGCTGACCAAGGTGGAGCTGAAGGAGGTCGACGCGGCGGTGGTCTACCGGACCGACGTGAAGGCCGCCGGCGGCAAGGTGGACGGTGTGCGCTTCCCCGAGTCCGCGGGCGCCGTCAACGCCTACCCGATCGTGGCGCTCAAGGACGCCCCCCACGCGGCCGCCGCGCAGGCCTTCATCGCGCTGGTGAAGTCCGCCGAGGGGCAGAAGGTCCTCACCGGAGCGGGTTTCCTCACCCCGTGACGGACCACTCCCCCGCGACCGCGGCCGGCTTCCGGGGTACATCCGGCGTCCGGTCGCGGACCGGCGTGCGCGGCGGCGGCCGGGCGCCCGTCGCACTGGTGCTGCCCGCGCTGATCGGCCTGGCCTTCCTGCTGCTGCCGCTGGTCGCCCTGCTGATCAGGGCGCCGTGGCGGAGCCTGCCCGACCAGCTGGCCGGCGCCGCGGTGTGGCAGGCGCTGCGGCTGTCGCTGCAGACCGCGACCCTGGCGACGGCGGCGTCCCTGGCCTTCGGCGTGCCCCTGGCCTGGCTGCTCGCTCGTACGACCTTCCCCGGCCGGCGGCTGGTACGCGCCCTGGTCACGCTGCCGCTGGTGCTGCCGCCGGTGGTCGGCGGTGTGGCCCTGCTCCTCGCACTGGGCCGCAACGGGGTGGTCGGCCGCTGGCTCGACTCCGCCTTCGGCATCACGCTGCCCTTCACCACCTCGGGCGTCGTCGTCGCGGAGACCTTCGTCGCCATGCCCTTCCTCGTCATCACCGTCGAGGGCACGCTGCGGGCCGCCGACGCGCGCTACGAGGAGGCCGCCGCGACGCTGGGCGCCTCCCGGCTCACCGCCTTCCGCCGGGTGACGCTGCCGATGATCGCCCCGGGGGTGGCGGCCGGCGCGGTGCTGGCCTGGGCGCGGGCACTGGGCGAGTTCGGCGCGACCATCACCTTCGCGGGCAGCTTCCCCGGCCGCACCCAGACGATGCCGCTCGCGGTCTACCTGGCCCTCCAGGACGACCCCGCGGCGGCCATCGCGCTGAGCCTCGTGCTGCTCGCGGTGTCCCTGGCGGTACTCGCGGGCCTGCGGGAACGCTGGACGGGGGCACTGTGACCGAGGCCGGCCGGCTCGACGCCCGCGGGCCCGCGGGAGTGACGGACGGGGGCGCCACGGCCGGAGCCGGCGGGCTCGACGCCCGCCTCGTCGTCGACCGGGGCGACTTCGCCCTGGACGTCACGCTGGGCGCACGGCCCGGCGAGGTGCTCGCCCTGCTGGGCCCGAACGGCGCGGGCAAGACCACCGCGCTGCGCGCCCTGGCCGGGCTGACCCCGCTGACCGGCGGCCACCTGCGGCTGGACGGCGAGACGTTGGAGGAACCGGCGATACGCCGCAGGACCGCGCCCGAGGGCCGCCCCGTCGGGGTGATCTTCCAGGACTACCTGCTCTTCCCGCACCTGACGGCGCTGGAGAACGTCGCCTTCGGGCCGCGCTGCCACGGAATGCCGCGGGCCGCGGCCCGCACGCTGGCCGCCGAACTGCTGGACCGGATGGGCCTGGCCGACCACGCGGGCACCAAGCCGCGGCGGCTGTCCGGCGGGCAGGCCCAACGCGTCGCGCTGGCCCGCGCGCTGGCCACCGGACCGCGGCTGCTGCTGCTCGACGAGCCGCTCGCGGCGCTCGACGCCCGCGCCAGGCTCGACGTCCGCGCCGAACTGCGGCGGCACCTCGCCGCCTTCGAGGCGGTGGCGGTCCTGGTCACCCACGACCCGCTGGACGCGACGGTCCTGGCGGACCGGCTGGTCGTGATCGAGAACGGCCGCCCCGTCCAGCAGGGCACACCGGCCGAGGTCGCCCGCCGCCCGCGCACGGACTACGTCGCCCGCCTCGTCGGCCTCAACCTCTACCAGGGCGAGGCCGCCGGCCACACCGTCCGCCTGGCCCCGGGCCTGGGCCTGGCCACGACGGAAACCCTCCAGGGGGCCGCCTTCGTCGCCTTCCCGCCGAGCGCGGTGACCCTCCACCGCGAGCGGCCCGACCGCGGCGAGAACGCCTGGCCGGCGGAGGTCGCCGGGATGGAGTCGCACGGCGACCGGATCCGGGTCGCCCTCACCGGCGCCGGCCCGGCGGCCGGCCTCCCGCTGGCCGCCGATCTGACGGCTGTCGCCGTCGCGGAGCTCACCCTTGCCCTCGGCGACGCCGTGTGGGTCTCGGTCGGACTGACCGAGACCCACGCGTACCCGGCCTGACGGCCGGCAGGTGGGCTGGCACTTGCGGTGGCCCGCACGCCTTTCGGAGCGTCGTGGCTGAGCGCGCCCTTCCCGCGCCCCTGGATGGTGCCCCTTGCCGTGCCTCGCTGACTTTCTCGCCTCTGCGGCTGGGCGCGCCGTTCCCTCCGCTAGGGAGGCGGGCCCCGTAGGGGCGTGTGGGGGCACCCCCAGGTGAAGCTCTGGGGGAGAACGGAGCGCCCAGCCGAGATGGCGGGGCGGACGCGCGAACGGGGCAAGGGGCAGTCCGTTAGGCGGTGGGTAGCGTCCAGGCCTGGTTGGCCGATCCGGTGCAGGACCAGATCTGGAGCTTCGTGCCGTTGGCCGACGTGTTGCCCGTGGCGTCGAGGCACTTGCCCGACTGCGGGTTGACCAGCGAACCGCCGGACCCGGGTTGCCAGACCTGCGACCCGGTCCCGTTGCAGTCGTACAGCTGCACCGCCGTACCGTTCGCCGTACCGGCCGCGGCCACGTCCAGGCACTTCCCCAGCGCCTGGAGCGCACCGCCGGACGCGACCGTCCAGGTCTGCGCGGTGGTCCCGTTGCAGTCGTAGAGCTGCACGGCCGCGCCGTTGGCACTGCTCGCCCCCGCGACGTCGACGCACTTCCCGCCGAAGCCGTGGATCGGCCCCTTCGCACCGCCCGGCGGCGGGGTGACGGGGCCGGACTGGCCGCCCAGCCAGCGCAACCCCTGCAGCAGGAGCTTGTTCTGCTGCGCGCTCGCGAAGGTCGACGACAACGTCGTGTTCGTGGCGTAGTCCATCGCGTTGTGGCCGAAGTTGTTGTAGATCATCTTGTAGTTGTGGTTGGTCCACACGATCGGGTAATACCCGCTGTACCAGGTCTGGTTGGGGTCCGTGCCGATCGGGAAAGTGGACTGGTCCATTGACGCCAGGATGTCGATGGCCGGGTTCTGCCGCAGATCGTGCTGCCAGCTGTACCACTCGCTGACCGACGAGGTGATCGTGGACGGCAGGCCCGCGGTCGCGGGGTGGTTCGGGTCCTCGATCTTCAGCGTCTCCGAGGTCGGACCCCAGGTGTTGGACTGGAAGGTGCCGGTGCCGAGGAAGGTCTCGTGGTACCAGGACCAGTCGCTGGGCGTCTGGTCGTTGTAGGCCGAGACGTGGAAGCCCATCCAGCCGCCGCCGTTGCTCATGTACGTCTGGAACGCACTGCGCTGGGCAGCGGTCTGCGGGTAGTTGTCGAGGAACATCACGACCTGGTAGTTCGCCAGGTTGGCGGTGTTGAGCTGGTTCCAGTCGTTGGTCGCGGTGTACGAGAAGCCGTTGGCCACGGCCTGCTGCGGGAACCACGCGTTGGCCTCGTGCACGAAGCTGATGTGCGCGGCGTCGTAGGTGCCGTCGTAGAAGGCGAGCACCTTGAACGGGGCCGCCGCGTGCGCCCGGTGGGCCGGCGCGGCCAGCGCCGCCACCAGTACGGCGAGCAGGGCGAACAGCCGTATCAGGAGCCGGGGTTGTGCGATGCGGGTTCTGACCATGAGAGGCCTTCCTTGTGCGCGACGGTGGGGGGTGACGTGCGCCTGTAGCAGGATTCAAAGGTCTAGACGGTGTTCATGTCAATGACCTATGGTCCGTACCATCCGCGAGACCCCCACACCTCCGCCTCGCGGCCGAGGAGCCCCCATGACACGCGTCTTCCGTCGCAGTAACCGTTTTCGTAGAATCCCCGCGCTCGTCGCCTTCGGAGCAGCAGCCGCAACGGTTGCGGCGTTGGTGACCGGTACCAGTGGTGCCGCGACCGCCGCCACCCCGGCCGCGGCCCCCGCCGTCGCCGCCGCGCCGACCGCCTTCGTGCACCCCGGTGTCCTGGTCAGCAGATCGCAACTCGACTACGTACGCGGCAAGGTGCAGGCCGGAGCCGCACCCTGGGCCGCCGCCTACACGCAGATGACGTCCAGCTCCTACGCCTCCCTGTCGCGCACCCCCAAACCGCGCGCCACCGTCGAGTGCGGGCCGTACTCCAGCCCCAACAACGGCTGTACGGACGAGCGCGAGGACGCCATCGCCGCCTACACCGACGCGCTCGCCTGGTACATCAGCGGCAACTCCGCCTACGCGCAGGAGTCGATCAAGCTGATGGACGCCTGGTCGGCGACCGTCACCGGGCACACCAACAGCAACGCGCCCCTGCAGACCGGCTGGGCGGGCTCGGTGTGGCCGCGGGCCGCCGAGATCATCAAGTACACCTACACCGGCGGCTGGCCCAACTCGGGGCGCTTCGCGACCATGTTGCGCAACGTCTACCTGCCCGAGGTCATCAACGGCTCCAACAGCAACGGCAACTGGGAGCTGACGATGATGGAGGCCGCCGTCGGCATCTCCGTCTTCCTCGATGACGGCGCCTCCTACGACCGGGCGATCGCCCGCTACCTCAACCGGGTCCCGGCGTACGTCTACCTCACCTCGGACGGCTCCCTGCCCAAGACGGTGCCGGGCAGCGGCCTGACCACGGCGTCGCAGATCATCGGTTACTGGCAGGGGCAGTCGACCTTCGTCGACGGGCTCACCCAGGAGACCTGCCGCGACTTCACCCACACCGGCTACGGCATCGCGTCGATCTCCGACGTCGCCGAGACCGCGTACATCCAGGGCCAGGACCTGTATCCCCAGGTCGGCGCCCGGTTGCAGCAGGCGCTCGGCTTCCAGTCGAAGTACGAGCTGGGCACCGCGCCCCCGTCCTGGCTGTGCGGCGGCAAACTCACGCTGGGCCTCGGGCCGGTGACCGAGGTCGGCTTCAATGCGCTGCACAACCGGATGGGCATCGCGATGACCAACACGCAGACCCTGACGGAGTCGCGCCGGCCCGCGGGCTCCAACAACCTCTTCGTCGCCTGGGAGACGCTCACCAACGCGGACAACCCGAACGTGGCGCCCGGCGGCTCCACCCCGCCGCCGACGACTCCGCCGGCCGGCGGCGGGGCCGGGCCGATCCACGGGCTCGGCGGGAAGTGCGTCGACGTCGCGGGGGCGAGCAGTGCCAACGGCGCGGCCGTGCAGCTCTACGACTGCAACGGGACCACCGCGCAGACCTGGACGGTCGCGTCCGGCGGCGCGCTCCAGACACTCGGCAAGTGCATGGACGTGGCCGCGGCCGGTACCGCCAACGGGACCAACGTCCAGCTGTACGACTGCAACGGGACCGGGTCGCAGGTCTGGCAACCCGGGTCCGGCGGTTCGCTGGTCAACCCGCAGTCGGGCAAGTGCCTCGACGCCACGGGCAACACGTCGGCCAACGGCACGAAGCTCCAGATCTGGTCCTGCACCGGATCGGCCAACCAGGCCTGGACGCTACCCACCGCCTAACGGACTGCCCCTTGCCCCGTTCGCGCGTCCGCCCCGCCATCTCGGCTGGGCGCTCCGTTCTCCCCCAGAGCTTCACCTGGGGGTGCCCCCACACGCCCCTACGGGGCCCGCCTCCCGGGGCGGGCCCGGGTTGGGCAGGCCCGGCAGGGCGGGGGTGCCCGCCCCACAAGACGGCGCCGCCGCGAAGATGGGTGCGCATTCGCGGCGGCGCCCCCTCGGCGTCCGTTTCGTTCAAGACGGGCAGCCGCCCGCGCGCCTAGCGTGGCGGGATGAAAGCGCATCCCGTGACACCCCGTATCGACATGATCGGCCTCGTCGTCGCCGACATGGCAGCTTCGCTCGGCTTCTACCGCCGGCTCGGCATCGAGCCGCCCGCGGCGGCGGACGGGGAGCCGCACTGCGAGGTCGCGCTGCCCGGTGGGCTGCGGCTGGCGTGGGACACCGTGGAGACCGTCCGGTCGTTCGACCCCGGCTGGTCGCCCGCCACCGGCAGCCGGGTCGCGCCGGCCTTCGACTGCGGGAGCCCCGCCGGGGTGGACGCGGTGTGGGGCGAGCTGACGGAGGCGGGGTACGAGGGGCACCTCAAGCCGTGGGACGCCTTCTGGGGCCAGCGCTACGCCGTCGTCCACGACCCTGACGGCAACGTCGTCGACCTCTTCGCAGCGCTGACCTAGAGCCGCCTGGAAAGGCGCGGGCCTAGGCCAGCAGCTCGCCCAACGGCAGGCCGGCCAGTGAACGCACCTCGCGGGACAGGTGCGGCTGGTCGGCGTAGCCGGCGTCCGCGGCGACCTGGGCGAAGGGGGTGCCCGCCCTGGCCATCTCCAGCGCGCGCTGGAGCCGCAGCACCCGGGCCAGCGTGCGCGGCCCGTAGCCGAAGGCGGCTTCGCAGCGGCGGCGCAACTGCCGCTCGCCGAGGCCGCACGCGTCGGCGATCGAGCCGACCCGGCGGCCTTCCGACAGGGCGGCGGCGACCGCGGCGGGCAGCGGATCGGCGGGGCCGGCCGTACGGGCGCGGTCGGCGGCCCAGGCGTCGAGGACGGCCGCGGGTCCGGCGTCCGCCCGGGTCGCGAGGCGCCTGGCGTCGGCGGCGGGCCACAGGTCGCCGAGCGGGACCCGCCGGTCGCGGAGCTCGCGGGCGGGTGCGCCGAGCAGCGCAGGGCCGACGCCGGGGGCGAAGCGCACGCCCACGTAGCTGCTGCCCGGCCGGTCCACGGCGACGTGCGCCGACGTGTCGGGCCCGGCCACCAGCAGCTCGCCGTCGTGCCAGATCAGGTCCATGCAGCCGTCGGGGAGCACCCGGTAGGGGCCGCCGCCGCCGGTCCGCGTCCACAGGACCACCCCGGGTGCCAGGCCGGGCCGTTCCCGATACGCGCTCACCCCTCCATGGTGCCCCGTGCTCACTGCCGGTGGTGGTGCTCGTCCCAGGGCGACTGCTGCGGGGGGAAGGGGGGCAGCGGCGGCGGGGCGAGCGGGCGCGGCGGGCGGGGCGGGACGACCGGGGCCGGCGGCGGGGGCTTGGGGCGGCGGGAACGGAGGCGGGAGCGGACGTCGCTGTGGGGCAGCACGTCGACCCAGCGCTCAGGGTATTCGGCGGGGGGCGGGTCGTCGTCCTCCTCGGCCGCGGCGGCCTGGCGGGCGCGGCGGGCGGCGGCGCGGGCCACCACCTCGGCGGCGGCGGCCACCTTGCGCTCGTCGTTCTCCTGGCGGGCCGCGGCGGTGCCCAGCGACGGCCACACCCGGTCGACGGCGGCGTTGACGGCGGCGCCGACCAGGACGGCGAAGGCCGAGACGCCGATCCACAGGAGTACGGCCACCGGCGCGGCCAGCGAGCCGTAGATCGTCGGGCCCTCGACCGCGTGCGTGAGGTAGATCCGCAGGATGAAGCTGCCGAGCACCCACATCAGCAGCGCGACGAGCGCGCCGGGCACGTCCTCGTACCAGGGCGCCCGTACCGGCACGGACACGTGGTAGAGCGTGGTGAGGAAGGCCACCGAGGCCAGCAGGACGAACGGCCAGTACAGCACGTGGACCGTGCCGGAGGTCCCCGGCACCAGGTCGTTGACCGCGTTCGGGCCGACCACGATCAGCGGGAGCACGGCGGCGCCGAGTATCAGCGCGACCACGAACAGGCCCAGCGACATCAGCCGGGTGCGGATGATGCCGCGGCGGCCTTCCAGGCCGTACATGATGGTGATGGTGTCGACGAAGACGTTCACCGCACGGGAGCCGGACCACAGGGCGATCAGGAAGCCCAGCGAGATCAGGTCCGGGCGGCGCCCGTGGAAGACGTCGTCGACCAGGGGTTTGACCAGCTGGTTGACGCCGTTGTCGGACAGGACCGTCGAAGACGCGCTGAGGATGTTGTGGCGGATGTGGTCGATGGTGTCCAGGCCGACGACGGTGTCGACGTAGCCGAGCGCGCCGACCAGGCCGAGCAGCAGCGGCGGCAGGGAGAGCAGCACGAAGAAGGCCGCCTCGGCGGCGAGTCCGGTGACCCGGTATTCCATGCAGGAGTCGACCGTGTCCTTGAGCAGGAGCCAGCCGACCTTCCGCTTGGAGACGTTCCGGTAGAGCACCCGGGCCCGCCGCCATCGGCCAGGACGCCGATGGCTTCTTTCTTCCGCTGCTTGCACCCCCTTACGTTAGCGGGCATGACTGCCCCCACTCACACGGTGACGAACCAGGTCCCGCCCCTGGTCGGCCATGACGTGTACAGCACCGACACTGCCCTGACCGAGGCCGTCGCACGGCACGCTGATCCGGCCGGGCTGGCGGAGATCAGCCAGGAGCTGTCGCTGCTCGGGACCGCGGCGGGTTCCGCTCAGGCGCAGAGGTGGGGCGAGGAGGCGAACACGTACTCCCCCGTGCTGCGCACCCACGACCGCTACGGCAACCGCGTCGACGAGGTCGACTTCCATCCGTCCTGGCACCGGCTGCTCGGCCACGCCGTCACGGCCGGCCTGACCGACGCCTGGTCCAGGCCCGACGGGCACCTGCGGCGGGCGGCCGGCTTCCTGGTCTGGTCCCAGGTCGACGCCGGGCACGGCTGCCCGGTGTCCATGACGCACGCGGCGGTGCCCGCGCTGCGCAGCGACCCCGTACTGGCCGCCGAGTGGGAGCCGCGGCTCGGCTCGCACGTATACGATCCGCGGCTGGTGCCGGCCGGTGAGAAGCCGGGCGCGCTGTTCGGTATGGGCATGACCGAGAAGCAGGGCGGCTCGGACGTCCGTGCCAACACCACCACGGCGCAGCCGCTCGCCGAGGAGGGCGCGTACGCGCTCACCGGGCACAAGTGGTTCTGCTCCGCGCCGATGTCGGACGGCTTCCTGGTGCTCGCGCAGGCACCTGGGGGGCTGACGTGCTTCCTGCTGCCGCGGGTGCTGCCGGACGGTACGCGCAACGTCTTCGCGATCCAGCGGCTGAAGGACAAGCTCGGCAACCGCTCCAACGCCTCCTCCGAGGTCGAGTTCGCCGGCACCTGGGCCCGGCGGGTCGGCGAGGAGGGCCGCGGGGTCGCCACCATCATCGAGATGGTGGCCGCCACCCGGCTGGACTGCGCGCTGGGTTCCGCGGCGCTCATGCGGCAGGCCGTCGCGCAGGCGGTGCACCACGCCACTTACCGCGGCGCCTTCGGCGGGCCGCTGATCGGCAAGCCGCTGATGCGCAACGTCCTGGCGGACCTGGCCCTGGAGTCCGAGGCCGCCACCACGACGGCGCTGCGGCTCGCCGCGGCCTGCGACACCGACACCGAGCAGGAGCGGCACTTCCGGCGGCTCGCGGTCGCGGTGACCAAGTTCTGGGTCACCAAGCGGTGCCCCGCCGTCGCGGCGGAAGCGCTGGAGTGCCTGGGCGGCAACGGCTACGTCGAGGAGTCCGGCATGCCGAGGATCTTCCGCGAGTCCCCGCTCAACTCCGTCTGGGAGGGGTCGGGGAACGTCCAGGCGCTCGACGTGCTGCGCGTCCTCGGGCGTGAACCGCTCGCGGTCGACGCCTTCGTCGCCGAGGTGGGCCTGGCGCGGGGCGCCGACCACCGCCTCGACACGGCCGTCAAGGACCTGCTCTCCGAGCTGGGCGATCCCGACGGTGTCGAGGCACGCGCCCGGCGCGTCGTCGAGCGCATGGCGCTGGTGCTCCAGGGCTCCCTGCTCGTCCGGTTCGCCCCCGGCGCGGTCGCCGACGCCTTCTGCGCCTCGCGTCTGGGCGGCGACTGGGGTTCGACCTTCGGCACGCTCCCGGCCGGCCTCGACCTCGCGCCGATCCTCAACCGCGCCGCCCCGGCCGGGCCGTGACCCCGCCCCTGTGCGGCGGGGGGTGATGCCGCGCCGACTCGGCATCACCCCATCGGTGACGCGGCGTCAGGGTCCGCCCACAGCGCTCGGCGGCGCAACGGTTGCAGCCGGTTGCAACAAAGCCGAGCGCCCCGGGTCCGTAGCCGGGCACCATGGCAGGAACGGCAGAACGGAGGCGTCGTGCCACACCTTCCGATCGGCTTCGGGCGGCTGGACGGGACAGACGTCCGGGCGTCCCCGCATCTGCTCGCGTCGGTGCGGGCGGCGACGCTCGCCGGTGACGTGCCGCCGGAGGCGCCACGGGCGGTGATCGGCGCGTCGTGGGAGCGGACGCTGGGGCACGGTGTGGACCCGGACGTCGGCCGGCACCACGCCCCGCTCGGCACGGAGGAGATCGAGCACCGCAGGCACAGCACCGCGCTGGGGGACCTGCTGCCGGTGCTGCGCGAGGGGCTGGTCCCGGTCGCGGACGCGGCCTGGCACCTCATGGTCGTGACCGACGCCGAGGGCCGGGTGCTGTGGCGGGACGGCAGCCTCGCCGTGCGCAGGAGCGCCGACCGGCTGGGCTTCGCCGAGGGCGCCTCCTGGTCGGAGGAGGCGGTCGGCACCAATGCCATCGGCACCGCGCTGATCACCCGCGCACCGCTCCAGGTGCATTCGGCGGAGCACTTCGTGCGGGCGCACCACGGCTGGACGTGTGCCGCCTCGCCGCTGCACGACCCGCGGGACGGCCGGCTGCTGGGCGTGGTGGACGTCAGCGGGCCGGCGGCGACGGTGCACCCGGCGACGCTGCCGCTGGTGTCGGCGGTGGCGCGGGTCGCCGAGGGCGAGCTGCGCTCGCGGCACTGGGCGGCGGTGGAGCGGCTGCGGTCGGTGGCGGCGCCGCTGCTGGCCGGGCTCGGCGGCCAGGCGCTGGTCGTGGACCGCAACGGCTGGACGGCGGCGGCGACCGGGGTGGCGCCCGCCGAGCGGGTCGCGCTGCCGGCGTCGGTGGGGGCCGGGCAGATGTGGCTGCCGGCGCTGGGGGTGTGCCGGCTCGAACCGCTGCCGGGCGGCTGGCTGATCCGGGTGGGCGGGCGGGAGCGCCCGCCGGCGGCGAGCCGGGTGGTGGTGGACGTCAGCCGCCCCGACGGGTGGACGGTCACCGTGTCGGGCCCGGCGGGCAGCTGGTCGCAGGCGCTCAGCCCGCGGCACGCGGAGCTGCTGTACGTGCTGGCGCTGCACCGGGCGGGCCGTTCCGCGGCGGAGCTGGCCGGCGACCTGTTCGGCGATCCGAGCCGTACGGTGACGGTGCGCGCGGAGCTGTCCCGGCTGCGCAGGAACCTGGCCGGGGTGCTGGCCCACCGGCCCTACCGTTTCGCCGAGGCGGTGGAGGTCGAGCTGCTGCGCCCGGCCCGGGCGCTCGACCTGCTGCCGCATTCGGTGGCGCCGGCGGTGCTGGCCGGCCGGGCGGCCGGCTGACACCCACCGCCCGGCGACCGGCCGGATCCGGACACGGCGGCGCGCCGGCCTCCGCTTAGGGTGGGCGGTATGAGCACCGCCGTGACCACCTGGTCCCTCGAACTGACCGCGCCGGGCGAGCTGCGGCCCGCAGCCGTACCCGCGGCTGATTCCGGTGTCCGCATCGTGCGGGCCGAAGTCCCCTCACCGGACTTCGGGCGCTTCCTCTATACGGCGGTGGGCGCCGACTGCTCGTGGCTGGACCGGCTGCCGTGGCCGCCCGAGCGGTGGCGCGAGCTGTACGAGCGGCCCGGGACCGAGCTGTGGGTGGCGTACCAGCACGGCAGCCCTGCCGGATACGTGGAGCTGGCCGGGCAGGACGAGGGCGTGGTGGAGATCGCGTACTTCGGGCTGCTGCCGGACTTCCGGGGCCGCGGCATCGGCGGCCACCTGCTGTCGTACGGCGCCGCACGGGCCTGGGACCTGGGCGGTCGCCGGCCGGAGCGGCCGGCGACCCGGCGGGTGTGGGTGCACACCTGCTCGCTGGACGGGCCGTACGCGCTGGACAACTACCGGCGGCGCGGTTTCCGGGTCTTCGACACGGTGACCGCGGTGCCGAGCGTGCGGCCGCGGCGGCCGCTCGGTGCCGGAAGTGACGCATGACACACTTTCTCACACTGTGAGATTATCTGGTCCACATGCTGGATAGCGGTGGACTCGCCCGAGACCCGCATGCCACGCTTTCGACATGTCACGCACTGGAATCGCCTTGGTAGGTCGGCCGCACGTCGACTTCTGCCGCGTGTCCAGCGCCATCTGTCCGGCGGGCTGACGCACAGCGCACCGCTCCGCCATCCCCGTCGTCGTGGATGCACGGGAGTTCCCCTTGTGTCCGCCGCCGGCCTGTACCACCGCTCTGCGTTTCCCCAGGCCACAGGGTACTTCCGCGCCGTCATCGACCGTATTCGAGCCTGCCAGAAGGACGCATCGCCATGGCATCCAGCCCCGACACCCCCCAGCCGCCGGCCGGGGACACGCCCAGGCCCGCCGCCGCGACCCGTCGCAAGACGTCCCGGCACCGCGGCGAAGGCCAGTGGGCGAAGGGCCACTTCACTCCGCTCAACGCCAACGAGCAGACGAAGAAGGACGATGACGGTCTCAACGTGCGGACGCGCATCGAGACCATCTACGCCAAGGCGGGCTTCGACTCCATCGACGGCGCCGACCTGCGCGGCCGGATGCGCTGGTGGGGGCTCTACACGCAGCGCCGCCCCGGCATCGACGGCGGCCGGACCGCGATCCTGGAGCCCGAGGAGCTGGACGACCGCTACTTCATGATGCGGGTGCGCATCGACGGCGGCAGGCTGACGGTGGCGCAGCTGCGGGTGATCGGCGAGATCTCGCAGGAGTTCGCCCGCGGCACCGCCGACATCACCGACCGGCAGAACGTGCAGTACCACTGGATCCGCATCGAGGACGTGCCGGAGATCTGGCGCCGCCTTGAGGCGGTGGGCCTGTCCACCACCGAAGCCTGCGGCGACACCCCGCGCACCATCCTCGGCTCGCCGGTGGCCGGCATCGCCGCGGACGAGATCATCGACGGCAGCCCGGCGATCGACGCGATCAAGAGCCGCTACATCGGCGACAAGGAATTCTCCAACCTGCCGCGCAAGTTCAAGACCGCGATCTCCGGGTCGCCGCTGCTCGACGTGGTGCACGAGATCAACGACGTGGCCTTCGTCGGCGTCCGGCACCCCGAGCACGGCCCCGGCTTCGACCTGTGGGTCGGCGGCGCGCTGTCCACCAACCCGCGGCTCGGCGAACGGCTCGGCGCCTGGGTGCCGCTGTCCGAGGTGCCCGAGGTGTGGGCCGGCGTGGTGGGGATCTTCCGCGACTACGGCTACCGGCGGCTGCGCTCCCGCGCGCGGCTGAAGTTCCTGATGGCCGACTGGGGTCCGGAGAAGTTCCGCCAGGTGCTCCAGGACGAGTACCTCAAGCGCGAGCTGATCGACGGCCCCGCCCCCGAACTGCCGCAGGCCCAGTGGCGTGACCACATCGGGGTGCACCAGCAGAAGGACGGCCGCTACTACGTCGGCTTCGCCCCGCGGGTCGGCCGGATCGACGGCACCACCCTGACGAAGATCGCCGAACTGGCCGCGGGCCACGGCTCGGACCGGCTGCGGACGACCACCGACCAGAAGATGCTGGTCCTGGACGTCGAGGAGTCGAAGATCGAGTCGCTGGTGGCCGGGCTGGAGTCGCTCGACCTCCAGGTCCGCCCGTCGCCCTTCCGACGCGGCACGATGGCCTGCACCGGCATCGAGTTCTGCAAGCTGGCCATCGTCGAGACCAAGGCGCGCGGCGCCTCGCTGATCGACGAACTGGAGCGCAGGCTGCCGGACTTCGAGGAGCCGATCGCGATCAACATCAACGGCTGCCCGAATTCCTGCGCCCGTATCCAGACCGCCGACATCGGCCTGAAGGGCCAGCTGGTCACCGACTCCGACGGGCAGCAGACCGAGGGCTACCAGGTGCACCTGGGCGGCAGCCTCGGCCTGGAGCCCGGCTTCGGCCGCAAGGTGCGCGGTCTGAAGGTCACCGCGGCCGAACTGCCCGACTACGTCGAGCGGGTGCTCTCCCGCTTCCAGGCCGAGCGCACCGACGGCGAACGCTTCGCCCAGTGGGCGGCGCGGGCCTCGGAGGAGGCGCTGTCATGAGCGAGCGAGCCGCCCCGTTCTACTGCCCCTACTGCGGGGACGAGGACCTGCGTCCGTCCGAGGAAGGCCACGGCGCCTGGGAATGCCACGCGTGCAGCCGCGCATTCCAGTTGAAGTTCCTCGGGCTGCTGGCCAGGAGGCCGGCCGCCGACACCCCGCAGGGAGGCGCTTCGTGACCACCGCACCGTATACGGCACAGGACCTGCAGCAGCTCGCCGAGCAGGCGGGCCGCGACCTGGAGGAGGCGTCCGCGCTCGACATCCTGCGCTGGGCCGCCGACACCTTCGGGTCGCGCCTGTGCGTGACCTCCTCGATGGAGGACGCCGTCGTGGCGCACCTCGCCTCGCGCGCGCTGCCCGGCGTGGACGTCGTCTTCCTCGACACCGGCTACCACTTCCCGGAGACCATCGGCACCCGGGACGCGGTGGCGGCGGTGATGGACGTCAACGTCCTCACGATCACCCCGCGGCAGACCGTCGCCGAGCAGGACGCGCAGTACGGCGCCAGGCTGCACGACCGCGACCCCGACCTGTGCTGCGCGCTGCGCAAGGTCGCCCCGCTCGAGGCGGGGCTGGCCGGCTACGACGCCTGGGCGACGGGCCTGCGCAGGGACGAGTCGCCGACCCGGGCGAACACCCCGGTCGTCAGCTGGGACGCCAAGCGGCAGAAGGTCAAGATCGCCCCGATCGCCCGCTGGTCGCAGGAGGACGTGGAGGCCTACGTCGCCGAGCACGGTGTGCTCACCAACCCGCTGCTGATGGACGGTTACCCGTCCGTCGGCTGCGCGCCCTGCACCCGCCGGGTGCTGGAGGGCGAGGACGCCCGCGCCGGCCGCTGGGCGGGGCTCGGCAAGACCGAGTGCGGTATCCACCAGTGACGGCGAACCAGGAGCAGGAGACCCCGATGACCACCGGCGCCACCGTATGGCTCACCGGGCTGCCGAGCGCGGGCAAGACCACCATCGCGACCGCGCTGGCGGACACCCTGCGGGCGGCCGGGCGCCGGGTCGAGGTGCTGGACGGCGACGAGATCCGCGAGTTCCTGTCCGCGGGCCTGGGCTTCACCCGCCAGGACCGGGACACCAACGTGCAGCGGATCGGCTTCGTCGCCGAACTGCTGGCCTCCCACGGTGTGCTGGTGCTCGTGCCGGTCATCGCGCCCTACGCCGACAGCCGCGAGGCGGTGCGCAAGCGCCACCAGGCGCAGGGCACCGGATATGTCGAGGTCCACGTGGCCACCCCGGTCGACGTGTGCTCGGTGCGTGACGTGAAGGGCCTGTACGCGCGGCAGGCCGCGGGCGAGCTGACCGGCCTGACCGGGGTCGACGACCCGTACGAGGTCCCGGAGAACCCGGATCTGCGGATCGAGACGCAAGGCAGCACGGTGGAACAGTCCGCCGCAGCGGTGCACGCGCTGCTCGCCGAGAAGGGCCTCACGATATGACCACGACCGCCACGCACGCCGAGCAGCGCGACAGCCCGTACGCGCTGACGCATCTGGACGCGCTGGAATCCGAGGCGGTGCACATCTTCCGCGAGGTGGCGGGCGAGTTCGAGCGGCCGGTGATCCTCTTCTCCGGCGGCAAGGACTCGATCGTCATGCTGCACCTGGCGCTCAAGGCGTTCGCGCCCGCGCCGGTGCCCTTCTCGCTGCTGCACGTGGACACCGGGCACAACTTCCCCGAGGTCCTCGACCTGCGCGACCGCACCGTCGCCGAGCACTCCCTGCGGCTGTACGTGGCCAAGGTGCAGGACTACATCGACGACGGGCGGCTGCGCGAGCGCCCCGACGGGCTGCGCAACCCGCTGCAGACGGTGCCGCTGACCGAGGCGATCCAGTCGCACCGCTTCGACGCGGTCTTCGGCGGCGGCCGCCGCGACGAGGAGAAGGCCAGGGCCAAGGAGCGGGTCTTCTCGCTGCGCGACGAGTTCTCCCAGTGGGACCCGCGCCGGCAGCGCCCCGAACTGTGGCAGCTCTACAACGGCCGGCACGCGCCGGGCGAGCACGTGCGGGTCTTCCCGCTGTCCAACTGGACCGAGCTGGACGTGTGGCAGTACATCGCCCGCGAGGAGATCGAGCTGCCGGACATCTACTTCGCGCACGAGCGGGAGGTCTTCAGCCGCAACGGCATGTGGCTGACCGCGGGCGAGTGGGGCGGCCCGAAGGCCGGTGAGCCGGTGCAGACCAGGATGGTGCGCTACCGCACGGTCGGCGACATGTCCTGCACCGGCGCGGTCGACTCCGCCGCGACCACGCTGGACTCGGTGATCACCGAGATCGCCGCGTCGCGGCTGACCGAACGGGGTGCCACCCGGGCCGACGACAAGATGTCGGAGGCGGCGATGGAAGACCGCAAGCGCGAGGGGTACTTCTAACCATGACCACCACGAGCCCGCTGACCGCGGAACAGCTGTCGGCGACCACCCTGCTGCGGTTCGCCACCGCGGGATCGGTCGACGACGGGAAGTCCACCCTGGTGGGCCGGCTGCTGCACGACTCCAAGTCGGTGCTCAGCGACCAGCTGGAGGCCGTCGAGCGCGCGTCGCTCGGCCGCGGCCAGGAGGCGCCCGACCTCGCGCTGCTCACCGACGGCCTGCGGGCCGAGCGGGAGCAGGGCATCACCATCGACGTGGCCTACCGCTACTTCGCCACCGCCCGCCGCCGGTTCATCCTGGCCGACACGCCGGGCCACGTGCAGTACACGCGGAACATGGTGACGGGCGCCTCGACCGCCGAGCTGGCCGTGGTGCTCGTGGACGCCCGCAACGGGGTGGTCGAGCAGACCCGCAGGCACGCCGCGGTCGCCGCGCTGCTGCGGGTGCCGCACGTGGTGCTCGCGGTCAACAAGATGGACCTGGTGGAGTACGCGGAGCCGGTCTTCGCGGCCATCGCCGAGGAGTTCACCGCCTACGCGGCCTCGCTGGGCGTCCCGGAGATCACCGCGATCCCGATCTCGGCGCTGGCCGGCGACAACGTGGTGGAGCCGTCGGCGAACATGGACTGGTACGGCGGCCCGACCGTGCTCGAACACCTGGAGACGGTCCCGGTCAGCCACGACCTGACCGGCTGCCCGGCGCGCTTCCCGGTGCAGTACGTGATCAGGCCGCAGACCGCCGAGCACCCCGACTACCGCGGTTACGCCGGCCAGATCGCGTCCGGCCTGCTGCGGGTCGGCGAGCCGGTGACCGTACTGCCCTCGGGGCGTACGACCACCATCTCCGGCATCGACGCGCTGGGCCGCAGCGTGCACACCGCGTGGGCGCCGCAGTCGGTCACCGTGCTGCTCGCCGACGACCTGGACGTCTCGCGCGGCGACCTGATCGCGCCGTCCGGCTCGGTGCCGCCGCTGACGCAGGACGTACGGGCCACGGTGTGCCATCTGCACGAGCGGCCGCTGCGGATCGGCGATCGGGTGCTGCTCAAGCACGCGACCCGTACGGTTAAGGCGATCGTCAAGGCGCTGCCGTACCGGATCGACCTGTCGCACGGCCTGGCGCACGAGAACGACCCGGCGGCCCTGGAGGTCAACGACATCGGCGCGGTGCAGTTGCGCACCGCGGAGCCGCTGCCGATCGACGCCTACGCGGTGACCCGGCTGACCGGATCGTTCCTGCTGATCGACCCCGCGGACGGGACGACGCTGACCGCTGGGATGGCGGGCGAGGCGTTCGCGGAGCCCGCGCAGGCGGCCGGCGGCCCCGCCGATGACGAAGGATGGGACTTCTGACCATGGCTCAGGAAGCCTTCTCGGGATTTGCGAAGGAGGGCGGGCGCGTCGGCAGCGGCTCGCTCGGCTCGGGTACGGGCGGGGTCGCGCGATGTGCGGGCTGACCCTGCTTACGGCGGTTCGCGGCGCAGCCGCAGCCGTCGGCGTACGCCCCTGTCGCGCTCCGCGCGTCCCGATGCTCCACCTTCGAAGACCTGACGAAATTCCGGCCGCGCCTTAGCGCGCGACACGCCGGGCCTTACGAGAGGACACACCCGTGTCTGCGCAAGCCAGTTCCGCGTCCCGCACCTCCGCACCCCGCCACAGACTCATCGCCGTGGCCGCCGCCCTCCCCCTGTTCCTCGGCGTACTCGCCGCCTGCGGCTACGGCTCCGACAACAAGTCGGACGGCTCCAACTCGTCGGCCCCCGCCACGTCGACGGGTGCGACGACCGCCAAGCTCTCCGCCGACGAGGTGAAGATCGGCTACTTCCCGAACCTGACCCACGCCACCGCCCTGGTCGGGCTCAAGGAAGGCTTCTTCCAGCAGGAACTCGGCAGCACGAAGATCAAGCCGGCCACCTTCAACGCCGGTCCTGCCGAGATCGAGGCGCTGAACGCCGGGTCGATCGACATCGGCTGGATCGGCCCCTCCCCCGCGATCAACGGCTACACCAAGTCCGGCGGCTCCAACCTGAAGATCATCTCGGGTTCGGCCTCGGGCGGCGTGAAGCTGGTGGTCAACCCGGCGAAGATCAAGACCCTGGCGGACGTCAAGGGCAAGAAGATCGCCACCCCGCAGCTCGGCAACACCCAGGACGTGGCGCTGCTGAACTGGATCAAGACGCAGGGCTGGAAGGTCGACGCGCAGAGCGGCAAGGGCGACGTGTCGGTCGTGCGCACCGACAACAAGATCACCCCTGACGCGTACAAGAACGGCTCCATCGACGGTGCGTGGGTGCCGGAACCCACCGCCTCGAAGCTGGTCGCCGAAGGCGCCAAGGTGCTGCTCGACGAGAGCTCGCTGTGGCCGAACAAGCAGTTCGTGATCACCAACGTGATCGTGTCGCAGAAGTTCCTGTCGGCCCATCCCGACGTGGTCGAGGCGGTGCTGCGCGGCTCGGTGAAGACCGACGCGTGGATCAAGGCGAACTCCGACAAGGCCAAGGCCGACGCCAACGCCCAGCTGGAGCAGCTGACGCAGAAGGCGCTGCCCGCGAAGGTCCTGGACCCGGCGTGGGCGTCCATCCAGGTGACCGACGACCCGCTGGCCGCCACCGCCAAGACCGAGGCCGAACACGCGGTCTCCGCCGGTCTGCTCAAGGCACCGAAGCTGGACGGCATCTACGACCTGACGCTGCTCAACAAGGTCCTCAAGGCCCAGGGGCAGCCGACGGTCGACGCGGCGGGTCTCGGCACCCAGTGACAGCGGCGCGGTACGGCACCCGGCAGCAACCGACCAGCTGATCCAACCGAGAACCCCAGGAGGTGACTTCCATGGCCGACACTCTCACCAGTGCCGCCGCGCAGCACGCGGAAAGCGCCGCGCACGCGGCCAGGCTCGACCATGTGTCGAAGGCGTTCGGCAGGCCCGGCGCCCAGCAGCTCGTACTGGACGACATCACACTCGATGTGCGCCCCGGCGAGTTCGTCTGCCTCCTGGGCGCCTCGGGATGCGGCAAGTCGACACTGCTGAACCTGGTCGCGGGACTCGACAAGCCGTCCGCCGGGAGCATCACGACTCCCGGCGGCCGGCCGGCCCTGATGTTCCAGGAGCACGCCCTCTTCCCGTGGCTGACCGCGGGCAAGAACATCGAACTGACCTTGCGGATGCGTGGGATGCCGCGCGAGCAGCGCCGCCCCGAGGCCGAGCGGCTGCTGTCGCTGGTGCGGCTGGGCGGGGCGTACGGCAAGCGGGTGCACGAGCTGTCCGGTGGTATGCGGCAGCGTGTCGCGCTGGCCAGGGCGCTCGCTCAGGACAGCCAACTGCTGCTCATGGACGAGCCGTTCGCGGCGCTGGACGCGATCACCCGGGACGTGCTGCACGACGAGCTGACCCGCATCTGGTCGGAGACCGACCTGTCGGTGCTGTTCGTGACGCACAACGTGCGGGAGGCGGTACGGCTGGCACAGCGGGTCGTCCTGCTCTCCTCGCGGCCCGGGCGGATCAACCGCGAGTGGTCCATCGACATACCGCAGCCTCGCCGGATCGAGGACGCGGCCGTGGCCGACCTGTCCGTCGAGATCACCGAAGAACTGCGTGGGGAGATCCGCCGCCATGGCCAGCACTGAGACGTCGGGCGCACAGGACGCCGCGCCCCTGGGGAAGAGCCCGGCGGACGCCCCCGCGCAGGAGCAGCCCGACCGGCACGACCTGTCGGGTCTGGAGGCCGGCCTCGACGCGCTGGACGCCGTCGTCGTCAAGCGGACGCCGGTAGGGCAGGTGCTGGTCAAGAAGGTGCTGCCGCCGATCAGCGCGATCGTCCTGGTGCTGGTGGTCTGGCAGTTGGCGGTCTGGGCCAAGCTCGCCGATCAGACGAAGCTGCCCAGCCCCTCGGCCGTCGGCCAGGAACTGGTCGACCGGTGGAATGCCGGCGACCTCTTCTCGATCATCTGGACCAGCGTGTCGCACGGCCTGCTGGGCTTCGCCGCCGCGCTGGTCATCGGCACCCCGCTGGGCCTGGTGGTGGCCAGGGTGCCCTTCGTACGGGCCGCGATCGGGCCGATCCTGTCCGGCCTGCAGTCGCTGCCCTCGGTGGCGTGGGTGCCGGCCGCGGTGATCTGGCTCGGCCTGAACAACTCCACCATGTACGCCGTCATCCTGCTCGGCGCGGTGCCGTCGATCGCCAACGGCCTCGTCGCCGGTATCGACCAGGTGCCGCCGCTGTATCTGCGGGCCGGCCGCACCATCGGCGCCACCGGGCTGCGCGGGGCGTGGTTCATCCTGCTGCCTGCCGCGCTGCCCGGATACGTGGCGGGCCTGAAGCAGGGCTGGGCCTTCTCCTGGCGCTCGCTGATGGCCGCCGAGCTGATCGCGTCCTCGCCCGACCTGGGGGTGGGGCTCGGCCGCTACCTGGAGAACATGCGGGAGGGCTCCGACATGGCCGGCGTCTTCCTGGGCATCCTGCTGATCCTCTTCGTCGGTATCGCCATCGACCTGCTGATCTTCAGCCCGCTGGAGCGCTGGGTGCTGCGCTCGCGGGGGCTGACCGCGGGAAGCCAGTGACGTCGCGCCCCGGCCTGTCCGCGCCCCCGCTGCTCGTCATCGCGCACGGTTCCCGCGACCCGCGGCACGCCGCGACCGTACACGCCCTGACGCGGCGGGTCGCGGCGGCCAGGCCGGGGCTGCGGGTCGACACCGCCTTCCTGGACCTGTGCGCGCCCTCGGTGCCGCAGGCCGTGGGCCGGCTCGCGGCCGACGGCGTACGGGACGCGGTGGCGCTGCCGCTGCTGCTGACCCGGGCCTTCCACGCCAAGACCGACATCCCCGCGGTGCTGCGGGAATCCGCCGCGGCGCTGCCCCGCCTGCGGCTGCGCACCGCGGACGTGCTGGGCCCCTCCCCGCTGCTGACCGCAGCGCTGGAGCGCCGGCTGGCCGAGGCCGGGCTGCGGCCCGGCGACCGCTCGTCGACCGGCGTCGTGCTGGCCTCGGCGGGCTCCACCGATCCGGAGGCGGGCGCGGTCATCGCGGAGATCGCGCGGGAGTGGCGGCACACCGGCTGGTGCGCCGTGCGGCCCGCGTTCGCCTCCGCGTCCCTGCCCCGCACCGAGGACGCGGTCAGGGCGCTGCGTGCCGAGGGGGTGCGGCGGATCGCGGTGGCACCGTACGTGATCGCGCCCGGTTTCCTGCCCGACCGGATCGCCCGCGGCGCCCGCGAGGCGGGCGCGGACCTGCTGGCGCCGGTGCTCGGCGCGGCCCCCGAGGTGGTCGGGCTGCTGCTGCGCCGCTACGACGAGGCGCTGCGTCCCGCCGCCCGCCGGCTGCTGTCCGCCTGAGCCGTCCCGCCGGCCCGCACCGGGCGTGGCCTGGGCGTTCGCCGCTGTTCGTGTAAGGGGCAACCACCGTGGGATGGTGGGGTTGTCCCCACCCCCAAGGGGGAGATGGCCCGCTGTGAAGTCACCAGCAGGCCGGATGGGTCGGCGCGTCTGCCGACCGTAGCGTCCTTGGTGGAAGGAGCGGCCCGGCGCCGCCACCCGAGACGAGCCTTACAAGGGGGACACCGTGAGTCGCGCACGCGCACACGGCAGCAGGATGGGCATCGCGGCATCGATGGGCAGCTGGAGCGCCCGGCACCGGTGGGCCGCGGTGGGCGGCTGGCTGCTCTTCGTCATCCTCGCGGTCTTCGTCGGCCAGTCGGCCGGGCGGGTCGACGTCGACGAGGACCGCTCGATGCCCGGCGAGGTCAGCCAGGCCGCCACGATCAACGACGACGCGGGACTCAAGCCCCCCGCGAGCGAGATGGTGCTCATCCAGGTCAAGGGCGCGGGCAGCGCCACCGACCTGGGCTTCCGCACCGTGGTGGGCGAGGTGATGAGGGCGGTCGAGTCCACCGGTCAGGTCACCGCGGTCACCTCGCCGTACGCCTCCAGGTCGATCTCGGTGGACGGGCGTTCCGCGCTGGTGCGGTTCGACGTGCGCGGCGAGGCGAAGACCGCAGCCGACCGGGTCGAACCGGTGACGGCCCGGGTCGAGCAGGTCCAGGCGAAGCATCCCGACCTGCGGATCGAGGAGTTCGGCGACGCCAGTGCGGAGAAGGTGCTGAACGACGCCTTCGGCAGCGACTTCAAGACCGCGGAATTCTCCGCGGTGCCCCTGGCCCTGGGCATCCTGCTGATCGCCTTCGGCGCGCTGGTCGCGGCGCTGCTGCCGGTGGCGCTGGCGATGACCGCCTTCGTCGCGGCCGGCGGTGTGGTGGCGGTGGTCAGCCACCTGGTGCCGATGAGCGACACCGCCAACTCGGTGATGCTGCTGGTCGGCCTCGCGGTCGGCGTCGACTACTGCCTGTTCTACCTGCGCAGGGAGCGCGAGGAGCGGGCCGCGGGGCATGACGCGGACACCGCGCTGCGGATCGCCGCCGCCACCTCGGGCCGGGCGATCCTGATCTCCGGCGTCACCGTGATCGTGGCCATGGCGGGCATGCTCCTCACCGGCATCGGCGACTTCAAGGCCATGGGTGTGGCCACGATGATCGTGGTCGCCATCGCGATGTTCGGCTCGGTCACCGTGCTGCCCGCGCTGCTGTCGCTGCTCGGCCACCGGGTCGAGAAGGGCCGCCTCCCGTTCCTGAACCGGCGGCGCAGGCGGCGGCAGGCCGGCGGCCGTCCCGCGGCGCCCGGCAACAGCCGCTTCTGGCGGTCCGTGCTCGGTCCGGTGCTGCGCCACCCCAAGGCGGCCACGGTCATCGCCGGCGGCGCGCTGCTGGCCCTGGCCCTGCCCGCCTTCGGCATGAAGACCGCGAACCTGTCGATGCAGCAGGAACTGGGCGACGGCCCGGCGATCATCCAGACCTACGACCGCATCAACACCGCCTTCCCCGGCGGCCCCGACCCCGCCCACGTGGTGGTCAAGGCCGGCGACATCGACTCCCCCGCGGTCCGCAACGCCATCGCCGCCTTCCGTGCCGAGGCGGTCTCCTCCGGCGCCAGCAAGGGCCCGGTGACGGTCACCGTGCACAGCGCGCAGAACGTCGCCAGGATCGACGTACCGCTGGAGGGCGGCAGCGACCGCGCCAAGGCCGAGGCCGATGTGCGGCTGCTGCGAAACCAGGTGCGCCCCGACACGCTCCTGGAGGTGGCCGGCGTGCAGGCACCGATCTCCGGTGAGACGGCCGGGTCGATGGACTTCGCCCACAAGATCACCAGCAGTGTGCCGCCGGTCTTCGCCTTCGTGACCGTCTTCGCCTTCCTGCTGATGCTGCTGTCCTTCAGGTCGCTGACCATCGCACTGACCTCGATCGCGCTGAACCTGCTGTCGGTGGGCGCCGCCTACGGCATCCTCACCGCGGTCTTCCAGCACGGCTGGGGCGCCTCGCTGGTGGGCGCGCACGGCACCGGCGCGGTGGTGGCCTGGCTGCCGCTGTTCCTCTTCGTGATCCTCTTCGGGCTGAGCATGGACTACCACGTCTTCGTGGTCTCCCGGATCCGCGAGGCCAGGATGCGCGGGCTGGCCACCAAGGGCGCCATCGAGCACGGCATCACCACCACCGCGGGCGTCGTCACCAGCGCCGCCGTGATCATGGTCGCCGTCTTCGCGATCTTCGGCACCCTGTCGATGCAGAGCATGAAGCAGATGGGCGTCGGCCTGGCCTTCGCGGTGCTGATCGACGCCACCGTGATCCGCGGGGTGCTGCTGCCCGCGGTGATGACGCTGCTCGGCGACCGGAACTGGTATCTGCCGCGCTGGATGCACCGGCTGCCCGACCTCACGCACGACGAGTCGGCCCTGCCGCAGCCGCCGGCCCCCGCGCCGCACCCGGCGCAGCAGTTGCCCGACCGCGTCTGACCTGGCGGTCCGCCATGGCAGTGTCCCCGCGCCGCGACGGTGCGGGGGCACTGTCAGTGGTCGCGGTTACGGTGGAGAACATGACCGTACGGGAGAGCAGCGCGAGCGGGACGACGGTGGCGGACGCCGACGAGGTCGAGCGCGGCCTCGAGCAGCACCGGGTGGAGCTGACCGGCTATTGCTACCGGATGCTCGGCTCCGCCTTCGAGGCGGAGGACGCCGTGCAGGAGACGCTGGTGCGGGCCTGGCGGGCCGCCGACCGGTTCGAGGGCCGATCCTCGCTGCGGTCCTGGCTGTACCGCATCGCGACCAACGTGTGCATGGACAGCCTCAACGCCGGCAAGCGCCGGGCCAGGCCGATGGACCTCTCCCCCGCCTCGCACGCCGACGCGGTGCTGCCCGACCCGACGTCGGACGGGATGTGGGTGGAGCCCGCTCCCGACGGCCGGGTGGTGCCCGAGGGCGGCGACCCGGCCGACGTGGTGGTCTCCAGGGAGACCGTCAGGCTCGCCTTCATCGCCGCGTTGCAGCATCTGCCGCCGCGGCAGCGGGCGGTGCTGATCCTGCGCGAGGTGCTGGCCTGGAAGGCCAGCGAGACCGCGGAGCTGCTGGAGACGACCGTGCCGTCGGTGAACAGCGCGCTCCAGCGGGCCAGGGCAACCCTTGCGCAGGCGGGCGCGTCGGCCGACACGGCGGTGCGCGACGCGGCACTGGACGACGAGCGGGAGGCGCTGCTCGCCCGCTACGTCGACGCCTTCGAGCGGTACGACCTGGCGTCGCTGACCACGCTGCTGCACGAGGACGCGGTGCTCAACATGCCGCCGTACCCGATGTGGGTGACCGGTCACGACGACATACGGGACTTCATGGCGACCGTCGGCGCCGGCTGCGCGGGCTCGCGGCTGGTGCCGGTCGGGGCCAGCGGGCTGCCCGGTTTCGCGCAGTACCGCCCGACGCCCGAGGGCGGTTTCCGGGCGTTCGCCCTCCAGGTGATCGAGACCTCCGGCGGGCGGATCAGCACGATGACGTCATTCCACGACGCGGCCCGGCTCTTCCCGCTCTTCGGGCTCCCACTCGAACTCCCCGCCGAGCCCGGCCAGTTGCACCAGCATCCGCAGGCCGGGTGACGCACCGCACAACCGCACCCGGCAGCCGGTGCGGCGGGCGGCGAGCCGCAGCCTGGCCAGCGCCCCGAGGGTGGCGGTCGTGGCGGGCAGCCCGGCCGCGTCCACGCTGACCACCGCCGAGCCACGGCTGTGACCTGCGGTGTTCTCAGGACCGGGGGCCGGTGCCACCGCGTGACCTCCTTCTGCCGGGCCGCCGAGCGGCGGTCGTCGCAGATACCGACCGGCCGCGCGGTGCGAAGTCATCGCTCACGGGGGTACGTATTCGGAACGGACCGGCGGCAAACCCCGCGGAAAACAGGGGTGCCGCAGTGGGACACTTGCCGTTGTCCGTACACATGGGCGATGACAGCGGCATATGCGAGCGGGTCGGGCGGCGGGCTGCCGCCCGGCGGGGCGGACTTCGGAGGGGTCGGGGCATGGCGGAAGCGGCGTTCACGCAGGAGCGGGCGCAGGCGGTGCTGGAGAACGCGGGTCACCCGTCGGCCGACCTGCTCTCCTTCGGGGAGAACGCGGTCTTCGCGGCCGGCCGGCTGGTGATCAAGGTCGGGCGCGGCGCCGACCTGCTGGACCGGGCCCGCCGCGAGGTGCGCACCGCGGACTGGCTCGCCAAGCACGACGTGCCCGCGGTGCGGTCCGCCGAGTCCGAGGTGCGGCTGGTCGACGGCCACCCGATCACCTACTGGCAGCGGCTACCCGAGTCGCTGCGGCCCGCGGAGCCCGCCGACGTCGCCCCGCTGCTGCGACTGGTGCACGCGCTGCCCGAGCCGGACTTCGGGCTGCCGCCGCGGGATCTGCTCGGTGGCGTCGAGCGCTGGCTGCGGCTGGCGGGGGACGCGATCGACCCGGCCGACGCGGCCTTCCTGCGGGCGCGCAAGGACCGGCTGGCCGCCGCGGTCACCGACCTGGTGCCGCACCTGCCGCGCGGCCCGATCCACGGCGACGCGCTGCCGCGCAACGTCCACATCGGCCCGGACGGGCCGGTCCTGGTCGACCTGGAGACCTTCTCCTCCGACCTGCGCGAGCACGACCTCGTCGTGCACACCCTCAACCGCGACCGCTACGGGGTGCCGGCCGCCGCCTACACCTCCTTCACCGACGCCTACGGCTGGGATGTGGCGGAGTGGGAGGGCAGCGAGGTGCTGCGCGGGGCGCGGGAGACGGCAGGCTGCGCCTGGGTCGCCCAGCACGCGGCGGCCAACCCGGCCGCGCGCGTCGAATTCCGCCGCCGGGTGGCGTCGCTGCGGTCGGGCGACGCGACGGTGCGCTGGTATTCGTTCTGACGGCCTGTCCGACCCCGCGCAACTGCGGCGATGCCCTCCTTTGAAGTAACCCTTGCACCGGTGTCAGACTTAGCCGGTATACCGCTCCCGGGCGGCTCCATGCAGGGAAGGGACCTTGGCATGCCGAACACACTCGCGGGGCAGCGCGGGACGCTTCTGCTGCTCACGAGCGTCGAACTCGTCGTCTTCCTCGACTCGTCCGTCGTCAACCTCGCGATGCCGAGCATCGGCAAGGCCCTGGCCATGAGCGTCGCCACCCTGGTCTGGGTCAGCAGTGCCTACCAGGTGACCTTCGGCGGCTTCCAGTTAGGCGCCGGCCGCACCACCGACCGGCTCGGCCGGCGGCTGATGTTCCAGACCGGGCTCACCGTGTTCACCGCCGCGTCCCTGCTGGCCGGCCTCACCCACTCGGGCTGGGCGCTGATCGCCGCCCGAGCCGTCCAGGGCGTCGGCGCCGCCATCCTGATCCCGGCCGAACTCGCCCTGATCACCGCGGTCTTCACCGAGCCGGAGGCCTACCGTCGGGCGTTCGGCGTATGGAGCGCGATGGGCGCGGTCGGCGCGGCGGGCGGCGTCGCGATCGGCGGTCTGATCGTGTCCGCCCTCGGCTGGCAGTGGGTCTTCCTGATCAACGTGCCGATCGGCGTCCTGGGCCTGTTGGTCAGCAACCGGCTGCTGCCGCCCGACGCCGTCGACCTGCGGGCGGTCCGGCGCCACGAACTCGACCTGCCCGGCATGGTCACCGGCACCGGGTGCCTGCTGCTGCTGGTCTACGTCGTCACCAAGGGCGCCGAGGGCTCGCTCGACCTGGAGCACTGGCTGCTGGCCGGGCTCGCGGTGCTGCTCGGACTGAGCTTCGTGCTGATCGAGCGCCGGGTCGAGACACCGCTGCTGCCCTTCCGGCTGTTCCGCTCCCGCAACATCACCGGCTCCTCGGTGGTGAGCTTCCTGGTCGGCGCCTCGCACGTGCCGGTCTTCGTCTTCCTGTCGCTGTACTTCCAGGAGGTGCACGGCTACAGCGCCGTCACCTCGGGCCTGGCGGTGCTGCCGATCGCGGTCACCGGCATCCCGGTTGCGCGGCTGCTCATCCCGCGCGCGCTCAAGGCGGTCGGGCCGCGGATGGTGCTCATCGGGGGCCTGGCCCTGCTGACGGCCGCCCTGCTGCTGCTGTCCAGGATCCCCACCCACGCCGACTACGTGACGGGTTTCCTGCCCGCCGCGGCCATCTTCGCCGTGGGCCTGCCGGCCTGCTTCGTCGGCTCGACCATGCCGGCGATGAAGGCCGCGCTGCCCAACGAGACCGGCATCGTCTCCGGTCTGGTGAACACCGCCCAGCGGCTGGGCGCCGGCATGGGCGTCGCCGTCCTGGCGGCCGTCGCCAACTCCCGCACCTCCCACCACCACGGCGGTACGCCCGCGGACGCGGTGAACGCCGGCTACCACAGCGCCTTCCTGGGCGCCGCGGGGCTCGCGGTGATCGGCCTGGTGGTGGCGGTGCTGGTCGTCCAGCAGCCGCAGGAGCCGACCGTCCCCGGGGCCAGGGCGCCGGAGCCGGTGGCATCCGCCGCCACCGAAGAGGGCGCCTGACCGGCGGGTCACCACCTGAGCCGGCGCCGCGCCCTTCCCGACGCCTCGGCAGGGCACAACCGCCGGCGGTAACACCTCACCAGGGGCGGTCGCCCGCCCGGCGCCGCGTCAAGCCGCCGGCTGAAGAGCCACCCGGCCGGGACCGGCGCTCCGTCAAGCCCCTGGCGCGCGACGTCACCCCAGCCGGGCCGATGCCACGTCAAGCCGCCGGCCTCGGAGGTCACCCAGCCGTGGCCGGCGTCCCGTCAAGCCGCCGGCTGGAGCGGCCAGGCAGGGGGGATCGGGGTGGCGGCGGCGTCGCGGCGGCGGAGCCAGGCGGTGAAGTCCTCGGCCCAGGCGGCGTACCAGCCGCCCTGGGCCATGTGCAGGTCCCACAGGTCGGCCTCGCCCGCCTCGGGGAAGCGGGCAGCCAGGGCCCGGGCGACCCGGACCGCGGCCAGCGCGTCGGCTCCCGCGTCGTGGGCGCCGTCGAGGACCACGCCGTAGACGGCGCAGGCCGCCTCCAGCGTGCGCTTGCCGCGGCGGTACTTGTCCAGCGCCCGGTCGATGACCAGCGGGTCGACCACGGGCCCCGGCCGGCCGCCCGGGGCGACCAGCGGCGGCATCGCGTAGCGCCGCAACTCGGCGTCCAGCAGGGTCAGGTCGAAGGGCGCGTTGTAGACCACGACCGGGACCCGCGCTGCCCAGTAGCCGCGCACCGCGTCGGCGACCTCGGCGACCACCTCGGGCGCCGGGCGCCCCTCGGCGGCCGCCCGCGCGGTGCTGACGCCGTGGATGGCGGTGGTCTCGGCCGGTATCGGCACGCCCGGGTCGGCCAGCCAGGCGCGGTGCCGCACCGGCTGGCCGTCCTTCACCTCGGTGACCGCCGCCGTCACGATCCGCGCCTGCCGCGGATCCGTCCCCGTGGTCTCCAGGTCGAAACCGACCAGCAGATCCTCGTGCCATGCCATGGCGAGCCCCTTCCCACCCCGTCTTCCCCCGTGTGCCCTGCCATCATCGCCTGCACCACTGACACTCCCGGCTCCGGGCGGGTCGGCGCCGCGGGGGTCAGGACACCGGCCGGGCGTCGGTCCAGATGCTCTCGAACTCCTCGCGGTAGACCTCGAAGAGCCCGCCGTCGGCCGGCCGGTCGTCGGAGACGACCCGCCGCGAACCGCCGCGCAGCACCATCACCGGCACCTCCATGCCGCGCGCCCTGCGCAGATACGACTGGACGACCGCGAGCCCCTCGCCGCTGTCGCCGTCGACCAGGTAGGCGGTGAAGCGCGGGGTCTCGTCGAAGACCTGGATCTCGAATGCCCCGGGGTCGCGCAGCCGGGCCCGCACCCGCCGCATGTGCATGATGTTCATCTCCACGGAGCGGCTCATCTCACCGCGCCCGAGGCCCAGTTCGCGCTCGCGGCGGCGGACGGCGCTGCTGGCCGGGTTGAGGAACAGCAGCCGCACCCGGCAGCCCGCCTCGGCAAGCCGGACCAGCCGGCGCCCCGAGTAGTTCTGCACCAGCAGGTTCAGCCCGATACCGACCGCGTCCAGCCGCCGGGCCCCGGCGAAGAGGTCCTCGACGGGCAGCTGGCGCTGCAGTCGCACCCGGTCGGCGTAGACGCCGATGACGTCGGAGAAGCGGTCGGCGACCAGCTCCTCGATCGCGTCGACCGGCAGCCGCTGCGCGGCCGTACGGGCGCTTCCCGCCCCCAGCAGCTCCAGCAGCCGCGCGCAGGCCCGTTCCGCCTGGTCCAGGACCGTCCGGGACAGCGCCCGGTTGCGGGAGACGACGTGCCGGGCGACCTCCAGCTCGTCGAGGGCCAGTTCGAGGTCGCGGCGGTCGTCGAAGTACGGCTCGAAGCACGGCCAGTGCTGGACGACCAGCTCCCGCAGCTGCGGCAGCGTCAGAAAGCTCAGCACGTTGTCGTCGGCCGGGTCGAGCAGGAAGCCCTTGCGGCGGCTCACCTCGCGTACGGCGACGGCCCGCTGGACCCACTCGTGCCCGGCCGGGCCCGCAGCGGCGACCACCCACTCCTCGCCGTGCACGGGCTCGTAGATCGGGCGCAGCACCGCGTTGACGACGGCCCGCAGCCGCTGCTCGACCAGGTTCAGCCAGATGTACGCGCGGCCGGCCCTGCGGGCGCGGGTGCGCACCTCCGCCCAGGCGTCGGCGCCCCAGTCCAGCTCCGCTCCGATCTCCATGGGCTGAGCGAGAGTGACCGCTCCCGGCGGCCCCTCCACAGTGGTGTCGTGCTGGTCACCCTGCTCACCGCCTCCCGGGAGCATCAGACCTCCGGACGTCGCCACTTCACCGCCTCCCACCCCCGTCCACGATCAAGGAAGGGTACTGCGGTGCGGGGGGTGTCGCAGCAGTATCGACCCTACTTGACTACTACCGGACAACCCCATCACTCGTACGGTCGCTGGCTGTTGTGGCTGTGTCACCCTCCGGTGGGAGCGGGTGGGAGGATGACTGCTCGGCAACCTCTCGCGACGTAACGCCGGGTGCGAGGACCAGGTGACCGGGCCGCTCGGCCCGGTCAGGAGTGGAAGAGTCTCGACATGCAAGTCTGGCCGGGTCAGTCCTACCCCCTCGGCGCCACCTTCGACGGCGCGGGCACCAACTTCGCCGTCTTCTCCGAGGTGGCGTCGCGGATCGAACTGTGTCTGCTGCACGACGACGGATCCGAGACGGCCGTGGAGCTGCGCGAGGCCGACGCCTTCGTACGGCACGCGTATCTGCCGGGGGTGATGCCCGGTCAGCGGTACGGCTTCCGGGTGCACGGCCCCTACGACCCGGCCCGCGGGCACCGCTGCAACTCGGCGAAACTGCTGCTCGACCCCTACGCCAAGGCGGTGAGCGGCGACATCGACTGGGACGAGTCGGTCTACGGCTACCGCTTCGGCCAGCCCGACTCGCGCAACGACCTGGACTCCGCCCCGCACACCATGGCCTCGGTGGTGGTCAACCCGTACTTCGACTGGGCCGACGATCGGCCACCGCGGATCGACTACCACCGCACCGTCATCTACGAGGCCCACGTCAAGGGCCTGACGATGACCCACCCGGACCTGCCCGAGGAGATCCGCGGCACCTACGCGGCCCTCGCGCACCCGTCCGTGATCGGCCATCTGGTGGAACTGGGCGTCACGACCCTGGAACTGATGCCGGTCCACCAGTTCGTCCAGGACCACCGCCTGAGGGACGCCGGCCTGGCCAACTACTGGGGTTACAACACCATCGGGTTCTTCGCCCCGCACCACGCGTACGCCTCGCTGGGCGACCGCGGGCAACAGGTGCTGGAGTTCAAGACCGCGGTCAGGGCGCTGCACCGGGCCGGCATCGAGGTGATCCTCGACGTGGTCTACAACCACACCGCCGAGGGCAGCCACCTCGGACCGACCCTGTCGCTGCGGGGCCTGGACAACGCCTCGTACTACCGGCTCGGCAGCGACAAGCGGTATTACACCGACACCACCGGCACCGGAAACTCGCTGCTCATGCGCAGCCCCCACGTCCTCCAGCTGATCATGGACTCGCTGCGCTACTGGGTCACCGAGATGCACGTCGACGGCTTCCGCTTCGATCTGGCCGCCACCCTGGCCCGGCAGTTCCACGAGGTCGACCGGCTGTCGTCGTTCTTCGATCTGGTCCAGCAGGACCCGGTCGTCTCCCAGGTCAAGCTGATCGCCGAGCCGTGGGACGTCGGCGAGGGCGGCTACCAGGTCGGCAACTTCCCGCCGCTGTGGACCGAGTGGAACGGCAAGTTCCGCGACACCGTACGTGACCTGTGGCGCGGCGAGAGCGCCACGCTCGCCGAGTTCGGCTCCCGGCTCACCGGCTCCTCCGACCTCTACCAGGACGACGGGCGCCGCCCGCTGGCCTCCATCAACTTCGTGACCTGCCACGACGGCTTCACCCTGCGCGACCTGGTGTCGTACAACGACAAGCACAACGAGGCCAACGGGGAGAACAACCGCGACGGCGAGAGCTTCAACCGCTCCTGGAACTGCGGTGCGGAAGGCCCCACCGACGACCGGCAGGTCAAGGCGCTGCGGCAGCGCCAGATGCGCAACTTCGTCGCGACGCTGATGCTCTCGCAGGGCGTGCCCATGCTCTCCCACGGCGACGAGTTCGGCCGCACCCAGAACGGCAACAACAACGTCTACTGCCAGGACAACGAACTGTCCTGGATCGCCTGGCCGGGCAAGCCGGGCACCGACGAGGCGACGGACGAGGCGCACCGGATGCACGAGTTCGTCCGGACGATGGTGTGGCTGCGCCGCGACCACGCGGTCTTCCGCCGCCGCCGCTTCTTCCACGGCCGCCCCGTGGAGGGCACCCACGACGAGCTGTCCGACATCGCGTGGTTCACCGCGCAGGGCGGCGAGATGACCCAGCGCGAATGGCAGGCCGCCCACGCCCGCTCGCTCGTCGTCTTCCTCAACGGCAACGCCATCTCCGAGCCGGGCCCCCGCGGTGAGCCCGTCACCGACGACTCCTTCCTGCTGATGTTCAACGCCGCGCCCCGGGCCCAGGAGTTCCTGGTCCCGGTCAGCCACGGCAAGGAGTGGCAGCTGATCATCGACACGGAGCGCCCGGAGGGCGTGCCCCCGGGCGCGGGCGAGCGCGTCGCGGCGGGCGACCGCATCCTCCTGGCAGACCGCACGATGGTCGTCCTCCAACGCCCAGCCGACTAGGCCCCACGACCCGCACCCCTATGGGGCAGCCCCCTTCTGTTGCCTGCACAGTTGCGGTGCGTCGTGGTTGCGCGCGCAGTTCCCCGCGCCCCTTTTAGGCCCGCGTCCTCCAACGCCCCAGGCGTTCGGCCCCGCCAGGGGCCCTCTGCGCGGGAAGGTGGGCGCCTTTCAGGGGCGCGTGGGGGTACCCCCAGGCGAAGCTCTGGGGGAGAACGGAGCGACCAGCCACGACGGCGGGAAAGGCGACCCCCCACCGCCACGGGGCACGACCGCGGGGTCGTAACGGCCACCCCGCAGGGGGTGTTCACGGCCCCGTCGTAAGGACCGCATTGCCCGCAATGCGACGCTCGTGGAGGTCGGCCAGGACCGACGCCGTGTCCGACCAGTCGGCGAGCCTGCCGATTTCCGGGTGGAGGCGGGATTCCGCGACGAGGCGGACGAGGGTGGCGAGGTCGAGGGCGTAGGGCTCGGGGAAGTCCTCGTAGTGGAAGTGGCGGACCGCCGCGCAGGACGGGCCGTCGAAGAAGGCGAAGAAGTCGAGCGTGGCCGGTCGGCGGGACGCCTGGCCGAACCAGATCAGCTCGCCGTGCGGGCGCAGGAGGGCGAGGGCGCGGGCTGTCGACGGGCCGCCGACGGATTCCATCACCGTGTGGAAGGGTCCGCCGGCGGCGGCGAGGTCCTGCACGACGGTGGCGCCGAACTCGGCGAGCCGCCGGCCGCGTTCGGGCGTCGCGCTGACCGCGGTCACCCGCGCGCCCGCGGCGACGGCGAGTTCGGTGGTGTAGTGGCCGACGCCGCCCGACGCGCCGGTGATGAGCAGGGAGCGGCCGGCCAGGCTGCCCGCGGTGCGCAGCAGGCGCAGGGCGGTGAGGCCGGCGAGCGGGAGGGCGGCCGCGGCGACCGTGGGGACGGCGTCGGGCAGGACCGCGAGGCGATCGGTGTCGACGGCGGCGTATTCGGCCCAGCCGCCGCCCGGCGGGTGGGCGACGACGCGCTGCCCGGCGCGCGGCCCGGTGCCGTCGGCGGCGGCCTGGACGACCAGGCCGGCGACGTCCTTGCCCGGCCGCAGCCCGACGCTGGGCAGCGCGCCGTGCAGCCGGAAGACCTCACCACGGTTGACGGAGAAGGCCTCGACCTTGACCAGCGCCTGACCGGGTGCCGGCCGCGGCTCGTCCACCTCGCCGTACGCGACCAGCTTCGCGGGGTCGCCTGTGGGCAGCAGTGCCTTCATCGTCAGCTCCTCGATCCGGTGCGGCCACGTGCCGCGAACCGCTGAATCCAGGAAAACCGCAGGTCAGAGGCTGCGTCCAACAGCCATCCGTCCGCATCGACGACCGCCGGTTGTCAGCCCTGACGGGAGCCGTCGAGGCGCTCGGCGCCCGCGTGCCAGCTCGCCAGCACGGCGAGGCGCTCCGCCGTCGAGGAGCCGGGCGGGGCGGTGTACGCGACGACGGTCAGGTCGGCGTCGCCAGGGAGGGCCAGGGTCTCGTAGGCGAGGCGCAGTTCGCCTGCCACGGGGTGCAGGATGTGCTTGACGCCGTGGGTCTTCTCCTTGACCAGGTGGTCGGCCCACAGGCGGCGGAAGTGCTCGCTGCGCACGGACAGTTCGCCGATCAGCGCGGTGAGGCGGGCGTCGTCGGGGTGGCGGCCGGCGCCGAGGCGGAGGTAGGCGACGGTTTCGGCGGCGACCGCGGGCCATTCCGGGTAGAGGTCGACGGCCTGGGGGTCGAGGAAGACCCGGCGCGGCATGCTGCGGTGGGAGGCGTCGGAGGCGAAGTCGTGGAGGGCGTCGGACAGCGCGTTCCAGGCCAGCACCTCCATGCGGTGGTCGATGACCATGGCGGGGCAGTCGGCCATGCTGTCGAGCAGCAGGCGCAGGCCGGGCCGTACGCCGCTGGACGGCGCGGGCGTGGTCCTGCGGGCAGGCCGCGCGAGGTCCCGCAGGTGCTCGTGCTCGGTCGGGTCGAGCCGCAGCACCCTGGCGACGGCGTCGAGGACCGCGTCGGAGACGTTCTTGCCGCGGCCCTGTTCGAGCCGGATGTAGTAGTCGACGCTGACCCCGGCGAGCTGCGCGACCTCCTCGCGGCGCAGCCCCGGCACCCGGCGTCTGCCGTACGGGGGCAGGCCGACGTCCTCCGGCTGGATCCTGGCCCGCCTGGTCTGCAGGAAATCGCCGAGCGTGTTGTCCATGCCGACGACCATATGCGCCCCGCGGCGGCCGAGCCTGGTACTGCCGGACCCAGGTAGGCCACAGCCCTGGGTGACGCGCGCGGGCCGTCGCACAGTGGAGGGGTCAGCACGACACCACCCGCCCCGCGGGTCACTCCAGGGAGTCACCTCTCATGAGCACCACTGCTTTCGGCGATCTCACCGGCCGCACCGCCGTCGTCACCGGGGCCGCCAGCGGCATGGGCGAGGCCACGGCCCGCCTGCTGGCGACGCAGGGCGCGCGGGTCGCGCTGCTGGCCCGCCGCGCCGAGCGGCTCGACACGCTCGCCGAGAAGATCGCCGCCGCCGGCGGCGTGGCGCTGGCGGTCACCGCCGACGTCACCGACGACGCCTCGGTCAGGGCCGCGGCCGCCCGCGTCGGGGAGGCCTTCGGCCCCGCCGACCTGGTGGTCAACGCCGCCGGCATCATGCTGCCCAACCCGATCGACGCGGGCCGCGCCGACGAGTGGGCGCGGATGGTGGACACCAACCTCACCGGCGCCCTGCGGGTCATCGACGCCTTCCGCGACGACCTGCTGGCCGCCGCGGCCGGCGGCGGGCGCGCCGACCTGGTCAACGTCTCGTCGATCGGCGCGCACCTGGTCTTCCCTGGCTACGCCGTCTACAGCGCCACCAAGGCCGCGCTGACGCATCTGTCGGCGTCGCTGCGCTCGGAGTTCGGGCCGCGCGGGGTCAGGGTCACCAACATCGAGCCGGGCCTGACCGACACCGAGCTGGGCGGGCACATCGACAACGCGGAGCTGTCGGCGCAGCTCGACGGGATGTTCCAGGCCTTCCCCGAGGCGCTGACGTCGGACGACATCGCCGACCTGATCGCGTACGTCACCAGCCGCCCCGCGCGCGTTAACCTGCGGCAGGTGATCGTCCTGCCGACCGGGCAGGCGTGAGAGACGGGGGCGCGGCGGTGGATCTCGACCTGGCGCAGGTGCGGGCCTTCGTGGTCACCGCCGACCGGCTGCACTTCGGGCAGGCCGCCGCCGAGCTGTACCTGACCCAGCAGGCGCTGTCCAAGCGGGTCGCCCGGCTGGAGGACGCGCTCGGCCGCAAGCTCTTCGACCGCACCGGGCACGGCGTGGAGCTCACCGACGCCGGGCGCAGGTTCCTCGACCCGGCGCGCGAGCTGGTCAGGGCGGGGGAAGCCGCGGTGGCCGCCGCGCGGCACGAGGATCGGGCGCTGCGGGTCAGCGTGTGGGGTCACATGTTCCTGCCGCTGCGCACCGTTCGCGAGGTCGTCGCCCAGGACCGGGACCTGGACATCGAGCTGAGCCTGCGGCCCGGCTTCACCGCGGCGCTGGCCGGGCTGCGCGACGGCGAGATCGACTTCGCGCTGGGCCGCACGCACGAGCTGGACGAGCCGTGGCCGGCCGGCGTCACCCGGCGGCTGGTCAGGCTGGAGCCCGTCAAGGCCGTGATGAGCAGCGCCGCCGCGCTGGCCGGCGCGGACGCTCTGACCCCGGGCGAATTGCGGGAGGCGCGGCTGTGGTTCCCCGCGCCGCGCGCGAAGGTGGAATTCCTGCGGGCCTTCACCGAGCGCTTCGACGTGCCGGGCGAGTTCGGCGGCATCAACCTGGGCCTCGACCCCTTCCTCGCCCATCTCGCCGGCCACCCCGGGCTGTTCTCGCTGCTGTGCGCGGACGTCGAGGTGCCGGGCGGCAGCGGCCTGAGGGAGATCCCGGTCACCGGCCCGGCCCCGCTCTACGCCTGGCACGCGATCTGGCGCACCGGCGAGCAGCACGCGGTGCTGCCCCGGCTGCTCGCCGCCTTCGCCGCGGCCGCGGCCGCACAGGCCTGGCTCGACTACGACCCCGCCCGGCACTGGCTCCCCGAGGCCGACCAGGCCGCCCTGCCGGGGGCGTGACGGCCGGTCAGCGGGTCAGCAGCGCCACCGGGGAGTCGGCGAAGAGCTCGGCCAGCGGCACCCGGCCGCGGTACGTACCGCCGCCGAGCCGGTCGGTCCAGTCGCCGGGCGGCAGCGGCAGGACGGTGTCCCGCCAGCCGCCCGCCTGCTCCAGCCGGCGGGACAGCCGGGTCACCGCGGTCAGCGCGCCGCCGCCGCGTACGAAGGCCACGCAGTGCTCCGCGGCGGGCCCGTCGGCGGCCAGCGGGTCGTACGCGGCCGCCGTGCCGTACCACTGCGGGTGGTCCCTGCGCAGCCGCAGCGCCACCGCGGTCAGCCACAGCTTGGCCTCGTCCGCACCGCGCGGCCGCTGCCCGGACAGCAGGCCGTCCAGCGTGCCGCCGGCGCCGCCCGCCATCGGGCCGCGGTTGTCCGGGTCGACCAGGGTGTGCACCGGCAGTTCGGTGCCCTGGTAGACGTCGGGCACGCCCGGCATCGTCAGGTGCAGCAGGGCGGCGCCCAGCGAGTTGGCGGTGGCGTACGGGTGCAGCCGCCCGGCGAACTCGCTGATGTCGTGGGCCTGCGCCCCGCAGGGACCGCGGTCGACGAAGTCCGTGACCGCCTTCTCGTACGCCTCGTCCTGCTCGGTCCAGGTGGTGTGCAGCCCCGCCTCCCGTACGGCCTTGAGCACCGTGGGCACCAAGCGCTCCGGGTCGCAGGAGCCGAGGCCCACGCCGGTCTGGTACGTGGTGTACCGCACCTGCCGGTCGGGGGCGGGCGGGCAGTCCAGCTCGGCCTCGCGCTCCTCGCGCAGCTCCAGCCACTCCCGCCACACCTCGGGCAGCTCCGAGAGCACCGCGAGGCGCAGCCGCAGGTCCGCGCTGCGCTTGGTGTCGTGGGTGGACAGCACCGTGCCCGTGGCCGGCCACTCGCGCTGGACCCGGGCGCAATAGGCGTGGAAGTCCGCGGGCGGGGTCGCCGGCCGCCCCGGGTCGCGGCCCACCTCGCACAACGACAGCAGCGGGGTGTAGCGGTAGAAGGCGGTGTCCTCCACCGACTTGGCGTGCAGCGCGGAGGCGACCTGCGCGAAGCGCACCGTGAAGTCGTCGGCGTCCGCGCTGCGGCCGGTGGCGGGGCGGGCCAGCGCGAGGTCCCGTACGAAGTCCACGGCGTCGCCCAGTTCCGGTGCCGCCGCACGGGCCTGCCCCGCGGCCTGCTCCAGCATCACCTCGTCCACCGCGTCGGCCGGGCCGCCGGCCGGCACGTACGGGCGGTAGACCGGCACCCGCACCAGCAGCTCGCGGATCGCGCCGTCCAGCGCCTCGGGGCCGTACGCCCGCCCGCCGGCGCGTTCCGCCGCCCGGCGCAGCCGCGCGACCTCGGCGGTCAGGTCGCCGCTGACCACCCGGTGGGCGGCCCTGCGCGCGGTCGGCGCCCACCGGCCGCCGCGGTCGTCGTCGGCGCCGGTGTAGTCGCGGTGGAAGGCATCCAGCGCGGCGGCGCCCTCGGGATCGGTGAACAGCCCGTCGATCCGGTCCAGCGCGTCGTAGCCGGTGGTGCCCGCGCACGCCCAGTCCGCGGGCAGCGGCTCGTCGGGCTGAAGGATCTTCTCCACCACCGTCCAGCGCCCGCCGCTCGCCTCGGCCAGCAGCCGCAGATAGCCCGCCGGGTCGGCGAGGCCGTCCGGGTGGTCGATCCGCAGCCCGTCGGCCACCCCGTCGCGCAGCAGCCGCAGCACGGTGGCGTGGGTGGCCTCGAAGACCTCGGGCCGCTCGACCCGGACCGCGATCAGGTCGGAGATGGTGAAGAAGCGGCGGTAGTTCAGGTCGGTGCGCGCGGTTCGCCAGTAGGCGAGGGTGTACCACTGCGTCTCCACCAACTCGGGCAGCGGCAGGTCCTCGGTGCCGGGCCGCAGCGGGAAGCGGTGGTCGTAATACCGCAGCACCTTGCCGCCCGCGGCCTTGTCGCTCACGACCGAGAGCGCGCCCAGCGCGTCGGGCAGCGGCTCGCCCAGCACCGGCAGCAGCACCTTGCCGCCGAGGGCGGCCCAGTCGATGTCGAACCAGTCCGCGTAGGCGGAGCCGGGGCCGTCCCGCAGGACGGCCCACAGCGGGGCGTTCAGGTGTTCCGGGGCGGGTACGGCCATGTGGTTCGGCACGATGTCCAGGACGAGTCCGAGCCCGTGTTCGCGGGCGGTGCGGGACAGGTCCCGCAGGCCCTGCTCGCCGCCCAGTTCGGCCCGGATCCTCGTGTGGTCCACCACGTCGTAGCCGTGCGTCGAGCCGGGCACCGCCTCCAGCACCGGTGAGAGGTGCAGATGGCTGACGCCGAGCCGGGCGAGGTACGGTGCCGCCGCGGCGGCCTGGGCGAACGTGAAGCCGGGCTGCACCTGTATTCGGTAGGTGGCGCTCGGCGCCGGCGTTTGGCTCATGCCACCTTCTCTACCCGGGTTCCGCCCGTTCTGCTCCTCGAGTTTTGCCCGGGCCCTTCCGGACGTCGTGGCTGGTCGGAGGCGGCGGTCCGTCGCGGGGGCGCCTCCGGCGGGGTCAGCGGCCCGCCTCGCTGGGCCTGACCGAACAGCAGGCACGCGACAGCAGGCACGCGCGCGCGGGCTCGACGTGGTGGTCGACACGATGCCGCTGACCGCGGTCGCCAAGGGCATGGTGCACGGGCAGGGCGGCAGCGTGAAGGTGGTCGCGACCCGGGGCGGTGGACCGGTCCTTGGTGTCCACTTGGTGGGACCGCATGTCTCCGAGATGATCGCGGAGAGCCGGCTGATCGTCGGCTGGGAGGCGGAGCCGGCCGATGTGGCCTGGCACATCCACCCGCATCCGACCCTGTCGGAGGCGGTCGGCGAGGTGTTCCTGACGCTCGCGGGCCGCGGGCTGCACCAGTCGGTGTGAGCAACCTGCCGGGATTACGGCGAGTGAACCCGGTCTGAGGTGCCCGATCCGCGGGCAGGCATCTGGCCGGGACCGACTGTCGTGGACCGGACGGGAGATGTGCGTGCTGTTCGAAGTGTGGGCGCCCCTTGCCCAGCGGGTGGAGATCCTGATCGACGAGCGCACCCGGCGGCTCGACCCCGACCCGTCCCGCGAGGGCTGGTGGCACGCCGAGCTGTCCGCACCGGCGGGCACCCGCTACGCGTACGTACTGGACGGCGGGCCGCCACTGCCCGACCCGCGGTCGCGCCGGCAGCCCGACGGGCCGGACGGGCCGAGCGCGGTCGTGGACCACGACGCCTTCGCCTGGTCGGCGCCGTGGCCGGGCCGCGGGCTGCCGGGGGCGGTCCTCTACGAGCTGCACGTCGGCACCTTCACCGCACAGGGCACCTTCGACGCGGCCGTCGAACGGCTGCCGCACCTGGCCAGGCTCGGCATCACCCACGTCCAGCTGATGCCCGTGTGCCCCTTTCCCGGCACCAACGGGTGGGGTTACGAAGGGGTGTCGCTGTGGGCGGTGCACGAACCCTACGGCGGCCCCGAGGCGATGAAGCGCTTCGTCGACGCGGCGCACCGGCACGGCCTGGGCGTGGTCCTCGACGTGGTGCACAACCACCTCGGCCCGTCGGGCAACCATCTGCCGCCGTTCGGCCCGTACTTCACCGACCGCCACCACACCCCCTGGGGCGACGCGGTGAACCTGGACGCGCCGGGCTCCGACGAGGTCCGCTCCTTCCTCATCGGCAGCGCGCTGGCCTGGCTGCGGGACTACCGCCTCGACGGGCTGCGGCTCGACGCGGTCCACGCGCTGGTCGACACCCGCGCGCTGCACTTCCTCGAAGAGCTGTCCACCGCCGTCGACGGGCTGTCGGCGGCCGTCGGCCGCCCGCTGTTCCTGATCGCCGAGTCCGACCTCAACGACCCGCGCACCACCGCGCCCCGCGAGGCCGGGGGCCTGGGCCTGCACGCCCAGTGGAACGACGACTTCCACCACGCCCTGCACACCGCGGTCACCGGCGAGGCCCAGGGCTACTACGCCGACTTCGCCGCGGCCGGACCCGCCGCACTGGCCAAGGTCCTCGGGCACGGCTTCTTCCACGACGGCAGCCACTCCTCCTTCCGCGGCCGCCACCACGGCCGCCCGCTGGACCCCGCCGCCTTCCCCGGCCACCGGCTGCTCGGCTACGCCCAGACGCACGACCAGATCGGCAACCGGGCCACCGGCGACCGGCTCACCGCGCAGCAGCTCGCCGCCGCCGCGGCCCTCGTCCTGACCTCGCCCTTCACCCCGATGCTGTTCATGGGCGAGGAGTGGGGCGCGAGCACCCCCTGGCAGTTCTTCACCGACCACCACGACCCGGAGCTGGGCGCGGCCATCACCCGCGGCCGGCGCCGGGAGTTCGCCGCCCACGGCTGGGCCGAGCAGGACGTCCCCGACCCGCAGGACCCGGCCACCCGGGACCGCTCCTGCCTGGACTGGGCCGAGCCCGACAAGCCGGAGCACCGCGAACTGCTCGACTGGTACCGCGCGTTGATCGCCCTGCGCCGCTCCGAGCCCGCCCTGACCGACCCGCAGCTCGACGCGGTCACCGCGACCGCGGGCGGCCGTACGCTACGGGTGGCCCGCGGCCCCTTCCGTATCGTCGTCAACTTCTCCGACACCCCGGCCCGGGTCCCGCTGAACACCCCCTGCGAGATGGTCCTCGCCCGCCCCGGCTGCAAGATCCTGCCCGGTCCCGCCGTCCAGCTCCCGGCCCGCGGGGCGGCCGTCCTGCGCACCACAGGCGCTACGGTGGACAGGTGACGCAGCCCCCGCCCTCCCCCGCCACGGAACCGCTCGCCGACTGCGTGCTGTGCGGCGAGCCGACGGAACACCCGGCGAGCACCCGCGGCGCCACCTACTGCCCCGTCTGCGAATGGCAGGAGGCCCAGCGCACCGCCTGCTCCGGTTAGGTCCTGGGCCAGGCCCTAGACTAGGTCCTGAGCAGCGCGGCGCGGCAGGCCGCCACGTCGAAATCGGCCTTCGGGTACTGGGGGCCGATCAGCTCCAGGTGCTCCAGCAGCAGCTGGGCGACCGCCCAGTTGCGGTACCACTTGCGGTCGGCGGGGACCACGTACCAGGGCGCGGTGTCGGTCGAGCAGCGGGTCAGGGCGGCTTCGTACGCCTGCTGGTAGGCCGGCCACAGCGCGCGCTCGGCGATGTCGCCCTCGTTGAACTTCCAGTGCTTGTCGGGGTTGTCCAGCCGGGCCAGCAGGCGCTTGCGCTGCTCCTCGTAGCTGATGTGCAGGAAGACCTTCACCACGGTGACGCCGTCGTCCGCGAGCGACTGCTCGAAGCGGTTGATCACGCCGTAGCGCCGGCTCCAGGTCGCCTCCGGCACCAGCTCGCGCACCCGGGCGATCAGCACGTCCTCGTAGTGCGAGCGGTCGAAGACGCCGATCTCGCCCGGCTTGGGCAGCGCCTTGCGGATCCGCCACAGGAACGGGTGCTGCGACTCCTCGGCGGTCGGCGCCTTGAAGGCCGTCACCCGCACTCCCGTCGGGTTCAGCCCGGCCGCCACGTGCTTGACGGTGCCGCCCTTGCCCGAGGTGTCCATGCCCTGGAGCACCAGCAGCAGGCTCCGCGGGTCACCCGCGGTGCTCTGCGCGTACAGCCGCTCCTGCAGTCCGGCCAGCCGCTCGCGAAGGCGGACCATCTCGGCCAGCGCCGTCGTCTTGCCGTCGGGACCGCCTGGCGTCGCCCGGGTGTCGTACTCCGCCAGGTCCACGCGGTCCTGCGGCAACCGCAGCAGCGATCGCAGGCCGCCGTCCGCCTTCTTGCGGTCCGCCTTCTTGCGGTCGTCCTTCTTGCCCATGCGCCGATCCTGCGCCCCTTCAGGCCGTCCCGCCAGCGCCGTGCGGCCGCCCCGCGTCCCTGGCCAGCGCCGTCAGCCGGGACACCGCACGGAAATACTTCTTCCGGTAGCCGCCTGCCAGCAGCTCCGCCCCGAAGAGCCGGTCGAAGGGCACGCCGGAGGCCATCACGGGTACCTCCCGGTCGTAGAGCCGGTCGGCGAACACCACCAGGCGCAGCGCCGTCGCCTGGTCGGTGACCTCGGCAACCCCGCGCAGGAAGACCGCCTCGACCCCGTCGCACAGCGCCCCGTATCTGCTCGGGTGCACCGCCGCCAGATGCGCGGCCAGCGCGTCGAAGTCGTCGAGCGCCGCTCCCGGCGTCCGCAGCGCGGCCCGCAGCACCTGCTCGTCCGGGTACGGCTCGGGCGCCGCCGGCAGCCCGCGGTGCCGGTAGTCCTCGCCGTCGATCCGCACACTGGTGAACCGGGCGGACAGGCCCTGTATCTCCCGCATGAAGTCCGCCGCGGCGAAGCGCCCCTCCCCCAGCTTCCCCGGCAGCGTGTTCGACGTCGCCGCCAGCCGTACGCCCGCGTCCGCGAGCTTCCCCAGCAGCGTGCTGACCAGCACCGTGTCGCCCGGGTCGTCCAGCTCGAACTCGTCGATGCACAGCAGCGCGTGGTCCTTGAGGGCCTGCACCGCGGGCTGGAAGCCCAGCGCCCCGACCAGGTTCGTCAACTCCACGAACGTGCCGAACGCCTTGCGCTCCCGGGGAGCAGGCGTCGCATGCCACAGCGAGGCCAGCAGATGCGTCTTGCCGACGCCGTAGCCGCCGTCCAGATAGACCCCGCCGGCCGGCGGCGCCGGCTCCCGCCGGAACCACCCGCGCCGCGCCTGGGGCGCCTTCCGCTCCGCGAACGCCCTGAGCAGCGCCACCGCCGCGGCCTGGCTCGGCTGCGCCGGATCCGCCACGTACGTCTCGAACCGCACCCCGTCGAACCGCGGCGGCGGCACCATCTCCTGGACGAGCCGCCCGACCTCGACATGCGGGCTGCGCCCACTGAGGGAAACCGGTCTGATCAGGGCGGAAGAGGACACGGCTCCTTAGCCTAGTGCGTCCCGCCCAGGCCTGACGCCCCGGGTTCGCCGGTTGGCCGCGACGCCCGCCCGCGCGGCGCCACGCCTCCCCCTGCGGGGCAAAACAGCTCGTGGAAGACTGCTGGGCATGCGCCGCCTGCACCCTGCCGCCGGGACGGCGGACTCCGCCCTCCTCGACACGCCCCGCGGCCTGGCCGCCGCCTACGCCTACCCCGCACGCGGGGAGGAGCGCCCGTACGTGCGGGCGAACATGGTCGCGTCGCTCGACGGCGCCGCCCACGCCGACGGCAGGTCCGCCCCGCTGTCCTCCCCCGGTGACATGCGCGTCTTCGGCACGCTGCGGGCCCTGGCCGACGTGATCATCGTCGGCGCCGAGACCGTCCGCCAGGAGGGCTACCGCCCGGCCAAGGCCCGCCGCGACTTCGCCGAGCAGCGCGCCGCGGACGGCCAGTCGCCGGCCCCGGTGATCGCGGTGGTGACCCGACGTCTCGACCTGGACTTCGACGCGCCGCTCTTCCGCGAGCCGGCCGCGCCGACCCTGGTGCTGACCGGCACCACGGCGCCGCAAAAGCGGCTCGCCGCGGCGCGCGAGGCCGGCGCCCGGGTGGTGCTTGCCGGGGACGACGGCATCAACCCGGTCCGCGCGGTCGCGGAGCTGGCCGCACTGGGTCACACCCGCCTGCTGCACGAGGGCGGCCCCCGGCTGCTGGCGCAGTTCGCGGCGGCCGGCGCGCTGGACGAGCTGTGCCTGACGGTGGCGCCGCTGCTGGTGGGCGGTGACGCGCCGCGCGTCATGAACGGCCTCCCGGTGCCCACCGGGCCGGCCCGCTTCGTACCGCTGTCCGTCCTGGAAGAGGACGGCTACCTTTTCACCCGTTATGTCCGCACCTGAGCGCACCGCGCGCAGCCGGGGCAAGGACGGGCCGCAAAAAAGCGGACTCGTTCGTGACGCTTGGCGCCGCTCGGGAACACTTACCCCGCTGCCCTGTGAAGATCGGGGCAGGATGGTTGGCACAGCGGCCGAGTGGCCTGTGAGAGAGCCCGTGAGAAAGAAGGACGCGTCCGTGTTCACGACCGTACTCATGATCGAGAAGCCGCTCGCTTCGGCGGACGTGGAGCTGATCACCACCCTGCACGGCGAGGAGCCGGTCTCCTTCGTGGTGCTGATGCAGCCCCGCGGCGACCAGGACCGGCTGCTGCGGGCGGTGGACGACGTGGCGCTCGGCTATCTGGAGGACGCGGCCAGGGAGAACGAGGTGCCGGAGGGCGACGAGGCCCTCCAGCCCGCCGAGCGGGCGCTGGTGCACTCGATCGCGGCGCTGCACGCGGCCGGCGCCGAGGCCGTCGGCGAGATCGTCCAGCGGCACCCGCTGGACGCGCTGCGGACGGTGGTGGAGCGGACCGGCGCCGACGAGGTCATCGTGCTGACCGCGCCGCACTTCGTGGAGGAGTTCTTCCACCGCGACTGGACCTCCCGCGCCCGGCACAAGGTGGGCGTGCCGGTGCTCAAGCTCTTCGCGCAGCAGGACGACGGCGAGCAGCCGGGCCAGGGGTGAGGGCCGGCGGCCGCGGGCAGTGCGAGAATCGGCTGACCCGTCAACGGCCCACCCCTGGGGAGATCCGCGTATGAGCCCGTCCGTTCCGCCCACCTTGGACCGACCGCACTTCATCGGTATCGGCGGCGCCGGGATGTCGGGCATCGCGAAGATCCTCGCGCAGCGCGGGGCGCGGGTGGCGGGCAGTGACTCGCGCGAGTCGGAGACGGCCGCTGCGCTGCGCGCGCTGGGCGTCACCGTGCACGTGGGGCACGACGCCGCGCACCTGGCGCAGGACGCGACCGCCGTGGTCGTCTCCAGCGCCATCCGCCCGGAGAACCCGGAGCTGGCGGCGGCCCGCGAGCGCGGGGTGCCGGTGGTGCACCGCAGCGACGCGCTGGCCGCGCTGATGGAGGGCACCCGGCCGATCGCGGTGGCCGGCACGCACGGCAAGACGACCACCACCTCGATGCTGGCGGTCGCCCTGACCGCGCTCGGCGCCGACCCGTCGTACGCGATCGGCGGCGACCTCGACGCGCCCGGGTCCAACGCCCACCACGGCGGCGGCGAGATCTTCGTCGCCGAGGCGGACGAGAGCGACCGCAGCTTCCACACGTACGCCCCCGAGGTGGCGATCGTGCTGAACGTGGAGCTGGACCACCACGCCAACTACGCCTCGCTGGAGGAGATCTACGACTCCTTCGAGACCTTCGTGGGCAAGGTGCGGCCGGGCGGCACCCTGGTGGTCTCGGCCGACCAGCCGGGCGCGGTGGAGCTGACCTCCCGGGTGCGCGACATGGGGGACCTGCGGATCGTGACGGTCGGCGAGGCCGAGGACGCCGACGTGCGGGTGGTGAAGATCAACCCGCGCGGCCTGGCCGGCGAGGTCACCGTGCTGCTCGACGGCCGGATGCTGACCTTCACGGTGTCGGTCCCCGGCAGGCACTACGCGCTCAACGCGGTCGCCGCGCTCGCCGCGGGCATCGCGATCGGGGCGCCCGCCCGCAATCTCGCGTCGGCGCTGGCCAAATACACCGGCGTGAAGCGGCGGCTGCAGCTCAAGGGCGAGGCGGCCGGCGTGCAGGTGATCGACTCCTACGCGCACCACCCGACCGAGATGGCCGCCGACCTGGAGGCGATCCGCGGCGCGGCAGAGGGCGGCCGGGTGCTGGTGGTCTTCCAGCCGCACCTCTTCAGCCGCACCCGGGAGCTGGGCGCGGAGATGGGCGACGCCCTGGCGCTGGCCGACGCCTCGGTGGTGCTGGACATCTATCCGGCGCGCGAGGACCCGATCCCGGGGGTGACCAGCGCGGTCGTCATCGACGCGGCAAGGGCCGCGGGCGCCGACGTGACCGCCGGACCCGACCGGGACGCGGTACTCGACGCGGTGGCAGGAATGGCGAAGCCCGGTGATCTCGTTCTCACCATGGGAGCGGGCGACGTGACCGACCTCGGACCACGGATTCTCGCCCGTCTCGGCAGCTGAGAGGACCTCCATGTCGTATGAAGTGAACAAGACCGACGAGCAGTGGCGCGCGGAGCTGTCACCGCAGGAGTACGCGGTCCTGCGCAAGGCCGGCACCGAGCGTCCCTTCACCGGCGAGTACACGGACGTCAAGACCGAGGGCGTGTACGCGTGCCGGGCGTGCGGCGCCGAGCTCTTCCGTTCCGACACGAAGTTCGAGTCGCACTGCGGCTGGCCGTCCTTCTACGACCCGGCCGACAGCGACGCCGTCGAGCTGATCGAGGACCGCACGATGGGCATGGCGCGGGTGGAGGTGCGCTGCGCGCGCTGCGGCTCGCACCTCGGCCACGTCTTCGAGGGCGAGGGCTACGGCACACCGACCGACCAGCGCTACTGCATCAACTCGATCTCCCTGCGGCTCAGCCCGAAGGAATAGCGAGCGAGGAAGGCCCCCGTACCGCGCGGTACGGGGGCCTTCCCGTGCGTCGGGGGCCGGCGGACCCGGCCGCCTGGGCCCACCCCACCGCGACCCGCCGCGAGGCGGTGGCAGACTTGCGCTGTGACCAGCCCTTTCCAGCACAGCGCCGCAGAGCGGGACGCGGCACCGCAGTTCGTCCTGCCCCTGGTGGTACGCATCGAGCGGGACGCGCCGCCGCCGCGCACCGACGCGCTGGAGACGGCGGCCCGCGCCGTGCTGACCCTGCTGTCCGACGAGCGGGCCACCGCCGAGGACGGCGCGTGGGCGCAGGCGGTGCGGGACTGGCAGGACGCCCGGATCAGGAAGGTCGTACGGCGGGCGCGGGGCGCGGAATGGCGCAGGGCCGCGGCACTGCCCGGCATCACCGTGACGGGGCGGGCCGCCGAGGTCCGGGTCTTCCCGCCGGTGCCGCTGGACGGCTGGCCCAAGGATCTGGCCAAACTCCAGGTGTCGGGCACCGAGTTGGACGACCCCGAGCCGGTGGGCCCGCCGCCGCAGGGAGTGCCGGTGCTGTGGACCAACCCGGACCTGACGATGTCCGCCGGCAAGGCGATGGCCCAGGCCGGGCACGGGGCCCAGCTCGCCTGGTGGGAGCTGGACGCCGCCGAGCGCGCGGCCTGGCGGGCGGCGGACTTCCCGCTGGCGGTCCGCACCCCCGCGCCGGACGAGTGGGCCCGGCTCACCGCCACGGCCCTGCCGGTCGTGCGGGACGCCGGTTTCACCGAGATCCCGCCGGGCTCCCCGACGGTCGTCGCCGCGCACCCCGCCCTCGGCAGCGCCTAGGGTCCGGCGTCAGGCCAGACCGGCGACCAGGTCGGCGACCGCGCGGCGGCGGCCGGTGTAGAAGGGGACCTCCTCGCGGACGTGCATGCGGGCCTCGGAGGCGCGCAGGTGCCGCATGAGGTCGACGATGCGGTACAGCTCGTCCGCCTCGAAGGCGAGGATCCACTCGTAGTCGCCGAGCGAGAAGGACGCCACGGTGTTGGCGCGGACGTCGGGGTAGCCGCGGGCCAGCTTGCCGTGGTCGGCGAGCATGCGGCGGCGGTCCTCGTCGGGCAGCAGGTACCAGTCGTACGAGCGCACGAAGGGGTAGACGCTGACGAAGTCGCGGGGCGTCTCGTCGGCGAGGAAGGCCGGGACGTGCGATTTGTTGAACTCGGCCGGGCGGTGCAGCGCCATGTTCGACCACACCGGCTCCAGCGCGCGGCCCAGCCGGGTGCGGCGGAAGAGGTTGTACGCCTCCTGGAGCGCCTCCGCGGTCTCCGCGTGCCACCAGATCATCAGGTCGGCGTCGGCCCGCAGGCCGGAGACGTCGTAGGTGCCGCGGACCGTCACGTCCTTGGCGGCGAGCTGGTCGAACAGCTCCTGGACCTCGTCCGCGTACCCGGAGCGGTCCTCGGGCAGCGGGGCGCGCAGCCGGAAGACCGACCACAGCGTGTAGCGGATGACCTCGTTGAGGTCCTTGGCCTTCTTGCCCGCGTGGGCGGTCTTGGCGTGCGCCACGGCTTCCGCGGCGGCGGAGTCGAGGGCGTGGTCGGCAGTCGAGTCGGTCATGCGGCTATTCTCCCGCGCCGCCCTCACCGCGCTCGACCAGGGTCCCCAGCACCTCGCGGGCCGCGCGGTGCCCGCTGCCGACGCAGGCCGGGATGCCCACGCCCTCGTAGGGGGCGCCGCAGACCGCGAGGCCGGGGAGCTTGGCGACCTGCTCGCGGATGCGGGCGACACGGTCGACGTGGCCGACCGGGTACTGCGGCAGGCCGCCGTCCCAGCGGGTGACGCGGGCGGCGACCGGTGCGGCCCGCAGGCCGACCGCCTCCCCCAGGTCCTCGCGGGACAGCCGGACCAGGTCGGTGTCGTCCCAGGCGAGGTCCCCCTCGTCGCCGTGGCGGCCGACCGAGGTGCGCAGCACCACCGTGTCGCCGCCGGCCGCGTCCTGCCAGCCCCATTTGCGGCTGGAGAAGGTCGAGGCCTTGATCGTACGGCCGTCGACCGGCGGGACGAGGAAGCCGCTGGACCTCGGCAGCCGGTCCAGGTGGGCGCGGCGGAAGGCCATGGTGACCAGCGCCATGCTCGCGTAGTCGACGCTGCCCAGGTCGGCCGCGGCGGCCGGCGACTCGGCGCCGAGCAGCCGGGCGGCGACGGGCGCGGGGACGGCGAGGACCACGGCGTCGGCGTCCAGGGCGCGGTCATCGAGGCGCACCTGCCAGCCGTGCGGCCCGGTCCTGCGCAGCTCGCGCACCGGCGCCGAGGTCGCGATCGTGACGCCGGCGGCCCGGCAGGCGTCGGCGACGGCGAGCGGCAGCCGGCCGACGCCGCCGCGGATGCCGTTGAAGACCGGCCCGGCACCGGCCGCCACGGCGGCCCTGGCCTGGACGGCGCGGGCCGCCGTGATCAGCGAGCGCTCGGTGCGGGCCGCGGTGAAGAGCTGGGGGACGGCGGCGCGCAGCGAGATCTCGTACGCGTTCCCGGCGTAGACACCGCCGAGCAGCGGCTCCACCAGCCGGTCGACGACCTCGCGACCGAGCCGGGCGGCGACGAAGGCGCCGACGGCCACGTCGCCGTCGATCCCGGTGCGCGGCAGGACGTGGTCGAGCGGCAGCCGGGCGAGGCCCGCGGCAGAGAGCACCCCGGAGGCGGCGAGCGGGCCGAGGTCGCCGGGGACGCCCATCACGTGGCCCTTGGGCATCGGGCGCAGCCGGCCGCGGGTCCACAGGGCGGCACCGAGCACGGCGGGCGGCTCCAGGTCGTCGCCGAGGCCGACCTCGCGGGCCAGCTCGACCGCTTCCGGACGTCGGGCCAGAATCGATTCGGCACCGAGGTCGACCGGCACTCCGGCGATCTCGTCGGCGTGCAGCTTGCCGCCGAGCCGGGCCGAGGCCTCCAGGAGCGTCACCCGGGCGCCGGAGCCGGCCAGCCGGTGGGCGGCGGCCAGGCCCGCGATGCCGCCGCCGATCACCACCACATGTCGCCCCGCGGGTCCTGCCGCGGGTCCCGCGGCCTCGCGAGCGGCTGCCGGGTCCGTGCGGCTGTGCGTGTGGCTCATACGTCCACTGTCTCAGACTCCGGATCGAGTTCGGACCGTGACGCCTTCGGTACCGCGGAGCGGCAACGGGACGGAGGGGCCGTCCGTCCAACGAGCGGAAAGACACAACGGCCCTTGTCCTTGGGGGGATTCGAGATGAGACCCAGCACAAGACGCAGCACGGCAACCAGCGCGGGACCCGCTGCCGGGCGGCACGCGCCCGGTGCCCGCCGCCGCCGACGTGGCGCCGCCGTCTTCGCGGCGCTGCTGCTGGCCGGCGCGCTCGGCGTCGCCGGGTGCGGCGCGTCCAGCGACAAATCGTCCAGCGCGGACAAGGCGGCCGCCCCCGCGGCCGGCGCCCGCAGCGGGCAGCAGGCCGGCACGTCGGGCGGCGGCAGCAGTGGCAGCGGCGCGGACAGCGGCGCCGTGGCGCAGGGCTCCGGCGGCGGCAGCGGTACGGCGCCGAGCGCGCCGTCCGCGGGGAAAGGCGGCAGGACACCGTCGCTCGCCCCGACGTATCTGGTGCGCACCGCGGAGCTGAGCGTGCGCACCCCGCGTGTCGAGGACGCGTTGCAGCAGGCCAGGACCCTGGTCACCCGTGCGGGCGGCTACTCCGGCGACGAGGACACGGCGGTGGACGCGGCGGGCCACGCCACCTCCACGATCCAGCTGCGGGTGCCGCCGGCGGCGTACGACCAGCTGCTCGACGAACTCGGCGGGCTCGGCACCCTGCTGGGGCGCAAGGTCAGCGTGGACGACGTCACCGGCCAGGTGGTGGACGTGCGCAGCCGGGTGAAGTCGCAGCAGGCCAGCGTCGACCGGGTGCGCAAGCTCATGGACCAGGCGTCCGGGCTCACCGACGTGGTGTCGCTGGAGAGCGAACTGAGCACCCGCGAGGCCGCGTTGGAGGCACTGGAGGCCCAGCAGGCGTCGCTGATGGCGCAGGCGGACCTGGCCACGGTGACCTTGCGGCTGAGCGAGCCGCCGGTGAAGGCGGTGGTGCACAAGGCGCCCGTGAAGAAGAAGGACGGCTTCTGGAAGACCGTCGGCAAGGCCCTGGGCGGCGGCTGGCACGCCTTCTACGTGACCGTGCGGATCGTGCTGGTCATCCTGGCGGCGGTACTGCCGTTCCTGGCGCTCGGGGCCCTGACCTGGGTGGCCGTCATGTTGCTACGCCGCTGGTGGCCGCGGACCGAGCCGGCCGCGCCGCCGGCGAAGCCGTCCCGGCCGGCCGGGCGGCTGCCGCAGCACCCGCCGGTGCCCGGTCCGCGGCAGGACTCGCCCGCACGGGCTTCGTCGCAGGGGGCGGCGGAGCCGCCGGCGGAGCAGGAGCCGCCGGCCTGACCGGCGGCCGGGCGCTCAGGCCGCCCGCGTGGTGCGGTGGACGAATTCCACCAGGCGGCTGAGCGCGTCCGGGTCGGTGCTGGGCAGGACGCCGTGGCCGAGGTTGAAGACGTGGCCGGTGCCGGCCGCGGCCGCGGCGTCCAGCACCTCGCGGGTCTTCGCCTCGACGGCCGCGGTCGGGGCGAAGAGCACCGCCGGGTCGAGGTTGCCCTGCAGGGCCTTGCCGGGCCCGACCCGGCGGGCGGCCTCGTCCAGCGGCACCCGCCAGTCGACGCCCACCACGTCGGCGCCCGCCTCGCCCATCAGACCGAGCAGTTCGCCGGTGCCGACGCCGAAGTGGATGCGGGGCACCCCGTACCCGGCGACGGCGTCGAAGACCTTGGCCGAGGACGGCATCACGAAACGCCGGTAGTCGGCGGGCGACAGCGCGCCGACCCAGGAGTCGAAGACCTGCACCGCGCTGGCGCCGGCCTCGATCTGCACCTTCAAGAAGGCCGCGGTGATGTCGGCGAGCCGGTCCAGCAGGTCACGCCACAGCTCCGGGTCGCCGTACATCAGGGCCTTGGTGCGCTCGTGGTTGCGGGACGGGCCGCCCTCCACGAGGTAGCTGGCCAGCGTGAAGGGGGCGCCGGCGAAGCCGATCAGCGGGGTGGCGCCCAGCTCGGCGGTGAGCAGGCCGACGGCCTCGGTCACGTAGCCGACGTCGGTCGGCTCCAGGTCGCGCAGCCTGGCGAGGTCCTGGCGGGTGCGGATCGGGTCCGCGACGACCGGGCCGACGCCCGGCTTGATGTCCAGGTCGAGGCCGATCGCCTTGAGCGGCACCACGATGTCGCTGTAGTAGATCGCCGCGTCCACCCGGTGCCGCCTGACCGGCTGCAGGGTGATCTCGGTGACCAGCTCGGGCCGCGTGCACGACTCGAGCATCGGGATGCCCTCACGCAGTTTCAGGTACTCGGGCAGCGACCGCCCTGCCTGCCGCATGAACCACACGGGGGTGTGCGGCACCGGTTCGTTCCGGCAGGCACGGATGAAAGGGGAAGCAGCGGTCTGCTGGTGCGCACTCACAACGGGCATCCTCCCACGGCGGCGCGGGCACCGGTTTCCGGGGCCTCGGGTGTTGTTGCGCACGCGAGGGGCGTCAGCGCCCTAGTCTTCCGGGCATGGCAGCGGTGCATGGGCAGCTCGGCGAGGACGACGGGGTCCCCTATCCCTTTCGGCATGCGGTGGACGCCCTGCGGGGGGCGCGGGTGCGGTCCGAAGTGCGGATCGAGGAGGTGACGGCGCCGCGCCGGCTGGCCGCGTACGCCTACGCGCTGGAGGCCACGGTGGTGGCCGACGGCGAGGAGCTGGCCGACGGCCGGGTGGTGCTGCTGCACGAACCGGCCGGCCACGACGCCTGGCACGGCACCTTCCGGCTGGTGACACTGGCCAGGGCCGACCTGGAGCCGGAGATGGCCGGCGACCCGCTGCTGCCCGAGGTGAGCTGGTCCTGGCTGACCGGCGCGCTCGACGCCCGCGGCGCCGACCACGACGAGCCGAGCGGTACGGTCTCGCGCGCGTCCTCGCACTTCTTCGGCGGCCTCGCCGACCGGCCGGACGAGACCAGGATCGAACTGCGCGCCTCGTGGTCGCCGCGGGAGCGGCCCGGCGGCGAGATCGACGTGACGGCCCACCTGGCGGCCTGGTGCGACCTGCTGTGCACCTGCGCGGGCCTGCCGCCCGCCGAGGGCCCTGACGCCTCGGTACGCGGTACGGCGGGCGTGGTGCCGCTGCCGAAGCGGCGCACCTGACTGACGGGCCGACAACCCCGGGCACCGCACGGCGGTGTCCGGGCACAGCTGTGCCCCGCCTGCTCTGGCGTTCGATCGACCGTCCGATTTGCCGGAAATAATGCTCAATAAATCGTGATCTTTCCCTAAAGCCCGGGGCACTTGCTGCCGAAGGAAACTGTGACCGTTTCAGTCCCCTTTGCCACAGGAGGCCCGGTGTCCGTTCTTCTCGAGCAGCCCACGAGCCTGGTCGCCTACCGTCCCAGCAAGCCGACGGCCATGGTCGTCGTAGCCGACCCCCGCGTCCGCTCCACTGTCACCCGACACCTGTGGGCTCTCGGGGTTCGCGATGTGATCGAGGCCTCGTCGATCGCCGAGGCCCGGCCCCGGGTCGGTAATCCCCGCGACATCTGCGTCGCCGACGTCCATCTCCCCGACGGTTCCGGGCTCACCCTGCTCGCCGAGACCCGCGCGGCCGGCTGGCCCAACGGCCTCGCGCTCTCCGCCGCCGACGACATCGGCGCGGTGCGCAACGCCCTCGCGGGCGGCGTCAAGGGCTACGTCGTGACCGGTACGCGCAACAGCCCGGGATCCATTGCCGGCCGCCCCGGCCTCGCCCCCCTCGGCGCCACAGCCGCCCGCATGCAACGCCGGCCCCCTGGGGCCAACGGCCATCCCGGCAACGGCTACCGGGAGCTGTCCGGCCGCGAGGTGGAGGTCCTCCGGCTCGTCGCCGAGGGCCAGTCCAACAAGGCGATCGGCGTGTCGATGGGCCTGTCGGCCCTGACCGTCAAGAGCCACCTGGCGCGGATCGCGCGCAAGCTCGGCACGGGTGACCGTGCCGGGATGGTCGCGGTCGCGCTGCGCACGGGCATCATCCACTGACCCCTCCGGGGGCGGAACGTTCCGCCCCCACGCAGGGGGGTGCCCCTTGCGACGACCGCTCGCCTGCCCACCGCGGTGGTCGCGCGCGCAGTTCCCCGCGCCCCTGAGGGGCTTGCCCTCTGTGCGGAGGGTGAGCGTTTTCGGGGGCGCGGGGAACTGCGCGACCAGCCACGACGGCGCGTAAGGCGAAGGCGCACCGCAAGGGGCAGGACACCAGGGGCGCGGGGTACGGCGCGGCAAGCCCACCACCGGGGGAAGGTCCCGGGAAAGGGGTCGGGGGCACCCCGGGAGGGACGAGCGAACCCCCGGAGGGCGCGGCACGGGTAGCCTTGACAGGTGACCGACGCCAGAGAGACCGCAACCCCGGAAGAAGACGCGGCGCCGGTTCCGCTGCTGGACCCGCGCGAGGGCATTCCGCCGGTGACCGCAGACCCGGAGGCTCTCAAGGAAGTCGTCGCGGCCTTCGCCGCGGGTTCGGGCCCGGTCGCCGTCGATGCCGAGCGCGCCTCCGGCTACCGCTACGGACAGCGGGCCTATCTGGTCCAGTTGCGCCGCGCCGGAGCAGGGACCGCGCTGATCGACCCCGTCGGGTGTCCCGACCTGTCCTCCCTGGACGCCGCGCTGCACGGCACCGAGTGGGTGCTGCACGCCGCCACCCAGGATCTTCCGTGCCTGGCCGAGCTGGGCATGCGTCCGACCTCGCTGTTCGACACCGAGCTGGCCGGGCGGCTGGCCGGTTTCCCGCGGGTCGGGTTGGGCGCGATGGTCGAGCAGGTGCTGGGCTTCGCCCTGGAGAAGGGTCATTCCGCCGTCGACTGGTCCACCCGCCCGCTGCCCGAGCCGTGGCTGCGGTATGCGGCGCTGGACGTCGAGCTGCTGGTCGACCTGCGCGACGCGCTGGAGGAGGAGCTGCGCACCCAGGGGAAGCTGGAGTGGGCGCTGCAGGAGTTCGCGGCGATCGCCGCCGCCCCGCCGCCGGCTCCCCGGGTGGACCCGTGGCGCCGGACGTCGGGCATGCACAAGGTGCGCAGGCGCCGCCAGATCGGCGTGGTGCGCGAGCTGTGGCTGGCCCGGGACCGTGCCGCCCGGGAGCGGGACGTCTCGCCGGGCCGGGTGCTGAGCGACGCGGCGATCGTGGCCGCAGCGCTGGAGAATCCGCCGAACGTGCACGCGCTGGCCGCGCTGCCCGGTTTCGGGCACCGGATGGGCCGCCGCCAGCTCGACCAGTGGCAGGCCGCGGTGGACCGGGCCCGCGGTCTTCCCGAGCGCGAGCTGCCGCAGCCGACGGCCGCGTACACCGGGCCGCCCCCGCCGCGCGCCTGGGCGGACAAGGATCCGGTCGCCGCCGCCCGCCTGTCGGCGGCCCGCGCCGCGGTCACCGCCCTGGCGGAGGAGCTGAATCTCCCGCAGGAGAACCTGATCACCCCGGACACCGTCCGGCGGGTCTGCTGGGCGCCACCCGGGGACCGCTCGCCCGAGGCGGTCGCCGCGGCGCTGGCCGAGCTGGGGGCCCGCCCGTGGCAGATCGGGCTGACCGCGCCGCTGCTGGCCGAGTCCCTCACCGCCCGCCCGCCGGCGGACGAGTAGCCCCCTTCCGTGTGACCTACGCCGCTTCCCCGGGTCGCACTGTCCCCAACGGTTACCCGCGAGTAGCATGAGCGTCAGTCGCTTTCTCCCCTCTCGGAGGGGGAAGGCAAAGAGGTCGTGAGCAACGGCCGAGCACGATCGACTGTCGACACCGGGTCCAAGCGCCCGGAGGCGAGCGAACACAAAAAAGGGAGTACCTCGTGCCCCGTACAGCGAGGGACGTCGTCTTCGTCGACGGCGTCCGTACCCCGTTCGGCAAGGCGGGCCCGAAGGGCATCTATCACGAGACCCGCGCCGACGACCTGGTGATCAAGTGCATCCGGGAGCTGCTGCGGCGGAACCCGGACCTCGACCCGGCACGTGTCGACGAGGTCGCCGTCGCCGCGACGACCCAGATCGGCGACCAGGGGCTCACCCTGGGGCGTACCGCGGGCATCCTGGCCGGGCTGCCGACGACCGTGCCCGGGTTCTCGATCGACCGGATGTGCGCCGGTGCGATGACCGCGGTGACGACGACGGCCGGCGGGATCGCGTTCGGCGCGTACGACGTGGTCGTCGCGGGCGGTGTCGAGCACATGGGGCGGCACCCGATGGGCGAGGGCGTGGACCCGAACCCGCGGTTCGTCTCGGAGAAGCTCGTCGACGAGTCCGCGATGTTCATGGGCATGACCGCGGAGAACCTGCACGACCGCTTCCCGGGGCTGACCCGGGCGCGGGCCGACGAGTTCGCGCTCCGCAGCCAGGAGAAGGCGGCGAAGGCGTACGCCAACGGCCGGATCCAGCAGGACCTGGTGCCGATCGCGGTCCGCCGCACGAACGCCGAGGCCGGTGAGACCGGCTGGGGCCTCGCGACCGCCGACGAGCCGATGCGCCCCGGCACCACGCTGGAGCAGCTGGCCGGGCTCAAGACGCCCTTCAGGGCGCACGGCCGGGTCACCGCGGGCAACGCGGCGGGCCTCAACGACGGTGCGACCGCCTCGCTGCTCGCCGCCGAGGACGTCGCCCGGGAGCTGGGCCTGCCGGTGAAGATGCGCCTGGTGTCGTACGCCTTCGCGGGCGTCGAGCCCGAGGTCATGGGCATCGGCCCGATCCCGGCCACCGAGAAGGCGCTCGCCAAGGCGGGCCTGGGCATCGAGGACATCGGGCTGTTCGAGGTCAACGAGGCCTTCGCCGTCCAGGTGCTGTCGCTGCTCGACCACTACGGCATCGCCGACGACGACCCGCGGGTCAACCAGTACGGCGGCGCCATCGCCTTCGGCCACCCGCTGGCCTCCTCCGGGGTACGGCTGATGACCCAGCTGGCCCGGCAGTTCGAGGAGCAGCCGCACGTGCGCTACGGCATCACCACGATGTGCGTCGGCTTCGGCATGGGCGGCACGGTCGTCTGGGAGAACCCCCACTTCGACGGGAGCGGCAAGTGAGCACCACCACCGAACTTCTCAAGGGTGCGGCCGAGCTGTTCCCCGGCGAGGTCGTCACCGCCGCGCAGGTACGGCACATCGACCTGCCCGGCGCGGGCCGCTTCGCGCTGATCACCCTGGACAACGGGCTGGACCACACCAAGCCGACCACCTTCGGCCCGCAGTCGCTCGCCAACCTCGACGCGGCGATCGACCAGGTCGAGAAGGAGGCGGCGGACGGCTCGATCACCGGCGTCGGCATCACCGGCAAGCCGTTCATCTTCGCGGTGGGCGCCGACCTCAAGGGCGTGGAGCTGCTGAAGCGCCACGAGGACGCGCTGGCCATCGGCAAGGGCGGGCACGACGTCTTCCGGCGCCTGTCCGCGCTCGCCGTGCCCACCTTCGCCTACTACAACGGCGCGGCCATGGGCGGCGGCGTCGAGATCGGCCTGCACTGCACCTACCGCACGGTCTCCGCCTCGGTGCCCGCCTTCTCGCTGCCCGAGGTCTTCCTCGGCCTGGTGCCCGGCTGGGGCGGCTGCGCGCTGCTGCCGAACCTGATCGGCGCGGACCGCGCGGTCACCGTGATCATCGAGAACTCGCTGAACCAGAACCGCCAGCTCAAGGGCGCCCAGGTCTTCGAACTGGGCATCGCAGACGCGCTGTTCGAGGCGGCGGACTTCCTGGAGCAGTCGCTGGCGTGGACCGCGGCCGTCCTCAAGGGCGAGATCGAGGTCGTACGCCCCGAGGTCGACCGCGGTGACGCCTGGGACCAGGCCGTGGAGCGCGGGCGCTTCATCGCCGACGGCAAGGTGCACGGCGCGGCCCCGGCGGCCTACCGGGCGCTGGACATCATCGCGGCGGCCAAGGACGGCGACCTCGGGAGGGGCTTCGACGCCGAGGACGCGGCGCTGGCCGACCTGATCATGGGCGGCGAGCTGCGCAGCGGCATCTACGCCTTCAACCTGGTGCAGCGGCGCGGCAAGCGCCCGGTCGGCGCCCCCGACAAGGCACTGGCCAGGCCCGTGTCCAAGGTCGGCGTGGTCGGCGCGGGCCTGATGGCCTCGCAGCTGGCACTGCTGTTCGTGCGCCGCCTCGAAGTGCCCGTGGTGCTGACCGACATCGACCAGGCGCGGATCGACAAGGGCGTGGCCTACGTCCACGGCGAGATCGACAAGCTGCTGGCCAAGGGCAGGCTCGGCCAGGACGCGGCGAACCGCTACAAGGCGCTGGTGACCGGACACCTCGACAAGGCCACGGCCTTCGGTGACGCGGACTTCGTCATCGAGGCGGTCTTCGAGGAGATGGGCGTCAAGCAGCAGGTCTTCGCGGAGCTGGAGGCGGTGGTGCGCCCGGACACGATCCTGGCCACGAACACCTCCTCGCTGTCGGTGACCGAGATGGCCGCGAAGCTCGACCACCCCGAGCGGGTGGTGGGCTTCCACTTCTTCAACCCGGTCGCGATCCTGCCGCTGCTGGAGATCGTCCGCGGTGAGGGCACCGACGACCCGTCGCTGGCGACGGCCTTCGCGGTGGCCAAGAAGCTGCGCAAGACCGCGGTGCTGGTCAAGGACGCGCCGGCCTTCGTCGTCAACCGGATCCTGACCCGCTTCATGGGCGAGATCCAGAACGTCATCGACGAGGGCACCCCGGTGGCGGTCGCCGAGAAGGCGATCGAGCCGCTGGGCCTGCCGATGTCCCCGCTGGTGCTGCTGGAACTGGTCGGCCCCGCCATCGGCCTGCACGTCTCGCAGACCCTGCACGGCGCCTTCCCCGATCGCTTCACCGTCTCGGAGAACCTGGCGGCGGTCGTCAAGGCCGGCAAGCGCGGCTTCTACGTCTACGACTCGGGCCGCCCCGAGCTGGACCCGGAGGTCGCCGCGCTGCTCAAGCAGGGCGACAGCGTGCTGACCGAGGAGCAGGTGCGGGAGCGGGTGCTCGACGCGGTGGCGCAGGAGATCGGGCTGATGCTCGACGAGGGCGTGGTCGCCGAGGCGCAGGACATCGACCTGTGCCTGATCACCGGTGCCGGCTGGCCCTTCCACCTGGGCGGTGTGACTCCTTACCTGGACCGTGAGGGCGTCTCGCAGCGGGTGAACGGCAAGCCGTTCCTGGCCCCGGGCGTCGCGAGCGTCCCGGCCTGACGCGGACCGATACGAGGGGGGCGGGGCCGTTGCGGCCCCGCCCCCTCCCGTTTCCCGCCCCCGCCCTTTCCGAGCCCCGGCTCAGCCGCGCGGCCGGCCCCCCGCGGGCTCGGGGGCGGCGAGCAGGGCCACCGTCAGGTCGCGGACCAGAGACTTGCGTTCGTAGTCGTCCAGCTCCACCAGGCCGCGCTCGGCGATCCCGCGCAGGGTGTCGGCGACCGCGGTCAGGACGTCGTCCAGCACCGCCCTGCGCCGCCTGGCCTCCAGCGAGGCGATCCTGGCCCGGCGCATCGCCACCGCGACCTCGGGGGCGTAGTCCAGCCGCACCGGCGTCACCGAGAAGACCTCCACGCCCGCCTCGCGCACCGCGCCGGCCACCAGGCGCCCCAGCTCGTCGCCGAGCCGGTCGCAGTCCCGCAGCGTCACCGCGTCACCGCGGAAGTCGTCCGCCGGGTGCCGGGACACCGCACGGGCGACCGCCGCCTCGACCTCCTCGCGCAGCAGCCGGGTGCAGTCGTCGACCGCGAAGGCGGCCCGCGCGGTCTCCCTGATCCGCCACACCAGCAGCACGGTGACCTGGACGGGGGTGCCGTACGCGTCGACCGCGTCGATCGGGCGGCTGCGCCAGTGCCTCAGCGACACGTCCATCCGGCGCCGCCGCAGCAGGGGGCTGATCCACAGCAGCCCGGTGCGGCGGACCGTGCCGCGGTAGCCGCCGTACCGGGTGAGCACCCAGACCCTGCCGGGCCGGCCCCGCGTCAGCCCGCTGCCCGCGAGCGCGGCGACGGCGCCGATGAGCACCAGCCCGCTCCACAGCCCGCTCCCCCGCACCACGCCGTCCGGCGGCCCGGGCAGCAGCCCGCCGGTCGGCGGCAGCGGGAGCAGTCCCGCCCGCCACAGCAGCCACGCCGCGGCGCCGACCGCGGCCGCCAGCGCGGTCCCCGCCGTCCACCCCGGCAGGCACGGACCCGGCCGCTCGGCGAGCGCGTCAGCGGGCGGCTGGACCCGCGGCATCAGCAGCGTCTGCTCGGTGGAGGGGCCGGGCTGCTCGGGCAGGTCCGCCCTGGCGGGGCCGTCGGGACGGTCGTCCTGCGCGAGGCCGCCGGCCTGGGCGGCTTCCGCGGTCCGCGCGGGCCGTTCGGCGGCCCGCGCTGGCTCCTGGCTCTCCGCGGGCCCGGTGGGTGCGGCGGTGTCGGGTGGTGTCACGAGAACAGTCGCCTCCACGTCTCGGGGCCGGGATGTCCGTCGGCGCTGCGGCCCGACCAGCCCTGGGCGCGCTGGAAGGCCTCGACCTTGCGGCGGTCGGCCTCGCGCCAGTGGCGGCTGGGGCGGTAGCCGGCGCCGAAGCCCTTGGCGACCAGCCGGTGGCCGAGCGCGAGGACGCTGTCATTGCCGCGCCCGGGGCGGAAGGACCCGGCCCCGGGGTACGGCGGGGCCGTGGACTTGTGGCCAGTGGTGCCTTCCGGGCGGAGGGACCCGGCCCCGGGGTGCGACGGGGCCGTGGTTTTGTGGGCGGTGGTGCGCCGCGGGCCGCCGGCGATGTCGTGGCCCTTGTGGTGGACCAGGTACGACCACGTGGTGGGGCCGGGCATGCCGTCGGCCTTGGCGCCGGTCCAGCCCTGGGCGCGCTGGAAGGCGGCGGTGGCGGCGCGGTCGGCCGCGCTCCACACCCGCCCGGGACCGACCCGGTAGTAGGCGCCGGCGCCGCGGCCGATCAGCAGGCTGCCGAGCCGGGCGACGGCGGCGCCGGAGCGGCCGGTGCCGAACGCGGCCCGGCCCGGGTAGCCGGTGGCGGCGGGCCCGGGGCTGCCGGCCAGGTACCGGTAGCGGTACGGGACGTACTTCGCGGAGTCGACCCAGTAGGCGTACGGCGTCGTCCTGGCCCTGGCGCCGGGGACCGCCTGCTCGTAGGCCTTGTAGCGGGTGCGCGACCTGTTCGCCCAGCCCGCGAAGATCACGGCGTGGGAGCCCTTCTGCGGGTCCGCGGTGTTGTGGAAGAGCAGGAGGTCGCCCGGCCGCAACCGGTCGCGGGTGACGCGGACCGCGTAGTGGGCGAGGTCGCCGGTCCAGGCGTTGACGCCGAGCCCCCAGGCCATGGAGACGAAGCCGGAGCAGTCCTGCCGGTAGCCGTCCTTCCAGTGGGCGGTCATGCTGTACGGCACCCCGGCCGTCACCCACCTCTTGGCCCGTTGCAGGATCTGCGCGCGGGTCAGCCGCAGCGGGACGGGCGCGGCGGGCGCGGCCAGGGAGCCGCGGCCGGTGGTGTGGCCGGTGACAGCGGCGGGGCGGGGCACGGCGGCGGCCGCGGTGCCGCTGAGCGCGGTGCCCGCCACGGCGGCCACCACCAGGGCCCTGGTGGCGCCGGTGCCGGCGGGCCCGCGGGTGTCTCGGGCCAGGGAGTCGGCGAGGCGCTGCCGTGCGCAGCCCTCGCATCCGCAGGCGGGCGGTGGTTCGACGTCGTCGAACAGCGGCATCGGCATGCACACCACTCCTCTGTGATCGGGCGTCACCTGTCTTGCTACCCGATTTCTCCGAAAAGTTGACGAAATCGGAGATATCTGTGCAAGAAGGGGTGAATCGCCCGATCGCGAGGGGCGGCAGAAAGCCGAAAGAGCGTCAGCCGGCCAGCGCGGGAGTGTCCGTCGGGACGGCCTGCAGGGCGATGACCCGCTTGGCCTCCTTGAGGATCTGGGCGCGCAGCTTCGCCGGCGTCAGCGAGGTGTGCACGGTCTTGACCGCGACTCCGTTGACCTCCACGACCGGGACCGTACCGAAGCCCGAGGCGGCGAAGTCCGCCTGCGACTTGTCCACCCAGCCCTCGTGGTCGCGCTGCTCGATGCACGGGTCGAAGCTGGCGGTCTGGATCTTGCCCGCCTTGTCGGCCAGCTTGCGCATCATCTTCTCGCTCGCGAACCCGTCGACCTTGGGGTCGCTCGGCTGGTGCTTCCACACCTGGCCGACGAAGGCGGAGAAGCGGCCCTGGTCCTGCGCGCAGGCCGCGGCATTGGCCGCCACCAGGGCGCCGGAGCCGCCGTACTGCTTGTCCGAAACGGTCACCAGGCGGTAGTCGATGGTCACCTGGCCGGTGGTCAGCAGCTGCTGGAAGGTCGCCTCGTACTCCTCGTGGAAGGCCTTGGAGTCGGGGCTGCGCAGGTCCTCGTAGACCGTGACGGTCACCGGGACGGTCGGGCGCACCGGGATGGCGAGCTTGGGGCCCGCGGCGGGGGCGGGGCTCGGTGACGCGCCGTCCGTGGGGGGCGCCGCCGGCGGCCGGGCCGCGGCGACCGCGCCGCTGGGCTCGGAGACCTTCACGTCCTTGTTGCCGCGGACGTGGGCACCGATCACCGCCGACGCACCGAAGACCACGACCATCGCCGTCACGCCGATCGCGTACGGGCGCAGCCGGTCGACCACGGACCTGCGCTTCTTCTTCGGGGCCGCCGAACCGCCCGGAGTGTCGGGTCCCTTGGACTCCGTCATTGCTACGCCACCTCGATCATCCGCACTGCTCTCGCGCATTTCTACCACCGGTCCCGGGAGCCCCGTTAACGGGGCTCCCGGGCCGCCACGCGGTCCCGGGGGCGCGGCACGGTCAGTCCTTCGCGAGCTCCGCGGTGCTGCTCGCGCCGCCGCCGGCCGCCGCGTCGGCGAACCGGCCGTCGATGGTGGCGAACACCCCGGTGACCTGGCGGGCGATGTCCGGCGCGGTCAGCCCGATCGCGGCCATGACGTCCTTGCGGGAGCCGTGGGCGAGGAACTGCGGCGGAATGCCGAAGTCGCGCAGCGGCACGTCCACCTCGGCGTCGCGCAGCGCCTGCGCGATCGCCGAGCCGACACCGCCGACCCTGCCGTTGTCCTCGACGGTGACCACCAGGCGGTGCCGGGCGGCCAGGCCGGGCAGCGCGTCGTCCACCGGCTTGACCCAGCGCGGGTCGACCACGGTGCTGGTGATGCCCTGGGCGTCGAGCAGCGCGGCGATCTCCAGGCACATCGGGGCCAGCGCGCCCACCGAGACCAGCAGCACGTCGGGCTGCCCGTCGCCGGCCGGCTCGCGCAGCACGTCCATGCCGCCGACCCGGCCGACCGCGGCGACCGCCGGGCCGACCGCGCCCTTGGAGTAGCGGACCACGGTGGGGGCGTCCTCGACCGCGACGGCCTCCCGCAGCTGCGCCCTGACCTGGTCGGCGTCGCGCGGGGCGGCGATCCGCAGGCCGGGCACGACCTGGAGGATCGACATGTCCCACATGCCGTTGTGCGAGGCGCCGTCACTGCCGGTCACGCCGGCCCGGTCGAGCACGAAGGTGACGCCGCACTTGTGCAAGGCGACGTCCATCAGCACCTGGTCGAAGGCCCGGTTGAGGAAGGTCGCGTAGACCGCGAAGACCGGGTGCAGGCCGCCGGTGGCCAGGCCCGCGGCCGACACGGCGCCGTGCTGCTCGGCGATGCCGACGTCGTAGACCCGGTCGGGGAAGGCGGCGGCGAATTTGGTCAGGCCCACCGGGTGCAGCATCGCGGCGGTGATGGCCACGATGTCGGAGCGCTCCTTGCCCAGCTCCAGCATCTCGTCGCCGAAGACCGAGGTCCAGTCGGCGCCGGCCGCGGCGATGGGCAGTCCGGTGTCGGGGTGGATCGGGCCGATGCCGTGGAAGCGGTCGGTCTCGTCGCGCTCGGCCGGGGTGTAGCCGCGGCCCTTCTCGGTGATGCAGTGCACGATCACCGGGCCGCCGAAGCGGCGGGCGCGCTGGAGGGCGGACTCCACTGCCTCGATGTCGTGGCCGTCGATCGGGCCGACGTACTTCAGGCCCAGGTCCTCGAACATCCCCTGCGGGGTGATGAAGTCCTTCAGGCCCTTCTTGGCGCCGTGCAGCGTCTCGTAGAGCGGGCGGCCGATGAGCGGGGTGCGCTCGAGGAGCTCCTTGGTGCGGGCCAGGAACTGCTCGTAGCCGTCGGTCGTGCGCAGGGTGGCCAGGTGGTTGGCCAGGCCGCCGATGGTCGGCGAGTACGACCACTCGTTGTCGTTGACGACGATCACCAGCGGGCGGTCCTTGGCGGCGGCGATGTTGTTCAGCGCCTCCCAGGCCATGCCGCCGGTCAGCGCCCCGTCGCCGATGACGGCGACGACGTGGTCGTCGCGCTCCAGCAGCTCGTTGGCCTTGGCCAGGCCGTCGGCCCAGCCCAGCACGGTCGAGGCGTGGCTGTTCTCGATCACGTCGTGCTCGGACTCGGCGCGCGAGGGGTAACCGGACAGGCCCCCGGTGCTCTTGAGCCGGGCGAAGTCCTGGCGCCCCGTCAGCAGCTTGTGCACGTACGCCTGGTGGCCGGTGTCGAACAGGATGCGGTCGGCGGGCGAGTGGAAGACCCGGTGCAGCGCGATCGTCAGTTCCACCACGCCGAGGTTGGGGCCCAGATGCCCACCGGTCTTGGAGACCGCTTCGACGAGGAAGGAGCGGATCTCGCCGGCCAGCTGCACGAGCTGCTGCTGGTCGAGCCGGTCGAGGTCGCGTGGTCCGTTGATACGGGTCAGCACTGCCACCCGATCCTCCTCTGCCTGTCGCTCCCGGCCGATCTGGCCTTGGACGAGTCTAATGTTCCGGTTACCGGCGCGTCGGCCGCCCCGTGCGATCTCCGTCACGGCGCTCCTGCCCTCTTCCCTCGGGCCCGCGCACGCCGAACCGCCGGCCGGTCCTGGAAGGCCAGGTCCGACCGGCGGTGCGGGGTGTGCGTGTTACGCGCGGCCGGAGCTGCGCTGGGTGCGGCGGGACACCGAGTCGACGACCACGGCGGCGAGCAGAACCGCGCCGGTGATCATGTACTGGATCGACTGGTCCATGTTCAGCAGGTCAAGACCGGTCTGGATGGACTGGATGACCAGCATGCCGAGCAGGGCGGACCAGACGTTGCCGCGACCGCCGAACAGGCTCGTACCGCCGATGACGGCGGCTGCGATGGCGAGCATCAGCAGGTTGCCGGTACCGGCCTGCAGGGTGGCGGTGTAGGTCTGGCCGGCCAGGAACAGGCCGCCGATGGCCGCGAAGCCGCCGGAGATGGCGAAGACGACGATGCGGATCATGGCGACGTTGATACCGGCGCGGCGGGCGGCCTCGATGCTGCCGCCGACCGCGAAGATCTTGCGGCCGAAGGTGGTGCGGCGCAGCACGAAGTCACAGATCACCAGGGTGGCCAGGAAGATCACCAGGGCATTGGGCACACCGGCGGACTTGTTGAGCACGTACGCGGCGACGTACGCCACGACGGCCAGCGCGACGGTGCGGACCAGGATCTCGCCGGTGGGCCGGAAGGGCACGCCGGCGGACCGGCGGCGGCTCTGGTCGATCAGCGAGCCGACCAGCAGCGCGCCGACGCCCAGGGTCGCCAGGATGTACGCGCCGGCGATGCTCTGGTTCATGAAGAACGAGCGCTGGCCCAGGACGTGCAGCAGGCCCTTGTCCTGGATCGTGAGGCTGCCCGTGCCGCGCAGCAGCCACTGCATCAGACCGGTCCAGCCGAGGAAGCCGGCCAGGGTGACGACGAACGCCGGGACGCCGATCTTGGCGAAGAAGAAGCCGTGGATCGCGCCGATGGCGATACCGGTGAGGACCGTCAGCACGACCGCGACCCACGCGTTGATGTTGTGGGTGACGCTCAGGCTGGCGAAGACCGCCGCGGCCAGACCGCTGACCGAGGCGACCGACAGGTCGATCTCACCGAGCAGCAGCACGAAGACCAGGCCGACGGCGAGCATGCCGGTGCCGGCCATGAAGTAGCAGATGTTGACCATGTTCGCGGAGCTGAGGAACAGGCTGTCCTTCAGCTGGAAGATGGTCCAGATGATCACCAGCGCGAGGATGACCGGCAGCGAGCCCAGCTCGCCGCCCTTCAACTTGCGCTTGAACTCGGTGAGGTAGCCCTTCAGGCCCTCCTCACGGACCAGCAGCCGGGGGTCCAGCGGCGCCACGGCCGGCGGCGGCACCTCGTCCAGCGGCTGTCGCATCGTGGTCTTGTCGCTCACTGGGTCGCCTCCGCGTTGCGCGCCAGCCGGCGGGTCACGGCGTTGTCCGTGGCTCCGGTGATCGCAGCGATGATCTGTTCGTTGGTGGTGCCCTTGACCGGGAACGCACCGTTGTTCTTGCCGAGGCGCAGCACGTGGACGGTGTCCGCGACCGCCGTGACGTCGGCCATGTTGTGGCTGATGAGGATGACGCCGAGCCGGCGCTCGCGCAGCCGCTCGACCAGGTCGAGGACCTGGGCGGTCTGCTCGACACCGAGGGCGGCGGTCGGCTCGTCGAGGATGACGACCTTGGGCTCGCCGATCAGTGCGCGGGCGATGGCCACCACCTGGCGCTGGCCGCCGGAGAGGCTGGCGATCGGGATTCTGACGCTGGGAATGCGGATCGACAGCGTGTTCAGAAGTTCGCGGGAGCGCTTTTCCATCGTGACCTCGTCGAGGCTGCCGTAACGCAGCAGCTCGCGGCCGAGGTAGAGATTACCGACAACATCGAGGTTGTCGCACAGCGCGAGGTCCTGGTAGACCGTGGCTATACCGAGACCCTGGGCGTCCTGCGGCCGGTTGATGTGCACCGGCCGGCCTTCCCACTCGATAACGCCCTCGTCGACGGGGTGAACGCCCGCGATGGTCTTGACCAGGGTCGACTTACCGGCTCCGTTGTCACCAACAAGGGCGACAACCTCTCCGGCGTGGACCTCCAACTCGACATCGGTGAGGGCCTGGACCGCACCGAATCGCTTGGAGACTCCGCGCAACGCCAGCACGGGCGTAGCGGACACGTGAACCATCTCCTTCGCCGCCTGACCGGCGGGGATGCCGCGTGCTGAACAGAACAGCCGCGGAGGGAGTGCACAGAGCACAGGATTACAAAGTGAACGGGGAAGGGGTAGTACCCCTGCCCCGATTGCTGCTCCCGCAAGCGTTTCCGTCCGGCACCCCGCCCCTAGCGGGGTGTTTTGTCGGGGTGGGGCGCCGGACAGGCTTGCGGTTTGCGGTGCGGGGACGGTGAACCGGCCCGAACCGCGGGGTCCGGACTAGGAGATGCCGGCGGCGGCGCAGGCCGCGGCGAAGTCCGACGTGCAGATCTGGTCCTTGGTGTACAGGTTGTCCTTCACGACCGTGTCCTTGATGTTGGCCTTGGTCACGGAGAAGGCCGGCAGCAGCTTGGACGGGATCTCGGATCCGCCGAGCTGCTTGGCGGTGGTGTCGGCGACGCTCTTGAAGTCCTTGCCGTTCACCAGGTCCACCGCGATCTCGGCGGTGGCGTCGGCCTCGGGCGCGTAGGGCTTGTAGATCGTGCTGGTCTGCGTGCCGGCCAGCAGCCGCTGCACACCCGCGAGTTCCGCGTCCTGACCGGTCAGCGGCGGGTTGATGCCGGCGCCCTTGAGGGCGGTCGCGATACCACCGGCCATACCGTCGTTGGCGGAGTAGACGCCGGCGATGTTGCCCTTGCCGAGCTGGGTGATCGCAGCGGACATCTTCTGCGCGGCGACGGTGTCCTTCCACAGGCCGGACTGCTCGTAGGCGATCTTGACCTTGCCGTCCAGCACCTTGTGGGCGCCGGCCTTGAACATGGCGGCGTTCGGGTCGGCCGGGTCACCGTTGATCATGACAACGTTGGCGGACGGCGTGGCCTTCGGGCCCATGGCGTCGAGCAGGGCCTGGCCCTGCAGCTCGCCGATCTTCTCGTTGTCGTAGGAGACGTAGGCGGAGATCGGACCCTCGGCGAGGCGGTCGTAGGCGACGACCTTGATGCCCTTGTCGACTGCGGCCTGGACGGAGGACTTGATACCGGTCGAGTCCTGGGCGTCCAGGATGAGGACCTTGACGCCCTTGGCGATCATGCTGCTGACCTGCTGGGCCTGCTTGGCCGGGTCACCGGCCGCGTTGTCGTACTGCACGTTGCAGTCCGGGCACAGCTCGGCGATCTTCTTCTCGATCAGCGGCTTGTCGAACTTCTCGTACCGGGTCGTCGCGTTCTCCGGCAGCAGCAGGCCGATGGACTTGTTCTTGCTGTCGCTGCTGCTGTTGCTGCTGGAGCTCTTGTTGTCACCGGCCTTACCGCAGGCGGCCATGGTGAGCGCTATCGAAACAGCTGCTGTCCCGACGACGATGCGACGCGTCATTGCGTTCATGTGAAGATGCCTCCCTGACAGGGCCGCAACACCGCGGCCGAGGTGCTGGTGAGTCAACTCCGGCTGACACCCTGTCGTCAAGAAGTAAACACTTAACGAGATGGCAACGGCGCGTTTCGTTAGCAGTGTGAACGCTCAGTTATGCCGAAAAGGCCGGTGTGTCAACCGGTTGATTCCCATCCAAAAGGGTCGAATCGCCCATCTCGCTCAGGACCAGGGCAAGAGCGCCCAGAACCTCCGCCCGGGCTCCCAGCGCACCGGGTACCACCGACAGCCGCTGGGCGGCGCTGGGGATCGCGTAACGGGACACCGACTCCCTTATCGGGCCGAGCACCAGCTCCCCCGCCTCCGCCAGATCGCCGCCGAGCACGATCCGGCTGGGGTTGAGCAGGTTGCACAAACTGGCCACGCCCATGCCGATGTGCCGCCCGACGTCGCCGGTCACCCGGCGGCAGCCCGGGTCGCCCTCGCGGGCCAGCTGCACCATGCGCGGCACGGTCAGGCCCTCGCCGTGGCTGCCGCGCAGCAGCTCCAGCACGTAGCGGGCCGCGGTGAAGGTCTCCAGGCAGCCGCGGTTGCCGCAGCGGCAGACCGGCCCCGACTCGTCCAGCGTGATGTGGCCGATCTCGCCGGCCGTGCCCCCCGGGCCGCGGTAGATCCGGCCGTCTATCACCAGGCCCGCGCCGACTCCGCTGGCCACCTTGATGTAGGCCAGGTCCTTGACCCCGCGGCCGCCGCCCCAGACCAGCTCGCCGAGCGCGCCGAGATTGGCGTCGTTGTCCACCTGGACCGGGACGCCGAGCCGGTCGGACATCTCCTGGCGCGGGTTGATGCCGCTCCAGCCCGGCAGGATCGCGGTCGAGCCGAGCGCGCCGGACTCCACGTCGATCGGCCCGGGCACCCCGAGGCCGACGCCGAGCACCTTGTCGGCGCTGATGCCGGTGGACTCCACGAGGCGGGCCACCAGCTGCTCGGCCCGGTCGAAGCCCTGCGAGGCCGAGGCGTCCACGTCGATCGGCTCGGACTGCTCGGCCAGCACCTGGTGCGCCAGGTTGCCCACGGCGACCCGCAGGTGGGAGTGGCCGAAATCGACGCCGACCACGATGCCGGCGTCCCCGGACAGCGCCACGCTGCGCGCCCGCCGACCCCCCGAGGAGGTCGGCGTGACCTGCACCGTTCCGTTGTCCCGCAGCTCACGTACGATATTGGACACTGTCGCGGCCGACAGACCGGTGCTGCGCGCGATCTCCGCCTGGGTGAGCGATCCGGCCAGTCGTACGGCGCGCACCACGCGTTCCAGATTGGCCCGGTGCAGTGATGACTGCGATCCCGGAGTCTCCACGACATCCACTCCTGCCCGGCAGGCGGCCCGTGTCCGCTTGCCCGCACGGGACGGGGCCGAGCCCTGATGCAGATGCAGCACACCAGCGAGACCCCGTCGTCTACAACATGTGAACTCTAAGTTGAGTGTTTGGGGTGATGTCCCGTCAAGGGGGAGAACCACACCGTTATGCGAATCGGCTCGGGGAGCGCCGAGCGGCGGCTCCGCGGGAAGCGGAGCCGCCGGGGGCCGGCCGGCCGTGCACGGGAGGGTCCACGGGGGCCCGGGGAGGGCTGCGGGAGCCTGCGGGCGCGCGCTACTTGAGGGCCCCCGCGGTGAGTCCGGCCTGCACCTGGCGCTGGAAGACGATGTAGACGGCCAGCACCGGGAGCATCGCGATCGACAGGCCCGCGAAGAGCCCGCCCCAGTCGCCCTGATAGCCCTGCTGCACGGCGAGGTCGGCCAGCCCCTGGGTGAGCACCCACTTGTTGGTGTCGCCCTGGTTCAGCACCAGCGGCAGCAGGTACTGGTTCCACTGCCCGAGCACGTTGAAGATCCCGATGCTGATGATTCCGGGCTTGGCCATCGGCACCATGATCTGGAAGAAGGTCCTGGTGTGGGACGCGCCGTCCACCAGTGCCGCCTCCGCCACCGAGGTCGGCAGGGTGCGGAAGAAGGACGTCATGAAGAAGACGGTGAAGGGCAGCGAGTAGGCGATGTAGACCAGGATCAGCCCCGGCAGGGTGTTGATGATGCCGAGGTTGGTGGTGACGAAGAAGAGCGGCACCAGCACCATGACCACCGGGAAGGCCATGCCTCCCACGAAGAGGAAGTAGATCAGCCGGTTGCCGGGGAATTCGAACCGGGCCAGAACGTAGGCAGCCATCGAGCCGAACAGCATGGTGCCGACGGTCGAGAAGCCGACCACGATGATGGTGTTGATGAAGTACTGGCCCATGTTCGCCTTCGTCCAGGCGTGGGACCAGTTCTCGAAGTGCAGGTGGGTCGGCAGTGACAGCGGGTGGCTGAGGATGTCCCCTGAACTCTTGAAGGAGCTCCACAGCGCCCACAGCAGCGGCAGGCCCACCATCAGCGCCCACACGGCGAGGAAGACATGGCTGAAGGCGTTCAGCACGCCGCCCTCGCTGCGCCGCCATTTCCAGCGGGCCGCGTCGGAGGCGGGCGAGCCGGACTTGCGGGGCGCGGAGCCCGGGGCCCCGTCGATCGTCTCGGTTGTCATCGGGGCACCCCTAGAACTCGATACGCTCGCGGCGCGACAGCCGCAGCGTCAGTACGGCGAACACCAGCGTCACGATCAGCATGGCGACACCCATGGCCGCCGCCAGGCCGTACTGGCTGTTGTCCCGGAAGGCCGTCTTGAACAGCAGCAGCGGTACGACGTCGGTCTTCTCGTTGGGACCGCCGTTGTTGACCGACATCAGCTGCACGTAGGCGAAGGCGTCCATGGCGATGATGCCCATGTAGACCCAGCCGGTGGCGACGGTGTCGGACAGCAGCGGCAGGGTGACCCGGAAGAAGGTGGTCGTCCGGTTGGCGCCGTCCAGGAGCGAGGCCTCGTAGATCTCGGTCGGGATGGAGGACATGCCCGCCGAGAAGAGCACCACGTAGAAGCCGACGTTCGCCCAGACCATCACCGCCATGATGCAGGCCAGCGCGAGTTTCGGGTCGCCGAGCCAGGACTGGGCCTGCGAGCCGAGCCCGATGCCGTGCAGGACGACGTTGAGCACGCCCTCCTCGGGGTCCGGGTTGTAGATCTGCTGCCACAGGATGGCGATCACCGCGACGGAGAGCACCTGGGGGAAGAAGAAGATGATCTTGTAGGCGCCCGACCCCCTGACGCCGGCGACCGACGCGCTGCCTTTGCGCCGGCCGCCGACGTTGAGCATGAAAGCGAAGAACAGACCGAGCGCCAGCGTCACGACCGGCACGATCAGCAGCAGCAGGATGTTGTGCCACAGCGACTGCCAGAAGAGGTGGTTGTGAATGATCTTCCGGTAGTTGTCGAACCCGATGTAGTGCTTGTCGGGGGTGAGCCCGGTCCAGTCCGTCAAGGAGATCTGGAAGTCCTGCACGAAGGGCGAGATCACAAGGACCCCGTACAGCGCCAGGGGAATCGCCAGAAACCCGATGATGAACCGGTACTTGCCGTGTCGCATGTCGCCGGTCGCTCTCGTCTCAGCCGTTAGAGGGGGTTACCGATCACAGGTGCTTGAACTTGGGCACGGACGAGTCCTTCTTGGTGGCGTCGGAGGCCTTCTGGGCGCCCTCGATCCACTTGGCGGCGTTGATCTGCCCGGTGAGCAGCTGGGCCGTCAGGTTGCCGATCGTCTCCTGGTTGAGCTTGACGTACCAGTCCTGGATGCGCGCGTTGAGCACGTTCGGACCCGCCGCCTTGAGCGCCGCGCTCGCCGAGGCCAGGCCCGGGGTGAGGGTCAGGCCCTCGGCCGAACCGGCGACGCAGGTGAGCGACTTGATGGTGTTGGTGAAGTTGTCCGTCTGCTTCTTGGCCAGCATGATGCGCAGCAGCTCCATGCCGCCGGCCGGGTTCTTGCCGTTGGCTGCCACGATGAAGGGCTCACCGGCTGCCGCGTAGAGCGTGCCGAAGGGCAGCTTGTCGCTGTCGCCGCCGCCGACCAGCGGGCCGACCGCCAGGTCGAAGTCCTTGGGCATGGTCGGGGCGGCCTCGTTCTCCACCCACGAGCCGTCGGCCACCAGGGCCGCCTTGCCCTTGGTCCAGTCGGTCTGCATCTGGATGTGCGTCTTGCCCTCGGAGCCGGCCAGGAAGTACTTCTTGGCGGCCAGTTCCTCGTAGTAGCCCACGACCTGCTTGACCGCGTCGACCTGGAAGGCGCCGTCCTCCAGGTCGTCGATGGCGTTGAGGACCTCCTTGCCGCCGACCTTGCCGATCTGGGCGAAGAGGTCGAAGTGCACGTAGTACGGGTACTTGCCCGGGTAGGTGAACAGCGCGATACCGGCGGCCTTGGTCTTGGCGCCGAGCGCGATCATCTCGTCGAAGGTCTTGGGGTAGGTCCAGCCCTTGGCCTGGAAGAGCTTGTTGGAGTACCAGCTGCCGTAGACGGTGAAGGCGTAGTTCAGCGCGTACATCTGCTGCGAGCCGAACTGGCCCTGCTCGACGGTGCCGGCGATCAGGACGTCGCGGACCTTCTTGGCCGGGTCGTCGATCGTCGGGGCGTCCAGCAGCGGCGTCAGGTCCAGCAGCTTGCCCTCCTTGGCGAGGGCCGCGGTGTCGAGGTTGTCGGCACCGGAGTTGTCCATGAAGTCCGGCGGCGTGTTGTTGGCGAAGCGCGGCTGCAGCTTCGGCCCTATGGCCTGCGTGCCGGTGTGCTTGACAGTTACGCCGTAGCTCGTGTTGTACGCGGACTCGGCGGCCTTGATGTAGTCGTCGCCGAAGCCGCCCTTGAAGACGAACGCCTCCAGCGGCGCGCCGTTCTTGACACCGAGCGGGTTGTTGGCCGACTTGGTGCCGGTCGCCACCGGCTTGTTCTTGTCCCCACCACTGGACGTGGCACATGCCGACAGCAGCGAACCCGACGGAATCGCCACCACGCCGATCGCCATTGCCCGCTTGATTGCATCGCGCCGGTTGAACTCGGATCCCATGCTCAAGTCCTCGCCTTCTCCAGGACTCATGCGGTGCAGCGGAATCCGCCGACGCCCGCGAACAGTTGAAGCTTGAGTGATGCCGTGCATCCAGTGAGGCAGGGAACGATATCCGACGACCGGCGGTGCCACCCTGCCGATTGACCCGCCTGACCCCGTGCTCCAGCAGGTTCCCTGGACGCGCACAGGTATAGTCCACTTCTCTCCGGCAGGGCAAGATCAAGAGGGCGTTTGGTCGGCAAGCTTTCCCGAGTTGAGACCTGTCCGAAATGCGGGACGAGAAAACCGCAGGTCAGGGCGACCCCCGCGAGCCGATGGCGGACGATCGACCGATTGGCTTCCGCAAATGGGACGGACCGCGCCTCCCCGGACGGGGAGACGCGGTCCGCACTACTTGCGAGTAACCCCGGTCGGGCTACCGCTGGATGAGCGACCTCAGCACGTACTGCATGATGCCGCCATTGCGGTAATAGTCCGCTTCACCGGGAGTGTCGATCCGGACCACGGCGTCGAACTCCACACCGGTGTCGGTGCTGACCTTGACCGTGCGGGGAGTCGTGCCGTCGTTGAGCGCGGTGACGCCCGTGAAGGAGTACGTCTCCTCGCCCGTGAGGCCCAGCGTGGCCGCCGTGGCGCCCTCGGGGAACTGCAGCGGCAGCACGCCCATGCCGATCAGGTTGGAGCGGTGGATGCGCTCGTAGGACTCCGCGATGACCGCCTTGACGCCGAGCAGCGCGGTGCCCTTGGCGGCCCAGTCGCGCGACGAGCCCGAGCCGTACTCCTTGCCCGCCAGGACGACCAGCGGGGTGCCCTGCTCGATGTAGTGGCGCGAGGCGTCGTAGATGAACGCCACCGGCCCGCCCGGCTGGGTGAAGTCGCGCGTGAAGCCGCCCTCGGTGCCGGGGGCGATCTGGTTGCGCAGCCGGATGTTGGCGAAGGTGCCGCGGATCATGACCTCGTGGTTGCCGCGGCGCGAGCCGTAGCTGTTGAAGTCGCGACGCTCCACACCGTGCTCGGTCAGGTACTGCCCGGCCGGCGTGTCGGCCTTGATCGCACCGGCCGGCGAGATGTGGTCGGTGGTGACCGAGTCGCCGAGCTTGGCGAGCACCCGGGCGCCGCTGATGTCGGTGACCGGCTCGGGCTCCGTGCCCATGCCCTCGAAGTACGGGGGCTTGCGGACGTAGGTGGACTGCGGGTCCCACTCGAAGGTGTCGCCGGTCGGGATCGGCAGCGCCTGCCACTGGGCGTCGCCGGCGAAGACGTCGCTGTAGGAGGTGCGGAACATGTCCTCACCGATCGCGGAGGCGACCACGTCGTTGACCTCGGCCTCGGTCGGCCAGATGTCGTCGAGGTGGACCGGCTTGCCGTCCTGGTCGATGCCCAGCGCGTCCCGGGTGATGTCCAGCCTCATCGAGCCCGCGATGGCGTACGCGACGACCAGCGGCGGCGAGGCCAGGTAGTTCATCTTGACGTCCGGGTTGATCCGGCCCTCGAAGTTGCGGTTGCCGGACAGCACGGCGGCGACCGCAAGGTCCGCCTCGTTGACCGCCTGGGAGACCTCCTCGGGCAGTGGCCCGGAGTTGCCGATGCAGGTGGTGCAGCCGTAGCCGACCAGGTTGAAGCCGAGCTTGTCCAGGTACGGGGTCAGGCCGGCCTTGTCGAAGTAGTCGGTGACGACCTTCGAGCCGGGGGCCAGCGTGGTCTTGACCCAGGGCTTGCGGGTCAGGCCCTTCTCGACCGCCTTCTTGGCCACCAGCGCGGCGGCCACCATCACGTAGGGGTTCGAGGTGTTCGTGCAGGAGGTGATGGCGGCGACCGTGACGGCGCCGTGGTCGATCTCGTACGTGCTGCCGTCCTCGGCGGTGACCAGGGTCGGCTTGGACGGCACGCCGTTGTGCATGGCCGGGGAGTCGGAGGCCGGGAAGGACTCCTTGCCCGCCTCCTCGTCGTCGGTCACGTAGTTGCGCACGTCGACGGCGAACTGCTCGGCGGCCCGCGCCAGCACGATCCGGTCCTGCGGGCGCTTGGGCCCGGCGATGGAGGGGACCACCGTGGACAGGTCCAGCTCCAGCTTCTCGGAGTAGTCCGGCTCGGCGGCCGGGTCCAGCCACAGGCCCTGTTCCTTGGCGTACGCCTCGACGAGCGCCACCTGCTGCTCGGAGCGGCCGGTCAGCTTCAGGTAGTTGATGGTCTCTGCATCGATCGGGAAGATCGCGGCGGTGGAGCCGAACTCCGGCGACATGTTGCCGATGGTGGCGCGGTTGGCCAGCGACGTGGCGCCGACGCCCTCGCCGTAGAACTCCACGAACTTGCCGACGACCCCGTGCCGGCGCAGCATCTCGGTGATGGTGAGCACCAGGTCGGTGGCGGTGGTGCCGGTGGGCAGCTCGCCGGTCAGCTTGAAGCCGACCACCCGCGGGATCAGCATGGAGACCGGCTGGCCGAGCATCGCGGCCTCGGCCTCGATGCCGCCGACGCCCCAGCCGAGCACGCCGAGGCCGTTGACCATGGTGGTGTGCGAGTCGGTGCCGACCAGGGTGTCGGGGTAGGCCTGGCCGTTCCTGACCATGACGGTACGGGCCAGGTGCTCGATGTTCACCTGGTGAACGATGCCGGTGCCGGGCGGGACGACCTTGAACTCGTCGAAGGCGGTCTGGCCCCAGCGCAGGAACTGGTACCGCTCCTTGTTCCGGCCGTACTCCAACTCGACGTTCTGCGCGAACGCGTCGGGGGTGCCGAAGCGGTCGGCGATCACCGAGTGGTCGATGACCAGCTCGGCCGGCGCCAGCGGGTTGATACGGGCCGGGTCGCCGCCCAGCTCCTTCACCGCCTCGCGCATGGTGGCCAGGTCCACCACGCACGGCACGCCGGTGAAGTCCTGCATGATCACCCGGGCCGGCGTGAACTGGATCTCCTGGCTCGGCTGCGCCTGCGAGTCCCAGCCGCCGACCGCCCGGATGTGCCCGGCGGTGATGTTCGCGCCGTCCTCGGTGCGGAGCAGGTTCTCCAGCAGCACCTTCAGGCTGTACGGCAGCCGGGCGGAGCCCTCGACCTTGTCCAGCCGGAAAATCTCGTACGACTCGTCGCCCACCTGCAGTGTGCTGCGGGCGTCGAAGCTGTTCGCCGACACGGCAGTCTCCTTCATGCGTCGTCCTGCGTCCTTGCGCGCATCCCGGCGGCGGCGCTGCCAGCGCTGTCCCGGTACGCCTCGGCAGATATCTCGATGTCGAGATAACTCTAGTACATGACGGCGGAAGGTTCATGTGCGGCCGCCGTACCGTTCCCCGCGCGACCTCGGGCCCGGATGTGACGTATGTGGCGGGGGTTGCGCGACGGGCCACAGTAGGTACGGTGAAGTCGGCCGGTGCCGCCGTCCGGGGCGGGCGCAAGCGGCCGTTCGGGTCATGGTGGACAGGGCCACGAATGGCGGTACCCGCGTTGCTCCATCTCATATATGAGATAGGGTCACCCGTATGACCGACGACTACCTCGTACGTATCGGCAGGCTCATCAGGGACGCCCGGCAGCATCGCGGCTGGACACAGACCCATCTGGCGGACGCGCTCGGCACCAGCCAGAGCGCGGTGAACCGGATCGAGCGGGGCAACCAGAACATCAGCCTTGAGATGATCGCCAGGATCGGCGAGGCCCTCGACAGCGAGATCGTCTCCCTCGGCTACTCGGGCCCCATGCACCTGCGGGTGGTCGGCGGCCGTCGGCTATCCGGTGCCATAGACGTCAAGACGAGCAAGAACGCCTGCGTCGCCCTGCTGTGCGCGACGCTGCTGAACGCCGGCCGCACCACTCTGCGCCGGGTCGCCAGGATCGAGGAGGTCTACCGCATCCTCGAAGTGCTCGGCAGCATCGGGGTGCGCACCCGGTGGATCAACGACGGCAACGACCTGGAGATCGTCCCGCCCGCCACGCTCGACCTGGCCGCGATGGACACCGAGGCCGCCCGGCGCACCCGCAGCGTGATCATGTTCCTCGGCCCGCTGCTGCACAGGACCGACCGCTTCAGGATCCCGTACGCAGGCGGCTGCGACCTCGGCACCCGAACGGTCCAACCGCACATGAACGCGCTGCGGCACTTCGGTCTCGACGTCACCGCCACCGACGGCTTCTACCACGCCGAGGTGGCCGGCGGAGTCGCCCCGCACCGCCCGATCGTGCTGACCGAGCGCGGCGACACCGTGACCGAGAACGCGCTGCTGGCGGCCGCCCGCTACGAGGGCGTCACCGTCATCCGCAACGCCAGCTCCAACTACATGGTCCAGGACCTGTGCTTCTTCCTCGAAGAGCTGGGCGTCAAGGTCGAGGGCATCGGCACCACCACGCTGACCGTGCACGGCGTGGCGCACATCGACAAGAACGTCGACTACGCGCCCTCCGAGGACCCGGTCGAGGCGATGAGCCTGCTGGCCGCGGCCGTGGTCACCGAGTCCGAGCTGACCATCCGCCGGGCGCCGATCGAGTTCCTGGAGATCGAGCTCGCGGTCCTGGAGGAGATGGGCCTGGACTTCGAACTCACCCCGGAATACCGCGCGGACAACGGCCGTACCCGGCTGGTGGACCTCACCGTCCGCCCGTCCAAGCTGCGCTCGCCGATCGACAAGATCCACCCGATGCCCTTCCCCGGCCTGAACATCGACAACGTGCCCTTCTTCGCGGCCATCGCCGCGACCGCCCAGGGCTCGACCCTCATCCACGACTGGGTCTACGACAACCGCGCGATCTACCTCACCGAGCTGACCCGGCTCGGCGCGGCCGTCAAGCTCCTCGACCCGCACCGGATCATGGTGGAGGGCCCCACCCGCTGGCGCGCCTCGGAGATGATGTGCCCGCCGGCGCTGCGCCCCGCGGTGGTCGTCCTGCTGGCCATGATGGCGGCCGAGGGCACCTCGGTGCTGCGCAACGTCTACGTCATCAACCGCGGCTACGAGGATCTGGCCGAGCGGCTGAACACGATCGGTGCGCAGATCGAGATCTTCCGCGACATCTGACGGGCGGCTGCCGCCGCACCCTCTCTGAGCTGGCATTCAGCGGGTCAGGGAGTGGTAGGGCGGCGCCTCTGGGCCCGGTCCAGAAGATCGCCCGCGATCTCACCTTCCCGGCCGAGCGAGGGACAACGAGCCGCCGCCGGAGGCTGGGGCGCCTACGCAGCCGAGATCAGCCGAGATCAGCCGAAGCAAGGCTCCTGAGATGCGCCTTCCGGTCAGCTCGCGCTGACGGCCCCGTTGCGGACGTAGCCAAGGTCGATGGGCGTCGCCGGGGCACCGTCTTTCCACACGGCGAGCAATGCGGGCAGCTGCGGCGGCCACAACGGCTCGGAATCACCGGCCAGATCCTCGGGCGACCACCACCTCCATCGGAGGATTTTGTCCGCGGCATGCGCAGCAGCCAGATCGCCGACTGGATCTCGGCGGGGACCACGCGCGAGGAAGATCTGCTCGTGCTGACGAACCGCCACCCCGGCCCTGGTGAAGTCGTGTTCCCACAGGCACAGCACGGTGCCGTCGACCTCGATGTCGGTCCACCCCGTCTCCTCGCGCAACTCGCGCTCAGCCGCCTGCAGCGGTGACTCTCCCGGATCCAGCCCGCCGCCAGGCATCGCCCAGTGGACGCCGACTTCCTCGTTGTCATACCGGAACATGAAGATCGACCCCGCTGGGTCCAGGACCGCGACTCTGGCTGCTTGTCTGGGTATCCGCATCGCGCCAGCCTGCCAGCCCTGAACAACGCCGTCGATCATGTCAGCGGCAGGGCATTCGGGCAGTTCCCATACCCGACTCCACCATGACACCCCGACCTGCACACCGTCGTCCGCGCCGGCGACACCCTCAGCACCCGCCTCACCGCGAAGCCCGGCCTGCCCCGCCCCCACCGCACCAGGGACGAACGCTCCGGGGTTTGCAGGAAACCGACGGTCGGGCGTCCCGCAAGGATGATCTCGAATCGGGCTGAAAACACGCTGACCTGGCCAAATGCCAATCCAGCGGGCCTTTTGTGCACCGTCGGGACGACAGGAATTGAGCCGCGGCCGACCGAGCCGCGGCCGGTCGGCCGCGGCTCGGTCGGGTGGTCGAACGCGCCGCCGTTCGGTCGATCGTGGTGGCGCCGCGGACGCCCGGGACGGCGGGTCGCCGGAATCGGCGGTGCGGAAACCTAGACTCGCCCGGCAGGACCGTGCCGCACATCCACCGCAGGCGCCGCAGCACCCCGAAAGCGAGGAGACGCGCACCATGACCTCTGCCGACCGGACCTCCGCCGCCCCCGCGGATCCGCAGATCCTCGTCCTGTTCGGCGCGACCGGCGATCTGGCCGGGCGGAAACTCTTTCCCGGCCTCTACAAACTCTTTCGCGCCCAGATGCTGCCCGACGAGTTCGCGATCATCGGCTCGGGCCGGCATTCACCCGGCACCGACGCGGAATTCCGCGACAGATTGGCCGCGAAGGTCCGTGAACACGCCGGCGAGGTGTTCGAGGACGATGTCTGGACGGCTTTCGCCGCCCACATCCGCTTCCAGACGTCGTCGGCGGACGACGGCGAGGACCTGGCGGCCGCAGTGCGGCAGGCACAGCAGGACGCGGGCGAGCGGGCCCGCACGCTGGTCTACATGTCGGTCCCGCCGAGCACCATGAAGCCCATGATCCAGATGGTCGGCGCCACCGGCCTCGCCGAGAAGGCGTCACTGATCATGGAGAAGCCGTTCGGCAGTGACGAGGCGAGTGCGAAGGCGCTGAACGCGGCGGTGCACGAGGTGGTCCCGGAGGAACGCGTCTTCCGGATCGACCACTTCCTCGGCAAGGAGCCGGTCCAGAACATCCTCGCGCTGCGCTTCGCCAACGGCCTGTTCGAACCGGCGTGGAACCGGGACCACATCGCCTACGTGCAGATCGACGTGCCGGAGGACCTCGGTATCGAGGGCCGGGCCGCCTTCATGGAGGGCACCGGCACCTTCCGGGACATGGTCACCACCCACCTGTGCCAGATCCTCGGCTTCGTCGCGCTGGAGCCGCCGGTGCGGATCGGCGGGAAGGAACTGCGGGCCGAGAAGTACAAGGTCTACCAGTCCCTGCGGCCCTTCGCGCAGGACGAGGTGGTGTTCGGGCAGTACGAGGGATACCGCGACGAGGATGGCGTCGATCCGCACTCCACGGTCGAGACCTTCGCCGCCGTCCGCGCCTGGATCGACAACTGGCGCTGGCAGGGTGTGCCCTTCCTGCTGCGGACCGGCAAGTCGATGGCCCAGTCGCGCCGGGTGGTGACCGTCGGGTTCCGCAACCCGCCGCAGGCGCTGTTCGGCGCGGCCTCCTGCAGGCAGGGCGATCCCAACGAGATCGTGCTGGAACTCACCGACGAACCAGAGGTGTCGGTGGTGCTGCGTGCCAAGAAGCCCGGCCCGGAGATGGTGCTGGCCGACGCCCGGCTGGAGTTGCGGTTCGGCGAAGCGTTCCCCAGCGTGGAACCGCTCGAAGCGTACGAGAAGTTGCTGCTCGACGCGATGCACGGCGACCAGACGCTCTACACCGGCGCCGAGGAGATCGAACGGCTGTGGCAGGTGTGCGACGCCGTGCTGCGTGAGCACCCCGACCCGCTGCCGTACGCGCGCGGCTCGTGGGGCCCGGAGGCGGCCATGCGGCTTGCGGGCGACCGGGGTTGGCGGCTCCCCGACAACTGAGCGTCACCGTTCGGTGCAGACCGTCCACCCCGGCGGTCCCGCGACCTCGGTGTGCCAGGAGTCGATGCCGCCGATCCCGGCCGGAGCGCCCTGCCACCGCGGGTGAACGACACGATCGTGGCGTTCACAGCCATGGCGGGCGGAGCCCCCCGTACCGGCGCGGCGGGCGTGGCCGCCCACCACGTCGGGCTCTCGCTCCAGCTTGATGGCGGCGGAGTCCAGGCCGGCCTTCGTCTGACCCCACAGCTTCTGCGACGGCTCGCCGCGTTTTCACCCATGGAAGCGAACAGAGAATCGAACAAGGTTGGAGGGGTGGGGCCCCGGCCCAGTTCGAGCCCGTGCCCTGTGCGCCGCCGCGACTGCCCCGCTGACACCGCAGGTCGGAAGCCGGCCGGGATCGAGCGTGACCGCGCGCGGTGTCGCGCCCCGCCGCGGTCGCCTGAGTGGCGGGCGGACGCGACGCTTGGGACCCTGGACGTAGGACGGCAGGTGAGGCTATGTCGTCATGATTGCGGGAGGCGTGCGCGATGGCCGAACAGGGGTTGGACAGGATGATCAGCCAGTTGTCGCCGGAGAACCGCGCCTGGGTGGAGCACCTCGACGGTGAGCGGCAGCGGCAACTGCTTGAACAGTGGCAGAGCGAAGGCGGCAGCACAGGGCTCGGCAGTGTGGGGACCGACGCGAAGAGCGAGACGAGCGCCGACGACCTCGTTGCCCGGTGGCGCCAGAGCTGAGCCCGCCACGGGCCCGTCCTGTGCGCCGCTCGTGGCGACACCCCCCGCCCACGGCACCACCCGCCAGACGGAACCGGCGCACGTCTGCCAGGACGGCAACCGCTCCTGGCGCCGTGCGCATGAATCCCCCGCCGTGGCGTCGACCGAGACCGTCATCAGCAGGTGGGCGCGGGCGGGGTGGTGAGCTTGCGCTCCTCCACCCACCGGCGCCGGGACGCCGACGGTGAACTGCCCTTCCCTGACAGCCGACGACCCGATGCGGTCGGGCCACTGTCACCGTCGCTGTCGTCAACGAGTGGTTTTGACCAGGTTGCCACGGGAAGACAGGATTTCCGGTCCTCGCCGGTCCACGGCTCCCGTGCCGGCCGCCGGCCTGCGGAGGAGCGCGCCTGGCGGGTCACGGTGGGAGGGGTGCGAGCACCCCCTGCGACCAGCTCGTCGGGCCCGGTCGGGGAGCGCCGCACGCTCGTTGGGCGGGCGTTGGGAAACCGTTGGACCCGTTCGCAAGACTCGCGGAGCGGTCGCCGAAGGTGCGGCCCGTCTGTGAGGAGAGCAATGCGAATGACAGCGAAAAGGTCCGCTCTGGCGGTGAAGGCGGTGGCCGTCGCGGCGACGGCCCTCGCCGGTGTGTTCATGGCTCCCGCGGCCCATGCCGCGGCGGCCGGCACCACCGTACGCGGCACCGCCTGGGCGGGTAAGTGCGAGGCGATCCTGTACTCCAACGACTCGTCGCAGGCCAGCATGGGGACCTACCAGAGCCAGACGGCGAGCAACGGCGAGGTCTGCACGGGGTGGCTGGAGCGGTCCGTCAACGGAGGCGACTACAAGCGGATCTCCGACTACCACAACGTGTACGACCAAGGCGCGAGCTCGTACACCGGCTGGTACTGGGACGGTGCGACCTACTCGGCGGTTGCGTGCGTGGAGGACGCTGCGGGCGCCATCGCCTGCAGCGCCCCCTGGTGACCCTCGCATGAGCCCCGGTGGCCGATCCCGCGGCCGGCCGCGGGATCGGCCACCGGGCCCGGTTCGACGGGCCGGCCCGTCACCTCGCCGCGAGCCGGGCCTCGATGCGCTCAGCGTCGGGGACCACGAGCTGCCGGGCGAGGACGAGCGCCTGGCGCAGGTGCCCGGCGGCCTGGTCCGCGGGGGCGCTGCCGGCCAGTGCCTCCAGGGCGAGCATCTCCTCGTACGGTGCCTGGGCGGCCCTGGCCAGGGCAAGCGCCTGGCGGTGGCAGTCACCGGCCTCGGCAATGGCCGCCGGGGTCCCCTCGGCCAGCAGGACCGCGCCGAGCACGGTGAGGGCCTCCGCCCTGCCGCGGTGGTCGTGCAGCGTGCGGGAGAGGTCCACGGCGGCGCGGGCGTCGGCCAGCGCGGGGGTGTGGGCGCCGGCGGCCTCCTGGACCTCGGCGAGTCGCGCCAGCGCACGCGTCCGGTCCGCGGCGCTGTCAGCGTGCGTGCACAGCGCGAGCGCCTCGCGTAGGTCCTTCTCCGCGGCCACCACGTGTCCGGCCCGCCGGCTGAGCGCGCTGCGGTAGGTGAGGGCCCTGACCCGGTCCAGCAGGGAGCCCGATGTCCGGGACAGCAGGTCGAGGGACTCCTCCAGACACCGTGCGGCCTCCCCGTACGCCCCGGTCTGCCTCAGCAGGTCGCCGAGGTCGGCCAGCACGGTGGCTGTTCCCACCGGGTGGTCCAGGGAGCGGTAGAGCGCGAGGGCGGCGCGGTACCGGAGCAGAGCCCGCGCGTAGTCGCCGGTCGACCTGACGAGACAGCCGAGCGCGGTGAGCGCGGCGGCCTGCCCCAGCTCGTTGGAATCCGCGACGCTCAGGGCCAGGGCCCGCTCAAGACTCGCGGTGGACTCCTGGTACAGGCCGGCGATCTTCTGCAGCCGGCTGGCCTCGGTCCACGCCTCGGCCTGCCCCCGTACGTCGCCCACGTCGATGAAGAGCTGCAGGGCGCGCCGCACCGCGTCCTCGGCCGTGTCGCACCGTCCCGTCACGCGCGCGATGCCCGCGAGGAGGTGCAGGGCGATGGCCTCGCCGTGGGGGTCCGGCAGCGCGCGGGACAGCGCCAGTGCCTCCCGCAGGCTGTCCTCGGCCTCCTCAGGGCCCTGGAACGTGGAGATGTCGCGCAGGCACGTGGCCTGCCCTGCCCGGTCGCCGGCCGCCCGGGCGGTGTCCACGGCGGTCCGGTACAGGGCCAGCGCCTCCTGCCGGTACCCGTGCGTGCGCAGGAACTCCTTCATCACGACCGGCAGGTACACCGCGTGCACGCTCAGCCCGTTGCGTGCGGCGTACTCGGCCGCGGACCGCAGGTTGAGCCGCTCGGTCCGCATCCAGGCAGTCGTCGCCATCGGCCCGTCCATCGCCGGCAGCTCACCCGCCCGGTGGCCCGGCTCAGGCAGCCCGTGCAGACCGAACTGCGTGAACGGGCGGACGGCCCGGGCCCCGGCCAGCAGGTAGTAGTCCAGCTGGCGGCGCACGGCCGCGTCGTCGCCGGCGTCGGGCGGCAGACCGCGAGCGTACTCGCGGACCAGGTCGTGCATGCGGTAGCGGCCGCGGGTCAGCTCCTCCAGGAGGTGGTGGTCCTCGAGTTCTTCGAGCAGGCGGCGGGCGGTCGCCAGGTCCACGTCGTGGAGCGCGGCGGTGGCGTAGGCGTCGACGTCCGGCGCGGGCTGCGTACCGAGCCTGCGGAACAGCGCCTTCTGGTCCGCGGACAGGTCCGCCCACGACGACCGGAACGCCGTGGCGACCGAGGTGTGCTCGGTGGCCAGCGCGGTGAGCTGGTCCTTCGCCGCGCCGAGGTCGGCCACCAGGTCCGCGGCGGTCCAGGAGGGGTGGTGGCGCAGCCGGGCGGCGGTCAGGTGCAGGGCGAGCGGCAGGTAGCCGCACAGTCGGGCCAGTTCGGCGACCGCGCCGCTCTCGGCGGCGAGTTCGGGGCGGTCGGCCTTTGCCACCAGCAGTTGGGCGGCGAAGCGCGGGGGGAGCACGCCCAGGGAGACCGGCACCGCATCCCGCAGCGCCACCAGGCGCCGGCGGCTGGTGACCAGCACGGTGGAGCCCGGGGTGCCCGGCAGCAACGGCTCGATCTGCTCGCTGCTCGCGGCGTCGTCGAGGATCACCAGAACCCGTCGGCCGGCCAGGCGGCTGCGCCAGAGCCCGGCCCGCGCCGCCACGTCGGCCGGGATCCGCTCGGGGATCTCACCGAGTGCCAGCAGCAGGCCGGTGAGGGCGTCAGCGGGCTCCACCGGAGGGGTGCCGGGGGTGTGCGCGTGCAGCGGGAAGAAGATCTGACCGTCGGGGAAGTGTTCGGCCACCCGGTGCGCGACGTGGATGGCGAACGCCGTCTTGCCGACGCCGGGCATGCCGTCCACCGCGTGGACGGCGACCGCCGGCGGCGGGTCGTTGCCGTCGCGGACCGCGGCAAGCAGGTCGCGGACCGCGACGTCCCGGCCCGAGAAGGCGGCGACGTCGCGCGGCAGAGCGGAGGGCGGGCCGGGCGCCGCCGCGTTCGGCGAGGCGTGGACCGGGCCGGCGGAGGCAGGGGGGCCGGCCGCCGGGGCCGGTGGTGCGGCAGCCCGGCGGGCAGGCGTGTCAGCGAGGATCTGCTGATGGGCCGCGCGGGCCGCCGGCCCGGGTTCCACCCCCAGTTCGTCGATGAGTGTGCGGCGCAGCCTCTGGTACGCCTCCAGCGCACCGGCCCGCTGGCCGACGCGGTGCAGGGTCTGCATGAGCTGGACGTGGAAGACCTCCCGTAAGGGGAACTCCGCGGTCATCCGGAGGAGTTCGGGCAGCAGCCCGTCGGGTCGGCCCTGCCGCATCTCGGCGTCGCAGCGCCACTCCACCGCCTGCAGCCTGGCTTCCTGCCAGCCGCCGACGCGTGCGCTCTCCAGGGCGGCGAGCCGGGGGAACTCGCTCAGCGGCGTGCCGCGCCACAGCCCCAGGGCGGCCTGCGTCTCCCGCGTCACCGCCGCCCAGTCGCCCGCCAGGCGCGCGGTCCGGGCCGCGTCCAGCCGTCGGCTGAAGTCCGCGGTGTCCAGTTCGCCGTCGCCCACCCGCAGGACCAGGCTGCCCTGCGGCGCGGCCTTGATCCGGTCCTGCTCGCCCAGCGCGCGGCGCAGCCGCGTCAGGTGGTTGTGGAGCGAGGAACGCGCGGTGGCCGGGGCCCGCTCGCCCCACAGCGCGGTCTCGATCCGGTCCAGCGGGACGGGCCGGTTCGGCGCGATCAGCAACCCGGCGAGCAGGGCCCTGGTCATGGGCGGACCGGCGGGCTGGTCGGTGCCGTGCCGGTCCTGGACGGTCAGCGGGCCGAGCAGTGCGAACCTCATCCGCGGTCTCCCCCATGAGCGCCGTTCGAGCGGTCTGCCGGGCGCTCCCCTGCGAGCGCCGGGCGGCCGGCCGCTCCCGCGGACGTGCCGCCGCAGACATCGTAGACACCCCCTCCGGGCTCAGCGATCCCCGACCGGCCGGTACGGAAGCCGGGCAGATCGCGGCCGGGCCGGGGCAGGGGCAGGGGCAGGGGCACTCGACCAGCCTGCCGACCAGGCCGCCCCGATCGACTCCCCGCCGACTGCGTGACCGTCAGCTGACCCGACGCGCCCGTGCCGGGGAGTACGCGGAGACGGGTGGCGGGCGCGGGAGCAGCGGCAGGCGCCGCTGTCGTGGCCGTGGCACTGGGGCCGGTCACCGACCAGGCCGGCGCCGTCTCGTCGAAAGCCGCACGCCCGTGCAAATCGACGTGGACAATGACGTGGACAAAGAAGCCTGTTCCCCTTCCGGTGCGGGAGCAGAAGCCAGGGGGGCCGGTGGAAGTTCGGATCACAGTGGACGAGGACACCCCGTCCGCTGCGCGCCTGCGCGACTTGCTGGGGTGGCTGGAGCGTCGGCAGGATCCCTGTCTGCTGGATGGCGTCGACCGCCCTCCCCCGCCGGGGACCCTGGGCCCGGTGCTCGAGGCGGTATCGGCGTCCGTGGCCTCGGGCGGTGCGCTCGCCGTGCTGGTGGGCGGGGTCGTGGAATGGATACGCCACGGGCGTGGGGGCGGGCAGCCGGTCGTTCCTCTGAAGGTGTCGCTCAAAAGCGCCGACGGGGTCGAGATCGTCATCGAAACCGCGGTCGCCGAGGCGTGGACCGCTGCCGAGCTGACCGAGCGGATCGACGGCCTGGCGGCGCTGCTGCGCCAGGAGTCACCGGCGGGCGCGGGCACTCCCGAAGCCGGCGGGGAGGGCGACGACTGCGGCAGCCACGGTGCGGCGGCGTCGTGAGATCGGGCCTGTCCGGACCTGGCGTGCGGGTCGTTCTGATCGGTACGGGGCGCCATGACGCCGACTCCGTGCTCGGCGACGTGCCCGCGGTCGAGGCGACCCTGCGTGACCTCGGCCGGGTACTGGTCGAGGCGTGCGGCCTCCTTCCGGAGAACCTGCTCGTCGTCCAGGACCCGGCCGCCCCCGAGGACGTCCTTCTCGCGGTGGCGCGGGCCGCCGAGTTGGCCGACGAGGTGGTGGTGGTCGTTTACGTGGGCCACGGGCTGCTGTCCTGGAACGGGAGCCTGTACCTGGCGACCGCCGGTACGAGCACGCTCCACCCGGCCCTCGCCGATCACCAGGCCGTCCGGTACGAGCACCTGGCCACCGCCGTGGGCACCAGCCGGGCGCCGACGACGGTCGTCATCCTGGACTGCTGCTTCTCCGGCCGGGCCGATCCACCGACCCGGCGCGGCCACCTTCTCGTCTCGGCCTCGGGCGAGGAAATGGCACTGGCTCCCGCAGGCGAGCCGTACACCGCCTTCACCGGCACGATGATCGAGCTGCTGCGCGAGGGCGATCCGGGCGCACCGCCCTTCCTGACGCTCGACCACCTCTACCGGTACCAGTGGCGGGCGCACCGGGAGAGCGGGCGTCCCGTACCGCGTCGCCAGGCCGGTGACCTCTCCGGCGCACTGGTGCTGGGCCCGAACGCGGCCTACCGTCCCGCGCAGCCGCCGGCCCCTGCGGGACCGGTGGCCCACGGTGCCGACGTACCGTGCCCGTACCGCGGCTTCCACCCGTATCTCGCAGCTGACGAGGGCTACTTCTGCGGCCGGACCGAGCTGACCAACCATCTGGTGCGGCGGGTGGCCCAGCGGCTGTGGCACCATCACCCGCTGGTGGTGACCGGTCCGTCGGGCGCGGGGAAGACCTCGCTGCTGCACGCGGGGCTGCTGCCCGCGGTCGGCCGGGGTGAACTGGGCGTGCCGCGCTCCGGCGGATGGCCGACGGTGACGATGACGCCCGGAAAGGATCCGGCGGGCGCCCTGGCCGCGCGGATCGGTGAACTGGCCGGCTGTGACCCGGCCGCGGTGCTCGAACATCCCGGCCGGGTCGCCGGCAGGCTCAGGACGGAGCCGAACCAGCCGGACACCCGGCTCCTGATCGTCGTCGACCAGTTCGAGCAGCTGTTCACGCACAGCGTGGACGAGGCGGGGCGCGGTGCTTTCATCCGGCTGCTCGCGGCGCTCGCCCGAGGGGACGGAGCCGAGCCCGCGGCCGCCGTGGTGGTGCTCGGCCTCCGCGCGGAGTTCTACGGGCACTGCGCGCGCTCTCCGGAGCTGGCCGGCGCCCTGGAGGACACGGTGCTGGTCGGGCCGATGAGCCGCACCGAGCTGCGCGCGGCGATCACCGAGCCCGCCGCACTGGCCGGCCTCACCGTCCAGCAGGAGCTGGTGGACCTCCTGTTGGGCGACCTGGGCGCCGACCGCGTCGGCGGATACGAAGCGGGACGGCTCCCGTTGCTCTCGCACGCCCTGCAAGGGACGTGGGGGCAGCAGGAGGACGGGACGCTGACCGCCAAGGGGTACCTGAGCACGGGGGGAATCGCGCGGGCGGTCGAGGTCAGCGGCGAGAAGACGGTCAGGAGGTTCGCCGGGTCGCAAGCGGCGCTGGACTGCGTCCGGCAGGTACTGCTGTCGATGATCCGCTTCAACGAAGGCGCCCCCGAGGTGGCCCAGCGGGTCGCCGTCGCCGAACTGCTCGGCAAGCTGCCCGATCCGAGGGTCGGTCGCGAGGTGCTCGACACGCTCGCGCGCGCCCGGCTGGTGACCCTCGACCGGGAGTACGCGGGCATCACCCACGAGGCGCTGCTGAGGTCCTGGCCGCGGCTTCGCGGCTGGATCGAGGACGACCGGGACTGGCTCCACGTCCGGCAGCGGATCGTCACCGACGCCACCGCATGGAAGGACCGGGGCCGGGACGTCTCCCTGCTCTACCGGGGAGCGAACCTGGCCGCGGCCCGCGCCACGACACGGGCGGCGAACCACGAACAGGACCTCGGCCCGGTCGGGCGGGAGTTCCTGGCGGAGGGCGCGCGCCACGCCCGACGCGGTCGGCTGCTGCGCCGTGCGTCGGTCGCCGCCGGCGTGGCACTCGCCGTCCTCGCGGCGGGCGGAGTGGCGTATGTGAAGAACAAGGACGCGGAGGCCGCGCGCCAACACGCGGAGGCGGTCAGCCAACGCCATACGGCCGAGGTGCGACGCGACCTCAACATCTCGCTGCAACTCGCCTCGAAGAGCGAGGCCGAAGGCAACCAGGATCCCGCGTCCGCCGCGCTGCTCAGCCTCGCGGCCTGGCGGATCTCGCCCACCGCGGCCGCACGCCAGGCCATGCTCCATTCCCTGGAACGTCCGGCGGTGGCCGACCTCGGGGCGATCGGCGATACGGCCGAGGCGATCGCGTTCGATCCCGGCGGGCGAAAGCTCGTCGTCGCGGGCGACGACTTCTCGACACACGGCGTCGCGGTCTCCCGCTGGGACACCGCGGTCGGCGCCGGCACCGGCGTCCACGAGACGGTGACCGATCGGGCGGTGGGGTGCAAGGCGCTCAGCAGGGACGGGCGGTTCCTCGCGGTCGCCCTCACGCCGCAGGGCGCGTTCGGCGGGAGCGACACCGTGCAGGTGTGGGATATGACGACGGGCAGCAAGCTCCTGGACCGGCCGGCCGACAGCGCGGGCCGGATCACCAGCCTGGCGCTCAGCCCTGACGGGAAGATGCTCGCCGAGGGCGGCCCGAACGACAGCGTGCCGGTGTGGAACGTGACGACCGGGACGATGATCAGGCGACTGACCACGGGCAGGCGCGGCGGAGCGGCGACAGCCGGCTTGGCGTTCAGCGCGACAGGAGTCCTCGCCGTCGCCGTCAAGGACGAAAACGTCCACTTCCTGAGCGAAGGCCCGTTGCCCCCGGTGTACCTGTGGAACTTACGCGCGCCCGCCGGACCTCCTGTGCCGCTCGGCGCGACGGGCGGTCCGGTCACCGCCTTGGCGTTCGACGCGCGCGGCGCCACCCTGGCCACCGCTGACACGGGCCGAGGCGGCACCTCGACCACGACGGGAGGGAGTCCTGCCGTACGCCTGTGGAACACGGCGACGGGCAGGCCCACAGGCCGGCACCTCACCGCCCCCGGCGGCGCGGTGAACGCCCTGGCCTTCAGCCCGGACGACGCCACGCTGGCAGGAGGCGTCGAGGACAGGGGGATGGAGTTGTGGGCGACGGCCACCGGACAGCAGTCCGGCACCTCACTGACCGGCCAGCAGGGTTCGATCCGGGCCATCGCCTTCAGCCCTGACGGCAGGACCGTGGCCAGCTCCACGGACGTCGGCGGGGTGCGGTTGTGGCGGCCCTTCGGCCGCCGGCCGCTCGCCACCCTCGCCGGCCATCACGGCACGGTGGACTCGATCGCCTTCGCCGGCAGCGGAGGCAGGCTGGTCGCCGCCGGCGGCGGCCACGGCAGGGCCACCGCCTGGGACACCGCGGCCGCCGCGCCCGCGAAGGGCAGCCCGGTCGGTGACTCCGACCGGGCCGACACGGTGGCCTTCAGCCACGACGGGACGACGACGGCCGTCGGTACCTACGACGGCACGGTACGACTGCAACTCGACGGCCGCGAGTCCCGTGATCTGGCGGTCAACGCGCCCGACGTGGTGGACGCCGAGGTGGAGTCCCTCGCCTTCAGTGGCGACGGAAGCACGCTGGCAGTGGCCATCACCTGCGTCCCCGGTGACGGCGACGGCACCTGTCGCGCGTACGGCGTGCAGCGCTGGGACACCGCCACAGGCAGGCGACTCAAAGCCCTGGACCTGCCCGCCGGACTCGACGTGTCGGGGGCGTTCGCCGTCGCGTTCGCCCCCCGGCGCCCGCTGGTCGTCGCCGCGACGGACGAAGGTCCGCTCGTCCGGTGGAACAGCGTGACCGGCAAGGCCACGGGAACGTACTTCCCGTCTGCTGACCGGTTCTACACCTCCCTTGCCTTCGGCCCCGACGGGACGACGGTCGCGGCCGCCCGCTCCGACAGCACCGTGGACGTCTTCGACGCGGCGTCCTCAGCCGACCTGACGCCGACGTACTCGATCACCACGAGCTCGTCGGTGAGGTCCGTGGCCCTCGACCCGCACGGGGACGTCCTCGCGGCCGGCATGGCCGATGGCGCCCACGGCTCGATCCAGCTCTACGGCACCTCGGACGTCAGTCCCGCCGGTGCGCCCCTGGTGACCACAGCCCCGGTCAACGCGGTGGCATTCGACCCCGGCCGGGCAATCCTGGCAGCCGGGCTCGGCAACGGCACCGTCCAGCTGTGGGACACCTCGTACGTGACGGCCACCGCCGACGCGCTCTGCGCACGCGTCATCGCCCCCTTCACCCCTCAGGAGTGGAAGGGCGAGATCCCGGCCGGCCCGGCCTACCGGAACGTCTGCCCGGGCAAGGGGACGAGCCGCTGAGGGCTCCGGTCCGGCGGTGTCAGCACGCGCCGCGGCTCGCGCGCGGGAGATCGCGCCATCGCCGCCGCCCTGGATCTGCGGGACGAGAAGCGCCGATCACACGGACGCCCGGGTGGGGGGCAGGACGCGGGCCGCCGCGTCGAGACGCAGCCTCTCCAGCACGCCGATCTGGTGTTCGGCGCGCTCCAGCAGGATGTCGAGGTGTTCGGGGTAGAGCCGGTTGTCGGTCCGGGCCAGTTCCCGCAGGGACCGCCAGCACGCCGCCTTGCCCTGGACGCCCAGCAGCATGGACTCCAGCTCCAGCAGGTCGCTGAGCGGCGACCGGGAGAAGAGGTGGCCGTTGGGCTTGAGGCGGCCCGCCTTCTCCGCGAGCCAGCCGAGCGCGACCTTGGAGTGGTCGGCGGATACGCCCAGGTCGGCCATGATCTGGGTCAGCGAGTCGCGGTCCTGCTGCACCTGCCGGCACAGCTCGGCCAGCGTCTCGGCGTCGTCCTGGCCTTTGCGGTTCTGTGCGGCCCGGCGGAAGAGTTCCAGGCCTGCCGTCGCGCCGGACAGGTGGTCGTTGAGGTAGATCGCCAGCAGGCCGGCGTCGTCCGGCGCCTTCTGCGGCGCCCCGTGGGGCCGGCCTGCGGGCTCGTCGGCGCCGGAGGCGCTGTGCATCTCGCGGTCCACGGAGGCCCCCAACTCGGTCCAGCTGGCCTCGAACTTGCTCAGCCCCTCGCGTTCCAGGGTCTCGGTGACGTCCGCGAAGTCGACACCGGCTCGCTCCAGGGCCGCGAAGTGGGCTGCCGCGGCGGCGTAGCCGTCGGGCGCCGGCGCGTGGGCGGGGAGGGTTCCGTGCTCGGCGAACGCCGCCAGGGTGCTGCCCGGCATGGTGTTCACGGTGCCGGCGATCGCGAGTTCGCTGACGTACAGCGTGTCGGGGTAGTCCGGGTTCTTGACGCCGGTGGAGGCCCACAGGGGCCGCTGCGGGCGGGCGCCGTCCGCGGCCAGGGCCTGCCAGCGGGGTCCGGCGGTCATCTCCTCGTACGCCTGGTGGGCGAGCCGGGCGTTGGCGATCGCGGCTTTGCCCTTGAGGGCCCGGGCCTCCGGCGTGCCGAGGGCATCGAGCCGGGCGTCGACCTCGGTGTCGACGCGGGAGACGAAGAACGAGGCGACCGAGTGGATGCCGGCCAGGTCGCGGCCGGCGTCGCGGGCCTGCTCCAGCCCGCTCAGGTAGGCGTCCATCACCGCGCGGTAGCGGTCCAGGGAGAAGATCAGCGTGACGTTGACGCTGATGCCCTGGGCGATGACGGCGGTGATCGCGGCCAGTCCCTCCTCGGTGGCCGGGATCTTGACCAGGAGGTTCGGCCGGTCGACGGTTGCCCACAGCTTCCGGGCCTGGTCGACCGTTGCTGCGGTGTCCCGGGCCAGTCGCGGGTCGACCTCGATCGAGACCCGCCCGTCGGTCCCGCCGGTGCGCTCGTACACCGGCCGGAAGACGTCGCAGCCCTCCCGTACGTCGTCGGTGGTCAGGGCGAAGACGGCGTCGTCGACGCTCGCGCCCTCGCCGCCCAGCCGGCGCAACTGCTCGCTGTAGCGGTCGCCCTTGGACAGCGCGGAGGCGAAGATCGTGGGGTTCGTCGTCACCCCCACGACGTGCCGGTCGGCGATCAGCGTCCTCAGCTCGCCGCCGGCCAGCAGCTCGCGGGACAGATCGTCCAGCCAGACCGACACCCCGGCGGCGGAGAGCTCGGCGAGCGGGTCGGACGCGCTGGGAACTGACATGGGAAACCTCCTGAGAGCTGCGGCACCGCGCGGTGAGCGCGTTCTGCGTGCCCGGCGCGTACCCGGCACTGCCCTGGCGCGGGACGGGGCGGCGGGAAGCCGCTTTCTCCGGCGGACTCCCGTGCGGGACCGTGGTGGACGGTGGTCATGGTAACTGTGGGTGAGAATCGTTTACGGAAAGTCAGGCCGGTCACATGCTTCCGGTGCCCGCCCGACCCTGTGCGCCTGTCCTGGATCGCTCGTCCTATCCGTCCGAGCCGGACGATTCGCGGCACAGCACGGCGTCCGCCACTCGTCGGAACCCTTTGCCGGGGCAATGCGACCGGGGGGACTTTTTTCGAGCGGCCTTTTCGCGTTGTTCGAAGAATGCAGGGGCATGCGGCGGAGGGAAGGCGTCCGCATCGACATGTTTTGGAGGAGCCTTGAGTGACTTCGACCCCGCGCAGACACCCGACACGACTCGCTCGGCGGAGGTAGCGCACACCGCACAGGACAAGGCGGCCGAAGGTGCGGGACTCGTCGGTGAGAAGGCGGCCGACGTCGCCGGCACCGCCAAGGACCAGGCCGTGAACACCGCGCAGGAAGTCGCCACGCAGGCGCGTGACCTGCTGGGCGAGCTGCGGGAGCAGCTGCAGGGGCAATCCCGCGCGCAAGCACAGCAGTTGGCGGGCAACGTGCGCCGACTGGCCGACGAGCTGCACGAGATGAGCGAGAACGGCAAGCCGGACTCGACCGCCACCGCGGTGGTGCGGCAGGTCGCCGACAGCGGCCGGCAGGTGGCCTCGCACCTGGAGAACCGCGGCCCCGAGGGCGTCGTCGAGGACCTGCGGGACTTCGCCCGCCGCAGGCCCGGACTGTTCCTGGCCGGCGCGGCTGTCGCGGGCTTCGCCGCGGCACGGCTGGGCAAGGGGATAGCCGCCGCCGGGTCCTCCAACGGCCAGGGCGCGGTCGCCGGTACGGCGAGCCGCCCGCGCGCCACCGGGTCGGCGGAGGCGCTGCCGCAGATCGCACCCCAGCCGCGGGCCGCCGTCCCTGCCGCCCCGGTGTACCCGCCCGCCGCAACGCCGGACCAGGGCCGCGCCTCGTACCCCGAGGGGAACTGAACGATGGCCCTGTCGGACTCGGAGCACTACCCGCCGCAGGCGGGTCCCGACACCGGGACTGCCGCGGGCGAGCCTTCGCTGGGCGAGCTGATCAGCGACATCAGCAGCGATCTGTCGCAACTCGTCCGCAACGAGATCGAACTGGCGAAGGCCGAACTCAAGCAGGAGTCGGTGAAGGCCGGCAAGGCGGGCGGCATGCTCGCCGGCGCCGGTTACGCGGGACACCTGGCCGTGCTGCTCGCCAGCCTGACGGTGGTCTTCGCGCTCGGCAACGTCATGGACCTGGCCTGGGCGGCGCTGATCGTCACCGCGGTCTGGGCGATCGCCGCCGGCATCTTGTACGTCAACGGCCGCAAGCGACTGCGCGCCGTGAAACTCAAGCCCGACCAGACGGTGGAAACGCTGAAGGAGGATGCCCGATGGGTACGGAACCCGACGAACTGAGGCGCGACGTCGACCAGACGCGAGCGCATCTGGCCCGCAACGTCGACCGTCTCGCCGACCGGGTGGTGCCCGGCCGGGTGGCCCGCCGCAAGATCGACGCCACCCAGAGCCGGCTGAGCGGAATCAAGGAGCGTGTCATGGGATCAGCGCACAGCGGCGGCCACACGGTGGCGGACACCGCGCACGGCCTCTCCGACCACGCGGGCCAGGCCGCCGGACGGGTCGGTGACGCCGTGACCGGCACCGCCTCCACCGTCGGCGACGCGGCACAGCAGGCACCGGCGCAGATCAGGAAACAGACGCAGGGCAGCCCCCTGGCCGCGGGCGTCATCGCCTTCGGAGCAGGCATGCTGGCCGCCGCACTCATCCCGGCCACGAAGGCGGAGGAGCACGTCGGCGGTCACCTGCGCGAGCACGCCGACCAACTCGTCGAACCGGCCAAGCAGACCGCCCTGCAGGCGGCGCAGGAAGTACGCGAGGAGCTGCGCGAGCCGGCCGCCGAGGCGGTGCAGTCGGTGAAGGACACCGCCACGGAGGGTGCCAGGACGACTGGGGACCACGCGCGGCAGGCCGGGCAGGAGACGGCCGACGGCCTGCGTTCGACGGCTCGGGACGGCATCGACGAAGTCCGCGGCTCCGGGCAGGGCACCGTCTGACACGCCCGCGGAGCCGAACACACCGACCGGGAACGGACAAGCGAGGAGAAGGACATGAGCGGACTGGGAGACCTCGCCGCCAAGGCGAAGAAGGCGGCGCAAGAGCACCCCGATCAGGTCGACAAGGCAGCCGACAAGGTGCAGGACTTCGTGCAGGACCACACCGGGCACCGGCACGACCAGCAGATCGACCGCGGTGTCGACGCGGCACAGAGGTCCTACGGCGGCAACGCCGACGACCCCGAGAGAGGTGCCTGAGCGGCTGAGCGCTCGCGCACCAGGGGCCCGGAGCCGTTCGCGGTTCCGGGCCCTCCGCGTTTCCCGCAGTCCGGCGGCGGTTGGCCGACTGTCAACCGGCGGGCCGGTCGGCCGTCACGGCGTGCAGGCCCATCGGGGGGAGCGCCCTGTTGCGCCTGGGTGCGGTGGAGTGGCGGACGACGAGTTCGGGCTCGTGGAGGAGTTCCTTCGGGATCGGGTTGGTGCCGTTGATCTGGTTGGCGAGGAGGGTGACGGCGGCGCGGGACATGGCTTCGATGGGTTGGCGCAGGGTGGTCAGGGGTGGGTCGGTGTAGTTCATGAAGGCGGAGTCGTCGTAGCCGACGACGGACAGGTCGTGGGGGACGGTGAGTCCTTGGCGGCGTGCGGCTCTGACGGCGCCGAGGGCCAGGATGTCGCTGCCGCATATGAGGGCGGTGATGCCGGTGGTGAGCAGTTCGGTGGCCACGGCCTGGCCGCCCTCGAAGGAGAACAGGGCGTGGCCGATGGGATGGGTCCCCGGGCCCGTCCCGGTGCCGCCGCCGGTGGCCGACTGCCTGGCCAGGGTGGTGAAGGCGGCGGCCTTGCGCAGGGAGGGGGTGTGGTCGGCGGGGCCGACCATCAGGCCGATACGGGTGTGGCCGAGCGAGGTGAGGTGGGCGTAGGCCTGCTGGACCGCGGCCACGTCATCCGTCGACACCTGGGGAAAACCGGGGGTGCGGAAGCTGCGGTGGTTCGGCCGGCGCCCCACGAGGTGACCCGCGGGGCGGCCGGGGTCCCGGACGCTCTGGTCCTGTACGACCGCGGCGGACCGGTCGGCGAACAGTTCCGCCTGGACGGCGGCGTAGTCGACGGCGGCGTTGAGCAGGACGACGGGCACGCCGCGCTGGAGCAGCGTGCCGTACTCGTCGGAGCTCAGTCCGCCGCAGAAGATGACGCCGGAGACCTGCTGGTCCAGCAGCATCGTCACGTACTCCGCCTCGGTGAGGCCGCCCGCGGTACGCGTGCACAGCACGGGGGTGAAGCCGAGCTGGACCAGCGCGCCGCCGGCGACCTCGGCCAGCGCCGGGAAGATCGGGTTCTGCAGCTCGGGCAGCACCAGACCCACCAACCGGGCCCGCACCCCCCGCAGTTGCGTGGGACGTTCGTAACCGAGCACGTCCAGCGCGGTCAGCACCGCCTGCCGGGTGCTGTCCGACACCCCCGGCTTGCCGTTCAGCACCCGGCTCACCGTCGCCTCGCTGACACCCACCCGCTTGGCCACTTCCGCCAGTCTCCGCGTCATGACTCGCCGTCCGCTCTCCAGGCCGATGTCTTCGTCTGCTTCTTCATGCCGGCCGCCGCGCCGCTCAGCGCTGCCGCAGCCACGCGGTGGTGTCGGCCGGCAGTTCGTCGACGCCCGGGCCGACGCCGGGGTCGCTGGCGAGGACCACGTCCGCGCCGGCCGGCAGCGGCACCGGGGCGCCCGAGAGGTTCGCCAGGCAGGAGAAGCCGTCGCCACGGGTGAAGCCCAGGACGCCGGGGGATCCTTCGGGCAGCCAGCGGAAGTCGGCGCCGCGCAGGCCGGCTTCGCCGCGGCGCAGTCGCAGGGCCTCACGGTAGAAGGTGAGCATCGAGCCGGGCCTGCCGTCCTGGGCCTGCGCGGTGTACGCGGCCCACTGCCGCGGCTGGGGCAGCCACGGCGGGGCGGAGGCGCCGGCGGGGCTGAAGCCGAAGGGCGGCGCGTCGCCGGACCAGGGCAGCGGCACCCGGCAGCCGTCGCGGCCGATGTCGGTGCCGCCGGTGCGGTGGAAGATCGGGTCCTGGCGCAGCGCGTCGGGGATGTCCTCGACTTCCCACAGGCCGAGTTCCTCGCCCTGGTAGAGGTAGACGCAGCCGGGCAGCGCCAGGTCGAGCAGCAGCGCGGCCCGCGCCCTGCGGGTGCCGAGCTCCAGGTCGGTGGGGGCCTTGTGCTGGCGCAGCGACAGCCCGAAGGAGGTGTCGGCCCGGCCGTAGCGGGTGACGTGCCGGGTGACGTCGTGGTTGGAGAGCACCCAGGTGGCGGGCGCTCCGACGGAGGCGTGCGCCGCCAGCGTCGCGTCGATGACCCGGCGCAGCGCGGCCGCGTCCCAGGGGCAGTTGAGGTAGTCGAAGTTGAAGGCGCTGTGCATCTCGTCGGGCCGCAGGTAGTGCGCGAACCGCTTGGGGTCGGCGAGCCACACCTCGCCGATCAGCGCCCGCGGCCGGGGGTAGCTGTCGGCGAGCGCGCGCCAGGCCCGGTAGATCTCGTGCACCTCGTCGCGGTCGATGTACGGGTGCGGGGCCGGCGACGCGTCCGGGCCGAAGTCGGGGAGGGCGGGGTCCTTGGCGGGCATCGTCGCGGAGTCGATCCGCACGCCGTCGGCGCCGCGGTCGAACCAGAAGCGCAGGACGCTCTCGTGCTCCTCGCGGACCTTGGCGTTGTTCCAGTTCAGGTCGGGCTGCTCGGGGGCGAAAAGGTGCAGGTACCACTCGCCGGGCGCGCCATCCCGGTTGCGGGTACGGGTCCAGGCCGGTCCGCCGAACACCGACTGCCAGTCGTTCGGCGGCAGCGCGCCGTGCGGCCCGCGGCCGGCCCGGAACCAGAACAGGTCGCGGGCCTCGGCGCCGGGACCGGCGGCCAGCGCCTCCTGGAACCAGGCGTGCCGGTCGGAGACGTGGTTCGGCACCACGTCGACGATGATCTTCAGGCCGAGCGCGTGGGCCTCGGCGATGAGCGCCTCGGCCTGCTCCAGGGTGCCGAAGGCGGGGTCGATACGGCGGTAGTCGGCGACGTCGTACCCGGCGTCGGCCTGCGGGGAGGCGTACCAGGGGCTGAACCACAGGGCGTTCACGCCGAGGTCGGCCAGATAGGGCAGGCGGTCGCGGACGCCGGTCAGGTCACCGATCCCGTCGCCGTCGCCGTCGGCGAAGGAGCGCGGGTAGACCTGGTAGATGACGGCGTCACGCCACCACTCGGCGGGTTCGGCTGCGGCGTGCTGATCGGCCACGGGGGCTGGCTCCTTGTGTGATGGGGGAGGTTCGCGCAGGGGGCTCATGCGGTAAAGGGCGGGCAGCGGGACGGCGGCGACCCCAGGGGCCGCTCGGTGGTCCCTCCGCCGCGGTCGGTCGTGGCTTCGTCAGCCCTTGAGCGCTCCCGCGGACAGGCCGCCCAGGATGTGCCGCTGGAAGAAGAGGAAGAGCACGATCATCGGCACCGCCGCGATGGACAGGCCCGCGATCATCTCGGTCGGCGGGACCTGCGTGGTCGAGGTGGACAGCCGGTGCAGCGCCACCGACAGGGTCTGCTTGCCGGGGTCCTGGAGCACCAGCAGCGGCCACAGGAAGTCCTTCCACATCCCGACGACGGCGAAGATGGAGATCACCGCGAGCACCGGGCGCGACAGCGGCAGCACCACCCGCAGCAGCGTCTGCAGCCGGGAGGCGCCGTCGATGGCGGCGGCGTCGAGGAGTTCGCCGGGAATCTGGTCGAAGAACCGTCGCAGCACGTAGATGTTGAAGGCGTTGGCCGCTCCCGGCAGCCACAGCGCCCAGGGGGTGTTCAGCAGGTTGAGGTGGAGCAGCGGCAGGTCGGAGACGGTCAGGTAGGCGGGTACCAGCAGCGCCGCGGAGGGCAGCATCAGGCTGGCCAGCATCCCGGCGAAGACCGCTTTGCCGAAGACCGGCCGCAGTTTGGACAGCGCGTAGGCGGCGCACACGTCCACCGATATCTGGATCAGCCAGCCGCCGGCCGCGTACCAGACGGTGTTGAGGAAGAAGTGCGCGATGTCCATCTGGGTCCACGCGTCGTGGTACGCGGTCAGGTGCACGGACTTGGGCACCAGCGTCGGGGTCTGCGCGGCGAACTCGCGCGGGGTCTCCAGCGCGGAACTGGCCATCCAGTACAGGGGGAAGAGGAAGGCCGCGGCGAACAGCACGGTGGTGAGGCTCAGCACGGTGAAGTAGGCGGCCCGGTAGCCGGGCCTGGCCAGCTCCTGGTCGGAGATCAGGCTGCGGGTCGCCGGCGCGGCGGACTCGTGTGCGGTCATGGCGGTGTCCTTCTGGTCCTCGTGGTCCTTGTGGCCCTCGGTCGCCGATGGCCACCGGTGGTCGCCGGTGGTCCTCGGCGCGTCGTCCTAGTCCGCTTCGCGAGTGAGTCGCAGGTACAGCGCGGCGAAGACGCCGAGCACGGCGAACAGCAGCACGCTCATGGACGCGGCGAGTCCGAAGTCGTTGTTGACGGCGAAGGCGTAGCGGTAGATCAGCGTCATCACGGTGATGGTCGACGGGTCGGTGAAGCCGGTGAGCTGGAACGGCTCGATGAAGACCTGCATCGTGGAGATGACCTGGAGCAGGAGCAGGACCAGCATGATGAAGCGCATCTGCGGCAGCGTGACGTACCGCAGCCGGGCCCAGACGCCGGCGCCGTCCAGTTCCGCCGCCTCGAACAGCTCGCCCGGGATGGACTGGAGGGCGGCGAGGTACATCAGGGTCGCGCCACCCATGTTGGCCCAGGTCGACACCAGCACCAGCGAGATCATCGCCGTGTGCGGCGACTGGATCCACTGCGAGGTCGGCAGGTGCGCGCCGCGCAGGGCGGTGTTGAACAGGCCGTCGCCGGGGTCGTAGAAGAACTGCCACAGCATCACGCTGACGATCGGTGGCAGCATCACCGGCAGGTAGACCGCGATGCGGAAGTACCCCCTGAAGTGGCGCAGTTCGTTGAGCAGCACCGCGATCGCGAACGGCACCGCGTAGCCGAGCAGCAGCGCGAGTCCGGTGAACTCCGCGGTGTTCTTCCAGGCCGTCCAGAACAGCGGGTCGTCGAACAGGTGGCGGTAGTTGTCCAGGCCGACCCACTGCGGGTCGGTGATGAGGTTGTCCTGCTGGAAGCTCAGGACGATGCCGCGGAAGAGCGGGTACCACGAGAACACCGCGAAGCACACGATGCCGGCTGCCATGAAGGCGTACGCCAGTGCGTTGTCCGCGACCCGGCGGCGCAGCCGGGCGTGGCGCGCGGAGCGCTCCCCGCTCCGGCCGCGGGCGGGTGCCGCGGGAGGTCCGGGACGGCGGGGGGCCAGCGAAGTGGCCATGGGGAATCTCCTTGGTCGGTGCCCGCGGGCCGCGCCGGTCGGCGCCGCCCGCGGGTGATGCGGGTCGGGGTCCCGGCGCGGCTTACGGGGCCGCGAGCAGGGAGTCGACCTGCCGGGAGGCGTCCGACAGCAGGGCGTCGATGTCGGCGTCCTTCTGGGTGAGGACCTTGGCCATGGCGGTGTCCAGCACGGCGTAGAGCTGCTGGGCCTTCGGCGGTTCGAGGATCAGCGGGATGCCGGGCAGCGCCTGCTGGAAGGGCGCGTAGTTGGCGACCGGCTGGTTGGCGTACTTCTGGTCCGCGGCGGACTTGGTCCGCGCGGCCGCGCCGGTCCAGATGTTGGGTTCCGGCAGACCGACCGGCTGCTTGGCCTGCGACGCGCGCTGGACGCCCGTCTCGATGCGGTCGGGGTTCTCGTACTTGAAGGTCACCCAGGCCATGGCGGCCTTGATCTGCGCGGGGGTGTCCTTGGGGCTGAACATGAACCCGCCGCCGCCGGCCAGGGTGCCCTTGCCGCCGGGGATCGGGCCGAGGCCGTAGTCCTTGGGGTCGCCCTTGTACTGCGAGGCGATGGTGGGGATGTTGTCCGCGGTGGCCAGGTACATGCCGAGCTTGCCCGCGCCCATCATCTGCAGCAGGTCCGCCCACTCCAGCAGCTGCCGCTGCCCCATCGAGCCGTCGGTCCAGCGCATGTCGTGCAGCTGCTGGAGCACCGCCTTGCCGGTGGCGTTGTCGAAGTCGGCCTTCCAGGTGCCGTCGGACTGCTGCTTGGCGACGGCGCCGCCGCGCGAGTACATCTCGGCGGTGAAGTGCCAGCCGCCGGTGTTGGACTTGCTGTAGTCGCCGTAGCCGACCACCCCCTTGCCCAGGGCCGCGATCTTCTTCGCGTCGGCCCGCACCTCGTCCCAGGTCGCCGGCGGCTTGTCCGGGTCGAGTCCGGCCCGCTGGAACAGCGCGCGGTTGTAGACCAGGCCCATCGAGTAGTTGCCCTCGGGCAGGCCGTAGGTATGGCCGCTCGCGTCCTGGAACACCTTGCGGAGCTGCGGCTTGACCTGGTTCACGGCCGGGAACTGCGACAGGTACGAGGAGATGTCAGCGGCCTGGTGCTTGGCGATCAGACCCGCGGGGTCGGTGTAGTAGACGTAGAAGGCGTTCTCCAACTGGCCGCCGGCCAGCTTGGTGGCGAAGGTCTGGGGGTCCATCTGACCCTCGTGCGGCACCACCTTGATCTTCGGGTGGAGCTTCTCGAAGGCCGCCACGTCCTGCAGGAAGATCTTCCGGTTCACCGGGTCGGTCTTGGCGGGCATGTCGTTCACGGTGACGGTGACGGTGCCGTCGGCGGATGTCGAGGAGCCCGAGCCGCCACCGCAAGCGCTCGCGGTGAGCGCGAGCACTGCCGTCGTGGCGATGATGAGGGAGACGCGGGCTCTGCTGCCCGCCGGGAAACCGGTCATGGATTGTCCCTGGTCATGAGGGTGGTGGAGGGGCGGCCGCTGCCCGAGGTGACGCACAAGTTACGTCGCTCTCACCAGGCGTGCAATATGAAAGCACATTTACGCAAAAACCTTAGGGATTCGTCAGCGCACGATGAAAGCAGCGCAAACATCACGCATAAAATCCACGGCCGCTGGCGTATATAGTGCGCACATGGTGCGCAAACTCGTGCAGGTGGCCCAAAAAGTCGGGGTCAGCGAGGCGACGGTGAGCCGGGTGCTGAACGGCAAGCCGGGGGTGTCGGACAGCACCCGGCAGGCGGTGCTGACCGCGCTGGACGTGCTCGGTTACGAACGTCCCACGCAACTGCGGGGGGTGCGTGCCCGGTTGGTGGGTCTGGTGCTGCCCGAGCTGCAGAACCCGATCTTCCCGGCGCTGGCCGAGGTCGCCGGCGGCGCGCTGGTCCAGCTCGGCTTCACCCCCGTGCTGTGCACGCGGTCGGCCGGCGGCCTCACCGAGGCCGAGTACGTGACGATGCTGCTGGACCAGCAGGTCTCCGGCGTCATCTTCTGCGGCGGGCTCACCCCCGACGAGAGCAGGGCTCTGAAAGAGCGGGGCGTACCGGTGGTGCTGCTCAATGCCGCCGTGGACCACGGCGGTTTTCCTCAGGTGTCGACCGATGACGTGGCCGCGGTCCAGCAGGCCTACGCCCACCTCACCTCGCTCGGCCACACCCGTATCGGCCTGATGGTCGGCCCGGCCGACCACACCCCCTCGCGCCGCAAGGCCGCCGCCTTCACCACCCTGGCCAGGCAATCGGCCACCGGGACCCATCCCATCGGCCACGCCCTGTTCTCCTTCGAGGGCGGCCAGGCCGTGGCCACCGAACTGCTCACCACCGGCATCACCGCCCTCATATGCGGCAGCGACATCCTGGCCCTCGGCGCCGTCAGAGCCGCACGCCGCCAAGGACTCACCGTCCCCCACGACCTGTCCGTCGTCGGCTACGACGACTCCGCCTTCATGAACTACACCGACCCACCCCTGACCACCCTGCGCCAACCCATCGAAGCCATGTCCCGCGCCGCCGTCACCCTCCTCGCCAACCAGATCAACGGCACCAACCCCACCCCCAAAGAACTCCTCCACGAGCCCGAACTCGTCGTCCGCCACTCCACCGCACCGGCTCCAGGCGGTGCCGGGCTGTAAGCGGCCGGCGGCGGGCGGCAGCGCGGAGAAGGCGCAGGACCCGACCGGGAGCGACCGCGCACTGCCCAGCTCACCCTGCAGATCCGAGCAAGAAACCGACCGGAAAGCTTCGCCGCCTGCATCGCCTGCCGCAGTACCGACCCGCTGCAGCCAACGTTCCAGCAGGTCAGGCCACATGCAGGGGATGGCTTCCGGATTCCGCGGCGTAGCGCCGACATTGCGCGGAATCGCCTTCACGCATTGCACCGGGATTGACGCGGCGTTACGGTGCCGCTCACTCAAGCACCCCCCTCCTGCTGCGGAGTCCACCCATGCCCGAATCCCCCCGGGGTACCCGTTTGCCCAGAACAGCGCCGGCCGCGGTCGTCGCGCTGCTCGCCCTGCTGGCCGCCCTCGTCGGCTGGACCGCGCTGCGCGCCACCGCGTCGACCGGCACCGTCTACGAAGCCGAGTCGGCCGCCCTGTCCGGCGGCGCGGTCGTCGCCTCCGACCACACCGGCTACACCGGCAGCGGCTTCGTCGGCGGCTACACCGACGCCGACAAAGGCACCGCCGCCACCACCTTCTCGGTAAGCGCCGCCACTGCCGGCGGGTACGTCTCCGCCCTGCGCTACGCCAACGGCACCACCGCCACGCAGACCCTCTCCGTCTACGTCAACGGCGCCAAGACCGTACAGATCGCGCTGCCGGCCACCACCGACTGGAACACCTGGAGCACCGTCACCACCCCCGTCACGCTGAAGGCAGGCAGCGACACCGTCGCCTACCGCTTCGACAGCGCCGACAGCGGCAACGTCAACCTCGACGACATCACCCTCGCCGCCGCCCCGGTCCCGCCCAGCGGCCAGTACGAAGCCGAGTCGGCCGCGCTGTCCGGTGGCGCGGTCATCGTCTCCGACCACACCGGCTACACCGGCAGCGGCTTCGTCGGCGGCTACACCGACGCCGGCAAGGGCACCGCCGCCACCACCTTCTCGGTGACCGCCGCCACCGCCGGCAGCACACCGGTCACGCTGCGCTATGCCAACGGCACGGGCAGCACCCGCACCCTGTCCGTCTACGTCAACGGCACGAAGGCGGTGGCCACTTCACTGCCCGCGACCGCCAACTGGGACACCTGGGGCACCACCACCGAGAACCTGAACCTCAACGCCGGCGCCAACACCGTCGCCTACCGCTTCGACAGCACCGACAACGGCAACGTCAACCTGGACAACATCACCGTCGGCACGACGACGACCACCCCGCCCACCACTCCTCCGACGTCCCCGCCGCCCGGCGGCCAGGTCTACGACGCCGCGACCGCCTTCTTCACCGGCGGCCCCTCGGTCGGCACCTCGATCTCCGGATACAACGGCAGCGGCTACCTCACCGGATTCACCGCCCAGGGCGCACAGACCCAGGTGGACACCGCCGTGCCGGCAGCAGGCGACTACCCGGTCTCCCTCACCTACGCCAATTCCACCGGCACGGCGCAGACCCTCTCGCTCTACCTCAACGGCATCAGGAACGGCCAGCTCAGCCTTCCCGCGGGCAGTGGCTGGCTGTCGGTCTCCAGGACGGTGACCCTGCGCTCCGGCCTGAATCTGATCGGCCTGCAGCACGACTCGGGCGACAGCGGCGGCGTCGCCGTCGACGGGGTGTCGATCGCCGGCGGCGCCGCGCTCGCCGCCCAGGGCGCGACCGTGCCGTACACCGAATACCGAGCGGCCGACGGCGCCACCAACGGCACGGTGCTGCCGGTGAGCCGCACCTATCCCTCCCTCAGCTCCGAGGCCACCGGCCGCAGCGCCGTCCAGCTCACCGGCACCGGGAAGTACGTCCAGGTCACCCTCACCAAGCCGGCGAACGCGGTGGTCGTGCGCTACTCGATTCCAGACACCTCGACCGGCACGCCCACCACCGCCCCGCTCGCGCTGTACGCCGGCGGCACCAAGGTCACCGACCTGACGCTGACCAACACGTACGCGTGGCTGTACGGCGGCGGCTACTACGACACCAACAACCCTGCCGACGGCTCGGGCCACCACTTCTACGACGAGGTCCGCTTCCGCAACTCCGCGACCTGGCCGGCAGGAACCGTGCTGAAACTGCAGAAGGACAGCACGGCCGGCGGTACCTTCACCGTCGACACCGTCGACGCCGAACAGGTCGACGCGGCCTACGCGATGCCCGCCGGCTACGTCTCCGCGGCCGGCTACGGCGTCACCCCCGGCGGCGCCGACGTCACCTCGGCGCTCAACAGCGCGCTCAGCCAGCTCTCCAGCACCGGCCAGGGGCTGTGGCTGCCCGCCGGCACCTACACCATCTCCGGGCGGGTCTCGCTGAACAACGTCTCGCTGCGCGGGGCCGGCCAGTGGTACACCACGATCCGGTCCACCGCCGAGAACGGCTCCGGTGGCCTCTACACGACCGGCGGCCGCAACCAGATCGCCGACCTGACCGTCTCCGGCGACCAGACCTCCCGTAACAACGACCAGGGCGCGGCCGCGATCGAGGGGTCGTTCGCCTCCGGGTCGCTGATCCTCGACGTCTGGATGGAGCACACCAAGGTCGGCCTGTGGGCGGTGCCGGGCACCGGTCTCGACGCGGCCGGACTGCGCGTGCGCGACGTCTTCGCCGACGGCGTCCACATCCACGGCGGCTCCTCGGGCTCCACCGTGGAGCAGTCCTCGGTGCGCAACACCGGCGACGACACCATCGCCCTGGACACCGAGGGCGGCAACGTCACCAACTGCACCGTCTCGCACAACACCTCGCAGAGCCCCATCCAGGCCAACGGCATCGGCGTCTACGGCGGCGGCGACAACACGATCCAGAACAACGCCGTCAGCGACACGGTCGCCTTCGGCTCGGGCATCACGGTCAGCACCTACTTCGGCCAGAACTTCTCCGGCCCCACCACCGTCCGCGACAACCTGCTGACACGCACCGGCTCCTACCACTCCAACTGGGCCTCCGACATCGGCGCCCTGTGGATCTACGCGGCGAACCAGGGCGACATCACCCAGCCGGTGAAGGTCACCGGCAACACCATCAAGGACAGCACCTACCAGGCCGTCCTGCTCAGTTACGGCCACACGATCAGCAATCTGACCTTCGACCGCGACACGATCACCGGGGCCGGCACCTACGGCTTCGACATCAACAACGTCACCGGCAGCATGACGGTCAGCAACACCACCGTCAGCGGCGCGGCCTCGGGCGGCCTCAACAACCCCGGCAACTACACCGTCACCCGAGGATCGGGCAACTCCGGCTTCTGACCCGATCCCGTACAGCCGGCGGGCCCGGTCGCACGCCACCACGTGCGACCGGGCCCGCCGGTCAACGGGTCAGGCTTCGAGCGAAGCACGGATGAGCTCGCCCAACTCCTCGTCGGTGACGCCCGCCGCCTGTTCCGAGCGCAGCCGGATGGTCCCCTTCCCGCTGACGAGGTCCGGGTGGCGAGAGGTGAAGGGCGCAGCCCGCTCCTTGTCCCACCCGTAGACCGATACCCCGTGCTGCCAGACCCCGACGTGCAGCTTTCGGCCGCCGACCCGGTAGGTCGGCATCCCGTAGGACAGCACGAGGCCCGCCTCGGGGTACGCCTCCATGATCAGCCGATGCACCCGCTCGAACAGGGGACGGTGCACCGACGTGATCCCGTTGACATAGGCCTGCACTTCAGCATCCATACGCCTCATCCTGGCCGGGCTTCAGTGGACGCCGTCGAGTGGTCACGGTCGGAAACCGGGGCGACGTCACACCGTCGACCCCAGAATGCGGTCGAGTGTCCGGCGCCCCATTCCGCTCATCGGCGGATTGCTCTCGACGTAATACCAGACAAGACCCATCGCCTGTTGAAAAGCCCATGCCTTGCCGCGCTCCCACTCCAGATCGTCACAGGCCAGTGACCGCCGGAGCACCTCCCGCGGACCCGGCTGCAAGAGGTGCCAGGCACTGACCAGATCGAGCGCGGGGTCGGCCGGGCCGAAGCCGCCGGTGTCGAGTACGCCGCTGAGCCGGTCTCCCGCGACCAGGACATTGCCGGGGATCAAGTCACGGTGGCTCATCACGTCGGCGCCCGAGCGCGGCAATTCCCGGAGGTGGTTCCACACCTGGCGCAGCCGGGGCACGTCGAGCAGCCCCTCACTCTCCTCGAAGCACCTCGCCATCCAATCGTCGTGGTGAGTGAGAACGCCGCCGCGGCCCTCGCCACTGAAGTGCCGCCCTCGCGTGTCGGCCTTTCGGAGGGCTGCGATGAAGGCCGCGAGATCCTCGGCAAAAGCGTCCGACCCACTCGGGTCGGCATCCGAGGCGACCGTTCCCGGCAGCCAGGTCTGGACCGCCCACGGCATGGGGTATCCCGCTCCGGGCTTTCCCAAGGCGACGGGTTCCGGGGCGGGGAACCGGGACACCCGCGCCAGGTCCGCGCTCGCGCGGGCTTCCTGTTCCAGAAAGGCCAGCGTCTCGGCGGCATCGGCCAGGCGCAGTGGGAAACGCGCCGCGAGGTCGCTCCCGATACGGAAGATGGCGTTGACCGTCCCGGTCGACGGCAGGGGCCGGATCGCCTTGCCGCTCCACTGAGGGAACTGTTCCCGGACCAAAGCCGCAACCGTTTCGGTGCTCAGGTCCAGCTGGTCATCGTGCATGGTCATCTCTCGCCCGCTCCTCCACCAGTCCCCCGCGGAACGCCGGAAGGAGACCGGATCACCTGGGACGACACCCATTTTTCCTCCGCCGGCGTCCGGATCAACCGGGTTTTCTGCCCGCCCAGGCGTCTCCATCGTTTCGCGGCAGGCGCGGGGGCGCGCGGGGCGGGGGCGCGCCCCCGCCGCTGCCTCAGGTGGACGTTTGGCACCACCAGTGCGCGAAGCGCCCCCTTTCACGCCATACCAGGTCCGAGCGCCCGCTGGTTGGCTTGGTTCCGCGGTCGGGGCGCCTTGCCATGGGGGGCGCCCGGGCCGCGTACCTGCGTCCATCCGCCGGGAGGAAAAACGTGTCCACACCGGAAGGCGTCACCGGTTCGGCGGCCGAAGAACGGCCGCGCGGCCGAGCGACCCAGTGGAGTACGCCATGAGCACTCCCGTGAACGCCGACGCACCGCGCCGGCTGCCCGGGCCGCCGACCCTCGTCCGTCCCCGGCGCGGCGGAGCGATCCCCGGGCTCCGATACCGGCCCGCCGTCCCGGCGGACCCGGTGAAGGTCGAGGAGGTCGACCGCAGGGTGGAGGCCTGGGCGAGGGAGCTGGACCTCTTCCCGCCGGCCTGGAACGGCGACTTCGCCGGCTTCCAGTTCGGCCGGGCCGTGGTGCTCCAGCACCCGCGCGCCGCCGACCTGGACCGGGTGACCGTCGCCGGCCAGTTGCTGCTCGCCGAGAACCTGGTCGACAGCTGCTACTGCGAGGAGGACGAGGGCCGCGGCGGGTCGCACCGCGGGCTCGGCGGCCCGCTGGTCATGGCCCAGTCGGCGATCGACCCCTTCCACGGCACGCCGGAGCTGGAAGCCGAGTGGCGGCAGGGCGTGCAGGCCGACGGGCCGCTGCGTTCCTACCACTGGGCGATGAAGGACTACGCCGCCTTCGCCACCCCAAGCCAGACCGACCGTTTCGTGCACGACATGGCCCGCCTGCACCAGGGCTACCTCGCCGAGGCCGCCTGGGCGGAGACGCGGTATGTCCCGAAGGTGTGGGAGTACCTGGTCATGCGGCAGTTCAACAACTTCCGCCCGTGCCTGTCGCTCGTGGACGCGATCGACGGCTACGAGCTGCCCGAACCGGTCTACGCCCGCCCCGAGATCCAGCGGATCACGGCGCTGGCCTGCAACGCGACCACCATCGTCAACGACCTGTACTCCTTCGCCAAGGAGATGGCGAGCGACCCCGAGCACCTCAACCTGCCGCAGGTGGTGGCCGCCAACGAGGGGCGCGGCCTGAAGGCCGCCTATCTGCGGAGCGTCGAGATCCACAACGCGATCATGGCGGCCTTCGAGGAGGAGGCCGCGACGCTGTCGGTGACCTCGCCCGTCGTGGAGCGCTACGCCCTGGGCCTGTCCGACTGGGTGGCCGGCAACCACGAATGGCACGCGACCAACAGCCACCGCTACTTCCTGCCCAACTACTGGTGACCCCGCGCACATCCGCGCACATCCGCGTCCCCGCGCGTCCTCGCGACGCACCCGCGGCGACCGGCAGCACCGCACCCGTACCAGCACACGCACCAGCACGAGGAGCCACCGTTGGCCATCACCCAGTCCGGCGCCACCGTTTCGCTGCCCGCCCAGTCCACGTACCAGAGCCGCGTCGCGGACTACTGGAACGCCGAGCAGAACCCGGTCAACCTCGAACTCGGCGGGATCGACGACCTGTACCACCACCACTACGGCGTCGGTGACGTCAAGTGGTCCGTACTCGACGAGTCCGATCCCGCGCGGCGGGCCGAGCGGGTCACCGCGGAACTGCACCGACTGGAGCAGGCGCAGGCCGAGCTGCTCGCCTCCCGTCTCGGGCCGCTCTCCCCCGCCGACCGGGTCTTCGACGCCGGGTGCGGGCGCGGCGGCGGCAGCGTGGTGGCGCACCAGCGCTACAACTGCCATGCCGACGGCGTGACGCTCTCCACCAAGCAGGCGGACTTCGCCAACAGCCAGGCGCGCGCCCGGGGCATCGACGGCAAGGTGCGCTACCACCACCGCAACATGCTGGACACCGGCTTCACCACGGGCGCCTACGCGGCGTCCTGGAACAACGAGTCCTCCATGTACGTGGAGCTGGACCTGCTGTTCGCCGAGCACTCCCGGCTGCTGCGCCGCGGCGGGCGCTACGTGGTGATCACCGGCTGCTACAACGACACCTACGGGCAGGCCTCCCGTGAGGTGTCGCTCATCAACGCCCACTACATCTGCGACATCCACCCGCGGTCGGAGTACTTCCGTGCCATGGCCCGCCACCGCCTCGTCCCCGTCCACGTCGAGGACCTCACGCAGGCCACCATCCCGTACTGGGAGCTGCGCAGGACCGCGGAGCACCTGGTCACCGGCATCGAGGACACGTTCCTGACGGCGTACAAGAACGGCAGCTTCCAGTACCTGCTGATCGCGGCCGACCGGGTCTGAGCGGGCCGGTCCCGCGGCGGTCGTCCCGGCACCGGGCGGTGGGCGCGGCCCGGTGCCGGGCCGGGCCGGGCCGGTCCCGCGCGTCAGGCCAGCGTCGCGACCAGGACGGCCTTGATGGTGTGCATACGGTTCTCGGCCTGGTCGAAGACGACGGAGTGCGCCGACTCGAAGACCTCGTCGGTGACCTCCAGCTCGCTCAGCCCGTACTGCTCGTGGATCAGCCGGCCGACCTCGGTGCCGAGGTCGTGGTAGGCGGGCAGGCAGTGCAGGAACTTCACGTCGGGCTTGCCGGTGGCCCGCAGCACGTCCATCGTCACCGCGTACGGCGCGAGCGCGGCGATCCGCTCGGCCCACACCTCCTTCGGCTCGCCCATCGAGACCCAGACGTCGGTCACCACGAAGTCGCAGCCCAGGACGCCTTCCGCGATGTCCTCGGTGAGCAGGACCGTCGCGCCGGTGGTCTCGGCGAGCTTGCGGGCGCGGGCGACGACGTCCTCGCTCGGCCAGTACGCGCGCGGCGCCACGATCCGCACGTCGAGGCCGAGCAGGGCGCCGGTGACCAGATAGGAATTGCCCATGTTGAACCGGGCGTCGCCGAGGTAGGCGAAGGCCACACCGCCGGAGCCGAGGCCCGCGACGCCGCCGCCGGTGTGCTCGGCCATGGTGAGCACGTCGGCGAGCATCTGCGTGGGGTGCCAGTCGTCGGTGAGCCCGTTGTAGACCGGCACACCGGCGTGCAGCGCGAGCTCCTCGACGGCGGTCTGGCTGGCGCCGCGGTATTCGATCGCGTCGAACATCCGGCCCAGCACCCGGGCGGTGTCCTTGACCGACTCCTTGTGGCCGATCTGGGAGCCCGCCGGGTCCAGGTACGTGGTGGCGGCGCCCTGGTCGGCCGCGGCGACCTCGAAGGAGCAGCGGGTCCTGGTGGACGTCTTCTCGAAGATCAGCGCGATGTTGCGACCTCGCAGCCGCGGCTCCTCCGCACCCGCCCGCTTGGCCGCCTTGAGGTCGGCGGCCAGCTCCACCAGGCCGAGGAACTCCTCGGGCGTGAAGTCCAGCTCCTTGACGAAGTGGCGGCCCTTGAGATCGACGGCCATGCGGGGACTCCTCGGTCGGTGGTTCATCGGTAACTGTGGAAGTCTATACGAGGATAGGCATTCTTATACAGCCCCTTCTCCGGCTTCCCTGGCGCTGCGGCACGGCTCCCTGCCGTCGGCATCCGTGGCTGCGTCCCAGCTCACACCGCGTCGCGCTCGATCGGGCAGCTCATACAGCGCGGCCCGCCGCGGCCCCGGCCCAGCTCGCTGCCCGGAATCTCGATCACCTCGATGCCGCGCTTGCGCAGGAAAGTGTTGGTGGTCGCGTTGCGCTCGTAGGCCACCACCACGCCGGGCTCCACCGCCAGCACGTTGCAGCCGTCGTCCCACTGCTCCCGCTCGGCCGCGTGCACGTCCTGCGTCGCGGTCAGCACCTTGACCGAGTCCAGTCCGAGCGCCGCCGCGATGGCCCGGTGCATGTGCTCGGGCGCGTGGTCGGTGACCTTCAGCTCGCCGTACTCCGCGCCGGGCTCGATGGTGTACGACGGCAGCATCCCCAGGCCCGCGTACTGCGTGAAGGTGTCGCCGTCGACCATCGTCATCACCGTGTCCAGGTGCATGAACGCACGCCGCTTCGGCATGTCGAGCGCCACGATGGTCCGCGCCGACCCCGCCGCGAACATCCCGCGGGCCAGCATCTCCACCGCCTGCGGGGTGGTCCGCTCGCTCATCCCGATCAGCACCGCGCCCGACCCGATCACCAGCACGTCCCCGCCCTCGATCGTCGAGGGATACGCGCTCTGGCCCTCCGACCAGACGTGGAAGCCGCCGTCCGCGAAGAGCGGGTGGTGCCGGTAGATCGCCTCGAAGTGCACGGTCTCGCGCCGGCGGGCACGCCAGCGCATCGCGTTGATGCTGACCCCGTCGTAGACCCAGGCGGAGGTGTCCCGGGTGAAGATGTGGTTCGGCAGCGGCGCGAGCAGGAAGTCGTCCAGGTCCATGGCGTGGAAGCGGACCGAGACCGGCTCCGCGAAGCGGTCCAGGAACTCCCGCTTGGTCATCCCCCCGACCAGCGCCTCGGTCAGCTCCGCCGGGGCGAGCCGGTCGAACGCCTCCCGCAGCGGCCCGGTGGCCAGTGGCCCGTACTCCTTCTCGTCGAACACCCGGTCCAGCACGAGCGCCTTGGCGGCGGGCGACGCCAGCGACTCGGTCAGCAGGTCGCCGAACAGGTGCACCTCGACCCCGCGGTCCCGCAGCACGTCGGCGAAACCGTCGTGCTCCGCACGGGCCCTGCGCACCCACAGGACGTCGTCGAACAGCAGCGCGTCCTTGTTCGTCGGCGTCAGCCGCTTCAGCTCCAGGTCGGGCCGGTGCAGGATGACGCGGCGCAGCCGCCCGGTCTCGGAGTCCACGTGGAAGCCCATGAAAGCAGAGCTTCCCACGTCCGGTGCCGTCTATCCCGTCCGCGGCCCCCGCCCCGCCCCCGGACCTCGTCCGGGTGGACGCGGCAGGAGGTCCGGCGGCGGCGCGGGCACGGCAGCCGGCGCGGCTACAAGCGGGGGTCCACCGGCTCGGACTCCAGGGCCAGGACGGCGAAGACGGCCTCGTGGACACGCCACAGGGGCGAGCCGGAGGCGCGGCGGTCGAGGGCTTCAAGGCCGAGTGCGTACTCGCGCAGCGCGAGCGAGCGCTTGTGGCCCAGCGAACGCCGGCGGAGGCGGTCGAGGTGGGCCGGGCGGGTGTACTCCGCGCCGTAGATGATGCGCAGATACTCCCGGCCGCGGCACTTGACGCCCGGCTGGACGAGGCCGCCCTTGGGGTCGCGGGCCGTCGCCGCCAGTGGCTTGACGACCATGCCCTCGCCGCCGGCCTCCGTCAGGTCGAGCCACCACCGCGTGCCGGCCGCGACCGACGCCTCGTCAGCGGTGTCGACGGCCAGCCGCCGGGTGGTACGTAGCAGCCCGGTGGGATCGGCGTCGACCAGCCGGTCGACGAGCGCGAGCTGCCGGTCCTGCGGCAGCTCCCCCGCGAGGTTGCGGTCGCGGACGGCGAGCAGCTGGAAGGGGGCGAGGTGGACCCCGTCCAAGCCGTCGGTGGTCCAGCAGTAGCGGCGGTAGGCGTCGGTGAACGCCTGCGCGTCGGCGGCCCGCTCGTACTGCCTGGCCAGCACCTCACCGACGTCGGCACCGCGGTCCGCCGCGGCGCGGAGCGCGGCGAGGGCCGGCGGGAAGGCGGCACCCGCGGCCGCGCCGACCGCCGCGTACTGCTTGCGCAGCAGCCCCGACGCCTTGAGCGACCCGGCAGCAGCTCGGCGTCGAGCAGCAGCCAGTCGGTGTCCAGCTCGTCCCACAGCCCCGCCGCGGTGACGGCGCCGCGCACCCGGTCGAGCACCGCCTCGGTGACGGCCGGGTCGTCGAAGAACGGCCGGCCTGTGCGGGTGTGCACCGTCCCGGTCACCCCCGCGGCGGCGCCGAACCGCTCGGCGGCGGCCGCCTCGTCCCGGCACACCAGGGCGACCGCTCGGGAGCCCATGTGCTTCTCCTCGCACACCACCTGCCGCACCCCGTCGGCCCGGTAGGAGGCGAAGGCCTCCGCGGGGTGTTCGAGGTAGCCGTCCTGCGTGGAGGTGGCGCAGGGCGCCATGGTCGGCGGCAGGTAGCACAGCAGCCGCGGGTCGACCGCGAAGCGGCTCATCACCTCAAGGGCCGCGGCCGCGTTCTGCTCGCGCACCGCGAGCCGTCCCATCAGGGCCGTCTCCACGATCCTGCGCCCCGCGACGTCGTCCAGGTCGAGCGGGCGCCCCTCCCGGCCGCCGGGCGCGTCGGACAGCAGCGGCTTGACCGGCTCGTACCAGACCCGCTCGGCGGGGACGTCCACGATCTCGCGCTCTGGCCAGCGCAGGGCGGTCAGCCGGCCGCCGAAGACGGCGCCCGTGTCGAGGCAGAGCGTGTTGTTGATCCAGGAGGTGGTGGGGACGGGCGTGTGGCCGTAGACGACGGCGGCGCTGCCGCGGTAGTCCTCGGCCCAGGGGTAGCGGACGGGCAGGCCGAACTCGTCGGTCTCGCCGGTCGTGTCGCCGTAGAGGGCGTGCGAGCGGACCCGGCCGGAGGTACGGCCGTGGTATTTCTCCGGCAGGCCCGCGTGGCAGACCACCAGCCGGCCGCCGTCGAGGACGTAGTGGCTGATCAGGCCGTCGATGAAGTCGGCGACGCGGCCCCGGAACCCGGGGTCGCGCTCGTCCTCGCGAGCGAACTGCTCCAGCGTCTCGGCCAGGCCGTGGGTGGGCTGCACGCGGCGGCCCTTGAGGTGCCGGCCCAGCTTGTTCTCGTGGTTGCCCGACACGCACAGGGCGGTGCCCGCCTCGACCATGCCCATGACGCGGCGCAGCACGCCGGGGCTGTCCGGGCCGCGGTCGACCAGGTCGCCGACGAAGACCGCGGTACGGCCGTCCGGGTGCCGGCCGTCGTCGTAACCGAGCTTGGCCAGCAGCGTCTCCAGCTCGGAGCCGCAGCCGTGGACGTCGCCGATGATGTCGAACGGCCCGGTGAGGTGCCGCAGGTTGTTGTAAGCCGGCTCGCCGACGACGCGGGCGGCGTCGATCTCCGCGGTGCCGCGCAGGACGTGGACCCTGCGGAAGCCCTCGCGCTCCAGGCCGCGCAGCGAGCGGCGCAGCTCGCGCTGGTGCCGCGCGATGACGTGCCGGGGCATGCCCGCCCGGTCGGAGCGTGCCGCGTTGCGCTCGGCGCACACCTGCTCGGGCACGTCGAGCACGATCGCGATGGGCAGGACGTCGTGCTCCCTGGCCAGCTGCACCAGGTGCCTGCGGCTCTCCGGCTGCACGTTGGTGGCGTCCACGACGGTCAGCCGGCCGGCCGCGAGCCGCTTGCCCGCGATGTAGTGCAGCACGTCAAAGGCGTCGCCGGTCGCGCTCTGGTCGTTCTCGTCGTCGCTGACCAGGCCGCGGCAGAAGTCGGAGGAGACCACCTCGGTGGGCTTGAAGTGCCGGGCCGCGAAGGTGGACTTGCCGGAGCCGGTGGCGCCGATCAGCACCACCAGGGACATCTCGGTGACGGCGAGGGTGCGGGGCGCAGCGGTGGTGCCGCCGTCACGGTCGTCGCCGGTCATGCCGCGTCCTCCTTCTTCTTCTCGTGGGTGCCGGTGTCGGTGCCGGTGTCAGTGGTGGTGCCGGTGCCGCCGGTGCCGCCGGTGCCGCCGGTGCCGCCGGTGAAGAGTGCGAGCTGGGTGGGCGGGCCGACCTCGGGGTCGTCGGGGCCGACCGGCTGGAATTCCACGGCGTAGCCGTAGCGGTCGGCCACCGCCCGCGCCCAGTCGCGGAATTCCCGCCGGGTCCACTCGAAACGGTGGTCGGCGTGCCGGCGGTGACCGGCCGGCAGCGTCTCCCAGCGCACGTTGTACTCGACGTTCGGCGTCGTCACGATCACCGTCCGCGGGCGGGCGGCGCCGAAGACGGCGTATTCGAGCGCGGGCAGCCGCGGCGGGTCCAGATGCTCGACCACCTCGCTGAGCACCGCCGCGTCATAGCCCTTGAGCCGCTTGTCGGTGTACGCCAGCGAGCCCTGGAGCAGCGTGAGGCGGGAGGACTGCCGCTCGCCCATCCGGTCCAGGTGCAGCCGGCGGGCGGCCATCTCCAGGGCACGGACCGAGACGTCGACGCCGACGATCTCGGTGAAGCGCGGCTCCTTGAGCAGCGCGGCCAGCAACTGGCCCTGGCCGCAGCCCAGGTCGAGGACCCGGGTGGCGCCGGCCGCGCGCAGCCCGGCGAGGATCGCCTCGCGGCGCTGCACGGCCAGCGGCGCCGGGCGCTCCTGCGAGCCGTCCGGCTGCTCGGGCTCGACGGCGTTGTCGATCTCCTCGACCTCCACGTCGTCGGCGTCGGCCAGCCGCACCAGCTCAAGGCGCTCGTCCGCCTCCCGGGTGAGCGACCGGCGGCGGGCCAGATAGCGCCGGCTGATCAGCTGCTGCTCGGGGTGCCCCGCGAGCCAGCCGTCCCCGAACCGCAGCAGCTTGTCCACCTCCTCGGCCGACACCCAGTAGTGCTTCGCGTCATCCAGCACCGGCAGCAGCACGTAGAGGTGCCGCAGTGCGTCGGACAGCCGCAGCTCGCCCTCAAGCACCAGCCGTACGTACCGCGAGTCGCCCCACTCGGGGAAGTGGTCGTCCAGCGGCACCGGCTCGGCGGCCACCTGCCAGCCCAGCGGCTCGAACAGCCGGGCCACCAGCGCGGGTCCGCCGCGGGCGGGCAGCGCGGGCACCTCGACCCGCAGCGGCAGCGGCGCCGCGGCCCGCTCGGGCAGCGTGCGGCACTCCCCGCGCAGCGCGCTGGCGAAGACGGTCCGCAGGGCCACCGCGAGCAGTGACGACGCGGCGTACGGCCGGTCGTTCACATACTGCGCCAGCGCCGCGTCGGGCGCCCCGCCCCTGCCCTTGCCGCGCCCACGCCGCACGAGCGCCGGCGGATCGACTTCGAGCAGCAGCGCGGCCGTGCAGCGCTCCTCGCCCGCCTCGGGGTAGAAGACGTGCGCGTCACCGTAGGACGTGGCGAAGACCTGGGCCTTGCCCGGGTGCTTGTGCAGCAGATAGCCGAGGTCCGTTGCCGGCCGCGCGGCGCTGCCTGTGGTGGAGATCGTCAGGAACACCTGACCGAGTATCCCCGCCGCCCCGCACCCGGCCCAGGCGTTTTCCCCACCGCCGAGCCCCACCGGGACCGGCGGGGCCGGCGCCGCGGGTCCCGGTGGGGCGGCCGCTGCCGGAGCCGAGGCCCCGGTCGGCTGGGGCCGCCGGGGCCGCCGGCCCGAGAGCCTGCGCTCAGGACAGGGCAGCACGCAAGGCCGCGACGGCGGACGGGCCGACGCGGCAGCAGCCGCCGATCAGGCGGGCGCCGGACGCCTGCCAGGCGGTGGCGAGGAGCGGCGAGAGGTCGGGGGCGCCCTCCCAGTGGCGTGCCGTGGCATTCCAGCGCTCGCCGCTGTTGGGGTAGGCCACCACCGGCTTGCCGGTGACCGCGGCCGCCAGCTCCACCGCGGGCAGCACGTCCCGCGGCGCGCAGCAGTTGACGCCCACCGCGATCACCTCGTCGCGGCCCGCGGCCAGTGCGAAGGCCTCGGCCAGCGGCTGCCCGGCCCGGGTCCGGTCGCCGTCGGCGGTGTAGGACAGCCACACCGGCAGGCCCGTCGGCGCCGCAGCCCGCAGCATCGCCTCGGCCTCGTCGATGTCCGGCAGCGTCTCCAGGGCCAGCACGTCGGGCCCCGCGGCGGCCGCCGCCTCGATCCTCGGCCGGTGGAAACGCTCCAGCTCCCCCACCGTCAAGCCGTACCGCCCGCGGTATTCGCTGCCGTCCGCCAGCACCGCTCCGTACGGCCCGACCGACGCCGCCACCCGCACTCCCGGCCGGTCCGCGGCCGCCCGGCGGGCCAGCTCCACGCTGCGCCGCAGCAGCGCCGACGCCTCGGCCCGCCCGATGCCGCGGCGGGCGAAGCCCTCGTAACTGGCCTGGTAGCCCGAGGTGATCAGCACATCCGCACCCGCCCGCGCATACGCCCGGTGGGCTGCCTCGATCTGCCCGGGGTCGTCGGCGAGCAGCCGGGCCGTCCAGAGCGGGTCGGACAGATCGCAGCCCTGGTCGGCGAGCTGGTTGGACAGCCCGCCGTCCAGCACCAGGGTGCGGCCCGAGGCCAGCAGCGCCCCCAACTCCCCGGTGGGAGCGGGCGGGACGGCGGGCGGTGTCGGCATCCGGCGGCCTCAGCCCAGCTGCGGCTTGACCTGGGCGGCGATCAGCTCCAGGTGGTCCAGGTCGCCGAGGTCGAGGGTCTGGAGGTAGAAGCGGGTCGCGCCCTGCTCGGCATACCGCCCGATCTTCTCCACGACCTCCGCCGGCGATCCGGCCAGCCCGTTCTCCTTCAGCTCCGCGACCTCGCGGCCGATCGCCGCCGCCCGCCTGGCCACTTCCGCGTCGTCCCGGCCGACGCAGACCACCAGCGCGTTCGAATACACCATGCTGTCAGCCGGGCGCCCGGCCGCCCGCACCGCGTCGCGGACCCGCCCGATCTGCCGGGCGGAGTCCTCGATCGAGGCAAAGGGCACGTTGAACTCGTCGGCATAGCGCGCCGCCAACTCCGGGGTGCGCTTGGCGCCCATGCCGCCGATCAGCACCGGCACCTTGGCCTGAGCGGGCTTGGGCAGCGCGGGGCTGTCCTTGAGCTGGTAGAACTCCCCCTCGAAGTCGAACGTCTTGCCGACCGGGGTGGCCCACAGCCCGGTGATCACCGCGAGCTGCTCGGCGAGCCGGCCGATCTTCTCCTTCGGGAACGGGATGCCATAGGCGGTGTGCTCCGCCTCGAACCAGCCGGCACCCAGCCCGAACTCGACCCTTCCACCCGACATCGCGTCGACCTGCGCCACCTGGATCGCCAGCACGCCGGGCAGCCGGAAGGTGCCCGCCGTCATCAGGGTGCCGAGCCTGATCCTGCTGGTCTCCCGGGCGAGACCGGCCAGGGTGATCCACGCGTCCGTGGGTCCCGGCAGCCCGTCGCCGCCCATCGTCAGATAGTGGTCCGATCGGAAGAAGGCGTTGAAGCCGAGGTTCTCCGTCGCCTTGGCGACCGCGAGCAGCGTGTCGTAGTCGGCCCCCTGCTGGGGCTCGGTGAAGATTCGCAGATCCATTCCCCCATCCTGCACTCATCCCGCGCCCGCCCGTCAATCGGCGCATGGCAGCCCCCCGGCGCCCGTCGGCCCCGGCGCCCACAAGCCGCGGGCGAGCGCCCGCACCCGGTCCCTGGCCTCGTCCACCGCGTCCAGCGCCTCGATGCACTGCCAATACGCCCCCTCGTCCTGCACCGCGCAGGTGAGTCCCACCAGGGCGTGGGTGATCTCGCCGAGCAGCACCCGCAGGGCCCGCAACGTCCCCGCCGGATCGCGGACCGCGGTCATCCTGGCCGCCCGCGGCGGCCCCGCCCCCGCGGCCGCGAGCACCGGCCCCGCCCGACCGGCCGGCCCCGCCGCCCAAGCCGGGCCCACCGTGTCCGCGTCCGCCCCCGGCGGCTGCTGACCGGCGGCCAGCAGCCGCTCCACCGCCTCGACCAGCTCGCCGGCCTGCCAGGCCTCCGCGATGACGTCCTCGGGCTGCGGCGCCCCGCGCATCACCCTTTCCGCCTCCGCCACCAACCGTGCCGCGTCCATCAGCGCACCCCCTCGACACCGGTGGTGGCGACCCCTTCGCCACCTGCCGACATCACTCAGCGTGACACAGTCGCGGTACCGCGAAAGGGTTGATCACGACATCTGTGGATAACCTCGCACCCGCGGACAAACACCCCTGAAACCGCACCCAAATCCCGTGCCGCACCCCTGCACCGGACCCCGTGCCGCCTCCCCCGCACCGGATCCTCACCCGGCCGGGGGATCCCCCGGCCGGCCGGGCCGCGGGAAGCGCTCCTCGTTCCTGTCGATCTTGGCCGCGAGCGCGGCCAGCACGTCGATCTCCAGCGCCGCGCAGAACTGCAGTAGATACGCCAGCACGTCCGCGACCTCGTCGCGCACCCGGTGGGCGGACCCGGGGTCCGCCATCACCGCCGACGACTGCCCGGGCGTCAGCCACTGGAAGATCTCGAGCAACTCGGACGCCTCGACGCTCAGCGCGGCGGCCAGATTCTTCGGGGTGTGGAAGGGCTCCCAGTCACGGGCGGCGGCGAATTCGACCAGGCGGCGCTGCAGGGCCGCCAGGTCCGTTGGTTGTCCGGTCACCCGGACTGGTCTACCGCATCGCCGCACCCTTCCTCCTCCCGGCCCACGCCGCCCGAGTCACCTCCCCCGCCGGCACCCGCGCCCGTACCGCCCGCCGCACCCACGCCCGTACCGCCCGCCGCACCCACGCCCGTACCGCCGATCGGGTGACCGCCCATCAGGTCACCGCCGCGCCCGCCGCGCCGCCCGGCCCCCCGGTCGCCGCCCCCGTCACCGCCGCGGTCCGCCTCCCCCGTCTCCTGCGCCGGCACCCGCCGGCCCTCGCCGAGCCGGGCGACCGTCACACCGCCCAGGCCCTCCGCGCAGGCGGGGTCCTGCACCGTGCCGAGCAGCCGGATGTGGCCGCGGGCGGCGGCCATCCCGGCGAGCCGCAGCAGTTCGCGCACCTGCCGGCGGTCCAGGCCCAGATCGAGCCCGTCGCCCAGGACGGTGAGCACCTGGCCGGCCGGCAGCAGCTCCGTACTGGTGTCGACGTCCAGCACGCCGGGGCCGGTGAGCAGCACCAACGCCAAAGCCAGGAAGCGCAGTTCGCCATCGCCGAGCCGGTCGACCGGCACCACGCCCAGCGGACCGCGGTCCACCGCGGCGATCACGGCCTCCAGCGGCGCACGGCCGCCGCCCGGCGAGGGAAGCACCGCGGGCAGCACGGTCAGGCCCTCGACCGGTGGACTGCACACCGCCCGCACGGCGTTGACCAGTGCCGCGTGCCGCGTGCCGCACTCGCCCTCCGTCCTGGCCAGAACGGCGGACAGGTTGTCGCAGGCGGCGCGCAGCCGCCCGTCGCCCTGCGGCACGGGGGCGCGCATCAGTTCGGGCCGCGGTGCCACCGGGAAGACCCCGCGCAGCGCCACCACCAGCTGCTCGGCGGCCGCGAGCACCAGCCGCTGCCCGTCGGTGCGTCCGGAGACCCGCAGCGGCAGCAGGGCGCTGGCCAGGACGTTGTCCGGCAGCGGTGCACGGGTGACGGAGACCTCGCCGGCCGTGTGCCAGGCCGCCTGCACGGTGCGGCGGGCCGGATCGCGCAGCGCGGTGGTCAGCAGTGTCTCGCCGGCGCCGGTCAGCCGCTCGCCGACGATCCGAAGCGTCGGCTCCGCCTGCACCGCGACGTCCAGCCGCACCGGGCCGACGGGTCCTGTCACCGTGCAGCCGATGCGGAAGCCGCGCCGCCCCTGCGCGTCCGGCTGGGCGCCCTGCGGCACGCAGGCCGCGGCGCCGCCGTGCACCACCGACCCGAAGACCTCGGCGAGTTCGGCGCCGCAGGCCAGCCGGCCGAGTGCGGCCAGCCCTTCGAGCACGCTGGACTTGCCGGTGCCGCTGCCCCCCGTGAGCAGGGTGAGCGGGCCGAGCGCGAAGGTCGCCCCGCGGTGTGACTTGAAAGCGGACAGCCGCAGTTCGGTGACGACGGGGCGGTCGTGACCGGCGTCCTTGGGCGCACTGGTGCTCATGGCCGCGAAGGTAGCCACGATGTGGTCTGCCGAACCGTTCCAGCGTCCAGGTGGTACCCGAACGAGCGACATCGTGCATGATTCGCGGAAATCCGGAAATTACATATCCCGCCGCGCAACGCGGGGAGTACGGGCGTGCCGTCGCGTCCGGTTCGCCGTCCGCGCCCGTCGCTCCCTGCCCCTGTCGGTGCCGCCGGTTACGGTGTCAGGTGTGACCACGACCAGCACCGGATACGTCGCGCTGCTGCGCGGGATCAACGTCGGGGGCAGGGCCAGGGTCCCGATGCAGACCCTGCGCGAGCTGCTGGCCGCGATCGGCGGCACCGGGATCCGTACGCACCTGCAGAGCGGCAATGCCGTCTTCACCCACGAGGACACCGATCCGCAGGCGCTGGCCGCCGCGCTGCAACAGGCGCTCGCGGACGAGTTGGGCCTGACCATCACCTGCATGGTCCGCACCGCCGAGGACCTGCGGCGGGTCGTGGCGGCCAACCCGTTCGACATGACCGGGGTCGACGGCTCCCGCTTCCTGGTGGTCTTCCTCGCCGGTCCCGTCCCGCTCGACCGGCTCGCCGCGATCGACCGGGAGGCGTACGCGCCGGACGAAATCCGGCCGGGTGAGCGGGAGATCTACGCGTACTTCCCCGACTCCATCCGCGACTCCAAGCTGGCGGCACGGCTCACCGACCGCGGCCTCGGCATGCCGGCCACCAACCGCAACTGGAACACGGTGACCAAACTGGCCGAGATAGCGGGTAGTTGACGGCCCGTCCACCGGGAGTCCGGCCGGGGACCGATGCGGCGCGATCACCGCACGGCCGCACCGGCCGGCGCCGGCACTACACGACGAGCAGCACGTCCCGGCACGAATACCGGCGAGCCGTCGAGTAGACCTCCAGGGTCCACCGCCCCGGTTCGGCGCGCAGTTCGGCGCGGAAGTCCCCACCGCCGCAATGGCGCATCGCCTCGTCCACCACGGGCGTGCCGTCCTCGCCGAGGCGGCGGACCCTCAGCCGCAGCGCGGCGTCGGCGTTCGTCGCCCACACCTCGAAGGGTTCGCCGGCCCGGGCGAAGTCGGGGAATTCGCACCCGACCGGCTCCCCGACGCTCAGCACCCCGGCCGGTTCGAGGCCGTCGCAGACGCGCCTCAACTGCTTGAGGGCGTGGTCGGAGTTGACGAGGTCCGCGTGCCTGCTGTCGAGCCAGACGGTCCGGCCGGTGTCGGGCCACTCGGGCGGGGTCTGGGCGATGTGCGCCACCGTGCCGTCGCCGAAGAGCGGCAGGACGCGGTCCTCCGGGTCGCCGGAGTCCGCGAAGTCCTGGTGGAAGACCGGCCGCCCGCCCGCGGCGAAGGAGAGCGCCTGGTCCGTCCGGTGCTTGTCGCCCCCGAGGGCGATCAGCGTGCGGCGCCGCCGGCTGTGGAGGGCATCGCTCTCCGCGACGGCGTCCTGCACCTCCCGGAAGAAGGCGAAGGAGTCGTCGACCGTACGGGTGTCCACCCCCTCGACCGACCGGCCCCGCAGAGGGGACCTGCCCTGCTGCCGGTCGACCACCACCCGGTAGGTGGGCAGGAGCTGGCCGACCGAGGGGAAGGTCGAGCACACCTCGCGTATCCCTTCGCGGAAGGGGCTCGGCACCCACTCCACCTGGCCGGTCAGGAAGCGCAGCGCCTTGACGCTGCCCGAGAAGGGTGTACCCAGCGTGGCGACCGACCTGGTCTGCTCCCACCCTCCGAGGACCTCGGTGTAGTAGCGGACGACCAGGCCGCCCATGGAGCGGCACAGGAAGACCACCTTGGCCTCGCCCGCGCGCGGGAAGAGCTGCCGGTCGGCCGTCTCCCGCCACCGGGTCAACCGCTCCTCGACGAAGACCGCAAGTTTCCTGGCCGAGTTGCGGTTGCTCAGGCGCCAGTCGTAGCGGAATTCCGCGAATCTCTCCGGCTCGATCCCGAGCAGCCCGCGGAGGTCCGGGGACCGCGTGGTGGAGACGAGCCCGGGCAGGATCCGGGCCCCGTGAACGGTACGGCCCAGCTCCAGGGCGTGCGGCGGCTCCGGGTCATCGTCGCCGATGCCCCTGGGCAGTTCGAGCGCCTCCCGGGTCCTCCCGGGCCGGAGCAGCCCGCCCATCGCCTCCGGCGTCAGGTCCCACAGGTCGGCACCGCCCCGGGTCAGGGCCGTGCCCATGATGCCCGGAACGAGCACCACCAGGTCGTGCTTCACCGAACGCTCCTCCTGTCCCGTCGGGCGTGTCCCGCCACGCCGCGCCGACCCGGTGGAGGCGCGGCCCGGCGGGGCGTCAGAAGATGTTCCGCTCGCGGTGCTGGCGGCGCAGTTCGAGGAACCGCGCGCGCACCTGGTCGGCCGGCATGCCGCCGTCGGCCTGGATCCGCAGGTCGGCCAGCGCGTCGCGGGACTCCATGAAGCCGCGCCACTTCTGCTGGGGCTTGAGCCAGGTGTCCACCGCGGTCATCACCGCGACGACCAGTGCCAGGGCTGGTACCCAGGTGACCAGCCAGCTTCCGTGGCCTTCGCCCAGGTTCCGGTCGGCGGCCACGACGGCGCTGGCGACGATGAGGAGGATCCGGCCGAGGTAGTAGGTGACGCCGTAGTTGAAGGTGGCGGTACGCCACCGGCGCATCTCCCGGTCCATCTCCTTGACGAGCGGCTCCGGCAGCTGCCCTGCCGCTGCCCGCCGCTCGCCCTCGGCCGTGTTCGCCACGACATCCTCGGCCATGCTTCCCCCTCCGAACGGCCCACCGGCGCGCGGGCATCCGCATTCTCACCGATGGTGATTCTCACGGCTGCGGCGGCCGGGCGCACGGCTGTCCGGCCCGCTGCTACTCGAAGCGCGCCACGTCGCCGGCCCCGCGGCGGAGGATCTCGGTCCCACCGCCGGAGAAGTCGACGACCGTGGTGGGCTCGGTGCCGCAGTCGCCGGAGTCGACCACCAGGTCCACGACGTGGTCGAGACGTTCCTTGATCTCCCAGCCCTGTGTCATCGGCTCGGCCTCGTCGGGGAGCAGCAGGGTGCTGGAGACCAGCGGCTCGCCGAGCTCGGCGAGCAGCGCCTGCACCACGACGTGCTCGGGGATGCGCACGCCCACGGTCTTCTTCTTGGGGTGCAGCAGCTGGCGCGGCACTTCCTTCGTCGCCGGCAGGATGAACGTGTAGCTGCCCGGCGTCGCCGCCTTGACGGCCCGGAACACGTCGTTGTCGATCTGCACGAACTGCCCCAGCTGCGCGAAGTTCTGGCAGACCAGGGTGAAGTGGTGCCGGTCGTCGAGGTGACGGATCGACCGGATGCGGTCGATGCCGTCGCGGTTGCCCATCCGGCAGCCGAGGGCGTAGCAGGAGTCCGTCGGGTACGCGGCGAGCGCACCGGAGCGGATACCGTCCGCCACCGCGCTGATCACGCGTGGCTGGGGATTCTCGGGATGTACGTCGAAGTATCGGGCCATCAGGCAAGCTTAGGGGCGACACGGAGGAGGGCGACGGAAGTGGCTGACGACCTTTCGGACCAGGCCGGCGGGCTGTCGCGGCGCAGGCTGCTCGCCTCGTCGGCCGCGGCGGGCGGCGCGGTCTGGCTGCTGCGCGGCCTGGTGCGGCCGGGCAGCGCCTACGCGGCCTCGGGACCGCCGCCCGGTTTCCCGGCCGGGCTCGACGTCTACCAGCGCGTCTACGAGAACTGGGCCGGCGAGATCCGCACCGACCAGCTGTGGACCTGCGCGCCGCGCAGCCCCCAGGAGGTGCTGGACGTCGTCAACTGGGCCTACGGTGCCGGGTGGACGGCACGCGCGCAGGGCCATCGGCACGGGTGGGCACCGCTCACGGTGGCCGACGGCACGCCCGCCGCGGCCCAGGTCGTCCTGCTGGACACCACCGCCCGCCTCACCGCGATGTCACTGGAGCAGCAGGCCGCCGACGGGTCGGCCGCGGTGCGGGTCCAGGCCGGCGCCTCGCTGGAGGCAGTGCTCGCCTTCGCCGGCGCCGGCGGCTACGGGGTCATCGCCGCGCCGGCGCCCGGCGACCTCTCGGTCGGCGGCGCGCTCGCCATCGGCGCGCACGGCACGGCCGCCCCCGCCGTCGGCGAGAGCCCGGCCCCCGGGCAGGGCTTCGGCTCGCTGAGCAACCTGGTCACCGAGCTGACCGCGGTCGTCTGGGACGGCGGCGCCGGCCGCTACGTCCTGCGGACCGTCGGCCGAGCCGAGCCCGACTGCGCGGCGCTGCTCACCCACCTCGGCCGCGCCCTCGTCATCGAGGCGGTCCTGCGCGTGGGCACCGACGTCAACCTGCGCTGCCGGTCCTATCTGGACATCCCCGCCACCGAGCTGTTCGCTGCCCCCGGTGCCCCGGCCGGTACGCGGACCCTGGCCGGCTTCGTGGACAGCACCGGCCGGGTGGAGGCGATCTGGTTCGCCTTCACCGACAGCCCCTGGCTGAAGACCTGGAGCGTCACCCCGGCCAGGCCGCTCGCCGCCCGCGCGGTCACCGGGCCGTACAACTACCCCTTCTCGGACTCCATCCCGGAGCCGGTGGCCCGGCTGGCCGGGAGCCTGGTCTCCGGGGCCTGGGCGAGCGCGCCGCTCTTCGGGCAGGTGCAGTACCTGCTGGCCAAGGTCGCGCTGACCGGCGACATCACCGACGTCCTGCTGTCGGGCTCCGCCGTGCGGGATGTGCTGACCGGTGACGTGCTCACCCACCTGCTCGCGGACGGGCTGCGCTCGGACCTGTGGGGGGCGTCCCGCAACCTGCTGGAGTACGTGCGGCCCACCACCCTGCGCGAGACCGCCAACGGGTACGCGGTCATCACCCGCCGCGCCGATGTGCAGTGGGTGGTCAGCCGGTTCGCCGACTTCTACCGCACGCTGCTCGCGCAGTACGCGGCCCGCGGCGAGTACCCGGTCAACGGTCAGGTGGAGATCCGGGTGACCGGCCTGGAGGACCCGTCCGTGTGCGCGGTCCCCGGCGCCCGGCCCCCGCAGCTGTCCGCCCTGCGGCCGCGCCCCGACCGGCCGGACGTCGACACCGCCGTGTGGATCGACATCCTCTCGCTGCCCACCACCCCCGCCCTGCACCGCTTCTACCGCGACATCGAGCAGTTCCTGCTGACCCTGGACGGGGACCGGGCGACGGTCCGCGTGGAGTGGTCCAAGGGCTGGGCCTACACCGACACCGCCGCCTGGGCCGACCCGGACGTCCTCGGCGGCGCCATCCCCGACAGCCAGCGCGCGGGGGGCGGCCCCGGCTGGGACGAGGCGGTCGCGATCCTCGACCGGCTCGACCCCCACCGGGTGCTGTCCAGCCCCTTCCTGGACGCGCTCCTGCGCTGAGGGGGGCAGGCAGCTTCCCGCGGTACGGGGCCGCTGCGCGGGCGCGCCGGCGTCAGGTGCGGGGCGGCAGGTCGGGGGGATCGGACGGCTCTCCGAAGCGGCTGATGAGTTCGGCGCACAGGTCGCGGATCTTGATGTTGCGGTGCTGCGAGGCGGAGCGGAGGATGTCGAACGCCTCCTGGTGCGTGCATCGCTGCTGCGCCATGATCACGCCCATCGCCTGGTCGATGACCGCCCGCGACCGCAGCGCGTCCTGCAGCTCCCCGTTGAAGCCCTCGATGTCCGCGACGCGCTGCGCGAGGGCGATCGCCCCGGTCGCCTGGGAGGCGACCGAGCGCAGGGCGGGCAGGTCGGCGTCGGCGAAGCCGCGCACCCTGTCGGCGTAGAGATTCAGCGCGCCCGCGGTGTGGGTGCGCGGTGCGATCGGGAAGGACATCGAGGAGTGGGTGCCCATGGCCACCGCGTACGCGGGATAGCTTCCCCAGCGCCCCTCGTCGAGCATGTCGGGTACGGAGACCTCGTGGCCGGTCCGCAGGGCCTCCAGGCAGGGGCCGTCGTCCTGGCCGTACTGCCTCTCGTCCAGCTCCAGTGCTCTGGCTCCGACACTGGCCACCGTCAGCGGGCGGCCCCGCCGCTCCAGCGTGATGGCGCACCCCGCGCTGTGGGGCGCGAGAGCCATCGCGGCCTCCGCCAGCGCGGTGAGGAATCCTTCGAGGCTCTTCGTCGTCAGCAGGAGCGCGGTCAGATCCGGGGTCCCCCGACCCGGTGCGTCGCCCATGGTGCTCCCCTCGGTAAGCCGGTCCACCCGCTCTTCGGCGTCGCGATCGACATCGCACTGGGGACCACAGGCTCCAGATCCGGGGGACCAACTCCAGCGCCGCCGACCACTCGGCCGCAGCGCGAGAAGAGAAGCGGTAGGCGTCACTTCCACTGTTGCATGCCGGGCAGCGCGCAACAACAGCGGTCAGCGGAGATATCCCCCACGGCACCGGCCCGTGCCCGCCGGCTCACGGCGCGCGGCGCGCGGCCGGGGGCATGATGCAGCCTCCTGGCGGCCGCCGCCGAGGCGGACCCCCGCCGCTGACGATCAGGTGGCGGGGCCGCGCAGCTGCCGGGCGGCTGCGAGGACCGATTCGGGGGTGACCGTGCCGTCCAGCAGCCACCGGGCGACCGCGGCGGCGCGGAAACCCTCGTGCCGGCAGTAGCGCTCCAGCTCCCGGGCGGCTTCGCCGACGGTCGTACGGCCGGTGGCCGCCAGCATGCCCACGGCCGTCTCCACCGCCGCCTTGGCGGAGATCACCGACTGCACGCGGGTGAGGATGTCGGAGGGGCGGGCCGGCTCAGCTCGCCAGCGCATCATCGAGCCCAGGGCCACCGCCGCGAGCGCCGAGATCAATTCCATCTCGTCGGCGCTCGGCGCGTCCGGCCCCGCCCCGAGCAGGCTCAGGACGCCGACGGGGTGGCCGCCCACCCTCACGGGCGCCGCGTACACGGCGCGGAAGCCCCTGTCCGCAGCCGCGGCGGTGAACCGCGGCCACCTCTCGGCGAACCCGTCGAGCGGCGCGGCCACCACCGGCGTACCGGAGTGCCGGCAGTCCAGGTCCGGGGCCGCCTCCGCGTCCAGTTCGAGGGCCAGCAGCGCTTCCGTGGGCCGGTCGGAGGCGACCAGCGGCCGCAGCCGGTCGCGTGCGTCGACGAGCATCAGCCCCGCCGCGCTCGCGGACGTCAGCCGGACGCAGTGGTCGACCAGCCGGCCGGCCAGCGTCAGCGGGTCGGTGTCCGTCCCGAAGGTGTCGGTGACGTCCACGAAGGCGTCCGCGACCTACCGCATCCGGTTCACGCCGCACCCTCCTCAGTCTCACGGCCCCGACGTCGAGCGCCAGTCATCGAAACTCAGCCTCCGGGACACGACGTCACGTGCGGTCTCCGTCACGGTGCGGCCTTCGGTGAAATCAGCGAGACGGACGCGCCGGTGATGTCCAGGAGGTTCACGCACGCCTGGCACAGCCGCGCGGGCACCGAGCCCGCGTCCGGCGAGTTCATCGCGTCGGTGTGACCTGGACCAACAGCCGCTGGTCAGCGGCTCCGGGCGAGCCGCTGCCCGGCTCGTCCCGGCCATCGGGACGACCGCGTTTCACCCGCTCACCTCCGGCCACGACGACCAACCCCATCAGCGCCACCGGGTGGCGCAAGGGCGGCGCGGCCACGCCACCGCGGCGCCCCCTGTCCGGTCCGGCCGGCGGGCCGTACGTCCCGCGTCGGCCGCCGGCAGGTCCGCTATCCCACGTATCTGCGGGCCGACGACGTACGCCGGGCCCTTTCCAGTGCGGCCAGTTGGGCCTCCACCTCGGCCGAGACCGGGCGCCGCTGCTTCAGGACCCAGGGCAGGCCGGCTGCCGCCTGGCCGAGGGCGCGTGCCGAGGGCAGGTCGCGCGGAACCGTCCGCATCAGCTCCGCGGTGCGGCGGGCGGCGGGGATCAGGGGGCGGCGCAGCCAGGTGAACCACAGCGTGTTGCGCAGTCCGGTGACCCGCCGGCCGGTGCTGTCGCGGACCGTCGAGGCGGCGTGGTGGATGGTCAGGTCGGGTACGTAGCTCAGCCACCACCCGTCGCTGAGCAGGTCGGTGGCCAGGAGTTCCTCCTCGCCGCCGAGCCACAGCCCGGGATGGAATCCGCCCACGGAGCGGAAGGCGTCGGTGCGCATGACGGTCGCCGCCGCGAGGAAGGAGCCGATGGCCGGTCCTGGCAGCCAGGACGGGCCGGTCAGCGGCGACTCCCGCAGTTCGGCGACGACGGGGTCCTCCTCGCCGGAGGGCTCGACGACGATCCGCGCGTTGACCGCGGCCAGTCCCGGCCGCTCGTCGAGCAGGTCCGCGGCGTGCCGCAGCGACCCCGGCTCCCACCAGGTGTCGTCGTCGCAGAAGGCCACGTAGGGCGTGGTGACATGGCGTACGGCCAGGTTGCGCCCGAGAGCCCCGAGGTTGCGGCCGGGACGCAGCAGCAGGACGTCAGGGAAGCGCGCGCTGACGGCCGCGGCGGTGTCGTCCGTGGACGCGTTGTCCGTGACGACGGTCCGCGGACTCTCCGGCAGGTCGGTGATCCGGCCGAGGGTGTGCAGGAGTTCGGCGTACCTGTTGTGGGTGATGACGACCACCGTGACACGTTTCTCGCTCATACGCCTTCCTCGGTCGCGGGGGTCAGGTGACCGGCCGGTCGGTCCAGCAGGCGGGCGCACGCCTCGACCCGGTCGGGCAGGACGCGGCGCTGCCGCACGGCCGCCGGCAGGCGCACGAGCGCGGCGCGCAGCGCGGCCGCGGCCCCGGGTTCCCCGCGGACCGCGTCGGCCGCCAGCCGGGAGGTGTGCCGCGCGGCCACTGTCAGCGGGCGCCGGAGCCACGTCGTGAGCAGCGCGTTGCGCCGCACCAGCGGTGAGCGCCCGGCCCGCCCGCCGGTGGCCGGGTGGTGGTGGGCGACGACCTCGGGTGCGTAGCAGGCGTCCCAGCCGCGGGCCGCCAGGTCGTAGGCGAGGAGCGTCTCCTCGGCGCCGAAGAAGAGCAGTGGGTGGTAGCCGCCCGCGTCGAGGAACGCGCTGCGGCGCACCACGCAGGCGCAGCCGAGGAAGCCGAGCACCCGGCGGCCGGGACAGCCGGGCGCGGGCGGCAGCGGCGACGCGGCGAGCTGCCCGTTGAGCGGGTCCTCGCGCTGCTCGGGGCCGACCAGGGTGCGGGCGGCCAGCAGGCCGAGCCCGCGGTGGCGGTCGAGCAGCGCCGCCGCCGTGGCCAGTGCGCCGGGGGCCCACCACGAGTCGTCGTCGCTGAAGGCGACGTAGGGGGTGGCCGCGTGGCGCACGGCGAGGTTGCGGCCGAGCGCGCCGAGGTTGCGGCCCGGGCTGAGCAGGGTCGCGCCCACCGGGTGCGCCCGCACCATGGATTCCGTACCGTCCCGCGACCCGTTGTCGACCACGAGGACGGGCGGGCGCTCGGGCAGCGTGGCCAACCGGTCGAGGGTCCTGGCCAGGCTGTCCCGGCGGTCGCGGGTGATCACGGCGACGGAGACCCGACCGGGGGTGGGCGGCGCCGGTTCATCCCGCACGGCACGCCTCGCTCGTGACGGGTGCGCTCCCGGCGAGCGCCAGGACGGCCCGGGCGACCTCGTCGGGCCGGATCGCCAGCAGGCACGGGTCGACGCTCCCGCCGTTGGGTTCACCCGGTGGTCCCGCTTCCCACAGGACGGTGTGCCGCGGGTCCGGCGGCGGTCCCCACAGGCTCGGCGCCACGGGTCCGAAGAGGGTCACCGAGGGGGTGCCGTGGGCGACGGCGAGGTGGGCGGGGCCCGTGTCGGCGCTGAGGAAGACCACCGCGTGTGCGACCAGCGCGGAGAAGTCCGCGAAGGGCAGTCCGTACACGACCTCCCGGGCGCCGAGGCCGGCCAGCCGCACGACTTCGCCGACCTGCTCGCCGTCGCCGGGTCCGCCGCTGACCACCACGCGGTGGCCCTCGGCGAGGAGGGTCCTGATCACCTCGGCGTAGCGCCTCGCGGGCCACCGGCGGGCCGGGGCGTTCGCCCCGGGGTGGACGACGACGGCTCCCGGCCGGGGTGAGCGCACCTGCGGGGGCCCGAGGCGCAGGTCCCCGGGGTCGGCGGCGATGCCGTAGGCCGCCAGGAAGCGGCACCAGCGCAGCCGCTCGTGCTCGTCGGCGCGCCACACCGGTCCCGGCCCGGCGGACGCCGCGGCGCCGGCGAACGACAGCAGCCGCTCCGGCTGGAGCTCGGCGAGTGCCCGGTGGCTCTCCGGGCCGTTGCCGTGCAGGTCCACCGCCACCTCGGGCGGCCGGCCGGTCCAGTGCGCGAGCGACGGTACGGCCCGGCCGGGCGCGGTCGTCGGCAGCAGGTCCGTCACGGTCTCCGTCGCCGCGACGGCCGCCCGCAGCCCTTCCGGCGCGGCGAGGACGATGTCGTGGCCGGTGAAGTGCCGGCGCAGGGCGCGCAGGGCCGGGACTCCGGCGAGCAGGTCGCCGAGGCCGAGCGCGCGCAGGACGAGCACGCGGGGCCGCCCGGCGACGGTTTCCTCCCCGGCCGGCGACCGCCACCGGGCCGCACCACCGCCCGCGTCCCGCAGCGCTCCGCGCCCGTACGCACCCGCCTCGCTCCCCGCCGGGCCCGACGCGGAGGCCCCGCGCCGACGCTGGGCGCCGCCGCCCGCGTCCCGCAGCGCCCCGCGCCCGCGCGCACCCGACTCGCCCCCCGCCGGGCCCGACGCGGAGGACCCGGGCCGGCGCTGGGCGCCGCCGCGCTCCTGGCGCCCCGTCACCTCGCGGGCTCCGTCCTGGCCGGGGGCCGCTCGGCGCCGGATGCTCGTGCCGCCAGGGCGGTCGTGGAACGTCCGTCGAGGTAGGGCAGCAGCAGCACTTGGCCGCCCCATGTCTCCAGCAGGGCGCTCTCCGGCAGGTCCGAGCGGGCGTAGTCGGCGCCCTTGGCCCAGATGTGGGGCCGCAGGGCCGCCAGTAGCCGTTCGGGGGTGTCCTCCTCGAACACCGCGACGGCGTCGACGCACTCCAGGGCCTGGAGGACCCTGACCCGGTCGGCGGCCGGGACGAGAGGCCGGGTGTCGCCCTTGCGGCGCCGCACGGACGCGTCGGAGTTGACGCACACGATCAGGCAGTCGCCGGCGCTGCGGGCCGCCTGCAGCAGGGCGACGTGCCCGGCGTGCAGCAGGTCGAAGCAGCCGCCCGCGGCCACCACCGTGCCGCCGGCTGCGCGGACGTCCGCCGCCAGGGCGGCCGCGGCCTGCGGGGCGGACCCACCGTCTCGGCCCGCCGTCTCGCGGCCGCCCTCGGCCGTACCGGCGAAGGTCAGGGCGCCCGCACCGCCCGCGGCCACGTATTCCGTCGCCGCGCGGACGGCGCCCTGGACGGCGGACTCCGCCAGCTCGCCGTCGGCGAGCAGCCCGGCGGCCGCGGCGGCGAACCGGTCCCCGGCGCCGCAGGGGTCGCCGGCGGCGCGGGTCGGGGCCGGGACGAGCATGGCCTCAGCGCCGTGCGACAGGAGCGCGCCCCGCTCGCCGAGCGTGACCGCCACGGATCTGGCGTCCCAGTGCCGTACGAGTGCCCGTGCGTCCCGCGCGGCGGTACGCAGGGTGTGGTGGTCCCCTTGCCGGGGCGGCGGGGCGGGGGCCAGGGCGCGGGCCTCGGACGCCGACGGGGTGACCAGCCGGACGCTGGGCACCGGGGCGCCGCCCCGGGGGTGCGGGTCCCACACCATCGGGCGGGCGAGGGCGGCCTCGGCCAGGGCTTCGCGGAGCGTGTCCGGGGTGCCGCGCCCGTAGTCGGAGACGAGGAGGGCGGGGGCGGCGGCGACGGCCCGCAGGGCCTCCGGCGTGCTGCCCGCGGCCCGTCCGTCGCCCTCGTCCAGGCGGAGCAGGGGGTGGCCGCCGGCCAGGACGCGGGTCTTGCGGGACAGCCAGCCGTCCAGGGGGAGCTCGATCAGCCGCATCCGCGGGGCCAGCAGGTCGCGCAGCGACCGGGAGGCCGGATCGTCGCCGAGCGCCGTCACGAGTGTCACCTCGCGGCCGTCGGCCGCGGCGAACCACGCCGCGAGCGCGGCTCCCCCCGGGCGGGTGCCGCGGTGCAGGCCGCTGACCACCGGTACCGGGGCGTCGGGGGCGAGCCGCTCGGCCCGGCCGGTGAGGTCGTGGTCGAGCAGGGCGTCCCCGACGACCACCACGGGGGTGCTCACCTGCCGCCCCCTTCCGCCGCCGAGGGCTGTGCCTTCCCGTCGGCGCGGCTGTACCGCTCCTGGATCGCCCGGTCGAACGCCTCGCAGATCATGTGCACGGCGACCAGGTGGAGTTCCTGCACGGTCGCGGTGGACCGCGCGGCGACGCACAGCGTCTCGTCGGCCGCCGCGGCGAGCGGGTTGGGCGCCCCGCCGGTGAGCGCCCAGACGCGCATGCCGATGCTCCGCGCCGCGTCGGCCGCCTCCAGCAGGTTGGCACTGGCGCCGCTGGTCGACAGCAGCATGAGGATGTCGCCGTGCCGCCCGTGCGCCCGGGTCTGCCGTGCGAAGACCTCGGAGACGCCGTAGTCGTTGGCGATGGCCGTGGTCGACGAGGTGTCGGCGTGCAGGGCGATGGCGGAGAACGGCGGCCGGTCGTCGCGGTAGCGGCCGACGAGTTCGGCGGTCAGGTGCTGGGCCTGGGCGGCGCTCCCGCCGTTGCCGGCCACCAGCAGCCGGGCGCCGTCGCCGAGCCGGTGCGCCAGCGCCTTGCCCCACCGCTCGACCGCCTCGCAGGAGGAGCGGAATTCGGCGAGGGCCGTCATCAGGTCGTCGCAGTGCCGCAGGTCGGTCGCAGTGGTCATCGGTCTGCTCCTGACGCTCGGGAAATCCGGTCGGACGCGGGGGCGACCTCCTGGTAGACCCGGGCGACCTCCTCCGTCACCCGCGTCCAGGTGTAGCGGGCGAGGACCCGCTCACGGCCGGCCGCGCCCCAGCCGCGCAGCCGCTCGGGGTCGTCCAGCAGTTCGCCGACCACCTTGGCCAGCGTGACCTCGTCGTCGCCGTCCGGCACGGGCGGGATCAGCACACCGGTGCGGCCGTCCGCCACGGTGTCGAGCTGGCCGCCCACGGCGGTGGCCACCACGGGCGTGCCGCAGGCCATCGCCTCGATCGGGACGATGCCGAAGGGCTCGTAGGCCGGGGTGGACAGCACCAGGTCGGCTTCCGACATCAGGGCGGGCATGTCGTGGTGCGGCACGCCGCCGAGGAGCCGTACCCGGTCGGCGACGCCCCGGTCGGCCGCCAGCTTGCGCAGCCGCTCCGCCTCCGGTTCGGCGTGCAGCAGGTCGGCCGGGGGGCCGCCGGCGATCCGCAGTTCCGTGTCGGGGAGGCCGGCCAGGGCGCGGATCGCCCGGTCGAAGCCCTTGCGGGGGACCAGCCGGCCGACCGCCAGGAGTTGGCGCGGGCGCCGTTCGCCGCGCGGTCCGCCGTTCGGGGCGAACTCGTCGGTGTCGACGCCGCAGGGCACCACCCGGATGCTCTCCCGCGGCACCCCCATGGCGACCAGTTCCGCGACCTCGTCGGCGCAGGTGGCCAGCACGCGGCGGCACTCCCGGCCGATCGCCGTCTCGATGTCGACGCGGCCGGCGGGGCTGGTGTCGGCGGCGCCCTGATGGCGCCGCTTCACGCTGCCCAGCGCGTGGTACGTCTGCACGACGGGGATGCCGTGGCGGCGGGCTCCGGCGAGGGCCGCCACTCCGGACATCCAGAAGTGGGCGTGCGCGGCGTCCGGTGGCCGCCGCTCCCACTCCCGGTCCAGGAACTCGCCGAACTCCGCCATGAACGGCAGGAGTTCGTCCTTGGGCACGGGTTCCGGCGGCCCGGCGGGCACGTGGACGACGGTGAACCCCTCGGCTGTGCCGACCCGTTCGGGGAGTTCCGGATCGTCGCGCCGGGTGTAGACGGTCACGGTGTGCCCGGATCTGACGAGCCCGGCGGCCAACTGGGCGACGTAGACGTTCTGGCCGCCGGCGTCGGTGCTGCCGAGCGCGGCCAGCGGGCTGGCGTGCTCGGAGATCATCGCCACGTGCCGGCGTGCGGAGGGGTAGCCGTTCATCGCTTGACCTCTTTCATCAGCAGTTCCCAGTCGTCCAGGAAGCGCCGCAGCCCGTACCGGGAGAGCGCGGCGGCCCTGGCCCCCTCACCCGTCCGCCGTGCGTGCCCGGGGTCGGACAGCAGGTCGCGTACCGCCTTGTGCAGCACGTCCGGCCGGTTGGAGACCACTCCCGCGCCGTCGGGGACGGCCTCGCGCGCTTCCGTGGTGTCCAGCGCCACCACCGGCATCCCGAGCAGCATCGCCTCCAGCAGCGACAGGCCCAGCGACGTCCAGCGCACGGGGTGCAGGTAGAGGCGGCAGCGGGCCATCTCGCGGTGCAGCCTGTCCTGCGGGAGGTCCTGGGTACGGCACCGGTCCGCGGGGAGGCCGAGGTGGTCGGCGAGGCCTTCGGTCCGCATCCCGAACACGCTGAGCGGCGCGACGGCCGCGAAGCCGGGCAGCAGGTCGGTGCCGGTGGTCCTGCCCCGGCGCACCGGGTCGTTGACGACGACCGCGGCGCGCGGCTCCTCGCCGGTCCACAGCCGCCCCGGGTCGGGCAGCCCGTGCTCGATGACGGTGGTGGGCGCCCGGCCGCTGTCCCACACCAGGCGGTTGAAGTGGGTGACGTGGACCACCGGGATGTCGTCCCGGTCGGCCAGCGGGTGCCGGGTGCCGACGGCGGTGCCGTCGGGGCAGTTGTGCTCGACGTAGACGGCCGGCACGTCGGCGCCGGGCCGTCGGCCGGTCCACTGCCGGGCCAGTTCCAGCTCGTGGGGGCGCTGGAGGACCATCAGATCGATGTCCGCGGTACGCAGCTCCTGCGGCGGGACCTCGCGTACGGAGGCGGGCCAGTCCCAGGTCCGGGCCCGCCCGAGCCCGTCGGGACCGCGGTCGGGGGTGACCGGGACCAGGTAGCTGTGCGGGCGGCCCTGGACGAACGACGTGAGCCAGGAGCCGTGCACGTGCCAGACAAGGATGTTCACGCGGCCTCCTCGATGAGTTTGCGGACGGCTCGCAGGACGTCGTCCGGGGTGACCTGCGAGAGGCAGGGGTGGCCGGGTACCGGGCAGTGCCTCGCCCGGGTGTCGGCGCACGGCGCCTGCTGGTCGCCGAGGAGGACCGTCGGCACGCCGTAGGGGCGCCACCGCTCGGCCGGTACGACGGGGGCGAAGAGCGACACGACGGGGGTGCCGACGGCGGCCGCGAGATGGGCGGGGCCGGTGTTGCCGCACACCGCGGCGTCGGCGAAGCGCAGCACCCCGGCCAGCGTCCGGGCGTCGGTGCGCCCGCCGAGGTCCAGCGCGACGGAGCCGCTCACCTGGCGGGTGAGCGACCTCTCCCCCGCGCTGCCGGTGACCACGACGCGGTACCCCTCGTCGGCCAGCCGCTGGACGGTTTCGGCGCAGAGGGCGGGGTCCCAGGCCCGGGCGGGCGCGCTGGCACCGGGGTGGACGACGACGTAGGGGCCGTTGCCCGTCAGCGGCGCGGTGTCGGGTACGGGCACCACGCGCAGCCGCCCGTCGTCCCACTGGTTGGGGGTGAACCCCATGGCGGCGGCCGTGTCGAGCGCCGCCTCGCACTCGTGGCGCCCCTCCCTGCGCTGGTGCCGCACGTCCAGCAGCCGTCCCGGGTGGTCGACGCTCTCGGCGCCGATCCGGTCGACCCCCGCCATACGCAGCATCAGGGCGGCGGGCAGCGGGCTCTGGTGGAAGGAGGTGAGGATGAGCGCCGCGCCGTAGCAACCGGCGCGCAGCCGCCCGACCATCGCGTCCACGCTCGCCTCCTCCACGCTCGGCGGGCTGACGCCCTCCCAGGGCGCGGCCCACACCAGGACGTCGTCGACGTCCGGCAGCAGCCGGGCGGCGGGCTCTCCCTGGGTACCGCACAGCAGCGTGACGTGGTCGGCGTGCTCGGCCACCGCGCGGACGGCGGGGCCGGCCAGCAGGACGTCGCCGAAGCTGTCCAGCCGTACGACCAGCGCTCTCATCGGAACCGCCTCCCGGGCTCGGGGACGGGTGCGGCCAGCAGCCGGCGGACCGCGGTGACCAGGTCGGGGGCGGCGTCGGGCTCGTCCGCGTACTCCTCGGGGCGGGTGACCGGGGTCGGGACGATCACGCCGTGGGCGCCGGCCGCGCGGGCCGCGCCGAGGTCGGCGCCGATGTCGCCGATCAGCACGCACCCGGCGGGCCGCGCCCCGAGCGCCCGCGCCGCCTGCCGGACCAGGCCGGGGCGGGGTTTGCGGCAGGGGCAGCCGTCCTGCGGTGCGTGCGGGCAGACGGCCCAGGTGCCGAAGGGCCCGAGCAGCGCGTCGACGCGCTCGTTGACCCGGTGGACCTGGTCGGCGGTGAGCAGCCCGCGGCCTATGCCGGACTGGTTGCTGACCACCCCGGTCGCGATGCCCGCCGCCCGCACCAGTGCGACCGCCTCCGCGGCCCCGGGCATGGGCCGCACCCGGTCGGGGTCGCCGTTGTACGGAACGTCCTCGACGAGGGTGCCGTCGCGGTCGAACAGCACGGCCTCCCACGGACCGCCCTGCGCGGTCGAGGGGGCGGTCACGTGGCGCCCGTCCACGCGGTGGCCCTGCGGTGGCGCACGGTGCCGGCGAGCCAGTGGCGTACCGCCAGCGGCGGGATCAGCATGCTGGTCGACACCATGGCCGTCACCTCCTGCCGGGTGCGCGGTCCCGGGGCGATCCTGGCCCACGCGAACTCCGCCGTCCCCGCGGCCCACAGGGCCGCCGCGGTCACGGCGGCGCCGCGCCGGCCGGCGGCCGCCAGGACGGGCACGGCCAGTGCGGCCGCCGTGACGGCCAGGTGCCGGGGCAGCCTGCCGCGGGGGGCGTGGGCCCGGGACCACCAGCCGGGGCCGTGCACGCGGCTCATCAGCGCGTCGTCCGCGTTGCCGCGCTGGACGCGTACGGAGACCCACCGGTCGGTGGGGCGCACCGGGTGCACGGTGACGCGTTCACCGCGTTCGAGCGCCCAGCCGGCGTCCAGCACCCGCAGGGCCAGGTCCGCGTCCTCCCGGAAGGCGCGCGGGAAGCGCTCGTCGAATCCGCCCACCTTGCGCAGCGCCTCGGTGCGGTAGGCCATGTCGGCGGTGGCCCACGCGGCCTGCTCCAGGCCCGCGGTGCCGCGTTCCCAGTCGGTGGCGGGCCGGTCGCCGGGCAGCGGCACCCGCAGCCGTCCCTGGACACCGCCGGTCGTCGGGGCGGCGGCGGCCAGGTCCTCGGCCAGCCGCTCGGCCCAGTCGGGCTCGACCCGGACGTCGTCGTCCAGGAACACCACCCAGGGGGTTTCCGCCGTGCGGGCGCCCGCGTTGCGGGCGGCGGCGGGGCCGCGGCCGCCGGTGCTGACCAGGACGAGGCGGTCCAGCAGCCGCCCCGCGCCGTCGAGCGGCAGCCCCTCGGCCTCCGGCAGGTCGGCGACGACCACCACCTGGGCGGGACGGGGCCCGCGGGTCGCGTCCAGCGCCCGCAGGCAGTCGGCCAGGCACGGGCGGCCGAGGGTGGGGATCACCACGGTGTATTCCTCGGGCGCCGTCATGAGAACGCCTTCGAACGGCGGACCGCGAAGGGTCCGAGGGCCAGCAGGTCGACGGGCGCGGAGCCGAAGCACTCAAGCGCGTCCCTGGGGTCGTCGACCATCGGCCGTCCCGCGGTGTTGAGGCTGGTGTTGACGACCACCGGCAGGCCTGTGTGCCGTTCGAAGGCGGTGAGCATCCGGGCGACCAGCGGCTCCTCGCCGGGCTCCACGGTCTGCACCCGGGCGGTGCCGTCCACGTGGACGACGGCGGGTATGCGGTCGCGCCAGCCGTCCCGCACCCCGTGGACGAAGAGCATGTACGGGCTCGGCAGCGGGCCGTCGAAGATCTCGGCCGCCCGCTCGCCGAGGACCATCGGGGCGACGGGCCGGAATTCCTCCCGGCCCTTGACGGCGTTGAGGCGCTCCAGGTTCTCCGCCCGCCCGGGGTGGGCCAGCAGCGACCGGTGCCCGAGCGCCCGGGGGCCGTACTCGCTCCGCCCCTGGAACCAGGCCACGATGCCGTCGCCGGCCAGTTCCTGCGCGACCGTCTCCGCGATGTCGGCGGGCTCCTCGTACGGCAGCTGCGCCTCCTCCAGCCGGCGGCGGAGCTCCTCGTCGCTCCAGCCCCTGCCCAGCGCGGCGGTGGGCATGGGCTTCACGGGGCCCCGCGTGCGGGCGACGTGCAGGGCGGCGCCCAGCGCCGTTCCGGCGTCCCCGGCGGCGGGCTGCACCCAGATGTGCTCGAAGGGCGTCTCCCGGTGGAGCCTGGTGTTGGCCACGCAGTTCAGCGCGACACCGCCGGCCATGGTCAGGGCCGGCTGCCCGGTCTGCTCGTGCAGCCACCGGGCGAGGTCGACGACGACCTCCTCCAGGCACGCCTGGGCGCTCGCGGCGAGGTCGGCGTGCACCGGCTCCCACTGCGCGCCGGGGGACCGGGGAGGCGCGAGTTCGGCCCACGGGACCGGCCGGGCCCGGAAGCCGCCGGCGCCGTCCGCGGCGACGTACGGGCGCAGGCGGTCGACGAAGCGCGGCGTGCCGTACGAGGCCAGTGCCATCACCTTGAACTCGTCGCTGCTGCGCAGGAAGCCGAGGTGCTGCGTGAGGTCCTCGTAGAACAGGCCGAGCGAGTCGGGTAGCTGCTGGCTGTGCAGCACCTCCAGTTCGCGATCGGTGTAGCGGCCGGCCAGGTGCGAGGCGCACTCGCCGCGCCCGTCGAGCACAAGGACCGCGCAGTCGGGGTACGGGGAGGCGGGTCCCGCGGAGGCGGCGTGGGCCACGTGGTGCGGGACGAAGCAGACCTTGCCGGGGTCCAGGCCGGGCAGGGCCTCGGCGAGGAAGCCCGCGGCTTGCCTGGCGTAGTCCTGCCGCATCGGGTCGAACGGGTCGTGCAGGCCCATGTCGGCGGCCGGCCGGGCGAGGCGGTGGTCGTAGGAGTAGGCGACGGCGTCGAGGTCGGCGGCGCGCAGTCCGGCGTGCTCCAGGCACCAGCGGGCCGACAGTTCCGGCAGCTCCCACGCGGAGAAGGGCAGCGGCCGCTTGCCGTGCTTGCGACGGCTGAACCGTTCCTCCTCCGCCGCGGCGACGACCCGCCCGTCGATGACCAGGGCCGCGGCCGGGTCGTGGAAGAGGGCGTTGATTCCCAGGACTCGCATGGTGCTCCCCCTATACGCGTACGGCCGGCTCGGCCTCACGCTGGTCGTCACGGGCGGCGAAGTAGGCGATCGTGCGCTTGATGCCCTCCGCCCACGGCACGTGCGGCTGCCACCCGAGGAGTTCGCGTGCCAGCGTGGTGTCGGGCCGTCGCCGCTCCGGGTCGTCGACCGGGCGCTCGACGAACGTCAGCTCCGAGTGCGAGCCGGTCAGCTCGACGATCTGCCGGGCGATGTCCGCGACGGTGACCTCGTCGGTGCCGCCGATGTTGACCGGGCGCAGCGAGCGGGTCGCGGCCACGGTCAGGACGCCGTCCACGGTGTCGTCCACGTAGCACAGGGAGCGGGTCTGGCTGCCGTCGCCGGCGACCGTGAGCGGCTCGCCGGCCAGGGCCTGGCAGATGAAGGTGGGGACCGCCCGGCCGTCGTGCGCCCGCATGCGCGGCCCGTAGCTGTTGAACAGCCGGACGATGCCCGCGTTGGTGCCCAGGGTGCCCGCGTGCGCCGTCACCAGCGCCTCGGCGAACCGCTTGGACTCGTCGTAGACGCTCCGCGGGCCCACCGGGTTGACGTTCCCCCAGTAGTCCTCCCGCTGCGGATGCACCAGGGGGTCGCCGTACACCTCGGAGGTGGAGGCCAGCAGGAAGCGCGCGCCGTCCCGGCCGGCGACCTCCAGCGCGTGCCTGGTGCCGGCGCTCCCCACGTCCAGGGTCTCCAGCGGGTGGCTCAGGTAGTCGACCGGCGAGGCGGGACAGGCGAAGTGCAGGACCAGGTCGTACGGCCCGTCCAGCACCTGCGTGCTGCGCGGGTCGGACAGGTCGCACTCCAGGAAGCGGAAACCGGGCCGGGCTTCGAGGTGGGCGACGTTTCCCCGGGAGCCGGACAGCAGGTTGTCGGCGCAGTCGACTCCGACTCCGGAATCCAGCAGGCGCTCGCACAGGTGCGAGCCGAGGAAGCCGGCTCCGCCGGTCACCGCGGCGCGACGCCACGGCAAGGAGGTGTCATTGGTCATCGAAGAGCCTCCACCTGGGGAGAAGTGTCCAAGACCCTGGTCGGGCACGGCGGCTCGGTCACGCGGATTCTTCTACCAGGGCGAGCGTCGCCGTGTTCCCGACGACTCGTGGTGCGGGTCCCCGGAACAGTTGGCTTTACACCTTGGGTTTTGCTCACCACCCGAGCGCCGCCTCCGGGTGGCGCTCGGGGGGTATACCTGCCTCACCGGCTGCGGGGCGGCGCCACGGCCGCCGGGGGCGGGCGGCGAGGGCGCGAGAAGTCCGTGAGACGGTCGGGGGACGCCGTCGCGCGCCGGGAACGGCGCTGCTAGCGTGAGAAGCGGTCAGGAAGCGGCCGATTCCCCCTGTGAACGTGCAGAACGGACCGCCGCCATGCCCTTGCCGGACGTACTGGCCTACCGGGAGGACGCGCGCGTCACCGTAGAGGTCGGCGGCATCGTCGACCTGATGGACTGCGACGCGGTCTCCCGGACCCTGCTCACGCACGTGGAGATGTGCGACGTGCCCGAGATCGTGGTGCGGCTGCACGACCCGATCGTCACCACGGCGGCGCTGCGCGCCGTGACCGCCGCCTACGCGGCCGCGCGCGGCCGCGGTGTCGCCCTGTCGGTCGTCGTCCCGCCGGTGGCGGTGCGGATCTTCGAAGCGGCCGGTCTGGATCACCTGCTCGGTCCCGACGCTTACAACAGCGGCGGGTGAGGGGCACCCGGTAACAGGTCCCTGACACCGCGCGGAAGGAACCGGCCATGCGGCTGAGTTCCAGCGACCCCACACGGCCCGGGCTGACCCGCCGCCGTCACGGCAAGGGCTTCCGCTGTCTGGACACGGCGGGCCACCCCCGGCGGTCGGCCCGCCACCCGCCGCCGGGGGGTCGGCCGCGCCGTCCGCGAGGTGGCGCACTACCTCGGCAACACCCCGGCGGTCTGCCGGGCCTCCTACGTCAACCCCAGGGTCGTGGAGCTGTTCGAGCAGGGTGTCACCGTCAGCGCCTCGCTGGACGCCCTCGGCGAGGACGCCGGCTTCGGGGAGCCCGCGACCCAGGGGGCGGTCGAGGAGGCAGTGCTCCGCATGCTGACCGCCTGACCCGGTGCGGATGTACGGCATCGCCGCCGGCTTTCTCAGCCGGCGGCGTGTTCCTCCAGGGCCACCGCCCGCAGCTGCGCGCAGACGTTGTTGAGCAGGCGCGACACGTGCATCTGGGAGATCCCGAGGACCGCGGCGATCTCGGCCTGCTTCATGTCGTTGAAGAACCGCAGGAACAGGATGGTCCGCTCCCGCAGCGGGAGGGCGCGCAGGGTCGGCTTGACCGCCTCCCGGTCCACCACGCGGTCGAAGGCGGGGTCCAGCACGCCTATCCGGTGGCCGAGGAAGGCGTCCGCGCTGTCGGCCTCCAGCGCCGCGTCGAGCGAGAGCGCCGCGTAGCTGTCCAGTGCGGCGAGACCGGCCCTCACCTCGTCCACGGACAGCCCGGTGCGCGCGACCACGTCGGCGACCGACGGCCTGGACGCGGCATGGCCGCCGTCCAGTTCCTGGCACGCGGTGCGGACCCGGTTGCGCAGTTCCTGCACGCTGCGCGGCACGTGCACGCTCCACAGGTGGTCGCGGAAGTGCCGCTTGATCTCCCCGTCGATGGTGGGGACCGCGTACGAGGCGAAAGCGTGCCCGCGCGTGGGGTCGAACCGGTCGACAGCTTTGATCAGGCCCACCGCGGCGACCTGCTGGAGGTCCTCCAGCGTCTCCCCGCGGCTGCGGTAGCGCCCGGCGAGCCGCCTGGCCATCGGCATCCACACGATGATCAGGCGCTCCCTGCAGGCGTCCCGCTCGCTCTTGCGCCGGGCCGCCAGCATCCGCTGGAAGAGCTCGTCGGACTCGGCCGGCACGTCATGCTGCCGCTCCCCCGGTCGCACCGGGACCTGGCGTCCTTCGTCGTCGCGCATGAGGGCTCTTTCACGTGCGGGCTCGTGCAGCGCAGCGGCCCGGACGCCGGCGGCCGGGGCGGACCGCGGGGAACGGGGCGAGCCGTTCCACGCTGCGGTGCGTGCCTCCGGTCCGAAGCACGCATCACATTTGTCCGGAATGCCCTCCCGCAAACCCAGCTCGCGGGCCCTTTCACGCGGTCGGCGCAGCGACTCGCCACGGGTGGCGGCGGCCGGCGCGCAGGCGTGGCGGCGGTGTGCGACGACGAGCCGGCCTGCGGTCGTCCCCGCAGTCCCGCCCGCAGTCGGTTCAGCCCTCGGCCTGCTGCTGGGTGAGGCTCCAGGCGTACTGCAGCCAGTCGGCGACCGTCACCGCGCTCAGGGCGGCCGCCACCAGCCGGGTGGCACGGGGAGCGGCGACGTATCCGCAGAAGAGGGCGCCGCCCACCCAGGCCGACATGCAGAACGGGCAGGCCAGCAGCTCGCCCGTGGCCAATCGCAGCCCGTGCCCGCGCGGCTCGTCCATCACCTCGCTCGCGCTGGTGGCTTCCTTGCGCCGGGTGAAGGGCGCCCGCACGAAGCTGGTGATCTTGTCCTTGGTCAGCAGGCGCGCGCCCTTGTGTGTCGCCGTCGCGAGAAGCAGCAGGTCCCCCGGCGGGAGGGCGGACGGCAGGCGCCGTCCGGAAGCGCGTGCCAGCACGGCGAATCCGCCGACGCCCGCGGCATAGACCGCGGCGAGCGTGGCGTAGCCGCCCAGCGGCAGGCCCTGACCAGGGGCGTAGCCCGCTGTCGGGCCGGTCGCCGCGGCGTCGGACGGGGCGGCGCCGGTGCCGGACTCCGGCCGGTTGTCGTCGGGCGCCATCGTCGCACCCTCCCTTCCTCGATGCCGGTTGGCCGTCAGTCGGTGGACAGCGCCTGGAGGAGGTCGCCCACCGGAGGGTCGGGCAGTGCGCGGGCGACGTCGGCTTGGGCGACCATGCCGACCAGGTCGTGGCCGTCGATGACGGGGAAGCGGCGCACCTTGTGCGCGGTCGTCGTGCGCAGGATCTCCTGCGCGTCGTCGTCGGCGCCGATGGTGACGGCCTCGCCCTGGGCGAGGTCTCCCGCCTTGGTGGTGGCGGGGTCCTTGCCCGCTCCGAGGACCTCGGTGACGATGTCGCGGTCGGTGAGCATGCCGTTGAGCTTGTTGTCGGTGCCGCAGATGGGCAGCACTCCGACCTCGAACCGGGTCATCTTCTTCGCCGCAGTCAGGGTGTCTTCCTCCGCGCCGACGCATTCGGTGCCGGCGCTCATGATCTCTCGTGCGGTCGTCATCGCGATGTGCCCTTCCGGTTCGCGTACGGTTCACCGCCCCGGGCCGTGGCGAGCGTGCAGGCGGCGCGCTCGTTTCGGGGCATGCTCTGCGGGTGCCACGCCCGGGCGGTCGGAAACACCCGCCCGCCCGGACGGCCGAGGATTTCGGCCGCATGGGCCTGCTCGGACGGTCTGCTGCCGCCAAGGGCGTTTGTCCGGGCACGCAGGGGTACCCGGGTCGGCGAGAAGTGCGCGTCGGTACCGCCGTATGGATGACGCGGGGCCGGTGCGCGGATCGCACCGAACCGAGGAGCCTGTCTGATGGGAACGGCCCAGGACGAACGCATGGCCGCGGCACAGCTGCCGCAAGGGGACATCGTGGCGCTGCTGCTCGAACAGCACGCCCGGATCAGGGACTTGTTCACGCAGGTCAAGAACAGCCAGGGCGAGGCGCGGCAGCAGGCGTTCGACGGTCTGCGCGCGCTGCTGGCCGTCCACGAGGCCGCCGAGGAGCTGGTGGTCCGCCCGGTGGCGAAGAAGACCGCGGGGGAAGGGGAGGCCGAGGCCCGCAACCACGAGGAGGCCGAAGCCACCAAGGTGCTCAAGCAGTTGGAGGGCATGGACCTGTCCAGCCCGGATTTCGAGCGCCTCATCGCCGAGTTCGAGCAGGCCGTCAGCGACCACGCGGACCACGAGGAGGCCGAGGAATTCCCGGCGCTGGTCGCCCAGTGCAGCCAGGAGCAGCGCCGCACGATGGGCGAGCGCCTGTCGAAGGTCGAACACCTCGCCCCGACCCATCCGCACCCCACCGCCGCGGGCAAGCCGGCAGCGCTCGCCCTGACCGGGCCGTTCGCCGCGATGATGGACAAGGCGCGCGACGCCATGCGCTCCTGACCGCCGCCGGTGACGCCTGCGCGGACGGCTGCCCGGCAGGCGAGCCCGGACACGGCGGGGCCGCCGCGCGTGCGGCGGCCCCGCCGGCCTGCCCGCCACCCCGGGACGTCCGCCCCACGGCCGAGCGGATGGGGCACCCGGGCTGATCGCTTTCGCACCCGTAGCGCCGGAAAGGCGCACCATGCCGGTGAACGACCCATACGACCAGGAGTACGGCGATGACCGGGCTCGGGGACCAGAAGGCGTACGTCACCAACGCGGTCAAGCACTTCAAGTTCGCTCCTGCCGAGCGCGGCAAGCGGCGCATCCACAAGCCGCCGAGCCTGCGCGAGACCGCGGCGTGCCGCCCCTGGCTCGCGGCCGAACTGCGGCTCGTCCGACCCGAGTTGGTGGTGGCACTGGGCGCCACCGCCGGCCGCGCGCTGCTGGGCCCGTCCTTCCGGGTGACCAGGGACCGGGGCACCGTACTGCCGCCGCCCGCCGCGGAAGGCGGCGCGGGACCGGCGCCGGGCGGCATCGTGGCCACCGTCCACCCGTCCGCGGTCCTGCGGGCCACCGATCGCGAGGCGGCGTACGCCGGCCTGGTCGCGGATCTGAGGGTGGCCGCGGCCGCGCTCGAGGTCCAGGGCATGTGCAGCGGACCTTGCCGGGCCGGTCAGGGGACCCCGTACGCGGCGGCAGCCCTTGTTGCGCTCACGGACTGCCGGTAATCTGCCGTGAAAATGGCAGGTGAACGCGTGGAGCAGGAACCGCGCCCTGTCGTACTGGCTGAGATTGGCGCCACGTGACCGAACGTCCTTTCCTCCACGCGCCGACTCCCGCCGGGCCGACCGTGCTGCTCCACTCGCGGGCCGCGTACGACCATCCGACCGACAGCATCGCCGTCGCCCGCGGGCAGGCCCGCGACTTCCTGCGCGCGCTCGCGGGCACCGCCGTCATCCTCTCCGAGCAGGCGAAGGACGACGTGCTGCTCGTGGTCAGCGAGCTGGTCACCAACGCCGGACGCCACGCCGACGGCCCCGTCCTGCTCGACCTCGCCTGGACGGGCAGCGCGCTCGACGTGGCCGTCTGGGACACCGGCACGGCGATTCCCGTACGGATGCCTCGCGACCCGTCGCGCATCGGCGGCCACGGGCTGGAGATCGTCGCGGGCATCTGCTCCCGGCTGCACGCCGAACAGGTCGTCGGCGGTAAACGCGTCGTGGCCCGTATCGAACTCGCCTCCCGCCTGCGGTAGTCAGCCACTCGGGTGGGTCAGGGTCGGGGGTGGAGTGGGGTGGCGGCGGGGGGTTGGCCGGTGGTGGTGGTGATGAGTTCGGCGCAGAGGTCGCGGAGTTTGGTGTTTCGGTGTTGTGAGGCGCTGCGGAGGATGGTGAAGGCGTGGTCGGGGGTGCAGCGTTGTTGGCCCATGATGATGCCGATGGCTTGGTCGATGGTGGTGCGTGATTGGAGTGCGGTGTGGAGGTCGTCGGTGAATTGGCGGGCGTCCGAGAGGCGTTGGGCCAGGGCGATGGCGCCGGTGGCTTGGGCTGCCAGTAGGTGGAGTGGTTGGTGGTCGGTGGTGTCGAAGGCGTGGGGGTGGGGGGCGTAGAGGTTGAGGGCGCCGGCGGTGTGGGTGTGGGGGGCGATGGGGAGGGAGAGTGAGGAGCGGGCGCCGTGGGTGGCGGCGTAGGCGGGGTAGGTGCCCCAGCGTTTTTCGTTGAGTGTGTCGGGGACGCTGATGGTGGTGCCGGTGCGCATGGCTTGGAGGCAGGGTCCGTCGTCCTGGCCGTATTGGGCTTCGTCGAGTTCGGTGGCAGTGGGTCCGGCGCTGGAGACGGTGACGGGGCGGCCTTGTCGTTCCAGGGTCACCCCGCATCCGGTGGCGTTCGGTGCCAGGTCCAGGGCGTGGTGGGCCAGGGCGCCCAGGAAGGCGTCCAGGGTGTCGGTATCCAGCAGTAGCGCGGTCACGTCCACCGCGGGCACAAACGGCGTCTCTGTCATCGTCAACTCGTTCTGCACTAGGCACAAAGCCGGGCGGACGGAACCACAGACGGACGGCCGGAACCGGGCCGCCGTGGACCGCGCGGGTCACTGTCGGGAGAGGGCCTGAGCAGGCCGGGGACGGAAGGCCGGCGGCACGCAGGCACGGGCGCCGGGCGGCTGCACCTTCGACACCGTGTCCGGCGGCGGGACCGGGGGTTCGGTCAGCTCCGTGACCGGACAGGCGCCACCTGAGGTGCGCCGACTCACAAACACCACGAAAACCCCACAGAAGATACGAAGAATCCTGGGGGCCGCTTCCTGACCTCGCACACGATTATGCCCTGTGCGCAGCGCCCGCGGGCATCGGGCAGGGGCCGGGAGCGAAGCGGTTTCGGCCGCCCCGATCCGGTCAGACGACAGGACTACGACCTGACGAGACGAGCGACAAGCGGCGCGTCCGCGCCTGCCGAGCACGCAAGGACGCGTCAGAGGGAAGACGAGGAAAGATGACCGAGAAGGGCCGAACGGCGGACTCTGCGGCAAAGCGACCTGCGGACCGCGCCCAGCGGACAGCTCACCGGCACACCGGCGAACCACGCGTGAGCCTGCCGGCGCGCGCCACGGGCGACGGCTGGCGCTACCCCGAAGGGGACGACTCCGCGATCGTCCGCGGTGAGGACTGACGTCCCACTCCGGCCCGAACCGTCGTGCGTAAAGGAGCGGGCGCCGCGGAGCAGGTGACCGCCGCGTGCGGCCCTGCTCCGCGGCGCCCGTTCCCGTACGCGGGGAGGTCAGCCCGTGGACCGGGATCCGCCGGCGGTGGTGGCCGCGCCCGAGCCGGCGTGTTCGCCGGAGCCCGGCGGCATGCCGCCCTCGCCACCGAATTCCAGTGCCACCTTGGCCCATCCCGACTCGCGGCGGTCGAAGGAGGCGTACGCCTCGATCGCGTCGACGGGGTCGGGCCAGCGCGTCACCAGCGGCGTGGGGTCCAGCGCGCCGGTGGCGACGAGGGAGACCAGGTGCGGCAGGTAGGCGCGGTGGTTGCAGTTCCCGGTCTTCAGGGTGAGGTTCTTCATGAAGGCCTGACCGAAGGGGTAGGTCTCGACCTGCGGCGGATAGACGCCGACGGTGCCGATCGTGCCGGCTTTCGCCACCGCCTGGACGGCCCAGCGGGCCGCCTGCGACGGAGCATTCCCGGGCACCCAGGTGTCGCCGCGGGGCCGGCTCTCCGGGGCTGCCTGCCGGCTCTCGCGCCGGTCCTGGCCGGCGCGCTCGTCGGCCTGTTCCGCCGCGGGTCCGTGCGCGGGGCGCTGCGCGTCCACGCCGACCGCGTCGATCACCCGGTCGACGCCGCTACCGCCGGTGAGGTCCCTGATGGCCACCACCGGGTCCTCGGCGTTGAAGTCGACGACCTCCGCGTGCTGCCGGGCCGCCAGCTCCAGCCGGTCCTGCAGGCCGTCGACCAGGATGATCCGGGTCGCGCCCTGCAGGCGGGCGCACGCGACGGCCGCCTGTCCGACCGGGCCCCCGCCGAAGATCGCGACGCTGTCGCCGGTGCCGACCTCCGCGAGCTTCGCCCCGAACCACGCGGTGGGATAGATGTCCGACAGGAGCACCGCCTGCGCGTCGTCCACCGAGTCCGGCAGCGGGACGAGCCCGACGTGCGCGTAGGGGACCCGGGCGTACTCCGCCTGGAGACCGTCCAGGCCGCCCGCCGCCTCGGGGCCGCCGAAGAAGACGGTCCCGGCCTGCGGGCCGCCGGGATTGGCCCGGTCGCACTGCGCGAAATACCCGGCGCGGCAGTACGAGCAACTGCCGCAGCCCACGGTGGAGGGCACCACCACGCGGTCGCCGGGCCGGAAGTTCCGCACGCCCGAGCCGACCTCCTCGACCACGCCCACGGCCTCGTGCCCGAGGATCCTCCCGGCAGCCATCCCCGGCATGGTGCCGCGGACGAAGTGCAGGTCCGTGCCGCAGATCGCGGAGGTGGTGATCCGTACGATCGCGTCGGTGGCCTCCTGGACCTTCGGCTCCGGCACGTCGTCGAGGCGGATGTCCCCGATCCCATGCCACACAACAGCCTTCACGATGATCACTCCCTCGGTGCCGCGTGGGTGGCGCGGGCGCACCACCGCCCTGCGGGTTTCCATCCGGGCGGCCGCTAAACGGCGGCAGGCCCACGGGGTCCGGCAGGGAGCCGGGGTCCGGGGTCCGGGGTCCGGGGTCCGGGGTCCGGGGTCCGGGGTCCGGGGTCCGACAGGGAGTTTGCGCCGCCACCCCTCAGAAAGCGAGGTCGGCGGCCTTTTCGAGTCGCGCCCCCATGTTCTCCCGCATCATCCGCAGCGCCGCGTCCGCGAGGTCGGCGTGCAGGTGGGCCACCGCGTCCCGGACCACGGTGACGTCGATGTGCCGGATGTGCGCGTCGAGCGCCGAGTAGAGGATGCACTGCTCGGTGGCCTGCCCGCACAGGGCGATGTGCCCGATCCCGAGCTGCCGCAGCAGATACTCCAGCGGGGTCTCGTAGAAGATCGAATGGCGGGCCTTGACGACGAAGAGGGAGTCGTCGTCCGGTGCGACCGGCTCGACGAGATCGGCGTGCGGGCCCTTGAGCACGGTGTCGAGCAGCTCGTCGTGGTGGGAGCGCCAGCGCCCGAAGTTGTCGTTGACGTAGATCACCTCGACGCCGCCCTCGCGCGCGGCGTCGATGGCGGTCCGCACCGCCGGCAGGACCTCGCGTACGGACGGGACGAGCAGGTCCGCGTCGGGATGCTGGTAATCGTTGAGCATGTCCACGACGATCAGGGCCCCGGGGGGCCGCTCGCCCGCGTCGCCACTGCCCGGCATGTCCTCAGAAACCATCGGGCACTCCTCGCTCGTCCCCTGCGGCTGCCCACCGGTCTCGATCAGGCAGAACTCGTTGCCCTCCGGATCGGCGAGAACGGCGGTCAGGCAGCCCTGGTCGTCGAAGGGCCCGCCAGACGGCGGGCACCGAGCCCCAGCATGCGGCCGAGCTCGTCCTCCAGCGCGCTCACGCGCAGATCCAGGTGCATGCGGTTCTTGCCCTCCTTGCGCTCGGGCACCTTCTGCAGCAGCAGCTCCGGCTGCGCCCCCGCGGGGTGGCCCAGCGTGACATACGGCGGATCGCGCCGCACGACGGCGTAACCGATCGCCCGGAACGGTTCCTCCCTCGCGGGCCGCCTGGGCGCCCGGCCGCGCTCCCCCAGGTGTCGGGCGCCCCCGCACGGGGAACGGCGAGGCGGTGGAACCGATCGTGCACGCGCTGTCCATCACCGGCTCGATGGCCTGGGAGATCACCTGGGCCCTCATCCTCGGTTTCGTCCTGTCCGCCGTCGTCCAGGCCGTGGTCCGCCGGTCCACGGTCGTACGCCTGCTGGGTGACGACCGGCCGCGTACGCTGGCGACCGCCTCGGCGCTCGGGGTCGCGTCCTCGTCGTGCTCCTACGCCGCTGTGGCACTGGCCCGCTCGCTGTTCCGCAAGGGGGCGGACTTCACCGCGGCGATGGCCTTCGAGATCGCCTCGACCAACCTGGTGGTCGAGCTGGGCGTGATCCTGGCGCTGCTGATGGGGTGGCAGTTCACGGCCGCGGAGTTCGTGGGCGGGCCGGTCATGATCGTGCTGCTCGCGGTGCTCTTCCGCCTGCTCCTGCGGGACACGCTGCTGCGCGAGGCCAGGGAGCAGGCCGGCCGGGGCCTGTCCGGGTCCATGGAGGGCCACGCGGCGATGGACATGTCCGTAGCCGGGAGCGGCTCCTTCGTGCGGCGGCTCGCCTCCGGCGAGGGATTCACCGCGGTCGCCGCGGTCTTCGTCATGGAGTGGGCGGCGATCCTCCGCGACCTCGTCATCGGGCTGCTCATCGCCGGCGCCATCGCCGCATGGGTCCCCGACTCCTTCTGGCGGCACTTCTTCTTCGCGGGCCATCCGTTCGCCTCGAAGGTGTGGGGCCCGCTGGTCGGGCCGCTGGTGGCGATGCTGTCCTTCGTGTGCTCGATCGGGAACGTGCCGTTGGCGGTCGTCCTGTGGAAGGGCGGCATCAGCTTCGGCGGAGTCATCGCCTTCCTCTTCGCCGACCTGCTGATCCTGCCCATCCTGAACATCTACCGGAAGTATTACGGCGTTCGGATGACGCTCTTCCTGCTCGGTACCTTCTACGCGGCCATGGTCGTCGCCGGATACGTCGTCGAGTCGCTCTTCGGCGGCCTCGGCCTGATCCCCGACCAGGCCGACGCCGAGATCCCCACGCAGGGGGTGACGTGGGATTACACCACCTGGCTCAACATCGCCTTCCTCCTGCTGGCCGCGGCCCTCCTGGCGCGCTTCCTGCGCACCGGCGGGGCCGGCATGCTCCGCGCGATGGGCGGCGCACCGGACGGCGCGGCCTAGAGCGGGCCCGCGAAGCGGCCGACGAGGTCCGCGCAGACGTCGTGGAGGCTTGGTCCTCCGCGCGCGGCCCTCCGACCGGCGAAGGCCCCTCCCGGCTCATCCGGCGCGCTGCCGGGGGTGACCGCGGCCGGGGACGAGACCAGGGGCAGGTCGTCCGCGGGAAACCTGCCGGCCTCGGTGGCCAGGAGCGTGAGCACGCCGACCGGCGCCCGCCCCGCGGTCACGGGAAGGAAGGCGTAGGCGCCCCGGACGCCCAGGCCGGTGGCGAGCGCGGCGAAGTGCGGCCACCGGTCGGCGTGCGGAACCCACGGGCAGGCCGGGTCCCGCCACGTGCGCCGAGACCGTGCAAGTGCCCCTCCGCGCCGCGGGTCGTCACCGTCCCGCGCCCCGCCCGCACCGCGCACGGGGCATACTGATGTTCGAGGTCAGGAAGCGGCCCGCTGGGCCGATCCTGTCTTTGGTGGTGTTTACGTGTCGTTTGTGAGTCATTCCGGCAGTGCTGACGCCTGTCTGGTCATGGAATTGACCGAAGCCGTCGATCCCGAGACCGAAGACCGCGTCGAACGCGACCTGGTCCGGCGGCTGCGCGCCCGCGACGTGGAAGTCGTGGTCATCGACGTCCGTACGCCCCTGGTGACCACCACCGCGCTCCACCTGCTGATGCGCCTGAGGGAAAGCGCGCTCGCGCAGGGCGCCGCGCTCTGCGTCGTGGCGCGCCATCCGCTGGCGCGGCGCGTCTTCCGGGCCGCCGGTCTGAGCCGGGCGCTGCGGGTCAGCGCGACGATGGGCGGCACGCAGGCCGTGGCCCGTGGCTGTCCGCGACCGGACGATCGACCGGACGCTTCCCGCGGTGCCGCACGGCGGGCGCGAACGCGACCGTCCCGCCACCCCGGCCGGCACAGCCCCCGCTGACCGTCGCCCGGCCCTGACCCACCCGACCCGTGTGTTTCCCGCTCTCATATCGGGGCAGGCACGCGGCAGTTTGGTGCTTCGGACGGCAGGCACCCCCTCCGGTGCCGTGCGCTGAACCACTGGCGCTGCACCCCGACACAGACGAGGCGGTACGGCAGTGCCCATCGACAACCGTCCGGTGCGAACAGCCACCACCGGTTACCTGATGCTGTCCGAGGAGCACCTCGTGCCGGTGGCCGCCGAGCTGGTTTACCGGCCCCGGGACCCGCTGGCGGTGAGCATGGTGCTGTGCGGGCCCGACGGCGTCGAGGCCGCCTGGACCTTCGCCTGGCAGATCCTGGCCCAGGGCCTGGTCGCCCCGGCCGGCGAAGGAGACCTCAGAGTCCGGCCGGTCCCGGCGCGGGGAACCACGCCGGCCGTGGAGCTGCGCATGACGTCGTCGTTCACCGCGCGGGTGCTCCTGCCCGCCAGGGAGATCGGCTACTTCGTCGGCAAGATCCGCGGCAGGGCCCACGTCGACGCCTCGCACATCCGGCGATCACTCGACGCGGAGCTGTCGGCCATCAGGGAGGCCATCTGAACCGGCGGCTCCGGCCGGGCCCGCGGGCCGGGCCGGGACGGCTGACGTTTGCCGGGGGCCGGGCCGGAAAGGCGAATGGTGTGCTTCGGACCAGAGGCACTCCCGCGGTAGCCCGGCGCAGGCATGCGCGAGCGCCGTACGGCACCGGCAGGTAGAGAGCCGGTGCCTGACGGCACAGGGTGGCTATGAAGCGGATCCCCGGCAGTCTCCGTGCGAGCGGCGTCGACCGCCCGGATCGGCGGTTCGCGGGGGAGCACGGGCGCCTCTGGTCCGTCCTCTCCTGCCGGGCCGCGCCCGGGCGGCGACGCGGCGGCCGCAGAGAGGAACCACATGACTCAGTACGCCTGGTCCCACAAGGCCGCGTCCGAGCCGGCAGCGCCGGCCGACGTGTCACCGCCCGGCATTGGAGCACACCGGTCGCACGCTCTGGGGCTGCCCCTGATAACCGACGCGGGAAGGGTGGCGGCCAAGGACGCGAGGGAGCTGTCGTATGCCTTCTTCCACCGGCTGCGGACGCTGGAGGAGGGCACCGCCGCGTACCAGTACGTGCGCAACACGCTCATCGAGATGAACCTGTCGCTGGTGCGGTTCGCCGTGCGCCGCTTCCGCCACCGCGGTGCGGAGGAGGCCGACGACATCTTCCAGAGCGGTGTGGTCGGTCTGATCAAGTCCATCGACCGCTTCGACCTGTCACGGGAGGTGGAGTTCCCCACCTTCGCACTGCCGACCATCCGCGGCGAGATCATGCGGCACCTGCGCGACACCACGTGGGCGGTGCATGTGCCGCGCCGCCTCCAGGAGCAGCGGCTGGAGCTGGCGAAGGCCAAGGAGCAACTGGAGGCGCGGTTGGCGCGCAGGCCCACGCTGGCTGAGCTGGCAGAGGAGATGGGCCTCGAAGAAGCCGAGGTCGCCGACACCATGGCTGCCGCGAACGGCTACACCGCCGCGTCCCTGGACGCGCCCGCCGAGGAGCCGGGCACCGACGACGGGGGCGGGGCCGAACTCTTCAGCCGGGTGACCGGCGCGGAGGACCCCGCGCTGGAACTGTTCGAGAACTGCCACTCCCTGGCACCGCTGCTGGCCCGCCTCGACGAGCGGGAGCAGCGGGTGCTGAGGATGCGTTTCGGCGAGGAGTGCACGCAGCGGGAGATCGGCGACGCACTCGGCTACTCCCAGATGCACATCTCCCGCCTGCTGACCGGGATCTACACGAAACTGCGCGCCGGACTGCTCGTCGAGGCGTGAGGGCTCCCGGCCGCGGTGTGGCCCGGGGGAACCCGGGTATCCGGTGACAGGCGCGTCAGGCAGTGGCCGAGGAGGGGTGGACCCGATGCACGACCGACTGCACCTCGCACGGGTGATCCGCCGGGCCACGGCGGACTGCCCGCCCGTGGAGGTGCCCCGGCGGCTGTGCGAGGCGCTGTCCCGCGGGCTGCCGGTGGACGCCGTGACGATGTCCCTGCTCACCGACACCCCGTCACGCCAGTTGCTGTGTGCGTCGAACGAGATGGCCAGGGTGCTCGAAGAGGTGCAGTTCACCGTGATGGAGGGGCCGTGCATCGAGGCCGCCTCGACGGGAGAGCCCGTCCACGCGACCGATCTGCCGGCGGCGGCCGGACGCTGGCCGCTGTTCGTGGCCGCCCTGCACGAGCGGTGTCCGGACGTCGCGGCCGTCCACGCCTTCCCGCTGTGGTTCGGCGACTACGTCCTCGGCTCGGTGGATTTCGCCTGCCGCGCCCCGGGAGGCATGCCGGCGGACGCCGTCGAGCAGGCCGCCGAGGCCGCGGAAGCCGCGGCGCTGGCGCTGCTTCCCACGCAGCGGATGCTGCTGGAGGACGACGACTACCCCAGCTGGGAGCCGTCGGACGTCGTCCGCGCCCACTGGTCGGACACGCACCAGGCCGTCAGCGTCGTGGCCGCCAGGAAGCGGACCAGCGTGGCCACGGCGTTGGCCCTGATGCGTGCCCGCGCCTTCGCGACCGGCCGGACGCTGGCCGAGGTCACCGCGGACATCCTCGGCTCCTGAGCGCCGGTCGGCGCACGGCGGCACGTCGTCGCCCACCGGACGGCGCCCGGGGGCTTCGCGGCCGCCGGACCGCTTCTCTCAGGCGTCGCCGGCGGCCTGCTTCCGCAGCCGTTCCCGCTGCGGCACCACCGTGTACTTGGGGTCCTCGGCGGAGGCCACCCCGGCCTGGAAGACGCCGAAGCGGGTGCAGGCCGACGCGGCGAGCAGCGCGGCTCCGCTCAGCGCGGCCGCGATCCGGTTGCGGCGCCCCCACAGCAGGGCGCCGGCGGTGCCCGCGGCCGACAGCCCCTGCGCGGCGCGCTTCAGGCGGCCGCTCTTCCCCTGCTGGTAGGGCTCCCCCACGAACCCGAGGCGGCGCTCCATGATCCGGGACGCGGCCGACTCCAGCGCCGTCCCGAAGACCGCCGCGCCGACCGCGGGGCCGTTCTCGGCGACGGGTGAGGCGATCAGTGCCATACCGGCTGCCGCGACGGCCGCGGACCCGGTGAAGACGAACGGCAGCTCCCGGTGGCCGTCGTGCCACGCCGGTACCGCGGTGTCGCCGATCAGCACCGCGGTGTACGCGGCGACGGCGGGGCCGAGCAGGGCGGCGCCGCCCGTGGCGGCACGGCCGATCCGGGGCAGCCGGCCGGCCGCTTCGAGGACGGCCGCCGCACCGGCCGTGGGGGCGTACGCCGTCAGCAGCCACGAACCCATGTTCATCGGCGAGGTGGGGCGGAAGACGCGCAGCATGTTGGCGAAGCGCGCGGGCCGCCCGAGGTCGTGGACGAGCAGGGCGCCGGAGCCGCTGATCGCGGCCAGCGAGGAGACCTTCAGGGCGCGGGCCATCGCCTTACGCCCGGTCAGCTCGGCGCCGGCGGCCAGCACGGAGCCGGCGCCCGCGAGGCCGCCGAGGAAGAAGTAGCCGGCGATGTCACGGGCCGACCAGGTGGGCGCGTTGATGACCGGTCGGCCGTAGTAGGAGGTGAACTCGGCCTCCGGCACCATGAGCCGCTCGCCCCTGCGGCCCCGCCGCCCGCGCCGCCGGCCGGGCCCGCGTTCCGACGGCGTCCCGGACGGCGGCCGGTCGCTCACGCTCTGCTCGCCTCCCACCACGGCCTCGCGGCCGGGCCGTTCGCCGTACACGCCGTCCCTGTCGACACCGGAACCACTCATCATCGGGCCTTCCGGTAGTCGCGGTGCAGGGCGAAGACGGCGGCCAGGCCGCCGAGCAGGGTCGCCGCGGCGGCGCCGGCGTGCCGCCACATGGAGGGCAGGTCGCGGGTGGTGACGACCGGGTCGGGCGGCAGGCCGTAGACCTCGGGCCGGTCCAGCAGCAGGAAGAAGGCGCCGTCGCCGCCGACTCCGTCCTGCGGGCTCTCGCCGTACAGCTGGGCGTCCGCGACGCCGGCGTCGTGCAGTTGCCCGAGCCGGGCCGCCGCGCGCTCGCGCAGCTCGTCGAGCGGGCCGAACTGGATGGAGTCGGTGGGGCAGGCCTTCGCACAGGCGGGCTCCATGCCCTCGCCGAGCCGGTCGTAGCACAGGGTGCACTTGAAGACCCGCCCGTCCTCCTTGCGCTGGTCGATGACACCGTAAGGGCAGGCCGGGACGCAGTAGCCGCAGCCGTTGCAGATGTCCTCCTGGACCACGACGGTGCCGAACTCGGTGCGGAAGAGCGCCCCTGTGGGACAGACGTCGAGGCAGGCGGCGTGGGTGCAGTGCTTGCACACGTCGGATGCCATCAGCCAGCGCAGTTCCGTACGCCCGTCCGGCGTGGGCACCTCGGCCTGCTCCCGCGGCGGGGCGGGCGCGGTCGTCCCGGCGGCGAGTGCGAAGACGTCGACTCCGCTGTGGTCGACGCCGCCGGGGTCGACGCCGGTCACGGCGTGGCCGAGCGGCTTGTCCTGTTCGATGAAGGCCACGTGCCGCCAGGTGTCGGCGCCGAGCCCCTGGGTGTTGTCGTAGGACATCCCGGTCAGTTCCAGGCCGTCCTCGGGGACGGCGTTCCACTCCTTGCAGGCGACCTCGCAGGCCTTGCAGCCGATGCACACGGACGTGTCGGTGAAGAACCCGACGCGTTCGGGATGGTCGGCGCCGTGGCCGGCGTCGCCCGCCGGGTCGGCTTCCGCGCCGGCGAGCAGGTTGCGGCCGATGATCGAGCTCATCCCCTGACCTCCGTCCCGGTGTTCTCGTCGATGCCGGCCCGCTGCCGGTAGCTCTCGACCAGGTCGAGCAGTTCCGGTCCGCGCGGGCGCCGGCCGGGGCGGATGTCCGCGCTCAGCGCCTTCACCTCCTGGATGTGCACGTTGGGGTCCAGCGCGATGGCGGACAGCTCGTTGGCCGCGTCGCCCGTGGTGTATCCGTTGGGGCCCCAGTGGTAGGGCAGGCCGATCTGGTGGACGGTGCGCCCGCCCGCGGTGAGGGGCGCCATCCGCCGGGTGACGAGCACGCGGGCCTCGATGGCGCCGCGGGCGGTGATCACGGTGGCCCACCCCGCGTGCTCCAGGCCGCGTTGCACGGCCAGTTCCGGCGAGACCTCGCAGAACATCTCCGGCTGCAGCTCGGCCAGGTACGGCGACCAGCGGGTCATCCCGCCGGCGGTGAAGTGCTCGGTCAGCCGGTAGGTCGTGACCACGTACGGGTAGACGTCGGAACCGGGCTCGTCGCCGCTGGGGTGGAACCTGTTGTGCTCGCGGGAGAAGGCCTGCCGGACGGGGCTGCGCTGCTGGTCCGCGTGCAGCGGGTTGCGCACCGGCGAGTCCTGCGGCTCGTAGTGGGTGGGCAGCGGGCCGTCCACCAGGCCGGCGGGTGCGAAGAGCCAGCCCTTGCCGTCGGCCTGCATGATGAACGGGTCGACGCCGCTGAGCGCGTCAGGGCCGGTGGCGTCCTCGGGCGGTTCGTAGGTGGGCGGCCGGTCGGGAACGAAGTCGGGGACGTCGTGCCCGGTCCACTTCCCGGCTTCCTCGTCCCACCACACGTAGGCCTTGCGCTCGCTCCACGGGGTGCCGTCGGGGGCCGCGGAGGCGCGGTTGTAGAGGATGCGCCGGTTGGCGGGCCACGCCCAGGCCCATTCGGCGGCCACCCAGTCCTGCTCGGTGTGCGGTTTGCGGCGGGCGGCCTGGTTGACGCCGTCCGCGTAGACCCCGCAGTAGATCCAGCAGCCGCAGCTGGTCGAGCCGTCGTCCCGCAGTTCGGTGTAGGCGCTCAGCGGCTCACCGCCCGGGCCGTACCCGTTGATCTCGGCGAGGACCGCCTCGGCGTCGGGTTCCGCGGTCGGCCCGTGGACCGGGTAGTCCCAGGCGAGGTCCTGCACGGGCCGGTCGACGGGGTCGGTGGAGGCGGCGAGCCGCTCCTTGATACGGCGGCCGAGGTGGTACATGAACCACAGGTCGCTGCGGGCGTCGCCCGCGGGTTCGACGGCGGTGTGGTGCCACTGGATCCAGCGGTTGGTGTTGGTGAAGGACCCGGACTTCTCGGTGTGGGCGGCGGCGGGGAAGAAGAACACCTCGGTGGCGATGTCCTCGGTCCGCCGCTCGCCGGTCTCGATCTCCGGGCCGTCCTTCCACCAGGTCGCGGACTCGATGAGGGAGAAGTCGCGCACCACCAGCCACTCCAGCTCCGCCATGCCGAGCCGCTGCATCCTGGCGTTGGCCGAGCCGACCGCGGGGTTCTCCCCCATCAGGAAGTAGCCCTTGCAGGTCCCGTCGAGCTGCGCCAGGACCGTCTCGTACGTCGAGTGCGAACCGGTCAGCCGCGGCAGGTGGTCGAAGCAGAAGTCGTTGGCGGCGGTGGCGGCGTCACCGTAGTACGCCTTCATCAGGCTCACCATGTAGGCGCGCATGTTGCCCCAGAAGCCCTTGTCGGTCTTCGAGGCCTCGATGAAGGAGTCGAGGTCCTCGTGCCGGTGCGCGTGCGGCATGGGCAGGTAGCCGGGCAGCAGGTTGAAGAGGGTGGGGATGTCGCTGGAGCCCTGGATGGAGGCGTGGCCGCGCAGCGCCTGGATGCCGCCACCCGGGCGGCCGATGTTGCCGAGCAGCAGCTGCAGGATGCAGGCCGCGCGGATGTACTGCGAGCCGACCGTGTGCTGGGTCCAGCCCACCGCGTAGACGAACTCCGACGTGCGGTCGGGTCCCGAGTTGTCCACCAGGGCGCGGCAGACCTTCTCGAAGGTCTCGGGAGGGATGCCGCACACCTCGTGCACCATCTCCGGGGTGTAGCGGGCGTAGTGGCGTTTGAGGATCTGGTAGACGCAGCGGGGGTCGCGCAGGGTCGGATCGCGGTGCGGTTGCCCGGAGACGGCGGCGCCGCCGGAGCCGTGCGACTCGGACTGCCCCGAGGTGGACACCGAGTGGCCGGAGTGGGTGCGCTCGTCGTAGAGCTTGTCGGACTCGCCGGACGGGGCCTGCACCTGCGTCCCCTCGTACTGCCAGCTGGTCACGTCGTAGTGGCCGGTCTCCTCGTGGAGGCCGGAGAAGACGCCGTCCAGGTCCTCGGTGTCGCGGAAGTCCTCGCCGACGATCATCGCCGCGTTGGTGTACTCCAGGACGTACGGGCGGAAGTCGGCCTCGTTCTCCAGGACGTGGTGGATGATGCCGCCGAGGAAGGCGATGTCGCTGCCCGCCCGGATCGGCACGTGGAGGTCCGCGAGCGCGCTGGTGCGGGTGAACCGCGGGTCGACGTGGATGACCGTGGCGCCCCGGGCCTTGGCCTCCATCACCCACTGGAAGCCGACCGGGTGGGCCTCGGCGAAGTTCGAGCCCTCGATGACGATGCAGTCCGCGTTCTGCAGGTCCTGCAGGAAGGTGGTGGCGCCGCCGCGTCCGAAGGACGTCCCGAGGCCGGCGACGGTCGAGCTGTGGCAGACGCGTGCCTGGTTCTCCACCTGGACGACGCCGAGACCGGTGAAGAGCTTCTTGATCAGGTAGTTCTCCTCGTTGTCCAGGGTGGCGCCGCCGAGGCTGGCGAGCCCCAGCGTGCGGTTGACCCGGACGCCGTCCTGCTCTGCCTGCCACGTCTCGCGGCGGGTCCTGATCACCCGGTCGGCGACCATGTCCATGGCCGTCTCCAGGTCCAGCGGCTCCCAGTCCGTGCCGTGCGGGCGGCGGTAGAGCACCTGGTGGCGGCGGGCGCTGCCGGTGGTGAGCTGCAGGGTCGCCGAGCCTTTGGGGCACAGGCGGCCGCGGCTGACGGGCGAGTCGGGGTCGCCCTCGATCTGCACGACCTTCTCGTCCTTGACGTAGACGTTCTGCGCGCACCCCACCGCGCAGTACGGGCACACCGATTTCACCACCCGGTCCGCGGTCCCGGTGCGCGGCCGCAGTGCCCGGGTCCGCGCCGACATGGCGGCCGCGCCCCTACCCAGCGGATCGTCCCCCGTCAGCTGCCGGTAGACGGGCCAGTCCTGAATCCAGGTCCGCACACCCATGGTCCCGCCTTTCACGCCTCGGCCGGCTGCGGCGACAGCCGTCGGCTTCCAGGGTTCCCCGGAAGTCCTCGTGCACACCGCGGGACGGCGCATGCGGGTGAAACCGACGGCCGGGTCGGAATGCCGGGCCCGGCCCGGCCGCACCAACCGGCCGAGTGCCGACCAAAAGGGTAGATTCTGCGGGATGGAGGACGACCCGGGGCGCGACGACGCCGCCAGCGAAGGCGCGCAGCGTGCGGAAGCGCCCGCGAAACCGTCGGATCTGCCGAAGGGCGCGTCGCGGAATGTCCTCAGGCGCACCCTCAAGCAGTACAAGGCCGACAATCTCCCCGACATGGCCGCCGCGCTCACCTATTACGGCGTGCTGGCGATCTTTCCCGCGATGCTGGCCCTGGTGTCGATCGTGGGCCTGCTGGGCCCCTCGGCGGTGAAGTCGCTGACCGACAACATCGCCACCCTCGCGCCCGGAACGGTGCGGACCGTCCTGAACAGCATCGTGCGGCAGGTGCAGGGCAACCAGGGCAGCGCCGTGGTCGCCCTGATCGTCGGCGTGGCCGTCGCCCTGTGGTCCGCGTCCGGCTACGTGGCGGCCTTCATGCGGGCCGGCAACACCGTCTACCGCGTCGGGGAAGGCCGCCCGGTGTGGAAGGCCCTCCCCACCCGCCTCGCCATCACGGTCTTCACCGTCGTCATGCTGGCCGCCATCTCGGTGGGCATCGTCTTCACCGGGAGGCTGGCCCGCAGGACCGGGTCCGTCCTGGGCCTGGGCGACACGGCGGTCACCGTGTGGAAGTTCGCCAAGTGGCCGGTGCTCGTCGTCCTCTTCGCCCTCGTGGTCGCGGTCCTGCACTGGGCGGCGCCGAATGTCCGGCACGGCTTCAGATGGGTGACCCGGGGCAGCCTGCTGAGCGTCGGCCTCTGGCTCGTCGCCTCCGCCGCCTTCGCGGTCTACGTGGCCAACTTCAGCAGCTACAACAAGACCTACGGGAGCTTCGCCGCCGTCATCATCTTTCTCGTATGGCTCTGGATCTCCAACATCGCGCTCCTGCTGGGCCTGGAGTTCAATGCGGAGACCGAGCGCGCACGGGCCGTCGAAGGCGGTCATCCCGCCGAGGAGGAGCCGTACGTCGAACCCCGCGACCGCCGCGAACTCTGATTCGGCGGCGGTCCGGCGGCGGCCTTACTGGTTGAAGCGGGCCGACGCCCGGTCGTTCAGCGCGCTCCCCCACTTGCGCAGGCGCCCGGCCAGACCGGCCTCCGACGTCCTGACCGCGCTTCCCTCCTTCAGTTCGCCCCGGGCCCCCGACGCGTCGGGCTGGACCCGTGCGGCCAGGCCCGACAGCCGGGTGACCGTGCCCGGCGCGATCCCGTGAAGCACGTCGGCCGCCTTCGCCGCCGGGGTGAGCACGATACGGGCCCGCCGGCGCTGGACCGCCCCGACGATGCGGGCGGCGGCCCTCTCCGCGTCCATCGACACCAGCGGGGTGCCGGCCAGCGCCGAGAACCAGGCGAATTCCCGGCCGCTGTCCCCGCCGAACTCGGCGTGGAGGTGCGAGCCGGTACGCATCAGGCCGGGATGCACGGCCGTGACCGTCACCCCGTTGGCCGCCTCCTCCGCGTGCAGTCCCTCGGCGAGCGCGGCCACCGCGGATTTCGCGCACGAGTACGGCAGCAGGTGAGGCACCCCCAGCAGGCCGCCGACCGACCCGATCAGGGCGAGCCGGCCGCCCGCCGCACTGCGCCGCAGGTGCGGCAGCGCGCTCAGGGCGGTGTGCACGGCGCCGCCGAAGATCGTGCCCATGGCGTCGTCGAACTCCTCGGCCCCGATCGCCGCGACCGGTGCCACCTGGATGATCCCGGCGTTCGCCACCACGACGTCCACCGAGCCGCACGCCTCCGCGACCGAGGTGAACAGCGCGTCCACCTGGTCGCGTTCGCGCACGTCGCACACGGCGGTGCGTACCTCTCCCGCACCGGTGCCGGCAGCGCGCAGTCCGGCCGCGGCCCGGTCGAGTTCGCCCGCGCCGCGGGCCGCGAGCGTGACGGTGCAGCCGCGGGCGGCCAGCTCGCCGGCGATGAGCAGGCCGAGTCCGCGGGAGCCGCCGGTCACCACGGCGGACAGGCCCGCCAGGGATTCCGCGGCGAAGGGTCGTTGCCTGGTCGTCATGCGGGCTTCCTCTCAGGACGGTCCGTCAGGGGCGGAACAGCACCTTGATGGCGCCGTCCTCCTTCTTCTGGAACATCGCGTACGCGTCCGGGGCGCTGTCGAGCGGCATGTGGTGGGTGGCGAAGGTGTCCACCCCGAGCGGGTCGTCGTCGGTGAGCAGCGGGAGGATCTCGTCGCTCCAGCGCCGGACGTTCGCCTGGCCCATCCGCAGGGTCAGCTGCTTGTCGAACATCGTCATCATCGGCAGCGGGTCCGCGGCTCCCCCGTAGACCCCGCTGATCGAGACCGTGCCGCCCCTGCGGGCCAGGGTGATCGCCGTCTCGAGCGCGCTGAGCCGGTCGACGCCCGCGGTCTCCATGAGCTTCTGGCCCCAGTTCGCGGGCAGCAGGCCGGTGGCGGCCTGGGCGAGCTTGGCGACCGGGCTGCCGTGGGCCTCCGTGCCGACGGCGTCGATGACGCTGTCCGCGCCGCGGCCGCCGGTCAGCTCCTTGACCGCGTCGGTGAGGGCGTCCGGGGAGTCGAAGGCCGCCAGGTCGAGGGTGACCGTGCCGTCGAGCTTGGCCCGCTCCAGGCGCTCGGGCACCAGGTCGACGCCGATCACCAGCTCGGCGCCCAGGTGGCGGGCGACCCGGCAGGCCATCGCGCCGATGGGTCCCAGGCCCAGCACCACCAGCGTGCCGCCCTCCGGCACGTCGGCGTACCGCACCGCCTGCCAGGCCGTCGGCAGCACGTCGGACAGGAACACGAAGCGGTCGTCGGCCGGCCCGTCGGGCACCTTGATCGGCCCGTAGTGCGCCTGCGGGACCCGCAGGTACTCGGCCTGCGCGCCCGGCACCGCCCCGTAGAGCTTGGTGTAGCCGAACAGCCGGGCGCCCATGCCCTGCTCGGTGACCTGCGTGGTCTCGCACTGGGTCGGCAGGCCCTTGGCGCACATCCAGCAGGAGCCGCAGGCGATCTGGAAGGGCACCACCACCCGGTCACCGGGCTTGAGGTTTTTCACCGCGGGACCGGTCTCCTCCACGATCCCCATCGGCTCGTGCCCGAGGATGTCACCCGGGGTCATGAACGGCGCGAGGACCTCGTAAAGGTGCAGGTCGGAGCCGCAGAGGCCGGACGAGGTGACGCGGATGACAGCGTCGGTGTCCTCCTGGATGGTGGGGTCGGGGACGTTCTCGACCCGGACGTCCCGCTTGCCGTGCCAGACGGTCGCACGCATGCAGCTCTCCTCGCTCGTCCGCGGACGACGCGGCAGCCGAGCGGTCCAGGCCCAGGCGGCTCGCGTCCCTCCGGCCTCGGGTGCCCCAGGCGGATGCGGGCAAACGGCACCGGAGGGGCCGCCCGCGCACCCCGCTGCCTCCCTGGTCAGCCTGCCCTCGCCGGGCAGCCGGGGGCTCGGGCGCCGTCCGGAACGGCCCGACCGCCGGATGGAGCAGTCCATGCGTATCGAAGGTGGCCGCCCGGGTACCCGGCAGGGACAGCCTGCCCGCGACGCCCGCGGCAGAGCCGTGCCGCCGCACGCGGCGGCGCCCTCCCCAGACGGATCGGAAGCACAAGGTGACTGCGAAGAAGAAGAACCCCGTGGCGGCGACCGCCGACAAGGTGGCGGAGACCGTGCGCAACGCGATGGGAACGGGCAACGAGATCCCCGGCTCCCCCGGACCGCAAGCGCCCTCGGTGGAGGAGCCGACCGAGCCGCGCGGCCCGCTGCCGCCCAAGCCGGACCAGCGCGGTCCTGACACGTACAGCCCCACCGGCCAGAAGACCGGCGCCCCGCAGGACAAGGTCGCCCAGGCCGGCGAATACCTGACGACCGCCCAGGGGGCGCGGCTGTACGACACGGACCACTCGCTGAAGGCGGGCCCGCGCGGGCCGGTCCTGCTGCAGGACCACCACCTGCGGGAGAAGATCACCCATTTCGACCACGAGCGGATTCCGGAGCGGGTGGTGCACGCGCGGGGGGCCGCCGCGCACGGCGTCTTCCAGGGCTACGGCACCGCCGAGGGGATCAGCAAGGCGGCCTTCCTCGGCAAGGACGTCGAGACGCCGGTCTTCGTCCGCTTCTCCACCGTGCTCGGCTCGCGCGGCTCGGCGGACACCGTCCGCGACACCCGCGGCTTCGCGACCAAGTTCTACACCTCGGAAGGTGTCTTCGACCTCGTCGGCAACAACATCCCGGTGTTCTTCATCCAGGACGCGATCAAGTTCCCCGACGTCATCCACGCCGGCAAGCCGCACCCGGACCGGGAGATTCCGCAGGCGCAGAGCGCGCACGACACCTTCTGGGACTTCGTCACCCTGCACACCGAGGCCACCCACCACACGATGTGGAACATGTCCGACCGCGGCATCCCGCGCTCCTACCGGATGATGGAGGGCTTCGGCGTCCACACCTTCCGGCTGGTCAACGCGGAAGGCGCCACCACGCTGGTGAAATTCCACTGGAAGCCGAAGCTCGGCGTGCACTCCCTGGTGTGGGAGGAGGCCCAGATCACCGCCGGCATGGACCCCGACTTCCACCGCCGCGACCTCGCGGACGCCATCGAGGCCGGCGCGTACCCGCAGTGGGAGCTGGGCGTGCAGACCTTCCCCGACACCGACGACCAGATGTTCCAGGGCATCGACCTCCTCGACCCGACGAAGATCGTCCCCGAGGAGCTGGCCCCGGTCCAGCCGGTCGGCCTGCTCACCCTCAACGCCAACCCGTCGAACTTCTTCGCCGAGACCGAGCAGGTCGCCTTCCACGTCGGCCACCTCGTGCCCGGCATCGACGTCACCAACGACCCGCTGCTGCAGGGCCGCCTCTTCTCCTACCTCGACACCCAGATCACCCGGCTGGGCGGCCCCAACTTCGGTCAGCTGCCGATCAACCGCACCCACGCGCCGGTCAACGACATGCTGCGCGACGGCATGCACCAGACCGCGGTCCACCGCGGGGTGGCGCCCTACCGGCCCAACTCCCTCGACGGCGGCTGCCCGTTCCTGGCCGGGGCCGACACCGGCGCCTACATCGAGGTCCCCGCCGACGTGCCGGCCGGCCGCAAGGTACGCGACGCGGCGGCCTCCTTCGACGACCACTTCACCCAGCCCCGGCTGTTCTGGCTGAGCATGACGCCCACCGAGCGCGAGCACATCGTCTCCGCCTACACCTTCGAGCTGAACAAGTGCTACGAGCAGGCGATCAAGGAGCGGGCGCTGCTCGTCCTGGCCAACATCGACGCCGACCTGTGCGCCCAGGTCGCCGCCGGCCTCGGACTGCCCGCCCCCGAGCCCACCGCGGCCCTGACCGACCCGCAGCCCAGTCCCGCGCTGTCGCAGCTGGGTGACAGCTGGCCGCTGGACGGCCGGATCATCGGCATCGTCACGGCGCCCGACCAGGGCCTGGACGGCGTCCGCGAGGTCCGCCAGGCCGTCCTGGACGCCGGGATGGTCCCGCTGGTGATCGCCCCGACCGGCGGGGAGGTCGGCACCGGCGACGAGACCGTGACCGCGCAGCGCACCTTCGCGACCGCCCGGTCCACCGAATTCGACGCCATCCTCGTCGCCGGCGCGCCCGCTCCTGGCGCCGACGCCTACGGCGCCCGGGACGCCAAGGTGGACGACGCGGTGGCGGGCGCGGCGGGCATCGACCCGCGGGTACTGCTGATGCTCACCGAGGCCTACCGCCACGGCAAGGCGCTGGGCGCCTGGGCCGGCGGGGCGGCGGCCCTGGAAGCGGCCGGCATCGCCGGCGGCGCCCCCGGCGTGGTGACGGCCGACAGCGCCGGCACCGTCCTGGAGCAGGTCCGGGAGCTGCTGGCCCGGCACCGCGCCTGGAACCGCTTCATCCCCGCCGTCTGACCGGCCGCCGGTGTGCCTCCCCTTCGCCAGCGCGGGGCACACCGGCCGCCGAGCCGGGCGGAGCCGGTGTGCCAGTGCCGCCCGTTCACCAAGGCGGGCAAGCGGCGCCGCCCAGCCGTCAAGCCCGCACAAGCCCGTGCAAGCCGTGAAGGAAGGGACCGGTGTCCACCATGTCCGCAGGCTCAACCCCCCGGCCGGACGGCAGCCGGACGCCGGCCGTACAAGGCCTGCTGCCGTGACCGCCGAGCCGGAGCCGCCCGGTCCGCGCGTCATCCTCGCCAACTTCGTCTCGCCGCTCGCGGTCGACCTGAGCGAGGCGTCCGCCCTGCGCACGTGGTCGGAACAGGCACCACGCAAGATCTGGCTCGCCCGTCCGGGTGATGTGCTGGTGGTGCCGGCCCCGCTCAGCGACGCCTTCTGCCGCTACGCCCTCGACCGGCTGGGGATGCCGGACGGTTCCGTGACCGTCCTGACCGTGCCGGACGCCCCGGGCGTGCCGATGGCCGAGGCCCTCGCCGTACACGGGCTGCTGGAGACGCTGCGCACCCTGGTCCGCGAGCGCCCCGGAGCGCGGCTTCTTCCCACGGCGCTGGACGAGGCATCCGCCGCCCTGGCCGCCGATCTCGGGATCGCCATCGACCTCTACGCGGCGGACGCGCCGCTGCCGCACATCCTGCGCAGGGTGGCGGAGCTGAACACCAAGTCCGGCTTCCGGGAGGTCGCGGCCCGGCTCGGCATGCGGCTGCCCGCCGGGACTGCCTGCTCGGGCGCCGAACTGCCGGGGCGGATCGGCAGGCTGCTGGAAACGTACGAGAAGGTGGTCGTCAAACCCGACCGGTCGGCGGGCGGCCACGGCCTGCACTTCGTGGCGCGCGGGGAACCGCCGGCGCAGCCGCCGCCGCCCGCGGACAGCCGCTGGGTGGTCGAGAGATACGTCGACCACACGCGGGCTGTCAGCGCCCAGGGGCATGCCACCGCGACACAGGTCGACGTGGTCTTCGACGGCGAGATGCGCATGAGCGGCGGCTCCTTCGCGGGGTACGTCTCACCCCTGGCCGGACTGCCGGCGCCCGCGCGGGAGGAACTGGCCCGGTGGGCGGGCGATCTGGGGCGCGAGCTGGCAGCCGACGGCTACCGCGGCCCCTACAGCCTGGACGCCGTCTGCGCCGCCGACGGCACGCTGTACGCCCTCGAATGCAACGTGCGGCGCACGGCGACCACCACGGCGCACGCCATGGTGACCCGGCTCGCAGGTGGGGGGCGGGCGGCGCCGACGTGGTCCATCGGAAAGATCCGCGCCGCCGCGGGGCTCTCCTTCGACGCGACGGCCCGCCACCTCGCCGCGGCGGGACTGGACTTCCGGGCCGGCGACAGCGAGGGCGTGATCCTCTACGCGGACGCGCCGCCCGACGGTGTCTCCTGGCGTTACGCGGCCCTGGCCGCGGACCGCGCCCGGCTCACCGAGGTGGAGGTCCGGTTGGCCGCGGCCCTCGGCCACAACGAGAGCATCTGAGCGCCCGACGCGGCCGCGGGTGCCCGCGGCCGCATCAGGCGTCAGCCGGTCCGCAGAGCGGACCGGCCCGCCCGCCAGGCGCCCAGGAGGTGGGCGGCCAGCCGGTCCTCCAGGAAGACGGTGGCGTCCGCGCCGAAGGCCACATCGGCCTCCAGGTGCGGTTCGTCGGCGAGCAGCCCGCCGATCACCTCGCGGCGGACGACCTGCTCGTGCACGGCGTCGGCCTCCACGTGCTCGGCGTAGAACCGCTCGGCGGCAGGGCCCGCCCCGGTGCGGCGCATGGCCGCGGCAAGGCGGCGCGAACCGGGCGACGAGGTCACCTCGACGCAGGCGAAGTGCCCGACCAGCGCCCCGCGAAGCGACCGGTGCAGCCCGAACAGCGTCATCATGTTGACCGTGGCGAGCGCGACCGCCGGCGCCGACTCGAGGTAATGGCCGTACGCGGTGTCCAGGCCCAGGTCCGTCATCAGGTCGGCGAAGAGCTGCGCGTGGATGTTCTCCGCCCGTCCCGCGCCGAACTCGTCGTATTCGATGGCGACCATGCCGGCCTTGGCCCGGCCGCGCAGGCGCGGGATGACCCAGGCGTGCGGGTCGGCCTCCTTGAGGTGGTACAGCGACCGCAGGGCCGCGTATTCGCGCAGCTGCCACAGCTCGCCGTGGTGCTCCAGGTGGTAGGCGGGACTGCCGTGGTGGTCGGTGGACTCCACCAGCAGCTCGCCGAAGGCCTCGTCCGTGCCGCGGCCCGCCGGGACGTCGGCGCGCAGGGCGCCGAGGAAGCGGCTCTCCATCTCCCGGCGCAGCGGCATCAGCGCCGGGTCCCACTCGCGGTCCTCGGCCACGGCGGCGAAGCCGCGGTAGTGCAGCTCGTAGCAGAGGTAGAGAGCCAGTTGCAGATCCTCGCCGTAGGGGTCGGCCGCGCTCGCCACGTCCACGCCGGGGGCGGGCAGCCCCGGCGTGGTGAGCGCGGCAGTGAGGCCGGCCGACAGCGGCCCGCGGGGGTCGGGCAGGGCCGGTTCTGAACGGGGGCGGTCGGTGGCGATCGTGGTCATGGCTTTCCCTCGGGCCGCTGGTCGGACGCCTGCCCGTCACGGCCGTGGTCGTCGTGGTCGTGGGCGGGGTCGTCGTCGCGGGGGTGGTCGCGGCGCGTGGCGGCCGGGGGCCTGGTGCGGGCGCGGTGGCTGGTGTCGCACCAGGGGAAGGCGCGGCTGCGGCGGCAGGTGCACAGGGCGACCACGAAGCGGTCGGAGGTGGCGACCGTGCCGTCCTCGGCGACGACCTCCACCGGTCCCTCCACCAGCACGGGCCCGTCCCGGTCGACGGTGACGCGCCGGGCGCGGTCAGCTTCGTTCGGCACGGATGACCACCAGTTCTTCCTTGTCCTCGTGGGGGCCGATCAGCCCTTGGGCGCGAAGCCACGGCAGCCGTTGCGTGAGCACCCGGCCGAAGGGCACGTACGCCCGGTCGGTGACCGAGCAGGTCAGTCCCGCCGCGGTGAGCTGCCGGAGCGTCGTGTCGGTCCCGCACAGGCCGGAGTGCACCATCAGCAGGACGCCGTGCGGCCGCAGGAGACGCGGGGCGTGCGCGCAGATCCGGTCCACCACGTGCCGGCCGTCCCGGCCGGCGTCCCACGCCCGCGCACGGCCCCACAAGGGGGGCCTTCTGCCCCGGGCGGGGACGTACGGGGGGTTGCTCACCACCACGTCGAAGGTCCGGCCGCCCCACGGGGCCGAGAGGTCGCCGCGGCGCACCTGCACCCGCTGCCGCGCGCGGGCCGCGTTGAGCTGGGCGGTCAGGACCGCGCGCCGGGAGATGTCGGTGGCCGAGACCCGGGCGCCCATGCGGGCCGCCAGCACGGCCAGCGCGCCGCTGCCCGTGCAGACGTCCAGGACGTCCATGCCCGCCGTCACTCCCTCGGCGAGCAGTGCCCGGGCGAGCAGGCGGGTGTCCTCCTGGGGGGCGTACACCCCGGGCAGCGTCCACAGGAAGCCGAGGTCGGCGGGCCTCACGGCAGCAGTCGTCATGGGGTACCTCCGGCGGGGAGCGGGGTTCGGCTACTCAGGTCTCCGCCGGGCGCCGAACCGGCATTCCTCCAGACTCGGCGCACCTGCGGCCCGCCGCCACTGGGGCGGCGATCACCAGGGCGCGTGCCCCCGGCCTGCACTTCCATGCGTCCGCCAACCACCCGCCGGCGGCCCCGGCCCGCACCCGCCGCAGCGGCGGGATCGGCGGACAAGCGGGACATTGCACTGACAACCGCGAAGCCCGGCCTTGGGGGCGGGCCCGAGGAGGTGGCGGAGAGGTGGTCCGGGATCGCGGACCACGACGCCGTCACGCACTGGGTCGGCGAAGCGATGAAAGGCACCGACTACCAGGGCATTCGCCCTTACAGTGGTCGGGCGCCCGGCCCATGCGTCGCTGCTTTTTGGGTAACCGAAGAGGTGAAGGCACCCAAGCGGCGCCCGTAAACCGCTGTTCCTGAAGGAAGGTGCACACAGTGCTGAAGGCCATCGCAGATGTTCTGAGCACCATCGGCAGTGCTGTCGCCACGGTCGTGACCCTCCCCTTCCGCGCCGTCGCCCGCCTCTTCGGCGGGGCGTCGGACACCGCTCACGGCCACCACTGAGATACGGCCGCTGCGGGACGTCCGCTCCGGACCCCACGCGGTGGTGGATGCCGTCCCTGGGACGGTGACGAGGCTGATCGGGGGTAATCGGCGCCTATGACGACAGGCGTGACCCTCGGGGTAGAAGAAGAATACTTGCTGCTCGACCGGCGGACCGGGCTCCCGGCACCGCGGGTCGGCGAACTGCAGAAGGCAGCGGAGCGCGAGCCCGGGCTGGAGCGCGACGAGATCGACACCGAGCTGCTCCAGGCCATGGTCGAGGTGGCTACACCGGTGTGCTCCGGTCTCGACGAGGTCGCCGCGCATCTGGCAAGGTTCCGGCAGACGGTGGGCGCCGCTGCACGCCGGGTGGACTGCCGGCTGGCTGCCACCGGTGGGGCGCCCCTCATGGCCGAGGCGGCGGTGCCGGTGACCGGGACGCAGCGGTACCGGGAGATGCGCGCGACCGCCGCGCAACTGGTCGACGAGCAGCTGATCTGCGGGATGCACGTCCATGTGGCCGTGCCCGACCGCGACGCCGGCGCCGCCGCGCTCGGCCGGCTGCGCCCGTGGCTGCAGGTGCTGGTGGCCCTGGGCGCCAACTCCCCCTTCTGGGACGGCGGCGACACCGGCTTCGCCAGCTGGCGGACGGTGGTCTTCGGCCGCTGGCCCGTCAGCGGACCTCCGCCGTTCTTCTCCGGCGCCGCCCACTACGAGGAGCGGGTCGGCGCCCTGCTGGGCACCGGCGTGATCGCCGACCGGCACCAGCTCTATTGGCACGCCCGGCTCTCCGACGAGTACCCGACCTTGGAAGTCCGGGCCCCCGACGTGCAGCTGGACGTCGAGAGCGCGGTCACCATAGCCGGGCTCACCCGCGCGCTGGTGGTGACCGCCCTGCGTGAGGGCCGCCGGGGCTCCCGCCCCCTGGACCCGCCGGCAAGCCTCCTCCAGGCAGCCGGCTGGCACGCCGCCCGCCACGGCCTGAACGCCGACCTGGTCGACCCCCGCACCCGCACGCCCGCCCCCGCCGCCGACGTGGTCGGCACCCTGCTGGACCGCACCACCCCGGCGCTGAAGGAACTCGGCGACCTCGACCGGGTGGCAGCCGGCGTGCAGCGGCTGCTCGAAGGGGGCACAGGCGCGGTGAGGCAGCGGGCCGCACTCGCCCGGGGCGGCACGGAGGAACTGCTCAATCTCATAGCGCCCGAGCCCGCCGCGTAGCGCCCGAGCCCGCCGCGCCGGACGAGGCGGCGCCGGCCGGGAGGCAGGACGTCCCGCACCGATCGTTCCCGGGTCGGCCGGCAGGGATGGTCTCCTGGTCGGCACCGGCGGGATCGTTCCCGGTCGGCCGGAAAGGATCGAGTCGCGGTCGGTGGAATCCTCCCGGCCCCGCTGGGCAGCAGCGTTCACAAGGATCGCCGGCCTGTTCCGGCCGGCGAGACACCAGCGGACGGGAAGGGCCCGCGTACGTGTCGACGCCGATACCCGGGGTACCGGCATCGAAGACCGGAGGAGGGACAGACCATGACGCAACCCCCGCAGGAGCAGAAGCCGCCGGGCACCGAGTCGCAGATGCAGCCGCGACCCGACCACGGGGAGCACAGCTACCAGGGCTCCGGCCGGCTGGCCGGGAAAGCGGCGGTCGTCACCGGGGGCGACAGCGGTATCGGCAAGGCCGTGGCCATCGCCTTCGCCCGCGAGGGCGCGGACGTGGTCATCTCCTACCTCGACGAGCACGAGGACGCCCGCGACACCGCCCGCTGGGTGGAGGACGCGGGGCGCAAGGCGGTGCTGATACCGGGCGACCTCTCCGAGCCCGCCCACTGCCTGGCGGTGGTGGCGCAGGCCGTGGAGGCCTTCGGCCGGGTCGACGTGCTGGTGAGCAATGCCGCGTACCAGATGACCAGGACCTCCCTGGAGGAGATCCCGGACGAGGAGTGGGACCACACGCTGGCGCTGAACCTCAGCGCGCTCTTCCACCTCGCCAAGGCGGCGGTCCCGCACATGGGGCCCGGCTCGTCGATCATCGGCTCGTCCTCGGTCAACAGCGACCAGCCGTCACCGACCCTGCTGCCCTACGCCGCCACCAAGGCCGCCATCGCCAACATGATCGCCAGCCTGGCCCAGCTGCTGGCCGACCGCGGCATCCGCGCGAACAGCGTGGCCCCCGGGCCGATCTGGACCCCGCTCATCCCGGCCACCATGCCGCCCGAGCACGTCGAGAAGTTCGGCTCCAACGTCCCGCTGGGACGCCCGGGCCAACCCGCCGAGGTCGCCCCCGTCTACGTGATGCTGGCCTCCGACGAAGCCTCCTACGTCTCCGGCGCACGCGTCGCCGTCACCGGCGGCAAGCCGATCCTCTGACGGCCCGCGGCGTCCGCGCGGCCGACGCCCGACGCCACGCCGTCACCGGTAGCCGTGGCAGGGACGTGTCGCCGGCACGCACCCGCCCGGCGGTTCCCCTGTCGCCCCGCTGATCCCGTTTCGACCTCACCGAAGGTGGACCATGTACGCAGCAACCACGCAGCCCCTCTATCTGGCGGGTGCCACCGGCGCAGGCTGGGCGACGGCCATCGGCGTCTGCCTGGTGGCCCTCATCATCTCCGCCTTCTGGTTCGGGGCCCGCCGCACCCGGCGCAGGCCCATGCCACCGCAGGAGCCGCAGCCGCGCGCCGGCTCGTGGCACGAGCCGTCCGCGAGCGAGACCCACCACTCCGCCGGCTCTTCCGACGACCGACACCAGCAGAAGTGAGATCAGGAAAGGAGCAGCTCATGGCCAAGGACGATCTCCGCGGGCGCAGGATACTCACGGTGGTGACCAACTACGGGGTGGAGCAGGACGAACTGCTCGTACCCGTCGAGCACTTGCGGGAGAACGGGGCCGAGGTCGATGTGGCCGCGGTCTCCGGCGAGCCGGTGCAGACCCTGGTCGGCGACAAGGACCCGGGCAAGAAGGTCAACCCGACGCTCACCCTGGAGGACGCCGACCCCGCGGGCTACGACCTGCTGCTGATACCGGGCGGCACCCTGAACGCCGACAACCTGCGGATGAAGGACAAGGCCGTCGAGACGGTCCGCGCCTTCACCTCCTCGGGGCGCCCGGTGGCGGCGATCTGCCACGGCCCGTGGACGCTGGTCGAGGCGGAGGTGGTGCGCGGCAAGACCCTGACGTCCTATCCGTCACTGCACACCGACATCAGCAACGCCGGCGGCAGTTGGGTCGACCGCTCCGTGGTCAGCGACGACACCGGTGGCTGGACGCTGGTCACCTCCCGTACGCCGAAGGACCTGGACGACTTCCTCCGCGAAGTCGAGAAGGCGCTCGTCACCTCGCCCTGACCCCGGTGTGGGAGTCGTACGTCCCCGCACGCGGGGACGGCCTCCGACCTCGACCGCGCGCCGCCGGTGGCGGCGCGCGGCCTGGCGCCGGAGCGCGCGCGGCCTGAACGACCAGCCCTCCGAAACGGACCTGCGTGACGATTGACGGTGAAAGGCCCGGGTAGCAGCCCGTCGTACGCACTCTCAGGAGGTGGGATCCGATGGCCACCACCACCCGGCGGGACGTCGTGCACGCGCTGCTGGACCGCTACGGCCGTACGTACGCGGAGGAGGCGGGCATCCGCCTCAAGGACACCCCGCAGCCCCTCTACCGCCTGCTCGTCCTGGCGTCCCTGCTCAGCGCGCGCATCCGAGCGGACATCGCCGTCGCGACGGCCAGGGAGCTGGCCGAGGCCGGGATGCGGGACCCGCGCCGGATGGCGGAGGCCACCTGGCAGCAGCGGGTCGACGCCCTCGGCCGCGGCGGCTACCGGCGCTACGACGAGCGCACCGCCACCCAGCTCGGCGACGGCGCGGAGCTGGTCCTCGACCGCTACGGCGGCGACCTGCGGAAGCTGCGCGACCAGGCCGGCGGCGACGTCGAGGGGATACGGCGCTCCCTTCAGGACTTCCCCGGTGTCGGGCCCGCCGGCGCCGACATCTTCCTGCGCGAGGCCCAGGCGGTCTGGCCGCAGGTGGCCCCCTTCTTCGACGACAAGGCCCTCCAAGGCGCCCGCGCCCTGGACCTGCCGACCACTCCTGCGGGCCTGCTGCGCGCTGCGGACGGTGCACAGCCGGCGGTCCTGGCCGCCGCGCTGGTCCGCGCGGCGCTGGACAAGAAGGCCCCCGAGGCCGTCCGCGAAGCAGCTCGCGCCGCCTGAGGAGAACCGCCGGCCCTCGCCCGCATGCGGCGGCCGAGGGCCGGCCGGGCGTCCCCGGCGCGGACCGGTAACGGCAGACGGGCCCTCCATGGCCCGGCGGGACGGGGCGGCAGGGGCTCAGGCGGGCCTCTCGCCGGGCTGCTGCGCGGACGCGGCGGGCCGGTGCACGTCGAGGGAACGGGCGAGGCGGCGGCCGGTGGCGGTGTACCACTGCCAGGCCAGGACCGCGGCGAGGGCGATCTCGATCACGTCGCCGCCGTAGTACATCACTTCCGCACCACGGGCCACGTCATGAGCGGTCAGGCCGGTGCCGGGCGGGGGGACCGCGTAGAGGGACTTGGCAAGCACCGCGTGCGCGGCCCCGGCGGCGGCGCGCAGCGGCATGCCGCGGCGGTGGCGCGCGGGGTCCAGCCCGCAGACGGCGAAGCTGAAGAGGAGCCCCGCGGCCAGGACGTGGACGTGGACGGCGGCGGACAGCCAGGGGCTGTCGTGGGTGTCGGCGAACAGCCGGGTACGGTACAGCAGCCACAGCCCGCCGGCGTCGATGACCGCGGCCGTCGGCGGGAAGAGCAGCCACCCCGCCGGGCGGGAGCGTGCCGCGGCCGGCAGACCGCGCCGGACGCGGCCGGCGGGAAGGGCGCGCAGGGCCAGGGTGACCGGCCGCCCCAGCACCATCAGCAGCGGGGCGGCCATGCCGATGACCAGGTGCTGGACCATGTGCCCGGTGAAGCCCCCGCCCGGCGGCGGGGTCATCGCCACCGCGGCCAGCCCCACCCCGCCGGCCGCGAAGGAGCCGTCCCGGACCGGCGGCCAGACGTCACCCCGGCGGCGCAGGCGCCGCGCCGCCAGCAGATAGCCGGCGACAACGGCCAAGGCGAGAAGTGCGGCAAGGACGTGCGGGAAACCGGGGAACCGGCCCGCGGGCATGGGCATCGGCGCCATCAGCCGGGCCCCTGCTGCGGGGCCGGGTCGGCCCCGGCGCCGTCCGCGCGCAGCCGGCGGGCCGCGGAGCGCAGCAGCAGCGCCCCGACGGCGATGAGCACCACCGCCAGCACATTCCACGTCCAGTCGTAGGGAGCCACATCGACGTGGTAGCGGATCTGGTGGAGCCTGAGCAGCTTGTGCTGGACCGTGCCGTCGTAGAGCTGGAAGAAGCCGGCGCCCAGCAGGATCCCACCGGCGAGCCCCCGGCCGGTCAGCGCGGCCCGGCGACGCAGGTCGGCCACCAGCACCAGGCCGATGACCACCGCGAACCAGCCGAAGGCGTGGAAGAGGCCGTCCGAGACCAGACCCGCGTCCGGGGTGGACCTGTCGTAGAAGTGGTGCCAGTGCAGGAGCTGGTGGAAGACCGTCTCGTCCACGAAAGCGGCGATCCCGATCCCGATCAGCGCGCCCGACCACGCCGAGCGCCGGAAGCGCACGGTGCCGTAGTCCAGGGGCGGCCGGCCGGGCCGATACGTCGCAGAGGTCGGCACAGGCTCTCTCCTTCGCAGTATGCGGACGCGCACCTGCCGGTGCGGATACCCGCCCGGGCCCCGCCAACCGTCTCGCGCCGCCGTCGGCGCGCATCACAGGCTCGCCCGCCAGGCCACCGTCCGCCCATGGCCTGGCGGGCGGCCCTCCCCCCTCGGGTGCCGGCCGAAGCACCGTCCGCCGTCCGTCAGGCGGGGCCGTTCCACTGGCAGAACAGGACGGTGGCGTCGTCCTCCAGCCGGCCCTCGTGGTAGTCGAGGAGCGCGTGGATGAGGCGGCGCAGCATCTCGGAGACGGGCAGGCCGCCGGCGTGGTGGCGGACGACGTAGTCCGTGAAGCGCTCCAGGCCGAATTCCGTCCCGTCGTGGCCGCGGGCCTCGGTGATGCCGTCGGTGTGCAGAAGGAGCCGGTCGCCGGGTTCCAGCTGGTCGTGGCAGACCGTGACCGGCAGGCCCAGTGCCGCGCCCATCGGTCCCGCGGGCGGGCAGTGGGTGCTGGTCGCCCAGCGCCCGCCGCGGATGATGACCGGCAGGTGATGGCCGCGGTTCACCCACGTCAGGAGGCCGGTGTTCAGATCGAGGTCGGCCAGGATGCCGGTGGCGTAGCGGGTGTGCCCGAACTGGCCGACGAGCATCTGCTCGATCGCCTGGCTGGCCTCGGCGATGCCCGCGCCCTGCCGGCGCTGGTTGCGGCTGGTGGCCATGGCGAGGCTCGCGGTCAGCCCGGCGGCGGTGTCGTGGCCCATGGCGTCGAAGATCGCCAGGTGCGCGGTGTCGCCGGCAACCGCGTAGTCGAAGCCGTCGCCCGCGACCTGGTAGGCGGGCTCCATGGCGGCGCTGATGGTGACCCGGTCGTTGGCGAAGGCCATCGGCGGCATCAGCGTCCACTGCATCTCCGCCGACACGCGCATCTCCCGGGTGCGGGCCAGCCGGGCGTAGGAGTCGCTGTTGCTCCGTTTGGAGACGAGCAGCAGCCCGACCATCGATGCCAGCGCCTCGCCGGCCGCCACGCGGTCCTGTGCCCCTCGGTCCGTTTCTCCACAGCCGCCGCTGTCCCGGTGCAGGCCCAGCACGCCGAGGCGCTCGGTGCCGTCCAAGACCGGTGCCCACAGGTCCTGCCCGTCGCCACTGGCCAGGGTCTGCGTGCTCTGGTAGGACCGACCGGCCAGCGTGGTGTCGATTCGCAGCTCCTGGCCGCCCTCACCGGCGTTCAGGCCGCGCCCGGTGACCTCGCGCAGCACATCCTGCTGGAGATCCACCACGAACAGCCGCGCGCCGGAGAACCCCGACCGCGCCGCCGTGTCCTCCATCATGCCGGGCAACTGCTCGAACGTCGCCCGGTGGCTGACCCGGAGGAGGTCCGCCAGCACTCCTTCCAGGCCGTGGTGCGCGGAAGTCATGACACCTCCGCCTCCTCCCTGCGTCCGTGCCCGCGGAGCGGTCCGCGGGTCGTCGGCGAAGCCCTGGACGTCCGGGGTGCGCCGCGCGGCACGCCCCGTCCCGAACCGGGACGACGAGGCGCTGACCGCTGCTTCCCACCTCTTCTACCCCGTCTCACCGGAGTAGGGCCTGTCGATCGAGACGAGGGGCGGTCGACGTCACGTCGGCCGCCCCCTCCCCTTCCCGGTCCCCACCCCGCCGTGAGCCGTTGGTACGGGGGCCTGCTCAGGAACGACACCCCCTGAGACGCTCCCCTCCCCAGCTCCCCCGGCAGCGTCAGGCACTCAGAAGTGGTGGCTCCGGAGGTCGCCCAGGAGGACGTCGAGTTGCTTCTCCTGTTCGGCGGCGGGGGCCGGTTTGATGTTGCCGTGGTCGATGGCGTAGGCCTCGAGGACCGCGTCCATCTGGTTGTCGAGCAGGGTCCAGGTGGTGTTGTTCACCGCCTGCAGGGAGGTGGTGTCGGCGTCCCAGTCGTCGCGCATCGTCTGCACGGTGGCGTGGGAGGCCGCGGCCGTCCCGGCGCGGTCCTGGGTGATCGCCTTCTGGGCGAGGCTCTCGTACTTCGCGACCGCGGCGGCGGTCTGCGGGGCGGTCAGTGCCGCCTTCTTGCAGGCCGGCAACGTCTCGCTCTGGCCGGTCGGGTCGCAGGTGACGTGCGGCTGGTTGTGGGCCCAGATCATCAGCGCGACGGTGGCGGCGGCGATCGCGCCGAAGGCGCCCAGCGCGATGCGCTCCTTGCGCGCGTTGGTGGTGACGGACGGCTGGTGGGTGATCTCGTGGGTTTCTGCGACATCGCTGCGGCTGATCGACAGGTAGATGACCGTCGCCAGGATGGCGCTGAGGAAGATCAGGCTGGTGGCGAAGGTGCCCAGGCCCAACCCGACGGGCTCGCCGGGGCTGGTCGCGGTCTTCGGCGAGGCGAGCCAGTCACCGATGTTGGCGCCGAGCGGGCGGGTGAGGATGTAGGCCAGCCAGAACGCGAGGACCGGGTTGGCGCCGAACCTCCACAGCGCGGTGATCGACGCGATGAGGCCCAGGGGCAGCAGCACCGACTGCGCGGGCGTCCAGCTGGTCAGCTCCAGCGTCCAGTCCCCGGTGGCGGTGCCCAGCGCGAACGTCACCAGGACGGTCAGCCAGTAGAACGCCTCACGCGGGAAGGTCGTGATGCTGTGGATCGACAGGGTCCGCTCGCGCAGCCACCAGACACCGAAGACGACGGCCAGCAGGACCGAGAACACCGTCGAGCTCAGCCACAGCGGGACGTGGAGCTGATCGGTGAGCATGTCGGTGTACAGGGTGCCTGCGACACTGACTACGACCACTGTGAGCCAGTAGGGGAACGGGCTGTAGCGCCTGGTGCGGAACTGCCAGGTCAGCACGACCACGAATACCGCGGTGAACAGCAGCATCGTGTTGGTCAGACCGAAGCCCAGGGTGGTGTTGATGTAGTCGGCGAAACTCTCGCCGACGGTCGTGCAGAGGATCTTGATGATCCAGAACCAGACCGTGACCTCGGGCACCTTGTTCAGCAGGCGGCTTCCCGTAGCGCCCCGCTCGGTCACGGTAGTCGTGGGAGTTGTCATGCCGCGAGACTAGCGTCTACAGCGCTGTAGTCGCTAACGTCGCAGGGAGATTGACCACCGCGTGCACCCGCGTGGGCCACTTGCCGGTGACCCAGCACTTTGGTGCACAGCAGAACGTCGCCGAGCGCGGAACCACCGGGCTTGTTAGGTAAGGCTTCGCTCAATTAAGGTCTCATCCACCCTGCCGTCCCCACGCTGCCCTCCGCTCGGAGCACACCCATGTCGTCGTCCCAGATCGCCTTGCTCGGCGCCATCGCCGGCTTCACCATCTACCTCGGCCTGCCCATAGGCAGACTCCGCAACCCGGCGCCGCGGCTGAGGGCCGGCCTCAACGCGGTCGCCATCGGCATCCTGGTCTTCCTTGTCTGGGACGTGCTCAGTGCGGCCTGGGAACCCACCGACGCCGCGCTCAGTGACCACCACTGGGGAACCGCGATCAGCGGCGGCACTGTCCTGGCCGCCGGACTGGCGCTCGGCCTTGCCGGACTCGTCTACTGGGACCGCTTCATGGCCCGCCGCAAGCGCCCCGGCCTCTCCGAGGGCCCCGGCGCCGCCGCGGTCAGCGAGCTGGCCCAGCCGACGCGCTCCAAGGCCGGCAGCCTCGCGCTGATGATCGCCACCGGCATCGGCCTGCACAATTTCGCCGAGGGCCTGGCCATCGGCAACTCCGCCGCCACCGGTGAGATCTCGCTGGCCGTGCTGCTGATCATCGGATTCGGCCTGCACAACGCCACCGAAGGCTTCGGCATCGTCGCCCCGCTCGCCGCCGAAGGCGAACGCCCGTCCTGGCGCACCCTGGCCCTGCTCGGCCTCATCGGCGGCGGCCCCACCTTCGCCGGAACCCTGACCGGCCAGCACCTGGTCAACGACACCCTGTCGATCGCCTTCCTGGGACTGGCCGCGGGCTCCATCCTCTACGTCGTCATCGAACTGCTCGCCGTCGCCCGTCGCGCCGCCCTCAAAGAACTCACCACCTGGATGATCCTGCTCGGCCTGCTGCTCGGCTTCGCGACCGACGCCGTCGTCACCGCCGCCGGCGTATGACCTCCACGCCCATGGCATCCGGCGGAAACCCCTCCTCGGCGGCCCTGCCGGCCGAATGACCCATGCCGCCTGGCCGAGCCGCGCCGCAGCGCACACAGGTGAAGCGCAGGTGTGGATCACCGGGCCCTCGCCGGCGGCCGGACCATCCGTCCGCGGACATCGGCGACCTCGCCTCGTCGGTGCGCCGACGCGTGCGTGCCCGCCGTGGCCGACTCTTCCGCACCGGCCGGCGGGAACCACTCGACGCGCCGTCCACGGCTGCTCAAGGCCCTGGTGGCGAGGCCGCTTCCCCAGATTCTACATCGTGTAGTAGTTTCGAATCCGTTGTCCCGCCGCAGGACCCAGTGCCCTCGCACGCCGGACCGCAGCTTCCTCGCGCTCCGGGAGCAGGACCTCGCGGACGAGCCAGAAGCGACTCCTTTCTGCCCTCGCCCGCATGGAGGCCGTCAGCCGTGCCAGTCAACGTCATACCGGCGCCGCCCGGCCCCGCCCGGCCGCGGATCGTGATCATCTCGGCAGGGGTGGGCGCGGGCCACGACGGTGCCGCCGACCAGCTCGCCGAGCGGCTGCTCGACGACGGTTTCACTGTGGACAGGCACGACTTCCTCGACCTGTTGCCGGGGCGGTTGGGCGCGGCGCTGGCCGGCACCTACCATCGGCTGCTGGTCCGCGCACCGGGCGGCTACCAGCGCATCTACGCTGCCACCGAGCGCGGTTCGCGACCCGGTCCTGCCGTCGCGGCGCTGCTGCGGACGGCCCGCAGGCGGATGCTGCGGGCGATACCGCAGGACACAGCCGCCGTGGTCTCCACATACCCCGCCGCCAGCCAGGTGCTCGGTGCGCTGCGGCGGCGCGGCGAACTGGCAGTGCCCGCTGTGACATATCTGACCGACTTCTCGGTGCACGCCCTGTGGGTGGCTCCCGGCGTCGATGTGCACCTGGCAGCGCATCAGGTGCCTGCCCGGCAGGCGGCGGCACTGAACGCCGCCGGGGTCCGGGTGTGCGCCCCGGTGGTGGGCCGCGGGTTCGGCCCGGCGTCGGCGACGCAACGGCCGGCGGCACGTACGGCTTTCGGCCTGCCCGAGGACGTACCGCTCGCGCTGCTCGTGGCGGGCTCCTGGGGTGTGGGCGCGGTCGAGCAGGCGGCGGCCGACCTGCGGGACTGCGGAGCAGCCGTGCCGGTCGTGGTGTGCGGGCGCAACGAGCGGTTGGCCGACCGCCTGCGCGCGCAGGGCTTCGCCCATGTGCACGAGTGGGTGGCCGACATGCCGGGGCTGATGCGCGCCTGCGACGTACTGGTGCAGAACGCGGGCGGTCTGACGTCGCTCGAGGCCTTCGCCGCCGGGCTTCCCGTGCTCAGTTACCGCTGCATACCCGGCCATGGACAGACCAATGCCGCCGCCCTCGCCGAGGCGGGGCTGGCGCCCTGGGTGAAGGATCCGGATGCCCTTGCCCCGGCCCTGCGTGACCTGCTGCGCGGCGGTGGTGCGGGCCGTGCGCTCTTCCGTGACGGCGTCTGCGCCGCGGCGGCGGTCGCCGAGGTCGCCAGGGGCAAAGTCCCCGTGCCGGTACCGGTTGCGCCGACACCCCGAACGCTGCCGCGCCGCAAGTCTCCGGGACGTCCCCTGCCACGCCCCGCAGCGCTTCGCGGGGTGCGGGCCCTCGCGCTGACCGCCGCGCTGACCGTACTGCTGGGGATCGGAGCCCCGCTGGGCGAGGCGTACGGGGACTCCCCCGGCCACTTCGCCTCGCTCGCCCACTTCCTGGACGGAGACCCGCGATGACCCTGCGCCCCGTACTGCGCACAGTGCTGCGCGCGTCGGCCGTGGCACTGCCCGCCGTCGCCGCCGTACAGGCCGGTCCTGTCGTCAGTACCTTCGGTCCGCTGCGCAACCGGCTGATGCCGCGCCTGGCCGGCCGCGGGCACAGCGGACATGTCGCGCTCACCTTCGACGACGGGCCCGACCACCTCTCGACGCCGCACTTCCTGCGGCTGCTCGACGACCGCGGGCTCCGGGCGACGTTCTTCCTGCTCGGCTCGATGGCGGTGCGCTCCCCCGGGCTCGTACGCGAGATGTCGCAGGCAGGGCACGAGATCGCCGTGCACGGCTGGGCCCACCGCCCGCTGCTGACGCGCGGCCCGAGGTCCACCCATGACGACCTGGCACGCGCACGGGACCTGATCGGCGACCTGACCGGCGTAGCGCCGCAGCTTTTCCGGCCGCCCTACGGAGTCATGACCGGCGCGACCCATCTGGCGTGCGGGCGGCTCGGCCTCACTCCGGTGCTGTGGACCGCGTGGGGCAGGGACTGGCGGGCGCGCGCCACGCCCGGCAGCGTGTACGACACCGTCACCCGCGACCTGCGCGGCGGTGGCACCGTCCTGCTGCACGACTCCGACTGCACCTCCGCCACCGGCTCATGGCGCAACACCCTCGGCGCACTCCCCCGGCTCCTCGACACCTGCCGGCAACGCGGGCTCGGCGTCGGGCCGCTGCGTGACCACGGCGGGCCGCAGCCGTCCGGCTGGCGCGGCGGCCGCGGGTCCGGGTACGCGGCCGCGTAGTAGCGTGGACGCCAGGTGCGCGGCGCAGGACACGCGACGGTCCCGCCGCCGCACAGGCAGCGTAAGGCTGAGGAGCGGCGAGCGTGGCGGAACAGGACAGTCCGGCGGCGGGCCGGCGAGCGCCCGGCGAACTGGAGAGCGAGGTCCTCGCGGCGCTGTGGGCTGCCGGCGAGCCGATCGGCGCGGGCATCGTCCGCGGACAGGTCGCGGGTGAGCCCGCCTACACCACGGTGCTGACGATCCTGACCCGGCTGCACCACAAGGGCCTGGTGGTACGCACCCGCGCGGGCCGCGGGCACCTGTACTCGCCGGTGCGCGACGAGGCCGGGCACGCCGCAGCCGGCATGCGCGAACTGCTGGAGCAGGGCGGTGACCGTGCGGCGGTGCTGGCGCGTTTCGTCTCGGAGCTGCCGGCAGAGGACGAGAAACTACTCGAACAGCTGCTGCGCGGGCAGCCGGAAGGCTGAGGCGTCATGGGGCTCACCCTGTGCGTGCCCGCGCTCGTGGTCACGATCCTCGTACTGGCCGCGCCCGCCGCCGCCCGCGGCATGCCGCCGCGTACCGCCTCCTGGGTCCTGGCGACGGTGGCGGTGCTCGGCGCGGGCACCTGGCTGACCGTGCTCGCGATGCTGGGCGTGACCCGTGTCGGCGAGATACCGGAGATCGCAGAACTGGGCCGCTGGTCGCCACACGTACTGGCCGCGCACAGCCCCGTCCACGGGCCGGTGGCCGGTCTGTGCGCGCTCGCGGCGGCCACCGGCCTCCTGGTCACGGTGTTCGCGGTGTGGCGGCGAGTGGCTGTGCTGGCCGGCGCGCGTCGCGAATGCCGCGGTCTGCCGAGCACCGGCGATCTGGTCGTGCTCGACGATCCGGTGCCCACGGCCTACGCGCTGCCGGGCTCCCCCGGCCGGGTGGTCGTCTCCGCCGGCATGCTGCGCGCCCTGCGCCCCGGTGAGCGCAGGGCGCTGCTCGCCCACGAGCGCGCCCATCTGGCACACCGCCACCACCTTTTCCTGCTGACCTTCCACGCCCTGGCCGCGGCCAACCCGCTGCTCCGACCGCTGGCCCGTGCCGGTGCGTTCGCGCTGGAGAGGTGGGCCGACGAGGACGCGGTCACAGCGGTACGGGACCGCTCGCTCGTCGCCCGGGCCATCGCCCGCGCCGCCCTCGCGGGCACCTCGCCGCCCTCCTGGGCGCCCGCGGCCACCGGCGGCCCGGTGCCGCAGCGGGTCAGTGCGCTGCTCGCCCCGCCCGTGCCGGCCCGCCGCGCACCGGTGGCGGCATGTACCGCCCTCATGGTCGTCTGCTGTGTGAGCCTCGCTCTGGCGGCACACCACGTGGACGCGGCCTTCGACGCCGCGGCCTTCCACCGGGTGGGCGCGCACAGCTCCTGAGCTGCGGCGGCCGCCCTGACGAGCGTCAGGACCAGCCGCCCGCCGGGGCGTCCCTACGGCCTCGACGGACGAGGGACAGGGCAAGGACGCCGATCGCCGCCGCGAACAGGGCGGAGCCGATCGTGATGACGGCGAAGCCGTGTCGGGAGGCGTGGGCGGCACTCCCCGCGAAGCCGGCGAACAGGGCGCCGAACAGCGAGACCGCGACGGCCTCGCTGCCGAGTCGGACGGTGTTGACCCATCCGGCGCCCATGCCCGCCTCCTCCTCCGGCACCTGCGCCAGGGCCTCGCCGTCGATCAGGCCGGCCTGGAGCCCGAACCCTGCGCCGAGCAGCGCCATGGGCAGCGTCGTCCAGGCCAGGCCCTGTTCGGCCGTCGCGCCCGTCGCCACCAGGCCGACGACCAGCAGGGCGACGCTCCAGGCCAGGATCGTGTCCACGGAGGTCCCCCGGGCGACGAGGCGCCCGGCGATCAGGGGAGCGACCAGCACCGGCACGGTCATGAACATCAGGAACACACCGCTGGCACCGGAGGAGGAGGCGTACGCCCCCTGGAAGAAGACCGGCAGGTAGGCGACCGCGTTGGTGAAGGTGAAGGAGGCCACCGCGATCACCAGCGTCAGGCCGAGGAAGCGCCGGTTCCGCAGTGTGCCGAGGCTCAGCAGCGGCCTCGGCGCGGTGGACTCCCGCCATCCGAAGAGGCCGTAGCACGCGATCCCGGCGGCCATGCACAGCGGGAAGGGGAGGGAGAGCCACCCCCTCGCCGAGCCGAGCGCCAGTCCCCCGAGTACCAGGCTCGTCGCCGCGCAGAAGAGCGCGGCTCCCGCCACGTCGAAGGGGGCCGCCCGGCCCCTCTCGTGGGTGACCGCCGTGCGGATCAGCGGCATGCCGGCGCAGGCGACGACCAGGCAGGCCAGTTGGAAGCCGTAGACCAGTTGCCAGCCGGCGGCTTCGGTGAGCAGGCCGCACAGGGACGGCCCGAAGGCCAGGGAGAGGCCCGCCACCGATCCCAGCAGCGCGAACGCCCTGGTGCGGCGGTCGCCCTCGAAGGACGACGACACCACCGCCGTGCCCACCGAGAAGACGGCACCGGCACCGGCGCCCGCCACCAGCCGGGCCCCGTCCAGCGTCAGGTAGTCCGTCGCGACCGTGCTGATCCCCGATCCGGCGCCGAAGGTCAGCAGGCCGATCGTCAACGCCCGCCAGCGCCCGACGAGGTCCGCGACCGAGCCCCAGACCAGCGTGGAGCAGGCGAAGGCCAGGTTGTATCCGTTGAGCACCCACTGCTCACCTGTCGGCGACCTGCCCAGGTCGTCCGCGATGTCTCCCAGCGACACGGCGGTGCCGGACACCGACAGGGGCACCGTGAAGACGGCGAGCAGGATGAGGGGCATCAGCAGCCGCGTGCCGGACGGGACGGCACCCGGCTGCCTGTCAGCCGGCGTCATCGACTTCCGCTTCCTGTCGAGCGCCGTCACACCGGGGTTCCCGCGGACCGGCACTCGTCGAGGAAGTCCACGATGTGACCGAACACGTCCAGCGCCGCGTTGCGGCCGATGAAGGTGTCGAGGTGGCCGTACCCCGGCACCTCGACGTAGCGGACGTCCATCTCCGGGTACCGGCGCGACAGGACCTCGCGGCAGAGCTGGTTCGAGTCGTACCAGAAGCGGTTGTCGCTGCCGGACAGCAGCAGCAGCGGGGTCTCGAACTTGCCCGCGTTGTCGAGCGCGTTCTTGGGCAGCGCGTCGTACCGCCCGTCGGCGTCGTTGTACCGCATCACCGTGTGCGCCAGTTCGATGCTGCGCAGATGCGGCAGGATCCACATCGGCACCGTGCCGTACAGGTAGGCCAGGCGGTCATGGGTGGCGTCGTCCAGATGGTCGTGGACGAAGAGCGAACCGCCCACGCCCCAGGAGTCGTTCTGCAGGATCTGGCAGTTGGGGTCCTTGCACTCGGCGCCGAGCGAGACCTCCGCGAAGATCAGCGAGTGCTTCGACCACATCCCGACCTTCTTGAAGTCGGTGGGAATGTTGACGAGGCGGGAGCGGAGCAGTTCCCCGCCGAAGTGCAGCCGCGCCCGCGTCTTCCATGACATCTTCGGCGTGAGGAACACCCCCTGCGCGACGACGCCGGCCAGGCCGGGCACGAGGCCGGCCGCCATGCTCAAGGACAGGCACATCGCGCCGATGCAGTGGGCGACGACCAGCAGTTGGCGGTTGCCGATCCGCTTCCTGACCAGGGACACCGCCTCGGGGATGTCGTAGAGCGCCACGTCGTCGAAGGTGTAGCGCACCCGGCCCTCGTTGTACGGCAGGCGGCAGCTGCCCCGCCAGTCGAGCAGCCAGGGCTCGTATCCCGCGTCGAGCAGGACATCGGTGAGGTTGCGGGTCTCGGGCAGCGTGAACATGTCCGCCGAGGCGGTGAGACCGTGCAGGACGAGGACGGCCGGGCGGTCGGCGGAACCGTCCTCGGGAGCGATCCGGCACAGACCCAGTTCCGTGCCGTCGGAGGCGGTCAGGGGTATGTCCTCGACCCGGTCCCCGTATGCGTGGTGCAGGGGCCTCAGCGTCATCGGGTCTGCTCCCTCTTGATCATCAGCTTCCTGATCTTGTGCTGCAGCCTGTCCTTGTCCCGGTCGATCGCGTCTCGGCGCAGATCGAGGAGTTCGGCGGCCATCCGCAGGGACGGCTCCGCGAGACCGATGCCCACCTGCACGAAGAACCACGACAGCCAGGTCAGCTTGGCGAGCCGCTGCTCCTGTGACGACAACCGCGGATCGACCCGGATGCCGTCTATCTGGTCCGGGACGAAGCTCTTGCCCGGCACCCTGACGACACCGGCCAGGCTCGCCGGTTCTCCTTCGCGCCCGATGGTGACCTCGATGGTCCGGGTCTGCTTCCAGAAGTCGCGGCCGGCGCGGGCGGTCTTCCAGCCCTCCAGCCACCAGCGGCCGTGGTCCCGGTCCACCAGGACCATCCGGTAGCGCAGCAGCGGGTGGTCGCCGCCGTGCCGCAGCGGGACGCCCTCGTCGGGCCGTACCCAGATCTCGCCCGTCTCCACCCTGAGCGGCTCCCTGTGCAGCCGCTCGCACGCCACCTCGCCCCGGACGTCGATCCTGCGGTGCCGTACGACCTGGTACATGCTCGCGATGGACAGCGTGAGGGCCATACGGCACCTGGTGTCCCGGTCCTCCCCGATCGGGCCCACGTGTCCCTTGGTCCGCTCCCGGAAGGAGAGGTAGGGCGCGTCCTCGGGGCTGGGGAGCCGCGCCACGCCGTTCTCCGCCATCCGCTCGAACGCCTTCAGCTGGGCCTGGGCCCCGTACCGTTCGGGCATCGGCAGCCGGTGCCGGTGGACGAACCGCTCGGTGCGTTCCATGCCGGCCTCGGGGCCGAGCATCAGCGCCTCGAACAGCTTCATCGCGGTGGGGCTGCGCAGGATACGGATCAGGAAGTCGAGCTCGGGCACCGGCTCGGCCGTGTGCCGCTGGATCAGGTCGTCCCGCCAGTCGCGCCAGTCGGCCACTCCCACGTTCATGCCGGCCAGCTTCATGTCGTTGACCAGCTCGGGCAGCGTCTCGGCGCGACCCGTCAGGTGGTAGTTCTGGCCCCATGCGGAGGGGTCGAACACCACCGCGGCCATCACTTTGCTGATCCAGTCCACCGGCGCCAGGTTCATGGACCTGAAGGCCGGGACGGTCCGGTACCGGGAGAACGCCCCGATCAGCCCGGTGCTGAGGTCGCGCGGGTTGTACACGCCGGTACGGGTGTGGCCGGCGATCGCCCCCGGGCGCAGGATCGTCACGCTGAGCCCGTGTTCGCGGGCCCGTCGCAGGACCGCCTCGGCGGCCCACTTCGACTTGTCGTAGCCCGCGAAGAGACGGTCGATGTGGGCGACCGGGTCGTCCTCGCCCATCTTCTCGATGCCCACCTCGTTGAACACGGCGACCGACGACACGTGGTGCAGCGGCTTGGGGCGTCCCGTCATGGCCAGCTCGGCGAGCGCCAGCGGACCGAGCACGTTGGTCTGCCGCAGCGAGGGGTAGCCGCGCAGGAAGTCGACGGCTGCGGCGACGTTGACGATCGAGTCGATCTCCTGGGCCAGGGCCGCCCAGCGCTCGCCGGACAGGCCCAGGTGCGGGCGCCTGAGGTCGGCCGCCAGTACCGTGACCCGCCGCCTGACCTCCGACGACCAGGGCTGCTCGAAGCTCCTCAGGGCGTCGGCCAGGCGCCGTTCGGCGGCGTCGTCGTCCGCGGCGCGCACCAGGCACACCACATGGGCGTCTGCCTGCCGCAGCAGGTCGAGCAGCAGGTGGCTGCCGAGGTAGCCGGTGGCGCCGGTGAGCAGGATGCGGCGTGGCACCACGGGCTCGGCCTGGCGGCTGAACGGCAACCGGTCGGCGAGCGCGAGGTCGGAGAGGATCGTCTCCAGGTCCTCGTCCGCCGTCCCGGCAGAGCCCCGGACGACGACCGGGGCGATCGCCGGGGAGGCCTGGCCCGTGGCCGGGGGTGCGGCGGACGCGGCGGGCACGACGACCGGCGCCGGGTTGGCGGAGGCGGCGGTCGGCGAGGAGGCGTCCGCCGAGGGGGTCTCCGCCGAGGAGTCCGGCACCACCGCCGTGGGCAGTCCGGCGGCCTCGGCCCACCGCTGCGCGAGGCGACGCGGGCGCGCGTCGGCGAAGAAGTCGTCCAGGCTCACCCGCACGTCCAACTCGCGCGCCATGACGGCGAGAAGCTCGACCGCGTCGACCGACGACAGGCCTGCGTCGAACAGGTCGGTCTCGGCGTCGGGGGTGCTCCCCGCCAGGAAGCGGGCGGCCCGGGCCGCGATGCCCACTGCGACCTCGCCGACACCGGGGGGTGCCGCGGCCGCGGCGGCCTCCGCGTCACGGGAGGTCGCCGCCAGCCCCGTGTCGGGTGCCGGGCCGGCCCGCTCGGCCGACCGCCCGAAACGCGCGAGCAGGTCGGACGCCTGGGCGCGCCCAGGGCGGCGCCGCTCGATCACCTCCTCCTCGGGTCGACGGCCGACACCGCGGTTGCGGCTGGTGCCGCTGCCCGCCTCAGGCATTGCTGACCTCCACTGCGTTGGCCGATCCGGTGTCCCAGGAACGGAACTCCCTGAGTTGTGCCACTTCCACCACCGCCTCCAGGCGCGGTGCCTCGACGTCACCGCCACCCAGACGCGAGACCAGGCGCCGGGCGGGAACGTTGCGGGGCGTGTGCTCCGCGATGAGGCGCACCGTGCCGCACCCGTACTCCTCGGCCCGGTCGGCCAGCCACCGCAGCAGCCGGTCCTCCACGCCGCGGCCGAGCACCCGGCAGCTCATCATCCAGGCGACGACTTCGAGCGTGTCCCCGTCGATCGTGACGGCCAGGACACCGATCTGCCCGTAGGAGCCGAACCGGTCGCGGGCGCCGGCCGTCCACACCTCGCCGTCCTTCCGCAGCCGCGTCAGCTCGGCGGCGTCCAGGGGCCGCGGCCGCAGGTTGAACTGGTTGGTGCGCCTGCTGAGTTGGATGATGCGCTCCGCCGTCTCCTCGGACGCCGGCTGGATGTCGAGTTCGAGCTGGAGGCTCTCCAGGAACTCGGCGAAGCCCATTGCGGCGCGGCTCTCCTCGCGCACCTGCTCCTGCCGGTAGAAGTCGGCCCTGGCGGAGTCCTCCGCCGTCGCGGCCCGCGGCACCATCGGCCACAACCGGCTGACGAAGCCGCCGAGTTCGTCCGCGCTCGGGCAGGTGACGCACAGCACGTCGGGCAACTGGGCGCGCACGGCGGCGATCTCGACCGGGTTGTCGTCGAGGAAGAGGAAGCTGTCGAGACCGAGCCGCAGATCGTCGGCGATCTTGGCGATCCGCGTCCATTTCGGCTCCCAGGCCGCGGAGATCGCGGCGAAGTGCTCCGCGCGCAGGGGACTGTCGGGCCGCTCGAGGATGTGGCGGACCGTCTCCTCGTCGTTGTTGGAGACCATGCAGAGCAGCACGCCGGCCGAGCGCCATTGCAGCAGCCGCCGGGCGAGCAGGGCGCGAGCCCCGGTGAAGTCGACGTGTTCGGGGCCGATCTCGCCGGCCACACCGCTCCACAGCGTCTCGTCCCCGTCCACGACGATCACCTTGGGCGCCCGGCGGCGTACCTTCCAGACGACGTCGGCCAGCCGCAGCGCCACGAGCGCCTGGAACTCCTCCTGGAAGGGCAGATGGGCCAGTTCGTCGGTGTGCGCGTCGAAGACGTCGGACACCGGGAAGCCCTCGTCCTCCCAGGTGTCCGAGGGCAGGACGGCGATCCCCGGCCGGTCCGCCAGGCGATCCGTCACCTGACGCTCCCACTCGCGCAGCCGTGCGTCGGCGGTGTGCTCCGGCAGGAACGCCACGACGAGCGGGGCGCGGGTGCGGTCGGCGAGGGCGTGCAGGGCGGCGGGGTACTCGGCGGCGAGTGCGGTGAGCAGCTCGCCGCCGTCGTCGCCGTCCGCGAAACGCGTCAGGTCGCCGGGCCGCAGAAGGACCAGGGCGGCGACGGTTGCCGGCTGGGCGAGGACGCCGCCCGGGTCGTGCAGGCTCGCCAGGACCTGGTGGTAGGGGGCCTCCACCACCGCGAAGGGGCCGCCCTCGACGCCGGCGTCCTCCAGGGCGACCGAGAGCATCGCCGGGAGGTTGCCCAGCGAGAAGGTGGCCGCGACGGCGACCTGCGGGCCCGGCCGGCGTTCGGCGGCCGCGTCCTGTGCCTCCGTCACCGAAAGGGGGGTGTCGGAGCCCTCGGCGAACTCGGCGGCCAGAGCGAGCCAGCCGCACGCCAGATCCGCGCTGCCGGCCTCGTCGAGGACGTCGGTGTTGTAATCGAGGCCGATCTTTCCGAGGCCCGGCATCACCGTGACCATCAGGTCGAGGTCGGAATAGCCGGTTCCTGCCGGGACGATGTCCAGACCCTCGGCGGCGCCTGCCTGCGGCGGCATGTAGTTGAAGTAGACCTCGACGAGGGGCGCGTCCTTGCGGTGGAGTCCCTGCTCCACCAGGGTCGACATCGCGTCGAAGAAGGTGACGCCGCGCTCCAGGACCCGGCTGAGCCGGGCGTCCGTGCGTCGCAGCAGGTCGGTGGGCGTGTCACCGTCCTCCACCTGGGCGGCGAACGGAATGGGCAGACCGAAGTACCCCACCGCGTCGAGCGCGCCGACATGCATGCGCGTGTCCACGGGGACCGCGAGGACGAAACGGTTGCGCTCGCGCAGCCGGGCGAGATACGCGGTGAGGGAACCGAGCCAGAAGGCGGCGGGTGTGATGCCGAGGCGCCTGGCCCGTGCCTCCGCCCGCTCCCGGAGGTCCGGTGGCAGCTCCGCCAGGTGCATGGCCGAGCGGAAGGACCGCTCGGCGGGTCGCGGACGGGCCTCCAGGTCCAGACGGCGGGCCCCGGCGAAGTCCTCGCGCCAGTCGTCCGGGGCGCCCAGCCGGTCCGCAGGCCCTGCTGCCTGGGCCCGCAGCAGCAGGTCGATGTCCTGGTTGGTGGCGTCGGCGGGTGGCTGGGCGCCGGACAGGCCCGCGCCCAGCCCGCCGGCCACCAGCATCAGCGAGGCCAGGTCGGATACCGCGTGGTGGGCGCCGAACACGAGGATCTGGCCGTCGGAGGGGTGGTCCACCAGCTCGAACCGCCACAGCGGGGCCCGGGTCAGATCGAACGGCGGCTCCATCAGCGCCCGCAGCCGCTCGTCCACGTCCACGTCCGTGTCCGCGTCCACCGGCGACCAGCGCAGCAGGTCCCCGTCGAGGGAGCGCCGGACCTCCAACTGCGGTCCGCCCTCGGCGTCCGGGACGATCGCGGTGCGCAGCGCGGCGTGCCGGCCGGCGAGCGACGTCAGCACCTCGGTGAGGCGCTCCCGGGTCGTCCGCGTGGTGAGCCGCACGGCGAGGCCGATGTGGTGGGTGACGCTCGGCGTACCGTGCTGCTCGGTGCGCAGCAGGCGTACGACGTCGGACGTGGCGGGATGGCGTACGAACTCCGGGACACCGGGGGCGTCTTGGCCCGCGTCGGTGCGGCCGGCAGCGGTCGCCTCCGGGCCGGTGCCCCCGGCGGCGCCCGCGATGAGCAGGTCGGCGATACTCCCGATGCTGCCGCCGTTGAACATCGCGCCGACGGGCAGGCTCTGCCCGAAATCCGACTCGATCAGGCCGCGGATCTGCATGGCCATCACGGAGTCGAGGCCCTGGCCGACAAGCGGGGCGCCGGTGTCGACCTCCGCGACGTCGAAGCCCATGGTGCCGGCGAACCGGTAGCGCAGCCGGTCCACCACGGCCTCGCGCGAGTCCGGCGCCATGCGCCCGGCTGCGCCGGCGGAACGCCCGGAGCGGGCCGTGGTGACGCGGCGGCGCGGCGGGAACAGGCCGGCGAGCAGCGGGGGCAGCAGGCCCGGGTCGGCGCCGCGCAGCACGGTCTCGTCGAGGGCGGCGGCCAGCAGCAGCCCGTCGCCCGGGTCCCGACCGAGAGCGGCGTCCAGGAGGCCGAGCCCCCGCTCGGTGCTCAGAGCGGCGACGCCACCGCGGTTGATCCGCTCCAGCTCGGCGTCACCGAGGTGCCCGGTCATGCCGGTGGCCTCGGCCCACAGGCCCCAGGCGAGGGAGAGACCTGGCAGGCCGGCACCGCGGCGCCGCTGCGCCAGTGCGTCGAGGAACGCGTTGGCGGCGGCGTAGGCACCCTGGCCCGCGCTGCCGAGCACCCCCGCGAGGGACGAGAAGACCACGAACGCGGACAGGTCCGCCCCCGCGGTCAGCTCGTGCAGGTGGACGGCGGCGTCGATCTTCGGCCGCAGCACGGCTTCCAGGCCGTCCGCGTCGATGGACTCGACGAGGGCGTCGCGGAGCACCCCGGCGGCATGGACCACGGCGGTGAGCGGGTACTCCTCCGGCAGCCCCCGTAGTGCCCGTTCGAGCTCGCCGCGGTCGGCCACGTCGCAGGCGAGCACGGTGACCCGCGCCCCGGCGGCGACGAGTTCGTCCCGCAGTGCCTCGGCGCCTTCGGCCGCGGGGCCGCGCCGGGACACCAGCAGCAGGTGCCGGGCGCCGAGCCCGGCGGCGTGCCGGGCCACCTGGGCGCCGAGCCCGCCCGTCCCCCCGGTGATCAGGACGGTGCCCGCGCCGAGAGCCGCGGCCGTGGCGTCGGCCGGTCCGCCCTGCTGGCGGTGCAGGGCGGGCACGTACCAGGTGTCCCGGCGCCGGACCAGTTCGGGCCGCTCCGTCCGCAGCGCTTCCCGGAGCACGGCATCGATGTCGTCCGGGCCCACTTCCTCGTCCGCGTCCGCATCGACGTCCAGGAGGACGACACGGCCGGGATTCTCGGCGCGAGCGGACCGGGCCAGTCCCCACACGGACGCGTGGGCGAGGTCGAGGGTCGTGCCGGGTTCCTCGGCACCGGTGAGCACGGCGTGGCGGGTCAGCACCACGAGGCGCGCCGAGGCGGGCCGGTCCCCGGCCAGCCACTCCTGCAACTCGCGGAGGGCGTCCCGCAGCACCGCCCGCGTCCTGGCTGCCTCGTCACCGGCGTGGTCCTGCCCGCCGCCGACCTTGAGCACCGTCACGTCCGGCGCGCTCGCCCGGCCGTCCGCCTCCGGAGTGTTCCGCTCAACGGCGTACGGCGACCAGGCGACGGACAGCAGCTCCCCGGTGGCGGGGACCGCGGTGGCGAGGTCGGCAGCCGTCATCGGGCGCACCAGGAGCGAGTCGATCCGGGCGACCGGCGCGCCGGACGGATCGGCGGCCTCCACCGTGAACGTGTCGTCGCCGGTAGGGGTGACGCGGACGCGCACCTCGTCCGCGCCCCGCGCGTGCAGGGTGACCTTCCCGAAGGCGAAGGGCACCGGGGTACGGCCGTCGAGTCCGTCCACGGCCGCGGCCTGAAGTGCCGCGTCGAGCAAGGCGGGGTGCAGGGCGAACCGCTGCGCGTCCTCGGCCTGCCGACCAGGCAGGGTGACCTGCGCGAGGATCTCCTCGCCGAACCGCCACACACCGGACAGGCCCTGGAACGCCGGGCCGTACTCGAGACCCGCGTCGGCCAACGTGCCGTAGTGGGCCGCGATGTCCAACCGCTCGGCGCCGGCGGGCGGCCACACGGCACCGCCCAGCGGACTGTCGCCGACGGGTGCCGCGGTGCCCACGGCATCGAGGACGGCGCTGGCGTGGTGGGTCCAGCCCGCCACGCCGTCGGCACTACTCGGCCGGGAGTGGACCTCCAGCGGGCGCCCGGTGCCGTTCGCGGCCCCGATCCGCACCTGGATGTCCACCTCCCCGCGCTCGGGCAGAACGAGTGGCGCGTGCAGTGTCAGTTCCTCCAGCACCTCGCAGCCGACCTCGTCAGCGGCCCGCAGTGCCATCTCCACGAAGGCCGTACCCGGCAGGAGAACAGCGCCATGGACAGCGTGGTCGTCAAGCCACGGATGAGTGGTCCGGGAGATGCGCCCGGTCAGCACGGTGTCGTCACTGCCCGCCAGTGAGATGGCGGCGCCGAGCAGCGGGTGCCGCAGTGTGCGCTGGCCTGCGGAGCCGACGTCTGCCGTGGTGGTGTTCGGAAGCCAGTAACGGTCCCGCTGGAATGCGTAGGTGGGCAGTTCCAGGAGCCGTGCGCCGGTGATCCACGGCGACCAGTCGACGGGGATGCCCGCGATGTGGATCTCGGCGAGACTCCGC
>NZ_FRBI01000030.1 GCF_900142575.1 Actinacidiphila paucisporea
GCGGCTCTGGTCGAACGCCTGGGCCGAGTTCGTGCCCTTCCTCCGGTTCGACGCCGAGATCCGCCGTGTCATCTGCACCACCAACGCCATCGAGTCGGTCAACGCCCGTATACGCAAGGCCGTCCGCGCCCGCGGGCACTTCCCGAACGAGGCCGCCGCGCTGAAGTGCGTCTACATGGCCGTCATGGGCCTGGACCCCACCGGCCAGGGATGCAAACGCTGGACCATGCGCTGGAAGCCCGCACTCCAGGCGTTCGACATCGCCTTCGACGGCCGACTCTCCATCGGCCGCCGCTAACCCACACAACCCCAGTTACACCAGTCGCTAGACAGACCCGCGCCCGGCTGGGGAGGCCGTGGCCGTCGCCCGCAGACTCAAGGACGACGGCGCGATGCCATGCGGTCGATGCCCGACCAGTACGACCACCCCACTGCCGCTCCACGCCGGCCCGGCCGCGTCGCCAATCGCGACGAAGGCCGAACCGGTCGACGGGACGGTCGAGCCGGACGGGCCAATGTTGTCGAGGCCGCATGACCACGGCCGGTGCCCTGCCCGGTTACCTCGATTCAGATCCAACCGGCCCGCGACGCGGCGTGCACAGCACTGATCCTGTTCCCTGCCTTCAGCTTGCGGATGGCCGAATGGATGTGGTTTCGGACCGTTCCCGGGCTCAGATGCAGCTGAGACGCGATGGCGCTGAGGGGACGGCCGTCTTCGGCCGCCTTCAGGATCTCCGCCTCACGGGCTGTCAGCGGGTTCTCGCCTACAGCCAACATCTCGGCGACCAGTTCGGGCGGGAAGTGCCATCCCCCCGCGTGCACCTCACGGATCACCCTGCTCAGCTCGCGGATCGAGGTCTCCTTGGTGAGGATTCCGTGCACTCCGGCCTTGAGGGCCCGCTGCAGGTGTCCTGGCCGGGCGTCGCAGGTCAAGATCACCACTGGGAAACCGGGCCGTTCCCGGTTCAGCTGCTCAGCGACCTCGATCACGTTCACGCCTGGCGTGTGCGTAGCGAGAACGGCGAGTCCCGCCTGGTGGTCGTCCACCAGCTCCAGCACTCTGTCGCCCCACCCTGTGTGGGCGACGACCTCGATGTCTCCCGACTGTTGAAGGAGTTCAGTGATGGCCTCCCGGGTGAGGGCTTCGTGCTCGGCCAGGACAACCTTGATCGGCATCTTCCCTCCACCAGTCCCTCTGTCAACGGCGCTGTCGCTAGCACTGACAGGTGCGGTCAGGTCACGGGCCGTGAATGAGCGTGTCGCCGACTGCGCGCAGCTGCGCAGGCAGACCGGCGAGCCCGGCCCCGGGGCCCGAACCGTGCTGGGCGGCACTGTCACTGGTGATCCGCAGATGCGCGGTGCGGTCGCCAGTCCAGACCTCGATCGGACAGTGACCGGCCTCGCTGTGCTGAATGGCGTCGGCGTTCGCTCGCGCGCCATCCAGCTGAACACCCCCTGCTTCGGTGGGAGCTGCGTGTCCAACGGGCGGGCGGCCCCCCAAAGCACCCCCGTGCCCTCCGGGTGGGAGCGCAACCTCTTGATGTCGGTGGCCAGTTCGCCGAGACGACGCCTGCTGACCGGGGAGCGGATCTCGGTGAAGGATCGGTGCGTGAGTACCGTCGCAAGGGCTGACCAGGCCGACATCTCGGGATCGGCCGCGGGCACGGAGCGACTCTCCGCCACCGCGAGAAACGGTGTGGAAGGACGTCCCTCAGACTGTCCCCGCAGGGGCGGCCTAAGTGCGGGAGCCGGCCTCGCTGGTCGGCCCCAACCGGCCGTTCTCCGGAAACAGATCTGCCAATCATCCGGAATATTGAATTCCGCAGGCGCGGCCACTATGGCTTTTTGTGACCAATCTGAACCTAGAGGGAGAGCCCCGATCGCCGACCGTTGGCGCACATTCACGTGAGCGTTATGGATTCCGCCGTGGTGCGGGTAACCATGCAGCGAAACTCGGCGACTGATGTCGATTTCCGTCGCCAGAGGTAAGTGTGACCTTACTGGAAGCTGGCAAAAGATCATTGATCGAACCCCCCGTTATGCGTACATGTGTACGCGCTTGCGATCCGTAAGTTGTAGAACCCCTCTCGTTTCAACTCCTCTACGGTCAGCCTGTGGCGGAAGGCGATCCGTGAGTTGATCTCCGACGTGATTGCTGCAGGTCGTGGGCCTCGGGCAGGTTGTGGGTGGGTGGACGAGCTGGTATCGGCGTAGGCGGCGATTGCCTGTTGGTCGGCGGGGCGAGCCGGTGCGGCGAGGTGCCGTGCCGGCTCGGGGGCAGGTTGGTCGGTGAGACCGATGAAATTGTTGCGGGTGATCCGCAGCTGGTCAATCTTCTCGTCGATCTTCACCGGGGTAGTCACGGGCCTAAGCGTGCGCTCGCCTGTATTGTCTCTGAAGGACAGCTGAAAGAGGGTGGATGAGTCCTGTTTGCGGAGCCTTTGATCTTGGATGGGCGCAGATTTAGGACAAATCGATTGGACTCGACGGCTGGTGGAGCCGGTCCTGGGACATTTCAGGGAGACCGGCGGCGATGTTCGTGCGGCTAGCGGCTAGCGGCTAGCGGCGTTTTTGCCCCGATTCTTCAGTATGGTCCGGTCGCTTATCGGCTCGGTGAGTCGCCCCATTGGGAGCGGGCGAGTTGACCGATGGCCTGCGGTGATGCCACACCCGCCGGCAGGTCGGTGATGGCGTAGGCGGTCTCGCGGGTGATCTTGCCCGTCTTGAGGTCGGTGCGGTGCCGGTGGATCTTGGCGAGCCCACTGGCCAATCGCCAGGTAGGAGCGAGCCCCGGTCAGCACCGCACTGCAGGCAGTGAGCAGGACCGCCACCAACGAGTGACGCCGCCCGGCCGATGGCGCGGGTCGCGAAGGACGGCCAGCTGATCGGCGATCCCACTCGCGGCGCGCTGGGCCTCGGTGGGCGACCTGGTCAGGCAGACGGTGGCAGTCTGGCGGCACATCGAAGCTCTGGAGGGGGAGGGCGACTTGGCAAGGTCACCCCGTCAACCGGAGCTTCGTTGCATTCGTGACGACCTACCCCGCGGCGCGTTCACGGCGATGTACGGCGCGCCGGCCCTGTGGGGCTGTCCTCCTTCGCCGCGGAGCACACCCGGCCGCCACCCCCCGACTCCGGCTTCGCCCGGGTCCTCACCGCCCAGGCCTCGACGCCCCCGCGCCCAGGACATCACAGCGCCCTGGAACAGGTCCGCGGGCGGATAATCGCGTACGGTCCTTCGCGGCGGCCGGATCAGCCCGCGGACCGAGCCTGATACAAGGTGGCCACACCAGGTGAGAAGGGCTCGTGGGCGATGAAGTGCTTGGTCAGTTCGACACGACTGTTGATGTCGAGCTTCGAGAACACGCGGCGGAGATGGCTGTCGACGGTGTGGGGCGACAGGAACAGTACGCTCGCCGCTTCTCTGTTGGTCTTGCCGTCGATGATCGCCCGCACGACGCGAAGCTCCGCATGTGTCAGGCTCTCCCAGCCCGACTTGGGCCGGTCGGCAGTCAGGCCACGTACATTGCGCACGCCGAGGCGACGCAGTTTCTTCTGTACTCGGGCCGCGTCACGCTGTGCGCCGCAATCCAGGTAGAGATCCATGGCGGACTCGAGGAGCCGAACCGCTCGGGTCTCCTTGCTTCGCGTACTCTGTTCCGCCCGTGCCGCGTCCTCAAGTGCGCTGCCCGCCGCCAGCGGGCGAGCGGCGAGCCGGTAAAGTTCCACGGCGCGGTGCAGAGCAATCGGGTCGTTGTGCAGCACGCCCTCGGCGTGTTCGGCGCCGCCCGCCAACGACTTCACGGTCGGGTTGCGCTCGGAGACTCGCCGGGCGTACTCGGCCGCCCGCTCGGCCTCCGTGCCGAGTCCCACCTGCCTTGCCAGGCGTACCAGTGTTGCCGCCGCCGTCGGAGCCTCGGTAAAGAGCAGCGGATCGGTTGTGACCTGCCCTTCGACGTTGATCAGCGTCTGGACCGTCATCGCCGGACGCCCACTGGCCGCGTGAAATTGGGCGAGTGCCCAATCCAGGCCTGCCCTGTCGGCTGTTGAGACGCCGGCCGTCAGCCGTTCGGTAATTCGCAACTGTTCACTGGCGGTGGCGAGATCACCTCGATGGACGCTGATTCGCGCCAAGACGACTCGAAGGGGTACAGAGTCCTCGGGCGCCGCCCTGTCCGCCAGACGAAGCCCGGCTTCTGCTTCGGCCCGTGCCTCCTCAAGCCGGCCCGTCGCTGCCATGAGTTCGGCGCGGTGGCCGTGCCACAGCGGCTTCGACCAGGCCTCGCCGAGTTTCTCCGCCTCCTGCTTGACGGCAGCACAGACGGCTGTCGCCTCCTCGAACTGGTCGGTTGCGATGAGGGCCCGGACCATCCACGTCCACAGCGGGGGTGCGCCCGCGTCATGGCACGGCGGTGTCGCCGCCTGTCGTGGGTCACACGCGGAGAATCCCCCGGCGATCGAATCAGTGCCGTTGCCGGACCCGTAGTTCCGACGGGTGACACGCGTCGGTGCGATGCCGTCCGGCCGCCCATGCCACGGTGCAGTGACCGCGCTGGGCATGCCGCTCACGCGCGCGGTGGTGCCCGAGAGCGCCTCATTGAGTTTGGCACGATCCAGCTCGCAGATGTCGTGCCTTGCCAGCGTGCGCAGGAGTAACTCAGCTGACGTGCCGTAGTAGTCGGCGTCCCCCAGTACTTGCCCCAGTTCGAGCACCAGCTTCACCTCGGCCGCTGCTTCCATACCGGGGCGCAAAGCGACGTCCGCCAGCCGGCCGGCTTCGGCGGCCCGCCCCGCTCCGGCGAGCAGACTCAGGGCGCTTGTCAGCGTGCGCGGTGACGCGTCGAACAGATCTCCCAGGGTCGATATGGCCCAAGCCGCCGCATCGTTGCCACCGCGCCCGAAGGGTTGCGACGGCGGTAGAGCGGAGGATGTGACGACCGGTAGGGCAAGCCACGGTAGCTCGGACGGTGCGTCCGCCGTGATGGCCGCGGATTGGTGCAGTGCAGGAGCAGGCGAAGGCCAGCCTTCGAGCCGTTCGTGAGGGTCCCCACCATCCGACTCGGCGCCGATCGCAGGCTCCGCCGACGTCGACGAGTCGGTGGCGGGAGCCCGTTCCCGGAACGGGCCACGCTGAAGCGATTCCTCTATCACCTCGTGTGCGAACGCCAGCCTTAAGCCGTCCCTTCGCATCAAGCCCAAGTGCACCGACTCGTCGGCGCTGGAGGACAGATCGGGGGCCGGAACGCCGAGCCGGGCTGCCGCCTCCTCGACCGTGAACGTACGACCGATCGTCCCGCCGTACGCGAGCAGGCGCCGAACCGCGGGCGGTATGTCGTCCAGCAGGCGGTCGACAGCGGCCAGCATGCCTTGGGGCAGACGTTCGGCCACGATTGAAGCTGTGCCATCCATGACGACCACCTGTCCGGCTTGCATGAACGCACTGAACAGCTTTTCGACCAGCCACGGGTTACCACCGCAGCGGGCTGCCCAACTGAGCACGGACGAGTCCGGCTTGACACCGAGAGTGCTGGTGCACAACTCGGCCACTGCCTCATCGTCCAGCGCTCCTAGATGAAGGCGCACCGCAGCGTGGTCGACCAACCAGCTGACGGCGTGCTGGGCGAGTGATCGTGAGGGACACGGCCGACGTGCGAGCAGCCACAGCACCGGTGATGAGGCGAGCGACCGCACCAGCCCCCGGAGAGCCAGACCACTGACATCGTCGATCCGCTGGACGTCGTCCAGAACGATCATGAGGGGGTGCCTGCGTGCCACGTTCTCGACGAGTTCACCGATACGATCGATCAACCAGAAAGGATTTTTGTCCGGTTGGACAAGGTCATCGAAATCGGCTTCACCGGAGATCACATGCCGCAGCAAATTGATCAGTAAGTGTATGGAGACCGGCTCATCGGTTCCATTCGCTCGCCCGGCTACCACGGTCAGGCCGCGTTCGGCCCCTTCCAGAGCTGCGGCCTTCAGTAAATGCGTCTTTCCTGTGCCCACCGGACCCTCGATGACGATGCAACCGCCGAAGCCCTCCAGGGTTGCATCCAAATGGCTACCCACTTCGGATAGTACGTGTTCACGCCCTACCAGTGGATTCATGGTTACCCCCGTGTTGCTCTGCGGAATCGTCGAAAGCATGCAATGGCCAACGCGGTAGGTGGGGCCAGTTGAGATGCGGGCGAAGGAAGCCATTGCTGGACGGGCGTCGGTCGGGTTCCCGGAGGTATCGCGGTGTTCGACTGTCCGCACTGGTCGGTTGAACACCCAGGAGACCGAACGCAAGATCACTTTGAGTGACGGTGCGACTACTTGTGTGTGCGCAGATGCCTTAAATGCGGGGTCCATGTGGGCACGATCTGATCGCGGCGATCTGGTGATCTCAGATGCCGGCGCGCTGGACTGTGCGGTGAAACCTTTTCGAAGCGCCATCGCTAGGAGTTGCGCCCGCACCGATGTCGAAGTCGAACTCGATCACAAAGCGCAAGAGTCAATGATCGTAGATCAGCCCCGGGTGGGAGATCGACGCAATCCAGCGTAACAGCCTGAATGTCTCACCGGCACTACCCGCATGAGTAGTGGGCAGGGCGACACATGACAACTAGTGTCATGCCATGGTGATTTGATGTTGAGTGGCGCAGAGAACGTGGGCGCGCTGGTCCAGAAATACAGGTTACTTAGCTGGCGCCGCACACCGAACTGGGGAGATGTGGCGGAGGGGCGCGTGCATTCGGAATGGACTGGAACTCCGCGCTCGAATTGATGTGATCTCAGCGAATTCATAGGAGTCCGCGATGCGTGAGTATGAGAGTGATCGTCGCCTCGATCGGGGGACAGGCGCATGACCCTCGGCTACCTTGGGGCCGCCGCGGATACGGCTGCTGTCGATGCCGTCATCAGGAGCTTCTTCGCCGAGCGCCGTACGGAAGCCGAAGCACTCGGCCAGGACTTCGGGGCGGCGGTCGCTGAACTGGAGAACTACGTTCTGCGCGGCGGCAAGCGCATCCGGCCAACCTTCGCCTGGCTGGGCTGGATCGGTGCTGGCGGTGACGAGGGTGACCCGGCCGCCACGCAAGTGCTGAGTGCTTGTGCGGGGCTTGAGTTGCTGCACGCGTCAGCCCTGATTCACGACGACATCATCGACGGGTCCCGGACACGTCGCGGGCATCCCGCGGCGCACGTGGCCTTCGCCGAGCGGCATCGGGCGCGAGGTTTCTCCGGTGACCCAGACGCCTTCGGCACGGGTACTGCCATCCTGGTCGGGGACCTTGCCCAGACTTGGGCTGACGTCATGGTCCGCGAGTCCGGGTTGCCGGCGGACGCGCATGCCCGAGTCGGAGCCGTGTGGTCCGCTGTGCGCTCGGAGGTCCTGTACGGTCAGTTGCTCGACCTGATGAGCCAGGCGAGTGACGACGAAGGCATCGGTTCGGCGCTGCGCGTCATTCAGTACAAGACGGCCTCGTACACGGTGGAACGCCCGCTGCAGTTCGGTGCCGCGATCGCCGGCGCGGAGGCCGACCTCGTCGCAGCCTACCGGGCGTTCGGCGTCGACATCGGGATGGCGTTCCAGCTCCGCGACGACCTGCTGGGCGTGTTCGGCGACCCGAATGTCACGGGCAAGCCGTCGGGCGGTGATCTTAGCGAGGGCAAGCGAACTGTGCTGCTCGCGACGGGGCTCAAGCGGGCGGATGAATGCGATCCAGGTGCGGCGAGCTTCCTGAGGGCGAAGGTCGGCACCGACCTCTCCGATGGCGAAATCGCCACCATACGCGGCATGCTCGTCGATTTCGGTGCCGTGGAAGGGGTCGAGCGGCAGATCGCGTTCCGCACCGACCGGGCCATGGCCGTGCTGGAGGCAAGTAGCGCCACTGCCCCAGCGAAGGATCAGCTCGCCGCGATGGCGATCAAGGCGACGCAGCGGGACCAATGATGGCACCGACAAATTCGGGCGCCTTCACCGGTCAGGGGCGTTCGGCGAGTGGCTCCGACGGTGACCGCGGCTGGCTCGGTGTCGGACGCGCCCACGGCAAGGCCATTCTGCTCGGGGAACACGCCGTCGTTTATGGCGCTCCAGCACTGGCCATTCCGGTTCCGCAACTGACGGTCACGGCGAATGCCACGCGGGTACTGTGTCCGGGCGACGGTGCGGACAGGGTCTCCTTCGCGATGACGGGGCCCGGGTCCGCGTCAGCGACAACGCTTGCCACGGACGGCCTGCGGCGCCTTGTGGCGGACTTCAAGGACATGACTGGCGTCAGCGGCCGCATGTGTGTCGATGTGCTCATCGACTGCACGATCCCGCAGGGCCGTGGGCTCGGCTCCAGTGCCGCGTGCGCCCGAGCAGCCGTTCTGGCATTCGCCGAACTCTTCGACCGCCGGCTGGACGCCAAGGCGGTGTTCGATCTCGTGCAGGCGTCGGAGAACGATGCCCACGGCAGGGCCAGCGGCATCGATGCCCTCGCCACCGGTTCGGCGTCTCCCATCCTCTTTCGTTCCGGCACCGCCCGGGAACTGCCCATCGCCATGCCGGGGAACGGCGGCCGACACTCCCCGGAGCGGTCCGACGGCCACACTGCTGCCAGCCGAACCTTCGGCTTCGATGGGGTGTTCGTCATCGCAGACAGCGGTGTCAGCGGCTGCACCAAGGACGCGGTGGACCTGTTGCGGAGGCAGTTCGAGCGGAACCCGGAAGCGCAGACGGAATTTGTAGGCCGGGTGTCGAGGCTGACCAACGCAGCCACGCTCGACCTCGTTCGCGGCCGGCCCGGCGATTTCGGCACGCGGCTGACCGAGAACCACAGGCTGCTCCGCGAGGTCGGGCTCAGCACGGACCGCATCGACGCACTGGTCGATACCGCGCTAGCGGCCGGGAGCCTGGGCGCCAAGATCAGTGGCGGCGGACTGGGAGGCTGCATGATTGCGCTGGCAGGAGAGCCTCGCACGGCAGAGGCGGTCGTGCGGCGCCTCCACGCGGCCGGCGCCGTACGGACCTGGGTCGTTGCGGCGGGGAGGTTCACGCGTCATGCCAATTGACTATCCGCTGGGGTGGGCCGGGCCGCGTGAGAAGGTGCTTGACCGCGGCGCGACCGCCGTCGCCCATCCGAACATCGCGCTGATCAAGTACTGGGGCAAGCGCGACGAGCGACTCGTCATCCCGTACGTCGACAGCCTCTCGATGACTTTGAACATCTTCCCGACGGTAACCACCGTCCGGCTCGTCCCTGAGGGGCAGGCCGACACCGTGATGTTGGATGGTACGTCCGCTTCGGGCGAACAGCGGCAGCGCGTCATCGCTTTCCTGGATCTGGTACGGGAGATGGCCGGGCGTACCGAACCGGCTGCCGTCGACACTCGTAACTCCGTCCCCACGGCGGCGGGGCTGGCGTCTTCGGCGAGTGGATTCGCTGCCCTGGCCGTCGCCGGCGCCGCCGCATACGGACTCGCTCTCGATCCCACTGCGCTGTCGCGTCTGGCCCGGCGCGGGTCTGCCTCGGCTGCCCGGTCGATATTCGGCGCCTTCGCAATATGCTACGCGGGCCGGGGTGTCGGGGCGGCCGCTGACCTCAGCTCCTATGCCGAGCCGGTGCCCGTCGCGAAGTTCGACCCGGCGCTGGTAATCGCCATGGTCAACGCGGGCCCCAAGCCAGTGTCCAGCCGCGCAGCCATGCGGCGAACCGTCGGTACATCGCCGCTCTACCGGTCGTGGGCGCTCTCGAGCAAGGCTGATCTGTCCGACATGCAAGCAGCGCTGCAACGAGGCGATCTCGAAGCCGTCGGGGAGATCGCCGAGCGCAACGCCCTCGGCATGCACGCGACGATGCTGGCGGCCCGGCCGGCGGTGCGCTACCTGTCGCCGGCCACTGTGGCCGTGCTCGACAGCGTCCTGCAGCTCCGGAGGGACGGTTTCGCGGCCTACGCGACCATGGACGCCGGACCCAACGTCAAGGTGCTCTGCCATCAAGCGGATGCTGCTCGGGTGGCTGACACCGTGCACGGCGCCGCAGCTGGATGCTCGGTGGTCACCGCCCGCCGCGGGCCGGGCGCTCGCCTGCTGATCGGGGCCGAGCAGTGACCGACCAGGGAACGATTATCCGGCATGCGCCGGGCAAGCTATTCATCGCAGGCGAGTACGCGGTGATGGAACCGGGCCACCCGGCGGTCCTCGTAGCGGTCGATCGCGAGGTCAGCGTCACCGTGTCGGGCTCCCACGGCGTCGACCTCGTGATCGACTCCGACCTCTGCCCAGGTCAGGCGAGATTCCAGCGGCGTAGCGGCGGGCTCGCGGGGCTCACTGCGGAAGACGCGCAACAGGCCCTGGACAGCCTCACCCATGTGGTGTCGGCGATCGAAGTGGTTGACGGACTGCTGGCCCAGCGCGAGTTGTCCGCGCCCCCGATGCGCGTCTCGATCAGGAGCCGCCTGCACCGCGACGGAACCAAGCTCGGCCTGGGGTCGAGCGGCGCGGTGACGGTTGCGGTGGTGACAGCTGCGGCCGCATACAGCGGTATGGAGTTATCGCCCGAAGCACGGTTCCGGCTCGCGATGTTGGCGACGGCGCGGCGCGAGCGCGGATCCTCCGGCGGCGATCTGGCTGCCAGCGTCTGGGGCGGTTGGATCTCGTATCAGGCGCCCGATCGGGCCGCGGTGCTTGACATGGTGGAACGCCGGGGCATCGAGGAGACGATCCGCGTGCCGTGGCCGGGTTTCGGTCTGCGGCGGTTGCCGCCACCCAGCGGACTCGCGCTGGAGGTGGGGTGGACAAGACAGCCGGCCAGTACCCCGTCGATGGCGGGGCGCCTGAGAGCACGCGAGTGGCAGGGCAGTGCCTCGCAACAGAGTTTCCTGGCGGACAGCGATGCGTGCGTGCGCGCCTCGATCCGCGCGCTCCAGCGGGGAGACGACGACGAGCTGCTGCGACAGGTCCGAGGCTCCCGCCAGGTGCTCGCGGAGCTGGACGACGAGTTCCGGCTGGGCATCTTCACCACCGCGTTGACGGCGCTTTGCGACGCCGCCGAGGCCGTTGGTGGTGCGGCCAAACCATCGGGCGCCGGCGGCGGCGATTGCGGCATCGCGTTGCTGGACGCCACGGCCAAAAGGGAGATCGTTCGCCTGCGCAAGGAGTGGGCCGCCGCGGGGGTGCTCCCCATACCGATTCGAGTCCAGCCGACGAAAGGAAGCGTGGAATGATCTCCGACCGCAAGGACGACCACGTCCGGTTCGCCGCAGAACAGCAACGTCACTTGGAGGGATACAACCAGTTCGACGATGTGTCCTTCATCCATCACGCCCTGGCCGGCATCGACCGGTCCGATGTCTCCCTGGCCACACGGTTCGGCGGCATTGAATGGAAGGTTCCGCTGTACATCAACGCGATGACCGGCGGCAGTGCCAAGACCGGTGCCATCAACCGGGATCTGGCGATCGCCGCTCGCGAGACCGGCGTTCCCATCGCGACCGGTTCCATGAGCGCGTACTTCGCCGACGAATCCGTGGCCGACACGTTCAGCGTGGTGCGCCGCGAAAACAAGGACGGGTTCATCATCGCGAACGTCAACGCGAACGCCTCCGTCGAGAGGGCTCAGCGGGGCATTGACCTGTTGCAGGCGGACGCCCTGCAGATCCACCTCAACGTCATCCAGGAAACGGTGATGCCGGAGGGTGATCGGTCGTTCTCCTCCTGGGCACCGCAGATCGAGATGATCGCGGCCGGAGTTGATGTCCCGGTGATCGTGAAGGAGGTCGGCTTCGGCCTGAGTGGCGAAACCATCTCGCTCCTAGCGGAATTGGGAGTATGCGTGGCCGACGTCGCGGGCCGGGGTGGCACGAATTTCGCGCACATCGAGAACGACCGGCGGGATCACGCCGACTACTCCTATCTCAACGGCTGGGGACAATCCACTCCCGCCTGCCTGCTGGATGCCCAGGGTGCCGGTATTCCGGTGCTGGCTTCGGGCGGTGTCCGCAGCCCGCTCGACGTGGTGCGTGGACTGGCGCTCGGAGCCGCGGCGGTGGGAGTGTCCGGCGGGTTTCTCAGGACCGTTCTCGACGGTGGCGTGCCGGCCCTGATCTCCCAGATCTCCGCATGGCTCGATCAGGTCGAAGCGCTGATGACCGCGTTGGGCGCGCGAACTCCGTCCGATCTGACCCAATGCGACGTGCTCGTCCGCGGCGACCTGCGCGCGTTCTGTGCCGACCGGGGAATCGAGACCCGCCGGTTGGCCACACGTTCTCTCTCCGGCACCACCATGCACGAGGCTGTTGGAGGCACCCGATGAACGACAACCACTCGATCGCCGGCGTTCCCATGAAATGGGTGGGGCCGCTGAGGGTTTCGGGAAACGCTGCGACAACCGAGACGCAGGTTCCGCTGGCAACCTACGAGTCGCCCCTCTGGCCCTCCGTCGGCCGGGGCGCGAAGATCTCCATGCTGGTCGAGCACGGCATCGTCGCCACGCTTGTCGACGAGCGGATGACGCGCTCGGTGTTGGTCAAGGCCAAGGACGCACCGACGGCGTACCTGGCCGCATTGGAAGTTGACGCGCGACTCGACGAGTTGCGCGAAGTCGTACGGACCTGCGGCAGATTCACGGAGCTGATCGGGTTCCGCCACGAGGTCGTGGCCAACCTGCTGTTCCTCCGGTTCGAGTTCACCACCGGCGACGCCTCCGGGCACAACATGGCGACGCTGGCCGCAGACGCGCTCCTGACCCACATCCTGCAGGCCATCCCGGGAATTTCGTACGGTTCGATTTCGGGGAACTACTGCACCGACAAAAAGGCCACCGCCATCAACGGTATCCTCGGTCGCGGGAAGAACGTAGTCGCTGAACTGCTTGTACCGCGCGACATCGTCCATGATGTGCTGCGCACCTCTGCCGCGAAGATAGCCGAGTTGAATCTGAACAAGAACATGATCGGCACTCTGCTTGCCGGTGGAATTCGCTCGGCCAACGCGCATTACGCGAACATGCTGCTCGGATTCTATCTGGCGACGGGCCAAGATGCGGCCAATATCGTTGAGGGCTCGCAGGGTGTGACCGTGGCCGAAGATCGAGCCGGCGACTTGTACTTCTCCTGTACCCTGCCGAACCTTATCGTGGGAACGGTTGGGAACGGAAAGGGACTTGAGTTTGTCGAGGAAAATTTGACGCGGCTCGGCTGCCGGGCAGCGCGCGAACCCGGCGAGAACGCGCGCAGGCTCGCCGCCATCGCGGCTGCGGCGGTGCTGTGCGGCGAACTCTCACTCATGGCGGCGCAGACGAACCCGGGCGAACTCATGCGAGCGCACGTGCAATTCGAGCGCAAGACCGAGATCACGAAGATCGGAGGCTAGAGATGTCCGGGGATTTCACTATCGGAATTCACGACCTTTCCTTCGCGACGACGCAGTTCGTCCTGACGCACGCGACACTGGCCGCCTACAACGGCACCCCCGTCGGCAAGTACCACGCGGGTATCGGCCAGAGATCGATGAGTGTGCCCGCCGCCGACGAGGACGTCGTGACCATGGCCGCCGCTGCCGTCGCCCCTATCGTCTCCCGGCATGGCTCCGACCTCATCCGGACGATCGTCTTCGCGACGGAGACATCCATCGACCAGGCCAGGGCGGCCGGAATACCTGTCCATTCGCTGCTGGGGCTTCCCTCGGCGACCCGGATCGTCGAGCTCAAGCAGGCGTGTTACGGCGCGACAGCGGCTCTGCAGTTCGCCATCGGCCTCGTCCGTCGTGATCGCTCGCAGCAGGTCCTCGTGATCGCCAGCGACGTCTCGAAGTACGACCTGGACACTCCCGGAGAAGCGACCCAGGGTGCGGCCGCGGTGGCCATGCTCGTCAGCGCGGATCCCGCACTCGTGCGGATCGAGGACCCGTCGGGTGTGTTCACGGCCGACATCATGGATTTCTGGCGGCCGAACTATCGTGCTACCGCCCTGGTCGACGGCAAGGAGTCCGTCTCCGCGTACCTGCAGGCGGTGGAGGGGGCATGGAAGGACTACGCAGAACAAGGTGGTCGCCGGCTCGACGAGTTCAGCGCGTTCTGCTACCACCAACCGTTCACGAAGATGGCCTACAAGGCGCACCGGCACCTGCTCCAGTATTGCGGGAGCAACATTGACGAGGGCGAGATCACCCGCGTCATCGGGCAGACGACGGCGTACAACACCGTCATCGGGAACAGTTACACCGCGTCGATGTACCTCGGGCTGGCCGCGTTGCTCGATAACGCCGATGACCTGAGCCACCAGGCCATCGGCTTCCTCAGTTACGGTTCCGGCAGCGTCGCCGAGTTCTTTGCCGGTACCGTGGTCCCCGGATATCGGTCACACCTGCGACGCGCAGCGCATCACGAGGTGATTGTCCGGCGCCAGGAAATCGATTACGCCAAGTACCGGGAACTCCACGAGCAGTCCTTGCCAGTTGACGGCGGGGACTATCGCGTGCCGAGGGAAACCACCGGGCCGTACCGGCTGGCCGCACTGTCCGGTCACAAGCGGATCTACGAGCCGCGATAGGACGCCCGCTGAGTCGCGGATCAGCGGCTCCGGGGGGCTACCAGGCCTGATTCGTAGGCAACGACCACGAGCTGGGCGCGGTCGCGGACCTGGAGCTTGACCATGGCCCGGTTGATGTGGGTCTTCGCCGTCAGCGGACTGATGACCATGCACTCGGCGATCTGGTTGTTGGACAGCCCCTGCGCGGCCAGGGTGACTGCCTCGCGTTCACGGTTGGTCAGCTCCTCCAACCCCGTGCCGACCGCTGTGCTCGTCGGTTGGGCGAGGTATCGGCTGATCAGCCTTCTGGTGATCGACGGTGCGAGCAGGGCGTCACCGCGCGCGGCGACGCGTACCGAGTGAAGAAGGTCGTCCGGTTCGATGTCCTTGACGAGATACCCCGCAGCGCCGGAGCGCAGCGCGTTGAACACGTACTCGTCGAGGCCGTAGTTGGTCAGGATGACTACGCGCACCCCGGCCAGGGCCGGGTCCGCGGCGATCTGCCGGGTCGTTTCGATACCGTCCATAACCGGCATCCGGATGTCGACGAGGGCGATATCGGGCAGGTATTGCCTGGCGAGGGCCAGGCCCTCCAAGCCGTTGGCAGCCTCGGCCACCACCTCGATGTCGTCCTCGGCGTCGAGAAGCGCGCGGAATCCGCCGCGCAGGAGCGACTGGTCGTCGAGCAGCAGGACACGAATCATGGAATCCGCGTCACCACCAGGAGTTCGGCCTGGACGGTGAAACCGCCCTGGGTGCGCGGTCGCGCGGGGGTGCTCATACGCGCACCCTAGCGGGTTCCGCCGCGAGCGACCCCGGCTCACGGACGACCTGTTGACTACCGTGCACGCGCCGACAGGCTACTCGGACAAGCCGGAAGGAGTGCTCCTGTGTCAAGCCGGTGGGTCGAGGCCCAGGAGTGAGGTGAGGAGGTCGCTGAGGATCTGCGGGCCATGCTGGGTGAGTATGGATTCGAGATGGAACTGCACGGATCGGAATCCTGCGCCCCGCAAGGCATGCACGTGGCCTGTGCGAGGGTCACGGCTGATGTCTACGGGCTTGCGCTGGTCGGTGCCGGGAATGAAGTCGTGTTCGGAGCCGGCGGCGTAGGTGTTGTAGAAGCCAACGAGTTCGGATCGGCCGAACAGGTTGACCGACTTCTGGACGCCTTGGTTGGGCACCGCGAGCCGCACGATTCCGAGGCCGAGCTCGGTGGCGAGTATCTGGTGACCCAAGCAGATGGACAGGAACGGGACGGTGCCGGCGAGCAGGTCCCGGGTGAGTAGGCGGAGGGTGTTCATGCGCGGGTCTGTCGTGTCGCGCGGGTCGCCGGGGCCGGGACCGACGATGACGAGGTCGAATTCCTCCGGGGACCGCGGATTGTCGAATCGCGTGATCGTGGTTCGGACGCCGAGGGCCTGCAGTTGATGTCCGAGCATCCCCATGAACGTGTCCTCGTTGTCGACGACCAGCACACTCCGCCCGTCCAGCGCCGGGTCAGGTGTTCTCTGTGCTCCCTCGAACCAGAATCGCGACAGCGTGGTGTTGCGGGACTTCAGTGCCCGACGCACCTGGGGATCGGCGGCCGGTGGCGCGTGCGCTTCCACCGCAGCCGGCTCACCGCGGGTGCCCTCCACCGCGAGGCCGAGCGCCTCGAGCATGCCTGCGGCCTTCGCCCGGGTTTCGGCGACCTCGGAATCAGGGTTGGAGTCACGGACGAGGGTGGCGCCGACGCCCAGCCGTAGCCAGCCGTCCTCGCGGACCTCGGCGGTCCGGATCATGATCGCCGAGTCGAGCGTGCGGCTGCCCACCGCATCGCGGCCGAGGAGCGCGAGAACGCCTCCGTAGTATCCACGGCCTGTCGTCTCATGACGGCCGATGACCCGGAAGGCGTTTTCGAGTGGACTGCCCGTGACGGTCGGAGCGAGTAGGGTCTCTCGCAGTAGGTCGCGTACGTCGAGAACGCTATGGCCGGTCAGGACGTATTCGGAGTGGGTCAGGCGTGCCATTTCCTTGAGGAACGGGCCGTGGACCTGGCCGCCGGCTGTACACATGCGGGCCATCATTTTCAGTTCTTCGTCGACGACCATAAAGAGTTCGTTGGCCTCCTTCGGGTCGTTCAGGAACTCTAGGAGTCCGGAGATCTCCGGGCCGGTCGGGGGGTGCCGGTAGGTTCCACTGATGGGGTTCATCGAGACGGTCCCGTCAGCCATGCCGACGTGTAGTTCCGGCGACGCGCCGACGAACGTGCCCGCACCGGTGTGGAAGAGGAACGTCCAGTACGATCCGAGCTCGCCGGTCAGCAAGCGTCTGAAGATGGCGAGTTCCGTACGAACCGAGTAGTCGTCCAAGCGTGCGACAAAGGACCGCCTGATGACGAAGTTGGATCCCGCGCCCTGTCCGATCTCGTCACGCAGCACCCTTTTGACAATCGCCGCGTAGTCCTCATCGCCGATGTCGAATCCGGCCTCGGCCCCGCGCACTTGCTGCTCCGGCAGGCCTGCCAGGGCCTGACCGCGGGTGAGCTCAGCCTGCTCGTGGACTCGCATGGCGAGCAAGGGCGCGTGATCGTCGCGGCAGGCGAACCCACGTTCGGTGATCTGCCGATACGGGATCGCGACGAGGAGGTCGTGTTGCGCGCCGCTCACCGGTCGGTCAGGCAGGGGCAGATCGGCGAGGTTGTCCACGGTGCAGACCTCGCCGGTCAGAACCTCCACGTTCGCGTCTGGCGCCGAGCCGGGCCGATAGAGCAGGGCGAAGGCACGCCCGTCCTCGCCGAGACCGGTCAGAACATCAGGAGGGCCGGCCGTGCTCGAATCCGTCCCAAACATGTCGTTCCCCTTTGCGTGAGACCAGACCATCTCCTCGATACTGCGGCGGCGAAAGACGTCGCACAATAACGTGAGTCTCCATCGCGTGTTTCCGGTAACGACCCCGGTGCGATGGCGTGAATATCTGAATCAAGCGCTACTGCTCGTGTGGGTAGTGGTCGGGCAGGTGTCTCACGATTACGGTCGTGGCATACCTGTTCGAGAGAGCGGTGAAAACGACTGTGGACGTGCTGGTCCAAAAATACGGCGGTACTTCTTTGCAGACGCTTGACTGCGTTCGTCATGCCGCCCTCCGCGTCGCGGAGGCGCGGCGGAGCGGAGTGTCGGTGGCCGTGGTCGTGTCCGCACGCGGCGGCAGAACCGACGATCTGCTGCAACTGGCAGCCGACGTCGGTGCTGCTTCGCCGTCCCGGGAACTGGACCAGTTGCTGGCCGTCGGCGAGTGCGAGTCGGCGGCGCTGATGGCCCTCACCCTGAACGGGCTGGGGGTGCCGGCGATCTCGCTGACCGGTCACCAGGCCGGGATCCAGACCACCGATCGGCATGGTGACGCGCTCATCTCGAGGATCGGAGCGGGACGTGTGCGGGCGGCTCTGGAGGGTGGCAACGTCGCCGTGGTCACCGGTTTCCAGGGCGTCGACCACGCCGGGGACATCGTCACACTCGGGCGTGGCGGCTCCGACACGAGCGCCGTGGCGCTGGCGGCGCGACTTCGTGCGGTGGCTTGCGACATCTTCACCGATGTGGACGGCGTCTTCAGCGCCGATCCCCGCATCCTGCCCGCGGCGCGATGCCTGCCGTGGGTCCAGCCTGGCGTGATGGCGGAGATGGCGTTCGCCGGCGCGAGGGTTCTGCACACCCGTTGCATCGAACTGGCAGCCATGGAAGGGGTCGAAGTGCGCGTCCGGAACGTGGCATCGCAGGCGCCCGGAACGACCATCGTCGATCGGCCGGATGACAGACCGCTGGAGACCCGTAAGGCCGTCGTGGCAGTGACCCATGACACTGACGTGGCGCGCGTGCTGGTGCACTGCCGGGACATCCGCCGGGACCTGGCTCCCGAGGTGTTCGAAGTGCTGGCCAAGCAGGGGACGGTGGTGGACCTGGTAGCCAGGTCCGGGCCCTACGAGAACGAGTTCCGCATGGGATTCACGATCCGCCGCAGCCAGGCCGACTCGGTGCGGACCGCCCTGCACAATGTGGCGGCCGCTTTCGGCGGGGGTGTGCATCTCGATGAGAACGTCGGCAAGGTGTCGGTGGTCGGTATGGGCCTGCTCAGCCGTCCGGAGTACACGGCCAGGCTCATGTCGGCTTTGGCCGCGGCCGGGATCCCGACGAGCTGGATCTCCACCTCCCAGATGCGGCTTTCCGTGATCGTGCCGCGAGAGTTCACCGTCGATGCCGTCGAGACGCTGCACCGCGCGTTCCACCTTGACCGGCATGAACCGCATGAGCCGATGGACGTCACGTCTACGGCTTCCGGCCGTTCCGCCGCCATTTGAGAGAGGCAGGACACAGTGGCTGTGCACAACGCTTCGTTCGCCCATAATCTCCGCTTGCGACGTCTGTTCCGGCATGGCGATGGACGCTTGCTCGTCGTGCCGCTCGACCATTCCGTCACCGACGGACCCTTGCGCTCCGGCGATCTGAACTCATTGCTGGGTGAGCTCGCCGGCACCGGTGTCGACGCCGTGGTCCTGCACAAGGGCAGCCTTCGCCATGTCGACCACGGTTGGTTCGGCGACATGTCACTGATCGTGCACTTGAACGCGAGCACGAGGCACGCGCCGGATCCGGACGCGAAATATCTGGTCGCCCACGTGGAGGAGGCGCTGCGACTGGGCGCCGACGCGGTCAGCGTGCACGTGAACTTGGGGTCACGTCAGGAGGCCCGACAGGTCTCCGATCTGGCGGCCGTGGCGGGGGAGTGCGACCGCTGGAACCTGCCACTGCTCGCCATGGTGTACGCACGCGGACCGCAGATCAGCGACTGTCACGCCCCGGATCTCGTGGCCCACGCCGCGTTACTGGCCGCTGACCTCGGCGCGGACATCGTCAAGACCGACTATGCGGGCACACCCGAGCAGATGGCCGAAGTGGTACAGGCCTGCCCGATCCCGGTCATCGTGGCCGGCGGCCCGCGCTCGGTCGAGACCGACACTGTGCTGGCCTATGTGTCCGACGCCCTGCGTGGCGGTGCGGCCGGAGTGGCCATGGGACGCAACGTCTTCCAGGCCGACCAGCCGGGCTGGATGGCAGCCTCGATCGCGCGGCTGGTGCATGAAACGCGACGCGTCTCCGACCGGGTTGGCGTGAGCAGCCGACTTGCCTTTACGACCTGAACTCCCGGACTTTCCCCAGAGGAGATACCTGTGAGGTCGCGCTGGCTGAGTATCCGCAACGCCAACCGAGCTGACGGAGAGCCATGGCTGAGGCGGTTGTCCGCCGGAGGGTGGTGGATGTCGTGGTGGCATCCCATCCGGCCGACCTGGAGTCGCTTCCCCCGACGGTGAAGTAGGTCTGTTCCCGCGGAACCACCCACCGCCCAAGTAGCTGGAGTCGGCCGGCCTGGCCATCGCCAACCTGCCGGGCCAAGACCGGAACGAGTTGTTCGGGTACGACGGCTGAGAAAGCCGCAAGGACTAGCAGGAGTTGATGATGGAACTGACCGGAATCGAATCAAGGGTCGTGCTGGTCACCGGTGCGGCGCAGGGCATTGGAGCCGCCGTGGCGGAAATCCTGGCAGGCGCGGGAGCGCACGTCGCGGCTGTGGACCGCAACGCCGAGGGGCTTGCCACCGTCGTTGCCAAGCTTGAGGCAGAGGGCGGGGTGGCTCGCGGCTACCCCGTCGACGTGTGCGACAGCGAGGCGGTCGACGCGCTCGTGGGGCGTATAGAAGACGAGCAGGGGCCCATCGGCATCCTCGTCAACGCGGCCGGCGTCCTGCACACCGGCAGGGTGGTCGAGCTGTCGGATCGGCAGTGGAACGAGACCTTCTCAGTCAATGCGGGTGGCGTGTTCAACGTGTCCCGCGCGGTGGCCCGGCGGATGATCCCCCGCCGCTTCGGGGCGATCGTGACCGTGGCGTCCAATGCTGCCGGTGTACCACGCACGGAGATGGCCGCGTACGCTGCCTCAAAGGCCGCGTCCGCTCAGTTCACCCGGTGTCTTGGGCTGGAGCTTTCAGACCACGGCATCCGGTGCAACATCGTCTCGCCAGGCTCAACCGACACTCCCATGCTGCGCTCGATGCTCGGCGAGGACGCCGATGCGGGGCAGGTTATCGAGGGCACGCCTGCCGCGTACCGCGTCGGTATTCCGCTGCGGAAGCTGGCCCAGCCGCGGGACGTGGCTGAGGCGGTCGCGTACCTCGTATCCGATCAGGCCGGTCACGTGACAATGCACGATCTGTATGTGGATGGCGGGGCTGCCCTGCACGTGTGAGTCATCAGACGGAAACTGGAGGTGAATGATGGCCATGACCCCGATCGCACCGTACCGCATGCCCGGCGACGGCGATCTGCCTAGCCCGGCGGTGCCCTGGCGTCCCCGTCCGGACCGGGCCGTCCTGCTGGTGCATGATATGCAGCGGTATTTCCTACGCCCGTTTCCGGCCGGGCAGTCTCCGCTGACCGATCTGGTCGGCAACACCGCGAAGCTGCTCGCGGCGGCGCGTGCGGCCGGTGTGCCGGTGATGTACACGGCACAGCCGGGCGGCATGAGCAGCCAGGACCGGGGGTTGCTGAACGACTTCTGGGGTCCTGGCATGGGCGTCGAGTTGGCTGACCGAGGCATCGCCGATGATGTCGCTCCCGAGCCGGGAGAAACGGTGCTGACCAAGTGGCGCTACAGCGCGTTCTTTCGGAGCGACCTGGAAGACCGGCTACGGCGGTCGGGAAGGGACCAGCTCATCATCTGCGGTCTCTACGCCCACATGGGGTGCCTCATCACCGCATGCGACGCGTTCAGCCGGGACATCCAGCCGTTCCTCGTGGCGGACGCGCTTGCCGACCTGTCTCTCGACGACCATCTCATGGCGCTTCGCTACGCCGCGGATCGTTGCGCGGTGCCGCTGTCCATGGCCGATGTGCTGGCCGGGCTGGGGACCTGAAGCCTTGTGCTGGGGCGGCCCAGTGCCCGTACCGAGGCCGTCTCCCACGACTTTGCTCGGCCATGTGTCCGCCTGACCTGTTCCAGCCGGGTGGGGTGTTCGCCGATTCGGTTCTCCGAGGGGCGGATCCACAGCCTTGCGCTGAGCCGGCCGGGATCGTTGATCGCCACGGCCAGCGACGGTCCCCTTGCTTATGGAGGACCAGACTCAGCCCACGGTCCCCACCGAAGAGCGCGCCCGTGCCAGCGGCGAGGCCGCTGAGTTCCTGCTTCCAGGCGTCGAGGTCGTGCTGGAAAAGGTTGAGCTCCAGGTGCGCATCGATGAAGCTGGCGCGCGCCGGCACTTAGCCGAGCCGTGGCAGTCAGTACCCCTGGCTGGAAGCGGGGCGGTGACGCGCACGACGCAGGGATCGCTCTCCGCGTCCTTCAAGCGAATCAGGTCCCCGCAGGTGCCCATCGAGGGACAGGCCTGCGCCGGCGAGGCAGCAGCCGACGGCCTCCGGCCGGTACTGAAGCATCTTGAGCTTGCGTTTCACAGCGCGGGTGATCTGGCTGAGGTCGGCTGCGGCGAGGTTGCCGAGGTCGCGTTTGACCAACGACCCACACGAGCACGACCGGGCCGTCGAGCTGGGTGTGGGCGCGGGTGACCAAGTTGCTGTAGGCCTTCCAGCCGAAGCCTCTCGGCACGTCCTTGCGGCCGCGGTACTCGCGGATCACGTAGATTCAGCCGGGGACCGCCTCCTGGGCTTGTAACAGGTCGTGCCCCCCATCGAAAAGCGTCCGGAGGTACGGCCGCGCGCACGACGGGCGTCCGGCAGATAGGGCCGGCCCCAGGTTCTGGCACGTGGCGGCGTCTTCGATGGCCCGGCTTCGACCTCGGCGATCACCCAGGAACCGAGCTCCGCCCAGTGCTCCGACCCGCGGCCGGGTCTCCTTCTTCCACACTTGACGGCTTCGTCGCCGCGCTCGATGGCCCGCGCGCGGGCTGCTGCCACGACCAGCCGTACCGCTTGAGTAGCCTCCAGGTGCCCTCGACCGTGTAGGAGACATGGAAAAGCCGGCCGATCAGGGGTCTTCACCCACGCCAGCCTTGCCGGTCCGCCCATCCGTGAACGAGCGGCCCGCGCCCCAACTCCCGTTCCGCCCTTTTAATCTGAGCCTCGCTGAGCCATGGACGGCCCGGCGACCCCTTCGACAGGACCCCGGCTTCTCCCCGTTCACGCCAGGTTCGACGCCACCGCTCCACCGACCGCTCGCTGACACGCAGCTCGGCTGCGATCTCCCCCTCTCTCTGCGCCTTGGCGTCGAAGCGTTCCACGGCCGCAGCCGTAACCGCTCCCTCGCGGCCCTCCCGGCGTCCGTCAGCCCGCCACCTGCGCATACCTCATTCCTCACGGCTACCAGAACTGAGCAACCGCCATGAGGCGAACGATACCGAACATCACCCATTCAAGTTCAGTAGTAGATTATCCTCGTCCCGTCCACGGCTCGATCGAGTAGTAGACACTACCCACGCGGGGCCTTGAGCGAGTATTGCTTACGGTGAGACCGCCAGGAATTATGCATGGGAAGCGTATCGCTTCCCCGAGATGAACATTTGGTTAGGTGTCAGCTCCGCGGTGGTCCCTCCTGTTGACCTCTGCAGGACCGGCTTGCGTACACACAATGCCTCCTACCTGACGATAGGTGAGTGTTCGGATGTGGAGCAATTTGGAGACCCTGAAAGTCGGCAACAACTCATCCAGCTACGGACTACCGGCGCGGGAGGCGCACGCGGAGGGTCCGGTCACATCGGACGCGACTGCCGTGTTTTCGGTATCGGTATCCTCGATCTTTCCTGGTGATTCACCTCGACTGACGGGGGAGAATCCTCAGCATGTGCAAATACTGGCTGCTACGCAGGAGCTTCCGCCGATTCTTTTGCACCGCAGAACGATGCGGGTCATCGACGGCATGCACCGGCTGCGAGCTGCGATGCTCCGGGGCGACGAGACCATCTCGGTCACGTTCTTCGAAGGTGACGACAAAGAAGCCTTCCTGCGTTCCATCGATGCCAATATCAAGCATGGCCTGCCGCTTTCACTTGCCGATCGCGAGGCGGCTGCCGGCCGTATCCTCGCGATGTACCAGCAATGGTCGGACCGGGCTGTCGCGGCTGTCACTGGGCTGTCTCCCACCACGGTAAGTGCGATCCGGCAGCGTTCGTTCCCCCCGGCTGAGCGGCGCGTGGGGAGAGATGGGCGAGTCCGTCCCGTTGATGGATCGGCGGGCAGGCGGCGTGCGAGCGAGGTAATCGCCAGGAAGGCCGATGCGCCGTTGCGCGCCATAGCCAGGGAAGCCGGCGTCTCGGTGGGGACTGCGCGACGAGTGCGTGAGCGCCTGCGAGCGGGCCAAGACCCGGTCTTGACCTCTCAGCGCGTCACCGCCCAGGAGCGCGGGCCGTCCGTCGATGCCCCGGTGGAGCCACAGAGACACGGAACGGGCAACCCGCGGCGCAGCGCTGACTGGCGTTCGGTGCGAGACAACCTGAGCAGAGATCCCGTTGTGAGGTACGCGGAGAACGGCCGCGCCTTCGTCCGTTGGATCGATGGCCATGTGATCGAGCCGGTTGAGTGGTGCGGGCTCATCGATGCTGTGCCACCGCACTGGCGGAATTCCGTCGCCGACTTGGCCCGGTCGTGTGCCGGAGCCTGGTTGGAGTTCGCGCAGGAACTTGAGAAGAGGGCGCGGACGGAATCGGAACTCAGCGAGCGTTCGGCGTAAGCATATTGCCCCTTGTGCTTCGCCTGGTGAAGAGCGTGAAGGCCGCAAACGGATGCGATATCAAAGCCGCAGCACTCCGAAACTGCTGGGGCCCGCTGGTGTCAGCAGACGAGAACTCCGACATTTCTCCGAGGGTCCCCGCGGCGCCCGCGAATTCGACGCGGTGCAGAGCGAATGGCTGCGACCGACCGCGAACGCGGCAGCACGACCGCATCCGACCCGACCGGCCCCCGTGCGGGTCCGGCTCCGCCCGTCCGTACGAGGAGTGTGATCGCACCATGCGAGTGATCGACTGGGTGGCGCTGGGCCGTTCCTCCGTTGCCCTGGTTACCGACCGGGTGCTGCGCGCACTGCTCACGCTCGGCACGGTGGCCACCGGCGTCACTCAGCCCGGCTGGCTGAAGGCGCGCGGCGAGCACTGGTGGGAGGGTGCCGCTCCCGCGAAGGGCACCGGGCCACGCTCGCTCGTAGCCGCGGCCGGGGCGGAGTCCGGCACCCTGCGCGACCGTGGACTGCTGCGCAAATTGAGGTCGCTGCGCGGCAGCCAGGACCTTCCGCGGCTGGGGGAGACGGCAAGCACGTACGAGGATGCGGCGCCCGATTGGCATCCCGAACGCCGCTCGGCGAACGACAGCTGACGCCGGCGGGACCGCGCACCGGTCCGACCGCCGCGCTTCCATGCCGGGAAGAACTCCCTTCTGCGGTTCAGCTTTCCGCCATGTCCCCGGTGACGATGCGGCCGGCCCGCGAAGGTGTGGATCGGATCCCACCCTTCTGCTAGGCGGCCGCGGAGGTGGTGAGTCGACGATTCCCCGGCACTACCGTTGCGCGTAATGGTGGCTGCATCGAGCCCCACAGTCGCGGGCCGGGTGCAGCATCACTTGTCCACAGGGCCACTCACGGAGCCATCAGGCCGCCTGCGCCATCGCAACTCCCGCGCGGAATCACGCGAATACGTGAGACCTCCCGTTGCCAGGACGGGGCTACGGTGAGCTTGGTGGCCCTGTCGGGCCGAGGCCCTGTCCGGTGTGGAGGAACTCAACAATGTCCGAACGTACTCATATCGTCGTCGTCGGCGGGACGTCCGGGATCGGCCGGGATATCGCGCAGTCCTTCGCCGCGCGGGGATGCGACGTGGTCATCACCGGCCGCACGAGCAGCCGGGCAAAGAGTATCGCCGAGGAGATCGGCGGGCGGATCCGCGGGCTCGGATTCGACCTGACCGACCCGGAGGAGATCGCGGAAGGGCTGGCCGACGTGGACGGCGTCGACCACCTCGTCCTCGCGGCGGTCGAGCGCGACCACAACACTGTTCGCGACTACAGGCCGGCGAACGCGATGCGCCTGCTGAACATGAAGCTCGTCGGCTATACCACTGTCGTACACACCCTCGCCCCGCGGATGACCGCCGGCAGTTCCACCGTACTGCTTGGCGGACTGGCCATGGAAAGGCCATATCCCGGCTCCACGACCGTGACAACCGCCAATGGCGGGATCAGCGCGCTGGTCAGGACGCTGGCCGTGGAGCTTGCGCCGATCCGGTTCAACGCCCTGCACCCGAGCCTGGTCGGCGACACGCCGATCTGGGATGACAAGCCCGGCATCCGCGACGCCGTAAGGCAGCGCACGCCGACCAAGCGCCTGGTGACGCTGCAGGACTGCACCCACGCGGTGACCTTCCTGCTGGAGAACCCCTCGGTCAACGGCGTCAACCTGGCGATCGACGGCGGGGAACTGCTCATCTGACACCGCGGGCGGCGGTCGTCACTGGCCGGGTGACCGGTCACCGGTATCCGGTGTGGACCTGATCTTCCACGGTCCCCACCGGCCGGTCGCGCCCTGCCCGTGCTCCCGGTCCCCACGCTGGTAGCGGGTGAGATCGCGGGCCGAGAACAGCCCCATGCCCGCGTGGAAGCCCACCACCGGTACCGGAAGCCATGCCCAGTAGACGAGTTGGCCGTCGACTTGGAACTCCACCTGCGACGTCTGCGCCCGGTAGGTGATGGCGTAGCGGTGCTCGCGCCCTGGCTCCGTCGGCACTGGAAGAACCACCCGGTGAACGTAGTGCTCGTGCCGCTGGGTCACGCCTGGGATCGCCAGTCGTTCCACCACCGCGTAGACGGTGTCGTCGGTGGCGGCGGCATTGAGCACGACACCGGTCTGAAGGTCGAAGAGGTTCACCGTGCCGTAGGCGTCGAGCAGGTCGTGAGGAATCTGGCCGTACGTCCGCACCCCCATCTCGACCTCGAAGCTGAGCACTCCCGCCGCCGGCACCAGAAAGCGCCGCACGGACCGGTACATCTGCTTGGCGTTGTTCTGCCTCGGGTCCGTGTCGTGGAAGCGGGTGAACGGGTTGACGGTCAGCTCCAGTCGCCCGTCACCGGTCCGCACCTGTGCGTTGCGGTCCCGGTACTGGTGCCGTACACCGTCGGCCCCGGTTACCGACATGATTCCCCAGCGGGCGGGGTCGAGCTCGCCACTGGTGAAGTCGTCGTACGTCCAAGCGGCTACCGCCGGAGTCGTCGTCATTCGAACACCATCTGCCGTGCCGACGTCGCCGGACATCACACGTTCACGTGGTTCGGCCGGGGTCACGCCATCTCATCACGGCACGGCGGAAACCCCGTGAACGAGCCATGCCCGTACGGCGAGTGGTGGCCAATGCTGCTCTTCAGACCGCCACGTCACGATGTCGTCATCGCGGCGTCCTCACTTACGGAGGTGTCATGGGCACGTTAGATTCGGCATTGAACCGTGACCGCTATGTCGCCGTACATGACAGCGCCCGGTTCGCGGCTCTGCGGCGCCGGTCGAACACCCTCACCCTCTGGGTGAGTGTCACCTTCTTCGGGTTCTGGTTCCTCACCATCTCGCTCGCCGCGTTCGCCCCGGACTTCTTCAACCACGGGCTCTTCGGCCCGTTCAACGTGGGCCTGCTGTTCTTCTTTCTCTCAAGCTTCTCTGTGGTGGTGACTACCGCCGTGTACATGCGACTGGCCCGTGCCCGGCTTGATCCGCTCAGCGAAGAGATCCGGGCCGACCTGGAAGGAGATCTCGGATGACCACTGTTCTCGCGGATCCTCCCCCCATCACCAACACCTGGGCGGCGCCCGCCCTCGCCACCGTGGTCGCCCTCGTACTGGCTGCCGTGGTGTTCGCCATCGTGAGATCGGTGCGAGGCCGTACACGCACACCCGACGACTTCCTCCTCGCGGGCAGAAACGTCGGCGCCCTTCCGAACGCCGTCACGATGGTCGGCGGGATCATCCTGTACTCGACCGTGATCATCAGCATCGGCCACATCGCGCTGAACGGCCTGGACGCCATCTACCTCGTGGTGGCCTTCACGATCGGCTCGGTGCTCGGTGTACTGATCTACGCCGCGCCGCTGCGCAACGTCGGCGGCTACACGCTCGGCGACCTGTTCGTGCTGAGGGCTCGCGAGCGCCCGGCACGGATCGCCTCCGCAGCTACCACGTTGGTGGTCTTCACCATGTTCATGGTGGTCATGCTGGCTGCGGTTGGCCTGGTCGCCAACCGGATGTTCAACACCAGCTCCACGGTGAACAAGCCCTTCGTGGCCGGCGTCATGTTCCTCGTCGGCTTGATCGTCATCGCCTGGGTGTACATGGGCGGGATGGCCGGAGTGACCCGGATACTGGTGTTCAAGACGATTCTGATGGTCCTCGCGGTCGCGGTGCTGACCGTGGCGGTGATGGCCAAGTACAAGATGAACATGGTCCACCTGCTCAACGACGCCCAGGACCACGCCCCGCCGAACAAGAGCGGTGCCAAGCTGCTGGAGGACGGCCGTCTGTTCAGCAAGGGCACCACGTACAACTCAGGTCAAGATCCGTGGGTCCACCTGTCGAAGCTCGTCTGCATCGCCATCGGCGGCATGGGGATGCCGTGGTTCTTCATGCGCTTCCACGTGGCGAGGAACGGACGGGAAGCGCGGCAGTCGGCGGGCTGGGCGTCGATGATCACCGCCGCGTTCTTCCAGTGCATCATCATCCTTGGTCTCGGCGCCGTGGCGATACTCCACGCGAAGAACGTCCAGGTGGTCCCCGAACACCGCGACGCCACCCTGCCGAAGCTCGTCGACAACCTCTTCGGCAAGTGGGCGAACGGCGTGCTCGGCGGATTCGCCCTGCTGTCGGTCGCCGCGATTCTCGCCGCCGTGCTCATCAACGGGGTGACCTCCTTCACCAAGGACATCAACGCGGCGCGCGGGCGGAATCCGGAACCGGCCGCCGAAGTGAAGGACATACGACGCAACGTGCTGGTCATCGGGTTCGCATCCCTCGTCCTGGGGACGGCGATGGCACCCCTGCTCACCCACATCTTCATTCCGACGTCCATCGACCTGGGGGCCAGCGTCGTCCTGCCGTCGCTCCTCTATTCGCTGTACTGGCGGCGCTTCAACACCCGGGGACTCATGTGGACGGTCTACGGAGGGATGGTGGCGACCCTCGTCATGGTCGTCTTCTCCAACGGCATTTCGGGTGACCCCCACAATGCCATGTTCGCCGGCCTGGACTTCAAGATCATCGACCTCGAACCCGGAATGATCTCGGCGCCGATCGGCTTCCTCCTCGGCTACCTCGGCACGGTCACCAGCCGTGAGCGCAACGACGCCGGCTTCGCCGAGATGCGGGTCCGCGCCCTCACGGGCGCTGTCATCCCCGCGCCGAAGGCCCCGCTCGCTCGCAGCGCGGATACGGGCGAACCGGAGAGCCGCACGCCCAGCGAAGCCCACTGATCAACTGCGATCGGTGGGGGGCGGTGCGAACCGTCCCCCACCCCTTCGGGAGGTAGATTGTGGAGCCGGTACCGGTTCTGGTCGTCGGCGCGGGCCCGGTCGGCATGACCACAGCCCTTTTGCTCGCCCGCCACGGCGTGACCTGTGTTCTGATCGACCAGGGCTTCGACACGACGGTGCATCCGAAGCTGGATTACGTCAACTCCCGCAGCATGGAGTTCTTCCGACAGCTCGGCGTCGCCGGCGATATCCGGTCCGCGGGTGTCGGGCACGGGCATCCCTCTGACGTGATCTGGTCCACCGGCCTCTCCGGCGAGCCGATCACCACATGGGAACTCCCCTCGGTAGCCGAACAGTGGCGGGCAATCGCCGAGCACAACGACGGCACCCAGCCCGCCGAGCCCAGCCAGCGGATCTCACAGATCGATCTGGAGCCGGTGCTGCGCTCCCACTGCCGGCGCAATCCGCTCATCGAGCTGCGCTGCGGCCTGCGGCTCGACTCGCTCACCCAGGACGCCGGCCAGGTGACCAGCCACCTGGCCGACACGATGAGCGGCGAGCGGGTCCGACTGCGGTCCCGATACGTGGTCGGCTGTGACGGTGCCTCCAGCCAGGTCCGCGACTGCGTGGGCATCGGTGAGGAGGGATTCGACGTACCGGGACTGCCGGGCGCGTTCATGGTGCACTTCAAGAGCCGCGACCTGGAAAGCCTGCACCGGCACGGGCGGTTCTGGCACTACTTCGCCTTCCGGTACATCATCATCGCCCAGGACGAGACCGACACCTGGACCGTTCATGTCAACGGCATGGAGCCATCCGAGTTCGACACGCCACCGGCCGATCCGGTGGCGTTCCTGCGCGACATCACGCAGACCGACCTGAAGGTCGACAAGGTGCTGCTGACCTCTCGCTGGCGCCCCGGCTTCTCCCTCGCGGACCGCTTCCGCGCCGGACGGGTCCTGCTCGCCGGCGACAGTGCCCACCGGATGTTCCCTACCGGCGGCTACGGGATGAATACGGGCATCGCCGACGCGGTCGACGCCGCCTGGAAGATCGCCGCCCTCGTCAAGGGCTTCGGAGGCCCCACGCTGCTCGACAGCTACGAGGCGGAACGCCGCCCGGTGGGCCTGCGCAACCTGAAGACCTCACACCGGCACCTCGGCGTGCACCTCAGGGCAGGCGCTCTCGTGCGGGAGGGCGGCTCGCGCAAGGCCGTCGCCGCGTTCCTCGAAACCGAACGCGGCGAGAACGAGTACGCGGGCATCGAGCTGGGCTACCGCTACGCCGGCTCCCCCCTCATCTGCCATGAGGACGGGCCAGAACCCCCCTGGCACCCGGGGGAGTACACGCCGACGACCTGGCCGGGCGGCCGCCCGCCCAGCCTTCTTTTGCAGGACGGCACAGCGCTCTACGACCGGTTCGCCTTGTCCTTCACGCTCATCGACTTCGCCGGTGACGGCGGCGCCGACGAGCTCCTGCGCGAGGCGGCCGCTCAAGGCCTGCCGGTTGGCCACGCCGTGGTGAACAACGCCAGAGCGCGGCAGATATGGGAACGCGACCTGGTGCTTCTCAGGCCGGACCACCATGTGGCCTGGCGCGGGAACAGCGCCCCCGCGGATCCGGCTGCCGTCGTCCGGAGGGTACGAGGCGCCTGACGACGACGCCGGCGCGTTGGTCTCGGGGTTGGTGCGGGTGAAGGCGTGATACGCCGTCAAAGATTCGACATGGCGAGGCACTTGGAGGACAGATGCCCGGAACTCCCGAGGTGGAAGAGCTCTGCTCGGCCATCGAGCAGTCAGCCCGGAAGCTCGGTGTGGCCTACTCGCGCGACAAGGTCTGGCCCATCCTGACTGCGTACGGGGACGCGTTCGGGCATGACGCGACCGTTGTCGCCTTCCGGGTGGCGACCAGTATGCGCCAGGCGGGTGAACTCGACTGCCGCTTCATGACGCATCCGAAGGAACGTGAGCCCTATGCCGTTGCTCTGTCGAACGGCATCACCCCGGAGACGGACCATCCCGTAGGAGACCTGCTCGCGGACATCCAGGAACGCTGCCCCGTGGACAGTTACGGTATCGACTTCGGGGTCGTCGGCGGCTTCAAGAAGGTTTATGGCTTCTTCACCCCGGAAACTCTGCAGAAGGTGTCGACGTTTGCCGACATGCCGTCCATGCCGCGCAGTCTGGCCGCCAACGCCGATTTCCTCGCTCGTCACGGCGTGGCCGACAGAGTCAACGTGATCGGAATCGACTACGGGCACCGGACGGTGAATGTGTACCTCGGTGCGCCGGCTGAGTGCTATGAACCGGAGACTATCCGGTCGATGCTCCGCGAGCTCGGCATGGCGGAGCCGAGCGAGCAGTTGCTCAAGCTCGGGGAGAAGTCGTTCGGGCTGTATGTCACCCTGAACTGGGAGTCCTCGAAAATCGAGCGGATCTGCTACGCCGTGACCACCACGGATCTGGCCACCCTTCCCATTCCGGTCGAACCGGAGATCGTGCGATTCGCGCAGAGCATCCCATATGGCGGCGCTGAGCGTAAGTTCGTCTATGGCATCGCGCTCGCCGCCGAAGGGGAGTACCACAAAATTGAGGCGCACCTCAAATGGCAGGCCGGGGTGATGGACTACATCTGACGGTCGAACCAGAGATGTGGGAGGTGTCGCGCTCACCCCCGGGTAGCGCTCACTACTCGATCGAGCAGTGGCCTGGGTCGAGGTGCGTCCTCTAATCTCGCACCGGTATGGCCACAATCTACCTGATGGTATGCAACCGCCAGGGCCGAGTTGACCGAAAGGGGAAATTCTGGTGAGGAATTTGAGGCGGCTGCGGAGTCCGCGCCCAAGGTATGTGGTGGCCTTCGCCACCTCAGCGGTCCTGGTAGGGGCACTGGTCGGTGCCATGCCGGCATCCCCGCAGCAGGCGCCGCCGGCCTTCGATCTCGATCACGGGAACATCCTGACGCAGGTCGTCTATCCGAAGTTCCAGAGAGAGTCGCGTGAGTCGGCCGCCGGCCGTGCCGTGACGTTGACTGTGGATCACGCGATGCTGATAGAGATGCCATGGTTCGATGCCATAGCCCCCTATCGCGACAAGGCGGTGGGCATCTTCTCGAACATCCCTCGCCGCCCGGCGGAAGAGCACACGCTGCGCAACATGAACATCGCTGTCGCCTACTCCGCCTTCACCTCGCTCAACGCCGAGCTACCGGAATCCAAGTCCGTCTGGATCGAGATGATGCAATCGGCTGGTCTCGACCCCAATAACACCGCGGAGGACCCGACCACGCCGAGCGGGATCGGCATTCTCGCGGCCAAGAACGCCCTGGCGGCGCGCGCACATGACGGCTCCAACCGGGATGGGGACGAGGGCGGTGTCAAGTACAACCGGCAGCCCTACGCCGACTACACCGGCTACAAGCCGGTCAACCCCCCGTACGCGCTCCGCAACCCGTCGCGCTGGCAGCCGAATACCAGCTCGACGAGGAACGTCTACCGTGTCCAGGAGTTCGCGACTCCTCAGTTCGGCCTCCTGAAGCCGTTCACGTTCGACAGTCCCGCCCAGTTCAAGGTTCCGCCGCCCGTGGACAGCAACTACCGGAACCGTGGCGCCTACAAGCGGCAGGCCGACCAAGTGCTGAAGGCGTCAGCGGCTCTGGACGACCGCGAGAAGGTGGCCGCCGAGCTCTTCAACGACAAGGTGCTGACCTTCGGGGCCGTCGCCGGCAGTCCGGTGGTCTTCGCGGGCCAGTACGACACCGAGAAGATGGTCGACTACATCGCCACGACTGACGTTTCCTTCGTCGACTCCACTATCGCGACGTGGTATTTCAAGCGGAAGTACGACGCGGTGCGGCCCTTCAGCGCTATCCGGTACCTGTACGGGGACAAGAAGATCACGGCGTGGGGCGGGCCCACACAGGGCACCGTCAGCGACATCACCGGAAACGAGTGGCGGAGCTACCTGAACGGGGACACCGCCGACGCTCCCGAGTATCCTTCCGACACCGCCGCGCTCTGCCTGGCCTTCGCCTCGCAGGTACGGCTCTTCACCGGCACCGACCAGGCCGACATTACGTATACCGCGCCGAAGGGTTCCTCCGTCGTCGAGCCGGGAGTCACCCCGGCCACCGACGTCAAGTTGCAGTGGAGCAACTGGACCGACTTTGCAAATGACTGCGGCGAGAGCAGTGTCTCGGCCGGCGAGAACTTCCCGCCCTCGATCAGGGCGGCAGCTGAATACGCGCCGAGGATCGGCGAACTGAGCTACCAGTACATCCAGCGCAAGTTGAACGGCGGCTGATCGCTCTCGCCGTTGACTCCGGCCGCGGCGGTGCCTTCTGGTTCCGCCGGCGGCCGGATGCTGAACCACTGGCTGGCCCGGCCCCCGCAGTACTACGGCAGGAGTACCGCAGCCGTGGCAGCGCGACCCATATAGTGCCTCCCTCCGCACGATGACGTTGAGGTTCCCGATCGCGAGGATTGAGCACACAGCTCAATGACTCAAGGAGAAGATGATGTCAACCGAGGCTCCCCCCAAGGACGGAGCTCTGGCGGGACTGGCCCGGTTCTGCTACCGGCGCCGCCGCCTGGTCCTGATGGCCTGGATCCTGGGCGTGCTCGCCGTGGCGTTCGTCGGCTTCCGCTTCGCCGCCGCCTCCGACAACGACTTCACCGGTGGCACCACCGATTCCGCCCGTGCGCAGGCCCTGATTGAGAAACACTTCCCGGAGCAGCAGGGGGACACCCTGACTCTCGCTGTCAAGGCGGACAAGGGAATCGACGACCCGGCCGTCCGGGCGAAGATCGAGAAGGTCATCAGCACGCTTGACACCTTCACCGTGACCGGCCCGGTGATCTCGCCGTACCAGGACGCGACCCTGGTGACGAAGGACCGCCACATCGCCCGTACCACCATCCCGCTGACCAACAAGGAGGCGTCGAAGAGCGACGTCAAGCCCCTGGTCGACGCGGTCAAGGATGCCTCCGGCGATGGGGTGCTGATGGGCCTCGGCGGGGACAAGGCGGAGAAGGCCGAGACCCCCAAGCCGGGCCCGGCGGAAGGCGTGGGCGTACTGGCGGCCGCCGTGATCCTCTTCATCGCTTTCGGGTCGCTGGTGGCGATGGGCCTGCCGATCGTGACCGCGCTGATGGCGATCCTCGGCGGCATCGGACTGCTCAAGCTCGTGGCGCACGTGGTGCCCTCGCCGGACTTCACCGTGCTGGTCGCGGCGCTGATCGGGCTCGGAGTCGGTATCGACTATGCGCTGTTCATCGTGACCCGCTACAAGGACAGCCTGCACGACGGCGACGATCCCGAGACCGCCACGGTCAAGGCCATCACCACCGCAGGTCACGCGGTGCTGTTCGCCGGCACGACCGTCGTGATCGCCCTGCTGGGCCTGGTCGCGATGGGACAGCGGCTGATGACCGGCGTGGCCATCGGCGCGTCGGTGACCGTGCTGGTGACAATGATCGCCGCGGTGACGCTGCTGCCGGCCTTCTTGGGCTTCACCGGCCGTAAGATCAACTCGTTGCGGCTACCCCGTCGCAGGTCCCGGCGGCTCGAGTCCGCCGGTGCCCCGTCCCGGGAGCGTCGTACCCCCGCCGAACGCTGGGCCGGCGTCGTACAGCGCAGGCCGCTGGTCGCCACGGTACTGGCCGGCGCGGGCCTGCTGGTACTGGCCGCCCCTGCGCTGTCGATGCGCCTCAGCCTGCCCGACGCCAGCGTTCAGCCGCACGATCGGAGCAGCTACATCTCGCACCAGATCGTGTCCGAAGGCTTCGGTCCCGGCTACGGCGCACCCATGGTCTTCGCTACCCAGGTCGACTCCACGAACGCCGATCTGCGTCGCGTCGTTGACAAGGTCCGCGCGACCGAGGGCGTCGCCTACGTCACGCAGCCTCGGGTGAGCAAGGACGGGCAGGCCGCCACATTCATGGCCTTCCCCGAGACCGGATTCCAGGATCAGGCGACCACGGACCTGGTGCACAAGCTACGTGACAGCGTGCTGCCCGAGGTGTCGGGCGGCGACCGGGTCTTCCTCGGCGGCCCGAACGCGGGCGCGATCGACTTCGCTGCTCAGACAAGCTCGCGCCTGCCCTGGATGATCGGAGTCGTCATCGCGCTGTCCCTGTTGCTGCTGATCGGGCTGGTCCGGTCGGTCACGATCGCGCTGCAGGCCGCCGTGATGAACCTGCTGTCCATCGGCGCTGCCTACGGAGTGCTGGTCGCGATCGTGCAGTGGGGATGGCTGGGCTCTGCCCTCGGTTTCCCCGCCGCGATGCCGGTCACGACCTGGGTGCCGATGATGATGTTCCCGGTCCTGTTCGGCCTGTCCATGGATTACGAGGTCTTCCTGATCTCGCGGGTCCGTGAGGAGTACGAGCGCACTGGTGACACCCGGCGTGCTGTCACCAGCGGGCTGGCGCGGACGGCCAAGGTCATCACCGCCGCGGCCGCCATCATGATCGCCGTCTTCACGACGTCCCTGCTCGGCCCTGACGTCGCTGTCAAGCAGATCGGCCTGGGCATGGCAGTCGCCGTGCTCGTCGACGCCACCGTCATCCGGATGGTCCTCGTCCCTGCGGTGATGGAGCTGTGCGGACAGGCCAACTGGTGGATGCCAGGACGGCGGGCGCCGAAGGCGACCTCGGGTCCACACGCCGGTGTGGGTGAAGAGGCCAGAGTCTGATCTTTCCTCGACGAGTCGGAGTGCGGACAATCCCGGGTGGGGTTGCCCGCACTCCTTCGTCAACCTCCGGGAGAGCGCACTCTCGCGGAAGGAGCCCGCACGTGAGCCTGAAGGCGGCGCGTTGACGATCTCCGGGCCTCATCGCAGAAGCCGGTCCGGTAGCGCGTGCGCCACAGGTTCAGCCTGGTACAAACAGGCCCGTCGGCCGACAAGGATGCTAGGCGGCACGCCATCGTGTGATGACAGGACATCCATCACTTCTCAAACCACCCTCGCTCAGCAGCGCGAAGACGTGATGTGCGTGCAGTGGCTGCTGGGCCAAGCTATCAACACACCCCTGGACCGGGCGGGAAGCTCCGGCGCTGTCGGGCCGGTCGGGGCGAACGGTTCTCGCTCGTCCGGCGACCGGCTCGCCACCTGCCGTGGCTCCCGGAAGCACGTCTCTCCGAACTCTTGACGGGAGCACACATGCAGCCACTCAGCTCCACGGCGGACTCCACCCAACTCGGGACGTGGGAGGGCATGCCGGCGTCCCAGCAACCGGACTGGCGAGACCATGCCGGCTACGAAGAAGCGTGCCAGGGGCTGGCGTCGGCCCCGCCCCTGGTGACGGCTGCGGAGATTCGGCAGCTGCGGTGGTCGCTGTCGAGACTGATGACGACCAACGCCCACTTGCTTCAACTGGGTGACTGTGCGGAGAGCTTCTACGAGTGCACGCCTCGACATACCTCGGAGAAGCTGAGTGTCATCGACCGGCTGGGAGATCGGTTCAGCGAACTCACCGGCCAGACTGTTGTTCGTGTCGGGCGTATGGGTGGACAGTTCGCCAAACCCAGGTCGCAGGCGACCGAAGGTCACGGCACACTGACCATTCCCTCCTTCATGGGACACATGATCAATTCGGAAATCGCTACGCCGGCGACCCGCAAGGCCGATCCGTGGCGCATGTTGTGGGCCTATGACGCCAGCGACAGGGTGCAGCAGGTGATGCGCAAGCATCGCCAGGGAAACGGTCGTGTGCCGACAGGGGAAGGGCCATGGTCGAGCCACGAGGCCCTGGTCATCGACTATGAATCCCGATTGATCCGCCGCGACCCGGACTCGGACGACCTGTACCTGAGCTCGACACACCTGCCGTGGGTGGGAGAGCGGACACGCCAACCGGCCGAGGCGCATATAGCCATGCTCTCCTCTGTGGTGAATCCGGTGGGCTGCAAGATCGGACCGACCGCGAACCCTGACAGCGTACTGCGGGTGTGTGACGCCCTCGATCCGCGACGCGAGCCCGGCCGCCTCGTCCTGATACCGCGAATGGGCCGAGACCTGATTCAGGAGGCCCTGCCGCCCATCGTCCGCCGCATGGTGAATGCGGGACACCCGGTGGTCTGGCTGAGTGACCCCATGCACGGCAACACGGTGAAGTCCCGGGCCGGTCTGAAAACACGTTACCTGACCGACGTGATCACCGAGGCACTGCGATTCCGCGACATCCTTGAGGAGAACCGGCAGCACGCCTCGGGACTCCACATAGAGGTCGCGGCGGATGACGTGACGGAATGCATCGGTGGATCGGTGCGGACCGAGGACGAATTGCAGCGTCACTACACTTCGCTGTGTGATCCGAGGCTCAACGTCGAACAGGCCACCGAGCTCATCGAGGTGTGGGCCAAGGGAACAGCAACGGTTCGTTCCTGATCCGCCGGGCCTCCTGCCAAGGCCAGTTTTGGGGCCGGCTAACGACCTTGGGAGCGTTTGAGCTCGGGGCGTGCCGGCTTGGCAGCGCCGCTGATAGGTGATCGGCAGACGGCGTCTTGCAGGAAGGGCCGATTACCTGCGGGGCGGGCAGTGAGCCTTTGCCAACCTAACTGATGATGGCGGTAGTTGGCTCGACAGCAAGCACAAAAGGCACGGGATGAACGTGCAGGTCCTCGCCGATCCCTTCGGTCGACTGTTGTGGCCTCGCCTGCTTTGCAGGGCCTCGTCGTTCAGCGGTTGTGTCCGACTTGATGGAAATTCAGCTGGTTGGCATGGCCGTGGAGTTCGTTGCGTGAGGCGGGACGGAGGCAGGCACGATCTCCGGGTGATCATGAGGTGTCGAGTCCCTGATCACTGCAACGGAAGACCGTGCCTGCGCGCTCATCATCGCCCATCCCTGCCGGCCTGAGCCAACTCACCGCCGCCCACCCAGCTGGGCTCGGGGAACATCCGCATCTGCTGGACTGCCTTGTGACGGTGCCCGATCCGCGCCGGGCCAAGGGCCGCCGCCATTCCCTCTCCTTCGTTCTCGCGCTCGCCGCGTGCGCGGTGCCGGCCGGCGCGAAGTCGCTGACGGCGATCGCTGAATGGGCGGCCGACGCACCGGTCTGCGTGCTCAGTGCGCTCGGCGGTCCGAACCGCGAACCCACCGGCCCCAGCGCTCCGGCAGAAGCCACCGTGCGCCGAGTCCTGCAGCGCACCGACGGCGACGCCCTCGATGCGGCAGTCGGCGCCTGGCTCGCAGCCCGCGACCCCGGCCCCACGCCCGTCGTCCAGGACGCGGACCAGCTGCCCCGCCGCTCACTGGCCGTGGACGGCAAGACGGTCCGCGGCGCCCGCCGCACCGACGGCACCCAAGTGCACCTGCTCGCCGCGATGACCGGCACCAGCCTGGTCACCGCCCAACGCGAGGTCGGCTCCAAGACCAACGAGATCACCGTCTTCAAGCCGATGCTCGCCGAACTCGACCTGGCCGACACCGTGGTCACCTTCGACGCTCTGCACACCCAGCAGGCCCACGCCCGCTTCCTGGTGGAAGACAAGAACGCCCACTACATCGCCGTGTCGAAGGGAACCAGCCGCTGCTGCACCAGCAGATGAAGCAACTGCCCTGGCGAGACGTCCCGCTACTGGGCAAGACCCGCGCCACCGCACACGGCCGGGACGAGATCCGCCGCGTCAAGACCGCCACCGTCGCCCGCGGCCTCGCATTCCCCTACTCCGCCCAAGCCGTGCAGATCGTGCGCCGCCGCCGGACGATCAGCACAGACAAGGTCACCCTGGAACGCGTCTACGCGGTCACCGACCTCACCGCCGAGCAGGCCGACGCCCCCGAGATCGCCCACCGCGTGCGTGAGCACTGGGGCATCGAGGACAAGATCCACCACGTGCGCGACACCACCTTCGCCGAGGACGCCTCCCGCGTACGAACCGGAATTGCACCCCGAGCCATGGCCGCACTGCGCAACCTGGCCATCGGCGCCCTCCGCCTCACCAACTGCGACAACATCGCCGCCGGCCTGCGCAAGCACAGCCGAGACACCACACAGCCCCTGACCACCCTCGAAATCAGGTGACCAAACCAGGACAGAATCCATGAACGACGCCACCCTGGCCTGCTTTGCCCGGTGCTGTCCACGACATCCGCGCGGCTCGCGAGCACGGCATCGTCGACGCCCTCACTGAAGCCGACATCAGGTGCTGGGCCGACAAGGGGTACCGAGGTGCCGGCGGCACCGTCCGCACCCCGGGTGGGGACGGTGGGAGACCCTCTCCGCCGGTCAGCAGGCGGTGAACCGCTCCCGGCCGGGCAGGGCGTCGAGGTCGGGCACGCCCGCGAGGTGGCCGTGCGTCTGCTGGACGCGGCGGGCGTCCCCCGACCGGCGGGCGGCCGGCACCCGAGATCCAGCGCCGCGCCGACGACAACTTCGGCCCGGGCGCGTTCCGGTTCCCGCAGCCGGCGTACACCCCGCACGCGAAGAAGGCCCTGGAACAGACGATCGGTGAGGCTCGCGCCCTCGGGTAGGAGCGACTACGAGACCGCGCTCGCGGCCTGACCACCACATCAATGGTGTCCGTCAAAGCGGAACAACCTCAGACGGAGTGAGAAGGGCCTGGATGGTGCGGACGGCACGTCGGCCAGTGGTCCGCTCTTGGCTCCGCGTCGTTGACACCACGACGACGGACTGGCCCCGGTTGTCGTGGACGTCCGCGACGACGAACGCCCCGCCGCAGCGGGGCGTTCGTCGGTAGGCGCGCTCTTCGCTCGCCGTTATCCGGCGCTCACGGTGACGGGCGCCGGGCGGCCGCCGCGAGCTGCCCGCTCCTCGGCGTCGAGCTCCGGGTAGACCGGGCAGTGGTTGTGGAGCTCGAACGGCGCGAAGGTGTCCCAGCGGCGCTGCTGGCGCAGCCACTGGGTGAAGGGGTTCTGGTCGGTCCAGAAGTCGCCGCTGAGGATCCGGGCGAACCACGGGTCGCGGTCGACCGAGAAGCCCTGCTTGCGCAGATACGCGCCGAGCTGGTAACCGGACTCGTAGTACGCGGAGATCAACCGGGTGTAGGAGTCGTATCCGGTCTTGTAGAGGCTGGAGTAGGTCTGCTGAAGCTCCTCGGCGCGCTCCGGCGCGTCCAGCATCCGGTCGATCGTCTTGGCACTTTGGAAGCCGGTGGCGACGGCCAGGCAGGTGCCGCCCGAGAAGATCGGGTCGATGAAGCTGCCGGCGTCGCCGGCCATCATCCAGCCGGGTCCCGTGACCATGTCGGAGTAGTAGCAGTAGTCGGTCTCTACGTGCAGCTCGGGGCGTGGAGTCGCGCCGGTGAGGCGCTGCATGATCCGCGGGGTGCGCGACAGATGCTCCTTCCATACGGCCTCGGGGCTGTCGCTTGCGCGCAGCACGGAGAGCGGCATGACCGCGCCGATGCTGATCACGTCCGACCAGATGGGAATTGCCCAGATCCATCCGTCGGCGTGGCCGCCGATCTGGATGTCGCCCTCGTAGCCGGGGTTCTGGCTCTCGTCGAGGTCCTCGTAGTGCCGGAACACCGCAACGTTCTTAAGCCAGGGAATCTCCTGGCGGGTGTTGAATCGTTGGGCCGCCTTGCTGGCCCTGCCGCCGGCGTCGAGAACCCAGAGGGCATGCGCGGTGTGCGACTCGCCGCCGGTCTCGTAGCGGACGCCGGTCACCCGGCCGCTGTCGTCCGTGAGCAGCTCGTGGACCATGGCCTGCTCGATGACTTGTGCGCCTTTGCTGCGGGCGTTCTGGGCCAGCAGGTTGTCGAAGTGCGAGCGCTCGACCTGGAAGGCCGTCGGTTGCCTGCCGGGGCCCTGGTCACAGAAGTCGGTACGGCGGAAGTTCCCATCGGGGAAGATGAACTCCGCTCCCCGCTTGACCGGATAGCCCTGGGCGGCCGCCTCGTCATACAAGCCGAGCTGCTTGAGCAGCTCCGCAGTGTAGCACAGTTGCGACTCCCCGATATGGAAGCGCGGCAGCGAGCGCCGCTCCAGGAGCAGCACCGTTCGGCCCGCCTCGGCCAGCACCGCAGCCGCGGTGGATCCGGCTGGCCCGGCGCCGATCACGATGACTTCGACGGAGGCGGACTGCGGGCTGTTCTCTGTCATTTTGTGGGTCCTTTCGTGGCGTTCTGCCCCTGCACGGCGACGGCCTGGGGTGCCTTTTCGGCGTCGTATCCGTAAAGCCATTCCTGGCTGCGCGGGTCGGCTGAGGCCGCCATGGCGGTGTCGCGGCGGCGCTGCTCCTCGCCGTCGGGCAGATGGAGCATCGTGCTGTTGCCGCGGGAGATCCGGTGCACCTCATCGGTGCGGTGCCGGCGTACCTCGGCGTACCGGGCAAGGGCGCGGGGCCGCTCGTTCGGACCGGGTCCGGCCTCTGCGAGGCAGACGGCCAGGGCCGCGGCGTCTTCGATGGCCTGGGTGGCGCCCTGGGCGAAGAACGGCAGCATCGGGTGGGCCGCGTCCCCCAGAACCGCCAGCCGGGTACTCGTCCAGCGCTCGGCGATATCGCGATCATGCAGCGCCCAGCGGCTGGTGCGGTCGGCGGCGGCCAGCAGATCGCGTGCGGTGGGGTCCCAGCCGTCATAGGCGGCGAGGAGATCCGCCACACTGCCCTCCGCCGACCAGGACTCCTCGTACCACTCCCCGGCCGGGGCGGTAGCGGCAAAACTGATCTGCTTGCCAGCGGAGACGGGGTAGCACACGAGGTGCTGGCCGGGCCCCAGCCAGATGACGACCTTCCGCTCCTCGGCGAGCTCGGACAGCCCGTCGGCGGGCACCAGACCGCGGTAGATACTCTCGCCCGAGAACTGTGGCCGGTCGTCTAGGAGTTCGGCGCGGACGCGTGAGTGGATACCGTCGGCGCCGACCACCAGGCCGGCCGTCGTGGTGTGGCCGTCCGCGAAGCTGAGCGTCACCGAGTCCGCTCGCTCCTCCACCCCGATGCAGCGCGAGTTCAGCCGGATCCGTTCGCTGTCGACCAGGCCGAGCAGCGCGCTGTGCAGGTCGGCGCGGTGGACGGCGTAGTACGGGGCGCCGAAGAGCTCTTCTGCCTCCGCTCCGAGCCGTGTACTGCGCAGCACACGGCCGTCGGACCAGCGGCGCATCTCCAGTGCCTCGATCGTCACGGCGGAGTCCTCAAGGACGGTCCTGAGTCCGAGGCGGTGCAGCAGCAGCACGGCGTTTGGCGTCAGTTGGATGCCGGCGCCCACCTCCCCAAGCTGGGGAGCCTGTTCGTAGACTTGGAAGTCCCAATTCCGGCGCCCAAGGGCGGCGGCCAGGGTGAGGCCGCCGATGCCCGCGCCGATGATGGCGGTGTGGTCATTGGTTCCGATCACAGGCTCAGTCCTTCGGGTAGGTCCGTCAGTAGTAGAGAAGCGACTTGTCCCAGTCCTCGTCAGGGCCGAAGAGGCTCCGGGGCTTCACCACGTCGTGCACGCCGGTGAGTGTCGAGAGGGGCACGAGAGTCCCGGGCGGGACGCTCTGGACGCTGCATGGGACGTGAAGTTCACGCTGGACGGTGTCTGCGACGAAGCGGCAGGCGGCATCGCCGTGTTCGGGTACGACCTCCAACTGCACCACCAGCCGGTGGTGCTCGGCTTTCGCCCTCCAGAACTTCACGCCGTGCTCGATCGGCAGTTGGAAGACAAGGTCCTCCAGCGAGCTCTGGGTGACCTCGCCCAGGCCGACGGGGTAGCCGAAAGCGGCCCGGCCGTAGACCTTGACGGTGGGCAGTAGCCAACCGCACGGGCACTCCTCGCCGGAGACCTCGACGTGGTCTTCGATGTTGTAACGCAACAACGGCATCGCTTCGCGGTAGAGCGGGGTCGCCACCAGCTGCCCGCTACCCTCGCGGGACAGCCGGCCGGTGCTGGGGTCGTACACCTCGAACAGCACCCGGTCGGACCACAAGTGCAGTCGGCCCTCGGGACATTCGCCGGCCAGGCTGCCGGTCTCGGTGGATCCGTACTCCTCCACCACCGGCACCCCCCACACCCGGCGGATCAACTGCCGGCGCGCCTGGCTCAGCGGCTCGCCGCCGACGAACAGCGCGCGCAGCGCCGGGAAGTCTTTGTCCGGGCGGTAGCCGGCGGCCTCCGCCGCGGCGGCCCACATCAGCGTCTCGGTCGGCATCGACCAGGTGAGGCTGACGCCGAGGTCATGCAGCACGCGCACGACGCGTGAGTACGGCATCGCCAGTGATCGGTTGTCGCCGGGCACTACCGTCGCGCCTTGGCTGCGGGCGGCGGCCTGCGCCAGATGACCGGTGATCATCAGGGCGTACGGGGTGCGCACCAGGAAGACATCGGAACGGGTGATCGGTATCCATTTGCGGGCATAGCGGTCCGAGAGGTCGATCCAGTCCTCGGCCGTGTAGTACGAGGGGGTGGGCTGGCCGGCCGTACCGCTTGACTCGTGGTAAGTGGCGAGCCGCGCCTTGTCGACGCCCAGCATCCCGAAGGGGTAGTTGTCGCGCAGGTCCTGCTTGGATGTCATGGGCAGTGCAGCGAAGTCGGCGGTGGTGCGCGGCGCCGGCCCTTCGGCCCAGCGGCGGCTGTAGAAGGGCGAGCGCGCCGCCCACTGAAGGACTTCGGGGATCCTCGCCTCCTGCAACCGGAGCAGTTCCGAAGGGCTGCTCCAGTCCCCGATATCGGGCAACGTCCGGGTCGCGGTCTGTGTCATATCGCTCCCTCTCCTAGGATGCGGCTGGCATTGCCCCACATGACCTGTTGCTGCTCCGTGGGGGTCAGGCGCAGCGCCCGCAGCTTCGCGATCTCGACCTCGTAGGCCTGTGCGGGGTAGTCGGAGCCGAACAGCAGGCGCTCCGCGCCGAGCCGCTCGGCTGCGATCCGGGCGATGATGGTGTAGGTGCCGGATGTCTCGGCGTAGACGTTCTTCAGCGGCGCCACCGTGTTCACGGCGTGCGCGTCGATGCCGATGAACCCGCAGTGCCCCAGCACGAAGACCACCTCGGGGAAGCACTCGGCGAGCGTCGCCAGATCGGCTGTTCCGCAGCCCGGCCGGCCGATCGGCACGACGTATACCGAGTGCCCCGCCTCACCGGCCGCTTCGATCCAGGGCCTGGTGCGGGGATCGTCGAGCCGCACCCCGTGCACGGCGGGCGCCAGTTCGAGCCCCGCGTATCCGGCCGCCACGGCCCGGTACTCCTTCGGGCCGCGGTGAGGATTGCCGAACCAGCAGGGCCGCAGCCGGCCGTCGGAGGCCTCACACAGTTGTCGGACTCTCTCGTTGTCCGGTTCCACCTCCATGTGGCCTCCGCTGATGATCTGCTCGGCCATCCGGTCCAGGCTGATCACTCCGCCCGCGACCACGACGCTGCGGGTGATACCCGCGGCGTCCATGGCCGCGAGCTGACGCTCGACCGCGTCAGGCCCTGGCATCAGCCTGGCGTGGAAGTCCCAAACGCGGCCTTCACTGCTCACGGCAGAACTCGTTGATGGGGTAGCCGACATGGCGATCCTCGGTGGGCAGGTAGCCCAGCACCTTGTCGCCCGGTTCGATGTGGGTGCTGTTGAGCACCATGCCGCCGGGGCCGAGTACGCGTACGTGCCAGTCGTCCTGCAGGATCAGGTCGACCTCCCGGCCGTCGGGCGCCACGGCGCTGATCTGCAGCAACGGCCGTGACTCGATCTTCACCCGGCCGACGGTGACGATCCGGGTCTTGCCGGTGATGTCGACGGCCGTGACGCGGCTGCCCGAGACAAGTTCGCTGAGGTAATTGGTACGGCCCCCTTTGCCAAGGGTGTACGAGTGGATGGCGCCTGCGTTCACCCGGAATGGGCGGGTCGGCATGTAGGGCAGCGGGTGTGTCTCGCTGACGCACAGGATCATGCCCTTGGAGTGCGAGCCGACAAGGATGCCCTCGTCCTTGCCGAGGTAGCTGCAGGTGTCGACGCAGGCCCGCTCGCCCATGCCGACGTGCTGGATGCCGGTGACGGTGAGCTCGGTCAGCGCCAGGTCCGGGGACTGCTCCGCGGCCGCGGCGACCAGTTGGGTGGTCTCGCCGACCTGCACGGGCGCCAGCATCACACCATCGGAGCCCAGCTCCAGGACACCGAAGATGATCTGGGACTCCTCGACGTCCTTGGCGACAGTGATGAGGCTGCCCTCGCCCTTGATCGCCGCAGCGATCACGATCTCGAGCGGGATCTTCGTCGGGTCACGGAAGTCCAGCACGCTCCACGCCTCGCTCAGCCCGGATCGGCAGGCCTGCTCGAGGCTGTCCGCGTCGACGATCTCTACGTAGCGGCCCCATTGCACCTCGGGGTAGCGCTGGGTCAGTTCGGCGGTGGAGCCGTGCTTGTCGGTGTCGACGACCACGATCTCGGCGCCGGTCAAGTCCTCGGGGATCGGGTTCTCCCGCAGCAACAGCACCTTCTTCACTGTCGGCGGCAGTGCGGAGAGGTCGGCGATGTCGTCGGTGACGATCGCGTCGACCCTCTGGTGCACCGCCTCCTCGAGGACCGCTGCCTTCACCGGGCCTTGAAGCGGGCGTACATCGATCCAGCAGAGCTTCACGGGATCTCCTCGTCATGGTTTCGCCCGCACGAGGCGGGGTGGTGGTGACTGGGAACGGCGAGTGGCAATGCCAGATGACCAGGCTGGCGGGCGGCGAGATGCACGCATGCAGCGAGGGAGCCGCCGCAGCCTGGTCCGCGGGCCTTGCGCGGACCACGGTGTGCATCGCACTCCTCGACGGGTGAGCGGCTGGCGTCGGAATCAGCCTGCGGCAGTACCCCGGGGGTCGGCATCACGCGATCGCGTGATGCCCGCGACGGCGCTCAATTCTGAGATGAACTCACATCAGTTATGGATCGGCTAAGGGCTGTCCCGCGATCCCTGGTGGAACAGCATGCAGCGTCAGATACGGTGGTTCGCCAGGCGGAGGGTCGTCCTCATACCGGGTCGTATTCGGACGAGCCCGACAACGCCGCGAGGCGCCGTAGCTGTCGTCGCACGCCCGCCGGGGATTACGGGACCGCCCTTAGTCACGCCGGTTTTCGCTGTGCGTCGCCTGCGCACTACTCGTCTGGGTAGCGGGGTCGCGGGAAGCAAGAGGTTTCCGGAACGCCCGATAGCGGAGTTCCGCCAACATCTACGTCGCTCCGTCAGAAATAATGCGCCATGGCGTAGTTGGCCAACTTACGCATCCGCACGCGCGGACACGCGAATACGGGCGGTGCGGTGATGCCCACCACACCGCCCGTCAGGTCGACCAGGGGGCCAATCGGTCAGGAGGCGACGTCGCCGTTGACCTGCCGCTGCACGAATTCGTAGGCCAGGTCACCGAACTGCGCACCGAACTCGACGGACTTCTCAACCGTCGGCAGGAAATGTACCCCGCCCCAAACCCGGCTATGGGAACCGTCGTAGACGTACTCGGTCCAGTTTGTGTAGCGCAACTCGACGTCCCGGACGGGTGTTATCTTTGGTTCCACCAACGACATGCCGGCCGGGAGAGTGTGCGCCAGGTTGAGCTTGTCGTCGTCGAAGAACCGCCGCACCGCCTGCGCCTGAGCGGAGTACAGCGTCGAGGATCCAGATGGGTAGTCGGGGTGGTCGCCGAGGTTCAGGTAGCTGGTCCACTCGTTGGCGGGGATGTCGTTGACCGTCCCCTTGCCGGGGCCGCCCCAGGCGGTCACTTTGGCGGTGCCGTAGACGTGCCGGATCGCGCTCCAGGGGCGCACCGCGTCGTACACGGTCTTCTGGTACCAGGCGGCGATCAACGCGTCGTAGAGCGCCACCGTGTTCGTGAACATCAGGTGGACCCAGCCGTCGAAGTCCAGCTCGTCCTCGTGAGCCATGGCCGCGGCGGCAGCCGAGAGGCCAAGGCCCAGGATCTTGTTGTCGAAGAACTCCGCCTTCACCTTCAGCTCGTCGGTGAGTCCGGCCGACGCGGCAAGGACCTCATCCGCCGAGCGCTTGTACTCCTTGGCCCGTGTGACGTCGGTGTGATGGGGCGGGGCGAGCCTGAACTGGCTCGGGCTCTTGTAGGTGTGGGCCTTGACCCGCCCCATCTGCGGTGTGGCGAATTGCTGGACGGTAAAGATTCCCAAGTCGCCTGCTCCGCCGCCGAGGCGGCGGTTGTGGGTCCACAGCAGCGGCTGCCAGCGCGAGGGGTAGGCCAGTTTGAAGGCGCTGTTGACGGGTTGGTAGCCGGTGTAGTCCTGATAGGGCTGGCCGTTGTACCTGCGGCCCAGGTCGCCGAGCTGGTTCATACCGTCCTGCCGGGCGAACGCGACGACTGCCTTGCCGGCCAGGTTGCCGATGCCGATGGGACTGGTCCGGTTCTCAGACATGTCGTCGGGATCCAGGCCGATCTCGGTCATAAGGTCCCGGAAGGCCGTCTCTCTGCCAGGTTCCACACCCTCGATTACGCGTAGCCCGGCGTAAAGGGCGGCGATGTTCTTGTTCCGGTTCGTGGCGGCCTCGCTGGTGGGGCGGCGGCCCAGCCGGGAGTGCACGCCGACAGCGGTCGGATGGTATGGCGCTGTCGCGTCGAACCATGCCGTCGTCGAGAGATGGATGAATCGGTGGAGAACGGTCACGTCCATCGGGGCGATGGTGTCGTGGAGCGGACGGAACCCGGGCATCAAGTCTCGGATGAAGACGCCGTTGTCGAAGTCGAAGCTGGTGGACTCCGCCGCCGGACCGGTCGGCTCATCGGCGGAGGCCGTTCCGCTGAGACCCCACGTGCCCAGTGCCGCGGTCGAGACACCGCCGAGACCACCGAGCAGCAGCGATCTGCGCCGAGGGGAGAATTCTGAGTCCTGAGAACGCCTGAACGCGGTCATGGGTTGTGTCCTCTTCTTCCTTAGCGCGTGGGCTCTGCACTTTTGCGTATGGACGCTTGCGCGAGGGTCCGAATCGCAGCACTACTAGAAAGTTGCACTGTGCGAATGTGCGATCAATGAATTCGGCCTCGCGTCTACCGCACCACCAGGCAGAAGGAACTACCTGCGTTGCCGAGGATGGGGTTGGCCTGGCGGCCTGGTCAGACGGCGACCGGAATACGCGGACGCCACGCACCGCGTGCTGGCGACACTGGGATGCGTACTCTCACAGTGGTCCGGTGCGTCCCACTCCCTTCCGGCATGTGATCGGCTTGTCATGACGGTAATCGCGGCATACCGTGCTGCCCACTACTCGTGTGGGTAGTGGTCAGATGAATCGGCGGACCGGTGCGGGGCGACGACGAGGTGCGCTGCTACTGCACTTCGCCGTGCCATCCGATTCTGAACGTCGAACAGGCGACGGAAACCATCGGGACATGGGCGAAGAGGGAGCGGCGACGGGAGACCTTCGGGAAACAGTCCGCCCCTCATTGAGTCGTAGAGGTCAGCGGACTGGCGGGGCCACCAGACCGGATTCGTACGCGAAGATCACGAGTTGGGCGCGGTCGCGGGCGTGCAGCTTAGCCATGGCCCTGTTGACGTGGGTCTTGGCCGTCAGGGGACTGATCACCATGCGGTCGGCGATCTCGTCGTTGCACAGGCCCTGCGCTACCAGGATGACGGCCTCGCGTTCACGGTTGGTCAGCCCCGCTGGCTCAGCGTCCGCTTCCTTGGGCAGTGGCTGGGCGATGTACCGGTCGATCAGACTGCGGGTGATCGAAGGGGCGAGCAGTGCGTCGCCACGGGCGGCAACCCGTACTGCGTGCACGAAGTCGTCCGGCTCTATGTCTTTGACGATGAACCCGGCGGCGCCGGCGCGCAACGCGTTGAAGACGTACTCATCGAAACAGTAGTTGGTCAGGATGACGACGTGCACGTGGGACAGGGCCGGGTCCGCGGCGATGTGCCGGGTTGCCTCGATGCCGTCCATGACCGGCATCTGGATGTCGACGAGCACGATGTCGGGCAGGTGTTCCCGGACAAGAGCCAGGCACTCCCTGCCGTCGGCGGCTTCGGCCACCACCTCGATGTCGTCCTCGACCTCCAGGAGCGCGCGGAATCCGCTGCGCAGTAGCGGCTGGTCGTCGACCAGCAGGATACGGATCATGAGGACCGGTCCAGGGGGAGTTCGGCCTGGACGGAGAAGCCCCCTTCGCTGCGTGCCTCGGTGCGCAGCCGGCCGCCGAGGGCCGTGACCCGCTCGCGCATCCCGATCAGCCCGACGCCCGGCTTCGGGACGGCGCCCGGTTTCATCCTCCCGTCATCGTCAACCCGGATGGCAAGGGCGCTGGGACCGTAGTCGATCCGTACCGATGCCTTCGAGGCTGCGGCGTGCCGGGCGATGTTGGTGAGCGACTCCTGGACAATCCTGTAGGCGGCCCGGTCGAGCGCTCCCGGCACGTCGCAGCGTTGCCCAACGATCGTCAGCGTCGCGTCCAGGCCGTCCTTGCGGGCTCGCTCCACCAGCGCCGGCGCGCTGTCGAGGCCGTGCGGCGGGGTCTTCCTGTCGTCGCGCAGCGCCTCCAGGGTCGCGCGCAGTTCCCGGGACGCCTCACGGCCGGCCTGATGAATGGCGAGCAGGGCCTGCGGCACCTGCTCGCCGCGCTTCCGGGCCAAGTGGACGGCCACTTCGGACTGCACTTTGATGACGGAGATCTGGTGGGTGAGCGTGTCGTGCAGCTCCCGCGCGATATGGAGCCGCTCCTCGTCGGCGCGGCGCCGCGCGGTCTCCTCCCGGGTGCGCTCTGCCTCATCCGCCCGCCGCTCGGCCTGCCGCAGCGCTTCGCCTGCGGCACCGGCAGCGATCAGCCAGGCACCTTCGAGAGCGCCCCGGCCCTGAGCCAATGCCTCGCCCAGATTGTGCAGTTGGGCCAGGGCAGCCAGAGGCAGTGCAGCCAGCATGGCCACGGACGCCGCCACGGTGATGCTCCGGTGCCCCGCTCGCACGGCCGCGTAAACCGCGAACAGGTAGGCAACGGCGGGCACGTCCAGACCGGCTGCTTGGTAGCCCACAGCGCACAGCCCGGTGACGGCCAGGACTACAAGAGGAGCGCGTCGACGGGCGGCCAGCGCCAGGCCGCCGACCGCCAGCAGCACGTAGCCGAGCAGGTGGGGACGCGAGGCCGAGTGCTCCGCGGACAGTCCGGTGATCAGCAGCGTTGCCGCCACGCCGACAGCGATCGCCCAGTCTCTGACATCAGCCCGGACACTGAAACGTACAGTGCTGCTCATGCACGCACCGTAGCGGTACTCGGGTTGTGAGTGAATCGTGCTGGCGGACGAGCGGGGGGATACCACGCACGCGGTATTCGGGCACTGCCTGCGGCATGGGCAGTAGTGCGAAGTGCATCCGTTCGCGGGATGACGGGTTGCCCCCGGGAGGGCAAGCTGGGCATCGACCGGCGAGGCTCATCCCCGTTGGGCTTCGCCGGTTGCGACCATCCGGGTGGGACCTGTCCTGGCCCCACCGTGAATGAACGACCTGCCGGCGCTGATCGTATGGACGGCGCCAGACACAGGAGGTGCCCCGTCATGCACGACAGCGCTGAAGACGTGGTCAGTGTCCGCTATTTCGCGGACGACATGCAGGCCGCCATCGACTTCTACACCACCCATCTCGGGTTCGCGGTGCAGCTCAGCTCCGTCCCTGCCTTCGCCGCACTCACCCGTGGCCGTCTGCGACTGGTGTTGAGTGGAGCGGGAAGCTCGGGCGCACGGGCGATGCCCGACGGACGTGTGCCGCAGCCGGGCGGCTGGAACCGTATCCTCCTGATGACGCAGGACATCGACGCCGAGGTCGAGCGGCTACAGGCCGCCGGGCTTAAGTTCCGAGGCGAGATCGTCACCGGGGTCGGCGGTTCTCAGATCGTGCTTGACGACCCCTGCGGCAACCCGGTCGAGCTCTTCCAGCCCACGCTGTAGCCCAGATCAGGCTGGGCCGATGGGGGCCACCGGTCGGCTGAAACTATCGTAGGACATCTCGCTGAGACCGGTGGCGATTTTCGTGAGGCTGAAAGTTCGCAGCGTGCCGGCGGCGAGGTTTCGGAGGGTGGCCATCCGCGCGAGCGGTTGCGCGGAGGCCTCGCGGCATCGGCCCGCCGACGGTCACCCCCGATGGGTTTGTCCCGACCTGCCCACCGACCGTGCAGCACACCGGCCGGTGGGCCTCACTGCCGACCCTGCCCAAGTCCCGCTTCCCCTTGATCGGCGAGAGAATAGATCGCGACTCCGCGTGCCAATTCGACACGGGTGTTGATACCCAGCTTCCTGTAGATCTTCCTGAGATGGTAATTCACGGTATGTGCCGATAGGTAGACTTTCTTGGCAATCTGGCGATTCGTCAGTCCCGTACTCACCAGATAAACGATACGTCGCTCCATTTCGGAGAGAGTTTCCCAATGAGCGGAATTTAACTCCGGGCCGACATTTTCGGAACTCGCAAGCGGCGGATCTGGGTAGGTCGAAGCGGCTTGCTGTCTCGTTCCTGGAGATTTTTCGGCACAGAACTTGGCAATTTTCTCTGTCGCCGGGGCGACCATGATTGGATCCGGCAACCGTGTGATGATGCGCACCAGCGCGGCCGGATCACTATTCGCTAGCGCTCTCGCATGCATGGCGCTCACGCTGATGACCGAAATCCCGGGGTTGTCCTCCGCGAGGCCTTCCACTGTTTCGAGAACACGGCACTTGAGGTTGGTGTCACCCATATCGAGTGCGAGGCGGACCAGGAATGCCGCGGCACCAGGATCCTCTATATAAAGACTCCGTTGCGTCGGGAGATAGCCATATTTACCGGACAACAGTTCGATTGCTGCTTCAGGTCCTTCTCTCTTGGCGGCGACACACACTTCTGTCCAGGCGTACTGCACGGAGTAGAGCGCCGCTCTGTCACCCGTCGAGTCGCTGCGCATCCGCTGCAAGTGCTCTTCAGCTGCGGGTAGGTTCCCCATGTGCAGAGAGACAGTACTGAGCACGGAGAATGCAAGAGGCCGGAGCACGGAAACAGCGTCCCATCCCACTGCGCTAGTCGCCAGTTCGGCCTCTCGGCGGGCGTCGCCGAATCGTCTGGCCTGGAGATACAACCAGGATCGTATTGTCGCGGGCGCAGCAGCCCAGACGGGTGTGGACAGCCCGGCCAGGCCGGCTTCCGCCTCGTTGATCAGCGATTCGGCCCTGTCGAATTCACGAATGCTTGTGAGTTTTCCAGCGAGGGCCAACTGGAAGTGAAGACGCCAAACTGGATCAACGCTATCGCCGCATCGCACCGCGGTAGAACCCAGGCTGAGGCTTTCAGTCAACTCCCCAACGCGCCAGCGGGTGTTGGATAGTGTTGTCAGCGCCATCAACGCGGCAACGTCTCCGTATCCAGTGCTCCGTTCCCGTAGAATCCTCTCGGAACGCTTCTCGGGTTCTTCCTTGCCGAGTATGGAGTAACCCAAGATCGCAGATGCTTCCGCATCAAGCCGCGCGGAGGTCGAACTGCCCGGGTCGGAAAGAACGCGCTCCGCGACACGTATTCCAGCTGCCACCTTTCCGTTCATGATCAGGCTGTGGGCCCGTGAGACTACTTCACCAGCTTCTTCATTGACCCCGTGGGGCGGTTCCGCGGGTCCCTCAGCCACCCACATTGGACGCTCGGCCACCCAGGATCGCCGATCGGATGCCTGTGAACGTCTTGTGCTTCCCGCGGGATGACCTGCCGCCTCACGGCGCAACGCTCCACGCGCGGGACCAGGTATGGACTCGATGACACCCCGCAAGAGGAAATCGCTCTGAAACGCGAATCGATGCTCGACCGTAACCACGAAGCCCGAGGCTATTGCGTCATCCAACGGCGGAAGCAAGGTGGCAGGGGATCGATCCAGCATTCTGGAAACATCCTCCAGCATGAAGAATCTCCCCAGTACTGCGGCGACCTTCAAAAACTGCTGACAGTTCGTGCTCAGATTGCCCAACTGGTGCTTCACAAATTCCAGAACGCGAGGCGGAAGCCGCCGTCCAGTCAGTTGAATCGTTCCGTTGTGTTCCTTTACGAGTCCCTCTTCGACCAGCCCGATGGCAAATTCAGCGAGCAGCCGAGGGTTTCCGCCGGCGCCAGCTGCAAAGTCGAGTAGTTCATGGTCTATGTCAGCCCCGAAGATTTCCCGCAAGACCTGTTCGTTGACGTCTTCGTCAAGAGGCCCCAGCATCAGCTGGTGGGTGGCGCGCGCAGCGTTGTGTATGGCTTCCGGCTCTTGGTTCCCCATCGTAGGCCTCGTTGTCATAACCCCGGTCCACCCCGTGTATCGTTCGACGTGCTGCAACCCCTGGGCGGCAATATCGGCGGAGAAGATCGATCTCCTTGCGCTGGAATTTACAGATCGCACCATTCTCGTGGCTGGGCCTCCCAGAGCAGCGGCCTCGGCCTGTGGGATTGTTCGACTACAGGTAGGGAGTCATCTTATGAACCCCTCGACGCTACGATTCACCGATTTTCGACAACCGTTTGCGGGCGCTGAGAATTTCAACACAGCTGGCGTTGCAAATAGTATCGAAGCTTTTCGGCCAGGACGAGGGACGAATGAGGCGATGTCGGCTTCCCGAAGCCAACCGGGTGCCGGCTCTCTGCGGCTTCGTCTGATGGTCGCCCCGCGTGACCGAAATCGACGGTCCTCGCGGTTGCGGAAGTCGAAGGCAAGGCGAGCATCGCGCATGACGGGGCGGTCGTTGCCCTCGGAAGGGGCGTTGGCAGTGCCGGAGAGAATGCAGGTCGGGTGCCATGCCACCGCAGGCGTACATGCCAACAGGGCAAGGCAGGTCGCGCAGGAACTCTTCGGCCTTCCGTGCCCCGCGGACCCCCTGGCCCTGGGTTCTCGCTCGCGCCAACTCGCGCATGTGGATCTGGGGTTGTCCGTGCCAGGCTTACTTGGTTGCGGCGTATGAGCTTGCGGACGAGGTACGTGCCCGTATCCGGGAAGCCCGCTCGGTGAACGCGGGGGCGCGGGCATCGCGTTTCGGCGCACCGCTGGCGCGACTTGTGCCGGCGGATTTCGGCTTTGCAACTGCCGCGGGGCAGGTTTCGTGAGCGCGTGGTGACCCGCTTCTCGCGTGCGGTGACGAAGACATCGCAGGCGCAAGCTCGGGCGGTCCCATCCTCGGCCCGGATCACGCCCACCTCCTCCTCCCCCAGCAGATGTGTGGCCGCCGCGTAAATCTCGGTATCGTTGCTCCTGCGCCTCGGTGACAACTACGCGGGTTGACCAAATCTTGCCGTTTTGTCCCGAAAGCTGGTATGCAACGGTTCAGCCCGCTATGGGTATCGCCAGCTCAGAGACCTGGGCGAATAATGAAATCATGACCTGAATTTTTAATGATTTCCATAGAATTTTTGTCACGACGTGAGGATGTATTTTTCATAGTCTCTTGCGTTACTTTTGCTTGGTGCGGACCATGACATATGTCATGGTCTGTTGTCTCCGCCGGGGCGGTTGCAAGGTCCTGACGAGTGGTCGACCGTTCAGGTTACGACAGCATGACGACCGCCGAAGATGTCTGGTATGAACTTTTTCCCCGTGATCTCGGACATTCGTTCTTATGCGGCGAGGGCGTGTCGTTGTCGGGTCTCTTGCGGGGTCAGGTAGCCCCAGTTGGGGTGTTTGCGTAGCCGGCGGCGGTTGTAGAAGGTCTCGATGTAGGAGAAGACCGCGGCGCGGGCGGTGGCCCGGTCGGGCCAGGTCCGGGTGCCGGTCTCGGCTTTGAGAACCGCCCAGAAGCTCTCGGCTGCGGCGTTGTCGTCACACGAGCCGGTGCGTCCGGTGCTCACCCTCATGTCCAACTCGGCTGCCGCCGTTCGGAATTGGGCTGAGGGGTAGTCGCTGCCGCGGTCGCTGTGTGCGATGCAGCCGGGCTCCGGGCGGCCGCGTGCGTGGGCCATGTGCAGGGCGTCGACGACGACCAGGTCGGCGCGGTGGTGGTCGGCCATCGACCAGCCGACGACCTCCCGGGTGGCCAGGTCCAGCCAGCAGGCCAGGTAGAGCCAGCCCTGCTCGGTGGGCAGGTAGGTGATGTCGCCGACCAGGCGGGTGCCGGGCCGGTCCGCGGTGAAGTCGCGGCCGATCAGAGCAGGGTGACCGGGTAGGTGGCCTTCTCCGCCGCGATGAACCGGTAGACCTCGCTCACCGGTCGCTCTCCCGCGCGAAGAAGGCCGTGGTGGGGTCAACCCGTCAGCGCAACAGGGGTTCCAGCCTATCGGCGGGCGTGTCGAAGTCGAGGGTCTTCCGGGGCCGTGTGTTCAGCTTCAAGGCGATCCCGTCGAGGTCCTCCTGGGTCAGGTGTTCCATGCTGGTGCCCTTGGGCATGTACTGACGCAGCAGGCGGTTGGTGTTCTCGTTCGTGCCGCGCTGCCAGGGGCTTTGCGGGTCGGCGAAGTACACGCTCGGGCCGGTCGCGGCGGCGACGTCCTTGTGCCCGGCCAGCTCCATGCCCCGGTCCCATGTCAGCGACTTCCTGAGGCAGGCGGGCAGGTCGAGCATCCTGGCGGACAGCCGCGCGGTGACGGTGGCCATCTCCCGCCTGTCGAGCTGGACGAGGACGGTGAAGCGGGTGGAGCGTTCAACGACTGTGGCAATCTGGGTCAGCCCGCGGCCGAGGAGAAGGTAGCCTTCCCAATGGCCGGGAATCGCGCGGTCGTCTGCCTCGGCTGGCCGCTCGCTGATCGAGACTGCTTCCTTGATCTGTGAACGCCACTGTCCAGTAACGGTGTTGTGGATATTGCGGCGTGTCGGCCGGCGGGACCTCAGATGCTTCTGGAGCTCCTTCGCGAGCACCCCGCGGGCCTGGATGAACAAGGACTTGTAGATCGTCTCGTGGCTCACCCGCATCCCCGATCCGGCAACGAAGACCCTGGCCAGATGGCCGGAGATCTGCTCCGGTGGCCAGTCTTCGGCAAGCTTGTCAGCCACGAAGTCCCGAAGCGGCCGATTGGAGGCGAGCAAGCACGGCTGCCGGCGCCGCGCGCTGTCCCAGGCGCGGTCCTCGGCATCCACGGCCCGGTAGCGGGCGGGTCCCTTGTTGCGGGCGATCTCTCGGCTGACGGTCGAGGCGGCCCGTCCCAGGGTGCGGGCTATCTCACGGATCGAGTCGCCACGAGCGAGACCGCGCGAGATCGACTCCCGCTCGTGCAGAGTCAGTTGCCCCGCCCTCCGTTGCCGGACCGGTGGAACATATCCGCCGTTGGACTTGACGATCGTGAAGATCGATCCGGGCGGCCTGCCCAATGCCCGCGAGATCCCGCTGATCGACTCGCCGGCCTTCCAGCGGTCCCATAACTCTCGCTTCTGTGTGTCCGACATCCCCGGACGACCCAACCTCGCCATACGCGCCATCCTCCATGCCTGGGATGTTGCGCTGACGGGTTGAGTCCACCGTGGCTTTTTTCAGGACCTCGATGGTCTTCTGCTGTTCGAGGTTCTGCCGGCGAAGGCGACGCAATTCCTCGTGCTCGGCGCTGGTCAGTTCACCCGGGCCGCCCTCGCCGCGGTCGATCTTGTCCTGCTTGACCCAGCTCCGCAGCCCCTCGGGGCTCACTCCCAGGTCTCGGGCCACCTCGGTGACCGTTTTGCCGGAGGATCGGGCCAGCGCGACGGCATCATGCTTGAACTCCTCCAAGTACCGCTTGCCCTGCTTGTTGCTCACCTGGCACTACTTCCTCTGGGACCTCGCGTCCCAGTCTCCAGGTGTCCAGGTCAACGGGGAAGCTTCACCCTCCGCGTTCCTTCCGGCACCGATCCACAGGTTCCGAGCATTGCTGATGCCGTGCAGCAGGACCAGTGGCCTTCCCGCACCCACCTCCCGGTAGGCCAGGCGCACACCGTCGCGGCCGGCGAAGAACGTCACATCGGGATTCACCACATGCGGGACCATATACCTGCAGGCCCTGGACACCCTCCCGCGGCCTGCTGCCGCCCGTGTGGGGCACGGGCGCGGCAGGCAGGCCGCGGGGAGGGTCCGCCGATCAACCGCCGTTGATCGGAGCCATCTTGTCCACGATGCCGGGATTCTGCCCGATCCACTTCCGCACGCCCTGCGCGGCGTTGCCCTGGCCCGCTCCCTGGATCGTGGCCTCGAGCGAGCCGAGTTGTGCCTCCGTCATGTGGAACGTCCGCATCCACGCGCTGACCTGGGAGAGCTTCGCGCCGCTCGCCTTGTTCGCGAGGTCGTGGACGGAGTCGCCCGGCCCCCACAGGCCCTGGGGGTCGGCCAGCTTGGTCAGGTCGTAGGTGCTGTACGCCCAGTGCGGGGACCACAGCACGACGGCGACGGGCTTCTTCTGCGCATAGTCGCGCTTGAGTTCCGCCAGCATGCTCGCGGTGGAGCTGCTCACCACCTGGTAGTCCTTGTCGAGGCCGTAACCGGGCAGGACCGTGGAGCGCAGGAGCTTCATCTCACCGGCGCCGGGCTCGATACCGATGATCTTCCCGCCGAACTCGGCGCTGCGCCCCTTCAGATCGGCCATGGTCCGCACGCCCTTCACGTAGGACGGTACGGCGACCTCCAGGGAGGTGCGGTCGTACCACGCGCCGAGGTCGGTGTAGTCCTTGCCGTACTGCTTGAGGTAGGACGCGTGCGTGGTGGGAAGCCAGGCGTCCGTCAGGTAGTCGAGCGAGCCGGTCGCGAGACCGGTGAACGCGGCGCCGGGATCGTAGGTGCTGACGGCCGGCTTGTAGCCGCGCTGCTCCAGCACCTCCTGCCACAGGTAGGAGGACGCGATCGACTCGTCCCAGTTGAAGGAGCCGATCCGCACGGACTGCCCCTTGCCGACGTTCGCCGCCGCGGACACGTGCGGCGCGGACCCGTTCCCGTTCCCGGCGAACACACCCATGCAGCAGGCGACCAGGGCCAGGACCGTGACCCCGCAGACGCCGACGGCCGGGCGCGGCCGGTAGCGCAGCACGCGCATGCCGCCGGCGGCGGAGCCGCGCCGGGCCAGCGCCCGGCGGCCCAGCGGTGAGACGTGGTCGCCCAGGGCGCCGGTGATCCGGTCAAGATAGATGGCCAGGACGACCACGGAGACGCCGCCTTCGAAGCCGAGGCCGATGTCGACCTGGCTGATCGCGCCGAACACGGTCGCGCCGAGCCCGGCAGCGCCGACCATGCCGCCGATGACGACCATCGACAGCGCCAGCATGATGACCTGGTTGACGCCCGCCATGATGGTCGGCAGGGCCAGCGGCAGCTGGACCCGCAGCAGCGTTCCCAGCGGCGGGGTGCCGAAGGCGTCGGCGGCCTCGACCAGTTCGGGGTCGACCTGGCGGATGCCGAGTTCCGTCATGCGTACGCCGACCGGAGCGGCGAAGACGATCGTGGCGATCACGGCGGGGACGGTCCCCAGGCTGAAGAAGATGATCGCGGGGATCAGGTAGACGAACGCGGGGAGCGTCTGCATGACGTCCAGCACCGGCCGGATGACCAGGGCGGCCGTGTCGCGGCGGGCCGCCCAGATGCCGAGCGGCACGGCCAGCACGATGGCCGCGGCGCCGGACACGACCACCAGCGACAGCGACTGCATCGCCTGGTCCCACTGCGCGAGCGAGTCGATGAGCGCGAAGCCGACGAATGCCACCACGCCGGCCGGCAGGCCGCGCATCCAGAACGCCAGGAGTGCCAGGATGCCGGCCATCAGCAGCGGGGAGGGGCCGCCGAGGACCCATTCCACGCCGTCGTACATGCCGTTGACGACGCTGCTGATGAAGTCGAAGAGCCAGGAGAGGTGGTCGGTCAGCCAGTTCACGGCGTCTTCCGCCCAGTTCCCGAGGTGGATCCTAGGCACTGGCGACCTCCTTCGCCGTGGCACCGCTATCGCCGCAGTCGGGCGCGGCGGCCGGCCCTGACGGATCGCCGAGCGCCGCGAGCAGGGCGCCGGTGGAGATGACGCCGGTGAGCCGGCCGGTCTCGTCGACCACGGCGAGCGGCAGTGTGGTCCGCGAGGCGGGGGTGAGCAGTCCGGCGAGCGTGGTGTCGGCGCCCGTGGTGACCAGGTCGGTCGCCATCAGGTCGGCCATGGTGTGGCCCCCGTCGTGGTGGCCGTGCAGGGCCTCGCTGACCTGCTCCTCCGTGACGGTGCCGACCGGTTCGCCGCCTGGCCCGACGACGAAGGCGGCGTGCGCGTCGTCGTCCGTGTCGAGAGCGCGCATCGCGACGTCGGGGCCGCACGCGGGCGTGACGGTGACGGGCTCCGCCATGATCGAGCCCGCGGTGAGCACGCGGGAGCGGTCGACGTCCTGGACGAAGCTGGCGACGTAGTCGTCGGCGGGGGCGACCAGGATGTCGGCGGCGGTGCCGACCTGGGCGATCCGGCCGTCCCGCATGACCGCGATGCGGTCACCGAGGTGCATGGCCTCGTTCAGGTCGTGGGTGATGAAGACGATGGTCTTGTGCAGCCGCTGCTGGAGTTCCAGCAGCTGGTCCTGCATGTCGCGGCGGATCAGCGGGTCGAGTGCGGAGAAGGACTCGTCCATCAGCAGCACGTCGGCCTCGGTGGCCAGCGCGCGGGCCAGCCCGACTCGCTGCTGCATGCCTCCCGACAGCTCGTCGGGCCAGGACCTCTCCCAGCCGGCCAGGCCGACCAGCGCGAGGGCTTCGGTCGCCCGCTGCTCGCGCTCCTCGCGCGGCCGGCCCTGTACTTCGAGGCCGTAGGCCGCGTTCTCCAGGACGTTGCGGTGCGGGAAGAGGGCGAAGTGCTGGAAGACCATGCTGATTTGGCGGGAGCGCATGTCGCGCAGGGCCTTCGAGGACAGGGCCGTGAGGTCCCGGCCGTCGAACAACACCCTGCCCGAGGTGGGCTCCAGGAGGCCGTTCAGCATCCGCAGCAGCGTGGACTTGCCCGATCCGGACAGGCCCATGACCACGAAGATCTCGCCGGGTTCCACGGTGAAGGAGGCGTCGATCACCGCTGCGGTGGTTCCTCCCTCGCGTAGCTCCTGGCGCTGTGCGCCGCCTTGCAGCCTGCGTACACCCTCCTTCGGCTTCCGCCCGAAGACCTTGAACACCTGCTCGATGACGAGCTTTGACACGTATACCTACCGGAGCCGGGGACAGAACAGAACCCGGCGGCCGGGCGACGGCGGGCTCCGCGCTCCGCACGGGGACCGTGCGCCGTCACGCAAAACCGCCTCAATGGATCCGGATCGAACCTAACGGCCGCGGGCGGCTGAGTCCCACCTGACCCGTCCGACGCACATCCACCCGCTCAGCGGCCGTGATCGACCGCATTTCCACGACCGGCGGGCCGGCAAACCGCGAGCATCGGAACCATGACCCTTCTCACGATCGGGAGGTTGATTTGAGGCTTATCTCCGTAATTACGACCCTCCCGTGTCGCGACGCCATGTCACCGTCCACACACGCTGCGAATCGGCGTCCATCAGCGAACCGGCTTGATGATCACCTGACAGACCTGGTCAAAATGTTCCTCTTGTCAGCATTTGACCCTCATTGCATCGTGACCGAATCGTTTTCGGAGAGTCCGGGTTTTATGCGTGGCTGGTGGTGGGTGGCTTCGGGGCAGGGTCAGTTGGCTGGCGGTCGCGGTCCGTCGGCTGCCCTCTCGGGGGGAGGGCGGCGGCCGCAGCGAGGCCGAGGGCGAGAATGCCGACGGCGCTGACGAGGAGGGTGCGGGTGGGACCGAAGGCGGCCACGGCTGGACCGCCCAGGAGCGTGCCGAGCGGAACGGCCAGGATGCGCACGGCGGAAACTATGGCGAGGACCTGGGGAAGCAGGGCGGGCGTGGTCGAGTGCTGGAACAGGGTGGTGGACATTGAGGAGTACGGCGGCCAGAGCAGGCCGACAAGGGCGAAGCCGACCAGGGCGGCGAGTGTGGGTGCGCCCAGTCCCAGCGGCAGCAGGGCCGCGCCGGAGACCACGACGATTCCGGCGGCGGTCGGGCCCAGCGGCAGGCGTCGCAGGTATCCGGTGAGTAGTGCCCCGGCGACGGCGCCGGCGCCGAAGAGGCTGTAGAAGGTCGCCAGCACGCCGACCGGTGCGTGGAGGTCATGCGCCACGTGCAGGGGCAGCGCGACGTAGACGGGGCCGAACAGGAGGAAGAACCCGGCGCTGAGCAGCAGTAGGCTCAACAGTCGGCGGTCGTGGCGGATCACACCGAAACCGCTGGTCGGCGGAGCTTGGGTCGCTCCGTCGAGGGGGCTTTTGTCGGCGTCGGGCGGCACGCCCAGGCGGAGGGTGGCGGCCAGGACGGTGAAGGTCACGGCATCGACCGCAAGCACGGACACCGCTCCGCCCCAGACGATCAGGGGGGCTGCCAGGAGTGGCCCGGTCACGGTGGCCGTCGAGCCGATCGTGGAGAGTACGGCGTTGCCCGCGAGTCGAGGGTCTTCGGGTAACTGACGTGCGATCAAGGTGTAGGTGCCGGCCTGGCCCCAGGAGTGCAGCACCGAGGAGGCGGCGAGGAGTGCGACGTACAGCCGGATGGAGAGCACTCCGGTGGTGTGGGCGAGCGGGATCGCGCCGAGTGCGCATGCACGCAGCAGCGCGTCCCAGCTGGCGAGCCGGGCTGGACGGAGTCCGCGCAGGAGGCGGTTGAGCAGTACCGCACCGGCCGCTCCGGGCAGGGTGTAGGCAGCTGCCGCAAGCGCCACCCACAGGCCGCGGTCGCCAGCGGGCGCCAGCTCGACTGCCAGCCAGCTGACGGCGACCACGGCCATGCCGTCGCCCAGGGACGAGACCATGTACCCCGGCAGCAGACGCCGCAGCACCGGGTGAGCGACCACTGGCCAGTAGGGGGAAGACCTCACTGCGTGCGTCACCGATCGCGCCACTCGAACCTCCGGTACATCGACGGCTTCAGATCCGGGATTCTTTCCCAGGAATCCGAGCCGGCCGGACTTTTCTGCGCACGGCGTACAGGTCCTCCTCTCGTATGGCTACGCGGTGAGTAACACCCCGTTCGATGTGGATGTGCTTGCTTCGCCGGTTGGGCTGACGGGCTCGTGGCGGCGGTGGGAGAATCTTGTGCGGCTCGGCGGATTTCGGGGTCCTCCGGCGGCGGCGGTGAGGGCCGACACCGGATTGATCAGTCCCGTTGCGCTTCGTGGGAGGCCGGCTGTCCGCTTCTGCGAGACGTTCGGCGGGTAATACGCCTGGTCATGAGCGTGATGGCTGCAACGGAATTCACCCGACATCGGATGTCGGCCTGTCGTCGGCCTAGATACTCCCGACGTATACGCGCAGGTCGGAGCGCCCGGTCGGCACCTTCCACCGGCGCAGAGCGTCCATTCCGCCGGTGGGCCAGCCATCGGCGTCCTGGTCGGCAATGAACCGCACGACCCGCTGCTGCACGTCGCTCAGGTCTCCGAAGGACTGCGGCGCTTCGGCGGGTTCGCCCGGAAAGACCAACGTGAACAGCCTGTGCGACATGTAATACCTGTCGTGATACCTCTCGACGCCCCTACAGTCAGCCAGACCGACGAGCATGGCCTCCACCGCCCGCAGCGTCGTGGCCTCAGACGTCTCGGCCAGAGCCATCACCGCGAGGCCGCCGTAGGAGCCGCTCAGGAACGACATGGTCTCAGCCCTCTCCGGCAGCTGGGCAACGACCTGGATCAACACGTCGGCGACGGCCGGACCTACGTTCCCAAGCCGCGTCAGCGCGAAGGCGGAGGCCCAGCGCAACTCGACAACAGGGCTGTCCAGGTAGCTCTGGATGAAGGGGGCGGCCGCCGGATCGCCGAGCAGCCCGAGGGCGACCAAGCCCGTCGCCGCGGCGCCCGGCGAGACTTCATCGGCGACGAACGCCTTCAACAGCGGAATTGAGGTCGCCGCGGACTCGGGAAACCACGCGAACAGGTTCGCCGTCTCGGCACGCAGCTCAGGGCTGTCCGAGGTCAGCAGGACGGCGAGGGCGGGAAGAGCCTCCCGAACGGCGTCGTAGGAAAGCACGACCGCCTCGGCATCTATGAGCACCTGCTCCCAGCTCCCCTCGCGCTGCTTGCGCTGATCGTCGTCCATGGCTTCGGCGATCCACTGGGCCCAGTCTTCGGCTTCACCTCGCAGGCTTGCCAGGTTGTTGCGGTCCTCACGAGGGTCGTAACCGTTCGGCAGATAGTTGTTGTCCAGCCCGATCGCGATGGCGACCAGCAGGCGGACGAACCGGTGCCTGTTGACCAATCTCGGGTCGAGCGCCATCCGCACAAGAAACGGAACGGTGTACACAGCAGCCTGCGATCGCGTGCCCTGGTGCACGATGTGGTTCGCGAGCTGCGCACTCGGCGGGTACTGGCACTCCCAGTCCCCAGCCTGCATCGCCCGGAGGTGTCCAGGGACGTCGTCGGCCTTGCCGTAGGAGTGTTGCAGTTCGGCCCAGGGCACATCGTCCAGGTTGGCCAGAGGATCGCCAGTCACAGCAGCAGATCCTGGCACACCAGGAGTTCGACTTCGGCATCCAGCCCGCCGCAGAGGCCGCCCCGCCATTCCTCCTGAGCACCATGATCCGTCCCCACGAAGACCTCTGAGCCCGTCCCCGTTCGATTTTCTGACCTGGCCACATGTGGGTCTGTCTAGCGACTGGTGTAACTGGGGTTGCGTGGGTTAGCGGCGGCCGATGGAGAGTCGGCCGTCGAAGGCGACGTCCGAACGCCTGGAGTGCGGGCTTCCAGCGCATGGTCCAGCGTTTGCGTCCCTGGCCGGTGGGGTCCAGGCTCATGACGGCCATGTAGACGCACTTCAGCGCGGCGGCGGAGGCCTCACGCGCTGCCGGCTGGACCGCGTACGACAGCGGCAACCTGGCCGCCGCCGAACGCCACTACGCCGCCGCCCTCCGCAACGCCTCCGAAGCCGGAGACCTGGTCACCGGCGTGAACACCGCCGCCTTCTGGGCGATCCTGCACTACTCCCACGGCAACGCCCGCGGCGCGATCACCCTCCTGGACACCGCCCTGACCATCGCGCCCCGCATCGGCTCCGAACGGCTGACAGCGATGCTCTACGCCCGCGCCTGCCGTGCTCACGCCCGCGCCGGGGACACCCGGGCCGCCGACCGCGCCGCCGACGCCGCCCTGACCGCGTACGACCGCACCGGGCCGGTCACCGAAGACCCCGGATGCGTCTACTGGGTCAACCGCGGCGAGATCCACCAGCTCCTCGGCAGCTCATCGCTGAACCTGCACTACCCCGCCACCGCACTGAGCCACTTCCAGAACGCCACCACCGCCCACGCTGAGGCCTACGACGGCGACGCTTCCCCCGCGCTCACGCCATCTACCTCGCCCGCCTCGCCGAAGCCCACCTCGACCTCGGACACCTCGACGCCGCAGTGGTCATCGCCCACGAGGCCGTCGACCGCATGGGCGGCATCACATCGCCCCGCAGCACCAGCACCCTCACCGACCTACGCGGCAAACTGGCCCGTCATCGCGGCGTCCCCGCCGTCCGAGACTTCCTCCAAGCCACCCGTTGACTCCTCACGCGCGACGCTCGCCCAACGGCTGCGCTCTGCTGGCGAGGACATCGTGCAGCAGCTCACCGAATAATGACTACGGCGTCGGCTGACGCCGCATCCCACCGGAAAGGGATCACCGCAAATGCCCGACCTGCCCGCGGCCGCAGCCCGTACCGTGGCTGTAGGACCTGCCAGGAGGCCGTCACGCGAGGTCCGCAGCGACTGGCAGCCCCGCGTCCAGCAACGCGCGAAGAAGCAGGGCGCCACAGCCACCGGCATCGTCATCGAGACCCGCGCGCGATTCGGGTTCACCGCCGCACCCGGCTCCACCGACGACGGCCGGATGCGGCGCATCACCCAGCACCTGCCCCCCACCTACGCGGCCCGGCTGTTCGACGCGCAGGCCGCCGGCGTCCCCGAGTAGCAGCTGCAGAACATCGCCGCCGAAGGACTGCAGGAGATCTACTTCAAGGACCGCGGCCGCCGCGCTGCCGACCTCGAGGTCGAGTTCACCGACATCGACTACATCGAGCTGGACTTCTGACGGCCCGGAGGATTACGGCGCCCCCCTCTGACCGGAGCTTGCCGGGGGCAGGGGCGCCCTTCGGTGGTGTGGCGTAACCGCCCTGCGGGCCCCGTCCGTCTGATGCGGACGGGGCCCGGGCGCGGGGCCGTACGGTGACCCTCGATCACGGATCACGGATCACGGATCACGGATCACGGATCACGGCTTGGCCTGGCGACGGATGACGAACGGTGTGTTGTCAGAAAGCGAAGCTGTTGCAGCCTGCCGAAGAGCCGAGCTTCGTTGCCTGTGCGCCCGGGTTCCCCTCGCCGCCGAGGAGGTTGCCGCCAACGCCGTTGAGCAGCCCGACCTCGCCGAGGACGTCCGCGTTCAGGTCGTGGCTCTGGCACTGTGCCGACTGCCTCACGCCGGTGTCAGCGGTGGCGATGGTTGCCGTGCCCAGGACAGCGACGGCAGCCATCGCGGCGGCGGCCATAGCGCTACGAATACGCATTGGATCTTCCTCTCGTGTATGTCGATGACCCTGGCCATGGTTTATCACGCTTCGTGGCAATTGACGTGCGCATTTGCCCCGATTTGCTGAGTCGGAGGCAGTGAATCACCCGAGAGGCAGACGGTCGGTGGCTGCCGCGCCCAGGGCCTCGAAAGCCGCCCGCTGGCCGCCCAGGTGTGACCGCTCGCGATAGTTGGCGGATTGACCCCGGATTCCTCGCAGGTCACGGTGCTTCTGCTCATCGCAGTTGGCGGGACCTGTTCACGGGAGTTGGCGGATCCGGGACCCGAACCAGGCTCTCCACCAGCGAAGACGCAATTCAAGTGATCGTCTTGGCGGCTTCGCCAACAAGCGTGAACATCCGCCAACTAGCGCGAACGGTCACACCTGGGCGGCCGCGTCGCGGTCCACATTCTCTGTCCTCTATCCACAGGTAATCTGTTCCACGGTCGCCGGATGACCTCTGTCTCGACTCCGGCTCGGGTGGGCCGATGAGTGCCGCGGCGGCGACGGCCGCTGTGTGGGTTCCGTCGCCGCGTCGTCCCGGCCTGCCGGTCGACGGCGCGGTCGACGCGCTGCCGGAGATCCCGGAGCTGTTCGTGCCGGAGGCCTCGCACTGGCTGTCGACGTCGGAGCTCATCGCGCAGGAGCTGGCCGCGTTCATCCAGTGCCGCCCCGGGATCGAGCTCCTGGTGCGGCGCAACGGCCTGAAGGAGCGGATGGTCAAGTACCACTTGCAGATGCTGCGGAGACCGGCCTGCTGGTCTGGGTCGCTCTGGGCACGCGGGAGGAGGGCGGGAAGCGGCTGGCAAGCGAGTACGTGCTGATGATCCCGCCGGCGTTCGACGCGGCACTGGGGATCCGCACGGTGCAGCGGCATGAGGCGGCCCCGGACTACACGCGGGCGGTGGCCGGCATCTGCGAGACGAGCCGGGAGCTGATGGCGGCCCTGGCGAAGAAGGCGACCCGTAAGGTCCGCAAGCCCCCGAAGAAGCCGGCTGCAAAGAGGTCGACGAAGGCCTCGGTGGCGGCGCTGGCGGAGAACGCATCGGAGGCCGGGAGCGGCAGCAAGGAGCCGGTTTCCGGGCCGGGCCGTTGCACCCCAATGCAGGGTGGTTCCTCAACCGTCTCCACTGCCGGTAGTACCCCTGATCCCTCTGAGGACAAGCTCGCAAGCGGGCAGCGGACGTCGTCTCACCCGAAGAAGGCCAAGCGTGGGCCGCGGAAGCTCAACCAGGTCGGGCAGCGGTTCTCCCTGGCCGGGGAGCTGATGCGCCGGGTGCCGTGGCTGCGTCCTGCCGACAAGGCGCGGATCGCGTGGGTGGTCTGCGAGGTCTCCGACGCGTGCTGGACGGCCGATGAGGTCGTGGCGGCCCTGGACCTGCGCCAGGAACCGCCCGGCGGCGTACGGCGTGCGTCAGGCTTCCTCAGCGCCCGGCTGCGCGGCATGGTCACCATGCCCGGCTGGACCACCCGCCAGCAGCGCGCGGTGCAGGTCGACCATCGCAACGCCGCCGTCGACGCCGCCCGCAAGGACCGCATTCAGCAGGTCCGCGAGCAGCAAGAACGCAGCGAGAGCGACTGGCCGGCGCCGCGCAGCGCCGCCGTGCGGCGTGAGGTCGACCAGCTGCTCGGCGAGGCCTTCGCGCCCAAGCCGCCGGCTGCCGACACCGAGGGGCTGACGGAGCTGTCGGGCCTGCAGGACCTGACCGCGACCGAGCTGGCGGACATGCGCCGTACCGCGGCCGCGGAGCTGATGAACGGCGAGACAACGCTGATCAGCTTGGCCGTGGAGTGCTGGGGGCCGGCGGCCGCGGAGCGCATCTACGGCCCCGGCCTGGTCCACCGCGCCCGGCAGCTGACCGGCATGACGTCGCTGAGCACGTTCGGTATCGACAGGGGACAGCAGTGACCAGCACCGACCCCAGCAGCACACCGCGGCCGCCGGTGAGCAGCGAGCCGGCCCCGGCTTCCGGTGTGGATCTGGCCCGGGCCGCCTTGCAGGCCGCCAAGGCCAACGCCCGCAAGCGCGGCGAGCAGCCCGGCCCGGGCAAGCCCCGCCGGGTACGTACCGGCCGGAGCGTACGCGGCGACGGACGCGAGCCCCGCGGCCTGTGGCGGCGGTCTTCCAGCAACTCGTCACCGAGCGGGCCTGGGAAGTCCCGGCCGCCGGCGGAAGCGTCCTGCAGCAGTGGCCGGACATCGCACCCGACCTGGCCCCGCACGTCCAGGCCGTGGGGTTCAACGCCGACCTTGCCAAGATTGTTGGAACCGCAGCGTGTGAAGGCTGGGGTCGTTTGTTGGTCGAGATGGGTGTCATCTGGTCGCGCCACCTGTCACCGCCCCCTCGGTGAGGGGCGGCGGAGGTCGAGCCTGCTGAAGCAGGAGCGTCTGGCAGCATGAGCTCGTGACCATCGTCGACGATTCGAGTGACGCCCTCCGGCTGCTTCTGGGACGGGAGGTGAGCGCCCTCTGCTTCGTGCGCGATTACGTCGAGCTGCACTTCGACGGACCGGTCTTGCGGGCGCTGAGCAAACCCTTTGGCCTGTATGGCTGCCGCGGATGGCACTTCCCTGCGCAGGGATCTCTGGAGCTCATGCGCTCCTTCATCGGCAAGACCGTCGACGACTACGAGCTGCTTCCGGACCGGCTCCTCGCGGTGGACTTCGGAGAACACCGCTTCGCCATCCCGCTGGACCAGGCTTCGCGCATGGGTCCCGAGGCGGCCCATCTAATCGGCGTTGACGAGAGAGGCCAGACCGACGCGCGAGCGATGTGGATCTGGTGACAACCGTCGCGACTGAGTGCGGAGAGTGACAACAATCCCGGCCGGCCGATGACAGTCATCACGGCCAGTCACAGGTCGATCGTCTTGATGAGGACGTCACCGTGGTGGCGGAGGAGTTCACGCAGGGCTGCGTAATGGTTCAGGGTGCCCGGGCGTGAGAGGTGGAACCAGGTGTTCGCCCGCCGCTGTCGCCAGACTTGGCGAGTCGCGGAGGCTGGCTTCGATGTTCCGTGGCGCATAGAGCGGCTCACCGCGGGTGCCGTAGGACCAGACGACGGCGGATGCCTCCTGACGCAGCCGGTCGTCCAGGACAGGGCGGACCGGGCCCGGGACGGGCGGGAAGCTGGTGACGATCTCGTGCCAGGTCTCGGGGGGGGTGCCCCTATCTCTTTCGTCAAGCCGGGTGAGGATGGTCGGCATGACGGATCGGGATCGGTTGGGGCGGGCCGCGGTGCACTACGCGGCTGGCGACGGTGACGTGGACGGCCTGAGGACGCTGTTGGCTGATGGCGCCGACCCGGGGGCTGCCGATGCTCAGGGCTGGACTCCGCTGCATTTCGCTGCTCAGGCGCAGGTGCCGGCGGCCGTCGAAGTCCTGCTGGCCGCAGGTGTTGCGGTCGATGTCGTGGACCGTCATGGCAATACGCCGTTGTGGAGGGCGGTGTTCTGTTCGCAGGGCGAAGGCGGGACGGTTCGGCTCCTTCTGGAAGCCGGTGCTGACTTGACCGGGACAACGTTCATGGCGTGAGCGCGAGGGCGCTGGCGGGACAGATTGCCAACTATGACGTGGCTGTTCACCTTCCGGCTGGGGACGACACTTCCTCCTAGTACTCCAGTTGCACTTCTCCATATGCCCTGGTCAGGAGGTTCTTTCTGAGTCTAGTTGACTGATGCGACGTCAGGGCGGCGGTGGTTCGTGACTCACTCGATCAGGGCGCGTTCGGCGCTGGTAGTGGTGATGTCGGGCGATGGCCTGGTGGCGGCGGCGCCAGCAGGACCAGCGGAGCCGGTGTCTGGGTGACTGGTGCCGGGCTGTGGGGGGATGGGCAAGGTCCAGGAGCCGTCGGATTTCTGCCACGGTGAGGGGGACGAGGCTGCTCGAACCGTTTCTCCGGCCCCCCTTTCGGCGGCGTGGGCGGCCATCGCGGCCAGGAAGGCGTGCGCAAGCATGGCCAGGGTGATGTGGCGGTCCCAGCCGACGTAGCGGCGGACCTCGTACTGGTCGAGGCCGCATTCGTTCTTCGCGGCCTGGAAGCATTCCTCGATGGGTGCAGATCTTGCTGGGGTGCCTCATTGAGACGACTCGGGGCTGTTGGATGCGGTAGGCGCTGGGCGGTGATCGCCCGCTGCGGAACGGGCTGGTCGGACGCGTCGACGAGTGCCAGACTCGCGCCATGCGGATGATCACCGAGGACATGGCTCGCGACTTGGCGCAGGTGCCGGGCGTAGTCGGGGTGTTGCTCGGCGGCAGCCGGGCACGCGGAGAGCACCGGCCCGAATCGGACTGGGATCTCGGCGTCTACTACCGTGGCGAGCTTGATCTGGCCGCGTTGCGCGCGCTGGCCGGGCCGGACGTGGACGTGGCCGCTCCGGGCGGCTGGGGGCCCTGGGTGAACGGCGGCGCGTGGCTGCGGGTCGACGGGGTTGCAGTGGACTGGATCCTTCGGGACCTGGACCGGGTCGAGCAGGTCTGGGCTGACTGCTGCGAGGGCCGGTACGAGGTAGGGGTGCAGGCGGGTCATCCGCTCGGATTCTGGTCGCCCTGCTATGCGGGCGAGGTGGCACTGGGGCAGGTACTGACCGATCCCGGTGGAGAGCTGACCAACCTTCGGCGGCGGACCGCGACGTATCCGGAACAGTTGCGGGAAGCACTGACGGCGGGAGCCTGGGAAGCGGAATTCCTGGTCGAAGCCGCGGCGAAAGGCGCTGCCCGGGCCGACATCCTCTACGTCTCGCTGTGTCTGTCGCGAGCGGTCGGCGTGCTGGTGCAGGCGTTGTACGCCGCGGACAGGCGCTGGTGCCTGAACGAGAAGGGCGCCCTGGCTGTTGCCGAGAAACTCCCGGTAGCACCTCCCGGCTTCGGTACGCGCGTGCGCAGCCTGCTGGGGTGCCCGGGAGAGACCCCTGAGGCACTGGGCGCGACGGTGGCCCGGGCTCGGTCGCTGGTCCAGGAGACCCGCACGATGCTGAGCACGCCCTCTGCGTAGGGCACAGAGCAGATCGGGTGTTGTTGATCAGGCGGCGAGTCTGAGTCGATCGCGGTAGCGGGCCTGGTGGTTGCGGGTGAGCTCCTGTTGCTGGTGCCAGGTCCAGTAGGCGTCGAAGTCGCCGTTGCTGCGCAGTGCGCGGAGCTTGAGCACGGCCTCGGCGCCGGCGAGGCCCCACCGGGCTCCGGTGATGTCGAGGCGGTCTTTGACCAGGTGGCGGCAGGCGCCCTCAATGATGCCGGTCGCGATGGGCCAGCCTCGGGAGAGGGCTGTGTCGTAGCGCAGGTAGCGCGCTTTGCCGCGCAGGTAGCCGATGGCGTCGTCGATGCCCTTGCGGCGGTTCTTCTTCAGCCGGGCGGTCCGGGCGGCGGTGTGGAGTTGGTCGGCGACCTGCTCGGCGCCGCCCTCAAGGAGGTTGCGGGCGTGGCGGGCGACCCACGCTTCGGCGGTCGGATCACCGGAAGCGTGCAGGCACCAGGCCGCGTCCCACAGGTATTCGAGCACGTGGATGACGTCGATGACGATATGGACGGTCACATCGCGACGTTCGGCTTCGGCGGTGATGAGGTCGAGTTGGTGCCGGGCTCCGTCCACGAGCACGACCCAGGACCGGCGGTGTCCGGGGTCGCGGTGCTCGGCCTGGTCGAAGGCAGCGGTCACGACCTCGGCGGCGGTGTCGTTCACTGAGCCGGTCAGCCACTTGGAGCGGGCCTTCGGTCCGGGCCGTCGTTCCGGTTCGGGTCCGGGGCCCAGGTCTGTGTCGGGGTCGGCGATGACGTCGTCGACGCCGCGGACGGCGGGTTCGGCATCGTAGACGGCCGCGAGGGTGGCCATGCGATTGCGGCCCAGTTTCTCCCCGGACGCCAGGCGGGTGCGCATCGTGTTGCCGCCCTTCGCGGCCGCGGCCTTCGCGGTCGCCTCGCGCAGGGCCTCCGGCCTTATCACCACGCCCTTGCCGTCGACCGTCACGACCAGGGCCGTGACGTCGGTGCACGGGGCCGGCACCAGGGCCTGGTAGAAGGAGCCGATGTCCGCCGCGGCCCCGACGGCCAGTTCCTGGACCTGCCGGTGCCCGACCCCAGACCGGGTGACGGCGTTGATCTGCTCGCACGCCTCGGCGAACGAACCCCGTGACGCCTCGACGGCCGCGAGGCGGGCCAGCCCGTGGCTGTGGATGCCCGCGGGCAGGTTCAGCACCGCGTCGGCCGGGTGCAGATTGGCCACCGTGTCGCCGCGGTAGGCGAGCCGGGTCACCGTCACCTTCCCGAACACCGTCGCCAGCGTGCGTGAGCGGCCCCGCTCGATCCGCGTGCGCGGGGCCCCGGCTGCGTCCACCACCTCCGGCAGCCGCTGCTCGGTCAGCGCCCGCAGCCGCAGATGGTCCTGATAGAGCTGCCGGGTCACCTCCCGCATCCGCGACCCCAGCAGGTCCTCCAACCGCGAGTGCGTCAACACCGCCGCGTCCGGGGACGCCAACTCCTCGGTGATCTGGTCGAACAGACCCCGCGCGGCGGCGAACGCCGACTCGACCGCGACCGGTGCCAGCCCTGCGCTCACCGGGCAGCCGCCCGGGACGCGAGGGTGAACCGTCCTGGCTCGGGCTCGGTCTCCACCAGGATCTGCCGCTCCGCCAATCGCTTCAGCTTCGAGCGCATGCCCTCGACCTGCCTGGGCTCGCTGCCCAGCCCGACCGCCTCGCACACGTCCTTGCACCGCAGCGGGCCCGCCGCCTCGGCGATCGCCACCAGGATCAGGCGGTAGGCCTGGGAGGTCACCACCGTATCCCCGGCCTCCTCAGCCCTCAACATCACCGGAGCCAGCTCCGACAGCGGGACCACCACCGACTCCACGTCCCCGACCCGGCCCACGCCCGCCGGCGCCGGACCGTCGGCCAGCACCTGGTCCACCGTCTCCCGCGTGATCCTTAGCCGACTCAACTCCTCCTCCACCTGCGCCAGTTCCCGGGACAGCTCCGCGATCCGCTCACGCAGACCCTCGGCGCGACCACGCGCGTCGGCTTCCCGGGCCTCCAACGCCTCGAACAACGACGGCATCACTTCACCCCCAGCCGACACCCGCCCCAGCGGCGGGCTCATCGCCGACGACAGTAGAAGCCAGCCGACCTCACTCCACCCAAAACGGCATCGAATCACCCAAACGAGACACCCCTACAAGATCTGCACCCATCCGCCTTTACAACCACAGCAACACCCCGGTCGACCTCGTCATCGACCTGACCGGCTACTTCTACGCCTACAACCTCAGCTGAGCCCCCACATATCGAAGCGGAAACCACGCCAGCCGGTCGTCCCAGCGGGCGCGGGCGGTGCTCCTGGGGGCGAGCCTCTGGGTGAGCGCGTCGTTGGCGGTTTCGGTGACGTGGACGCGGCCGCAGTGGGTGAGCAGGGTGAGCGCCTGCTCGTGGTTGCCGGTCCGCCAGACAGCACGACGGAGTGCGTGGACGACGCCGATATGATGTTGTTTTTCGCGGAGGTTTGGCATGTTGTGGCCGCACTCCATGAGGCGTACGCATGTTCTATTCAGCGGGTTCGTCTGCGACTCTGGAGGGCCGGGGGTTGGATACCGGTACCAGGTGCGTGACGGTTCGTTGGATTCGTCGTGGGGAACCCGCGGTCGCACGGTCGGGCGGCTGCGGCATATGAAGGAGCGCCGACGACGCCGTCCGGCGTGGACCTGGCCCGGGTCGCCTTGCAGGCCGCCAAGTCCAACGCCCGCAAGCGCGGCGAGCAGCCCGGCCCGGGCAAGCCCCGCCGGGTACGTATCGGCCGGAGCGTACGCGGCGACGGACGCGAGCCCCGCGGCCTGGCGGCGGTCTTCCAGCAGCTCGTCACCGAGCGGGCCTGGGAAGTCCCGGCCGTTGGCGGAAGCGTGCTCCAGCAGTGGCCGGACATCGCACCCGACCTCGCCCCGCACGTCCAAGCTGTCGGGTTCGACGCAGAACAGGGCCGCCTGGACCTGCTGCCCGACTCACCCGGCTACGCCACCCAACTGCGCATGAGCACCGCCCGCCTGGTCGCCATGGCCAACCAGGCAGCCGGACGCGAAACGGTCCGCAGCATCCGCGTCCTGTCGCCCGGCACCCAGACCTCCGCTCCGGCCGCCGACGTGTCCCAGGCTGCCGCGCCGGAGCCGGCCTGGCCCGTGCGCACCCGCGAGGAAGTGTCGGCCGGCTACCACCAGGCGCTCGCCGCGTACCGCGCCAAGAAGGAAGAGCAGGACGACGGGCTCGCCGCGTCGGTGCGCGCTGCGGTGGAGCGGCAGGACCAGGTGCTGCGGGACCACCGCGAACCCGAAGAAGATGTTCGGCGACGGCCGGACCGCCCTCGAGGAACTGCGCGCTAAGGTCCGACAGGCGGCGCCGGTCGACGACGCCCAGGCGCGGGCCCTGCGGCGACTGGCTGACGAACGGGCCGGCCGCGCCGTCCCCACCCCTGATGTGCGGCGTACGGCGTGAGACTACTCGCTGAACTCCCCGCCGTGGAATCCGCTAGCTGTTCACCACCCGGACGGCAAGAATCGTCTAGTGCCTCTCATGGATCCTTCCGAAGCCCTCGCTAGCTGCGAACGGGCGCTGCGGGAACTGCTTACCGTCTCGCTACGCGACAAGTTCGGCGACAACTGGCTCCAGGAGGTCTTCACCCCCGAGGACCTGGCCCGGCTCCGTGAAAAGCAGGAAGTGGAGACTAAGCGCCGCACCAAGCGAGGTGCGGCCGCCGTGTCAGCGAGCTTGATCACCTATGCCGAGTTCACCCAACTGACCCGACTCGTGGACCGGCACTGGGACTCCCTCAACAGAGCCCTAGGGGTCAAGAAGGAGATCACGGTCCTCCTGGACCGCATCGAGGCCCTGCGCAACGCCGTCGCGCATAGCCGGGAACTCCTGCCGTTCGAGCAGGAACTGATGAGCGCCATCGCCGGAGAGATCAGGAACCGAGTGACCATCCACATTGCAGCCAGGACGCCGCCGGTGAATACTTTCCCCGCGTCGAAATCGTGCGCGACAGCTTCGGCCACAGCACCGAGACAGCCGTCGCGGTGCAAGATCAGATGTTCAGTGTGCAGACCGGCGTGACCCTGCGCCCCGGCGATGTCGTACGGTTCACCTGCCGTGCGGTCGATCCCCAAAACAGGCCCCTGACGTGGAAAATGCAGACGCCAGACGGAGCCAGGCACGACGCTGGCGAAGGTGAGCACGTAGAGATCGTCTGGCACGTTGAGGAGAAGCACATCCACAACAACGCGCCGCTGCTTTTGATGGTGAGCAGCGACGGCCAGCACCACCGCTACGGGACCGCCGGCTGGGATGGGATCGTGGACTTCCGCTACAAGGTGCTTCCACCTGTGGCCTGATCCGCTGGCCACCCCCGTCGGTCACCACCAGGCGGTCGCCGCGCACCGCGCCATTGAGGTGGAGCAGGCCGGCCCGCGGTGCGGGCGGCGGTGGAGCGGCAGGACCAGGTGCTGCGGGACCACCGCGAACCCGAAGAAGATGTTCGGCACGGCCGGACCGCCCTCGAGCAGCTGGGCGCGAAGGCGAAGAGCCGTGGGTTCGCGTTTTCTGAAGGGGGTTGGTAGCCGAACTCGCGGGTGATGGTCCAGGACGGTAAGGGGAGGGGCTTGGGTTCGTCTGGGTCTGCCCAAGCGAGGGGCCTGAGGGCTTCAATCGGGGGACCTCGCCGACCGGGCAAGTACATGGTCTGCGGTCATCCCGTGGACCGCAGGAAAGACCGTGGTCGCACAGCGAACTGGCCTGCGGCCGGTGCCGGGGGCCAGTTCGCTGAGAATCGTCGGCGGGAGTGCCGGTACGGCTGGCTCAGCTGAGGGTGTTCAGCATCGCGTCTTCGATGTGGTCGGCGGCGTTGCGGTGGCCGAGGGCGTTGGGGTGCACGAAGGACAGCTGGTCGGGGAGGGTGACGAAGCCTTCAACCCACTTGGTGTCGTCGCAGACGCTGTGGTCCCGGGAGGAGGTGTAGAGGTCGACGAAGCTGGCGGCGTCCTGTGTGCCGGTGGAGTCGTCGATGGCCTTGTTGAGGGGTTCCAGGACGTCGGTGCGCAGCCAGGCCAGGTCGCCCTGGGTGATCGTGCCGAACTTCGTCAGGTCGCCGAAGCCGCACTTGGCCGCGTCCCGGGGGATGACCGTCGGGTAGCCGACGGCGAGGATCTTCGCGTGCGGGGCGCGCTTGTGGAGCACGGCGAGCATCCGGTCGTATTCATGGCGCACCGTCTTCAGCCGGTCCGGGACGTCTGCGGCCAGGGCGTCCTTGCACGGGGTGCCCTTGCCGTCGTTCTCACCGCCCAGTTGCGCGCACTTGGTGAGGAAGTCGGCGAAGCCGAGGGAGTTTCCACCCACGCCGACGGTGATGACGTCGGTGTCCGCGCCCACCGCCTCGGACTGCGGGGGCACTGCGGGGAAGGGGTAGTCCGGGTCCTCGGAGATGGGAGGCAGGTGACGGCCGATCGGGTTCTGGGGTGTGTCGGTGACGTTCTCGATGGTGGCGGCGCCGCAGCTGACGTCGGTCAGTTCGAACAGGCCGCCGAGATCGCGGTCGATGACCTGGGGGTAGGACCGGTCGGTACGCTCGCAGCCGTCGCGCGGGACTTCGAAGGTGTTGCCCGCGGCCACGATGACCCCGGCGGTGTAGGAGTCACCCAGGGCGACCCACTGCTGCTGATCGGCCGCAGCGGCGGAGTGCGCCCCGGCGAACTGCGCGGGAACAGCAGCGCCTGCGGCGAGAGCCGCGGCCGAACCGAGCAGGGCGAGTCGAGTACGGAAGCTTGTCACGAATCCTCCATGGATGCGGTGTTGGCGTCGCTTCGACCCTATACGGAGAGTCACTATCTGTGCTGTACCCACGACAGAATGTCACCGATGGCCAATCGAAGAACTGCGCGAGCATCCGCGCCTCGCTCTGGACCGTGCTGTGCGCGAACCGCTTGACCTTGCGCTGATCCGCGAGAAACCGGTCGGCGTCCTCTGGGCCGCTCGTCCGTACTGGCCGGCCGAGGAACCGCACGTACTCGAAGGTCGCCCGCCGGTCGTCGGCGATCGAACTGTCCGCCATCCCGGCGCCGACCCCGGCGAGCAGGAACTGGTCGACCAAGCTCCTGCTCGAAGTCCTCGTACTCCTGTGCCGTCGCCAGTCGCCGCGGTGTCCCGATCGACCGGACGACCGCTAGCGTCACGACACCTCAACTCACCACGAACGACCATGCGTCATGAATAGCGGCAGAACGTCAGAAATCTTGACGGAACCTCGGACTCTCCACGCGATTCGTGAACCCCCGCTCACCAGCACCGCAGATCAGAAGACCACGAACCGAGCAGGAAGAACTCACGGGAGTCCCGACAAACCGGCCGGCGACGCTGGCCGGCGCCCGGGCGCGGGCTCTGCACGCTCACTGGGGTCAGGAAATACGGGGGTGCCGAATCACCACCCGGGATCGCGGCCCTGCCCGAACGGGTTGTACGCCGACCGTCGTTACCGGGAGTCCGGACCGGGCGATCGGCGTCGCTGCAAGCATCGGCGCAGGTTCAGCGGCCGGTGATTGTGAATCCCTGTACTTCGACAGCTTCACCCCAGGTCTGCGTGAAGTCGTCGCACTCACCAGAGCCGAACTTCTCGGTCACCCAGCCGGCGTACCCCGGCACCGCGTACGTGATCGAACCGCGGTTGTTCCCTGAGCAGTAGCCATAGGTCGTCCACGTGGTGTCCGGAGGCCTGTTCCCGTAGTACACCGTGCCGTTGTTCGCGTAGCACGCCGGATAGCCGTGGTACGGCGTCCAGAGCCTGAACCAGTCTGTCCGGCTGCCGCAGGTGACCTTGTTGATCTGAGGTGTCACGGTGCTCGGAGCCGACACACTGCTCTGAGCGGGGCTGACCGGGACTGCTTCTGCATTCGGCGCCAGGCCGAACACCGCCCCCATGATCGCAGCCGAAGCTAGACCGGCCGCAAGGCGCATACGTGCGCTCATCTCTGTTTCCTTTCTCGAGCGAAGGCTGACAGATCGAAGTTCGCCAGCCATCGGGGTTCGGGGACTTCAATGGCCGTCCCCTTGAAGGTGGGGGGCGGCGCGGGGTGGACCGCGCCGCCCGGCTTGCACCACCGAGATTGCCGGACATTCCCGAACCCTCACAGCGTCCGCTGCCGGTTGACGTACTTGTGGCCCGTCTCACCCTCTGAGCTGCGTAGATGCCGCCGTGCATGACGAAGCCGTGGGACGTGGCGGGGCACGTCGGGCGGCAGGAGGGCTGGCCGAAACGCGTGCTGTGCGGGCGGCGGATCACCTGCCGCGGCGCGGGACAGCCGTATAACAACTGGCCAGGAGGCGAAGGCACGCCTCTGTGGGCGCAACAGGTATGGGGTGGAACATGCCGCGCTGGAAGGCATTACCGAGTTCGCTCGACGAACGGGTGCGGAACCTGGTCGTCCAGATGCGCCGGCTGAAGGACCGCAGCGGACTGAGCCTGGCGTCGCTCCAGATCAAGACCGGTTACAGCAGTTCGTCCTGGGAGCGTTACCTGAGCGGGCGGGCACTGCCGCCGCGGAAGGCTGTGGAGGAACTGGCGCGGGTCAGCGGCGTCGACCCGGCGCGGCTCCTGGTGCTCCACGAAGTCGCTGAGGAGGCGTGGAACCAGGAACCCGCCGCCGCACCGGTCGCGGACATACCGGAGACGCAGAACGCTCGGCGGCGAGGGGTGCTGATCGGTGTCTGCACAGCCGTCGTTGTCGGCGTGGTCCTCGCCGGCGTGCTGTTCGCGGCGCCGTGGAAGGACGGCGGAGACGGGAAGAACAGCGCGACTGCAGCTCGGCACAATTCGGCATCGGCGTCCCGCGGTGCTTTCGCGTACAAGGCGGGGAAGACCTATCCCTGCACGGTGCGCCGGGAGAGCGGCCGGCTGTCCGCGGGCTACAGCGACACCCGCACCGCACTGCTGTCCGGTCCGGACTGGGACGTCGTAGAGGCACAGTGCCTGCTGGGCTACCACGGTTTCGACCCGGGTGGCGTCGACGGCGTCATCGGTCCCAAAACCACACGAGCCGTCAAGCGCCTGCAGCAAAAGGCCGGCCTGCCGCCCGACGGCGTCGTGGGCACACAGACCTGGCAGGTGCTGCGGAAATGACGGACACCGCGCCCCTGGCTGCTACGCCCGCGTGCGCACGGCTGGCCGAGGCGCTGCAAGACCTTAAGTCCCGGACCGGCCTGAGCCTGACCGCGCTGGCCGCGCGTACCGCTTACAGCAAGTCCTCTTGGGCTCGCTACCTCAACGGCAGGCAGCTCGCGCCCCGCGATGCCGTCGAGGCGCTGTGCACCATGGCAGGACAGCCACCGGGACGCCTGGTGGCGCTGTGGGAACTGGCCGAGCTGGAGTGGAGCGGCCGCCACAGGACGTCGGGCGCGCCACCACCGCCCGACCAGCCTGCCAGCGGCGCAGCGCCCGCGGACCGCCCCGCACACCGCTGGAACACCCGGCGGCGACGGTGGGCGCTCGCTGCGGCGGCATGCGCGGTCACGGTGGCGGCTGCCACCTGGCTAACAACATCCCGCGGACCGCACATCCAGGACACCGCGGGGCGCACCGCACCCTCCGCCGCGCCCGCAGCCGAGTGCCGCGCCCAGGAGTGCACGGGCCAGGACCCGGAGACGATGGGCTGCGCGGCCCCCGGCCAGGCCCAGCGACGGGGCCCGCCGTACCGGACCCGCACCGGGGCACGCTTGGTAATCGTTCTCAGCACACGGTGCCACGCCGCGTGGGCACTGGCGTGGAACACCCGCACCGGTGACGCCTTCAAGCTGTCGGCCCCCGGAGGCGCAGTGGAACAAGTCAAAGTGGCCGACACCCTTGACGCGGAGGACCCCCTCTTCACGCCCATGATCGGCCCTGGCGACCTGACCGGCCTGCGAGCCTGTTTCACACCCGCGGCCGGCAAGCAAGAATGCATCCACGGCTGACCGGTGCCGTCGGTGCCTCATCCTCTTCGAGGGTGGCACCGTCGGCGCCCAAAATGTGTGCCGCCGCTCGGCGTTGGTACCGGGGTTAGGGATGGCGCCTCCGGCGCGTGAGGTCCGGGACTGAGGTATGGGCGGCCACCTGCTGTTTCAGGGCCGCGTTGATGTCCTTGAGCTTGCGCCCGCCTGTGGTGGCAGTACGCCGCCGGAGCCGGAGACAACCCCGCCGGGTACCTGCTCTACCTCTACCACCTGTCCCGCGGCGAGACCGGGGTCGCCGACTGGTGGCTGGACCAGACCGGCATCGACCCCACCGCACACGATGACGCCGTCCTGGTCGACGACGGCATAAGGAACGCCCACACGTTGGCCGTCGAAACCGACATCGCAACTATCCTCCGTATCCTGACCCGCCTGGTCGATCCCGAGGCCCCCTCGCGCCGAACGGAACTCGTCTGCACCGTCATGGACTACGTCGCCAGCGCCGTAGCGACGGGCAGCGCCATCCACCCTGAGGCGCAGATCCCCCTCCCGACGGACTTCGCCAAACACCTCGATCTCGTCCTGGCCTCAAC
>NZ_FRBI01000011.1:0-155350 GCF_900142575.1 Actinacidiphila paucisporea
AACACGCTGATCGAGATGAACATGTCCCTGGTGCACTTCTCCGCGCGGCGGTTCCGCAGCCGCGGTCCGGAGGAGTGGGAGGACATCCTGCAGGTCGGCACGATCGGGCTGATCAAGGCGATCGACCGGTTCGACCTGTCGCGCGAGGTGGAGTTCACCACCTTCGCGGTGCCGTACATCGTGGGGGAGATGAAGCGGTTCTTCCGCGACACCTCCTGGGCGGTGCATGTGCCGCGCCGCCTGCAGGAGTTGCGGGTGGAGCTGGCCAAGGCCCGCGACCACCTGACGGCCGTGCTGGACGCGCCGCCGAGCGTGGCGGAACTGGCCGCGTACCTGGAGATCACCGAGGAAGAGGTCATCGAGGGCCTGGTGGCCTCCAACGGCTACACCGCGGGCTCCCTCGACCTGCCCACCGGCACGGAGAACGAGGACGCCGGCCGCTCCTACGCCGAGACCGTCGGCGACTGGGATCCGGCGATGGAGCTGGTGGAGGACTTCCAGGCACTGGCGCCGATGCTGGAGGAGCTGAACGATCGCGAGCGGGCGATCCTGCGGATGCGCTTCGGCCAGGAGATGACCCAGGCCGACATCGGCGCCGAGCTGGGCTACTCCCAGATGCACGTCTCCCGGCTGCTCAACCGCCTGCTGGCCAAGCTGCGTGCCGGGATGCTCACCGACAGGTGATCGGTCACCCCGTGTGACCGGTGACGGCCGGTGCCGTCGGCGGCGACGGCACGGGCAGGCGGCCGGCGGCTACCGGTCGCGGCCGCGCTACGGGCGCCGGAAAGGCACCCGTGCGGTGATCCGCTTCCCCGTCGGCGTGGCCGTCACGTCGAAGCCGCCGCAGATCATGGTCACGATCTCCAAGCCGTGCCGGCCCACCCGGCCGGGATCCGGGCCCATCTCGGCCACGGGCTGCTCCGAGGTATCCCACACCGAGACCTCGACGGCGTCCCCGAGCACCCGCAGATCCACCCCGCACGGGCCTGTGGCGTACTTCACCGCGTTGGTGACCAGCTCGCTGACCACCAGCTGGAGGTTGGCGACGGCATCGGCGGGCGCGGGTGTCCCGGCGCTCCCCAGGCGGTCGAGCAGCTCCCCGGCAAGGCGCCGAGCCGCGGCTATATCCCCTGGTAGACCCTTGTAGACCTCGCCTGCGCGCACCACACCACCCTCAACCGGCGCCTGTCCCTGGACGGCAACTGACATGGGGCCGCCCGGCTCCCGCCGACCCCGGTGGGTCGAGCGCGCAACAGCGGCCGCTTCTTGCACCTTCCCCGCGAGGGCAGCTCACACGCGGAATCGGCCGGTGACCGAGTCGACAGCGGGCCGGCAGGCCGCCGGCCCGGCCCCGGCGCGGTCTCAGGAGTCCAGGGTGCGCGGTTCCAGCGGATTGACGGCCGGGCCTTGCAGGACGGCGCCGTCCACGTCGAAGCGGGAGCCGTGGCAGGGGCACTCCCAGGTGGTCTCGGCGGCGTTGAAGGCGACCAGGCAGCCGAGGTGGGAGCAGCGGGCGGAGACGGCGTGGACGGTGCCGTCCTTGTCGCGGTAGACCGCGCACCGGCTGCCGTGCACCCGGACGACCGCGCCCTCGCCGGGCGCGACCTCGGCGACGGAGTCCACGTGCGTGGGGCGGAGGCGGTCGCCGATGAAGTGGCGGGCCACGTCGGCCTGCTGGCGCAGCAGCGCGGGCGCCTCCTTGAGGACCGGCATGATCCTGCGCGGGTCGTAGAGGTCGGCCCAGGCGGGCCGGCGTCCGTTGACCAGTTCGCTGAGCAGCCGTCCGGCCATGACGCCGCCGCTCATGCCCCAGCCGCCGAACCCGGTGGCGACGTAGGTGTGCCGTGCTCCCGGGTGCAGCGGTCCGACCAGTGCGACGGTGTCGGTGGGGTCGTTGTCCTGCGCCGACCAGCGGTAGGCGGTCTCCGCGGCGGGGAAGCGCTCGTGCATCCAGGCGTCCAGCCGCCGGAAGCGCTCGCCGACGTGGCCGGCGCCGGGCGGGTAGCTCTCCCCGGTGACGATGAGCAGGCGCCGCCCGTCCGCCAGCGGAGCGGTGCGTACCGAGCGCTTGCCCTCGTCGTCGGTGATGTACATCCCCCGCGGTGCCGCGTCGGCGTCGATCGGGGCGGCGACGACGAGTTCGCGGCGGGGGGAGAGGCGGGCGAAGAGCAGGGCGCGGTCGAAGACCGGGTAGCCGGTGGCGACGACGACGTCCCGCGCGGTCACGGTGGCGCCGGACTCGGTGGTCAGGCGGCAGGGCTCGCCCTCGGTGAGTCCGGTGACCCTGGACCGCTCGTAGATGGTCCCGCCGCGGGCGGTCAGGGCGGCGGCGAGGCCCAGCAGGTAGGCGCGGGGGTGGAACTGCGCCTGGCCGTCGATCCGCACCGCGCCGGCGACGGCGTAGGGCAGGTCGGTCTGCTCGACGTACTCCGCAGCCAGGCCCGCCTCGCGAGCCGCGACCGCTTCGGCCCTGACCGTGTCACGGGCGTCGCTGTCCAGGGTGTAGGCGTAGGCGGCGGTCCGCTCGAAGGCGCAGTCGATCCCCAGGGCGCCGGCCACTTCCGCGACCCGCTCGACCGCCTCCTGCTGCGAGCGTGCGTAGAGCCGGGCGCCCTCCTGGCCGCGGGTGCGGCGCAGCCGGTCGTAGACCAGGCCGTGCTGGGCCGTCACTTTCGCGGTGGTGTAGCCGCTGACGCCGGCGGCGATCCGGTCGGCCTCCACGACGGCGACCGAGCGCCCCGACTCGGCCAGCTCCCACGCGGCGCTCAGACCCGCGACACCACCTCCGACCACGGCCACGTCCACCTCGACGTCGGCGGTCAGGGGAGCGAAGCGCGTGGAGTCGCTGCTGCTCATCCAGTACGACTCGTCGACACCGGGCAGTACGTCATCGTTCGGCATGCTCTGCGCGTTCCCCTTCCCGGCGGTGGCACGCCCGCGCCGCGACGGATTCCCCCGTCCGGCCGCCCGCCACCTGCCCGCCGGCGCCGACGGGCGGCGCGCACCGCGCCGGCCGCCCGGGACCGGCCGGGTGGACCGCACCTCGATGTGGGGGACCGGCGCGGTGTTGTGATATTACCGACGGGTAGCCGGCCGCTCGGGCCGGCGCCGTCCACGCCGGAGGCCCACGGTGTCCGCTCGCTCCGCCCACCTGCTCGCCGGACTGCTCGCGAGCGCCGGCGTCACGCATTTCGCCGCGCCGAAGCCGTACGACGCGCTGGTCCCCGAGTTCCTTCCCGGCCGGCCCCGCACCTGGACCCAGGTCAGCGGCGCGGCCGAGATCGCCCTCGCCGCCGCCCTGGTGGTCCCCGCCACCCGGCGGCCCGCCGCGCTGCTGGCCGCCGGCCTCTTCGTGGCCGTCTTCCCGGCGAACGTGAAGATGGCCTACGACTGGCGCCACCGCCGCCCCGCCCTGAAGGCCGCGGCGTACGGCCGGCTGCCGGTCCAGATCCCGCTCGTGCTCTGGGCGTTGCGCGTAGCGTCCGACGCGGCTGCCGACCGGGCCTGAGCCGGTCCCCCCGGACGGCGCCGAAGACCTGGCGTACGCCCGATCCGGCCGGCGCGTCCCCCACGGCCCGCGCGACGGCTCGGGCCGCGGCCCCCGGATCAGACGGTGAAGCGGTCCGGGTCGGCGGCCGCCCAGTCGGCGGCCCACGAGGCGGGCGGCTCCGCCTGCAAATGCCCCGGCGACAGCCACTCGTACAGCTCCTCGTGCGAGCGGACGGTGTACGGGTCGATCCGCCGGCACACCATGTGCGGGCGCAGCTGGGACGGTTCGGTCACCCCCATGGACGCCATGATCTGCAGCGCGCCGGTGACGGTGGCGGCCTGCGGCCCCTGCACCCGGGCGGACTTGTCGCCGACGTCGAGGGCGCGGGCGCGCCGCGAGTCTGGATCGCGGGGCGGATGCCCTCAAGCAGAAAACGGGCGTGGCCGATCACCGGGTAGTTGCGCAGCACGGAATGGCGGCGCTGCACCAGATCCCACAGGCCGAGCAGTCCCAGCAGCCCCAGGGGAATCGCGGCCGCCCACCACCACAGGCCGGCCGCGATCGCCGCGGCGGCCGCCGCCGCGGCCAGGAGCAGGGCCAGGAACACCGCGCCGGTTCTCATCACCACCCGCGCCTTACCGGTGCGGGGCCCGTCATGCCTCCCGGTACCGCACGGCACCTCCCGCGTGCCCCTGGCGCCTCACTGCCGGCGGGCGTACCAACTCGGGTGATGCGGGCGTACCAACTCGGGTGATGTGGGGGCGCTGCGGGCGATCCGACCACCGTGTTGAGCGTCGGCCGCCTCCTCCGGACGGCCGCGCAACGGCGTCGCTAGGCCTCGCGTGTGACATCTCTTCAGGTGACGGGAATCGCCTGACTTTCCCACCCGGCCCGGCCCGACCCGACCCGACCCGACCCGACCGGGCGGCGGCCTCCACGGCGGCCTCCCAGAATGCGCCGGGGCCGGTCAGACGTCGCTGCGATACGGCGGCGGCGCCGTCTCCCGGGCCGCGGTGAGCAGGACCCAGGGGCGTCGCCGGCCGTCGCTCACCGCTGCGATGCCGGTCTCGTCGTAACGGGAGGTCGCCAGCGACCAGGTCAGGTTGCCCGCCATCAGATGGCGCATAGCGTCCACGTAGTGGTCGACGTGCTCGCGCGTCCCGCGGCGGACACCGCGCAGGTCGAGCGTGCCGGGCAGGGCGGCGGCGAGCCTGGCGAAGCGGGCCGTGCGGGCGTTGGCGAGCGCGCTGACGTGCTCGACGGACTCCTCGATCGTGCAGCCCGTGCGCGCGCGGTGGACGACCACGCTGTTGTTGACGTCGCCGGCCGCCAGTTCCTTGGTCAGCGACACGATGTCGTTGACGAAGATCACCACGTCGCCGGTGATCTCCCGCATCTCCCGCAGCGCCGACGAGTCGTGCAGCTCGTCGGGCAGCGCGTAACCGCCGCACCGCTCGGCGAAGTCCAGGCACGGCCGCACCCCGATCGTCTCCCGCCGGACGTCGAGGAAGCGGTCGAGGGAGGGCAGCCGGTCGGCGGTGCGGTGCCGGGCCTCGCCTTCGTGCGCCGCCAGATACGCCCGCCAGTGCTCCCGGAAGCGCAGCCGCCAGGCGAGCGGCGTCCCGGCCGTGGACCGCAGCCAGATGTCCCGGAAGCCGCGTACCAGCGGGGTCTCCCCGGTGACCGCGGGCTCCGCACCGTCCACGGCCATCGCGCCGACGAGGGCGTCGACCACCTGCCGTATCTCGTCGGGCCGGGTGCCCAGACCGCCGTCGAACTGGTCGTCGAAGATGAAGAACCAGGCGTTGAAGTCCGCGGCCAGCTCCAGGTCGGGCGCGCTCGCGTCGGGGTAGAAATACGCCATCAGCCGCTCAAGGCGCAGCGCGTCGTATTCGGCCGTGGCGACGTCCCCGGTGAGCAGGCCCATGCCCTGCACCCACTGCAGGGTGTGCTGCCTGGCCCGCTCGGCGTGCAGGTTCAGCCGGGCCGGGAAGGGGATCCTGATCGCCGCGGCACGCCGGGTGGGGTCCGGCGGCCCGCTGGGCAGAGCCGGGCCGGACGCGGTCTCGTCTGACATGAGCCCTCCAGGATGCCGCGGATCGCCCGGCCGCCTGCCGCGGTACGGGCCCGGGGTGTGCCGAGTGCTGTTCGGAGTGCCGTTCGGAGTGCTGTTCGGATCGCCGTGCAGAGAGCGTAGGCGCAGCGTGCGCCGGAGGACCGCGGTAGGCGGGTGCGGCAGGGTGCGCGACCGGCGCACGCCCCGCCTCGTGCGCCCCCGGACGGCACACGGTCGGAGGGGAGAGTAGTAGCCCTGGCCCGGCGGCGGACCAACTCCGCGGAACCCGGCCGAAGAAGGCGCGCGGCCGACTTCATATCGTGCGTACGTGCGTACGCTGTGCGTACCCGGGGGACGGGTGATCGGGGACACCACGCGTTCGAGGGATCTGACATGGCGTACACCGCGGACCGACCGCCTCGGCGGAAGCGACTGCTGCTGGAGCGCGAGACGGAGACGGCCGCGCTGGAAGCCCTGCTGGCCGATCTGAGCGGCCCCTCCCAGGGCGCGGCCGCCCTCGGCACCGGCGGTCTGCTGGTCTTCGCGGGGCCCGCCGGACTCGGCAAGACCACGCTGCTGGGCGAAGTACGCAGAAGGGCGATGGCCCGCGGCTGCACCGTGCTGTCCGCGCGCGGCGGCGAGCAGGAGCAGGGCGTCGCCTTCCAGGTCGTACGCCACCTCGTGCAGCCGCTGCTCGCGACCGGCACCGAGGCGGAGCACCGCGAGACGCTGGGGAATTGGTACGACATCGTCGCGCCCGCCGTGGGCCTGGTCGCCGGCGCCGCGAACGGCTCACCCGACCCGCAGGGCGTACGGGACGGCCTGGACTGGATCGTCACCCGCTTCGCCGTGCAGCGCGCCCCGCTGGTGGTCATGCTGGACGACGCCCACTGGGCCGACGCCGAGTCGCTGGCCTGGCTCACCGGCTTCGCGCCGCGCGTCGACGAACTGCCGATGCTGCTCGTCGTCGCCTACCGGCCCGACGAACTGCCGCGCGACGCCATGGCGTTCGGCCGGCTCGCCGAGCGGCACGGCTCGCGCACCCTGGACCTGGCGCCGCTCACCCCCGGCGCGGTCAGCCGTATCGTCCGCGACACCCTGGGCGAGGACGCCGACGAGGCCTTCTGCCGGGAGACCTGGGCGGTCACCGGCGGCAATCCCTTCGAGGCCGTCGAACTCGCCGCGCGGGTCGCCGACCGCGGGCTCAAACCGCAGGCCGTCAACCTGCCGGAGCTGCGGGAGCTGGCCTCCGCGGTCAAGGGCGGCGGCCTGGTCGAGCGCCTGGAGCGGCTCGGCACCTCCGCGGTCCGCTTCGCCTGGAGCGTCGCGGTGCTGGGCGCCGAGGCGTCCCGCAGCCGGGCGGCGAGTGTCGGCGGGCTGGGGGAGGCCGAATCCGCCGACGCGGTCGTCCGGCTGCGCGAGGCCCGCATCCTCGCGGCGCCGACCCATGACCGGCTCGAAGCGGCGGACAGCCGGCTGGAGTTCTTCCATCCGCTGGTCTCCACGGCCGTCTACCGGGCGATTCCCGCGGCCTTCCGGGTCGCCATGCACGGCCAGGCCGCCGCGGTCGTCTCGCAGGCCGGCCTCGGCGCCACCGCGGCCGCCCGCCACCTGCTGGAGACCCACCCCGAGAGCGACCCGTGGGTGGTGCAGCAACTGTCCGACGCGGCCCGCGAGTACCAGCGGGCCGGCGCCCCCGACGCCGCCAGGCGCTGCCTCGCGCGGGCGCTGCGCGAGCCCCCGGCGATGGAGGACCGCGCGCAGGTGCTGTACGAACTGGGCTGCTCCGCCCTGCTGACCGAACCCGCGATCACCGTCAACCACCTGCGGGCCGCACTGGACGAACCCGTCCTGACCCCGGACCTGCGCGAGGCGATCGTCTACCGGCTGGCACAGGCCCTCGGCCACTCCGACCGGATGGCGGAGGCCGCCCAGACCGTCGCCGACGCGACCCGCTGGGCCACCGACGTCAGGACCCGGCTGCACCTCCAGGCCGAGCAGTTCATGTGGAACGCCTTCCGCGCCGACGAGCAGGACTCCACCGCCCGCTCCCGCAAACTCGCCCGCCTCGCGGACCACCTGACCGGGCGCGGCACCGCCGAGCGCTACATCCTGGGCCTGCGCGCCTGGGACGCGATGGTACGGGGCGAGCCCGCCGCGACCGCGCTGCACTGGGCGGAGCAGGCACTCGGCGACGGCCTGTCCTGGACCGACGAGCAGTGGGGCTTCGAGGTGCCGGTCCTGGTGGCCCTCACCTTCATGTACGCCGACCGGCCCGGCCGGGCCGAGGAGCTGTTCACCCGGGGCATCGTGGAATGCCAGGACAGGGGCTGGCGCGGCGCGCACCTGTCGTTCGGCTACACGCTGCTCGGTTACATCCGCTTCCGCCGCGGGCGGCTCGGCTCCGCCGAGTCCATGGTCCGCGACGGCCTGCGGATCGCCGACCGGGTCGGCCACCAGGTGCCCGCGCAGTACTTCGCGGTCGGCATCCTCATCGAGATCCTGCTCGCCAGGGGCCGCACCGAGGAGGCGCAGGAGCTGGCCGCCTCCTACCGCTACGGCGACATCACGCCCAGCGCAGTGGTCTACCCCGACGCGCAGACCGTGCACGGCGAGCTGCTGCTCGCGCTGGGCCGGCACCGCGAGGCGGAAGCGCAGCTCGTCCGGGTCGGCGAGCGCCTCGACGCCCGCGGCATGCGCAATCCCGCCTGGTGCCCCTGGCCGCTGCACCTGGCCCTGGCCCTGGAGGTCACCGACCCGGAGCGGGCCGCGGAGGTCGCCGAGGAAGGCGTCCGCAGGGCCCGCAGGTTCGGTACGCAGTCCGCGATCGGCCAGGCGCTGCACGCCCTGGCCGCGGTCACCCCGGTGACGCGCAGAGCCGGCGTCCTCGCCGAGGCCGTCGCCCACCTCGAAAGGTCGCCGTCCGGTTACGACCTGGCGCGCGCCCTGGTCGACCACGGCGTCGCCCTGCGCCGTACCGGGCTCCCGCAGCACGCGGCCGAGCAGCTGCACCGGGGCATGGAGGGCGCCGTGCAGTGCGGCGCCGACGCGCTCGCCGCCCGGGCCCGCGCCGAGCTGGACGCCACCGGCCTGTGGCCGCTGCAGCCCCGTACCGCCGACGCCGACTCCCTCACCGTCCAGGAGCGCACGGTCGCGGAATGGGCCGCGGGCGGCTGGTCCAACGCCCGAATAGCCGAGGCGCTCGGCGCCACCGACGCGGTCGTGACCCGTCTGCTGTCCGACATCTACCTCAAGGCCGGCTGCGACCACGCGGGCCTGCCCCGGCTGGTCGCCGGCCCCGACGGCGAGGTGCCGTAGGGCACGCGGCGTGCTGACCCCCCCGCCGCCCCGGAGCGGCCCGCGCGCCGGCGGCGGGAGACCGAACGGCGGGTGCTCCCCTCCCGGCTACGCTGAACGACGGTTCCTGGCCGGTGATCGCGCGCCGCGGGGGTGTCGCGGGCCGGGGCGGGCGGCAGACGGTGCCTAGGGTCGGCCTGTGGAGTCCTGGAGCGGTCGAGGCGAGCACGAACGGCCCGAGGGCGAGCCGCTGTCGAAGCTGCTGCCCGCCTGGCGGCGGCGTACCGAGCGGTACGGGCTCACGGCCGGGAACGAGACCGGCGGTCCCGGTCTGTCCCGCGCCGACATCGCCCGGCTGACCGGGGTGACCGAGGAGTGGTACGGCTCGCTGGAGGACGGCGAGGCGGCCGACTGCACCGAGGACTTCCTCGACCGGCTCTCCACCGCCCTCGGGCTGAGCCTGACCGAGCGCGGCACGCTCTACGAGCGGGCACTCGGGCGGCCACCCAGCTCCGCCGCCATCCCGCAGGCGTCGGCGGCGGTGGAGATGGACGACCTCTTCCAGTGCTTCATCGACAACCAGTCGCACCCCGCCTGCGTCGCGGACGCGGCGTGGAACGTGATCGGGCACAACCAGCCGATGCGCGACTGGTTCCCGTGGACGGCCCACCAGGGGAACATGCTCCGCTGGGCGCTGCTCAGCCAGGACGCCCGCGAGCAGTTGGTCAACTGGCGCGAGGACTGGGCGCGTTCGTACGTCGGCCAGATCCGCTTCGCACGCTCCCGCGACCGGCGGAACGAAGCGCTGCGCCGCCTGCAGCGCGAGGTCCTCGCGAACACCCCGGGGGCGCGGGAGATGTGGCACCGCAAGGAGTCCCGCGAGAGCGGCGACGGCAGCCTGCGCAGGCTGCGGCTGCCCTTCCACCAGGGCAGGGAGGTCGCGGTGCGGATCGTCGCGCTGCGGCCGATGCGCAGCGACCGGCTCCGCGTCTTCGTCCTCATGGAGAACTGTCCGAAGGTCATCGGCAGCTGAACAGGCCTGACACCCGGCGGTGTTCAGGATCCGGCCGCCCGTGCATAAGGTGATCTCAGCGGATGCGCAGATCCGGCTCATTTCCGCTCCCGGCGCCCGGCGCGGCCCGAGGGCGCGACCGATGGGGGCAGTGGCGTGAGCGACGAATTACCGCAGGGCACGGAAGACCGGCTGCGGCAGGATCTGCCGCACAGCGCCCGGATGTACGACTACTACCTCGGCGGCAACACCAACTACGCGGTCGACCGGGACGCGGCCGAGAAGGTCATCGTGTCCTTCCCCGCGGTGAGGACCGCCGCCCGCGTGAACCGCGCCTTCGTGCACCGCTCGGCGCGCCTGCTGGCCCGCGACCACGGCGTCCGGCAGTTCCTCGACATCGGTACCGGCATCCCGACCGCGCCCAACCTGCACGAGGTCGTCCAGCGTGAGCAGCCCGCCGCCCGCGTCACCTACGTCGACAACGACCCGATCGTGCTCGTCTACGCCGACAGCCTGCTGCGCAGTTCCCCGGAGGGCGCCACCGGCTACGTCGAGGCCGATGTGACCGACCCCGCCCGCCTGCTGGACGTCGTACGGCGGGAGGGCTGCGTGGACCTGGCGCAGCCGCTGGGGCTGAGCCTGAACGCGCTGCTGCACTTCGTCCCCGACGACCAGGACGCCTACGGGGTGGTGGACACCCTGGTCGCGGCGCTGGCGCCCGGCTCGTACCTGACGATCTCGCACTGCACCCCGGACTTCGCGCCCGAGGTGTGGGCGCAGATCGTGGACGTCTACACCCAGGGCGGCACGCCGCTCCAGGTCCGCAGCCGCAGCGAGGTGCGGGACTTCTTCACCGGTCTCGACCTGCTCGATCCGGGCGTGGAGGTGGCCCACCGCTGGAATCCGGAGCCGGCCAGCGGGCCGAGCCTGATCTCGGACGCGGACGCGTCCCTCTACGTGGGTGTGGCGCGCAAGCCCTGAGCCGCCGGGGGCGCGGGCTCAGCGGTACTTCTGGCAGTAGTCCTTGAGCTTCTGCAGGCAGGCCGCGGAGCCCAGCGAGTTGACCATCAGGCGGTCGAAGCCGCGTTCGTAGGCGTCGACCTCCTGGCGGTCCTGGAGGTACAGGCCGCCGTTGCAGCGCTCGACGTAGACGATCGCCGGCAACTGGTCGGCGGCGAAGTCGAAGACCGTGGTCGTGCCGATCTGGACCGGCAGGTTGAGCCGGGCGGACGGGGCCAGCCGGAAGCTGATCCGCTCGTGCCCCGCCAGCTCTATCAGGTGCTCGATCTGCCGGCGCATGATCGGGTTCGTGCCGTAGCCGCGGGAGAGGGTGACCTCGTCCACGACGCAGATCAGCTGGGCCGCGGACTCGTTGAGGAAGCGCTGCGCCCGTATGGCCCGCAGCTCCATGATCCGCTCGGCGGTCCGCACGCCGGGCTCCAGCGAGTTCGCCTTGACCAGGGCCCGGGTGTAGTCGGGGATCTGGAGCAGGCCCAGCAACTGCCCGCTCTCGTAACTGCGGATGCGCGCGGCGATGTCCTCCAGGCTGACGTAGGTCTGGAGTTCCTTGGGCGCGACGTCACGCCAGGCCTCCCACCAGCCCTTCTCGTTGGCCTGCTGGGACAGTTCGAGCAGCCGGGTGCGCTCGGCGGGGTCCACGACCTGGTAGACGTCGAGCAGGCACAGCACGTCCTTCTCCTTGAAGTCGTGCTCGCCGCTCTCCAGGCGGCTGATCTTGGAGGCCGAGCACCCGCCGATCCCGCGCGCGACCTCCTTCTCCGTCAGGCCGAGCGCCTCCCGGTGTTTTCGCAGCGTCTCACCGAAGATCATGCGCTGCGCGGTCGGCGCCCGGCCGGACAGCGGGCGTACATGGCGAACTCCGCGCGGGGCGCGGGACGGCTGGGCAGGCACGGGCGGACTCTCCCTCGCGCTGAGCGGGCGGCTTTCTCGACCCTCTCATCCTGCCTCAGTCATATGAGATCGGAAGTTGCCGAAAAGGACGGCCGGTTACCGCCCTTCAGTGAACTCGCCCGCGGCCACGGCGGCAACGAATGCCGCTGCCGCGGTCCGTTCGAAGGTCAGAACCGCGCCTTCCGGATCCTTCGAGTCGCGGAAACCGATCGACTCGCGACCGATTTCGCTCACTTCCACGCAGGCGCTCTGGTGGTTGCTGTAGGAGCTTTTCCGCCAGGCGACGGCTAAGCCGCCCGGACCGCCGGTTCCCATCAGGGGTTTTCCCTGGTCTTCGCGGTGGTCGTGACCGGTCATGTGTCCTCTTCTCGTGCCGGGACCGATGATCAGGCCCGCGGTCTGCAAATGCAGACGACGCGGCCCCATGGAAAGGATGACCGGCCGCCACCGGCTTCATGCGCGGCCCGCGGACCCAACGGATACAACGGTGCTCCGCCGCAAGCAGGTGGATCTGCAAATGCGCGCCCGGGGCAACGTGTTTCCCCGCTCCGCGCCCGAGCGCCGGGAAGCCCCGGTGGCAACACCTGCCGCGTTGCCCCATCCCGGCGCGAAGTCCCGTGCACGGACCCCTCGCCGTACCGCCCACCAGCGCGTACCCGCCGCGCGAGACGGCGCGACAGCCCGTACCACCGGGGGCTTCGGACGGCCCGGTGCGGCCGCGGACGCGGACACCGGGCCGCCCGGCTGCAGCCGGCGCCCGCCAGGTCCGGCGGCGGACCGCACCCGGTGTGGGGCACGCTGGAAGCCCACGGCCCCGTACTCCGAGGAGGGGACGACAGATGACAGCCCGCTCCCACCTCGCGCCGGTGCTCCGCCAGCTCCACCGGGCCCGCGGCATGCCGCTGCGGGCACTCGCGGCCCGGCTGGGCATACCGGCCGCGGACACCGCCGCGATCCTGTCGGGGGAGCGCTTTCCCGGCTGGTCCCTCACCGAGCGCTTCGCCCAGGCCTGCGGCGCGGACCCGCTGGTCCTGCGCAAGGTGTGGGAGGACGCCAGGCTCAGGTCCGACCCGCACCACCGCCTCGACCTCGCTGACACCGATTCCCCGCGCAGCCGCCCCGCCTGACGTACCATCCGGCTCGGCGGAGAACCACAGGCGGGAGGTCCGATGGAGACAACGCTGCGCGAGATACGGGACGGGGACCTGCCCGTCTTCTACGCCCAGACGAACGACCCCGAGGCGATCGCGATGGCGGCCTTCACCGCGAAGGACCCCGCCGACCGCGACCGCTTCGCGGCCCACTGGGCGCGGATCCGCCAGGACCCGGACATCGTGGCGCGCACGGTCGTCGGCGCGGGCGGCGAGATCATCGGCAACGCGGCGGTCTTCGGCCCGCCGGGGGAGCGCGAGGTCACCTACTGGATCGGCCGGGAGCACTGGGACCGCGGCGCGGCCACCGCCGCCCTGCGCGGGCTGCTCGCCCTCGTCCCGGAACGCCCCCAGCACGCCCGCGCGGCCGCGGACAACGCCGCCTCGATCCGGGTGCTCGAACGGTGCGGCTTCGTGGTGACGGGGCACGACCGGGGCTTCGCGAACGCCAGGGGCGAGGAGATCGACGAGGTCGTGCTCCTGCTGGCCGAATGACTCCTTGAAAGCGTTCAATCACGACTCGTGCTGGTGACACCTGATGGAACGTGTCGGAACCTGATGGGCTGCGGAGCTTCCCGCGATCAGGCATCCGTCGTCCGTAATCCCCGTCCCAGCCTGGCCTTTCACCAAGGTGGACGCCTCCCGGCGCCACTCTGACCCGCCTTGCGGGTCCCTCGGGCGGGCCTCCCGGCGTGAGCGTTTGTGTGCGAAGTCTTGCGCGCCGACCGGCCCGGGTCTACCTTTCCAGCGCGTTAAGACGATTCAAGCCCACCGCCGGCGCCGGCAGTGGCGGCGTACTTCCCACCGCAAACGCTGTCGAAGGGACCCCCGTGGACATATCCCGCCGCGTCTTCTCCACCCTGACCGGCTCCGCCGCCGCCGCACTGGCCCTGCCGGCCGCCGCGCACGCGGCCGCGCCCGCGACCCCCGGCGGGCCCGCGCCCACCCCCGCCCCGGGACATCCCGGGCAGGGCGCGGCGCACACCGTGGCCTTCGACCGCTACGCCCTGCTCATCGACGGGCAGCGGGTGCCGATCTGGTCCGGCGAGGTCCACCCCTTCCGGCTGCCCAGCCCCTCGCTGTGGCTGGACGTCCTGCACAAGATGAAGGCCAACGGCTACAACGCGGTCAGCATCTACGTGGCCTGGAACTACCACTCCCCGGCCCCCGGCAGCTACGACTTCACCGGCGTCCGCGACCTGGACCGCTTCCTGGACCTGGCCGCCGAGGCCGGGCTGTACGTCATCGCCAGACCCGGCCCGTACATCAACGCCGAGGTGGACGCCGGAGGTTACCCGGGCTGGCTGGCCACCACCCCCGGCCGGGCCCGCACCAGCGACCCCGCCTACCTCGCGCACGCCGACGAGTGGCTCACCGAGGTCAACCGGATCATCGGCCGCCACCTGTACACCAGGGGCGAAGGCACCGTCGTGCTCTACCAGTTGGAGAACGAGTACGCCTCCTTCGTCACCAGCTCCACCGGCACCGACTACATGGCCCACCTGTACGCGAAGGTGCGCGCCGACGGCATCGACGTACCGCTCTTCCACAACGACAAGGGCCGCAACGGCTACTGGGTCCCCGGCAGCTTCGACACCGGTGGCGAGCAGGACCGCTACCTCTACGCCTTCGACGGCTACCCGTCGCCGTCGAGCACCCCGCCCGACTGGGGCTACTTCGGCACCGGGGGCGCCAAGGGCGGCTCCACCGCCAGCCCCGCGACCCCCGGCTTCACCGCCGAGTTCGGCGGCGGCTGGTTCGACCCGTGGGGCGGCGCCGAATTCGGCGGCCTGGGCTACGCCGAATCCCGCAGGACCCGCGACGCGGCGTACGAACGGCGCTTCTACCTCACCAACCTCGCCAACGGCATCAAGGTCCACAACGTCTACATGACCTTCGGCGGCACCTCCTGGGGCTGGCTGCCCGCGCCGGTCGTCTACACCTCCTACGACTACGGCGCCGCCATCGACGAGGCACGCAACCAGACGCCCAAGCTGCTGCCGATGCGGCAGATCGGCTCCATGCTCGCCGCCTTCCCCGACCTGGCGCAGCTGGACCGCGCCGAGGACACCGCGGCCGCCGGCGGCGCCGTCCGCGTCTACCACCTGGCCAACCCCGAACGCGGCTCGCACCTGTACTTCCTGCGCAACGACAGCACCCAGGGCGCCACCGTCACGCTGCCGGTGACCACCGCGACCGGCACCGTCACCGTGCCCGCCGCGCCCGGCGGGATGCGGGTCGCCGGCAAGGACATGAAGGTCGTCGCCGCCAACCTGTCGCTGGGCCGCCGCGCCGTGCTTTACACCACCGCCCAGCCGATGTGGCGGGCCGCCGGCGACACCCAGGACGTCGCCCTGCTCAGCGGCAGGCCCGGCGACCCGGTCGAGACGGTGCTGGTCTGCCGCAGCCGGCCCACCGTCACGGTCACCGCGGGCAGCGCCGAGGCCGTCTACGACGAGGCCGCGGGCACCCTGCGCGTCAACGCGGTCCTGGACGGCCTCACCCGCGTCCGGGTCGAGGGCGGCAGCAGCGCCGTCCCGCTGCTGCTCCTGCTCGCCGACGACACCGCGGCTGCCACCCTGTGGCCCCGCGACACCCCCGGCGGCCCGGTGCTCGTCCGCGGCCCCGCGCTGCTGCGCACCGCCGAAGTCCACGGCAGGGAACTGGAACTGACCGGCGACACCGCCGCGCCCGCCCCGCTGGAAGTGTGGGCACCGCACGGGGTGGAGCACGTCGACTGGAACGGCCGGCGCACCTCGGTCCGCGCCACCCCGGACGGCAGCCTCGCCGCCGACCGCCTGCTGCCCGGCCCCGCCGACGTGCACCTGCCCGCGCTCACCGGGTGGCGGTATGCCGCGGAGAGCCCCGAGGCCGAGGCCGGCTTCGACGACCGCGCCTGGCGGGTGTGCGACCTGACCACCTCCCACAGTTCCACCGCCGTGCCCGCCGGACAGCCCGCCGTCCTCTTCGCCGACGACTACGGCTTCCACTACGGCGACGTCTGGTACCGCGCGACCATCGACGGCGCTGCCGACGCGCAGACCCTGGCGCTGACCTACCAGGGCGGCACGCTGGGCCTGCTCATGGCCTGGTGGGACGGCCGACCGCTGGGCACCCACCGGCTGCCGACGCCCACCAAGGCACAGGACACGGTGGCCAGCTGGACCGGCAGCGCGGAATTCGCCGTGCCCGCCGACCTGCGCGGTGAGGGGCCGCACACGGTGGCGGTCCTGGTCAGGCCGATGGCCCACGCGGAGGACGGCGGCGCCAACGACGCCTTCAAGGCCGCCCGCGGCCTGCTCGCCGCCACTCTCGACGGCACCGCGCCGACCTGGCGCATCCAGGGCGCGACCGGCACCGAGGATCCGGTACGCGGCCCCCTCAACACCGGCGGCCTGTACGGCGAACGCGCCGGCTGGCACCTGCCCGGCTTCCCCGACCGGCACTGGTCGCCGGTCGCCCTGCCGCACACCGACTCCCGGCAGGGCGTCGCCTGGTACCGCACCGACTTCACCCTGCGGATCGACCGCGGCACCGACGCCTCGATCGGCCTGACCCTCACCGACGACCCGGCCCGCGCCTACCGCGTGCAGATCTTCCTCAACGGCTGGAATCTGGGCCAGTACGCCAACGACGTCGGCCCGCAGCACACCTTCGTGCTGCCGGGCGGCATCCTGCGCACCAGCGGTACCAACTCCCTGGCGCTGGCCGTCCTCACCGACGGCACCACCCCCGCCGGCCTGCCGGCGCCCGCCCTGACCCTGCTCGGGGCCGTCGCGGGCGGCGTCCCCGTACGGGACGTACCCGCGCCCGGCTACGGGTCGCACGGGGTGCGCGGGCGCTGAGAGCGGCCATCGGGGCATGAGCAGGGGCCCGGCACCCGTGGGGGGCGCCGGGCTCCCGGGCGGTGGAGCGCGGCGCGTACGGCGTGGCTGGTTCCGATCCGCCGGTGCCCCTGCCGGGTACGGTCTGGCCGAGCCGGCTGACGGCGGCGGCGCCCGGCCGCTCGGCGCCGTCGTGTTGCGGGCGGCCGCCTCCGTTGGTGGAATCTCGGGGTAGCCACATGACCACTCTCCGCGTTCTGGCGACGCCGCACCGCCGTGCCGGGGGCACGGCCACCTACGGAAGGACCGCCATGGCCGGCGACATCACCAACCCCGACTTCGCGGAGCCCGGCATCGGGGCCGCACCCAAGCACAAGCTGTTCACCGTCAAGAACGCCGACGGCATCCCCGGCTGGGAGGTCACCCAGGACGCCGTCCAGCTCGTCGCGCTGGCACCCGGCGCGCGCCCCGCCGAGTCCGGCGGCGGCCAGGCGCTGCGGCTCAAGGGCGAGGTCCCCGAGCACGTCGGAGCGGTCAGCCAGACGGTGCCGACCACGCCGGGCCGCAAGACGACCATCAGCTGGATGGAGTCGCCCGACCTCGCCGGGCCGGCCGAGCCGGGCGCCCGCGAGCAGGACTACACGGTGCTGATCCGCCCGGTCGAGACGCCCAGGGGCCCGGGCCGGACGAAGGAGGTCTTCGCACCCGCCGGGAGCGCGGGGCCCGCCTGGGTCCGCCGCTCGGTCGACTTCACCCCGACGGGCGCGAACGTGACCGTCGAGTTCGGCGCCGGTCTCCGGGGGGCCCTGTCGCCGCTGATCACCGGCCTCGCCCTGACCGCCGGCGACGGCCGTACGCCGCCGCCGGCCCTGTTCGGCACGGTGACCGGCAGCCCGGTGGGAGCCGAGCCGGGCGAGACGGTCACGCTGACCTTCGCCGTCGGCAACCGCACCGCCGCCCCCGCGCACGGCGAGAAGGCGACCGTCGTCTTCCGGCCGCTGCCGCCGCTCGCCCCGGCCGCCGGCGCCCCCGGCACCCTCACCTTCCCGGGCAGGCAGCTCATCGCCGCCGAACCGCCCGCCCAGGGCGCCTTCAAGGTGACCGTCCCGCCCGGCACCGCACCCGGGACCTACCAGGCCGTCGCCGACATCTCCTACGACGGCGCCCCGGTCGCCGACGGCACGCTGACCTGGCTGGTCGAGGTGGTGGCCGTCCGCAGTCGCGCGGACCTGGACGAGACGGGGCTGTCGCCCTCCAGGTGACCCCGGGACGGCCCCGCCGGCCGGGCGGTGCCGCCACCCTCCGGTGGTCAGCGGGCGGGCTCGACCCGGCCCGCGACCTCGCCGAGGCCGATGCGTACGCCGCCCGGCCCGGGCGCCGTCGCCGTGATGACGACCTCGTCCCCGTCCTCCAGGAAGGCCCGGCTGCTGCCGTCCGGCAGCTCCACCGGCCGCTCACCGCCGTGGGTCAGCTCGATCAGCGCGCCCACGCTGTCCGCGGCAGGCCCGCTGACCGTGCCCGACGCGAAGAGGTCGCCGGGGCGCAGGCTCGCCCCGTTCACCGTCAGATGCGCCACCATCTGCGCGTACGTCCAGTACATCGCGGCGAAGGGCGGCCGGGAGACCGTGTGCCCGTTGAGCCGCAGCTCCATCGCGATGTCCAGGCCGCAGGGCGGCTGCGCGGCGCTGTCGTCGAGGTAGGGGAGCAGCGGGGTGTCACGCGCCGGCGGGGCCGTCCTGGCATGGGCCAGCGCCTCCAGCGGGACCACCCACGGGGAGACCGACGTCGCGAAGGACTTCCCGAGGAAGGGCCCGAGCGGCACGTACTCCCAGGCCTGCACGTCGCGCGCCGACCAGTCGTTGAGCAGGCACACCCCGAAGACGTGGTCGTCCGCCTCGGCCATCGCCACCCGCGAACCGCGCTCGGAGGCGCCGCCCACCACGAAGCCCAGCTCCGCCTCGACGTCCAGCCGCAGCGAGGGCCCGTACGACGGCGCGGCCTCGCCCGCGGCCCTGCGCTGCCCGCACGGCCGCACCACGGGGGAGCCCGACACCACGACGGTGCCGGCCCTGCCGTGGTAGCCGATCGGCAGGTGCTTCCAGTTCGGGGTCAGCGGGTCCGCCCCGGCCCGGAAGATCCGGCCGACATTCACCGCGTGGTGCTCCGAGGCGTAGAAGTCGACATAGTCGGCGACCTCGAAGGGCAGCAGGAGCTCCGCCTCGGCCAGCGGCACCAGCAGCGGCCCGACCGCCTCCCGGTGGGCCTCACCGGTCAGCCACGCGGTGAGCGCCGTCCGCACCCGGGTCCAGGCCGGGCGCCCCGCGGCCAGCAGCGGGTTCAGCACCGGGGCGGCCAGCAGCTCCGCGAGGTCCGGCGGCGCCCCCGTCGCCCGTGCCGCGGCGCCCGCGTCCAGCACCCGGTAGCCGTAGCGGACCCCGATGCGCGGCCGCGGGTCGGCGGCGGTGCGGAAGACCCCGTAGGGCAGGTTGTGCGGCCCGAAAGGATCGTCGTGCGGCACGGTGAACGGGCTCTCGGTGCTCAACGGACCTCCAGTGCGGGGCGGCGCGGCCGCCCCGACACTACCGGCCGGGCCTCCGCCGCCGCGTTTGGAGCTGCCCGCAGGTCAAACGTAAAGTTCACCGGAGACCCGGGAGCGTACCCGGGCTGCCCCGGGACCCCACAGGACCCGGGCGGGACACGGAGAGCAGCGGCGGGATGACGGCGACGACCCAGGACTTCCACGACCTCGGACACCAGGAGGACGAGCCCGGCATCGACCCGGCACGCCTCGAGGTCTGCCTGGCCGTGCTCGCCGAACTCGACGGGCTGCCCGTCGACCACCCCGACGCCGTCGCCGTCCGCCGCGCCACCGCCGGCGTCTACCGCATGGTCAAGCAGCGCCGCCGCCAGGAGCGCAGGGCCGCCAAGACCGCCAACGACAAGGCCGTGACCGAGGCCACCGCCACCGGCGCCGCCGACCGCATCGACGACGAGACCCTCGGCATCCAGCTGACCGCCTCGGTCAGCACCGAGATCGCCGGCATCCTGGAGCGCCCCCGCTCCTGCTACGTCTGCAAGACCCGCTACGTCGAGGTCGACGCCTTCTACCACCAGCTCTGCCAGGACTGCGCCCGCCAGAACCGGGCACGGCGCGACGCCCGCACCGACCTGACCGGGCGGCGCGCGCTGCTCACCGGCGGCCGCGCCAAGATCGGCATGTACATCGCGCTGCGGCTGCTGCGGGACGGCGCCCACACCACCGTCACCACCCGCTTCCCCGGCGACGCCGTCCGCCGCTTCAAGGCCATGCCCGACAGCGACCAGTGGATACACCGGCTCAAGATCGTCGGCATCGACCTGCGCGACCCCGCCCAGGTGGTGGCCCTCGCCGACTCCGTCGCCGACGACGGCCCGCTGGACATCCTGATCAACAACGCCGCCCAGACCGTGCGCCGCTCCCCGGCCGCCTACCGCGAACTGGTCGCCGCCGAGGCCGCGCCGCTGCCGGCCGGCGAACTGCCCGCCACCGAGGTCTTCGGCGCCTTCGGCAGCGGCGCCCGCACCGCCGCGGCACTGCCCGCCCCCCGCCGCGAGTCGCTCACCGCGCAGGACGTCACCGACCTCGCGCTGGTCAGCGGATCGGCCTCACTCGCCAGGATCGAGGCCGGCACCGCCATCGACGCGGGCGGCCTGGTGCCCGACCTGGACGCGACCAACACCTGGGTGCAGACCGTCAGCGAGGTCGACCCGGTCGAGCTGCTCGAAGTCCAGCTGTGCAATGTCACCGCGCCCTTCGTCCTGGTCAGCCGGCTGCGCCCGGCCATGGCCGCGGCGGCGGCCCGCCGCAAGTACGTGGTCAACGTCTCCGCCATGGAGGGCCAGTTCTCCCGCGGCTACAAGGGCGCCGGCCACCCGCACACCAACATGGCCAAGGCCGCGCTGAACATGCTCACCCGCACCAGCGCGCAGGAGATGCTGGACACCGACGGCATCCTGATGACCGCAGTCGACACCGGCTGGATCACCGACGAGCGCCCCCACCCCGACAAGATCCGCCTCGCCGCCGAGGGCTTCCACGCCCCCCTCGACCTCGTCGACGGCGCCGCACGCGTCTACGACCCGATCGTGCGCGGCGAGCAGGGCGAGGACCTCTACGGCTGCTTCCTGAAGGACTACGCCCCCGCGGCCTGGTGACCTCGCCGGGGTCGCGGCCCGGATAACCCGTGGCCCGCCGGTCCGCGGTCGGTGAGTATGACCCGATGGACGACGCGACACGGGCGGCGGGCGGGGCGGACACGAAGGAGGGCGACCGGGCGCCGGCCCCGGCCGCGACGGGGGTCCGCGCGGACTGGACGGCGGTGCCCCGCCGGCTGCGGGCGGCCGTCGAGGAGCACCTCGGGGCGCGCGTCGCCGCCGCCGAGACGCAGCACGGCGGCTTCTCGCCCGGAGTCGCCGCACGGCTGCGGCTCGCCGACGGGCGGCGCGCCTTCGTCAAGGCTGTCAGCGAGGCGCAGAATCCGGAGAGCCCCGGCATCCACCGCACTGAGGCCCGCGTCGCCGGCGCGCTTCCCGCGCGGGCGCCCGCCCCGCGGCTGCTCGCGTCCTTCGACCAGGACGGCTGGGTGGCGCTGCTCTTCGAGGACGTCGAGGGCCGCACCCCCGCGCAGCCCTGGCAACCCGCGGAGTTGTCCCGGGTCCTGGCCGCGGTCGGCGACCTCGCCGCCCTCCTCACCCCCTGCCCGATCGACGTGCCGCCCGTTGCCGAGAGGCAGGCCACGGCCTTCCACGCCTGGCGCACGATCGCCGCGGACCACGCGGCGGGCACCGACGACCTGGCCGGACTCGACCCCTGGGCGGCACGCCACCTCGGCACGCTCGCGCGGCTGGAGGCCGGCTGGGTGGCGGGCGCCACCGGGAACACCCTCGCCCACAGCGACCTGCGCGCCGACAACCTGCTGCTCACCGCGGACGGCCGGGTGTGCGTCGTCGACTGGCCCTGGGCGTGCCGGGCGGCCCCCTGGTACGACCTGCTGCTGATGCTGCCCAGCGTCGCCATGCAGGGCGGCCCGCCCCCGCACCGGCTCTTCGACCGGCACGAGGTCGCCGCGGGTGCCGCACCCGAGGCCGTCACCGCGGTCCTCGCCGCCTTCACCGGCTTCCTGCTCGCCGGCGCCCGCCGCCCGTCCCCACCCGGCCTCCCCACCCTCCGCGCCTTCCAGGCCGCCCAGGGCCGGGCCGCCCTGGCCTGGCTGCGCGACCGCCTCGGCGCCTGAGATCGGGCGCCCGCAGGACGGCGGCACGCTCCGTCCGACCCGCGCCCGTACGACCGGGGTGTCCGGCCGGGACATCCCGGCCGGCGCCGGTACGCTCGGTTCCGTGCCGAGCTTCACGGTCGAACGCCGTACGGCGCTGCCGCCGGCCGAGGCGTGGCGCCGGCTGACCACGTGGGAGAACCACACCGCCACCGTGCCGCTGACCCGGGTCACCGTGCTGACCCCGCCCCCATCCGGCGCCGGCACGGTCTTCGTCGCCCGCACCGGCCCTGGCCGCGCCTCCTTCGCCGACCCGATGCGGGTCGCCGTGTGGCAGCCGCCCACCGAGGACGGCGGCCCCGGGCGCTGCCGGCTGGTGAAGACCGGACGGGTCGTCACCGGCTGGGCCGAGATCGAGGTGCGCGCGGACGGCGCGGGCTCGGCCGTCCGCTGGGAGGAGGATCTGGAGCTGCCCTGGCTGCCCAGGGCCTTCGACGGCCTCACCCGCGGCGCCGGACGCCGGGTCTTCGCCCGGGTCGTGGACACCCTGCTGGCCGGCTGACGATTCGGCACCGGGAACACCGATGAATTTCGTGCCACCGACCGGTCCACCCGTACGAGCACACCACCAGTCCCCGGCCCGAGCAGAGGCGGCAGCATGGCGAGCAAGATGTTCGTGAACCTCCCGGTGCAGGACCTGCCGGCGTCCAAGGCCTTCTTCGAGGCCCTCGGCTTCACTTTCGACCCGGATTTCACCGACGAGAAGGCGGCCTGCATGGTCGTCGGCGAGAGCAATTTCGTGATGCTGCTGACCGAGGCCTACTTCACGTCCTTCACCGGCCGCCCGGTCTCCGACACCGCGGCGTCCACCGAGGTGATCGTCGCGGTGTCGCAGGACACGGCGGAAGCGGTCGACCGCATGGGCGCCGCCGCGTCCGCCGCGGGCGGCGAGGCGGCGAAGCACACGCAGGAGGCTTCGCCGATGTACACCCGGGCCTTCCGCGACCTCGACGGCCACCTGTGGGAGGTCTTCCACCTCCCCCCGACACCGGCCTGACCGCACCGGCCCCGCGCCCCTGAAAACGCGTGCCCTCCGCGGCAGAGGCACCCCTTACCAGGGGCCAACGCCTGGTCGTAGGAGGACGCAGGCCGGAAGGGGCGCGGGGAACTGCGCGACCAGCCACGACGAACCGCGACTGTGAACGCAGCAGAACGGGGCTCCCACCCCAGGGACGCGGGGCACGGCGCGCGTAACCGCGACGGCGGGAAAGGTGGCCGCCCACCGCAAGGGGCGGGACCCCCGGGGCGGGGGGACGGCGCGCCCAGCCGCGACGGTGGCCGCGGCCATGGGGAACCCCGGGGGACCCGCCCGGCCCGACACGCCCGGAAATGGTTGACGATGAGTCATATGGATACTTATCGTCGAGCGCGCCCACCCCCAGAGGAGCCCGCATGCCGAAAGGCCCGTCCCGTCGCTCGCTGCTCACCGCCGGAGGCCTGACCGCCGCCGGCGCAATCGGCGCACCGCACATCCTCACCGCGGGAGCGGCGACGGCCGGGGCCGCGCTGACCTTCGCCTCTCCCCGCCTGACGCCGTATGTCGACGAGCTGCCCGTGCCGCCCGTGCTGGCGGGCGACCGCACCATCGCCATGGCGGAGTCCACGCACCGCTTCCACCGGGACCTCGGCCTGGCGAAGACCTGGTCGTACGGCGGGCAGCCGTACCTCGGGCCGACGATCGAAGCCCGCCAGGGCGTACCGCTCTCCCTGACGTTCGGCAACGGCTTCACCGGCGGGCACCTGTTCGCCGCCGACGTCGATCCGACGCTGGAGGGCGCTTCGGAGCTGGACCGGACGCAGCCGCGTACGTCGGTGCACGTGCACGGCGCGGTCACCCCGCCGGAAGCGGACGGGCATCCGGAGAACACCTTCCGGCCCGGCGGCAGCATGACGTACCGCCATCCGAACGGGCAGGACGCGGCCCACCTCTGGTACCACGACCACGCGATGGGCATCACCCGGCTCAACGCGGTGGCCGGCCTGGCCGGCATGTACCTGCTGCGGGACGCGTACGACACCGGCGCCGCCGACAACCGGCTCGGGTTGCCCAGCGGCGAGTTCGAGGTGCCGCTGACGCTCGCCGACCGCCGTTTCCAGGACGACGGGTCGCTGAACTTCCGCACCACCCGCGCGGTGCCGCAGGGGCACTGGGAGGGTGGGACGTTCGGCGACCTGATGACGGTCAACGGCGTCGTGTCGCCCTATCTCAAGGTGGCCCGCGGCTTCTACCGCCTCCGGGTGCTCAACGCCTCCAACGCCCGCAGCTACCGCCTCTTCTTCAGCAACGCGATGCCCTTCTGGGTGGTCGGCACCGACGGGGGGCTGCTGGACACGACCGCCCGCACCACCTCGGTGCGCCTGGCGCCCGGCGAACGCCTCGACCTCGTCGTGGACTTCGGCACGCTGGCCGCCGGCGACCACGTGGACCTGACCAACGACCAGCAGGAGTCACCGGAGGTGGTGGCCGCCACCGGCGTGGTGCCGCCCGCTGACATCATGCGCTTCGTCGGCACCGGCGTACGCGGATTCACCGGCCCGCCGCCCGTTCGGCTGCGCGGCGCCGCCGGCCTGCCGGCGGCGCTGCCGGCCCTGCCCGCGTCCGGCAGCGTCCCGCGCCGGATCGTGACGCTGACCCCCGCGATGTCCGCCGGCTGGCCGTTCGCCGGGATGACGCTGAACAACCTGCGGTACGACGACGGGCCGGTGCTCGCCCCGCGGCAGGGCACGGCCGAGGTGTGGGAGTTCGTGAACACCTCCTCCGAGGCGCACCCGATGCATCTGCACCTGGTGCACATGCGGATCCTCGGCCGGCAGCGCTTCGACGTGGCGGCCTACCGCGAGGCCAACCCCCGCCCCGCGCCCGGCACCATGTGGACGCCGTCCCCCGACGCGCATCTGCTGGGGTCCGTGCTGCCGCCGGGGGTGTGGGAGGCGGGCGCCAAGGACACGGTCGGCTGCCCGCCCGGGATGGTGACCCGGGTGCTGGTCCGCTTCCCCGCGGCCGTCGACGTGGGCTTCGACCCCGACGCGCCCTTCACCGCGATGAGCGGCACGCGGCTCCAGGGCTACGTGTGGCACTGCCACATCCTCGACCACGAGGACGACTGCATGATGGCCCGCTACCGCGTCGCGGGCTGAGCCGGGCCGCCCGGCCCGCACCCGGCCGACGGAGCGGCCGCGCTGCCGCCGTGATATCCCACAAGGGCCGAACCGGGCGTGCCGGTGCGGCGGGTGGACGTGACGCGGAGGCGGGGAGCGGATGGCAGAGCTGACCGGGGTGGTTTTCGACGCGGTCGACGCGGAGGCGCTGGCGGGCTTCTGGGCGGCGGCGCTCGGGTGGCGGACGGACGCGGGTGGCAGCGTCGTACGGCCGCCGGACGGGGGTGTGGAGCTGCGGTTCAGGGCGGACGGGCGGCCCAAGCAGGGGAAGAACCGGCTGCACCTGGATCTCGCCGGCGGGCCGGCCGAGGTGGCGCGGCTGCTGGGGCTCGGCGCGGTGCGGGTCGACATCGGGCAGGGCGAGGTGCCGTGGGAGGTCCTCGCCGACCCCGAGGGCAACGAATTCTGCGTGCTGCCCGAGCACCGCGGACCCGCGGACGCCCGGCTCGCCCAGCTGTGCCTCGACGCGGACGACCCCGCCACCCAGGGTCCCTTCTGGGCCGCGGCGACCGGCTGGACGGTGGTGGAGCGCGCCGCGTGGGGGGTGTGCCTGCGCGACCCGGCCCGTACCGGCCCCGCCCTGGTGATGGGCCCGCCCGCCACCGCGAAGACCGGCCGCAACCGGCTGCGCTTCCTGGTCGCAGGCGACGCCCCCGCCTTCCTCGCCGACCCCGAGGGCAACGAGTACGAGGTGGGGCCGGTTCTCGGCTGAGCCGGCGGCGCCACCCTCAGACGCGGAAGACCCCTCCCGCACCCGCCACCCAGCCCTCCCGCGCCGGGCCCGCCATCGCGTCGTACGGAGAGCGGCTGTAACACGCCGGCGGTCCCGTGCATCGACTACGGGTAAGACACGCCGTCCGGAGGGAGTCGCCCGCAGTGCGACAAGCACAGACCAAGGCGTACATCGAGTTCGCCCAGGCCAGAACACGGCCGTTGTACCGCTCCGCATGGTTGCTGACCGGTGGTGACAGCCACCTCGCCGAGGACCTGGTCCAGGAGACGCTGAGCCGGATGTACGTCGTCTGGGGGCGTCGATCGGACAAGCTCGGCAATCCGGCCGCGTACGCCCAGACCGTCCTGGTGCGGAACTTCCTGATGCACCGGCGCCGCCGCGCCACCACCACAGAACGGCTGACCGCCGAGCCCCCGGAGTACGGACGGCAGCCGGCCGCGGGCGGCGCCGGTGACGTGGCGCTGCGGATGACGCTGCTCGACGCGCTCACCCGGCTCAGCCCGAAGGACCGCGCGGTGCTCGTGCTGCGCTACTGGGAGGACCGCAGCGTCGAGGACACCGCGGAGGCCCTGCAGGCGTCGTCGGGCGCGATACGCACCCGTACCGTCCGCGCCCTGGAACGGCTGCGGGCCGAACTCGGGGAGCAGGCCGCCGATCTCGTCCCGCGATGAGGCGCACGCCCAATCCGCCCCCGCTCGCCGGCACCACCCACCGCCCGTCCGCACGCCCAGCGCGCGCGTGCCCACCAGACGAGGATCGCCCATGCCCGAATTCGAGGACGCACTCAGCACCGCCCTCCGGCAGGCCGCGGAAGCCGTCCTGCCCGACAGCCCGCTGCGGCTGGTGTCCGAGGCCCACGCCCAGGGCCGCAGGATACGACGGCGGCGCAAGGCCGCGATCGTGACGACGGCCGCCGCCGTCGCCGCCGCTGTCGCGGTCGGCGGCACGGTCGTCGCCACGTCACTGTCCGGCGGCCACCGCACCGACGCGATCGCCGCGGGCCGTCCGACACCGCCGTCCGGCCAGCGGGAGCGGGACGCGCGGATGCACGACGCCCTGACCACGCTGCTGACCCCCGGCACCCTCACCGGTATACGCACCGAGGACAGCGCGGCGAGCGAGGCGAAGGAGGGACAGGCGCCCGCGGCCGGTGTGGCGGCCAAGTTCACCGACAGCCGCGGCACCGCGGTGGTGTCGGTCTTCGTGACCCGCAAGCCCGCCGGTGCCCAGCCCATGGGCGTGTGCCCCCCCGCCCGCGTGGGCGCCTCCGACGGCCCGTGTCACGTCTTCACGTACAAGGACGGCCGGACGATCGTCAGCCAGGTCGTCGTCGAGGCCCCCGACGACTGGCTCGCGTCGACCTACGAGACCGGCGACTACCAGGTCGCCGTCAACCAGCTGTGGTTGCCGAAGCCGGGCGCGCACTCCAGCGGTCTCCCGACGACCGTCGCGCCGCTGACCGTCGCGCAACTGACGTCGATCGCCGAATCCGACCTCTGGCGCACCATCGCCGCGGGAATGCCGGTGCCGCCCCGGTCGGCAACGCTGCCGTTCAGGCTGATCGAGACGACCCCCTGGTCCTAGCTAGGGCCTGTCCGGCGGATCTTGCCGGGCCCGCGACGCCCGGCACCGCACCCCTCCCCCTGCCTTCGGCGGGAGGTGGTCCCAGCGTTGTCGAATCGTCCTTGTACGACCCGGTACGAGGACGATTCTCCGCCTTGCGATGTACGGCACCGGACGCCGCAGGCTGATCCGCCAAGATCCGCCGGACAGGCCCTAGGCTCCGGCCCTGGCGGGCGTCGGCACGACGAAACGGTCGGCATCACGAAGGTGATGCCGACCGTTTCGTCGGTGTGACCGGACGGCTTTCGCCGGTCTCCGCTGGTGTCCGAGGGGGGACTTGAACCCCCACGCCCGATAAAGGGCACTAGCACCTCAAGCTAGCGCGTCTGCCATTCCGCCACCCGGACGGGTGTGACGACACGGCCTCGCGGCCGTGGCGACGGGGTAAACCATAGCAAAGATCGGGAGGGCCGAATCACCGCAGGCGGGGGCGCGCGCGAGGGGTGAGCCTTGGGGGTCGCGGGGGGTGCGGGGCAGGATGGGGGAGGCATCCGTCGCGCGCGGCGGGCGGGTGGGTGACGAGGAGGAGAGACAGCGTGAGCGAGTCCAGGCCTGGCAGTACGGACAGCGGAACAGTCACCGGTGAGGACGAGGTCGTCGACCTGTGCAGTGAGCTGATCAGGATCGACAGCAGCAACTACGGCGACCACTCCGGGCCCGGGGAGCGGGCCGCGGCTGAATACGTCGCGGCGAAGCTCGCCGAGGTCGGGCTCGACCCGCAGATCTTCGAGTCGCACCCGGGCCGGGCCTCCGTGGTCGCCAGGGTCGAGGGCGTGGACCGGTCGCGGCCCGCGCTGCTCATCCACGGGCACACCGACGTCGTACCGGCCAACGCCGACGACTGGACCGTGCACCCCTTCTCGGGCGAGGTCGCCGACGGGTGCGTGTGGGGCCGGGGCGCGGTCGACATGAAGGACATGGACGCGATGACGCTGGCGGTGATCCGCGACCGGCTGCGCTCGGGACGCAAGCCGCCGCGGGACATCGTGCTGGCCTTCCTCGCCGACGAGGAGGCCGGCGGCACCTACGGCGCCAAGCACCTGGTCGCCGAGCACCCGGACCTCTTCGAAGGCGTGACCGAGGCGATCGGCGAGGTCGGCGGCTTCTCCTTCACCGTCAACGACGACCTGCGGCTCTACCTGATCGAGACCGCGGAGAAGGGCATGCACTGGATGCGGCTCACTGTGGACGGCACGGCCGGCCACGGGTCGATGACCAACAAGGACAACGCGATCACCGAGCTGTGCGAGGCGGTCGGGCGGCTCGGCCGGCACGAATTCCCGGTCCGCGTCACCAAGTCCGTCCGCGGCTTCCTCGACGAGCTGTCCGACGCGCTCGGCACCGAACTCGATCCGGAGGACATGGAGTCGACGCTCGCCAAGCTCGGCGGCATCGCCAAGATGATCGGCACCACGCTGCGCAATTCCGCCGCCCCGACGATGCTCGGCGCGGGCTACAAGGTCAACGTCATCCCCGGCCAGGCCACCGCCCACGTCGACGGGCGCTTCCTGCCCGGCTACGAGGACGAGTTCCTGGCCGACCTCGACCGTATCCTCGGCCCGCGCGTCAAGCGCGAGTCCGTACACAGCGACAAGGCGGTCGAGACCGACTTCGACGGCGCCCTGGTCGACGCGATGCAGGCCGCGCTGGTCGCCGAGGACCCGGGGGCGCGGGCGGTGCCGTACATGCTCTCCGGCGGCACCGACGCCAAGTCCTTCGACGACCTGGGCATCCGCTGCTTCGGCTTCGCACCGCTGCGGCTGCCGCCCGAGCTGGACTTCGCCGGGATGTTCCACGGGGTGGACGAGCGGGTGCCGGTCGACGGACTGCGCTTCGGCGTCCGGGTGCTCGACCGCTTCATCGAACACAGCTGACCCGTCGGTCATGTGTACCCGTTCCGGTGACCTCCTTCGCCGGTACGGGTGAAAGGCCCGATCCATTCGTAGCTCTATTCCTCAGGAGGTCGTTACGACGGTGTGGTCAGCAGGCTGGGGCCGCACTTGTCCATGAGGAGGAATGAGAATGATCAAGAAGGTCGTCGCCGCTGCGGTCGCCACCGGCGGTCTCGTGCTCGCGGGTGCGGGCATGGCTGCCGCCGACTCCGGCGCCCAGGGCGCCGCGGTGCAGTCCCCTGGTGTGCTGTCGGGCAACGTCGTCCAGATCCCCGTCCACATCCCGGTGAACCTCTGCGGAAACACGGTCTCCGTGATCGGGCTGCTCAACCCCGCCTTCGACAACACCTGCGTCAACGACTGATTCCGCCGCGGCCGCGCCCTCTGCGCGGCCGACGCCGGATCGGCCCCGGGCGCACCCACCTGCGTTCCGGGGCCACTCGCCATTTCCAGGCACGTCCCCGAACACGGGGGAAGGTTAGGGGTAACAAATGCGACAGGTCTCCACAAAGGGCCTGCTCACCGTGGTCGCCACCGGCGGCGTGATCGCCGCGACCGGCGGTCTGGCACACGCCGACGCGGGCGCGTTCGGTGCGGCCGCGGACTCGCCGGGCGTGCTGTCCGGCAACCAGGTCCAGGTCCCGGTGCACGTCCCGGTCAACGCGTGCGGCAACACCCTCAACGTGGTGGGCCTGCTGAACCCGGTGTTCGGCAACCACTGCGCCAACGTCTCCGCCCACCGGGGCGGCCCGGGCGGCTCCGGCGGTTCCGTCGCCCACGGCGTCGCCCACGGCTCGCCGGGCGTCGGCTCGGGCAACTCCGTCCAGGCACCGGTGGACGTCCCGGTCAACCTGTGCGGCAACGGCGTGACGGTCATCGGGGCGCTGAACCCGACGTTCGGCAACGACTGCGCCAACGTCTCCACGCCGCCCAGCCATCCCGGCACCCCGGGCATGCCCGGCCCGGGTCATCCCGGTCATCCCGGACACCCCGGACACCCGGGGAATCCGGGTACGCCCGGCACTCCGGGGATCCCCGGCACCCCGAGCACCCCGGGCACCCCCGGTACGCCCGGCTCCCCGGCCACCCCGGTGACCCACCGCACCCCCGCGGTGCCCGGCACGGGCACCGGCGGCGGCACCCTCGCGCACACCGGCGCCGACGGCATGGCCATCAGCTCCTTCGCCGCCGGCGCGCTGCTCCTCGGCGGCGCCCTGCTCTACCGCCGCGGACGCGGAGCCCGGGGCTGAGCCCGTTAGGGCGCGGCCACCCGGCCGGCCCGCAGCGGGACCGGCCCGAGCGGGTCACCTCACCAGGTGGCCCGCACCTGACGGATGATCCGGCGCCTGAGCCGTACGCGTCTGCTCCCGTCGGGATAGAGGCGGAGCCGGTCGACCTCCCAGTGCCCGTACTCCGCCTCGTCGGTCAGCAACCGTGTCGCGTCCTTGCGGGAGACCCCACGCGGCACGTACATCTCTCTGAATTCGTATTCCGGCATCGCATCTATTGTGCAAGCAACGCCCCGGTGCGGATAGCGTCTCCCTCATGTCTGATGACGTGCAGCCCACGGCGGCCGAGGTCCGTGCCGCAGTCGAGGCGGTCAAGGCCGCGCTCGACCGGCATCTCGACGCGATCGAGAAGCGCAGCGGCGAGGACGACCCCGCCGTTCACGAGGCGTTCGAGGCGCTGGCCTCGGCCGCCGAGTCGTACGACGAGTTGCTGTACGAGGCCTACGACGAGGTGACCCCGCTCGAAGTGCCCGCCGGCGGCTCGATGCCGGAGTACGAGGGTCCCCTGGAGCCCGAGGCGATCAGCGTGCTGATCCGCCGCGACTACACGATCGTGGCGCCCGACCGGCTCTTCTCGCAGGCCAGACATGCGAGCGAGGACACCGACGGATCGGCCACGGCGACCGTCAACGCGGCGCTCGGAGTGATCTTCGGGGAGTACGAACCCGACGAGATCGCCCAGCGGCACAAGGACTTCGGCTTCGAGGAGGGCGACTCCACGGTGTGGGTCTCCGCCGTGGAGCCGGCCGAGCCGGGGGAGTGGCTCGAGGCCCCCTTCGACCAGGCCGACCCGCACGTGGTGGTGTGCCGCTTCGACGTCAGCGCGGTCTTCGACGACGAGCTGGGCGTGCTCGGCCGCGACTGACCGGCGCCGGGCCCCGGGGGTCGCGCCCCCGGGGCCGCGCGCTCAGCCCTGCGCGGTCAGCTCGCGCAGGACGGAGACCAGCCGGGTGGTGCGCTCGGTGGCCGGCGGGCCCGCCACCGCCTGCGCCAGCTGCTGCTCCGCGCCCTGCACCACCGAGAGGTGGCGCTCGCCGCGGCCGAACGCCGTATAGACCCAGGAGCGGGTCAGCAGCGGCCCCGCGTCGCCCGGTACGACCACCACCGCGGCGGCCCAGCGCATACCGGCGGCCTGGTGGCCGGTCACCGCCCAGCCGTGGCGCACGGTGGCCGCCACGTCATCGCGGGGGACGACGACCGGTCCCCGCTCGCACTCCAGCCGCAGGCCGTCCTGCTCCGCCCCGGTCACCGTGCCGGGCAGCGTACGACCGGGCACGGGCACGTACACGACCCGGTCGCCCGGGTCGAAGCCGCCGAAACGGCCCGGGCCGGGGTTGAGGCGCTCCTTCAGCGCGGAGTTGAGCGCCCGGGTGCCGACCGGGCCGCCGTGGCCGGTGGTGACCACCTGGACCTGCGCCCCCTCGACGCCGAAGGCCCGCGGGACGGAGTCGGCGACCAGCTGGACCGTACGGTGCACGGCCTCGCGCGGGTCGCGCACCGGCACCACCACGACCTCCTTGCCGGGCGCCTCCACCGCGGTCAGCTCGCCCTCGCCGACGCAGGACACCAGCTCGCCGATCGGCCCCGGGTCCGGCGTGCGGGACACCACCCGCGGGCAGACGCGGGCCGCCAGCAGGTCCGCGAAGACCCGGCCGGCGCCGGCCGACCACAGGGCGTGCGGGTCGCCGCTGAGCACCAGCCGGGCGCCGTCGGGAACCGACTCCACCAGGGTCGTGGCCTCCTCGACGGACAGCTGCGGTGCGTCCACCACGGCCAGCAGGTCCAGGTCCAGGCTGCCGTCCGCGGCCCGGCCAGGGCCCTCGGTGCCCGAGAGCAGGCCGTCCACGGTCACGGCCGCGTCCTCGCCCACCGCGGCGGCGAGCCTGCGGCGGCCGTTCTCCGTGTACGCGGCGGCGTACGCCCGCAGGCCGGCGGTCCGTGCGGCGGCCACCAGGGCGGCGGGCTCCGCGCGGGCCGCTTCGCCGCCGGAGTGCACGACCAGGCCGCTGCCCGCCGCGGCCCTGATCAGCTCGGCGGCGGACGGCGTCGGGGCGGCGGCCTGCGCCCAGCCCGCGCCGTCGTCATCCAGGGACCGCAGCAGGCGGAAGAAGCCCTCGGCGAGGCTCTCCTCGGCCATCGCGTAGCGGTCGAGGCCGAGCAGCAGCGAGACGTCCGCGGCGTCCGCCGCGTCGTCCTCGCCCTCCTGGAAGACCAGCACCTGGCCGTCCGCGACGGCCGCGGCGACCGCGGCCTCCGGGTCGGGCACGGCGTATCCGCTCAGCGCGGCGTGCAGGTCGGCGGGCGCCAGCGCGGTGTGGCCGCGCAGGGCGGCGTCCTCCAGCACCCGGGCGACCAGCGCCCGCCCCCGCCGCTCGTCCCCGGGCCCGACGGCCCCGCCGAGCAGCCCCCGGGCGAACGCGTCCCCCTGCTCCACCCGCACCCCGCCGATCCCGAGCACCAGCCAGGGGTCTTCCCGCAGCTCCCCAGCGGCCCCCTCCCCGAGCACCCGCACCACTTCCCCGGCCAACTCCCCGGGCGCCCCACCTTCCACCAACACGGCAGCAGCCGCGGCAACGGCCCCGCCATCCAGCCCAACACGCCGCCCCCCACCCCCCAGCGCCGAGCCGCCTGCGGCGGGCGCCGCCGCCCCGGTGCCGGGTGCGGTGCCCTGCGGGCGACCTGAGGGTGCCGTTCCCCTGCCGGGGTGCCCGGGGGAGTCGTCTGCCGGGCCGCCCAGCGGCTGCGAGCCACCTGCGGCGCCCTCAGCCGGTGCGCCCTGCGGCTGCGAGCCGCCCGCGTCCGGTGCCGCCCCTGTACCGAGGTGCCTGGGGGAGTCATCTGCCTGGCCGCCCAGCGGCTGGGAGTCGTCCGCGTCCGGTGCCGTCGCCCCCGTGCCGGGTCGCCCGGGTGCGGTGCCCTGCGGGCGACCTGAGGGTGCCGTTTCCCTGCCGGGGTGCCCGGGGGAGTCGTCTGCCTGGCCGCCCAGCGGCTGCGAGCCACCTGCGGCGCCCTCAGCCGGTGCGCCCTGCGGCTGCGAGCCGCCCGCGGCGGCTGCCGCCCCGGTACCAAGGTGCCCGGGGAAGTCGTCTGCCGGGCCGCTCTGCGACTGCGAGCCGCCCGCGGCGGCTGCCGCCGGTGCGCCCTGCGGCCGCGAGTCGCCCGCCTCCGGTGCCGTCGCCCCCGTGCCGGGTCGCCCGGGTGCGGTGCCCTGCGGGCGACCTGAGGGTGCTGCTCCGGTGCCGGGCTGTCCGGGGAAGTCGTCTGCCGGGCCGCTCTGGGGCCGGGCGTCGCCCGCGCCCCCGTCTGCTGCTCCGGTGCCGCCCTGCGGCTGCGAGCCGTCCGCGTCGGCGTCCGGCGCTCCGGTGGCCGGGCTTCCGGGGGAGTCGCTCGCTTCGTCGGCCGCGTCTCCGGCTCGGGCCGGCTCGGCCGCCGGGGCGTCGGCGCCCGTCTCATCCTCCCGGGCCTCGGCCGCCGAGGACCCGGCCGCGGGGCTGCCGGTGGGCCCGTCCGCGGCCGCCTCGGCCGCCTGCAGGGCGGCCGCTTCCGCCGCCATCGCCTCGCGGCGCTTGCGGCGGGCTTCCGCCGCGTCGCCGCGGGGGGCCGGGGCCGCCGGGCTCTCGCCGCGTTCGATGGAGCGCATGGCCGCCGCGAGGTCGGCGAGGTTCACCGGGGGGCGCCCGGAGGGGGCGGCCGGGGCCGAAGGCGGTGGCGGGGTGGTGGGGGGCATTGCGGCCTCCGTCGGGGGAGCGGGGCGCGGGTTCAGAGCGTGCTCCAGTCGTGGTCCGGGTAGCGGTGCAGCGGCGCCGACACGTCGTCCAGCGCCTGGCGGATCTCATCGGGAAGCGTAAGGGCCTCCACTGACAGCGCGGCGGCGAGCTGCTGGGCGTTGCGCGCGCCGAGCAGCGGGGCGGCCACGCCGGGGCGGTCGCGTACCCAGGCGAGGGCCACGTGCAGAGGGGCGACGGCCAGGCCGTCCGCCGCTATGGCCAGCGCGTCCACGATCAGCGCGGCGGTGTCGTCGAGATAGGGCGCGACGAAGGGCGCCATGTCCTCCGAGCCGCCGCGGGAGTCCTGCGGGGTGCCGCCGCGGTATTTGCCGGTGAGGACGCCGCGCCCCAGCGGCGAGGAGGGCAGCAGCCCGATCCCGAGGTCGAGGGCGGCCGGCAGCACCTCCCGTTCGACACCGCGCTGGAGCAGCGAGTACTCCATCTGCGTGCTGGCCAGCGCGGTCCGCCCGGACCCGGCGAGCTGCCAGGTCGCGGCCTTGGCGAGCTGCCAGCCGCAGAAGTTGGACACCCCGACGTAGCGGGCCCGGCCGGAGCTGACGGCGATGTCGAGCGCCTGCAGCGTCTCGTCCAGCGGTGTGCCCGGGTCGAAGGCGTGCACCTGCCACAGGTCGACGTAGTCCGTGCCGAGCCGCTGCAAGGACGCGTCCAGTGCGGACAGCAGGTGGCCGCGGGAGGTGTCGAAGCGCCGGTCCGGGTCGGGCACGCTGCCCGCCTTCGTGGCGATGACCAGGTCGGAGCGCGGCACCAGGTCCTCGATGAGGCGCCCGAGCAGGTACTCGGCGCCGCCGTCCGCGTAGACGTCCGCGGTGTCGACCAGCGAACCCCCGGCGTTCCAGAAGGTCTTGAGCTGGTCGGCGGCGTCGCGTTCGCCGGTGTTGCGCCCCCAGGTGAGCGTGCCGAGCCCGAGCCGGGACACGCGCAACCCGGTACGGCCGAGGTGCCTATGCTCCATGGGCGCTGAGATTACTGCCCGCACCGCCCTGATGGGCGGCAGTGACGTACCCGACAGGCCCCGGTGGCGCCGCCGCGCGCTACAGTCCGGGGGGACAACGACGTTACTGACCAGTACAAGGGGAGTGCGATGAAGCTCGGGATCAACCTCGGCTACTGGGGCGCCGGTATGGATTCGGACAACCTCGCCGTCGCGCAGGAGGCGGACCGCCTCGGCTACAGCGTCTGCTGGGCCGCCGAGGCCTACGGTTCCGACGGCCCCACCGTGCTGTCCTGGGTGGCCGCGCAGACCGAGCGCATCGACGTCGGCTCCGCCATCTTCCAGATCCCGGCCCGCACCCCGGCCATGACCGCGATGACCGCCGCGACCCTGGACTCCCTGTCGGGCGGCCGCTTCCGCCTCGGCCTCGGCGTGTCGGGACCGCAGGTCTCCGAGGGCTGGTACGGCGTGAAGTTCGACAAGCCGCTGTCGCGCACCCGCGAGTACGTGGAGATCGTCCGCAAGGCGATGGCCCGCGAGCGGCTGAGCTACCAGGGCGAGCACTGGACGCTGCCGCTGCCCGGCGGCCCCGGCAAGCCGATCAAGCTGACCGTGCACCCCGAGCGCGAGCACATTCCGCTCTACATCGCCGCGATCGGCCCGAAGAACCTGGAGCAGACCGGCGAGATCGCCGACGGCGCCCTGCTGATCTTCCCGTCCGCCGCGCACCTGGAGGACACCGCGCTGCGGCACCTGCGCGCGGGCCGCGAGAAGGCCGGACTGACGCTGGACGGCTTCGACGTCTGCCCCACCCTGCCGCTCGCGGTCGGCGACGACGTCGCGGCACTCGCCGACGTCTTCCGCCCGTACACCGCGCTCTACGTCGGCGGCATGGGCAGCCGCAAGCAGAACTTCTACAACCAGCTCGCGCAGCGCATGGGATACGAGAAGCAGGCCGCCGAGATCCAGGACAAGTACCTGGCGGGCGACAAGGACGGCGCCGCCGCCGCCGTACCGCAGGAACTCATCGACTCCACCTGCCTGCTCGGCCCGGTCGCCCGCATCGCCGACGGGATGCGCGCCTACGCGGAGGCCGGGGTCACCACGCTCACCCTGGCCCCTGCGGGCTTCACGCTCCAGGAGCGCGTCGCGGGGCTGCGGGCCGGCGTCGAGGCGCTGGAGCTGGCCGGACTGGCGTAGGACGGGGTTCGCACCGGCATGGGGCGAGGTGGCGGGGGCGGCTCAGCTGGGGACGAGGCGGCCGAGCAGCCGGCCGAAGTCGATCAGCCGGGCTATCTGCCCGGCGCCCCCGTCGTCCAGCGACTTGCTGAACCGGAAGGCCTCCGGCCGGAATTTCGCCGAGGCCACCGGCAGCGGCGAGTCCGGGTCGGCCTGCACCGCGCTCAGCTCGTGCGGCATCGCGGTGGCCAGCACCACGTAGACGCCCCGGTCGATGCGCCGGCCCAGCTCGTCGTGCCCGACCAGGGTGCGCATCCCGACGTGGCCGATCGAGTCCAGCGGCAGCACCTGAACCGACGAGTCCAGGACCGTACCGCCGGGCGCCTTGGCGTCGGCCAGCTCCTCGCTGTGCCACAGGATCAGCCGCCGGCCGTCGCACACCGCGGCCTCCTGCCACACCGAGGCCCCCGCCTCGGTCAGGTCCACCACCCGCTCCAGGGTGAAACCGCGCACCCGGCGCCGGCCCAGCACCCCGCCGATGGCGTCCAGCGCGACGTCCGCGTGCAGGAAGTACACCTCCGCGGCGTCCTCCAGCCGACCGTACGGAGCCCAGTCGGTGCCGGCGGGGCGCGCCCCGCTCGCAGCCGGGCGGCTCCTCGTCGCCTTGCTGAACATCTCCACCCGCTTCGCGATGCCGACTTCCGAGGCCCGCTCGACCCCTGCTGCACCTTACCCAGGGGGCGGTACGGCGGGACCTATGCCGGGGACAGCGGATCGCAGGAATATCGCGGCGGCGCCGCGGGAAATCAGCGGCCGTGGTGGGGGCTCGGGGGGATCATCCCCGCCACGGCCGTCACCCAGCACAACGGACCGCGCGCGGAAGGGTTACGGTGGCGGACATGCCCACCGCGATCCTTGTCCGGCACGGCCGGTCCACCGCCAACGCCGAGGGAGTGCTGGCCGGCTGGAGTCCGGGCGTCGCCCTGGACGAAGCCGGCCGCGCGCAGGCCACGGCGCTGGCCGCCCGGCTGGCCGCCGTGCCGCTCGCCGCCGTCGTCAGCAGCCCGCTGCAACGCTGCCAGGAGACCGTGGCTCCGCTGCTCGACACCCGCACCGGGCTGCCGCTGCACACCGACGACCGGATCGGCGAGTGCCACTACGGCGACTGGACCGGCCGCAAGCTGGCCGAACTGTCCGACGAGCCGCTGTGGGCCACCGTGCAGCGGCACCCCTCCGCGGCGGTCTTCCCCGGCGAGGGCGGCGAGTCGCTGCGCGCCATGCAGGCCCGCGCGGTCGACGCGGTCCGCGACTGGAACGCGCGGATCGAGGCCGAGCACGGCCCCGAGGCGCTGTACGTGCTGTGCTCCCACGGCGACATCATCAAGTCGCTGGCCGCCGACGCGCTCGGCATGCACCTGGACCTCTTCCAGCGGATCAGCACCGAACCGTGCTCGGTGACCGTCATCCGCTACACCCCGCACCGCCCGTTCCTGCTGCGTCTCGGCGACACCGGCGATCTGGGCGGCCTCGTGCCGCCGCCGGCGCCGGCCGAGGGCGCCGCGGAAGACGCGGTGGTCGGCGGTTCCACCGGCGCCCCGTGATCAGCTTCCGCAGTAGGGTGGTGGCCACACCGCTTCGACGGTGACGGCGACACCGCACAGGCGACACCGCACCGCCCGCACCACAGCCGTCCGCAGCGCACCGCGGATCGCGCACCACAGACACGCAGCCGAGCAAACGGAGCAGGACGTGCCCCGCCAGGTCTTCTTCTACGAGCACCCGGACCGCTTCGTGGCCGGGACGGTCGGACAGCCGGGCCAGCGCTCGTTCTTCCTGCAGGCCACCGCGTCCGGCAGGACCACCAGCGTGGCCCTGGAGAAGACGCAGGTGGCCGCGCTGGCCGAGCGTATCGACGAGCTGCTCGACGAGGTCGTGCGGCGCAGCGGCGGCAATGCCCCGGTGCCCGCCGTCGCCCCCACCGAGATGCACGACACCGGCCCGCTCGAAGTGCCCGTCGAGGAGGAGTTCCGGGTCGGCACGATGGCTCTGGCCTGGGACGGCGCCCACGACCGGATGGTCATCGAGGCGCAGGCGCTGGTCGAGCTGGCAGGTGAGGACGACGACGACGTGGAGGCGGCCGAGGAGGAGATGCTCCAGGACGACGAGAACGGCCCGCCGCTGCTGCGGGTGCTGCTGACCGGCGCCCAGGCCCGCTCCTTCGCCAAGCGCGCCCTCGACGTGGTGTCGGCCGGCCGGCCGCCGTGCCCGCTGTGCAGCCTCCCCCTGGATCCGGAAGGACACGTATGCCCGCGTCAGAACGGGTACCGGAGGTCGGCCTGAGCGCCGCCACCGCGGCACTGGCCGACGGCGAGCTGACCGTACGGGGCCGGGTGCAGGGCGCGTCGAACGCCGTGCTCTACTGCGAGATCGCGCACGAGGGCCGCACCGTGCCGTGCGTCTACAAGCCCGTCGCGGGGGAGCGACCGCTGTGGGACTTCCCCGACGGCACCCTGGCGCAGCGGGAGGTCGCCGCCTACCTGGTATCCGAGGCCACCGGCTGGGGCCTGGTGCCGCCGACCGTGCTGCGCGACGGGCCGTACGGCGAGGGCATGGTCCAGCTGTGGATCGAGTCCGCCGACGCCGACGCGGAGTTGCTGGCCCTCACCGACGACGACGAGCCGGCGGCCGGCTGGAAGGCGGTGGGCGAGGCGCAGGTGGCGCAGGGCCGTACCGCCCTGCTGGTGCACGCCGACGACCAGCGGCTGCGCCGGCTCGCGGTGCTCGACGCGGTCATCAACAACGCCGACCGCAAGGGCGGCCATCTGCTGCCCGCCGCCGACGGCCGGCTCTACGGCATCGACCACGGGGTGACCTTCCACACCGAGGACAAGCTGCGCACCCTGCTGTGGGGCTGGGCCGGCGAACCGCTGCCCGCCGAGGCCGTCACCGTGCTGACCGCCCTCGGCGCCGCCCTGGACGGCGGGTTGGGCGAGCGGCTGACCTCGCTGATCACCCTGGCCGAGACCGACGCGGTCAGGGCCAGGGTCGGCCGGCTGCTGGAGACCGGGCTGCACCCGGAGCCGAGCGGGCTCTGGCCGCCCATACCATGGCCGCCCGTCTGACCTGCGGGCGGCGCTTCGCGGGCAGCGTCGACCGCGGGGTCGGCGCAAACGTGCTGCTCCCTGTCGTTTGACCCGGAGCCGCCCGGTTAATCTCATGACATGCATGCCTGGCCCGCTTCCGACGTCCCTGCCCTTCCCGGCACTGGACGCGCACTCCGTCTCCACGACTCGGCGACCGACGGCCTGGTGGCCGTCGACCCCGGACCGGTCGCCCGCCTCTACGTCTGCGGGATCACTCCCTACGACGCCACCCACCTGGGGCACGCGGCCACCTACAACGCGTTCGACCTCGTACAGCGCGTGTGGCTCGACACGAAGCACCAGGTCCACTACGTGCAGAACGTGACGGACGTCGACGATCCGCTGATCGAGCGCGCCAACGCCACCGGCGAGGACTGGACCGCGCTCGCCGAGCGCGAGACCGCGCTGTTCCGCGAGGACATGACCGCGCTGCGAATGCTGCCGCCCACCCACTACATCGGCGCCGTCGAGGCCGTCCCCGGCATCGTGCCGCTGGTCGAACGGCTCAGGGAGGCCGGCGCCGCCTACGAGCTGGACGGCGACACCTACTTCTCCGTCGAGTCCGACCCGCACTTCGGCGGCGTCTCCCGTCTCGACGCCGCCGCGATGCGCCTGCTGTCCGCCGAGCGCGGCGGCGACCCGGACCGCCCGGGCAAGAAGAACCCGCTCGACCCGATGCTGTGGATGGCCGCCCGCCCCGGCGAGCCCAGCTGGGACGGCGCCTCGCTGGGCGCCGGGCGCCCCGGCTGGCACATCGAGTGCGTCGCCATCGCGCTGGACCACCTCGGCATGGGCTTCGACGTCCAGGGCGGCGGCTCCGACCTGGCCTTCCCGCACCACGAGATGGGCGCCTCGCACGCCCAGGTGCTCACCGGCGAGCACCCGTACGCCAAGGCGTACGTGCACGCCGGGATGGTGGCGCTGCACGGCGAGAAGATGTCGAAGTCCCGGGGCAACCTGGTCTTCGTCTCCACCCTGCGCCGCGAGGGCGTCGCGCCGGCCGCCATCCGGCTGGCGCTGCTCGCCCACCACTACCGGGCGAACTGGGAGTGGACCGACGCCGTACTGGACGAGGCGCTGGCCCGGCTCGGCCGCTGGCAGGCAGCGGTGTCCCGGCCGGACGGACCGCCGGCCGAGGCGCTGATCGAGGAGATCCGCGAGGCGCTGGCCGACGACCTGGACGCGCCCCGTGCCCTGGCGGCGGTGGACGCCTGGGCGGCGGCGCAGCAGGCGGACGGCGGTACGGACACCGGGGCGCCTGGGCTGGTCTCGCGCGCGGTGGACGCGCTGCTGGGCGTGGCGCTCTAAAGGCGCCGGGCACGTCGGAAGGGCGGCCACCGCTGAGCAAGCGGTGGCCGCCCTTCCGTTCCCCCTCCTCGGGATCGATCCCGGAAGGCCCCGGGTATATTCCCCCCCGGTCCGCCGGAATTCCCCCGCTCCCGAGGAATACCTCGGCCTGCTACCCGCTCACTGCCGCAGGCCGGTCAGTTCCCTGGCATGCCCGGTCGCGTCCTGGCCGGCCAGTAAATTGAGTTCCGCCACCTTGAGCCCGAGCGCGAAGCGTCCTGAGACGCCGAGGCTGGCCATCATGTGGCAGATACGCCGCTGGATCGTCCGATGTCCGCGTGACAGTTTTCTTCCTATCGTGGCGTCGGAAAGACCGTCGCGCATGAGAGCAAGAATGCGGAAATCCACGTCGTCCCAATGTTCGTCGATTGCCATAATCCCCCCCCGGGGAAAACGTTCCAAAGGAATGAACCGTCTTATGGTAACGCGCAGCAGTGGCGTTGCGACAGCGAGAACGGGCGGTCGATGTGACGGAAGGGGCACGGCGGTCCCGACGCGCGAGGCGTAATCGTCACATCTGTTCCCTCCTGCCCGGTCTGCGCGGCCGGAATATCCGCTACCGGCCGACCCCTAGAGAGTGGCAGGCCTGCGCGGGATGGCTTTGGCACTGCGTGCACGAGACCTTGACGATCCGTCTCCGGGTGCCGGGGCCGCCGGCCCGGGAGCGCCGGCGCCCGGGTGCGAGCCGGTGGGCGGGCCGGAGGGGGCCCGCCCGCTCGCGCCCGGTCAGGACGTCCCGTCGTCGGCGCCCCCGTGCTCGGTGCCGTCCTCGCCGCTTTCCGCGCCGTCCGCCGCATCCTTGTCGTCCGGCCGCGGCTGCCTGCCGAGATCGCGGAATTGGGGTACGCCGTCGCCGCCCTCGCTGGCATAACCGCCCGGCTGCGGATCGCGGCGCCGCAGATAACGCTCGAATTCCTTGGCGATCGCCTCGCCCGACGCCTCGGGCAATTCCGCGGTGTCCCGCGCCTCCTCGAGCGTCTGGACGTATTCGGCGACCTCGCTGTCCTCGGCCGCCAGCTGGTCGACGCCGACCTGCCAGGCGCGCGCGTCCTCGGGCAGCTCGCCCTGCGGGATGCGCAGGTCGAGCAGGTCCTCCAGCCGGTTGAGCAGTGCCAGGGTCGCCTTGGGGTTGGGCGGCTGCGACACGTAGTGCGGCACCGCGGCCCACAGGCTGACCGCCGGGATGCCGGCGTGGGTGCAGGCCTCCTGGAGGATGCCGACGATGCCGGTGGGTCCTTCGTAGCGGGACTCCTCCAGATTCAGCGCGGTCGCCAGGTCCGCGTCCGAGGTGACGCCGGTGACCGGGACCGGGCGGGTGTGCGGGGTGTCGCCGAGCAGCGCGCCGAGCACCACCACCATCTCGACGCCCAGCTCGTGCGCGAAGCCCAGGATCTCGTTGCAGAACGAGCGCCAGCGCATGCTGGGCTCGATGCCGCGGACCAGCACCAGGTCGCGGGGCTTGGGCGTCTGGATCCTGACCACCGACAGCCTCGTGGTGGGCCAGGTGACCTTGCGGACGCCGTCCTCCATCCACACCGTGGGCCGGTTGACCTGGAAGTCGTAGTAGTCCTCCGCGTCCAGGGCAGCGAAGACCTCGCCCTTGAACTCCCGGTCCATGTGCCCGACCGCGGTGGAGGCTGCGTCCCCGGCGTCGTTCCAGCCCTCGAACGCGGCGACCATGACCGGATCGATCAGCTCGGGTACCCCCTCAAGCTCGATCACCCGGCGCCTCCTTCCGGCCGGCGGGGGCGTGCCGTCCCCTGACCGGCTGCTGCTGTGCTGCTCTACCTGCGTGCGCCACCAAGCCTACGTGCCCCGACCGTCGCGGAAGGCGGCGCAGTCGCTCTCGGTGGCGGAGAAGTCCACGCAGAGCGCCAGTCCGCGGGCCCGCCGGCCGCGGACGGGCCGGGGGAGCGGGACCGATGACGCCGCGGCCACCGTCCCGGCTGGCGCGGCGGGCGCCGCCACCGGCGCCACAGCCATCACCGCACGTCACAGCCGTGCCGGGCACCTCAGGCTGCACAGCGACGTGAGACGTCGAGACATCCGATCTGTTATCAGAAATTCCGGCCTCCCCCTGGACGGGCACCCGTGCGCGCCGCTATACATCGGATCATCAAGAAAAGATCCGATGTCTCGCGACGGGAGTGTGCATGAGTCCGACCATTACCGAGGTCGACGTGTACGACATCCGCTTTCCGACCTCGGAGCAGCTCGACGGCTCGGACGCCATGAACCCCGACCCCGACTACTCCGCCGCCTATGTCGTGCTCCGTACGGATTCCCCCGGCGGTCTCGCGGGCTACGGCCTGTGCTTCACGATCGGCCGCGGCAACGACGTCGTCGCGGCGGCGATCAGCTCACTGCGACCTTATGTCGTCGGCCGCTCGGTGGACAGTGTCACCGGCGACCTCGGCGCCTTCTACCGGCTGCTCACCCATGACTCCCAACTCCGCTGGCTGGGCCCGGAGAAGGGCGTGATGCACATGGCGGCCGGGGCGGTGATCAACGCCGCCTGGGACCTGGCCGCCCGGCAGGCGGGCCGCCCCGTCTGGGACCTGCTGGCGTCCCTGAGCCCGGACCAGATCGTCGACCTGGTCGACTTCCGCTACCTCAGCGACGCGCTGACCCGCGACGAGGCGCTGGACATCCTGCGCCGCGCGGAACCCGGCCGGGCCGCCCGCGCCGAGAAGCTGCGCAAGGAGGGCTACCCCGCCTACACCACGGAGCCCGGCTGGCTCGGCTACTCCGACGAGAAGCTGACCCGGCTGGCCAAGGAGGCGGTCGCCGCCGGCTTCTCCCAGATCAAGCTCAAGGTCGGCGCCGACCTCCAGGACGACCTGCGCCGGATGCGGCTGGCCCGCGCCGCCGTCGGCCCTGACATCCGCATCGCGGTGGACGCCAACCAGCGCTGGGACGTCTCGGAGGCCCTGGAGTGGATGCGGGCCCTCGCACCGCACGAGCCGTACTGGATCGAGGAGCCCACCAGCCCCGACGACGTGCTCGCGCACGCCGCCGTCCGCGCCGGGCAGCCGGTCAGGGTCGCCACCGGCGAGCACGTCGCCAACCGGGTGGTCTTCAAGCAGCTGCTCCAGGCCGGCGCCGTGGACTTCGTCCAGATCGACGCCGCCCGGGTCGCCGGGGTCAACGAGAACATCGCGATCCTGCTGCTGGCCGCCAAGTTCGGCGTCCCGGTCTGCCCGCACGCCGGCGGGGTGGGGCTGTGCGAACTGGTCCAGCACCTGGCGATGTTCGACTACGTCGCGGTCTCCGGCAGCCTCGACGACCGGGTCATCGAGTACGTGCCGCACCTGCACGAGCACTTCACCGACCCCGTCGTGGTGGAGAACGGGCGTTACCGGGCCCCTTCGGCGCCCGGCTTCTCCGCCCGTATGGTGCCGGAAACGCTGGCCGACTACCGCTACCCCGACGGCCCGGTGTGGCAGGAGCGACAGGAGCTGACCCGATGACCGGCACGACCACCCCTACCGAAGCACCGCAGTCCCCGCGGGACTTCGCCGGCCTGACCGCCCTGGTCACCGGCGGCGCCTCCGGGATCGGCGCCGCCACCGCGGCCCTGCTCACCGCCCGCGGCGCCCGCGTCGCCGTGCTGGACCGCGACCCCTCCGGCGCTCCCGAGGGCACCTTCCCGGTCGCCGCGGACGTCACCTCGGACAGCCAGGTCCGTGACGCCGTCGGCGCGGTCGTACGCGAACTGGGCGGCCTGCACATCCTGGTGAGCAACGCCGGCATCGGTTCCATCGGCACCGTCGAGGACAACGCCGACGAGGAGTGGGCCAGGGTGCTCGACGTCAACGTCCTCGGCATGGTCCGTGCCGCCCGCGCCGCGCTGCCGCACCTGCGGGAGGCGGCCGCCGACCGGCCCGGCTGCGCCTCGATCACCCACACCTGCTCCATCGCCGCCACCGCGGGGCTGCCGCAGCGCGCCCTGTACAGCGCGAGCAAGGGCGCGGTTCTCTCGCTGACCCTGGCGATGGCCGCCGACCACGTACGCGAGGGCGTACGGGTCAACTGCGTCAATCCCGGGACCGCCGACACCCCGTGGATCGGCCGGCTGCTCGACCAGGCCGAGGACCCGGCCGCCGAGCGCGCGGCACTCGACGCCCGCCAGCCGCTGGGCCGGCTGGTGTCCGCCGACGAGGTCGCCGCGGCGATCGCCTACCTGGCCTCCCCGGCCGCGGCGAGCGTCACCGGCACCGCGCTCGCCGTGGACGGCGGAATGCAGGGCCTGCGCCTGCGCCCCGCCGGCTGAACGACCCGCACCACCGCACGAGCACCGCACCCACCGCAACAACCACATCCAGCCGCACCGCCAAGAGCCGACACACTTCCGAAGGGCAGAACTCGACGATGAGACTGCGCAAGACGACCGTCGCCGCCATCGCGGCCCTCCTCGCGGTCACCGCGCTCGCGGGCTGCAACAGAGGCAGCGACGACAAGGCCGGCACGTCCGGCAAGGTGGGCATCGACCTGCCGCGTTCCGACAGCGACTTCTGGAACTCCTACAACAGCTACATCGAGAAGGGCGTCAAGGCCGGCGAGGTCTCCGCGCTGCCCCGCACCAACTCGCAGAACGACATCGGCAAGCTGGTCGCCAACGTGCAGACCTTCACCGACCAGGGTGCCAAGGCGATCGTGATGGCACCGCAGGACACCGGCGCCATCGCCTCCACCCTGGACAAGCTGGCCGGCAAGAACATCCCGGTGATCAGCGTCGACACCCGCCCCGACAAGGGCAAGGTCTACATGGTGGTGCGCGCCGACAACAAGGCGTACGGCACCAACGCCTGCGACTACCTGGGCAAGCAGCTCGGCGGCAAGGGCAAGGTCGTGGAGTTCGAGGGCGCCCTGGACTCGATCAACGGCCGGGACCGCTCCGAGGCCTTCGCGTCCTGCATGAAGACCAAGTTCCCGGCCATCAAGGTGATCGCGCTGGCCACCGACTGGAAGGGCGACGTCGCGTCGGCGAAGCTGCAGACCACGCTCGCCTCCGACCCGGACGTCAACGGCATCTACATGCAGGCCGGCGGCGTCTTCCTGCAGCCGACGCTGGCCCTGCTGGAGCAGAAGCACCTGCTCAAGCCGCCCGGCGCCCCCGGCCACATCACCATCATCTCCAACGACGGCATCCCGGACGAGTTCAAGGCGATCAAGGCGGGCCAGATCGACGCGACGATCTCCCAGCCGGCCGACCTCTACGCCAAGTACGCGCTCTACTACGCCAAGGCCGCGCTCGCCGGGCAGACCTTCAAGCCCGGTCCGACCGACCACCACTCCACCATCGTGAGCATCCCCAACGGCCTGGAGGACCAGCTGCCGGCGCCGCTGGTGACCAAGGACAACGTGGACGACCCGAGCCTGTGGGCCAACCAGCTCGGAAAGAGCTGAGCGCACATGAGCAACGGTCAGGCCTCAACCCCTCCTCCCGCGGCGGTGCACGCCGAGGGCGTCGTCAAGCGCTTCGGTCCCACCGTCGCGCTGGACCGGGTGGGCATCACCGTGGCGGTCGGCGACTCGCACGCGCTGGTCGGCCGCAACGGTGCGGGCAAGTCCACCCTGGTGTCGGTGCTGACCGGGCTGCACGCACCCGACGCGGGCCGGGTCGCCTTCCTCGGCGAACCCGCGCCCGCCCCGGGTGACACCGCCGCCTGGCAGGCCAGGGTCGCCTGCGTCTACCAGAAGTCCATGGTCGTGCCGGACCTGACGGTCGCCGAGAACCTGTTCCTCAACAGATTCGAGCGCGGCCGGATCCGCTGGTCAAGACTGCGGGCCGACGCGGCCCGCCTGCTCGCCGAATACGGCGTCGACGTCGACCCCGCCACCCGGGCCGCCGACCTCACCGTGGAGCAGGGCCAGTTCGTGGAGATCGCGCGAGCGCTCTCCTTCGGCGCCCGGTTCATCATCCTGGACGAGCCCACCGCGCAGCTCGACGCGGCAGGCATCGAGCGGCTGTTCACCAAGCTGCGCGAACTGCAGCAGCAGGGCGTCGCGTTCCTGTTCATCTCGCACCACCTCCAGGAGGTCTACGACCTCTGCAGCACCGTCACGGTCTACCGCGACGCCCGCCACATCCTCACCGCGCCCGTCGCGGATCTGGGCAAGGCGGACCTCGTGGCGGCCATGACCGGCGAGACGGCGCAGTCCGCCACGACCTGGCACGCCAGGGCCGCGGTGGCCGGGAATGCGGCGGAGGCGTCCGCCGAGCCTTCGGACGCCGCCGTGCTGCGGGCCGAGGCGCTCGCCCTGGAGGGCGCCTTCCAGCCGATCGACTTCGCGGTACGCGCCGGCGAGGTCCTCGGACTGGCCGGCGCCACCGCCAGCGGCAACACCGCGCTGGGCGAGACGCTGGTCGGCCTGCGCAGGGCCACCGGCGGCCGGGCGTCGGTCGACGGCAAGGACGTACGGCCCGGCAGCGTGCCGCACGCCCTGAACGCCGGCATCGGCTACGTCCCCGAGGACCGGCACCGGCAGGGCCTGGTGCTCGGCCGCAGCGTGGCGGAGAACGCCACGCTCACCGTGACCGACCAGCTCGGGCCCTACGGCACCGTGCTGCCGTCGCGGACCCGCGCGTTCGCCCAGCGGATGATCGACTCGCTGGACATCAAGACCTCAGGACCCGCCCAGCCGGTCTCCGACCTGTCGGGCGGCAACCAGCAGAAGGTCGTCATCGCGCGGGCGCTGGCCCGCGACCCGCGGGTGCTGGTGGCCATCAGGCCCACCGCGGGTGTCGACGTGAAGTCCAAGGACGCGCTGCTCGGCGTGGTCCGCGGGGTCGCCGACCGGGGGGACGCGGCCGTCATCGTCTCCGACGAGCTGGACGACCTGCGGGTCTGCGACCGGGTGATCGCGCTTTTCCACGGACGGGTGATCGCCGAGTTCGGCAGCGGATGGAACGACCGGGACCTGGTCTCGGCGATGGAAGGGCTGCCCGCGGGCGCGGGCGGCGACAAGGGAGCCGAGGAATGAGTGAGACCACCGAGTTGACCCCCGACCTGGCCGTGCCGGGCAAGGCCCGTGCCGCGGCACCGCGCTTCCAGCTCAGCCGCTACCGCGACCTGTCGCTGATCCCGGTGATCTTCGTGCTGGGCGTCATCGGCTTCATCGTGTCGCCGGTGTTCCTGACCTCCGACAACCTGATCGGCGTGCTCCAGCAGAGCAGCGAGCTGAGCCTGCTGGTGCTCGCCGAGGCGATGATCCTGATATGCGGCCGGATGGACCTCTCCCTGGAGTCCACCATCGGTGTCGCGCCGGTCATCGCGATGTGGCTGGTGCTGCCCAGCAGCGGCCCCGCCACCTTCCACGGCATCGGGCTCTTCCCGACCTGGTCCTCGATCCCGGTCTGCCTGGCCGTCGGCCTGGTCATCGGCGCGGTCAACGGCTTCCTGATCCTCAAGCTGCGGGTCAACGGCTTCATCGCCACGCTGGGCATGCTGACCATGCTGCGCGGCCTGCAGGACGGCGTCGCGCAGGGCAAGTCCATCGTCGCGGTGCCGGCGTCCTTCTCCTACCTCGGCAAGACCGAGTGGATGGGCGCGCCCGCCGCGGTGTGGATCTGCCTGCTGCTCTTCGTCATCGGCGGCCTGGCGCTCGGCTACCTGCGGCACGGCCGGGCCCTCTACGCGATCGGCGGCAACACCGAGGCGGCCAGGGCGGCCGGCATCCGGGTCGACCGGATCACCTGGATCGTGCTGGCGCTCGGCGGCCTGATCGCCGCCTTCGCCGGCGTGCTCTACGCGGGCCACTACGGCGCCATCTCCGCCACCCAGGGCGACGGCTGGATCTTCCAGGTCTTCGCCGCCACCGTCATCGGCGGGGTCAGCCTCAACGGCGGCCGCGGCACGCTCTTCGGCGCCCTCACCGGTGTGGTCAGCCTGCAACTGGTCGTGAACGTCACGACCCTTGGCGGGGTGCCGCCGCTGTGGGACAAGTTCCTCTACGGTGCCATCATCATCGTCGCCCTGATCATCTCCCGCTTCGCCAGCGGCGAGAAGCAGGACTGACCCGAGCCCCGATCCGTACCCGACCCGACCCGACCTGACCCGTACCGACTTCACCCGGTCCGACCGCAGCGCAGCCGGCCCAGCCCAGCAGAAAGACATCCCGTATGCCCGTACCGGCACTGCCCCGGCTCGGCCTCGGCTGCGCGCCGCTGGCCAATCTCTACCGCGCCATCACCGACGAGGAGGCGGAGGCCACAGTGGCCGCCGCCTTCGAGGCGGGGCGGCCCCTCACGTACCTCGACACCGCCCCGCACTACGGCCTGGGCCGCTCCGAGGAGCGGCTCGGCCGGGCGCTGGCCGGCCGGGACCGCGCGTCCTACGTGCTGTCCACCAAGGTCGGACGCCGGCTGCGCGACCTCGGCCCCGGGGAACTGCCGGACGGCCAGGGCTTCGCCGACGTCCCCGACCGCGCCAGGGTCTGGGACTTCACCGCCGACGGCATACGGGCCACCCTGGAGGGCTCCCTGGAGCGGCTCGGCGTGGACGCCGTCGACATCGTCTACCTGCACGACGTCGAGAACCATCTGCCGGACGTCTACGCCACCGGCTTCCCCGCGCTCGCCGACCTGCGCGACCAGGGAATGGTCAAGGCCATCGGCTTCGGCATGAACCACAGCGACGTCCTGGCCCGGCTCGTCGCCGACCTCGACGTCGACGTGGTGCTGTGCGCGGGCCGCTGGACGCTGCTGGAACGCACCGCCTACGACGACCTGCTGCCGGTGTGCGAGCGCCGCGGCACCAAGGTCGTCGTCGGCGGCGTCTACAACTCCGGGCTGCTGGCCGACCCCAAACCCGGGGCTCACTACGACTACGCCGCCGCGCCGCAGGAACTGCTCGACCGGGCGCTGCGGATGGCCGCGGTGTGCGGCGAGTTCGGCGTCCCGCTGCGGGCCGCCGCCCTGCGCTACCCCTTCGCCCACCCCAGCGTGGTCTCCGCGGTCGTCGGCGCCGCGAACCCGGACGAGGTGCGCGACAACACCGCGATGTTCCACCACGACATCCCGGACGCGATGTGGCACGCGCTGGTCGAGCGCGGACTGCTCGACAAGGACGTACCGCTGCCGCTCGCGGCGACCCTCCCGGCGGGCGAGTAGCCCATGCGGATCGACGCGCACCACCACCTGTGGGACCTCGCGCGGCGCCCGCAGCCCTGGCTGACCGGCGCCGCGCTCGACGCCATCGCCCGCACCTTCGCACTCGCCGAGCTGGAACCGCTGCTCGACGCGCACGGCATCGACGCGACCGTGCTCGTGCAGTCCAGCTCGTCGCTGGACGAGACCCGAGAGCTGCTCGCCATCGCGGCCGGGTCCGGCGGCCGCGTCGCCGGCGTCGTCGGCTGGGCCGACCTCACCGACCCCGCCCTGGCCGACGTGCTGGCCTCGCTGAGCGGCCCGCTGGTCGGCATACGCCACCAGGTCCAGGACGAGCCCGACCCGTGGTGGCTGGCCCGCGCCGCTGTCCGCCGCGGCCTGGCCACGGTCGCCGCCGCCGGCCTCGCCTACGACCTGCTGGTCACCCCGCGCGAGCTGCCCGCGGCGCTGGAGACGGCGGCGGCGCTGCCCGAACTGCGCTTCGTGCTCGACCACGCGGCCAAGCCGCGGATCGCCTCCGGCGAGTGGGAGCCGTGGGCCGCGCAGCTCTCGCGGCTGGCGGCCCTGCCCAATGTCAGCTGCAAGCTGTCCGGGCTGGTGACCGAGGCCGTGTGGGCCGGCTGGGAGCCGGCCGACCTTCTGCCTTACGCGCGACACGTGCTCGATGCCTTCGGGCCGGCCCGGACGCTGTTCGGCTCCGACTGGCCCGTCTGCACGTTGGCCGCGTCCTACGACGCCGTGGTCGCTCTCGCGGAGGAAGCCGCCGCCGGCCTCTCCCCGGCCGAGTCCGCCGCCGTCTTCGGCGACACCGCCGCCCGCATCTACGCCTTGACCTGACCCCTCACACCCGAGGCCCGGCCCCTTGCGGTGCGCTGCTTCCCGCAACCACGGCGGTGGGAAAGGCCATCGCCTGCCGGAAGGGGCAGGTTCTCGGGGGCGCGGGGAACTGCGCGACAAGCCAGGACGGTCGGAAAGGGGGCCGCCCACCGCAAGGGCGACCCCTCAGGGGCGCTGGGCGCGCAGCCCAGGGGGCGGGGGCTACAGGGTCGAGCGGAGCCACTGCTCCACGCTCGCGACGTGGACCGTGGCCCAGGAGCGGGCCGCCTCGGCGTCGCGGTCCCGGAGCGCGCCCAGAATCGCCCGATGCTCATGGAGCGTCCGCGACACCGCGTCCTCCTGGGTGAGGCCGCGCCAGACGCGGGCGCGGGTGGTGGGGCCGGAGAGGCCGTCGAGGAGGGAGCACAGGACGGAGTTGCCCGAGCCCTGGACGATGCCGCGGTGGAATTCCAGGTCGGAGGCGACCAGCTCCTCCACGGACGGCTCCGGCCCCAGCGCGTCGAGCTTGCCCTGCAGGACGTCGAGCTCCTCCGCGGGGATGCGCAGCGCCGCCATCGCGGTGGCGGCAGGTTCCAGGATGCGCCGCACCGCCAGGAATTCCAGCACCGTGTCGTCGCGGTGGAAGTCCACCACGAAGCTGAGCGCTTCGAGCAGCAGCTGCGGGTCGAGGCTGGTGACGTACGTGCCGTCGCCCTGGCGGACGTCGAGGATCCGGATCAGCGACAGGGCGCGCACGGCCTCGCGCAGCGAGTTGCGGGACAGGCCGAGTTCGGCCGCCAGCTCGCTCTCCTTGGGGAGCCGGTCGCCCGGCCGCAGGGCTCCGGAGACGATCATCTCCTTGATCTTCTCAATGGCCTCGTCGGTGACCGCCATCGCGCCCTCCCCTTGCTCCGGTCCCGCAGCGCCGCCAGACCTCCGATGTATAGCCTCATTATGTGCCCGGGGAGCCCGATCACCTAACGAAACGGGAATTCAGCGGCCGGCGTACCTGCCGGGTGGCGACCCGACCGCGGCGGTGAAGTCCCGTGTCAGATGCGCCTGATCGGCGTAGCCGAGGTCCGCGGCGAGGACGGCCCAGTCGACGCCGGCCCCCTCGTCGGCCCGGGCGGCGGCCTCGTGCAGCCGCGCCCGCCGCAGCACCCACTTGGGCGAGGCGCCGACGTATTCGGCGAAGAGCCGCTGGAGCCGGCGTACCGGCATGCCCAGCTCGCGGGCCAGCTCGTCGACCCTGAAGAGCTGCGGGCGGGCGGTGATCGTCTCGACCAGTTCGGCGACCTCGGCGACCTGCGGGTCGGGGGGCAGGCCGGGCAGCAGAGCGAGCAGGAAGCGGTCGGCGTGCGCGGCCATCTCCGGCAGGTCGTCCAGCGCCAGGATCCGCCGGCCCGCCTCGGCGACCGCGGGCCCGAAGACGTCAGCGGCGGGCACCGCGCGGTCGGCCAGGGCGGCGACCGGGCCGTGCGCGAAGGGCCGGAAGGCCCCGGGCCGGAATTTCACCCCGAGGACCTGCCCGGCACCTTCCAGGCGCCGCACGAACACCTCGCGCTGCACCCCGTAGACCAGCGGTTCCGGTGGCTCGAAGACCAGGTGCACGTTCGGGTGCGCGAGCACCTTCTGCTCGTACGGGTCGCGGCCGCGCAGGTCCCAGCGGGGGTTCCAGTAGTAGTCGACCAGGGCGGCGAGGCCTGGCGCCGGGGCGTGCTGCCGTACGTCGAGGAATCCCGCCGCCCGGTCCGGCCGCAGCACCCCGCGGCCCAAGCCGTGCCTGCTCATGGGCCCAGCCTATGCGGTGTCGCGTTTGTTCAAGACGGGCCCGCGAGGCGCTGCGTAACGTCGCGGGCATGAACTTCCACGCAGAGATCGCCGACAGCGCGCGGGAGGCGGCCCGTATCACCGCCGGGGTCGGCCCGGACCGGCTCACCGGGCCCACCCCGTGCCCCGACTACGACGTCCGCGCCCTGGTCAACCACCTGGTCGCCTACACCGGTATCGGCATGGAGCTGCGGGCCAGGCGCGAGCCGCACCCCGACGACCTCGCCACCCGGGACTTCACCGCGGATCCGCAGTGGGCGGCGCACTATGCCGAACAGCTGGACCGGTCGGTGGCCGCCTGGGCGGACCCGGCCGTCTGGGAGGGCGAGATCAACTCCGTGCCGGCCGAGGGCATGGCCGCCATGCTGTTCCTCGAACTGTGCCTGCACGGCTGGGACCTGGCCAAGGCCACCGGGCAGGACTACCGCGTCGCCGACGCCACCGCGCGGCGGCTGCTGGCCGCGGTGCGCGAGAACGCGCAGATGTACCGCGACTACAAGGGCTTCGGCGAGCCGGTGGAGGTGCCAGCGGGCGCGGGCGACCTGGAAACCGCTGTCGCCCTGTCGGGCCGCGACCCATACTGGGCCGGATGATCCAACACCGTCTCATCTCCCGGGTGCGGGAGGTGTGCCGCGCGGACCCCGGGGTCCGCGCGGCCCTGATGTACGGCTCGTTCGCGGCCGGGCAGGGCGACGAGCACAGCGACGTCGAGTTCTGGCTGTTCTTCGACCCGGCGGCCCGTGCCGCGCTCGCCCCGGCCGCCTGGTGCGCGAAGGTCGCCCCGGTGAACCTGGTGGTGCGCAACGAGTTCGGGACCCATGTCGCCTTCTTCCCCGGCCCGGTGCGCGGCGAGTTCCACTTCGCCACCACCGACGACATCGGCTCGGTCGCCGGCTGGCCGGCCCGCGGCGCCGCCGTCGAGGCGATGGTGGTGGTCGACAGGGACGGCCGCCTCACCCCGGTGCTCGCCGCGCTGCCCGAGCACGCGGCGGTCCCCGGCGACCCGGAGGAGATCGCCGACCTGTGCGGCAGGTTCGCCAACTGGCTGGTGCTCGCCCTGCACGTGACGGCCCGCGGCGAGCGCCTGCGGGCGCAGGACGCCCTGGGGCACGCCGCCCGCCACCTGTTGTGGATGGCCAGGCTCGCCGAGCGGAGCACCGCCCACTGGCTGACTCCGTCCCGCGGCGCCGAGGCCGAACTGCCGGCCCGTACGGTCGCGGCCGTGGCCGAGTCCTCCCCGGCGGCGCTGTGGCGCGAGGGCCGCGAGCGCTGGCTGGCCCTGCTGGCCGCGACCGGCGGCGAACCGCCGGCCGCGCTCTTCGCCGAGCTGGACCGGCTGACGGCGTAGCCCGCGGGCCGTCAGTCGCGTACGGCCAGCAGCCGCTCGACCCGCGCCCGTATCTCCGGGGTGTCCAGGCCGCGGATCGTGAGCGTCGTACGGCGCCGCAGGACGTCGTCCACGTCCTGCGCCCACTCGTGGTCGCGCGCGTAGACGACCTGCGCCCAGATCTCCGGCGCGTCCGGGTGGATACGGCCGGCCAGCTCCGGGTCCTCGGCGGCCAGCCGGGCGATGTCGAAGGCCAGCGAGCCGTAGTGCCCCGCCAGGTGCCTGGCGGTGTCGGGCGCCATCCGCGGGCCCGGCACGCCGGCGTCGGCCTGCAGGCGGTGGGCGACCGCGCCCCGGCTGGCGAAACCGGGCAGCGGTGCCCGGCGCGGCAGCGACGACATCGGCTCCATGTCGTCGGCCAGCGGCCGTCCCGGCAGCTCCGCCAGCTTGTTCATCACCGTGCGGCCGATGTGCCGGAAGGTCGTCCACTTGCCGCCCGCGACCGACAGCATCCCGCCGCGGCCCTCGGTGACCACCGTCTCGCGCTTGGCCTTCGCGGTGTCGCCGGGGCCGCCGGGCAGCACCCGCAGCCCGGCGAAGGCGTACGTGATCAGGTCCCTGGACAGCTGCTGGTCGCGGACCGAGAAGGCGGCCTCGTCCAGGATCTGCGCGGTGTCCGCCTCGGTGACCCGCACGTCGGCCGGGTCGCCCTCGTACACCTCGTCGGTGGTGCCCAGCAGCAGCATGTCCTCCCACGGCAGGGCGAAGGTGATGCGGTACTTGTCGATCGGGGTGGCCAGCGCCGCCCGCCAGGGCGCGGTGCGGCGCAGCACCAGGTGGGCGCCCTTGGACAGCCGGATCGACGGGTCGGCCGCCTGGTCCTCCATCCGCCGCAGCCGGTCCACCCAGGGCCCGGTGGCGTTGAGCACCAGCCGGGCGTCGACCCCGAATTCCGTGCCGTCGGTCCGGTCCCGCACCTCGGCCCCGGTGACCCGGCCGCGGGTGAAGCGCAGCCCGGTGACCTCGGCGTGGTTGAGCACGGTCGCGCCCGCCTCCACCGCTGCCCTGACCGTCATCAGGGCCATCCGGGCGTCGTTCATCTGCCCGTCCTCGTAGACCGCGACCGCCCGCAGGTCCTCCGTGCGCAGCTCGGGTACGTCGCGGGCGGCCTTCGAGGGGCTGATCACATGGCCGACGCCGTCCCTGAAGGCGGACAGCGCCGAGTACGCGAACACCCCCGCGCCGAGCTTGGCGGCGCCGTGCGGGCCGCCCTTGTAGACCGGCAGGTAGAAGGTCAGCGGATTGGCCAGGTGCGGCGCCACGTCCCGGGACACCGCGCGCCGCTCCAGGTGGTTCTCGGCGACCAGCCGCACCGCGCCGGTCTGCAGGTAGCGCAGACCGCCGTGCAGCAGCTTGGAGGACGCCGAGGAGGTGGCGCCGGCGAAGTCGCCGGCGTCCACCATCGCCACCCGCAGACCCGACTGCGCGGCGTGCCAGGCGGTGGTGATGCCCAGGATCCCGCCGCCGATCACCAGCAGGTCGTACGTGGCACGCCCGAGCTCGTCCCGGGTCTCGGCCCGGCCGGGGTTGGCGCCGGCAGTCGGATGCGTCCCCGGTGCGGGGGCGCTCTGCGGAGTGGTCATGGTTCCCTCGACCCTTCAGTCCTGCTCGTCGTCCAGCCAGCCCATGGTCGCCTGCACGGCCTTGAGCCACTGCTTGTATTCCTTGTCGCGCTCGCCGGCGTCCATCTGCGGGGTCCACTCGGCGGCGCGCTTCCAGTTGGCCCGCAGCGCCTCGGTGTCCGGCCAGAAGCCGATCGCCAGCCCCGCCGCGTAGGCCGCGCCCAGACAGGTGGTCTCGGCGACCATCGGGCGCACCACGGGCACGTCGAGGAAGTCGGAGAGGGTCTGCATGAGCAGGTTGTTGGACGTCATGCCGCCGTCCACCTTCAAGGTGGTGACCTCGGTGCTGGAGTCCTTGAACATCGCGTCGGCGATCTCCCTGGTCTGCCAGGCGGTCGCCTCCAGCACGGCCCGGGCGATGTGCGCCTTGGTCACGTACCTGGTCAGACCGGCGATCACCCCGCGCGCGTCGGAGCGCCAGTAGGGGGCGAACAGGCCGGAGAAGGCCGGTACGAAGTAGGCGCCGCCGTTGTCCTCCACGGAGGAGGCCAGCGTCTCGATCTCGGCGGCGGTGCTGATCAGGCCCATCTGGTCCCGCATCCACTGCACCAGCGCGCCGGTGACCGCGATGGAGCCTTCGAGGGCGTAGACCGGCTTGGCGTCGCCGATCCGGTAGCCGACGGTGGTGATCAGGCCCGCGTAGGAGTTCACCGGGGTCTCACCGGTGTTCATCAGCATGAACGTGCCGGTGCCGTAGGTGGACTTCGCCTCGCCCACGGCGAAGCAGGTCTGTCCGAACAGCGCGGCCTGCTGGTCGCCGAGCGCGGAGGCCACCGGGACGGCGTCCAGGCCGCCGATGTCGGTGGTGCCGTAGACCTCGGATGACGACCTGATCTCGGGCAGGACGGACATCGGGACGCCGATGGAGTCGCAGATCTTCGCGTCCCACTGGAGGGTCTTGAGGTCCATCAGCAGGGTCCGGGAGGCGTTGGTGACGTCGGTGACATGCTTGCCGCCGTCGACGCCGCCGGTGAGGTTCCAGATCACCCAGGAGTCCATGGTGCCGAACAGGATCTCGCCGCGCTCGGCGCGCTCCCGCAGCCCGTCGACGTTGTCGAGGAGCCAGCGGACCTTGGGCCCGGCGAAGTACGACGCCAGCGGCAGTCCGGTCTGCCGCCGGAAGCGGTCCTGGCCGACGTTGCGGCCCAGCTCCCTGCACAGCGCGTCGGTGCGGGTGTCCTGCCAGACCAGCGCGTTGTGCACCGGCTCGCCGGTGTTCTTGTCCCACAGCATCGTGGTCTCGCGCTGGTTGGTGATGCCGATGGCCTTGACGTCGGACGGGGTGAAGCCGGCGATGTCCTGGCCGGCCTTGGTGATGGCGCCGGCGACCACCTCCTGGACGTTCGTCCAGATCTCGGCGGCGTCGTGTTCGACCCAGCCCGGCTTCGGGAAGATCTGCTCGTGCTCCTTCTGGTCGACGGCGACGATCCGGCCGTCGCGGTCGAAGATGATGCAGCGGCTCGATGTGGTGCCCTGGTCGATCGCCGCGATGAAGGGTCCCGTGCCGTGGCTGCTGGTGGGCGTGTCGGTCATGGTGTGCTCCTCGTCGGGTCTGCGCTCGGTGGTCCGGCTGACGACAGTGGTCCCGTACGGCTCTATGTGAACGCGAGCCGGTAAAGTCCGCCCGCGATAGCTGCGCCGGCCAGCGGGCCGACGACCGGGATCCACGCGTAGCCCCAGTCGGAGCCGCCCTTGTTCGGCAGCGGCAGCAGGCTGTGCACGATCCGCGGGCCGAGATCCCGGAACGGGTTGATCGCGTAGCCGGTGGGCCCTCCGAGTGACAGGCCGAGTCCGACCACGATCAGCGCGGTGAGCAGGATGCCCATTCCATTCTCCGCCAGTCCGGCCGTCATGCCCTGCGTGAGGATGAAGAGCACCAGGACCGCGGTGGCGATGGCCTCGGTGAGCAGGTTCTGCAGCGGGTTGCGGATCTCCGGGCCGGTGGCGAAGACCCCGAGCACCGGGCCGCCGGGCTGGGCCTTGTTCCCGGTCGTGGGGCCCGCCGGGTCCGCGTCGAGGCCCGCGAGGACCTCCGGGTCGGTCAGATGGGCCTGGAACTGCCCCAGGTAGGCCACCCAGACCAGAAAAGCGCCGATCAATGCGCCGATCAGCTGACCGAGCAGGTAGTACGGCACCTTCGACCACTCGCCGGTCTTGATCGCGACACCGAGCGTGACCGCGGGGTTCAGATGGCCGCCGGAGTAGCCGTTGGCGATGTAGGCGCCGCCCAGGACGCCGAATCCCCAGCCGAAGGTGATCGCCAGCCAACCGGCGTCCCTGGCCTTGGACCGTTTGAGTGTCACGGCGGCGCAGACGCCGCCGCCGAGCAGGATGAGGACGGCGGTACCGAAGATCTCGCCGATGACGATATGGCCGTTGGACACAGCGACTCCCTTGTCACAATCCGTCCGGTGTTCGACATTGTCGATCGCAGGACGAGAGTGTTCTCCCCTTGGGTTGCGCAGGTCAAGAGGGATGTGACCCATTCCTCGCCATTCCTCGCCGTTCCTCGCCCGAGGCGGGGCAGCCGGCACTGCCGGCCGGGCAGGAAGAGGCGGCAAGCGGGAAGGAGCGGGGCTAGAAGCGCCCGGCGCCCAGGTCGCGGGAGACCGCGCGGGCGCAGTCGCGTACCGCCGCCACCAGGCGGGCCTGGATGCCGTCCGCGTCGCAGACCCGCTCCACCGCGCCGGTCAGGCCCACCGCGCCCACCGGCATCCGCCGCCGGTCGTAGACGGGCGCGGCGACCGACGCCACGCCGTCCCAGGTCTCCTCCAGGTCCGAGCCCCAGCCACGGGCCCGGGTCAGGTCGAGCACCGACTCGAAGTCGTCGGCGCCGGTCACCGTACGGGAGGTCAGCGCCGCCAGCTCGCCCTCGGCGACCTCGTTGCGCGCCACCGGATCGAAGGCGGAGAGCACCTTGCCCAGCGCGGTGCTGTGCAGCGGCTGCATCGCCCCGACCTCCAGGACCTGCCGGCCGTCGTCGGGCCGGAAGACGTGGTGCACGATGAGCACCCCGTGCTGGTGCAGCACCCCCAGATACGCCGCCTCGCCGCTGGACCTGGCCAGGTCGTCGGTCCACACCAGCGCGCGGGCCCGCAGCTCGTGCACGTCCAGGTAGCTGTTGCCGAGGCGCAGCAGCTCCGCGCCCAGCTGGTACTTGCCCGACACCGGCTCCTGCTCCACGAAGCCCTCCTGCTGCAAGGTGCGCAGGATGCCGTGCGTGGTGCCCTTGGCCAGCCCCAGCGACGACGCCACGTCCGACAGGCCCAGCCGCCGCTCACCCCCGGCCAGCAGCCGCAGAACCGCGGCCGCGCGCTCCAGCGACTGGATCGAACCGGGCATCGCATGCACTCCACAGGGACGGAAATGGGCGGACATCGGGGAAACGGCGGTTGGTCGGCATTGTCGACCCTCATCATCGCAGAGATGAGTCTGGCACCACCCGTCCGCTCTTCGGAATGCCTTCGAGACGCGGCCCCCTCGGCGGCTACTCTGGCCAGGTGTGCGTTCCGTCCCCCGCGGGCGGGCGGCGCATAGCCGACAGCCGTCGCATCCCAGGGAGCAGTTCCATGGCCTCGCCGTCCCCTTCGTCCGCCGCCCCCGCCGCCGCGAGCAACGCCCGCGCCGCCGCCCTGCGCCAGGCCCTCGCCACCCGCGTCGTGGTCGCCGACGGCGCCATGGGCACCATGCTCCAGGCGCAGGAGCCCACCCTCGACGACTTCCAGCAGCTCGAAGGCTGCAACGAGGTACTCAACATCACCCGTCCGGACATCGTCCGATCGGTGCACGAGGCCTACTTCGAGGCCGGCGTCGACAGCGTCGAGACGAACACCTTCGGCGCCAACCACTCCGCCCTGGGCGAGTACGACATCCCCGAGCGGATCCACGAGCTGTCCGAGGCCGGCGCCCGCATCGCCCGCGAGGTCGCCGACGGCTTCGCCGCCGACGGCCGCCCCCGCTGGGTCCTCGGTTCGATGGGCCCCGGCACCAAGCTGCCGACCCTGGGCCACGCCCCCTACGGTGTCCTGCGCGACGGCTACGAGGCGAACGCCGCGGGCCTGATCGCCGGCGGTGCGGACGCGCTGCTGGTGGAGACCACCCAGGACCTGCTCCAGACCAAGGCGGCGGTGATCGCGGCCCATCGCGCCATGAGGTCGGCCGGGGTGAGCCTGCCGCTGATCTGCTCGGTGACCGTGGAGACCACCGGCACCATGCTGCTCGGCTCGGAGATCGGCGCCGCGCTCACCGCGCTGGAACCGCTCGGCATCGACATGATCGGCCTGAACTGCGCCACGGGCCCCTCCGAGATGAGCGAGCACCTGCGCTATCTCGCCCGGCACTCGCGCATCCCGCTGTCGTGCATGCCCAACGCGGGCCTGCCGGTGCTCACCAAGGACGGCGCCCACTACCCGCTCACCCCGGGCGAACTGGCCGACGCCCACGAGCTCTTCACCCGCGAGTACGGCCTCTCGCTGGTCGGCGGCTGCTGCGGCACCACGCCGGAGCACCTGCGGCAGCTCGTGGAGCGGGTCGGCGGCCAGGACCTGCGCCCGCGCACCGCCCGCCCCGAGCCGGGCGCCGCCTCGCTCTACCAGACCGTCCCCTTCCGCCAGGACACCTCCTACCTGGCGATCGGCGAGCGGACGAACGCCAACGGGTCGAAGAGATTCCGCGACGCGATGCTCGAAGGCCGCTGGGACGACTGCGTGGAGATGGCCCGCGACCAGATCCGCGAGGGCGCCCACCTGCTCGACCTGTGTGTGGACTACGTCGGCCGGGACGGCGCCGCCGACATGGCCGAGATCGCCGGCCGCTTCGCCACCGCCTCCACCCTCCCGATCGTGCTGGACTCCACCGAGGTCCCGGTGCTGCGGGCGGGCCTGGAGAAGCTCGGCGGCCGCGCGGTGCTGAACTCGGTCAACTACGAGGACGGCGACGGCCCGGAGTCCCGGTTCGCCAAGGTCACCGCGCTCGCCCAGGAGCACGGGGCCGCGCTGATCGCGCTCACCATCGACGAGGAGGGCCAGGCCCGTACCGTCGAGAAGAAGGTCGCCATCGCCGAGCGGCTGATCGCGGACCTCACCGGCAACTACGGCATCCACGAGTCGGACATCCTCATCGACTGCCTGACCTTCACCATCTGCACCGGCCAGGAGGAGTCCCGGGGCGACGGCGTGGCCACCATCGAGGCGATCCGCGAGCTCAAGCGCCGCCATCCCGACGTGCAGACCACCCTCGGCCTGTCCAACATCTCCTTCGGCCTCAACCCGGCCGCCCGCGTGGTCCTCAACTCGGTCTTCCTCGACGAGTGCGTGAAGGCCGGCCTGGACTCGGCGATCGTGCACGCCAGCAAGATCCTGCCGATCGCCCGGCTGGACGAGGAGCAGGTCAAGACCGCGCTCGACCTGGTCTACGACCGGCGCGCCGAGGGCTACGACCCGCTCCAGCGGCTGATGGAGCTGTTCGAGGGCGTCGACAACAAGTCGCTGAAGGCGGGCCGCGCCGAGGAACTCCTCGCGCTGCCGCTGGAGGAGCGGCTCCAGCGCCGGATCATCGACGGCGAGAAGAACGGCCTGGAGGCGGACCTGGACGAGGCGCTGACCGAGCGCCCGGCCCTGGAGATCGTCAACGACACGCTGCTGGCCGGCATGAAGGTGGTCGGCGAGCTGTTCGGCTCGGGGCAGATGCAGCTGCCGTTCGTGCTCCAGTCCGCCGAGGTCATGAAGATCGCGGTGGCCTACCTGGAACCGCACATGGAGAAGTCGGACGACGAGGGCAAGGGCACCATCGTGCTGGCCACCGTCCGCGGCGACGTCCACGACATCGGCAAGAACCTGGTCGACATCATCCTGTCCAACAACGGCTACACCGTCGTCAACCTCGGCATCAAGCAGCCGGTGTCGGCGATCCTGGAGGCCGCGCAGGAGCACCGGGCCGACGTGATCGGCATGTCGGGGCTGCTGGTGAAGTCCACGGTGATCATGAAGGAGAACCTGGAGGAGCTGAACCAGCGCGGCCTGTCCGCCGACTTCCCGGTGATCCTCGGCGGCGCCGCCCTGACCCGTGCCTACGTCGAGCAGGACCTGCACGAGATCTACCAGGGCGAGGTCCGCTACGCCCGCGACGCGTTCGAGGGCCTGCGGCTGATGGACGCGCTGATCGGCGTCAAGCGCGGCGTGGCCGGTGCCGCGCTGCCGGAGCTGAAGCAGCGCCGGGTGGCCAAGCGCGAGCAGCCGGAGCCGGCCGAGGAGGTCAACCTCGGCCAGGTCAGGTCCGACGTCGCGACCGACAACCCGGTGCCCGCCCCGCCCTTCTGGGGCAGCCGGGTCGTCAAGGGCATCCAGCTCGCCGACTACTCCGCCTGGCTGGACGAGGGCGCGCTCTTCAAGGGCCAGTGGGGGCTGAAGCAGGCCCGCTCCACCGGGCCGACGTACGAGGAGCTGGTGGAGACCGAGGGGCGGCCGCGGCTGCGCGGGCTGCTGACCCGGTTGCAGTCCGAGAGCCTGCTGGAGGCCGCGGTCACCTACGGCTACTTCCCGTGCGTGTCCAAGGGCGACGACCTGATCGTGCTGCACGAGGACGGCACCGAGCGCACCCGCTTCACCTTCCCCCGGCAGCGCAGGGGGCGGCGGCTGTGCCTGGCCGACTTCTTCCGGCCGGAGGACTCCGGCGAGACCGACGTGGTCGGCTTCCAGGTGGTCACCGTCGGCAGCCGCGTCTCGGAGGCCGCCGCCGAGCTGTTCGCCGCCGACTCCTACCGCGACTACCTGGAGCTGCACGGCCTGTCGGTGCAGCTCGCCGAGGCGCTGGCCGAGTACTGGCACGCCAGGGTGCGCGCGGAGCTGGGCTTCGCGGGCGAGGACCCGGGCGACGTCGAGGACATGTTCGCGCTGAAGTACCGCGGCGCCCGCTTCTCGCTGGGCTACGGTGCCTGCCCCGACCTGGAGGACCGGGCCAAGATCGCGGCGCTGCTGGAGCCGGAGCGGATCGGCGTGAAGCTGTCCGAGGAGTTCCAGCTGCACCCCGAGCAGTCCACCGACGCGATCGTCATCCACCATCCGGAGGCGAAGTACTTCAACGCCCGCTGAGGCGGCGGCACGGCGGCCCGCACCTGGACGTCGCCGGGCCGTCGCCCGCGCGTCGCGTGCCCGTCGGGCGTGCCGTGGCGGGGGGACGTAGACTGGTCGGTCCGGCAGAGGCCGGTCGCCTTCCCGTACGCGGGATGCGGCGACCGGCCTTTGTGTCCCCCACGAAAGGGCACGTCGGCACCACTGCGGCGCCCGGTCAGCATCCCCGGCCGAGGAGTGAGCCTATGACCAGCAGCATCCCCGTCGTCGACACCCGTCCGGCGGACGGCCGCGGTCTGCAGGCCGTGCTGCTGGACATGGACGGCACCCTGGTGGACACCGAGGGCATCTGGTGGGCGGCGGAGACCGGGGTCTTCGCCGACCTCGGCCACGTGCTGGACGAGGTGCACAAGGCGGTCGTGGTGGGCGGGCCGATGGCCCGCAGCGTCGGCCACCTCATGGAGGTGACCGGCACGACGGCGACGCTGGCGGAGCTGATGGTGGCGATCGACACCCGCTTCGAGGAGCTGATCGTCCGCGGCGCCCCGCTGATGCCCGGTGCCAGGCGGCTGCTGACCGAACTGGCGGCGCACCGGGTGCCCACCGCGCTGGTGTCCGCCTCGCACCGGCGCACGATCGACGCGATGCTGCACACCCTGGGCGCGGAGAACTTCGCCTTCACCCTTGCCGGGGACGAGATCGCCCGCACCAAGCCGTATCCGGACCCCTATCTGGCCGCCGCGGCCCGGCTGGGCGCCGACCCGGCGGCCTGCGTGGTGGTCGAGGACACCCTCACCGGGGTCGCCGCCGCGGAGGCGGCCGGCTGCCAGGTGGTCGCGGTGCCGTCAGTGGTGCCGATCGAACCGGCCCCGGGGCGTACCGTGGTCACCTCGCTCGACCAGGTGAATGTCCCTTTTCTGCGGTCCCTGGTCCGGCGCTCTGTGAACGCGGATCTTCACTGAGCGTGAAGTCTGAATAAAATCTCACGGAGTGGAATCCGGAGCGTGTGATGATTGTCACACGACACCCCATCGACAGCGGGTCCCCCGACTGGATGAGATTTCACTTACCGCATCTTTACCCGGGCGAACTGTCCGTTTTGACGTACCGCGGGTCGATAGCCCACACGTCCGCATATCGGAGGTGAACGTCCTGTTACCGGTATGTAATGTCCCCTCAATCACTCCGTGTCCCGGTGAGCCAAGGCCGCCCCGCTAATGTCCTCGACGGTCGATGCCGACTCAACCGACCGGCATGTGAGCAAGGGGATTCACTGGATGTCACGAAACAAGCGTGTCGTCGCCGCAGCCGCCGTGGCCTTCCTGGCCATCGGCGCCTCCGCGTGCGGTGGCAAGAAGGACAATTCCTCCAGCAACGGGGAAAGCAGCAGCAGCGGCGGCGGCAAGGGCGCCGTGATCGTCGGGACCACCGACTCGGTGTCCTCGCTGGACCCCGCGGGCGCGTACGACTACGGCTCGTGGGAGGTCGTCGACAGCGTCTACCAGAAGGTGATGCACTTCCCGACCGGCGCCACCACGCCGTCCCCGGACGCGGCCAAGGCCTGCACCTTCACCGACCCCAAGACCTACTCCTGCGACCTGCAGACCGGTCTGACGTTCTCCAACGGCGACGCCCTGACGTCGACGTCGGTGAAGTTCACCTTCGACCGGATGCTCAAGATCGCGGCCCCCAACGGCCCGTCGAGCCTGCTGGCCAACCTTGACAGCACCACCACGACCGGTCCCGACAAGGTGGTCTTCCACCTCAAGAACCCCGACTCGACCTTCCCCTCGGTGCTCGCCACCGACGCCGGCGCCATCGTCGACGAGAAGGTCTTCCCGGCCGACAAGCTGCTCGACGGCTCCCACATCATCGGCTCCGGCCCGTACACGCTGGACAAGTACACCGCAAAGCAGCAGGCGTCGCTGAAGGCGAACCCGAAGTACAAGGGCACCAACAAGCTGAACAACAGCCAGGTCGTGCTGCAGTACTTCTCCGAGGCCTCGGCGCTCAAGCAGGCCGTCAAGGACGGCACGGTCACTGCCGCCTTCCGCAGCCTGTCGCCCACCGACACCCAGGACCTGAAGAAGACCTCGGGCATCCAGGTGCTCGAAGGCACCGGTACCGAGAAGCGCTACCTGGTCTTCGACGCCAAGGTGAAGCCCGCCGACCAGAAGGCCGTGCGGCAGGCCGTCGCCCAGGTCATCGACCGGGCCGGCATCGCCAAGGACGCCTACAACAACACCGTGGCCCCGCTCTACTCGATGGTCGGCAACGGCATCGAGGGCCACACGGACGCCTTCAAGGACAAGTACGGCGCCCCCGACACCAACAAGGCCAAGGCGCTGCTCAGCGCCGCCGGCATCACCACCCCGGTGCAGCTGGCGTACGCCTGGACGCCCAGCCACTACGGTGCCGCGTCCGCCGACGAGGCCACCGCGATCAAGCGGCAGCTGGAGGCCACCGGCCTGTTCAAGGTCACCCTCAGCTCCACCGAGTGGCAGCAGTACCAGAAGGACGAGAAGTCCGACACGTACGCCTCGTACATGATCGGCTGGTACCCGGACCTGCCCGACCCCGACAACGACGTCGCGCCGTTCCTGACCAAGGAGCCCTTCCTGGGCACCGGCTACGTCAACCCGCAGATCCTCACCCTGCTCAGCAAGGAGCAGGGCACGGACGACAAGACCGTGCGCGACCAGGCCTTCGCCGACATCCAGAAGATCGTGGCGGAGGACGTCCCGATCATCCCGCTGTGGCAGGGCAAGCAGACGGTCGTCATCCGCGACGGCGTCACGGGCGCCGACAAGGCCCTCGACCCGACGATGTTCCGGTTCTACGAGCTCGGCTCGAAGTGACCGACGGCCGGCCCGCGGGGGAGTGACCCCCGCGGGCCGGCCCCGGCACGCGGCACCCCCACGCGCACCCCGTCGTCCACTGTCCGGGCCAGACCGGACAGCCACCGGAAAGTCACCGCATGAGCAACACGAGCAAGCAGTCGGGCTCGCTGCGGCGCTACGTCCTCACCCGGATCGCGCTCGCCGTGCCCATGGTCCTGATCCTGCTGATCCTGGTCTTCGTCATGATGCGGGTGGCACCCGGTGACCCGATCTCGGCGTCGCAGGGCGGCAAGCTGAACGCCACGGAACTCGCCGCGAGACGGCACGCGGCGGGCTTCGACGCGCCGCTGTACCAGCAGTTCTGGGACTACCTGAAGTCGGTGGTCACGCTGAACTTCGGCACCACCTTCTCCGACCGCCGCAGCGTGCGCGACATCATCATCGAGAACGGCGGCGCGACGCTGACCCTCACCGCGGGCGCCCTGGTCTTCGCGACCGTCATCGGCATCCCGGTCGGCCTGCTGGCAGGCCGCTACCGCGACCGCCCGGTCGACGTGATCGCCCGGCTGGCCAGCACCATCAGCTACGCGGCCCCGGTCTTCGTCACCGCCCCGCTGCTCACGCTCGCCTTCGGCTCCACCTCGGGGCAGGCCTCACCGCTGACCCAGCTCAACGTGCCCACCCAGACGCACATCCTGATCCTGGACGCGGCGCTGGACGGCGACTGGGGGGCGGTGAACGACATCCTCCAGCACCTGCTGCTGCCGTCCATCGCGCTGGGCCTGCTCATCGTCGGCGTCTTCATCAGGATGATCAGGATCAACCTCATCCAGTCGCTGCAAGGCGACTACATCGAGGCGGCCCGCGCCCGCGGCGTCAAGGAACGCCATGTGGTGGCCCGGCACGGCTTCCGCAACGCCCTGGTGCCGGTCATCACCGTGCTCGGGCTCCAGGTCGCCATGCTCCTCGGCGGCGCGGTGCTCACCGAGAAGTACTTCAACTGGCCGGGCATCGGCCGCCAGTTGATCGACTACATCAACCAGCGCGACTACGTCGCCGTGCAGGGCATCGTCACCGTCTTCGCCCTGGTCGTCGTCGTGATCAGCCTGCTGATCGACTTCGTCAACGCGCTGATCGACCCGAGGGTGCGCTACTGATGGCCACGACGACTCTCCCCACCGGGCCGATCGAGCCCGACGCGTCCGCCAAGGGCACCCGCTTCGGCGGCCTGCGCCGGATCACCGCGGCGATCCGCGAGGCCCGCGGCGTACCGAGGTTCATGCTGTGGGCCGGCGCGGTCATCTCCGCGCTGTTCGTGATCACCGCGGTCTTCGCGCCGCTCATCGCGCCCTACAGCTTCGACACCTACAGGTCCGGCGGGCACAACTTCCCCAAGCAGGGCTCCCCCGACGGGGACCACTGGTTCGGCACCACCGTGCAGAGCCTCGACGTGCTCTCCCGCACCGTCTACGGCGCCCGCACCGCCCTGGAGGTGATGCTGCTCGCGGTGGTCTTCTCGCTGATCCTCGGCGTGCTGCTCGGCCTGGTCGCCGGCTACTTCGGCGGCTGGCTCGACCGCATCCTGGTGCTGGTGATGGACGCGCTGTTCGCCTTCCCCTACCTGCTGCTCGCCATCGTGGCCGGCTTCGTCTTCTCCGGCATCGCCGGCGGCGGCGTGGTCACCGCGGCGCTGTCCATCACGGTGGTCTACATCCCGCAGTACTTCCGGGTCGTCAGGGCCTCGGCGCTGTCCGCCAGGGAGGCCACCTTCGTGGAGGCCGCCCGCGCGATGGGCGCCAAGCCGTCGGTGGTGATCCGCAAGTACCTGTTCGGCAACGTCATCCAGTCCGTCCCGGTCATCACCACCATGAACGCCGCCGACGGCATCGGCACCCTGGCGGGCCTGGGCTTCCTGGGCCTGGGCATCCAGCCCACCCAGGCCGCCGAATGGGGCTACGACCTGGACCGCGCCATCGACGACGCCAACGCCGGCATGTGGTGGACCAGCCTCTACCCGGGCCTGGCCATGGTCATCGCCATCCTCGGCTTCACCCTGCTCGGCGAAGGCCTCAACGACGTGCTCAACCCGACCATGCGGCGCCGCCGGATCAGCAAGGTGCTGCTGCCCGCCCACACCCGGCGCCGTACCGTCACGGCTCCCGCACTGCCCGATGTTCCCGAAGGTGAGGCCGTCAAGTGACCGAACCCGTCCTGTCCGTCCGCGACCTGCGTGTCTGGTACGGCACCGACCGCGGCCCGGTACGAGCCGTGGACGGCGTCACCTTCGACGTACGGCCCGGCGAGACCCTCGGCCTGGTCGGCGAGTCCGGCTGCGGCAAGTCCACCCTGGGCCGCGGCGTGCTCGGCCTGACCCCGCCGGCCGCCGCCGTCGACGGCGAGGTCGTGCTGCGCAGCCCCGGCGGCGCCGGCCGCAACCTGGTCGGCCTGCCCGCCAAGGAGATCCAGCGGCTGCGCGGCCCCGAACTCGGCCTGATCTTCCAGGAGCCGATGACCCGGCTCAACCCGCTGATGCGGATATCGCAGCACTTCGAGGAAGCGCTGCGCGCCCACCACAAGGGCCTGCCCAAGCAGGAGATCAAGGCCCGCGCGCTGGCGGCGCTGCGCGGCATGGGTATCCCGGAGAGCCGCTACGGCAGCTACCCGCACGAATTCTCCGGCGGCATGCGGCAGCGCATCATGATCGCGCTCGCCCTGGTGCTGCGGCCGGCGTTCATCGTCGCCGACGAGCCCACCACCGCGCTCGACGTGCTGGTCGAGGCGCAGATCATCAAGATCCTCGCCGACCTGCGGAAGAACTTCGACACGTCGCTGGTGCTCATCACCCACAACCTCGGTATCGTCGCCGAGGCGTGCGACCGGGTCGCGGTGATGTACGCCGGTCACATCGTGGAACAGGGCGACGCCCGCGAGGTGTTCGCCAACCCGCAGCACCCGTACACCAGGGAACTGCTCCGCTCGACCATCTCGCTGTCCACCACCGGGCTGCACTTCATCCCCGGCAGTCCGCCCGATCTGGTGGAACCGCCGCAGGGCTGCCGCTTCCACCCCCGCTGCCCGGTCGCCATGCGCGGCTGCGCCACCGTGGAGCCGCCCGAGGTGGTCCTGCCGACCGGCGTGGTCAGCGCCTGCTGGCAGCAGGCGATCGAGGCGGACCCCGCACTGGCGGACGAGCTCGGACCGGGCGGGCGCGAACCGCTCGCCGCTGTGAAGGAGATCAGCGTTGCTGACGAAGCCTGACATCGAAGAGTCCGGCGAGGGAGCCGCCGGCGACGTCGGCGAGGCGCTGGTCGAGGCGAGCGGCCTCGAAGTGCACTTCGGCCTGCGCGGCGGCCTGCTCGGCCGTTTCTCCGGCCGCGCCGCCGGCGCGGTCCGCGCCGTCGACGGCATCGACCTGACCCTGCGCAAGGGCGAGGTGCTCGGCCTGGTCGGCGAGTCCGGCTCCGGCAAGACCACCCTGGGCCGCACCCTGATCGGCCTGACCAAGGCCACCGCGGGCACCGTCCGCTACCGGGGCCAGGACATCACCGCACTCGGTGAGCGCGGGCTGCGCCCGCTGCGCCGCCGGCTCCAGATGGTCTTCCAGGACCCGCACGCCTCGCTCAATCCGGCGATGGACATCCGCACCGCCGTCGGCCACCCGCTGCGCATCCACCAGCTGGTCGCCGACGAGCAGGAGTACGAGGCCAGGGTCGTCGACGCGCTGGAGCGGGTCGGCCTGACCCCGCCGGAGCGCTACCTCGGCAAATTCCCCGGTGACCTGTCCGGCGGCCAGAAGCAGCGTGCGGTCCTCGCCAGGGCGATCATCGCGGAACCCGAACTGCTGGTCGCCGACGAGCCGATCTCCATGCTGGACATGAGCGTCCGCGCCAAGATCCTCCAGCTGATGCTGGACCTCAAGCGCGATCTGGACCTCACCTACGTCTACGTCACCCACGACCTGGCCAGCGCGAAGTTCTTCTGCGACACCATCGCGATCATGTACCTGGGCCGGATCGTGGAGTACGGGCCCACCGCGGAGGTCTTCGCCAACCCGCAGCACCCGTACACCGAGGCGCTGCTCGCCGCGATCCCCGAGCCCGACCCGGAGCGCGCGCTGCCCCGCGAGCTGCCGCGCGGCGAGATCCCCGACGCCGCCAGGCCGCCGATGGGCTGCGCCTTCCACCCGCGCTGCCCCGTCGCGGTTGAGGCGTGCGGCTGGGAGGCGCGCGATCTGCGCACCCTGCTGGAGAACAGGTGGCTGGAACTCGCCCCCGAAGCGGCAACACGGGAGAAATCCCTCTTCGCCGACGTCGAGTCACTGGCCGTCGACGGCCTGAGCACCGTCGCTATAGCACCCGGCCGAGGCCACTCACCCGAAGATGTGTTGGAATACCTCCGGCATCTGCGCGAGGAGGCATCGCAAGCCGAGCCGCGTGAGCCGTTCTGGCGCGGCGTGGTGTCGATGCACGCCGAAAGCGGCCGGGCCGTGGTGGAGTTCGCGCCTCCGCGGGATCCGCGCCTCAGCCTGATTCCGGCCACCGGCGTGCAGGTGGCCTGCCATCTGCGTGAGCCCGTCGGGAGCACCACAGGTACATGAGCAGGATAAAGAGGAGAACGACGACGATGAACCGCAAGCTTCTGGTGCTGCCCGCCCTGCTGGGCGTGATGACACCCCTGCTCACCGGGTGCGGCGGTTCCGGCGGGGGGAGCGGTGGCGGCAAGGCCATCGTCGTCGGCACCACCGACACCATCGAGCTGAGCAAGGACAACCCGGCGCCGCTCGACCCCGCGACCTCGTACGACAGCGCCACCTGGAACATCTTCTACAACACCTTCCAGATGCTGCTGACCTACCAGCGCGGCAGCACCACGCCGAGCCCGGACGCCGCCAAGGACTGCCACTACACGGACGTCAGCGTGCTGACGTACCAGTGCACGATGCGCGGGGACCAGAAGTTCTCCAACGGCGACCCGATGACCGCGCAGGACGTGAAGTTCTCCATCGACCGGATGCAGAAGATCAACTGGGCGGCCGGTCCGGCCACGCTGATATCCGGCGTCAAGTCGGTGGACGCGCCCGACGACAAGACGGTGGTCTTCCACCTCAAGGCGCCGGACGCGACCTTCCCCGCCAAGCTCGCCACGCCCGCCGCGGCGATCGTCGACAAGAACGTCTATGCCGCCGACAAGCCCTACACCGGCTTCCGGCTGATCGGCTCCGGCCCCTACACGCTCAATTCCTTCGTGCAGGCCAAGCAGGGCCAGTTCTCCAAGAACCCGCACTACAGCGGCGCCCTGAAGGTCAACAACAGCGCGATCCAGCTGAAGCTGTTCGCCGACCCCCACAAGATGGAGTCCGCGCTGCGCGCCGGCACCATCGACGTGATGGCCCGCACCCTGAGCCCCGACCAGGTCGGCACCCTGCTCAGCGGCAACGACCCGGACGTCAAGCTCACCGAGTCACCCGGCGGCGAGGCGCGCTTCCTGTTCCTCAACACCGACGCGCCCGCGCTGAAGAACGTCGCCGTGCGCAAGGCGATGGCCCAGATCATCGACCGGCAGGCGATCACCCGCGACGTCTACAAGCGGACCGCCGACCCGCTGTACTCGGTGATCCCGCAGGGCATCACCACCCACACCAACTCGTTCTACAACACCTACAAGGACCCCTCGGTCCCGGCGGCCAAGGCCCTGCTGCGCGGCGCCGGCGTCACCGACAAGGTCCCGCTGACCATCAACTACCGCCGCGACGTCGGCGGCACGTCGAACGAGGCCGAGGCCAAGACGATCGCCCAGCAGCTCAACGCCAGCGGGCTGTTCGCCGTCACGACCAAGAGCGAGCAGTGGAACACCTTCCTCAAGAAGGCCACCAGGCACGAGTACGACGTCTTCGCCCTCAGCTGGCTGCCGGACTTCCCGGACCCGGACAACTACATCGCGCCGTTCTTCGACAAGGACAACTTCCTCGACCTCGCCTACAACAACAAGACGATCCAGGACCAGTTGCTGCCGGCCACCCGCAAGCAGGCCCAGCGCGGGGCGACCACCATGGACTTCACCAGGGCGCAGAACCTGATCGCCGCTGACGTGCCGATGCTGCCGCTGTGGCAGGGCAAGCAGTACATCGCCGCCCGCAGCAACATCACCGGCGTCGAGTGGGCGCTGAACTCCTCGACCACCACCCAGTTCTGGGAGCTGGGCCGGGGCCAGAGCGGCTGACGCCGTCCGGAACCCAGGGCGGCGGGCCGCGGTCGACCGACCGCGGCCCGCCGCCTTTCCGGGCTCGCCGGCTCGCGCCGGGGCGTACTCAGCTCGCGCCGGGGCGCACCAGGCCGCTCTCGTAGGCGTAGACCGCGGCCTGCACCCGGTCGCGCAGCCCCAACTTGGTCAGCACGTGCCCGACATGGGTCTTCACGGTGGTCTCCGAGACGAACAGCTCGGCGGCGATCTCCGCGTTGGACAGCCCCCGGGCCACCAGCCTGAGCACCTCGACCTCGCGCTCGGTCAGGGTGTGCAGCGGCTGCGGCACCGACTCGTCACCCGACGGCAGCCGGCCCGCGTACTTGTCCAGCAGCCGCCGGGTGATGCTCGGCGCGAGCATCGCCTCGCCCGCGGCCACCACCCTGATCGCCTGCACCAGTTCGGCCGCCGGGGCGTCCTTGAGCAGGAAGCCGCTGGCACCCGCCCGCAGCGCCTCGATCACGTACTCGTCGAGATCGAAGGTGGTCAGCACCAGCACCTTCGCCGGCCCCGACCGGTCGGGCCCGGTGATCTGCCGGGTGGCCTCCACCCCGTCCATCCGGGGCATCCGGATGTCCATCAGCACCACATCGGGCTGCAGCGCCCGCACCTGGTCCAGCGCCTGCTGGCCGTCCCCGGCCTCACCGACCACAGCCAGGTCGGGCTCGGCCTCCAGGATCATCCGGAAACCGGTACGCAGCAGGGGCTGATCGTCCACCAGCAGGACGCGGATCGCCACAGGTAACTCCTCCGTCTTCGCTAGACCGGACCATTCTCGCCCACCAGGGACGGCGCACCCGCTGCCACCGCCAGCGGATAGGGCGGGGGGGTTCCGCCGAATTCCGGGCAGAACGCCTGATGGTCGCACCAACCGCACAGCGGGGTGCGGCGCGGCCGCCAGTCGCCGCTCTCCGTCGCCGCCCTGATCGCCTCCCACAGCGCCAGCAGCTTGCGCTCGGTGCGCAGCAGGTCCGCCTCCGACGGGTCGTACGTCAGCACGTCCCCGCTGCCCAGATAGACCAGCTGGAGCCGCCGCGGCACCACCCCGCGCAGCCGCCAGAGCACCAGCGCGTAGAACGACATCTGGAACATCGGCTCGTCGGCATACTCCGGGCGCGGGGCCTTGCCGGTCTTGTAGTCCACCACCCGCAGGTCGCCGGTGGCCGGCGCGACGTCCAGCCGGTCGACGTAGCCGCGCAGCGTCAGCCCCGACTCCAGCACCGTCTCCACGTACAGCTCGCGCTCCGCCGGTTCGAGGCGGGTCGGGTCCTCCAGGGTGAACCAGCGGTCCACCAGGGCGCGGGCGCTGTCCAGCCAGCCGGCCAGCGCGGCCGGCTCCGCCGCGTCGAACAGCACCGACAGCTCGGGCCTGGCCGCCAGCAGTCGCTGCCACTCGCCCGGCACCAGGTCCCTGGCCCGCTCGGCGGTGCGGTCCGCCGCCGGGGCGTCGAAGAGCCGCTCCAGCACGGCGTGCACGACCGTGCCGCGGGTGGCGGCCTGGGTCGGCTGCTCGGGCAGCCGGTCGATCACCCGCAGCCGGTACAGCAGCGGGCAGCGCATGAAGTCGGCCGCGCGCGACGGTGACAGCGACGTCGGCGGTCGCGGCGGAATGCTCTCGGTGCTGGTCCCCATGGGGCACGACCCTACGGCCTGCCACCGACAAGCCGGTGCCCGCGGGGCGTAACGGCGCAATAGCATGGCAGCGAGGCCTCGATCCGCGCGATCGGTACGAGGTCGGTTCCGAACGAGGGGAAGCAGTGAGCGAGAGCGGTCGGCCGCCGTCCCGGAAGAGCGACGCCCCTGGCCAGGACGCCGACCCCGGCACGTCCGCGCGAGGGCCCGGCGGCGGGATCCTGATGGGCCGCTTCTTCGGCGTGCCCATCTACGTGGCGCCCAGCTGGTTCCTGGTCGCGGCCCTGATCACCTGGGTCTTCGGCGACCAGCTCGACACCGTGCTGCCCGACCTGGGCGGGGTCCGCTACCTGGTGTCGCTGTTCTTCGCGGTGGCCTTCTACGGCTCGGTGCTGGTGCACGAGCTGGCGCACACCGTGGCCGCGCTGCGGTTCAAGCTGCCCGTACGGCGTATCCAGCTGCAGTTCTTCGGCGGCGTCTCGGAGATCGAGAAGGAGTCCGACACACCGGGCAGGGAGTTCGTGCTGGCCTTCGTCGGGCCGCTGCTCTCGCTGATCCTGGCCGGCGCCTTCTTCGGCGGCATGCAGCTGGTCGAGTCCGGGACGGTGCCCGGCGTGCTGCTCGCCGGGCTGATGATCAGCAACCTGATCGTTGCCATCTTCAACTTCCTGCCGGGCCTGCCGCTCGACGGCGGCCGCATGCTGCGGGCCGTGGTCTGGAAGATCAGCGGCAAGGCCATGACCGGCACGGTCGCCGCGGCCTGGGTCGGCCGCGGGCTTGCCCTCGCGGTGCTCGTCGGGCTGCCGATGCTCTCCTACGCCCGCGGCGGCGACAGCGGCGGCTCCGGCCTCGACTCGCTCACCGACGCGCTGCTCGCCGCGATCCTGGCCGCGATCATCTGGACCGGTGCCGGCAACAGCCTGCGGATGGCCAGGCTCCGCGAGCGACTGCCCGACCTGCGCGCCCGCACGCTGACCCGCAGGGCCGTCCCGGTCTCCTCGGACACCCCCCTGTCCGAGGCGCTGCGCCAGGCCAACGAGGCCGGCGCCAGGGCCCTGGTCGTGGTCGACGGCCGCGGCGCCCCCACCGCGCTGGTGCGCGAGTCCGCGATCGTCACCATCCCCGAGCACCGCCGCCCCTGGGTCGCGGTCAGCGGCCTCGCCCAGGACCTCACCCCGGGCATGCGGGTCTCCGCGGAACTGGCGGGCGAAGCCCTGCTCGACACCCTGCGGGCCACCCCCTCCACCGAATACCTGGTGGTCGAGCCGACCGGTGAGATCTTCGGCGTGCTGGCCACCTCCGACGTCGAGAAGGCCTTCCTCGCCGCCATGTCGCGCCCCTCCTGACCGGCCCGCCCGGGCGCCCGGCCGGCCCCCGGGCGGCGGACTCGCCGGTCAGGGGCGGCGGAAAAGCCCGATAAGGTGATCCCCATGTCCGAACCGACCGGTGCCGCCCGCCGACGCGGGCCCTTCAAAGTCGGGGACCAGGTCCAGCTCACCGACCCCAAGGGACGCCACTACACCTTCACGCTCGAAGCCGGGAAGCAGTTCCACACCCACAAGGGTGCCTTCCCGCACGACGAGCTGATCGGTGCTCCCGAGGGCAGCGTGGTCCGTACCACGGGAAACGTCGCCTATCTCGCGCTGCGCCCGCTGCTCCCCGACTACGTCCTGTCCATGCCCCGCGGGGCCGCCGTGGTCTACCCCAAGGACGCGGGGCAGATCCTGGCGATGGCCGACATCTTCGCCGGCGCCCGCGTGGTCGAGGCCGGCGTCGGCTCCGGATCGCTGAGCAGCTTCCTGCTGCGGGCGATCGGCGACCACGGGATGCTGCACAGCTACGAGCGCCGCGCGGACTTCGCCGAGATCGCCACCCAGAACGTCGAGCGCTACTTCGGCGGCCCGCACCCCGCCTGGCAGCTCACCGTCGGCGACCTCCAGGACCACCTGTCCGACACCGACGTGGACCGCGTCATCCTGGACATGCTGGCGCCCTGGGAGTGCCTGGAGCCCGTCTCCAAGGCCCTGGTGCCCGGCGGCATCCTGTGCGCCTACGTGGCCACCACGACGCAGCTGGCACGTACCGTCGAGGCGATCAGGGAGCACGGCAGCTTCAACGAGCCGGCCGCCTGGGAGACCATGGTCCGCACCTGGCACGTCGAGGGCCTCGCCGTCCGGCCCGACCACCGGATGATCGGGCACACCGGCTTCCTGCTCACCGCCCGCCGGCTCGCCGACGGCGTGGAGCCCCCGCTGCGCCGCCGCCGGCCCGCCAAGGGCGCCTACGGCGAGGACTACACCGGTCCCGGCAGCACGAGCGGCGGCTCCGGCACCGAGCGCTAGGACACGTGGGTTTTCGGCCAACTTCGCCGCGCCGCCGCCGGTTTGTCCGTTCCGGACGAGCCGGCGGCGGTATTTTCGGGGCCTGGGCGCGGCTTGGCCGCCCCCGCCGTGGCGGCGCGGTGTGACGTGTGGCACCATGCTGGCCACCCCCGCAGAACGACCCCAGGAGACAGGCGAGTGCAGCCGTCCGCAGGCCAGGAGCTCCCGCACACCCGCGCCCGCGGTGTCCACTGGATCAGTACGGCCGCCGTCCTCGGCGCCGTGGTCGCCGCGGTGGCCCTGGTCCAGCCCGCCGACGCCTCGTCCGGCAAGCCGGCCGCCGCCGGCAAGGCCACCGCCAAGCCGGCCGCGGCCGCACCGGTCGCACCCCCCGACCCGGCCGCGGCCACCTACCCGCTGAGCTGTCCGGACGGCGCGCGGACCGACGTGGTCGCCAAGGTCTCCGGCGACCTCGACGGCGACGGCCGCCCCGAGACCGCCGTGGTGGTGCGCTGCCACACCGACACCGGCACCCCGCCCAGCGGCGTCTACGTCCTGAGCGCGCCCAGAACCGCGGGTGGCCCGCCGCGGATTGCCGTCACGCTGGTCAAGCCGCAGGACAACCGGCAGGTCACCGGCTTCCGCCTGGAGGGCAGGACCGTCCGGGCCACCGTGCTGGGCTTCTCCTCGGACAGCGTCCCGCAGTGCTGCCCGGACCTGCGCCGCGACTACTCCTGGGAGTGGCGCGACGGCCGCTACGTGGCCCTTCCGGGCCCCGCCGGCACCAGCGTCTGAGGACGGGCCGCCCCGACCCTGGTGCGCCGGTGGCCGGCGCCGGGACCGCGCCCGGCCGGGGACCACCCCGGGTTCATTCCGCGTCGGGCCCGTAGACCTCGACCCGGTCGGCCGCGCGCCGCACATGGATGCAGTCGCCGGGGCACTCCTTGGCCGAATCCACCACATCCCGCAGCAAAGCCACCGGTACGGGTACGGTGGCACCGGCGGCCTGCCGGAGCTCGTCGTCCTCACCCTTCACGTAGGCGAGGCCGTCGATGTCCAGCTCGAAGACCTCTGGCGCATATTGCACACAGATCCCGTCGCCCGTGCACAGATCCTGGTCGATCCAGACCTCGAGTGCTTCGGCCGTCTCGTTGCTCACGGAAACTCATCCCTGCCGTCGGTCGTTCGGGAAGCAACCGCCCTGTCCGGCTGTTGACCGAATCGACGATACAACCGGCGGCTTTCCGGGCGTGCTCGGTGGGTATCTCAGTGGCGGAGGGACGTACGCAAGGGTGAAGATCGGACACACCGCGATCGTCTTTGTGATCTAGGGGTTTCAACCCCCACCGGCCCAGGTAGGGTCTGGAAACGTCCAGCTCCCCTTGGAGGAGGTGAGGACCGTGGCGGCCCATGACGACGACATCAACCGTGGCGGCCGACCCGCTCGTGGTTCGGAAGACCCCATGAGCCAGGTCGCCTTTCTTGAGCAGGAGATCGCCGTCCTGCGACGCAAGCTCGCCGACTCTCCGCGGCACACGAGGATTCTCGAAGAGCGGATCGTCGAGCTGCAGACCAATCTGTCCGGCGTGTCCGGGCAGAACGAACGGCTGGCGAGCACCCTTCGCGAGGCCCGCGACCAGATCGTGGCCCTCAAGGAGGAGGTCGACCGGCTCGCGCAGCCACCGGCGGGCTTCGGCGTCTTCCTGCAGGTCAACGACGACGGCACGGCGGACATCTTCACCGGCGGGCGCAAGCTCCGGGTGAACGTCAGCCCGTCGGTCGACCTCGACGACCTCAGGCGCGGACAGGAGCTGATGCTCAACGAAGCGCTCAACGTGGTCGAGGCGATGGCATTCGAGCGGGTCGGCGACATCGTCACCCTCAAGGAGATCCTGGAGGACGGCGAGCGCGCCCTGGTGATCGGGCACACCGACGAGGAGCGGGTGGTCCGGCTCGCCGAACCGCTGCTCGACGGCGCCCTGCGCGCCGGCGACGCCCTGCTGCTCGAACCCCGGTCCGGATACGTCTACGAAAGGGTGCCCAAGAGCGAGGTCGAGGAGCTCGTCCTCGAAGAGGTACCCGACATCGACTACCGCCAGATCGGCGGCCTGGGCAACCAGATCGAGCAGATCCGCGACGCTGTGGAGCTGCCCTACCTGCACGCCGACCTGTTCAAGGAGTACGAACTGCGCCCGCCCAAGGGCGTGCTGCTCTACGGCCCGCCCGGGTGCGGCAAGACGCTCATCGCCAAGGCGGTCGCCAACTCGCTGGCCAAGAAGGTCGCCGAGGTCACCGGGCAGCCGCAGGGCAAGAGCTACTTCCTGAACATCAAGGGCCCCGAGCTGCTGAACAAGTACGTCGGCGAGACCGAGCGGCAGATCCGCCTGGTCTTCCAGCGCGCCAGGGAGAAGGCGAGCGAGGGCACCCCGGTCATCGTCTTCTTCGACGAGATGGAATCGCTCTTCCGCACCCGCGGCAGCGGCGTCAGCTCGGACGTGGAGAACACCATCGTCCCGCAGCTGCTCGCCGAGATCGACGGTGTCGAGGGCCTGGAGAACGTCATCGTGATCGGCGCCTCCAACCGAGAGGACATGATCGACCCGGCGATCCTGCGCCCCGGCCGGCTGGACGTGAAGATCAAGATCGAGCGTCCCGACGCCGAGGCGGCCAAGGACATCTTCTCGAAGTACCTGGTCGACACCCTCCCGCTGCACGGCGAGGACCTCTCCGAGCACGGCGGATCGAAGGCGGCCACCGTGGACGCCATGATCCAGTCCGTGGTCGAGCGGATGTACTCCGAGACCGAGGAGAACCGCTTCCTGGAGGTCACCTACGCCAACGGTGACAAGGAGGTCCTGTACTTCAAGGACTTCAACTCCGGCGCGATGATCCAGAACATCGTGGACCGGGCCAAGAAGATGGCGATCAAGGACTTCCTGGACCACGAACAGCGCGGCCTGCGCGTCTCCCACCTGCTCGCGGCCTGCGTGGACGAGTTCAAGGAGAACGAGGACCTGCCGAACACCACCAACCCCGACGACTGGGCCCGCATCTCCGGGAAGAAGGGCGAGCGGATCGTGTTCATCCGCACCCTGGTGACCGGAAAGCAGGGCGCCGACACGGGACGCTCCATCGACACCGTGGCGAACACCGGACAGTATCTGTAAGCACTACCCTCCGGCTGCGGGTCCCGACAGCGGGTACCCGCAGCCGGTGTGTTTTCCGGCCCGCACGGGCCGGAGCCGGGCAAGGAGGGCCGCATGACCGTACGGCGAGTAATGGGCATCGAGACGGAGTACGGGATCTCCGTCCCCGGCCACCCGAACGCCAATGCCATGCTCACCTCGTCCCAGATCGTCAACGCGTACGCGGCGGCGATGCACCGGGCGCGCCGCGCCCGCTGGGACTTCGAGGAGGAGAACCCGCTGCGGGACGCCCGTGGTTTCGATCTCGCACGGGACGCGGCGGACACCACCCAGCTCACCGACGAGGACATCGGCCTGGCCAATGTCATCCTCACCAACGGTGCCCGGCTCTACGTGGACCACGCCCACCCCGAGTACTCGTCGCCCGAGATCACCAACCCGCGCGACGCGGTGCTGTGGGACAAGGCCGGCGAGCGGATCATGGCCGAGGCCGCGGTGCGCGCCGCCCAGCTGCCCGGCGCGCAGCCGATCCACCTGTACAAGAACAACACCGACAACAAGGGCGCCTCCTACGGCACCCACGAGAACTACCTGATGAAGCGCGAGACGCCGTTCTCCGAGATCGTCAGGCACCTGACGCCGTTCTTCGTCTCCCGGCAGGTGGTGACCGGCGCGGGGCGCGTCGGCATCGGCCAGGACGGCCGCGAGCACGGCTTCCAGCTCAGCCAGCGCGCGGACTACTTCGAGGTCGAGGTCGGCCTGGAGACCACCCTCAAGCGCCCCATCATCAACACCCGCGACGAACCCCACTCCGACGCCGAGAAGTACCGCCGGCTGCACGTGATCATCGGCGACGCCAACCTCTCGGAGATCTCCACCTACCTCAAGCTCGGCACCACCGCCCTGGTGCTGTCGATGATCGAGGACGGCTTCATCAAGGTGGACCTGGCCGTGGACCAGCCGGTCCGCACCCTGCACGACGTCTCGCACGACCCCGGCCTGCAACGCCTCATCACGCTGCGCAACGGGCGCACGCTGACCGCCGTCCAGCTTCAGATGGAGTACTACGAGCTGGCCCGCAAGTACACCGAGGAGCGCTACGGCTCGGACGCCGACCCGCAGACCAAGGACGTACTGGCCCGCTGGGAGGACGTGCTCAACCGGCTGGAGAGCAACCCGATGAGCCTGTCGGGCGAACTGGACTGGGTCGCCAAGCTGGAGGTCCTGGAGGGCTACCGGCGCCGCGACAACCTGGGCTGGGACGCGGCCCGCCTCCAGCTGGTCGACCTGCAGTACGCCGACGTGCGCCCCGACAAGGGCCTCTACAACCGCCTGGTGGCCCGCGGCCGCATCCAGCGGCTGCTGGACGAGCAGGAGACCGTCAGGGCCGCCACCAAGCCCCCTGAGGACACCAGGGCGTACTTCCGCGGCCGCTGTCTCGAACAGTACGCGGACGATGTCGCCGCCGCCTCCTGGGACTCGGTCATCTTCGACCTGCCGGGCCGTGACTCCCTGCAGCGGGTGCCCACCCTGGAACCCCTGCGCGGCACCCGCAAGCACGTCAAGGAGCTCCTCGACCGCTGCCGCACGGCCGAAGACCTGGTTCGCATCCTGTCCGGCGGCTGAAACGGGCCAGAACCGGGAATCAACCGGGTAGCACTCGGACGTTGACGTATTCGAGAGCCGGGGACGGGCCCTCCTTGTAGGGTCTGATCTTGTAGGGCACGCAACCGAGCGGGGTGAGGGACATGGCAACCAAGGACACCGACGGCGGACAGCAGAAGGCGACGCGTTCCACGGACGAGGTCGAGGAGGTCCAGGAGGACGCCCAGGCCGCCGACGACCTCAAGGAACGCCACGAGAAGCTCTCGGACGACGTGGACTCCGTCCTCGACGAGATCGACGACGTGCTCGAGGAGAACGCCGAGGACTTCGTGCGCTCTTTTGTGCAGAAGGGCGGCGAGTAGCCGCTCCCGTCCCGCCCCGCGGCCGTTATCCGGGCCGTGGGGCGGATGGATTTCCGGACCGGCGGGTAGGGTCCGTACCGACCCCAAGATCGTGTGGAAGGAATCGCGTGGAAGCCAACTCTCGCAGCACCGGGCGTCTGCCGGCCGCCTTCCTGACGCCCGGCTCGTCGTCGTTCCTCGACTTCCTCGGAGCGCACTCGCCCGAGCTGCTGCCGGGCAACCGGACGCTCCCGGCGCTCAAGGGAGCGGTCGAGCTGCCCCACGGCACCACGATCGTGTCCGCGGTCTTCGACGGCGGGGTCATCCTCGCCGGCGACCGGCGCGCCACGATGGGGAACGTCATCGCGCAGCGCGACATGGAGAAGGTCTTCCCCGCCGACGAGTACTCGGCGGTCGGCATCGCGGGCACCGCCGGCCTGGCGGTCGAGATGGTCAGGCTCTTCCAGCTGGAGCTGGAGCACTACGAGAAGATCGAAGGCGCCACCCTGTCCCTGGAGGGCAAGGCCAACCGGCTGTCCACCATGATCAGGGGCAACCTCAGCATGGCCCTGCAGGGCCTGGCCGTCGTGCCGCTCTTCGCCGGCTACGACACCGACCGGGAGAAGGGCCGGATCTTCTCCTACGACGTCACCGGCGGCCGCAGCGAGGAGACGGGCTTCGCCGCCACCGGCTCGGGCTCGGTCTACGCGCGGGGCACCCTCAAGAAGATCTACCGCAAGGATCTGACCGAGCGCCAGCTGTCCACCGCGGTCATCCAGGCCCTCTACGACGCTGCCGACGAGGACTCGGCCACCGGCGGCCCCGACATCGCCCGGCGGGTCTACCCGCTCATCACCGTGATGACCGAGGACGGCTTCCGCCGGGTGCCCGACTCCGAGGTCGCCGCGCTCGCCCGCGAGGTGATCGACGGCCGCCTGGAGCGTCCCGACGGGCCGCAGGCCCAGGTGCTGTGACCCCAGGTCAGCCGATCCCCCTCCGCACTGTCCCAGCGCCGACTGCAGAAAGGCACGGTTAGCCGGTGTCCACGCCCTTTTACGTCTCACCCCAGCAGGCCATGGCGGACCGCGCCGAATACGCCCGCAAGGGCATCGCGCGTGGCCGCAGCGTCGTCGTGCTGCAGTACACCGACGGCATCGTCTTCGTCGCGGAGAACCCGTCCCGCGCGCTGCACAAGGTCAGCGAGATCTACGACCGGATCGCCTTCGCCGCGGTCGGGAAGTACAACGAGTTCGAGAACCTGCGGATCGGCGGGGTGCGCTACGCCGACCTCCGCGGATACACCTACGACCGGGACGACGTGACGGCCCGCGGCCTCGCCAACGTCTACGCCCAGACGCTGGGCACGATCTTCTCCAGCGTCGGCGAGAAGCCGTACGAGGTCGAGCTGATCGTCGCGGAGGTGGGCGCCGCCCCCGAGGACGACCAGATCTACCGGCTGCCCCACGACGGCTCCATCGTCGACGAGCACGGCGCGGTCGCGGTCGGCGGCAACTCCGACCAGATCGGCAGCTACCTCGACCAGCGCCACCGTGACGGCATGACGCTGGCCGAAGCGCTGGCACTGGCCGTGGAGTCCCTCAGCCGCGACACCAACGGCAGTGACCGCCAGCTGACGGCCGAGCAGCTGGAGGTCGCGGTCCTGGACCGCACCAGGCCGCAGGCGCGCAAGTTCAAGCGCATCCTCGGGCGCCAGCTCACCCGCCTCCTTGAGGCGGAGAGCGCCGCCACGACCACGACGGACGACCCCTCCGACGAGGAGGAGTAGCCCCCCGACCCCCCCACGCGCCCCCGAAAAACGCGTGCCCCCTGCGCAAAGGCCGGCCCCCGCCAGGGGCCAACGCCTGCGCGTAGGAGGACGCAGGGCCCAAAGGGGCGCGGGGAACTGCGCGCCCCGCCGAAGAGGCGGGGAAGAAAGCAACGCACCGCAAGGGGCAATCACCGAGGTGCGCGACCAGCCCCCACCGGGCCGCGGTCAAGCAACGCACCGCAAGGGGCAGGACCTCAACCGCGCGGCGCCGACGCAGTCGATGCGCGGGGGACGAGCGTGAGGGGGAGTTCGACCGGAGGGGCGGGGCGGCCCGCGAGGAGGGCCAGCAGGGCCGTCATGCCGTGGCGGCCGATGGACTCCGCGGGGAGCCGGACCGTCGTCAGCTCCGGGTCGAGCGCGCTGGACAGCGCGAGGTCGTCGAAGCCGGAGACGGACACGTCCTGCGGGATCCGCAGGCCCAGCGCCCGAGCGCCCTTGCAGGCGCCGGCCGCGAGGATGTCGTCGTCGCACAGCAGTGCCGTCGGCCGGGGCCCGGGCGCGGTCAGGGCGGCCACCGCCGCGTCCCTGGCCGCCGTCACGTCGAGCGCGGAGAGCCGGCGCGGGGCCGGCGGCAGTCCGGCCGCGGCCAGTTCGGCCGTGACGGCCTCCGTGCGGACCCGGAAGGTCCAGGTGTCCACGTCGGCCGCGATATGGGCGACACGCCGGTGGCCGAGGCCCAGCAGGTGCCTGGTGACCTGGCGCAGGCCGTCCGCGACGGCGAGGTTGACGGTGGGCGGGCCGCCCGGCACGTCGGGATCGCTGTCGAGCATCACCAGCGGCAGCCCGCCGTCGCCGATGGCGGCGAGCGCGTCCGCGGCCATGGACGAGGCGATGACGCCGTCGATCGCGGTCCGTGCCGAGCCGAAGGGGTCGCGGGCCGGGCCGACGCCGGCGGGTGAGGGGTAGAGCACGACGCCGAAGCCGTGCGCGTCGGCCACTTCGGCGGCGCCGGCGTAGACCCGCGCGAAGTATTCGTGGGTGAGGGCGGGGACGACGAGCAGCGCCGTCCTGGTCGCCCCGAGCCGCAGGCTGCGCGCGGCCAGGTTGGGGCGGTAGCCGAGGTCCCCGGCGGCAACCCGCACCGCCCTGGCGGTGCGCTCCGAGACCCGCCCGCGCCACTTGTCCCCGAGCACCAGCGACACCGTCGCCTGCGATACCCCGGCGGCCCGCGCCACGTCCCGCGACGTGGGCCGCGTACCGCCCGCCCCCGGACGGGGACCGGACCCCGCGTCCGTGTCGGGTTCAGGCACCCGGGGCCCCCTCTCCGCGCTGATCGCCGCTGTCGCGCGGGTGGACCGCGCAGCTGGCGCCATGGTACGTATGGGCCGGACGTTATACGTAACACCAGGCGGCGGGAAGGGGCGGGATGGCCACCGGTTACGGGGACCTGCTGCGGACACCGCATGCCGCCAGGCTGCTGGGCGGGACCCTGCTGGGCCGGCTGCCCAACGCCATGGCCGCGCTCGCCATCGTTCTCTACCTGCGCTCGGAGGGTGCCGGGTACGGGCTGGCGGGCGCGCTGTCCGCGGTCTACGGGTGCGCCGTCGCCGTGGGGCAGCCGCTGCTGGGGCGGGCGGTGGACCGGCGGGGGCAGCCGCGGGTGATGGCGGGGGCAGCGCTGCTGTCGGCGGCCGGGTTCGGGCTGCTGGCCGTCGTCGGGCCCGAGCCGCTGCCGCTGGCGACCGCGGCGGTGGTGCTCGCGGGGGTCGCCACGCCGCCGCTGGAGGGCGGGCTGCGGGCGCTGTGGCCCGACGTGCTGGGGCGCGAGGACCGGGTGCAGCGGGCGTACGCGCTGGACGCGGCCGCGCAGGAGGTGCTGTTCGCGGCCGGGCCGCTGCTGGTGACGCTGATCATCGCGGCCGCCTCCCAGGCCGCGGCGGTGGTCGTGACCGGGCTGCTCGGGGTCGCCGGGACCCTGGTGGTGGTCACCTCCGGGCCCTCGCGGCGCTGGCGGGCCGCGGAGCGCGAGGCGCACTGGCTCGGCGCGCTGCGCTCGGTGGGCCTGGCGGTGCTGCTCGGCGCCTTCTTCTTCGTCGGCGTCACGCTGGGCGCGATCTCGCTGGCCGCGGTGGTCTACGGCGACGCGCACGGCGGCGGCCCGGTGGCCGCGTACGTCCTGGCCGCCAACGGGGTGGGCGCGCTGGCCGGCGGGCTGACGTACGGGGCCAGGGGCTGGCCGGGGCAGCCGGAGCGGCGACTGCGGGTGCTGAGCGTGGCGCTCGCGCTCTGCTACCCGCCGCTGATGCTCGTGCCGGCGGTGCCCTGGATGCTGCTGCTCGCCGCGCTGTCCGGGCTCTTTCTGGCGCCCGCGCTGGCCTGCGGCTTCCTGGTGGTCGACCGGCACGCCCCGGCCGGCACGGTGACCGAGGCCTTCTCCTGGGTGGTGACCGCGGTCGGCGTCGGCGCGGCACTGGGCACCGCGGCCGCGGGAGTGGCCGCGCAACAGGGCGGGGCGGTCGCCGGATTCGGCGTGGCGGGCACCGGCGCGGTCGTCGCGACGGCCGTACTGCTCTCGACCGGCCGATTCCTGACGGCCCCAAACCTCGACACCCGGCAGGAAAAAGATCCAAACCGTGCCGTCGAACCCCGTTTCAGCTCAACGCATCAGGCGTAATGTTCAGACATGGACCGCCGCATTTTCGGGCTGGAGAACGAGTACGGCGTCACATGCACGTTCAGGGGACAGCGGCGTCTGTCCCCTGACGAGGTGGCGCGGTACCTCTTCCGCCGTGTCGTGTCATGGGGCCGGAGCAGCAATGTTTTCCTCCGCAATGGCGCCCGCCTCTATCTCGACGTCGGCTCGCACCCGGAGTACGCCACTCCCGAGTGCGACAACGTCACCGAACTGGTCACCCACGACAAGGCCGGCGAGCGCATCCTCGAAGGCCTTCTGGTCGACGCGGAGCGCCGGCTGCACGAAGAGGGCATCGCCGGGGATGTGTACCTGTTCAAGAACAACACGGACTCGGCGGGCAACTCCTACGGATGCCACGAGAATTACCTCGTGGCCAGGCACGGGGAATTCTCCCGCCTCGCCGACATCCTCATTCCCTTCCTCGTCACCCGGCAGCTGCTGTGCGGCGCGGGCAAGGTGCTGCAGACCCCGCGGGGCGCCGTGTTCTGCGTGAGCCAGCGCGCCGAGCACATCTGGGAGGGGGTCAGCTCGGCCACCACCCGCTCCCGGCCGATCATCAACACCAGGGACGAGCCGCACGCCGACGCCGAGCGCTACCGCAGGCTGCACGTCATCGTCGGCGACTCCAACATGTCCGAGACCACGATGCTGCTCAAGGTCGGCGCCACCGACCTGGTGCTGCGGATGATCGAGGCCGGCACCGTGATGCGGGACCTGACCCTGGAGAATCCCATCAGGGCCATCCGCGAGGTCAGCCACGACATCACCGGCCGCCGCAAGGTGCGGCTGGCCTCGGGGCGCGAGGCCTCCGCGCTGGACATCCAGCAGGAGTATTACTCCAAGGCCGTCGAGTTCTGCGAGCGCCGCGGCATCCGCAGCGGCGTGATCGAGCAGGTGCTTGAGCTGTGGGGCCGCACCCTGGAGTCGATCGGCAGCGGCGACCTGTCCAGGATCGGCACCGAGATCGACTGGGTCATGAAGTACCAGCTCATCGAGCGCTACCGGAACCGCGACAACATCACCATGTCGCACCCCCGGGTCGCGCAGATAGACCTCGCGTACCACGACATCCACCGCCGCCGCGGTCTGTACTACCTGCTGGAGCGCAAGGGGCAGGCGGCCAGGATCTGCAACGACCTCAAGATCTTCGAGGCCAAGTCGGTGCCCCCGCAGACCACCAGGGCCAGGCTGCGCGGGGACTTCATCCGCCGCGCCCAGGAGCAGCGCCGCGACTTCACCGTCGACTGGGTGCATCTCAAGCTCAACGACCAGGCGCAGCGGACCGTGCTGTGCAAGGACCCCTTCCGGTCGGTGGACGACCGGGTGGAGAAGCTCATCGCCGGGATGTAGCCCGCGTCCCGGGCGCGGCAGCGGCCCCGCCGTCAAGGCAACGGTCGTCACAGCGCACCCACAGGCCCCGTGCGGAACTCGTACGGGGCCTGCGGTACGCCGTAGGGTGTGGGGCGGTATCAAGACACCTCCGACCCCGACTCCGACCCGAACCGAGGGAATCCGTGCGCCGACGCTCCGTATTGCTCGCCGTGCCCGCGCTCATGCTCACCGCCGCCGGCTGTGGGAACGACTCCAAGAAGAGCGATTCAGCGGCGTCCGACTCGCCTTCGGCCTCGGGCTCGCCGAGCACCTCCGCGAGCGCCACGCCCAGCGCGACCCCGAGCGCGACGCCGAGCACCAAGATCGTCAGCGGCCCGGTGCCGAAGGTCACCAGCGGCACCGCCTTCAACACCAAGCCGACCGTGGCCAAGGGCACCGGCACCCCGTCCACCGACCTCGCCGTCAAGACGCTGATCCCCGGCGACGGCACCGCGGTGGCTTCCGGCGACATCGTTCAGGTGAACTACCTGGGCCAGGTGTGGAGCACCGCCAAGGTGTTCGACACCAACTTCGGGAAGACGCCCTACGCCTTCCAGACCGGCAGCCAGGCGGTCATCCCGGGCTTCGAGAAGGCCGTCATCGGCGCCAAGCAGGGCGGCCGGGTCATCACGGCCATCCCGCCGGCCCTCGGCTACGGCACCTCGGGCAACGCGCAGGCGGGCATCAAGGGCACCGACACCCTGGTCTTCGTCATCGACGTGCTCAACGTCTACACGGGCAAGGACTCCGCCAAGGGCAAGGTCGTACCGCAGACCGACGCGAACCTGCCCAAGGTCGGCACGAACACCGACGGCAAGGCGCCGTCCCTCACCGTGCCCAAGACCAAGGCGCCCACCAAGCTGGTCTCCACCTACGTGCTGGAGGGCGACGGCAAGACCGTCAAGGCGTCCGACACCCTGGTGGTGCAGTACAAGGGCGTGCTGTGGGACACCGGCAAGGAGTTCGACTCCAGCTACTCCCGCCACCAGGTCACGCAGTTCCCGCTGGCCAACGTCATCCCGGGCTGGACGCAGGGCCTGACCGGCAAGAAGGTCGGCAGCCGGGTGATGCTGGTGACGCCGCCGGCCCTGGCCTACAAGGACCAGGCCAACGGACCGGTGCCGGCGAACGCCACGCTGGTCTTCTCGGTGGACATCATCGCGGTTCTGTAAGACTGTCCCGGTTGCCCGCAACCGTACAAGGAGCATCGAAGTGAGCATCGAGAAGCCCGAGATCGACTTCCCGGGCGGCGAGCCGCCGGCCGACCTGGAGATCAAGGACATCTGGGAGGGCGACGGGCCGGTCGCCAAGGCCGGGGACACCGTCTCCGTCCACTACGTCGGCGTGGCGTTCTCCTCCGGCGAGGAGTTCGACGCGAGCTGGAACCGCGGCGCACCGCTGAAGTTCCAGCTGGGCGTCGGCCAGGTCATCGCCGGCTGGGACCAGGGCGTGCAGGGCATGAAGGTCGGCGGCCGCCGCCAGCTGACCATCCCGTCCCGCCTCGCCTACGGCGAGCGCGGCGCCGGCGACGCCATCAAGCCGGGCGAGACGCTGATCTTCGTCTGCGACCTCGTCGCTGTCTGACAAGGTGGTCCCCCCGGACACCACCGGGGGGACCGCTTTTCGATACGGTTCGCCGAGCGGACGCACAGAAGGGGGACCGGGATGGCTATCGCCAAGGCCGAGCGGCTGATGAATCTGGCACTGTGCCTGATGAACACCCGTCGCCCGGTCAGCAAGCGCGAGTTGCGGGCCTCCATCGAGGCCTACCACGAGGTCACCTCGGACGACTCCTTCAACCGGATGTTCGAGCGGGACAAGGACGACCTGCGCGAGCTGGGCCTGGTCATCGACACCGTGGAGAACCTCGACGGCGAGTACGGCTATCTGGCCCGCAGCGACCGCAACCGGCTGCCCGACATCGCGCTGGACCCCGAGGAGGCCGCCGCCCTGGCACTGGCCGCGAAGGTCTGGCAGCAGGCCAGGCTCGCCGAGGCCGCCAGCGGGGCGCTGCAGAAGCTGCGCGCGGCCGGGGTGCCGTACGAGGACACCCACAGCGCGCTGGAGCCGCGGATCCCCACCCCCGAGCCGGCCTTCGAGGCGCTGATGCTGGCCACCCGCGAGCGGCGGGCCGTCGCCTTCGACTACCGCAAGGCCAACGCGGTGCGCCCCGAGCCGCGGCAGGTCGAGCCGTGGGCGCTGGAGTGCTGGCGCGGCCACTGGTACCTGGCCGGCTACGACCGCGACCGCGGCGCGGTCCGGGTCTTCCGGCTGTCGCGGATCAGCGGCCGGGTCAAGGCGCGCGGCGCCTTCACCGTCGAGGTGCCCGCGCATGTGGACGTACGCGAGGCCGTGGCGCGGTGGGCCGGCGAGGGTGCCACCACCACCGCCACGATCCGGCTGCGCCGCGACAGCGGCTATCCGCTGCGGGCCAGGGCGGTGGCCACCACCCCGGTCGACGCGGACTGGGACGAGCTGGAGGTGCCCTACGGGCACGGTCTTGACGCCTGGCTCGCCGAGTTCGGGCCCGACGTGGTCGTGCTGGCACCGCAGGAGCTGCGTACCGAGGTGCTCGACCGGCTGCGCGCGGTGGCCAAGGGCTGAGCGGGGGGCGGCGATGAGCGGGGGAGCGGACCGCCGTACGGGCGGCCGGAGGAGCGGGCAGGACGGCAGGCGGGACACCGGATGAGCAACGCGATCGACCAGACCCGCAGGATGCTGTCGCTGGTCACCTATCTGCGCGAGCGGCCCGGCGCCCGGGTCAGCGAGGTGGCGCGGGCCTTCGGGGTCAGCGAGGCCGAGCTGATCGGCGACCTCAACGTGCTGCCGCTGTGCGGCACCAGCTTCCGCGGCGGCGACCTGCTGGACATCGACACCGACGGCGAGCGCATCTGGTGGCACAACCCCGGCACCGCCGACGACGTGGCCCAGCCGCTGCGGTTGGCCGCCGACGAGGCGACCGCGCTGCTGGTCGCCGCCCGCGCGGTGGCGAACCTTCCCGGCCTGCGCGACAGCGACCGGCAGGCGCTGCTGCGGGCCGGCACCAAGCTGGAGGCGGCGGCGGGCGAGGCGGCCGGCGGCAGCGCGCAGCTGTCGGTGACCTTCGAGTCCGAGGGCAGCGTCTTCGCCACCGTCGACCGGGCCATCACCGAGCGGCGCCGGCTGTGGATGCGGTACTACTCGCCGGCCCGCGACGCGCTGACCGAGCGCGAGGTCGACCCCATCCGGCTGTTCGCGGTCGGCCACACCTACGTCGAGGGCTGGTGCCGCCTGTCCGAGGACCGGCGGACCTTCCGGCTCGACCGGGTCGCCGAGATCCGCCTGCTCGACGAGCCGTCGGACCCGCCGCGGATCGAGCCGCGCGACCTGTCGCAGGGACTGGTGCAGCCCGCGGGCGACGACCCCGAGGTGGTCATCGAGGTGGGCCCCGGCGGGCGCTGGGTCGCGGAGTACTACCCGCACGACAGCGCCGACGAGCTGCCCGACGGCGGCCTGCGGATCACCCTGCGCACCCCCGACCCCGGTTCGCTGCGCCGGCTGGCGCTGCGGCTCGGGCGGGACGGCCGGATCGTGTCGCCCGCCGAGCTGGCCGGCGACGCCCGCGACGCCGCCGTACTCGCCCTGGCCGGCTACGGGGAGTGAGGGACCGGCGATGACGGCGACCTGCCCACCGCCCGCCGCGGGACCGGCCGTCTTCCGGGCCGGCTGCCCGCACTGCAGGACCAGCTTCGAACTGGGCGCGGACGCGCTGCGGCTGGCCATCGGCGGCAGCGCGCGGACCACCTTCTACTCCTTCACCTGCCCCGGGTGCGGCGAGGCGGTGCGCAAACCGGCGGGGGAGCGGATCGTGGAGCTGCTGACCGTCGGCGGCGTCCGTACGATGCGGCTGGAAGGGTAGGCTGCCGGACCATGTGGTGGCTCTTTGTCAGCGTCGGCCTGGCGGCAGCGGGACTCGTGGTGCTCGCGGTCTTCGCCGCCCGGGTCTTCACCGCGGTGCGCGAACTGGCCGCCCAGGTGGCCGCGAGCACCGACGCCCTGACCGCCGCGGGCGACCGGTTGCAGCGGGCCGCGGCCCCGGTGGCGGAGCGGGCCGGCGAGATCAGCCGCCGCTGAGCCTGCCACCGGACAGCAGGTGAAGGTACGCTGACCCGGGCGACCCGACCTGGCCCGGCACCCCCGGCTGCGGACGCGGCAGGGCCGCAACCCGGTGGATTCCGGCGCATATTCCGGCGTTCACCGGCGCACGCTACGATCCATGCGTAGGCGACGGCCGGAAACGTCCGACGACCGGTCGCCGCAGACGTACCGCACGGACCACGCCGTCAACCCGGTGAGAAGGTAGACCTGTCATGCTCGGCAATCTCAAGCCCTTTGAACTCGTCCTGATCCTTCTCGTCATCGTCGTCCTCTTCGGCGCCAAGAAGCTGCCCGACGTGGCGCGGTCGATCGGCAAGTCGGCCCGCATCCTCAAGAGCGAGGCCAAGGCGATGAAGGACGACGACCCGAAGCCCCCGGCCAAGTCCGGCACCGCCGCCCAGGAGCAGGCGCCGGCCCGGACGATCCAGGCCGCCCCCGGCGACACCGCGAGCGCGCGCCCGGTCACCGAGCAGGACCGCACCACGACCACCGGCTGACCGGCCACCGGTTACCGGCGGCCCGCCGGTAGACCCGGGCCCCAGGCGAACGACCCGAGCCGAGACACGCTGCCGACGGCTGCCCGTACGAGACGAGGACGTGGGTGCTCAAGACTGCCCGCAAGCAGGAGAAGGACCCCGAGGGGCGGATGCCGCTCGCGGACCACCTGCGAGAGCTGCGCAACCGGCTGTTCAAGTCGGTGCTGGCGATCATCGTCATCACCATCGTGGCGGCGTTCTTCTACAAGCAGATCATCCATCTGCTCCAGCAGCGCATCCCCGACGGGGTGCAGTGCCGCACCAACGCCTCGAAGACCGCCACCGACGGCGAGGCCTGCGCCCAGATGACCGTCAGCGGCCTGATGGGCGGCTTCTCCATCGCGCTGAAGGTCTCGCTGATGGCGGGCGTGGTCGGCGCGTCACCGATCTGGCTCTACCAGCTGTGGGGCTTCCTCGCGCCCGGCCTGCACAGGAACGAGAAGCGCTACACCCTCGGCTTCGTCGGCGCCGGCGTGCCGCTCTTCCTCGGCGGCGCGGTCCTGGCGTACGAGATCCTGCCGCAGACCGCCAGGATCATGATCGGCTTCGTGCCGAAGGACACCACCAACCTGCTGCCGCTGGACGACTTCCTCGACCTCGTCGTCCGGATGATCATCGTCTTCGGGCTCGCCTTCGAGCTGCCACTGGTGCTGGTGCTGCTGAATTTCACCGGCATCGTCAGCGGCAAGCGCATGCTCGGCTGGTGGCGCGGCATGGTCGTGGGCATCACCGTCTTCGCCGCAGTCGCCACCCCCACCGGCGACCCGCTGACCATGACGCTGCTGGCCGCGCCGATCGTGCTGCTGTACTTCATGGCGATGGGCGTCTGCTTCTTCAACGACTCCCGCCGGGCCCGCCGCCGCGCCGCCGACCCGGACTTCGCGCTCGACCCGGACCAGGCCTCCAGCCTCGACCACATCCCCGAGCAGGTCGACGCCGACTCCTCGCCGGACGACGGGCGCGGCGACGGCTACGACGACGCGACCTGACGCCGCCGGCCCCACACCCGTGACCAGCGACATCACCCTGCTCGTCAACCCCACCTCCGGCCGCGGCCGCGGTGCGCGGGCGGCGAGACCCGCCGCCGAGGCCATGCGCGCGGTCGGCCTGACCGTCCGCACCGTTGTCGGCGTGGACGCCGCCGACGCCCTGGACCGGGCGCACAAGGCCGTCGACGGCGGTACCGGCGCCCTGGTCGCGGTCGGCGGCGACGGCATGGTCTCCCTCGCCCTGCAGGCGGTGGCCGGCACCGGCACGCCGCTCGGCATCGTCGCGGCGGGCACCGGCAACGACTTCGCCCGGGTCAGCGGGCTGCCGGTCCGCGAGCCCGCCGCCGCGGGCACCACCATCGCCGAGGCGCTGCGGGACGGCCGCACCCGGTCGCTGGACCTCGGCAGGATCGGCGAGCGCTGGTTCGGCACCGTCCTGGCCTCCGGCTTCGACTCCCGGGTCAACGACCGCGGCAACCGGATGCGCTGGCCCAAGGGCCGCTTCCGCTACGACGTGGCGATGCTCGCCGAGTTGGCCGCGCTGCGTCCGATCCGCTACCGCGTGCAGTTCGACGACGCCCCGGAACGCGAGCTGGACGCCACCTTGATCGCGGTCGGCAACGGCTCCTCCTACGGCGGCGGCATGCGGATGTGCGCCGACGCCGAGATGGACGACGGCCTCTTCGACGTCTGCGTGGTCGGCCCGTGCTCCCGCCGCACCCTGCTGCGGGTCTTCCCGCTGGTCTACAGCGGCTCCCACCCCCGGCACCCGGTCGTCACCGTCCACCGCGCCGCCCGGGTCCGGCTCGCCGCCGAGAACGTCACCGGATACGCCGACGGGGAGCGGATCGGCCCGCTGCCGCTGGAGGCCAGGACCGTGCCGGGGGCGCTGCGGCTGCTGGTCTGAGCAGGGCAGCCGCACGGCAACCCTGCCCCCGAAGAGAACAAAGATCACGCGGTGTGTCGGTGCTGCCGGGTAGGCTCGTAGCGAGATGACAGAAGACATGTCGCCAGCCGAGCGCTACGCCGCCAGCCGTCGCCGCGCCGCAGAGAACGCCACCGCACTCGCACAGTTCCGCGAGCTGTACGAGTTCGGCCTCGACCCGTTTCAGATAGAGGCCTGCCAGGCCCTGGAAGCCGGCAGTGGCGTCCTCGTCGCCGCCCCGACCGGCTCGGGCAAGACCATCGTCGGCGAGTTCGCCGTCCACCTCGCCCTCGCCGAGGGCCGCAAGTGCTTCTACACCACCCCGATCAAGGCCCTGTCCAACCAGAAGTACAACGACCTGGCCAAGCGGTACGGCGCCGAGAAGGTCGGCCTGCTCACCGGGGACAACAGCGTCAACGGCGACGCACCGGTGATCGTCATGACCACCGAAGTGCTGCGCAACATGCTCTACGCCGGCTCCGCCGCCCTCGACGGCCTCGGCTACGTGGTCATGGACGAGGTGCACTACCTGTCCGACCGCTTCCGGGGCGCCGTCTGGGAGGAGGTGATCATCCACCTCCCGCAGTCCGTCACGCTGGTCTCGCTGTCCGCGACGGTCTCCAACGCCGAGGAGTTCGGCGATTGGCTGGACACCGTGCGGGGCGACACCCGGGTGATCGTCTCCGAGCACCGCCCGGTCCCGCTGTGGCAGCACGTGCTGGCCGGCCGCCGGATGTACGACCTGTTCGAGGAGAAGGCCGGCGCCACCGACAACCGCGGCCGCCGCGAGGTCAACGCCGACCTCGAACGGCTCGCCCGGATGGAGAACCAGCGCAGCTACCACCCGCGGGCCAAGCGCGGCAAGGAAGCCGACCGGGAGCGCGAGCGCAGGGCCCGCAGCCGGGTCTGGACGCCCAGCCGCGCCGAGGTCATCGACCGGCTGGACTCCGAGGGCCTGCTGCCCGCCATCACCTTCATCTTCAGCCGGGCCGGCTGCGAGGCCGCCGTCCAGCAGTGCCTCTACGCGGGCCTGCGGCTGAACAACGAGGAGGCCCGGGCCCGGGTCCGGTCCATCGTCGAGGAGCGCACCCGCTCCATCCCCGACGAGGACCTGCACGTCCTCGGCTACTTCGAATGGCTGGAGGGCCTGGAGCGCGGCATCGCCGCCCACCACGCCGGGATGCTGCCCGCCTTCAAGGAGGTCGTGGAGGAGCTGTTCGTCAAGGGCCTGGTCAAGGCGGTCTTCGCGACCGAGACGCTGGCCCTGGGCATCAACATGCCGGCCCGCTCCGTGGTGCTGGAAAAGCTCGTCAAGTGGAACGGCGAGATGCACGCCGACATCACCCCCGGCGAATACACCCAGCTCACCGGCCGTGCCGGGCGCCGCGGCATCGACGTCGAGGGCCACGCCGTGGTGCTGTGGCAGCGAGGCTTCGACCCGGGCGCCGTCGCGGGCCTGGCCGGCACCCGTACGTATCCGCTGCGCTCGTCCTTCAAGCCGTCGTACAACATGGCGGTCAACCTCGTCGGCCAGTTCGGCAGGCACCGCTCCCGCGAGCTGCTGGAGACGTCCTTCGCGCAGTTCCAGGCCGACCGCTCCGTCGTCGGCATCTCCAAGCAGGTGCAGCGCAACGAGGAGGGCCTGGAGGGCTACCAGCAGTCGATGACCTGCCACCTCGGCGACTTCGACGAGTACATGCGGCTGCGCAGGGAGCTCAAGGACCGCGAGGCCGACCTGTCGCGGCAGGGCGCCGTGCAGCGCAGGGCCGCCGCCTCCGACGCGTTGGAGAAGCTCAAGCCCGGCGACATCATCCACGTCCCCGCCGGCAAGTACGCCGGGCTCGCCCTGGTGCTCGAACCCGGCGTGCCGGCCGGCCGCACCGCCGGATACCACCCGCGCGACGGCGAATACCACGACGGGCCGCGCCCGCTGGTGCTCACCGCCGAGCGCCAGGTCAAGCGGCTGGCGCAGATGGACTTCCCGGTGCCCGTCGAGGCGCTCGACCGGATGCGCATCCCCAAGTCGTTCAACCCGCGCAGCCCACAGTCCCGGCGAGACCTCGCCTCCGCGATGCGCAGCAAGGCCGGCACCGCGGGCTGGGCGGCGCCCTCCAGGCACCGCAAGGAGCGCTCCGCGGCGGCCGACGACACCGAGATCGCCCGGCTGCGCAGCGCGATCCGCACGCACCCCTGCCACGGCTGCGACGACCGCGAGGACCACGCCCGCTGGGCCGAGCGCTACCACCGGCTGCGCCGCGACACCCAGCAGCTGGAACGGCGTATCGAGGGCCGCACCAACACCATCGCCAGGACCTTCGACCGGGTCTGCGCCGTCCTGACCGAGCTGGGCTACCTCAAGGGCGACCAGGTCACCCCGGAGGGCCGCCGGCTGGCCAGGCTCTACGGCGAACTGGACCTGCTGGCCAGCGAGTGCCTGCGCGACGGGGTGTGGGACGGCCTCGGCCCCGCCGAGCTGGCCGCCTGCGCCTCCGCGCTGGTCTACGAGTCCCGGCAGGCCGACGACGCGACCACCCCGAAGCTGCCCAGCGGCAACGCGCGGGCGGCGCTGGGCGAGATGGTACGCATCTGGGGCCGGCTCGACGCCCTGGAGGAGGACCACAAGATCAACCAGACCGAGGGCGTCGGCCAGCGGGAACCGGACCTGGGCTTCGCCTGGGCCGCCTACCGCTGGGCGTCCGGGCACCCACTGGACGCGGTCCTCAACGACGCCGACATGCCCGCCGGCGACTTCGTGCGCTGGTGCAAGCAGCTCATCGACGTCCTCGGGCAGATCGGCAATGCGGCGCCCGACGCCGGACCGGTCAGGCGCAACGCCCGCAAGGCCGTGGACGGGCTGCTGCGGGGCGTCGTGGCCTACTCGTCGGTGGGGTGAGCGGGGGCGCGGTCACCCGTGCAGGTTCGTGCAGGTCAACGAGCCGTTGAGGGTGACCACGCCGCCCGTGCCGCCGTAGGCCTGGGCGATCTTCAGGTTCTGCACCTTCACCGTCCAGGTGCCGCCGCTCTTCTGCGCGGTCACCGCCTCGGCCTTGGAGACCCGCCCCGAGTATGTCTTCTTGTCCGGGGCGGCGAAGAGCGCCACCTGGGTGGGGCTGTCGGACGTGGTCGCGATGAAGGACGGGAAGATCTGCGTCTTGGTGAACACGTCGGGCGTGGTCACGCCGATCAGCTTGCCGCCCTTGATCTCGCACTTGACGCCGCCGGTGAAGTCGGCGCCACCGGTGTCGTCGCCGGTGAAGTCCAGGTGGCCCTCCGTCTTGCCCGCGGGTTTGGAGGGCGCGGCGGCGCTGCTGCTCGGGGCGGCGCCGCCGGCGGCCGTACCGTCGGTGGCGGGGCCGCCCGCGGCCGGGGCGGACGTGCTCGACTTCGCGCCGTCGGACTTCTTGCCGTCCGACGACGAGCAGCCGGCCAGCGCGGTCGCTGCCAGCGCGGCAGCGAGCGCGCCTGCGGTGAGTATGGTGCGGTGGCGCATGCGGCCGTGTTCCTCTCCCCGTGGGTCTGTGGTGCCGCACAGTGTACGTACCCGCGGTACGAACACCCCGTTTCAGGTACGGGCCCGGCCCAGGTAGCCCCGCCAGCCGCCGTGCGCGGTGATGTCCTCGGCGCCGGCCAGCGCGGCGGGCTCGCACAGGAAGCCGGTCACCTCGGAGCCGTCGCGAAGCGTCACCCGGCCCAGCGCCATCGGCCGGGGGAGCCCGGCCACCAGCGCGCCCAGCGCGGCGGGCGCCAGCTCCCACACCTCCGTCTCGATCGCGGCCCCGCCCTCCGCCACCCGCACCAGGCCCGGCTTGGGCGGCACCGTGTCCAGGGCGTGCAGCCGGTAGGCGGGCGCCGTCGCGGTCGTCGCCGCGAGGCGGGCGCCGAGCGCGAGCAGCTGCGGATTCAGCGGCTGGCCCGACAGGTGCGCGCCCACCACCGCGAGCCGCAGCGGTGGCTCCAGCAGTTCCGCGACCTGCGCGACGCGCTCGTCGCAGCCCGCCGCGCCGAGCAGCATCACCCCGAACGGCCGCCCCGCCACCTCGCCCGCCGGCACCGCGACCGCGCACAGGTCCAGCAGGTTCGCCGAGTTCGTGAAGCGCCCGAGCCGGGTGTTCGCGCCGACCGGGTCGGCGGCGACCTGAGCCGACGTCGGATGGCCCGGCGCGGTCGGCAGCAGCAGCGCGTCGGCGTCGCCCAGCTCCGCGGCCGCCCGCCGCCGCAGCACGGCCAGCCGCTCTCGGTCCGCGAACAGCCGGTGCGCCGGCAGGTCACGGGCCGCGCGGATGATACGGGCCACGGTCGGATCGAGATCCGCGCCGCCGCGCTCCACGAACTCGCCCACGGCCGTGTAGCGCTCGGCGACGAAGGCGCCCTCGTAGAGCAGCGCGGCCGCCTCGCCGAACGGGGTCAGGTCGATCGTCCGCAGCTGGGCGCCGGCCCGCGCCAGCCGCTCCTGCGCGGCCTCGTAGGCCGCCGCCCAGCCGTCGTCCAGCTCGCCGAGCTGCGCGGTCGCCGCGACCGCGACCCGCCACGGCCCCGGGCGGCGCGGCGGCGGCACCGGGCTCGCCAGCAGCGCCAGGGCCCTGCGGGCCTCGGGCAGGGTGCGGGCGAAGACGCTCACGCAGTCCAGGCTCGCGCAGGCCGGCACGACGCCGTCCGTCGACACCAGGCCGCGGGTCGGCTTGAGCCCGACGATCCCGTTGAAGGCCGCGGGCACGCGGCCCGAGCCCGCGGTGTCCGTGCCCAGCGCCAGGTCCACGAAGCCCAGCGCCACGGCGACGGCCGACCCGGAACTCGACCCGCCCGCCACCCTCTCCGGCGCCAGCGCGCTGCTCACCGGGCCGTAGGGGCTCCTGGTCCCGACCAGACCGGTCGCGAACTGGTCCATGTTCGTCGTCCCGAGCACGATCGCACCCGCCGCGCGCAAGGCCGCCACGGCCGGGGCGTCGGCCGCCGGCTCGTACCCGTACGAGGGGCATCCCGCGGTGGTCGGCAGCCCCCGGACGTCGATGTTGCCCTTGACGCCCAGCAGCGTCCCGGCGAGCGGCAGCGCCTCCCCGGCCGCCACCCGGGCGTCGACGTCCTTCGCCTCGGCCCGCACCTCCTCCTCGGGCCGCAGCCCGATCCACACCTCCGGCCTTCCGGCCCGTTCGATCCCCTCGTACGCCGCCGTGACGCGGCGCTGTGCGTTGCCCATACGGTGGGCTCCCTTTCGTTGACACTTCCTACCCGCTGTGGCTGGTCGCGCAGTTCCCCGCGCCCCCCGGGTGGTTGCCCCTTGCGGTGGCGTTGCTTTCTTTCCCGCCCCGTCGGCTGGTCGCGCAGTTCCCCGCGCCCCTGAAAAACGCTCACCCTCCAGGGCCCAACGCCCGCCGCCGGAAGACCCGAGCCCCAAAGAGGCGCGGGGAACTGCGCGACCAGCCACCCACGCAGCGGCACCGTGGAGTCCGTAACAGCACCCCGCAGGGGGAGGGCACCCCCCGACGGGCTAAGACGCACCGGAGGTGGGTGGTGGGGCCAGGGTCAGCAGGACCGTGCCGGGGGAGACCTGGTCGCCGGGGGTGACGTGGACGGAGGCGACGCGGCCGGCGACGGGGGCGGTCACCGGGGACTCCATCTTCATCGCCTCCAGGGTGAGGAGGTGCTGTCCGGCGGTCACCGTGTCGCCGGGGCGGACGGCGAGCCGCCAGACGCCGGCGGCGAATTCCGCCTCGACGGCGCAGCCGCCGGGAGGGACCGGGATCGTGGAACCCGCGGGGGCCGGCGCCGCGACGGCCTCGGCCCGGGCGAATTCCCCGGCCTCCTCCCACGCGGAGCGCTCCGCCGCGAAGGCGGACGCCTGCCGCCGGCGGAAGGACTCGATCGGCCCCGCGTTCTCCGCGAGGAAGCGCTGGTGCTCGGCGAGCGCGAAGTGCCCTTCCTCCACCCGCAGCTGCAGGCGCCCGGCGGCCATGTCGGCCCGCAGGTCGAGGAGTTCCTCCGCGCCGACCGGATACCACCGGATCCGGTCGAAGAACCGCAGCAGCCACGGCGGCTGCCGGTCCGCGGCCCGCCGCGACCAGACCTGCACGGTGCGGCCGACGAACTGGTAGCCGCCCGGCCCCTCCATGCCGTAGATGCACAGGTACGCCCCGCCGATGCCGACGGAATTCTCCGCGGTCCAGGTGCGTGCCGGGTTGTACTTCGTCGTGACGAGCCGGTGCCGCGGGTCGAGCGGTGTGGCGACGGGTGCCCCCAAGTACACGTCGCCGAGGCCCAGCACGAGGTATTCCGCGTCGAAGACCGTGCGGTAGACGTCCTCGACGGAGTCGAGCCCGTTGACACGGCGGATGAACTCGATGTTCCACGGGCACCAGGGCGCGTCGTCGCGGACGCCGGCCATGTAGCGGGCGATGGCCTCCCGGGTCGCCGGGTCGTCCCAGGACAGCGGGAGGTGGACGGTGCGGCTGGGCACGACCAGCTCGTCGGTCGGCGGCAGCGCGTCCTCGGCCTCGCGGACCAGGTCGAGCAGTTTGGCCGTCGGCAGTTCGTCCGGGTCGACGTGGATCTGCAGCGAGCGGATGCCGGGCGTGAGGTCCACGACGCCGGGCAGCCGCTGCGCGGCGAGGTGTTCGGCGAGCGCGTGCACCCGCATCCGCAGCGCGAGGTCGAGTTGCATCGGGCCGTATTCGACCAGCAGGTTGTCGTCGCCGCTGCGCCGGTAGGTCACCGCGGGGCGGCCGGCGGTCGGTTCGGCGCGGCCCAATACGCCGCCGTCGCCCAGCACCGGCCGCGACGGCGCCGGGGGCGTCGCGGGGGACGACCGCAGCGCCGCGGCCGCGTCCTCAGTGACGGGCACGAAGCGTACGGTGTCGCCGGGCCGCAACTGGCCCAGCTTCCACCGCTGTCCGGTGACGACGGTGGCCGGGCAGACGAAGCCGCCCAGCGAGGGGCCGTCGGGGCCGAGCAGCACCGGCATGTCGCCGGTGTAGTCGACGGCCCCGACCGAATACGGCGTGTCGTGGATGTTGGAGGGGTGCAGGCCGGCCTCGCCGCCGTCGCCGCGGGCCCAGCGCGGCTTGGGTCCGACGAGCCGTACGCCGGTGCGGGCCGAGTTGAAGTGGACGCTCCACGCGGCGGCGTAGAAGTCCTCGATGTCGTCCTCGGTGAAGAACTCCGGTGCCGCGTGGGGCCCTTCGACCGCGCCGATCGCCCATTCGGTGCCGATCGCGGGGCGCAGCCCGACCGGTACCGGCCGCCCGTCCGCGGTGCCGCCACCGTGCAGGACGTCCGCGGCCCGCAGTGCCCGGCCGCCGTGCCCGCCGAAGCGGCCGAGCGTGAACGTGGCGGTGCTGCCGAGGAATTCGGGCACGTCGAGACCGCCGGCCAGCAGGACGTACGTGCGCAGGCCGGCCTCCTGCGGCGCACCGACGTCGAGCACCGCCCCGGCCGGCACGGTCACGGGTTCCCACTGCGGGACCGGCCGCCCGTCGACGGTGACCGGTGCGGGCGCCCCGGTCACGCAGACGGTGGTGGCGTGGCTGAACCGCAACGCCGGCCCCTGCAGGGTGCATTCGAGCCCGGCGGCCCCTTCGCCGTTGCCCAGCGCCTCGTTGCCGAGCCGGAAGGACAGGTCGTCCATCGGCCCGCACGGCGGCACTCCGACGTGCCACAGGCCGGTGCGGCCCGGCCAGTCCTGGACGGTGGTCATCGTGCCGGCGCGGACCACGTCGATCCGCCGCGAGCCGTCGCTGACAGCGTCCAGGGTGGCGGTGCTGTGGGTGGCGGCCCGCAGGTCGGGGTCGGTGAGAGCGGCCCGCAGCAGCCCGAGGTTGGTCTCGATGCCGTCGACGCGGGTCTCGGCCAGCGCGTCGGCGAGCCGGTCGAGTGCCTCGTCCCGGTCGGCGCCGTACGCGATGACCTTGGCGAGCATCGGGTCGTAGGAGGTGGTGACCTCGGTGCCGGTCTCGACCCAGGTGTCGACGCGCACGCCGGGCGGGAAGGCGACCCGGGTGAGGACCCCGGCGCTCGGCCGGTGCCCGCGTGCCGGGTCCTCCGCGTAGATCCGCGCCTCGACGGCGTGCCCGGCGGGCTCGGGCGGTTCGCCCGGGCCCGTGCCGTCCATGGCGAGCCGCAGCATCCACTCGACCAGGTCGACGCCGTGCGTCTCCTCGGTGACCGGGTGCTCCACCTGGAGCCGGGTGTTGACCTCCAGGAAGTAGGCCTCGGCGCGCTCCGCGTCGTAGACGAACTCGACCGTGCCCGCGGAGCGGTAGCCGACCGACGCGCACAAGGCCCGCGCGCTCTCGCCGAGTTGCCGCCGTACTGCCGCGGGCAGGCCGGGTGCGGGGGCCTCTTCGAGCACCTTCTGGTGGCGGCGCTGGAGCGAGCAGTCGCGGTCGCCGAGGGTCACGACCTTGCCGCGGCCGTCGCCGAAGACCTGCACCTCGACGTGCCGGGCGCGCTGCACCAGCCGTTCCAGGAAGACCCCGGCGGAGGAGAACCCGGCGGCCGCCGCGCGCTGCACCGGCTCCCAGGCGGCGGCCAGTTCGGCGGCCGAGTGGCAGGCGCGCATGCCGATGCCGCCACCGCCGCCAGTGGCCTTCAGCATCACCGGGTAGCCGAGCCGGCCGGCCGCGGCGAGCGCGGCGTCCAGGTCGGGGAGCAGCCCGGTGCCGGGCAGCAGGGGGACGCCGGCCGCCTCGGCGGCGGCCCGCGCGGTGTGCTTGGCGCCGAAGACGTCGAGATGCCGGGGCTCGGGGCCGACGAAGGCCAGGCCGGCGGCCTCGCAGCGGCGGGCGAAGCCCGCGTCCTCGGACAGGAACCCGTAGCCCGGGTGGATCGCCCCGGCGCCGGTGTCCGCGGCCGCGGCCAGCACCGCGTCGACGTCCAGGTAGCTGGACTTCGCCGGCGCCGGACCCAGCCGCACCGCGGTGTCGGCGAGATGGACGTGCGGGGCGCCGCGGTCGGGGTCGGAGAAGACGGCGACCGTCCGCAGGCCCATGCGCCCGGCGGTGCGGATGATCCGGGCGGCGATCTCGCCCCGGTTGGCGACCAGCAGCGTGTCGAAGGTCATCCGCGGGCCTCCGCAGCCTCGGGCGCGGTGACCGTCATCCGTACCGGGGTCGGGTCGAAGCCGTTGCAGGGGTTGTTGATCTGCGGGCAGTTGGAGACCAGGACCAGTACGTCGGTCTCGGCCCGCAGGGTCACTTCGAGGCCGGGCGCGGAGCGGCCGTCCACGATGCCGAGGGTGCCGTCGTCCTCCACGGGGACGTTCATGTACCAGTTGACGTTGCTCACCAGGTCGCGCTTGCCGAGGCCCCAACGGGCGCCTTCGGCTAGGAAGTTGTCTACGCAGGCGTGCTGCGACCAGGTGTGGTGGCCGTAGCGGAGGGTGTTGGACTCCTTGGAGCAGGCGCCGGCGATGGTGTCGTGCCCGCCGCAGCCGTCGGCGACGACCGTCATCAGTGCCGTGTGCTCGTCGGACAGCAGCACGCTGCCGGCGGTCAGGAAGATGTTGCCCTGCGCCTGGATGGTGTCGGGGGCGCTGTAGCGCACGGCGGTGTCGTGGGCGTCGTAGACGAGGAAGTCCACCGCCTGGTTGCCGTGCAGGTCGGTGATGGTGAGCAGGCCTCCGGCCGGGATCACCGCGGACCAGGGCGCGCGTGCGGGTACGGTCGCGGTCGTCATCACAGCCCCCTGGCGGTGAGGTGGTCGGCGGTGTTGGCGAACGCCCTGCCGCTCTCGGGCGTGGCGTCCCACAGCGGGTCCCCGGGGCCGGTCGGCGCGCCGGGCTTGGCCCGTACCTCCAACGGCCCGCACACGTAGGCCTCACGCGGGTCCAGCGGGTGCGGCACGTTCGCCAGCAGCACGGTCAGCGGCTGCTCGGCGCGCAGGGTCACCGCGGCTCCCGGCCCCGCGGAGCCGATGAACTCCAGCGAACCGTCGGTGTCGACCCGCACGCCCTGGAAGAACGACAGCGACGGTGGCAGGTCGCGCGGCTCCAACCCCTGCTTGGCCCCGGCCAGTTTGAACAGCTCGCGCCCGGCGGGGGACGCGCCCTGCGGCGAACCGTCCCCGTAGCGCGCGGTGTTGCGCGCCGCCGACGACGTACCGCACAGCGTGTCGTGCCGGCCGCTGGTGTCGGCGATCAGCGAGGCGAGCACCCGGCCCTGGTCGGACAGCAGCAGCCGGCCCGCGCCCAGGTAGGCGTTCCACTGCACCTTCACCGTGTCGGCGACGTTCAGCCGCTCCCACGGGCGGCCCTCGGCGAACAGCAGCAGATGCGCGCACGCGGTGCCGGTCGGGTCGGCGAGCCGCAACTCGGTGCCGCGGGCCAGCACCTTGTGCGTGTAGTTGCCGCCCGCCACCGTCTCGGCCCACACCAGCCCGTCGGGCGCCGGCACCAGCGGCATCGCGGCCGCCCGCTTGCCGCCCTGCGCCCGGGCATGGTCCCTGGCGCCGTACGTCGTCCCTGTCGCCACGGTGCACCTCCCATTTCTGTCGTGCGACAGAAATTAGGCGGCGGCGAATTCCGGTCCGTTGCCCGCGTGTTGCGCCCGGGTTACCGGCCGCTCACGGCCGCCGCCCCTGCTCGTACGGTCGGCCGCTGTGCGACGATCACGAGGTGACCATCAGCGGACGCCGTGTCGGACGGCCCAGGGCGCAGCCGCGGCCCGACAACGGGATGAGCCCCAAGCAGGAACTCCTCGCGGCGGCCGCCGAACTGTTCACCACCCGCGGCTACACCGCCACCACCACCCGGGCGGTCGCCGAACGCGCCGGGATGCGGCAGGCGTCGATGTACCACTACGTCGGCGGCAAGGAGGACCTGCTCGCCGACCTGCTCGAAGGCACGGTGACCCCGTCCCTGGCCCTCGCCCGCGCCCTGCTGGCCGACCGGTCCCGCCCCGCCGAGCGCCGCCTGTGGGAACTGGCCGGCGCGGACGTCGAACTCCTCTGCGCAGGACCGTACAACCTCGGCGCCCTCTACCTCCTCCCCGAGGTGCGGGCCCCCCGCTTCGCCCCCTTCCGCGAGGCGCGCGCCGACCTCAAGTCGGCCTACGCCGCCCTGCTCGCCGCCACGTCGGCCGGCGCGGCCCTCCCCCCGGACGAGCTCGCCGTGCGCGCCGACCTGCTCTTCGCCCTGATCGAGGGCGTCATCCTCATCCCCCGCCCCCCGGCTCCGACGCTCGCCACCGCCACGGCCGACGCCGCCCTCCGCGTGGCCGGCTGCTGACCGCGCCCCTGCCGGGCCGCACGCGTGTTTCCCCGCACCTCGGGGTGCTCGGCTCTGCCGCGGGGACGGGCCACCAGGGCCGCGGGTGATCGACCAGCGCCGCCGACGCCGGGTATCGCGGCGAAGGCCTCGCCCTGAGGCAGGGCCACGCGTGTGGGAATCCCGACCACGGGATCCCTTCTCCTACCGGTCAGTTCGGTCGGCTCGCTTCGTGATGAGCCGGAGCCTCGCCGGGTCGAGGGCCTTCCACTCACCCGGGCCACGCAGCGGACGGAGCAGGTACGTGCCGTCGCTGCGTACGTCGGAGAGGGTCGCGTTGCGCCCGGTGGCGGGGTCGTGGACCAGATCGCCGACCCACGGTCGCGCTGGTATGGATTCCTCGTGGGTCACGCCGGCTCCCCGCTCTTCAGGACGCCCCACACCCGCTTGCCGAATGGCATCTCGTCGGTACCCCACTGCTCGGTCAGGACCTCAACGAGCGCCAGGCCGCGTCCGCGTTCCGCGTATTCGTCCGCGTTTCGGCGTTCGGGGCGGATCGTTGAGCGGTCCACGACGTCGATGCGTACGAGGCCCGGTGTCGGGCGGCTGATGGACACCCGGATGAAGTGACCCGGGGTGTGTTGTGCGGCATTGGCGACCAGCTCTGTGACGACAAGGGCGCTGTCATCTTCCAAGCCCTCAAGTCCCCAGGCGCATAAAGCGATGCGCACCAGTTGCCGGGCCTTCTCGGCGCTCTCGACGGCGCACGGCAGAGTCTGCGTGTATCCGGGATGTCCTTGGGGATGTGCGACGGTGCTCACGGGCATCAGGACCTCGGTCGGTATGGATGGGCCTGATCCAGTGAACGAGTCCTGACCTGTGCTGGGGAGGAAATATGGCTCCGGTCCGCAGTCGGCGCCACCGGAAATTCCGGTCGTTCGCTACTACGGAGGCGTACTGAATGGCTACTTTGGGTCAGTGGAGCCGAACCGGGACCTCATCAGCGCCTTCGACGAGGCGGGCTTCACCCAGGCCGAGTTGGCCGAGGCGGTGAACGACTGGTTACGACGGCGCGGCCACGCGGGGACCGTCAGCGACCGGACCGTTCGGCACTGGCTGACCGGAAGGACCCGCTGGCCTCACCCACGTCAACGGGAGGCGTTGGGGGCAGTATTCGGTTGCGCTGCGGAGGAGTTGGGATTCAGCCCTCCGGCGAGGCCCCGCACTCCCGACGCATCCCCGGAGCCACCCGTGAGGCGACGCGACTTCATCACCGCAACCACCGGTACGGCGGCGGCCGTCGCCACGCCGGGCATCGTGAGCCGGCCGCACCAGGTCGGCATCACCGATGTGGTTCGGCTCCGCACCGGCCTCGACGATCTGATGGCCCTCGACGACACCCGGGGCGGCCACGAGTCCCTTGAGCAGTCCGCTCTGTCCGGGGCGGCAGAGGCCCTGAGAATGCAGAGCCAGGCGGCCTCCCAGCGCATCCGACGGCGGCTCTTCAGCGTGGCGGCCGACTTCACCGCCACGGCGGCCTGGTCCGCTCTGGACGCCCGGCACTCCGACCGTGCCGAGCAGCACCTCCATCGGGCGCTGTATCTGGCAGGCATGGCCCAGGACTCGGTGGTCGAACTGAGGGTCTGGAATTCCTACGCGATGCTCGCGCATCAGCGTCAGCACTACGTCCACGCGGTGGACTCCGCCCAGGCCGCTCAGGCCACGGCAGTCGCCCGTAGGGACCCGCTGTTCGCGTCTCTGGCCCATGCCAGGACGGCCGTAGGACACTCGAACCTTGATGATCGGCAGGCGGCCCTGCGGTCTCTGGGGTACGCCCAGGAGGCTCTGGCGAAGGCCGACTCCACCCAGCCCCGTCCGAGCTGGATCGCCTTCTACGGCCTGGCTGAGCTGAACGCCGTCACCGCCATCGTCCGAGACCGGATCGGAGACCCGGCGGGGGCCGAAGCCGCCTCGCATCGGGCGCTCTCCGCGATCCCCGAGCATTTCCGCAGGAATCGGGCACTGGCAACCACGCGACTCGCGCTGTCGCAGCTCCACCAGCGGGAGGCTGACCTGGCCTGCGACACGGCGGCCTCCGCCTTCACCCTGATGACCGGTAGCCCGATCCCCGGCAGGATGAGGTCACTGCTCGGCGACTTTTACCGCGACTTGATCACCCTGGCGCCGAAGTCCCCGACCGCGCGAGAGTGGGGCGACCGCTACCGACTCGAATGGAGGCGTGCATGACGACCCCCATCCTCGACGTGCGTCATTACACCCACGACGACCTGGCATTGATACGGCAGACGATCCTCGACATCCATGCCGACGCCTACGCGGAGAACATGACCGAGTTCGATGAACGGTTCCCCTGGTTCGTGGACCACTGGGGCGGCAACCCCGGCTTCGCCTGCGTGATCGCGTATGACGGGGAGCAGGCGGTCGGCTTCGCGTACGGAGCCCCGGCGACCCCTGGGCGTGAGTGGTGGCGCGAGCACCTCGACCCCGCGCCGGAAAAGCAACGGACGTTCTCGTACTCCGAGCTGGCCGTCCACCCGTACTGGCGGAAGAAGGGCGTCGCAGACCGCCTCTCCCGCGTACTGATGGACGGTCGGGACGAAGACTTGGCGGTGCTGCTTGTGGACGTCGAGCACCCCCGGGTCCAGGCCCTGTACGAGTCCTGGGGGTATCGGAAGGTCGGCGAGCGTCAACCGTTCCCCGACTCACCGGTGTACGCCGTGATGCTGGTCGAGCTGCCGTTGCCGTGATTGCTGCCATGCGGCTCACGCGGCGACCGCCGGTACGTGCTTCGCCCTGGCGCGCTTCGCCGTTTCGGCCGGGGTGCGGCTGGACTTCGAAAACGGCCGCCTGATCCGGCGTCGACGTGGTCCCGGGTCCGGAAGAGGATCCGGGACCACGCGGACAAGCTGCCCGCCGCGGCGAAGTGGACAACGAGCGGGTGTCCGCGAAGCAGGCGCTACGGCGTCGGCGACGCGACCGCCGATGGCGCCGCCTCCTGCGAGGCCGAGCGCCCTCGCAGCGCCCGCCAGGAGAAGCCCGCCACCAGTGCCGCGCCCAGGAAGAGCAGGGTGAACCACTGGAAGTACCAGTGCGTGCCCGAGGGGTCGTACACCGCGGCGCGGGGCCAGGCGAGGTTGACGGTCATCACCAGGCCGTAGAGGAGGGCGGCCGCGTTGACCGGGACGCCCCAGCGGCCGAGGGAGAAGACGGGGGCGCCGGACTCGTCCGTCGCGGGGGGAAGGGGCGCGCGCAGGCGGCGGAGCAGGAGCGGGCCGGTGACCATGGAGTAGGCGAGGTAGAGCATCACGATGCAGGTGGTGCCGATGGCCAGCCACGCCTCGGGCGAGGCGAAGGCGATCAGCAGCAGCGCCGCGGACAGCACGCCGACGGCCAGGGCGGGGGCGTAGGGCTGGCCGGTGCGGGGGGAGACGCGGGAGAGGGTCGGGGAGAAGGGGAGCGCGCGGTCGCGGGCCATGGAGAAGAGCATCCGGGTCGCCGACGTCTGGATCGCCAGGGTGGCGACCGCGACCGCGACGGCCACGTCGCAGAGCAGGGCGCGCCCGACGCCGCTGCCGAGCCGGCTGGTGAGCACGTAGGACAGGCCGTCCGTGCCGAGCCGGCCGTCGGTCAGGCTGGGGGCGGCCAGCAGCGCGGCCAGCACGAGCAGGGAGGCCAGCAGGCCGGCCGCGGTCAGGGCGGTGAGGATGGTGCGCGGGGCGACCCGCCGCGGGTGGCGGGTCTCCTCGCTCATCTCGCCGGCGCTGTCGAAGCCGATCATGACGTAGGCCGCGGCGAACGAGCCGACCAGCAGGGCCGATCCGCCGCCCCCGGTGTGCACGGTGACCGCGGGGGAGCGGTCGGCGTGGGTGAACAGCAGCACGATGATGAGGACGGCGCCGGCGATCTCCGCGGTCACGCCGATCCGGTTGACCAGCGACATGACCTTGTTGTCCAGCAGGTTCACCACCGTGGTGAGCACCAGCAGCACGATGCCGAGCAGTGCCGCGTTGGCCGCGCCGTCCGAGGAGACCGGTGAGGTGTCGGTGCCGATCAGCTGGAAGCCGGACCAGACCGCGGGCAGCACCACCTGGAGCGCCAGCGCCGCCGCGGCGACGACCACGATCTGGCCGAGCACCATGATCCAGCCGGCGTACCAGCCGAAGACGGCGTTGCTGAGCCGGCTGGACCACTGGTAGATGGCCCCCGAGATCGGGTAGCGGGCGGCGAGTTCGGCGAAGCACGCGGCGACCAGCAGCTGGCCGATCAGGACGGCGGGCCAGGTCCAGAAGAAGCGCGGGCCGCCGAAGGAGTAGCCGAAGGCGAAGAACTGGAAGACGGTGGTCAGCACCGAGATGAAGGAGAAGCCGGCCGCGAAGGACGCGTAGCGGCCGAGGCTGCGGTGCAGTTCCTGGCGGTAGCCGAAGTCCGCGAGTCCCGCGGTGTCCTCGGTGCCGTGCTGGTCCGGCGGTTGCGAACGGGCGTCCGATGGTGCGGTGGCGGTCATGGGCCGGCCCCTTAGGTCGGTATTCCTGTCGATCGACAGAAATTAGGGAGCCGGTGTTTCAGTCGAATGACGTGACCGTGTCCGGCACGGGCCGAAGTGCTCACGTGGCCCGTACGGCCTCCCTGCTTGCCCTTACGTCCCCGCGGCCCCTCGCGTGCGCTGTACGCTGGCGCCGAAATTCGCGATACATCGCGGTTGCCTGATTCCCGCAAACGCGATATGTTCGGCTACGGATATACGGTAGCGAGCATGGCGAGGTGAGAACGATGGCGGCACGGCGCAAACTCTCCAACCCGCTGGCCCTGGCGGTCATGGTGCTGCTCGCCGAGCGCCCGATGCACCCGTACGAGATGGCCCGGGTGATGCGGCAGCGCGGCAAGGAGCACAGCATCAAGATCAACTACGGCTCGCTCTACACCGTGGTCCAGAACCTGGAGAAGCACGGCTTCGTGACCGTCGCCGACGTCCAGCGGCAGGGCAACCGCCCCGAGCGCACCCTCTACGGGCTCACCGAGGAGGGCCGCGTCGAGATGCACGACTGGCTCGCCGACACGGTCGCCGTACCGGCCAGGGAGTATCCGGCGTTCGAGGCCGGGCTGTCGCTGATCGCGGCCCTGCACCCGGACGAGGCCGTGGAGTTGCTCACCGAACGGATCGCCGCCGTGAAGGTCCAGGCCGCCGCCTTCCGCGGGGTGCTGGCCAAGCTCGGCGAGGAACTGCCGCGGCTGTTCCTGCTGGAGACCGACTACAAGGCCCGCATGCTCGAAGCGCAGGCGGACTGGATCCGCGAACTGCTCGCCGAGATCGCCGCGGGCGAGCTGACCGGCGCCGGGGAATGGCGCAGCTGGCACGAGACCGGCGCCATGCCGGACGGGTGGTCGGAGCTGGAGGAGCAGTTCCGCGACCTCGACGCGGCGGACGCGAGGGGCGCCATGAGCCCGGCGGGTGCCTCGCACGCGGCGCCCGGCGCCCAGGGCACGCGCGCGCCCCGGTCCGGGACCCCTGCCGCCGAGAGGGAGCGCCCCGACGACACCACCTGACCCGGAGCGGCCCCCGGCGCCCGCTGCTGCAACAGCGGACGCCGGAACGCGAACCACCGACCGGACATCCGCGGCAGCGGACGTCGGGCGATCGAGGTGCGGCACACCCACGATAGCCCGGCCCCTCCCCGCAGGCGTTCCGGTGACCCCGTGCAACCCGACCCGCACGCACGACACACCCGGAGGATCACCGACCATGACCACCGCAGCGCCCGCCGTCGAGGCGGACGGGCTGATCAAGACCTATCCCGGCGGGGTGACCGCCCTCGACGGCATGGGCATCACCGTCGCCGCGGGCACCGTCTTCGGGCTGCTCGGCCCCAACGGCGCCGGCAAGTCCACCACCGTCAAGATCCTCACCACCCTGGCTCGCCCGGACTCCGGCACCGCCCTGGTCGCCGGGCACGACGCGCTGCGGCACCCCGACCGGGTCCGCCGCGCGATCGGCGTCGTCGCCCAGAAGTCCGGCGCCGACCCGGTCGCCACCGGGCGCGAGAACCTGCTGCTCCAGGGGCGGCTGTACGGCCGGCGCGGTGCCGAACTCGGCCGCCGGGCCGACGAGTTGCTGGAGCGCTTCGACCTGGCAGCGGCCGGCGGCCGGCTGGTGCGTACGTACTCGGGCGGCATGCAGCGCCGCCTCGACGTGGCGCTCGGCCTGATGCACCGCCCGCAGGTGCTCTTCCTCGACGAGCCGACCACCGGGCTGGACCCGGAGGCGCGCACCGCGATGTGGGAGGAGATATCCCGGCTGGCCGGCGAGGAGGGCCTGACGATCCTGCTCACCACGCACTACCTGGAGGAGGCCGACCGGCTCGCCGAGCGCATCGCGATCGTCGACCGCGGCCGGGTGGTCGCCGAGGGCACCCCCGACGAGCTCAAGGGCGAACTGCGCGGCGACGCCGTCCACGTGGAGCTGCGCGACACCCCCGACGAGGTCGACGCCCGCCTGCTGGCCACCGCGCTGGGCGAGTTCGCCGCGGTGCGCGAGGTGACGGTGGACGGCCGCCGGCTCAGCGCCCGCGCCGACGACGGGCCCGCCGCCGTACCGCACGTACTGGCCGTCCTCGACCGGCAGGGCGCCGCCGTGGCGACCGTCACCGTGGCCAGGCCGTCGCTGGACGACGTCTACCTGCGGTACGCGGGGCGGCGGTTCGCCGACGCGGACACCGGCACGGGCGGGAGCGCGGCGAAGGCCGCGGTCCCGGCGACCAGCGCGGGAGGCGCCCGATGAGCACCGAAACCCTCTACCAGACCTGGTACATGACGCAGCGCCAGCTGATGGCCATCCTGCGCCAGCCGGTCTTCCTGGTCATCACCCTGGTCCAGCCGGTCATCTGGCTCTTCCTGTTCGGCTCGCTCTTCCGCAAGGTGGTCGAGCTCCCCGGCTTCGGAGCCGGGTCGTATCTGGACTACCTCGTACCGGGCGTCGTCGTGATGAGCGCGGTGTCCTCCAACATGTGGGCCGGGATGGGCACGTTGGAGGAGATCGAGCGCGGCACCCTCAACCGCTTCCTGACCACCCCGGTCAGCCGCACCGCGCTGATGAACGCCAACGTGGTGCAGCAGGGCTGCAGTACGGCCGTCCAGTCGGTGCTGATCGTGCTGCTCGGCAAGCTCGGCGGAGCCGACTACCCGGGCGGAATCGGCGGGTTGCTGCTGTTGCTGCTCGCCTCGGTGCTGCTCGGAACGATCTTCGGGGCCGGGTCCAACGCGGTGGGCATGCTGGTCAGGCAGCGCGAGAGCATCATCGGGATCAACTCCTTCCTGCTGCTCCCGCTGACCTTCCTGTCCTCGGCCTTCATGGCGCCCGGCCTGATGCCGTCCTGGATGCGGCACATCGCCGACTTCAACCCGGTCAACTGGGCTCTGGTCGCCGGACGTTCCGCGATGTCGGCGGACCCGGACTGGGGCGACGTGCTCAGCCGCGGCGGCGCTCTGCTGGCCCTCGCGGTGGCCGCGGTGTGGCTGTCCACCCGCACCTTCCACTCCTACCAGCAGTCCGTCTGACCCAGCGGCCCGCTCCTGCCCAGCAGTCCGTCCGACCCGGCGGCCCGCTCCTGCCCGGCGGTCCGTCTGACCCGGCGGCCCGCTCCTGCCCGGCAGTCCGTCCGACCCGGCGGCCGGTCACCGCCACGCGCGCGTACGGTGACCGGCCGCCGGGGGCCGTGCCAGGACGGGCGGGCCGCCGCGTCCGTACCGGCGCCGGCACAGGCGCCGACCTACGGCCGCTCGCCGGCCTCCTGCTCGCGCTCCACCTCGGCATTCCACTCCCGCTTGGACGACTGCCAGCCGTCCTCGTCGGCGCCGCGCCGCCAGTAGCCGGACACCGACAGGCGCTCGCGCGCGACACCGCGCTCCAGCCGCACGAAGCGGCGCAGCTCCTTGACGAAGCCCGCCTCGCCGTGGACGAAGACCTGCACGTCACCGGGCGGGAAGTCCAGCGCGGTGACCGCGGCCACCAGCGCCTCGCCGACCGGCCGGTCGCCCCGGTGCAGCCAGACGACCTCCACGTCACCGCGGACCAGCAGCTTCTGCTCGTCCGCCGGACCCGCGACCTCCACGAAGACCTTCGCGACCGCGCCGGGCGGCAGGTGCTCCACGGCCGCCGCGACGGCGGGCAGCGCGCTCTCGTCACCGGCGAGCAGGTGCCAGTCGGCCGCCGGGTCGGGGGCGTAACCGCCGCCGGGGCCCATGAAATAGATGCCGTCGCCCGGCCGTGCGGCCGCCGCCCACGGGCCGGCCAGGCCCTCGTCGCCGTGGTGGACGAAGTCCAGCGCCATCTCGCCGGCCGCCGGGTCCCAGGCGCGTACCGTGTACGTGCGCGTCCGCGGCCACTGCTCGCGCGGCAGGTCGCGGCGCACCGCTTCGATGTCGAGCGGCTCGGGATAGACCACGCCCTCGGGCGCGAAGACCAGCTTGACGTAGTGGTCGGTGTAGGCGCCGATCTCCGGCCGGTCGGCCGGGTCGACCACCAGCACCACCCGGATCATGTGCGGGGTCAGCCGCTCGGTGTGCACCACGGTGGCGTGCCGGGGTGTGGGGGTCCTGCGTGCCGGTCGGTCCGCCATGAATCGGGCCCCGCTCTCTGTCGCCTGGGTCGTACGGGCGTACGCCCTGCCGTCCGCGTCTCGATGGTGCTTAGGCAAGCCTAATCGACCGTCGCGTGCCACCGATTTCCTTCGCTTCACAACTTGAAGGCTGCGCGACCCCTTGACGGCCCTCGGGTGTCGTCGCTTCCATACAGTTGCCAATGGGAGCGCTCCCACACGCTTCCTGACGACCCCTCACGCCACGAACTGAAGCGTTCCATCCCCCCACCGAGAGGAAGCGCACCGTGGTCCCCACTCCGGACATCCGAAGTCCGCTGAGAAGCCTGAGCCTGACCCGGCTGCGGGTGGTGCTCGCCGCCGTCGTCGCCGCGGCGATGCTCGCGCTGCTGTCGCTCGCCGGGCAGACCCATGCCTCGGCGGCGCCCGCCCCGGCGGCCGCCGCGGGCGCGGGCTACTGGCACACCAGCGGCCGGCAGATCCTGGACTCCAGCAACCAGCCGGTGCGTATCGCGGGCATCAACTGGTTCGGCTTCGAGACCAGCAACGAAGTGGTGCACGGCCTCTGGTCGCGCGACTACAAGAGCATGATCGACCAGATGAAGACGCTGGGCTACAACACCATCCGACTGCCCTACAGCGACGACATCTTCAAGCCGGGCGCGGCCGCCAACAGCATCACGTTCTACAACATGAACACCGACCTGCAGGGCCTCAGCCCGCTGCAGATCATGGACAAGATCGTCAACTACGCGGGCTCGATCGGCCTGCGGGTGATCCTGGACCGGCACCGCCCGGACTCCAGCCAGCAGTCCGCGCTCTGGTACACCAGCGCCGTCCCGGAGTCGACCTGGATCACCAACCTCAAGGCGCTGGCGACCCGTTACCAGGGCAACACCGCCGTCGTCGGCATCGACCTGCACAACGAGCCGCACGACCCGGCCTGCTGGGGCTGCGGCGACACCACGATCGACTGGCGGCTCGCGGCCCAGCGGGCGGGCAACGCGATCCTCGGCGTCAACCCCAACCTGCTGATCTTCGTCGAGGGCATCCAGACCTTCAACGGCGTCTCGGGCTGGTGGGGCGGCAACCTGATGGGCGCCGGGCAGTACCCGGTGCAGCTGAGCGTGGCCAACCGGGTCGTCTACTCGGCCCACGACTACGCCACCAGCGTCGCCCAGCAGACCTGGTTCACCGACCCGGCCTTCCCGGCGAACATGCCGGCGATCTGGGACAAATACTGGGGGTACCTCTTCAAGCAGAACATCGCCCCGGTGTGGGTCGGCGAGTTCGGCACCACGCTGCAGTCGACCGTCGACCAGCAGTGGCTCAAGGCCCTGGTCAGCTACATGCTGCCCACCTCCGGCAACGGCGGTGACAGCTTCAGCTGGACCTTCTGGTCGTGGAACCCCGACTCCGGTGACACCGGCGGCATCCTCAAGGACGACTGGCAGAGCGTCGACACCGTCAAGGACGGCTACCTGAGCACCATCAAGGCCCCGACCTTCGGCGGCACGGGCACGACGGGCGGTACGTCGAGTGGTACGTCGACCGGCACGTCGACCGGCACCAGCACCGGCACCTCCACCGGCACCAGCACCGGCACCTCCACCGGCACCTCCACCGGTACGTCCACCGGCACCAGCACGGGTACGAGCACCGGCACCAGCACCGGTACGTCGACGGGCACGTCCACCGGAACCACCGGGACCACCGGCGGTACCGGCGGGAACAAGGGCTGCACCGCCGCCCTGCACGTGGACAACCAGTGGGACGCCGGCTTCACCGCCACCGTCACCGTGACCAACACCGGCACCGCCGCGACCACCGGCTGGAAGGTCAACTGGACCTGGCCGGGCAACCAGCAGGAGACCTCTGGCTGGAGCGCCACCATCACCCAGACGGGCGCCGCGGTCAGCGCCGTGAACCTCTCCTACAACGGAGCGGTCGCCCCCGCGGCCTCGACCAGCTTCGGCTTCCAGGGCACCTCGACGGGAACGGTCGGCACGCCGACGCTGACCTGCACCGCGAGCTGACGCCCGCACGCGGTTCCCCCGCGGTACGACGCCGGCGGGCTCCCTTCGGGGGGCCCGCCGGCGTCCGTGTGAATGACCTCGTGCAGACCCCTAGGCATACCGACTGGTCGGTACTAGCCTCTGGCCACACTCCGTCACTTCACCCGGTTTTTTCCCGTACCTCCAGGAGGAGCCGCATGTCCGCAACACCGACGTCGTTCGACGCCAACAGACCCGGACCACAGGCTGCGGGCGGCGACACCCGTACCGTGCTGCAGCGGCTCTACCGCCGCGACCTCGCGGCGTACCCGGCCACCGGGCCCCGGATGGCGTATCTGGCCATCGTGGTGGTCACCACGGTCGTGCTCTACTACATGCTCTACATCCAGTACGCGGTCGCCACGTCGATCATCACCCACTTCGACATGACCTACCGCTACTTCGTGTGGGTCTCGGTGATCGGCAACGCGGTCGGCGCCTTCGCCTCCCTGGTGGCGGGCCTCGCCGACCGCTGGGGCCGGGCCAACATGGTGGTCTACGGGCTGCTGATCGCCTCGCTGCTGGTCTTCTTCGGGCTGCCGAACGCCGGCGGCAAGGCGACGTATCTCGTACTGTTCGCGCTGGTCAGCGTCGTCGAGGGCATCGTGCTCGTCGCGACCCCTGCGTTGATCAGGGACTTCTCGCCGCAGCTGGGCCGGGCCACCGCGATGGGCGCCTGGACGATGGGCCCGGTCGTCGGCAGCCTGGTCGTCACGACCGTCACCAGCCAGACCCTGGACACCTCCGGCTGGCAGGACGAACTGCGCTACTCCGCGATCGCCGGCCTGGTCGTCTTCGTCGTGGCGATCTTCGCGCTGCGCGAGCTGTCTCCCGGGCTGCGCGACCAGATCATGGTCACCCTGCGGGACCGCGCGCTGGTCGAGGCCCGCGCCAAGGGCATCGAGCCGCAGGCCGCAAGGCGCGGCGAGTGGCGGCAGATGCTGCGCCTGGACATCGCGGGCTCGGGCCTGGCCATCGCCCTCTTCCTGCTGCTGTACTTCGCCGCCGTCGGCAACTTCGTCGTCTACTTCGCCACCACCTACGGCTACAGCGAGCAGCGCGCCAATGCGGTCGCCAACTGGTACTGGGCCGCCAACGCCATCGCCCTGGTCGTCGTCGGCCTGCTCTCCGACCGGCTCAAGGTGCGCAAGCCGTTCATGATCGTCGGGGCGGCCGGCTCCATCGTGATGACCGCGATCTTCGCCACCCGGGCCACCCATCCGACCACCGACTACTACACCTTCGCCTGGCTCTTCGTGGGCATCGGCGTCTTCAGCGGGGTGGCCTACGGCCCGTGGATGGCGGGCTTCACCGAGACGGTGGAGAAGCACAACCCGGCCGCGACGGCGACCGGGCTCGCGGTGTGGGGCTGGACGATACGCATCGTGGTCGCGGTCTCCGCGGCCTTCATCCCGGTGCTGGTCACCTCGGTGACGCCGCTGGTCGACCACGGGGCGCAGGTCACGGCCGCGCAGACGCAGGCGGCGCCGGCGCTGGCGATCGTCGGCGCGCACCCCGCCGTCTTCGCCGAGCTGGGCAGGTACCCCGCGGGCAAGGCGCCCGCCGACGTCACCGCGCGCGCGGTGCGGGAGGTCGGTCCCGCCGGCCTCGCCACCGTGCAGAAGGCCCAGCCGCAGCTGGCGGTGCTGCAGAAGTACGGCACGAAGGTCCAGAAGGCCGCGCACGACGGGCCGGGGCAGTGGCGGACCTGGTGGTGGATCTGCGTCGGCGGCCAGGTCCTCTTCCTGCCGTTCGTCTTCCTGATGGCCGGCCGCTGGAGCCCGCGCCGCGCCCGCGAGGACGCCGCCCTCCACCAGGCGGCGGTGGATCGCGAACTCGCCGCCCTGACCTGAGGGCTGCTGTCCCGGGCGGGCCGCCCGGTCTCCCCGGGACCGTCCCCGGGCCACACGCGCAACTGTGTGACCGCGGGGCGCACTTCGGCGCGAGGCGCTACAGTGCGGCGACATGACCGAACGTCCGTTTGAGGCCCTGGGGTTGAGCCCGGACGCGGACCGGGCGTACAGCCTGCTGGTGTCGACCCGGGGGATGGGAAGCGGCGAGCTGGCCCGCCAGATGGGCGTCACGGCGGACCGGGGACAGGCGGCCTGCGGGGAGTTGGCGGGGCGGGGGCTGGTCCGGCGCGGTCGGGACGGCCAGTGGTATCCCGTCCCGCCGCACGCCGGCTTCCGGCCGCTGCTGTCGCGCGCGCAGGAGCAGTTACGGCTCGGCGCGGAACTGCTCGACCGGCTCGACGTCGAATACCAGCGCGTCCACCAGGCCCACCGTGCCGACGAGGCCGTGCAGGTGGTGGCGGGCCACGCCGCGATCCGGCGCAGGATCGAGGACTTCCGCGCCTCTGCCCGGCGCGAGATCGCCTCGTTCGTGCCGGGCCCGGCGGTGGCGCCGCGCGAACCGCTGCCCGGCGGCGTAAGGCGGCGGGTGGTGTTCGAGCGGGCCGGGCTCGAAGCGGCCGGGGCCTTCGGGCCGCCCGGCGACCCGCTGATGTCGGCCAGGGTCGCGGGCCGGCTGCCGGCCCGCCTCGGCATCGCCGACCGCGAGGTCGCCCTGCTGCCGCCGCCCGCCGCCGACGATGCCGACCCGGTGATGCTGGTGGTGCTGCCCAGCCCGCTGCTCGACACGCTGACCGCGCTGTTCGACGCGGTGTGGGCGGGCGGGGTGCCGCTGGTGCGCCGCCCGGACGACCGGCAGCCGCGCAGCGCCCTGCGGTCGCGGATCCTGGCGATGCTGGTGAGCGGCAGCACCGACGCGGCGATGGCCCGCTCGCTCGGCGTGGCGGTGCGCACCGTGCAGCGGCACGTCGCCGCGATGCAGCGCGAGGCCGGCGTCGACAACCGCATCCAGCTGGTGTGGCATGCTGCCCGGCGCGGCTGGCTCGACGATCTGCCGGGCGAGTTACCGGGCGGTCATTCCGGGGGAGACGCCCGCCGGCCGTCCGGATGACGGGAAGGCGACTCCGCCCAGCGGGACTCCCGGTGTCAGGTATTCGACAAGGGTTTGACGAATCCTTGGTGCATGTGAGGCACAGGTATACGCCAGCGGTCTGATCGACCGTGACCACCGCGGCGGCCGCCGCCGCGGAACGGTCCCACTGCCTCAGGGAGAACCCCTTGCGCATACCCGTTCCCAGACACAGCCGCCGCACCGCCGGTGTGGTGGCTTCGCTCGCGTCGGCCGCCCTCGCCGTCGTGGGCCTGCAACTCCCCGCCGCCGCACCGGCGTCGGCCACGCCCTCGCACCGGCCCGACGTCGTACGCCAGTGCGCGGACGCCAAGCCTGGGCAGTTCTCCTGCTTCGCGCTGCGCAGGACCGACATCCCGGCCAAGGCCGGGCTGCAGCCCGCCGCGACCACCCCCGACGGCTTCGGCGCCACCGATCTGCAGAGCGCGTACGCACTGCCGGCGGACGGCGGCGCGGGACAGACCGTGGCCATCGTGGACGCCTACGACGACCCGACCGCGGAGGCGGACCTGGCGGTCTACCGCCAGCAGTACGGGCTGCCGGCGTGCACCACGGCCAACGGCTGCTTCAGCAAGGTCAGCCAGCGCGGCGGCAGCGACCTCCCCGACCCCGACCCCGACTGGTCGGGCGAGATCTCGCTCGACCTCGACATGGTCTCGGCGGCGGCGCCCAACGCCCACATCCTGCTGGTGGAGGCCGACTCGTCCTACTTCGACGACCTGGGCGCCTCGGTCGACCAGGCGGTCGCGCTGGGCGCGAAGTACGTCTCCAACTCCTACGGCACCGGCTACGACACCACTCCCGGCAGCGGCGAGGACCCGTCAGAGGCCACCAGCATGGACCCGTACTACAACCACCCGGGCGTCGCGGTCGTCGCGTCGACCGGCGACGACGGCTACGGCGTCAGCTACCCCGCCGTCTCGCCGTACGTCACCGCGGTCGGCGGCACCGCGCTCACCCGGGACTCCAGCGCCCGCGGCTGGCGCGAGTCGGTGTGGAACAACGCCTACGGCGGCCCCGGTTCCGGCTGCTCGCTCTACGAGCCCAAGCCCGCCTTCCAGACCGACACCGTCTGCGGCATGCGGGGTGAGGCCGACGTCGCGGCGGTCGCCGACCCGGCCACCGGCGTCGCGGTCTACCAGACCTACGGGAACGACGGCTGGGCGGTCTACGGCGGCACCAGCGCCTCGTCGCCGCTGATCGCGGGCGTCTACGCCTCGGCCGGCACCCCCGGCTCCGGCACCTACCCCAACGCCTACCCGTACGCCAAGCCCGGTTCGCTCAACGACGTGACCGCGGGCGACAACGGCTCCTGCAACCCCGGCGCACTGTGCACCGCCGGCCCCGGCTGGGACGGCCCCACCGGCCTCGGCACGCCCAACGGGACCGCCGCCTTCGCCAGCGGGCCGCACGGCGTCTTCTCCGGCACGGTCACCGACCACGCCACCGGCGCCCCGATCGCCGGCGCCGTCGTCAAGGCAGGCGACCACAGCGCCACCACCGCCGCCGACGGCACCTACAAGCTGGACGTACCGCCCGGCAGTTACGACCTGACCGCCGCCGCGTACGGCTACGCCACCGCTTCCGCGACCGCGGTCGACCTCGCGGACGGCGCCACCGTCACCGAGTCCTTCGCGCTGGACGCGGTGCCGACCAGGACCGTCTCCGGGCGGGTCAACGACGGTTCGGGGCACGGCTGGCCGCTCTACGCCGCCATCACCGCGGACGGCGTCCCCGGCGGACCGGCTTTCACCGACCCGGCAACCGGCGCCTACACCCTGACGCTGCCGCAGAACACCACCTACACGCTGCACATCGCCGCCAACTACCCCGGCTACCAGACGGTGAGCAAGACCGTGCAGGTCGCGGCGGCCGACCAGACGCTCAACGTGGCCGTACCGGTGGACAGTTCCTCCACCAAGGCGCCCGGCTACGCGGTGCACCTGGACGGCGCCACCGAGCCCTTCACCTCCACCACCGCCCCGCCCACCGGCTGGAGCGTCGTCAACGCCGCGGGCACCAGCGGCGGTTGGACCTTCGACGACCCGGGCGGCCGCGGCAACCGCACGGGCGGCAGCGGCGGCTTCGCCATCATCGACAGCGACGACATCGGCCAGAGCCTGGACCAGGACACCTCGCTGCTGTCCCCGTCCTACGACCTGAGCGCCGACACCGCGCCGATCCTCGGCTTCGACACCGACTACAAGGAATTCTCCAACTCCACCGCCGACGTGGACGTCTCCTCCGACGGAGGCACGACCTGGTCCACGGTGTGGAAGAAAACGACCACGTCGGTGGCCGGCCCCGCACACGTCGAGATCCCGCTGGGCGACTACGCGGGCAAGAGCGACGTGCGGCTGCGCTTCCACTACACCGGCACCTGGGCGTACTGGTGGCAGCTGGACAACGTCTTCGTCGGCAAGCGCACCTACGCCCCCGTGCCCGGCGGCCTGGTGGTCGGCACCGTCACCGACGCCAACACCAAGGCCGGCGTCAACGGCGCCACCGTCACCAGCACCGACCAGCCCGCCGACCACACCACCACCAGCGCCACGCCCGACGACCCGAACCTGGGCGACGGCTTCTACTGGACCTTCTCGCACCTCACCGGCAAGCACCCGATCAGCGCGGCGGCCTCGCACTACGCCACCGCCTCCGGTATCGCCAACATCCCGGCGGACGGCACCGTCGAGCGCGACCTGACCCTCAAGGCCGGGCGGCTCAAGGTCACTCCCGCCTCGATCGCCAAGACCGTCGGCTGGGGCAAGAGCGCCTCGCAGAACCTGACGGTCAAGAACACCGGCACCGCGCCGGCCACCCTGACCCTGGGCGAGACCCCGGGCGGCGTCGTCGTCGCGAAGGCCGGCGCCCCGCTCAACCTCGTCAAGGGCCACTACTCGCCGCTGTCCCTGGCCGCCCACGGCGCGAAGGCCGGCGCCACCTCCAAGGCCGCCACGCCCGCCGAGGCCGCGGCGGGCGACGCCTGGCAGCCGGTGCCCGACCTGCCGGTCAGCACCGGCGACAACGCGGTCGCGAGCTACCAGGGCACCGTCTACTCGGCCTTCGGCTACACCGGGGCCGCCGACACCAGCGACCTGTACGCGTACAGCGCCGACAGCGGCGCCTGGACGAAGCTCGCCTCCGCCGCCGACACCCGCGAGGCGCCGGCACACGGCATCATCAACGGCAAGTTCTACGCATCCGGCGGCTGGGGCGCCAGCGGCAGCCCCGACGCCAAGCTGGAGATCTACGACATCGCCTCCAACACCTGGAGCACCGGGGCCAGTTCGCCCAAGCCCTACGCCGGCGCCGGTACCGCGGTGCTGGACGGCAAGCTCTACTCCGTCGGCGGCTGCACCGCCGACGCCTGCGGCACCACCGACGTGACGGCGTACGACCCGGCCACCAACACCTGGTCCAGCGCCGCCGCCTACCCCGAGGACGTCGCCTGGGAGTCCTGCGGCGCCGTCAGCGGCAAGCTCTACTGCGCCGGCGGCACCATCGACGCGGGCACCCTCACGCACGGCTACGTCTACGACCCGGCGTCCGACGCCTGGTCGCCGATCGCCGACCAGCCGACCGACGCGTGGGGCGCCGCCTACACCTCCGCCAACGGCCTGCTGCTCGTCAGGGGCGGCGCCGTCAACGGCGGCGCCGCGCTCACCAACCAGACCTGGGCCTACCAGCCCGACGACAACACCTGGACCGCCCTGCCCAACTCCACCGCCTCCCTCTACCGCGGCGGCGGCGCCACCGGCTTCTACGCCGTCGGCGGCCTCGCCGGCCAGGTCCCCGCGAAGACCGCGGAAGTCCTGCCGGGCTACGACCAGACCGACACCGAAGACGTCAGCTGGCTGAGCGAGAGCACCGACACGGTCACCCTGCAGCCAGGTGCCAGCACGACCGTCACGGTCACGCTGGACGCGTCCGCGCCGGACATCAGCCAGCCCGGCACCTACACCGCGGCCCTCGGCCTCGGCTCCGACACGCCCTACCCGCTCACCCCGGTGGGCGTCTCCCTCACCGTCAACCCCCCGGCCACCTGGGGCAAGATCACCGGAACGATCTCCGCGGCCGGTGCGCCGCTCAGCGGCGCGACGGTACAGATCAACACGTGGGCGACCCACTACACCCTCAAGACCGCCAAGGACGGTACGTACGCGCTCTGGCTCGACGTCCGCAACAACCCCTTGCAGCTGATCGTCGCGAAGGACGGCTACCAGCCGACGACGAAGACCATCCGCATCGTCAAGGGGGCGACGACAACTGCCGACTTCACCCTCCTGAAGGACTAGCCCGAAGGTCCGGCACGCCCCGGCCGGGCAGGCGCTTCCCGCCTGCCCGGCCGGGCCCGTCCCGCGACCTCTCCCCGTTCCGCAACGGGGCTGCCCCATACCGGCGCGCAAGCGCCACGCAGCCGGGGCTCAGCCCCGCAGGAGGCGCGCGAGGGTCGCGGACAGCTCGGCGTCGAGGATGCGTGCCGCCTCCTCCACCTCGCCGGAGGCGATCGCCGCGACCAGGGCGGCGTGCGCCGCGTGCCCCGTCGCGGGGTCGGCGGCGCGCAGGCCGAGCGGGTCGGCGAGGCCGGCCAGGGCCTCCCGCAGCGCCGGCGCGAACTCGGCGAAGAGGTCGGTGAGGACGGGATTACCGGCCGCGGCCACGACGGCCGCGTGCAGAGCGATGTCCGCGTCGACAAGGGCGGCATCGACGGGGGCGGCATCGACGAGAGCCGCGTCGTCCGAGTCCGCGGCGAGGCGCCGCGCGGAAAGCGCCGCGACCATCGCCTCGACGTCCGCCCCGGTGCGCCGCTCCGCGGCGAGCCGTGCCGCCTGCACCTCGAGCACGGCCCGCACCTCGTGGACCTCCGCGACAGCGGCCCGCCGCAACCGCGTCCCGAGATCGTCGTGCGGCTCGGTCGAGACGACGAAGACCCCGGCGCCCTGCCGGGACCTGACCAGGCCGGCCTCGGCGAGCGCCCGTACCGCCTCGCGTACCGTCGACCGCCCGACGCCGAGCGACGCGGCGAGCGCGGTCTCGCCGGGCAGCTTCGTACCCACCGGCCACTGCCCGCCGAGGATCTGCCCGCGCAGGTGCTCCGTGGCCTGTTCGACCAGCGGGCTCGGCCGCGGGGATCCGGGCGGCATGGCCGTCTCACCTCTCAGGTCGCCTGACCACATTTCGTGACAAAGCGTACCGGCCGTGACGCGGCGGGGCCTCTTCCCGGATGCGGTGGCGGGGCCGGGAAGGACCGGCACCCCGCCGCCGTCGACCGCGGGCGGTCAGGGCCGGTAGACCTTCCCCGGTTCCGGCGCCGCGGGCGCGAGCAGTTCGGGCACCGTCACGAAGGTGTAGCCCTGCGCCCGCAGCGCGTCGATGATGCCGGGGACGGCGGGCACCGTCCCCGCGTACAGGTCGTGCAGCAGGATGATGCCGTCCCGGCTCGCGTCCTTGAGTATCCGCCGGTGTATCAGCGCCGAGTCGGTGGTGGCGTAGTCGCTCGCGGTGTCGTTCCACAGCACCTGTGCGAGCCCCAGCTCCTTGCAGACCTTGGAGACCTTCGCGTCGGTACGCCCCTGCGGCGGCCGCATCAGGGTGGGCCGCTTGCCCGTCAGCCTCTCCACCTCGACGTCCAGGTGGTCGAGTTCGGCGCGTATCTGCGCCGGCCTGAGGTCGGTCAGCCGGGGGTGGGTCCAGGAGTGGTTGCCCAGCACGTTGCCGTTCTGCGCCATCTGCTTGACCAGGTCAGGGTATTTGTCGACATGGTTGTGGCCGAGGAGGAAGAAGGTCACCCGTACCTTCTTCTCTGCCAGCACCTTGAGCAGCGCGGGGGTGTGCTCGCTCGGCCCGGCGTCGAAGGTCAGGGCTATGCACTTGGCCTTACGGCAGTCCACCGCCCCGGCCGGCAGCGCCCCCTGGGTCCCCGTTCCCGCCTTGCCGTCGGTGTGCGCGGCCGCCTTGTACGCGGCCTCGCGGGCGCTCTTCGGCGACTGCGCGTCGTAGTGGGCGCAGCCGGTCAGCGACAGGGCCAGCGACGCCGCCGCGAGCGCGGCGGTCAGACCGGTCCGCCGGACCGTACGGGACGTTTTCGGCATGGCGGATCCTCCGGAAGTCGGGTGCTCGGCTGTGCGATCGCTGTGCGCCGGGCGGCGCGGCTGGTCACACTACACACCCGCTATACATAGGGCGTATAGCGGGTGACCAGCGCCTGGGTCCGAGGCTCCGGCGCTCCGAGGTCTGCCGCGGCTAGCCGCGAGCGGCGAGTGTCCCCACCAGGCGGGAGAGGGAGCCGCCCAGGCCCCAGCGGGTGGCGAGCGCGTCCAGCGCGGCGGGCGACGCCGGGGTGCGGGGGAGGGCCGGGGCGAAGGCCGGGAGCGGGACGTCCTTCGCGACGGCGACGACCGCGGGGGCGACGTCGAGATAGTCCGCGGCCGCGATGATGTTGCGCCGCCGCGCGGGCGTCAGGCGCGAGAACGGGTCGACGGCCGCCGCCCGCACCCCGGCGAGGTCGCCGTACTCCGACACCAGCTGCGCCGCGGTCTTCTCGCCGATCCCCTTCACGCCGGGCAGGCCGTCGCTCGGGTCCCCGCGCAGAGCGGCGAAGTCGGCATACTGCCCCGCCCTTACGCCATAGCGCTCCACGATCGCCGCCTCGTCGATCACGTCGCAGTCCCCGACGCCCTTGCGCGGATACAGCACGCGCACCCCCCGTGCGTCGTCCACCAGCTGGAAGAGGTCGCGGTCCCCGGTGACGATCGCGACGGGTCCCGCGGCGGCGGTCGCCAGGGTGCCGATGACGTCGTCCGCCTCGTAACCGGCCACGCCGACACGGGCGACGCCGAGCGCGTCGAGCACCGCCTCGATGACCGGCACCTGCGGCGAGAGCGTGTCGGGCACCTCCTCGACGTCCCCGCCGTCCTCCACCTCCTCGGCGACGCGATGCGCTTTGTACGACGGGATCAGGTCGACCCGCCACTGCGGGCGCCAGTCCGCGTCCATGCAGGCCACCAGGTCGGTGGGGGAGTGGTCGGCGACCAGCCGGGCGATGAAGTCCAGCAGCCCGCGCACCGCGTTGACCGGGGTGCCGTCGGGCGCCTTCACCGATTCGGGCACGCCGAAATACGCGCGGAAGTACAGGCTCGCCGTGTCGAGCAGCAGCAGCTTGCCGGTTTTCTGGTCGGTCACCGCGCCAGCATCGCACGCACCACCGACAGCGGCCCGTACGGTGGGCCGATGGCTCACCTGAACCGGGGGCGCGGCCGCGCCGTACGCCGCGTCGTGTCGCTCGTGCCGTCCCTCACCGAGGCCGTCGCCGCGACCGCGCCCGAGCTGCTGGTCGGCGCCACCGACTGGTGCACCCACCCGGCGGACCTGCCGGTGGCCAGGATCGGCGGCACCAAGAACCCCGACGTGGCGGCGGTCGCCGCGCTCGCGCCCGACCTCGTGCTCGCCAACGAGGAGGAGAACCGCCCCGCCGACCTGGACGCGCTGCGCGCGGCCGGCCTGACCGTCCTGGTCACCGAAGTGCGCTCGCTGCCCCAGGCCTTCACCGAACTCGACCGGATGCTCACCGGGGCCTGCGGCCTCCCCCGCCCCGACTGGCTCGACGCGGCCGAGGCCGCCTGGCGGGGCATCGCCCCGGGGCCGCGCCCGCCGCGCGCGGTCGTCCCGATCTGGCGCCGCCCCTGGATGGTCCTGGGCCGCGACACCTTCGCGGGCGACCTCCTCGCCCGCCTCGGCGTGGCCAACGCCTACGCGGCCCACACCGAGCGCTACCCGCGCGTGCCCCTCCCCGACCTGCTGGCCGCACGCCCCGACCTGGTCGTACTCCCCGACGAGCCCTACCGCTTCACGGCCGGCGACGGCCCCGAGTCCTTCCCCGGCCTCCCCGCGGCACTGGTGAGCGGCCGCCACCTGACCTGGTACGGCCCGTCACTGGCCACGGCGCCGGCCGTCCTGGGCGGCGCGCTGGCGGCGGCGACCGCCGGCTGAGCGGCGGGCGCCGGAAGCCCGCCGGCCAGCAGGCCGCGCACGGTGCCCGTGGCGGCGGTGGCCCAGGCGGTGACCAGCACCGCGTAGAGGGCCGCCGCCAGCCAGGCCGCGGCGTGCAGCCCGGTGTGCCTGGCCAGTGCCGTGGCGCCGGTCGCGCACGTGCCGACCGGGAAGGTGAAGGCCCACCAGGTCATCGAGAACCGCAGGCCCCTGCGGGCCGCCCGCGCCACCATCGCCGACGCCAGCGCCAGCCACAGCAGCGCGAAGCCCATGACGGGGACGCCGTAGAGGACGGCGAAGGCGCCCAGCGCGGAGGCGTACGGCGGCGCGACGGCGTACGGAGCGTTGTCGGCGAGGGCGCCGGCCGCCGTCGTGGACTGGCCCAGCGGCCCGAGCACCAGGAAGAGCGCCGGGGTCAGCGCGACCGGCAGCGGCCCGTACCGCAGCAGCCGTCCCCACACCAGCGGCAGCAGCATCAGCGTGGCCAGCAGGCTCAGGCCGAACATCGCGTAGCAGCCGAGCAGCAGCGCCTCACGCGCCTGCCGGGCGCCGGGCGGCAGGCGCGGCACCAGGGCGGGGCCGAGCGCGGCGGCGACCATCGGCGCCACCACCGGCAGCAGCCATACGGGCGAGGCGCCCGCCGCGCCGATCCGGTGCCGCGTCACCATCAGATACGGCACCACCGCCGCCACCAGCAGCGCGCTCGCCGCGCCCACTGTCCACAGCGCCGCGTCCACGGCCACCGCGGCGTGCCCGCCGATCACCGGCGACCCCAGCGCCGGCGCGCCCGCGCCGACCGAGAGCAGTGCCATCGGCAGGCAGCCGTAGAAGGGCGCGACCGCCGGGTCGAGCAGCTGCCGCCGCGCCTCGTCCGCGTGCCGGGCCCAGTGCACCCCGCGCGCGGCGAGCACCAGGACCAGCAGGGCCGCGGCCAGCACCCACACCCCCGTACACCCGTCCCGCACCCAGCCGGGACGCCCGGGCAGTGCGGCCCCCGCGTTCCCGACGATCGCGGTGCCCATGACGGCGGCGTACCAGTTCGGTCCGACGTGCCGGAATCCCTCGGCGCGCACGCCCACCCGGGCGGGGACAGCAGTGACCATGCCTCCACGGTCACCCGGCGCCCGTCGCACCGGTAGCACCCGCGGGGCTATCAGCTCATAAGCTGGCCTTATGACCACCCCCGACCCTGCCGACCCCGCGGAAGGCACCGGCCCGGCCGCCTCGTCGGCTGCGACCGGCCCTCGCGGCGGCGGCGCGTCCGTGGCGCGGCGGGTGCCCGATCTCGCGGGTATGGAGCTGCTGGTCGCGGTCGCGCGGCTGGGCAGCCTGGGACGGGCCGCGCGGGAGCTGGGGATCAGCCAGCCGGCGGCCAGCGGGCGGATGCGGGGCCTTGAGCGGCAGCTGGGGGTGGCGCTGGTGCGGCGGTCGACGGGCGGGTCGGCACTGACCGAGTCGGGAGCGCTCGTCACCGAATGGGCGCGGCGGGTCCTGGAGGCCGCGGAGGACTTCGACGCGGGGGCGCGGGCGCTGCGCGGGCAGCGGGACTCGCGGCTGCGGGTCGCGGCCAGCCTGACCGTCGCCGAATACCTGCTGCCCGGGTGGCTGACCGCGCTGCACGGGCGGCATCCCGGCACCGCCGTCTCGCTGGCCGCGGGCAACTCCGTGGTCGTCGCCCGGCAGGTCACCGCCGGCGAGGCGGACCTCGGCTTCGTGGAGGGCCTCGACGTGCCCGCCGCCCTGGACGCCGCCGTGATCGGCCACGACCGGCTGCTGGTCGTTGTCGCCCCGGGCCACCCGTGGGCGGCCCGCCGCCGACCGCTGCCCGCCGCCGAGCTGGCCGCCACCCCGCTGCTGCTGCGCGAGGAGGGCTCGGGCACCCGCCAGGTGCTCGACGCGGCGCTCGCCCCGCACGGCGGCCCGGCCGTACCGCTGCTCGAACTCGCCTCCACCACCGCCGTGAAGAGCGCGGCCGTCGGCGGCGCCGGGCCCGCCGTGCTGAGCGAGCTGGCCGTGGCCGACGAGCTGTCCGCCCACCGGCTGGCCGTCGTGCCCGTCGCCGGACTCGACCTGAGCAGGGCGCTGCGCGCGGTGTGGCCCGCCGGGCACCGGCCCGCGGGCCCGGCCCGCGACCTGCTCACGCTGACCCGCCGTCCGGCGCCCCGCAGATAGCCCGCGCACAGCGGGAGGGGCCGCCCACTTACGGATTTCTCATGCGGGGGCCATAGGGTGACCGCCGTGACGACGACGACCCCGCCCGGCTGGTATCCAGAACCCGGGCACACAGGCAACGGCCCGGCGATGGAACGCTGGTGGGACGGATCCGCGTGGACGGAGTACACCAGGACCGCACCGGTCCCGGCGGCCCCGCAGGCGTACCCGGGCTACCCCGGCTATCCGGCGGACTCCGGATACCCGGGTTATCCGGGATATCCGAGTGAGGGTGCGGGCGGCACCGGCGGCAAGCGCACCGGGACGGTGGTGATCGCCCTGGTCGCCTCGCTGGTCCTGATAGCCGCGATCGTCGCCGGCGTGCTCGTCCTGGGCAAGGACGACAACAAGAACGACGCCAAGACGCCGACGCCCACCTCCACCGGCGGCAAGGTGCCAGGCCCCGCGCCGAAGCCGTCCGACGGCGGCGACAGCGGCGGCGCGACCGGGGGCAGCGGCGGCTCCGGCGACTCGCCGCGCGGTGACGGCAAGTCCGCCATCGACGCCTACGACGCGATCAGCCTGCCGGTGCTCGACGGCTGGACAGGCACCTCGGGTGACGTCGTCGCCCGCCTGTCGACCGGCAGTTACAAGTGCCCCGGCACCACCCCGGGCACCTGCTCGCTCGGCGGGGTCTCGGCGGAGCCGACGATCGCCGAGGAGATCACCGCCACCACGGCGGAGGCCGCGGCCAAGGAGGACATCTCCAAGAACGCCGCGAACGCGTACAGCAAGGACACCTACGGCACGACCACCTCGCACCAGCAGCTGAAGGCCGGTCCGGTGACCGTGGCGGGCCAGCAGGGCTACCTGGTGCGCTGGAAGGTCGTCACCGCGTCCGGGACCAAGGGCTACGTCGAGTCGCTGGTCTTCCCCTCGCCGACCACCAAGCAGCTGGTACTGGTCCGCTTCGGCTTCGACATCACCGACAAGGCGCCAGGCCTCGACGTGATCGACCAGATCACCCAGGGCATCAAGACCGACACCAGCCAGGGCAACGGCAGCACCGGGGGCGCCGGGGGCACCGGCGTCTGAGCCGCGCCGTCGCCGCCGGTCCGCGCCCGGGTCCGTCGCCGCCGGACCGTGGCGGCGTACCCGGGCGCGGGCGCGGCCTCAGGTCACAGGAAGGTCTTGCCCTCGCCGCGGTAGGTCGGTACCACGGCCGTCACCTCGTCACCGTCTATCAGGTGCAGCTCGGCGAACCGCTCGCACATCTCCCCGGCCTTCGCGTGCCGGAACCACACCTTGTCGCCGATCAGCAGATCGTCCGCGGCGGACCCCAGCAGCGGGGTCTGCACCTCGCCGGCGCCCTCCTGCGGGTCGTAGCGCAGCCCCTCGGGCAGATACGGGACCGGCAGCCGGTCGGCGCCGGGAGCCCCCGAGGCCGGGTAGCCGCCGCCGAGGACGGTGACCACGCCGACGCCCGGGCGGCGTACGACGGGCTGCGCGAAGAGCGCGGCCGGGCGGCCGCGGAAAGAGGTGTAGTTGTCGAAGAGCCGCGGCAGATAGAGGCCGGAACCCGCCGCGATCTCCGTGACCGCGGGCTCCTCGGCGGTGTACTGCACACTCCCGGTGCCGCCGCCGTTGACGAACTCCAGGCCCGGCTCGACGGCCCGCACCGCCCGTACGGCCTCGGCCCTGCGCGCCGCCAGCTCCTTGCGGGCGGCGGACTGCATCAGCCGTATCGCCAACGACCGCGCCGGGCGCCCCCGCACCGCGTCGCCGACGCCGGCGATGTGCCCCTCGTACGCCATGATGCCGACCAGCCGGAAACCCGGCCGGGTGGTGATCGTCCGGGCCAGCGCCGCCAGCGGCTCCGGGTCGTGCAGCGAGGAGCGCAGCGCACCGATCCGCAGCCGCCCGGCCAGCTTGCGCAGGCTGGTGTCCAGCTCCAGGCAGACCCTGACCGTCTCGGTGCCGGAGCCGCGGGCCGCGTCGATCAGGTCGAGCTGCGCCGCGTCGTCCACCATCACGGTGACCGCGGCGGCGAGTTTGGGGTCGGCGGCCAGCTCGGCGTAGGCGGCGCGGTCCGCCGACGGGTAGGCCAGCAGGACGTCGGTGTGGCCGGCCCTGGCCAGCCACAGCGACTCGGCGAGGGTGAACGACATCAGGCCCGCGAAGCCGTCGTGCTCCAGGGCGCGTTCCAGCAGCGCCCGGCACCGCACCGACTTCGTCGCGATACGGATCGGCTTGCCCGCCGCCCGCCGCGCCAGGTCGGCGGCGTTGGCGTCGAAGGCGGCCAGGTCCACGACGGCCAGCGGGGCGTCGAGATGGGCGGTGGCCCGGTCGTACCGGGTGCGGTCGGCTGTGCGCTCTGACATGTCGGGCAGCTTGCCAGACCGGCGCTACCGAACGGTAGGCCCGCGGCGCGCGGCCCGTGGGAAACGTAGGCCCCAGCCACCCCGTAGAGTGACGGGCAAGCCGCGCGGATACAGGCAACACGAGGGGGCCCGGGTGAGTACGGGAGTGGACAACGGGGAGCCCCCGGCAACTCCGTTCCCCACCCCCCACCCCCGCCAAGACACCCCCAGCGGCACGGCCCCCCCACCCCCGCGCCACCGCCCGGCCCCCTCACCTCCCCACCCGGCCACCCGCCTGACCGACCCCGACACGCCGTCCGGGCCGCGCCGGCAGGTGCCGGCCCCCGGGCCTGGGCGGGACGCGCCGCCGGTGACCGAGCCGCCTGCGGCCGGATTCCGCCCGCAGGTGCCGGCTCCCGGTCCTGGGCGGGACGCCCCGGCCGGGTCGGGCCCGCAGGCACCGCCTCCCGGGCGTGGGCCGGACGCGCCGCAGGTGACCGAGCCGCCTGTGCCGCCTCGGGCTCCCGCGCACGCGCCGGTCCCGACCGCCGCCCCGGCTCCGCCCTCCCCTCCCCGCGTGCCCGCAGCTGCGGGCACGCCGGACGCGGGCGAGGGGGCGGCGCCCCGGCCGACCGTGCCGCCTGCGCCTATTGCCCAGCCCTCGCCCCGGACATCGCACACTGCCGCGCCGTCACCGTCCCCCTCCGCCCCGCCTCCGCCGCGGACCGAGGCACGCGTGGACGCGGCGGCACCGGACGCCCCGCCCATACCGGCGCCGCCGGTGCACCCGCCGCGGCCGGTGACGGTCACGCCGCCGCCCGCGGCCGCGCAGCCTCCGCAGGCTGCGTATATTGCGCCGGCTTTCGGGCCGCCCGCACCCGCGCGGGCCGCCGCGCCCCGGCGCAGCCGCGGGGCCAGGGGAGCCGTGGCAGCAGTGTGCGTCGTGCTCGGGCTCGGGCTGATCGGCGGCGCTATCGCCGGGGGCGTGATCGACCGCGGCCCGCACGCGGCGCCGCAGGCCGCTCCGGGAAGTGCCGCGGAGTTCGGGCAGGCGCGGCAGGTGTGGCACAGCGCGCCGGTCGACACGCTCTTCCCGCCGACCGTCCCGGGCAAGGGCGCGGGACCGGGCGGCGCCGACCGGGTCTGGACGCGCGTCGGGATCGCCGCGCCCGGGGACTGCGCGGGGGCGTTCGACCCGCTCCTCAGCGGGGTGCTGGCGCCCACCGGCTGCCTGCGGCTGCTGCGGGCGACGTACGTGGACAGCACGACGACCACGGTCACGACCGTGGGCCTGCTGGTCACGTCGGCGGACCGGGCCGGCATGCAGGCGCTCGGCCGGCGCTGGAGCGGCGAGCACCTGGGCGACCGTATCGACCTCATACCTCGGCCCGTGGCCTTCCCCGGCACGCCCGCGGCCCGCTTCGGCACGGCGCAGCGCGGCAGTTGGGACGTGGAGGTCTCCTCCGACCTGCCCTTCGTCGTCTACGCGGTCAGCGGCTTCGCCGACGGGCGCGAGGTGGCGAGCCCGCAGCCGGCGTCCCTCGCGACGGCCGCGGGCGCCACCACCGCACCCGCCCAAGCGGGACTCGGCCACGACGCCGCCGGCCTGGCCAAGGCCGTCAACGGCCGGCTCACCGCCACGGTGAACGCGGAATTGCACCCGACCGCCACCCCGGAGACGGAGAAGCACAGGTGACCGCCGGAACCGCCGCCCCCGCCGGCCGGGGACCGGCCATGCCCGCAGCCGTGGCGATCGACCCGGCGCCGGCAGCGCACGTGGCGTCGGCCGTGCACGCCGCTGTGGCAATCAGCCCGACGCCGGCAATGTACGCAGCCGTGGCAATGTACGCAGCGCCGGCAATGTACGCAGCCGTGGCAATGTGCCCGGCTCCCGGGACGGAGCAGCCCCGATGAGCCGCCGCATCACTCTGCCGGTCAGGGCGGCCGCCGTCGCCGCGGTCGCGGGCGCGCTGCTCGCCGCGGGCGGCGGGCCCGCCGCCGCGGACACCGCAAGGGATCGGGAGTGGCCGCTGGCGGCACTGCACGCGCAGAGGGCATGGGAGACCAGCAAGGGCGCGGGAGTGACCGTCGCCGTGCTCGACACCGGGGTCGACGCCACCCATCCCGACCTCACCGGCCAGGTGCTGGCGGGCAAGGACATGGTCGGGTTCGGCTCCTCCCGCGGGGACAGGACGTGGGCCAACCACGGCACCGGGATGGCCGCGATCATCGCCGGGCACGGGCACGGGGCGGGCGACAGCAAGGGCGTGCTCGGGCTCGCGCCCGAGGCGAAGATCCTCCCGGTGCGGGTGATCCTTGAGGAGAAGGACCCGCAGCGCGACAAGGCCAGGAACAGCCGGGGTGACGCGCTGCCCGAAGGCATCCGGTGGGCCGTCGACCACGGTGCGGACGTCATCAACCTCTCGCTCGGGGACGACAGCGCGACCGCCGCACCGGTCGCCGCCGAGGCCGACGCCATCCAGTACGCCCTCGGCAAGGGCGTCGTCGTGGTCGCCTCCGCGGGCAACAGCGGTGACAAGGCGGACCGCTCCTCCTATCCGGCCGCCTACCCGGGCGTGATCGCCGTGGCCGCGGTAGACCAGAGTGGCGGCCACCCGGCCTTCTCCACCCACCGCTGGTACGCCTCGGTGGCCGCGCCGGGCGAGGACGTGGTGATCGCCGACCCGAACCGCAAGTATTACGACGGCCTGGGCACGAGCGCCGCCTCCGCCTACGTGTCGGGCGCCGCCGCCCTGCTCAGGTCGGCGTATCCCCGGCTGAGCCCGTTGCAGGTCAAGCAGGTGCTCCAGGACACCACCCGGCACAAGCCCGCGGGCGGCAGGAGCGACGCGATGGGCACCGGCGAGATCGACCCGCCCGCGGCGCTCGCGGCGGCCGCGAAGCTCACGCCGGGACCCGTCGCGCCCGCCGCGGTGGCCTCCCCGTACCGCTACTTCGGCTCGGGCCCCGCCCCGGTGCCGGTCCCGGCCGCCGCCTCCAGCGTCCTCGGCAACGGCGTCGCCGCCGCCTTCGGCGCTGTCGGCGCCGTCCTGATCGCGGTGGCCGCGCTGCTGTGGTTCCGGCCGCGCGGGTCCACCCCCGCGGGCGGCGCACCACCGCCGGATAGAGTGCCCGAGTGGCGCTGAAGAACATCCCCGACCCCGGCTACGCCGACGACGACGGCTCCGCCGCCCCCGCCCTGACCGCGGCACTCGCCGCGTGGGACGCGGACCGCGGCCAGGAGGCCGCGGTGGTCGAGGCGCTGCAGACCGCCAGGCTGCTGGTGCCGGTGATCGCCGTGCTGGGCGAGGCGGAGACCGGCGAGGACGGGCTGCGCCGGGAGAAGAGCAGCGACATGGCGGTGCCGACCATCCAGGCACCCGGTGGGCGCAAGGCGCTGCCCGCCTTCACCTCCACCGCCGCGCTGGCCCGCTGGCGGCAGGACGCGCGGCCGGTCGCCGTACCGCTGCACCAGGCTTTGCAGGCACTGGCCCAGGAGGGGGCCGACACGCTGCTGATCGACCTCGCCGGACCGGTCACGTACGAGCTGACGGGCGCCGCGCTGCGCAGCGCCGCCCTCGGCCCCGGGCGGGGCGAGCCGCTGGCGGATCCGGCGGTACGTGCCGCGCTGCGAGCCGCGGTGGCCGCGGAGCCCGGCGTGGTGCGCGCCCACCTGACTCCCGGCACCGGCAGCGACGGCACCCTCGGCCTGGTCCTCGCGCCCGGCGCGGACGTCGCACGCACCGGGCAGGCGCTCGCCGCCGCGCTCGCCGCGGACGACACGCTGCGGGCGGGGCTGCGCCAGGGCATCGACCTGGCCCTGCTGCCGCCGGACGCCACGCTGCCGGGGGAACCGCTCTTCACCCTCTGACGGCCATCCACGGCCCGCGGACCTGCGAACCGCACCCGTAAAGGCGATTTCTCACGCTGCGACCGTATTCGATCGAGATGTGCGTTTCACCCGGAAGGCCGACAATACGAGGGCAGGCAAGAGATCATCTTCGTGGAGGTCCGCATGGACATGCGAACGATCACCGAGAGCCGGACGCCCGACGACCAGCGGGCGTTCATCTGCGAATTCCTCGGCACCCTCGTACTGGTCTTCTTCGCGGTGGGCGCGGCCGTGCTCTCCGGGCAGTACATCGGCACCCTGGGCATCGCCCTCGCGTTCGGCCTGATCCTGCTGGCCGTCGCCTACGCCGTCGGCCCGATCTCGGGCAGCCACCTGAACCCGGCGGTCACCCTGGGCATGCTGGTCGCGGGCCGGATCACGGTGCGTACCGCCGTCGAGTACTGGATCGCCCAGGTCCTCGGCGCCATCGTGGGCGCCGCGCTGCTGCTGCTGGTCGCCAAGCAGGTGCCGGGGCTCCAGACGCACGGCGCCTTCGGCACCAACGGCTACGGATACCGCTCGGCGGTCGGCATCAACATCTTCGGGTCCTTCGTGACCGAGGTGATCCTGACCTTCCTGCTGGTCTTCATGTACCTCGCGGTCACCCACCGGATCGCGCTGATCGGCTTCGCCGGGCTGCCCATCGGCATGGCGTACGCCGTGATCCACCTGATCGGCATCCCGCTGACCGGCACCGGCGTGAACCCGGCCCGCAGCCTGGCGCCCGCGCTCTTCGCGGGCAGTCCGGCGCTGACCCAGGTATGGCTCTTCCTGGTCGCGCCCCTGGTCGGCGCGGTCCTGGCCGCACTCGTCCACGAGGTCACCCACCCGGCGCTCGCCGCGGTCCGCGCGGCCAGGGCGGCGGCCGCCGAGTCGGAGACCGCGGCCAGGGCGGTGGGGGAGGACGGCTGAGCGGAGGGCGGATCGGCGCGCGAGGACGGCTGAGCGGACCTCCGCTCAGCGCGTGAGGTCAGCGCGTGAAGACCGGGCCCGTGTACTTCTCGCCGGGTCCCTTGCCGGGCTCGTCCTGCACCACCGACGCCTCGCGGAAGGCCAGCTGCAGCGACTTGAGCCCGTCGCGCAGCGGGGCCGCGTGGAAGGTGCTGATCTCGCCGGCGCTCGCGGTGACCAGGCCGGCCAGCGCCTGGATGAGCTTGCGGGCCTCGTCGAGGTCCTTGTGCTGCGCGCCCTCCTCGGCCAGGCCGAGATTCACCGCCGCCGCACTCATCAGGTGGACGGCCACCGTGGTGATCACCTCGACCGCGGGCACGTCCGCGATGTCGCGGGTCATATCGTCGAAGCCGGGGGCAGGTGCGTCGTTCATGTCCGCCACGATATGCCCCGTCCGGCCGATTACGGCCCTCGGCCCCACGCTGGTATGCTGGGTGAACGACCGGTCGGACATCAGTATGTCCGACCACCAAGTGGAGGCTCCGATCTCCCACCTGATCGGCCGGAAGGCCGATGGGTCCCGGTCAGACGGCAATCACCGGTAGGACGCCGGTGGGCCCCGTTGATGCGCCCCGCGGAATAACGCGGCGGTGCTCCCGGTTGTGAGGAGCCCCGCCTGTGTCCCGTACGGGGCGTTTTCTGCGCCTTGGGTACGGGTCGGTCAGACGAAGACAGACTCAAGCGCGGCTGTCGGCCAGTCAGTCGCGTGGTGCAACCGAGGAGGCCCCATCAGCGCCGAGCCCCGCATCAACGACCGGATTCGCGTTCCCGAGGTGCGACTTGTCGGTCCCAGTGGCGAGCAGGTCGGCATTGTGCCGCTTGCCAAGGCCCTGGAGCTTGCGCAGGAGTACGACCTCGACCTGGTCGAGGTAGCGGCGAACGCACGTCCCCCCGTGTGCAAGCTCATGGATTACGGGAAGTTCAAGTACGAGTCGGCCATGAAGGCCCGTGAGGCGCGCAAGAACCAGGCGCACACGGTCATCAAGGAGATGAAGCTCCGGCCGAAGATCGACCCGCACGACTACGACACCAAAAAGGGTCACGTCGTCCGGTTCCTCAAGCAGGGCGACAAGGTCAAGATCACGATCATGTTCCGCGGACGCGAGCAGTCCCGGCCGGAGCTGGGCTACCGGCTGCTGCAGCGGCTCGCGGAGGACGTCCAGGACCTCGGCTTCATCGAGTCGAACCCGAAGCAGGACGGCCGGAACATGATCATGGTCCTCGGTCCGCACAAGAAGAAGACCGAGGCCATGGCCGAGGCCCGCGAGGCCCAGGCCGCCCGCAAGGCGAGCCGCCAGGGTGACGCCGCCGACGACGCCCAGGGCGACGACGCGGACGTGGACGTGGACGCTGAAGTGGACGCGGACGAGCAGGTCGAGGCCCCGGCCGACGCCGGCTGAGACCAAGGACATCCCGGAGCCCCCGGCTTCCGGGCCGGTAATGCAGGACTGACGCTCTCCGTGCGCCCTCGGGCGGACGGGAGGGCACCGACGAGGAGACTACGGCGCCATGCCGAAGAACAAGACGCACAGTGGTGCGAGCAAGCGCTTCAAGATCACCGGCTCCGGCAAGGTGCTGCGTGAGCGCGCCGGCAAGCGCCACCTGCTCGAGCACAAGCCGTCCAGCAAGACGCGTGCCCTGACCGGCACTGTCGAGGTCGCCAAGCCCGACGCCAAGAAGATCAAGAAGCTGCTCGGCAAGTGACGGCCGTGCCCCCACCGGGGCGCAGCGTCCCGGGTCGGGAGTCCATTCGCTTTCGGATCGCGTGAGTACGACCGCGGTCCCCTAGAAGGAGTTATCAAGTGGCACGCGTCAAGCGGGCAGTCAACGCCCAGAAGAAGCGCCGGGCGATCCTGGAGCAGGCCAGCGGTTACCGCGGGCAGCGTTCGCGCCTGTACCGCAAGGCCAAGGAGCAGGTCACCCACTCCCTGGTCTACAACTACAACGACCGCAAGAAGCGCAAGGGCGACTTCCGTCAGCTGTGGATCCAGCGGATCAACGCCGCTGCCCGCGCCAACGGCATCACCTACAACCGCTTCATCCAGGGTCTCAAGGCCGCCAACGTCGAGGTCGACCGCAAGATCCTCGCTGAGCTGGCCGTCAACGACGCCAACGCCTTCGCGGCGCTGGTCGAGGTCGCGCAGAAGGCGCTGCCCGCGGATGTGAACGCCCCGAAGGCGGCGTGACGCTGCGCCCCGAGCGCAGTGCGGTTCACCGGACCCGCGGGTTGTCATGACGCCCGCGGGTCCTTCGCTGTCCGCCGCGACCGCGGTCGCGGTTCCGGCCGCCGTCCGCGGCGGCGGAACGACCCAGGAGCAGGCACCCTGATGGGCATGGGCACCACCCCCGAGCTGACCTCGCTGCGTTCCGCGCGGGTCACCGCCGCGCACCGGTTGGCCCGGCGGAGCTTCCGCGGCAAGGAGCGGCGCTTCCTGGCCGAGGGCCCGCAGGCCGTACGGGAGGCCGTCGCGCACCCCGGGGGACCGGCGGGGCGCACCCTGGTCGAGCTGTACGCCACGCCGGAGGCCGCCGAGCGGCACGCCGACCTCATCGAGGCCGCCCGGGCCGCGGGGGCGCCGGTGCTGACCGCGACCCCCGAGGTCATGGCCGAGATCTCCGACACCGTCACCCCGCAGGGCGTCGTCGGCCTGTGCCGCTTCCTCGACACCCCCTTCGCCGAGGTGCTGCGCGCCCGGCCCCGGCTCGTCGCGGTCCTGGCCCACGTCCGCGACCCCGGCAACGCCGGCACCGTGCTGCGCTGCGCCGACGCGGCCGGCGCCGAAGCCGTCGTGCTCACCGACGCCTCGGTCGACCTGTACAACCCCAAGGCGGTACGCGCCTCCGCGGGCAGCCTGTTCCACCTGCCCGTCGCGGTCGGCGTGCCGGTGCGGGACGCCGTCGCCGGGCTGCGCGCCGCGGGCGTACGCGTACTGGCCGCCGACGGCGCCGGGCAGCGGGACCTGGACGCGGAGCTGGACGAGGGCACCATGCAGGGTCCCACCGCCTGGATCTTCGGCAACGAGGCCTGGGGCCTGCCCGAGGAGACCAGGGCGCTCGCCGACGAGGTCGTGCGGGTCCCCATCCACGGGCGGGCGGAGAGCCTCAACCTCGCCACCGCCGCCGCCGTGTGCCTGTACGCGTCCGCTCGTGAGCAGCGTGCGCCCGCAGGGTGCCGCAGCGTGACCTCCAGCTAGTAGGGTGGCGGCCCGGGGGACCCTGAGAGGGGGGTGGCGCGCATGGGTGTCACGGCGCGAAGGAACGGCGCACACAGCGCGGTGACGGTCCTGCCCGCGGGCTCACGGGAGTCGCCGGGGGCCGGTCCCGAGCAGGACCAGGCGGCGGACGCGTACGCCACCGCCGCCGACTGGTGCGGCCTGCACCCCGACGACCTGCCCGACGGGCTGCTGGTCGCCGACCACGAAGGCCGGGTGATCTGCTTCAACGCCGCCGCGGCCCGGATCACCGCGCTGCGCCCGCAGGACGTGCTGGGGCTGCCCGTGGAGCGGGCGCTGCCGCTCGAAGACCTCGAAGGCCGCCGCTGGTGGGCCCTCACCGACCCCTACGGCGGCCTGGCGATCAGGGCCGGCCAGCCCGAGCGCAATCTGCTGCTGCCCGGCGGCCGCGAAGTGCTCGTCGCCGCCCGCTACGTCCGCGAGCGCCCCACCGGCCCGGTGCGCCGCCTGGTGGTCACGCTGCGCGGCACCGACGCCCGGCGGCGGACCGAGCGCAGCCACGCCGAGCTGATCGCCACCGTCGCCCACGAGCTGCGCTCGCCACTGACGTCCGTCAAGGGCTTCACCGCGACGCTGCTCGCCAAGTGGGAGCGTTTCAGCGACGACCAGAAGAAGCTCATGCTGGAGACCGTCGACGCCGACGCCAACCGCGTCACCCGGCTGATCGCCGAACTCCTGGACATCTCCCGCATCGACTCCGGCCGCCTCGAAGTGCGCCGCCAGCCCGTCGACCTGGCCGCCGCCGTCCAGCGGCACGTCGACGCGCACGTCGCGGCCGGCCAGCGGCCCGACCGGTTCAGCGTGCGGGTCGGGCAGCCGCTGCCCGCCCTGTGGGCCGACCCCGACAAGATCGACCAGGTGCTCGGCAATCTGCTGGAAAACGCGGTGCGGCACGGCGAGGGCACTGTCACCATCGAGGTGGGGCCCTCGTACGCCGGCGCTTCCTACGCGAGCGGCGCCCGGTGGTCCACCGGCACGGCGGTCACCGTGAGCGACGAGGGAGCGGGCATTCCGGAGGAGTCCATGAGCCGCGTGTTCACCCGGTTCTGGCGGGGCAGCAAACGCGGCGGCACGGGCCTGGGGCTCTACATCGTCAAGGGCATCGTGGAGGCGCACGGCGGCACCATCGCCGTGGGCAGGGCCGCGGGCGGCGGCGCCGAATTCCGCTTCGTCCTGCCCGTCGGGGCGCCCGCCTTCATGGCCTGAGGCGATACCGCCCCGGCGCGGGCCCGGTCGGGCACGCTGCCCCCGGGGCGGGCGAAAACCGCCGGTCCCCGCGGCGCCAGTAGACTCGTGCCCTGGCATGTGTCCGGTCGGGCAGAGCCTCCACCGGAAGGCCGGCACGCGAGGCGCCCCCAACATCATCCATTTCGGAACGGGAAGAGATGTCGGCACCGAATAAGTCGTACGACCCTGTCGAGGTCGAGGCGCTCAAGCCCGACGCGATCGAGCGGATGCGCGCTGACGCGCTCGCCGCCATCGCGGCCGCCGGCGACCTCGAAGCGCTCACCCATGTGAAGACCGCGCACACCGGCGGCGGCTCGCCGCTGGCGCTCGCCAACCGCGAGATCGGCGCCCTGCCTCCGCAGGCCAAGGCCGAGGCGGGCAAGCGGGTGGGCCAGGCCCGCGGCGCGGTCAACCAGGCACTGGCCGCCCGGCAGGTGGAACTGGAGGCCGAGCGCGACGCCCGGGTGCTCGTCGAGGAGGCCGTCGACGTCACCCTGCCGTACGACCGCCGCCCGGCCGGCGCGAGGCACCCGCTCACCACGCTGTCGGACCGTATCGAGGACATCTTCACGGCCATGGGCTACGAGGTCGCCGAGGGCCCCGAGGTCGAAGCCGAGTGGTTCAACTTCGACGCGCTGAACTTCCCGCCCGACCACCCGGCCCGCGAGACCCAGGACACCTTCTTCGTCGAGGGCCCCGACGGCGGCAGCGAGTCCGGCGTCGTCCTGCGCACCCACACCTCGCCGGTGCAGATCCGCGCCCTGCTGCAACGCGAGCTGCCCGTCTACGTGATCGCGCCGGGCCGCGTCTACCGCTCCGACGAGCTGGACGCCACCCACACCCCGGTCTTCGCGCAGGTCGAACTGCTCGCGGTGGACGAGGGCCTGACCATGGCCGACCTCAAGGGCACCCTGGACCACATGGTGGTCTCGCTGTTCGGCGAGGGCATGACCACCCGGCTGCGCCCCAACCACTTCCCCTTCACCGAGCCGTCCGCCGAGATGGACATGCTCTGTTACGTCTGCCGCGGCGAGTCGGTCGGCAATCCCGACCGCCCCTGCCGCACCTGCTCCTCCGAGGGCTGGATCGAACTCGGCGGCTGCGGTGTCGTCAACCCCAGGGTGCTCACCGCCTGCGGTGTCGACCCGGAGAAATACAGCGGCTTCGCCTTCGGCTTCGGCATCGAGCGGATGATGATGTTCCGCCACAACGTCGAGGACATGCGAGACATCGTCGAGGGTGACGTGCGCTTCACCCTCCCGTTCGGGATGGAGATCTGATGCGGGTCCCGCTTTCTTGGCTGCGGGAGTACGTCGACCTGCCCGCCGGAGTCACCGGCCGCGACGTCCAGGCCAAGCTCGTTTCCGCCGGCCTGGAGGTCGAGACCGTCGAGCAGCTCGGCGCCGGCCTCAAGGGCCCGCTGGTCGTCGGCCGGGTGCTGACCATCGAGGAGCTGGAAGGCTTCAAGAAGCCGATCCGCTTCTGCACGGTCGACGTCGGCGACGCTGGGGGTACCTCCCAGGCCGGAGGCTCTGGGGGAGGGACGGGTGAGCCGCAGGAGATCGTCTGCGGCGCCCGCAACTTCGCCGTCGGCGACAAGGTCGTGGTGATCCTGCCCGGCGGCGTGCTGCCCGGCGACTTCCACATCTCCGCCCGCAAGACCTACGGCCACACCTCGCACGGCATGATCTGCTCCGCCCGCGAGCTGGGCATGGGCGACGACCACGACGGCATCGTCGTGCTGCCGCCCGGGTCCGAGACCGGCGCCGACGCGATCGAGCTGCTGGAACTGGTCGACGAGGTGCTGGACATCGCCGTCACCCCCGACCGCAGCTACTGCCTGTCGCTGCGCGGCGTCGCCCGCGAGGCCGCCATCGCCTACGGGGTGCCGCTGCGCGACCCCGCGCTGCTCGACGTGCCCGCGCACAACGGCGAGGGCTACCCGGTGCGGATCGCCGACCAGGACGGCTGCGACCGCTTCACCGCCCGTACGGTCACCGGCCTCGACCCCGAGGCCGTCTCCCCGATCTGGCTCCAGCGGCGGCTGCAGAAGGTCGGCATGCGCCCGATCTCCCTCACCGTGGACGTCACCAACTACGTGATGTTCGAGCTGGGCCAGCCGCTGCACGCCTACGACCGGTCCCGGATCAACGGACCCATCGGCGTACGCCGCGCGCACCCCGGCGAGAAGCTGACCACCCTGGACGGCGCCGAGCGGATCCTCGACCCCGAGGACCTGGTCATCACCGACGAGTCCGGCCCCATCGGCCTGGCCGGCGTCATGGGCGGCGCGGACACCGAGATCGCCGACGGCGGCTCCAGCGACGTCGTCATCGAGGCCGCGCACTTCGATCCGGTCGCGATCGCCCGCACCTCCCGCCGCCACAAGCTCGGCTCCGAGGCGTCCCGCCGCTTCGAGCGCGGCACCGACCCGCTCACCACCTCCGCCGCCGCCCAGCGCACCGTCGACCTGCTGGTCGGCCTGGCGGGCGGCACCGCGGAAGCCGGCGTCACCGAGATCGCCGCGCCGACCGAGCCGCGCGTCATCACGATGCCCGCCGACCACCCCGACCGGGTCGCCGGCACCGACTACGGCAGGGAGACCGTCGTACGCCGCCTCCAGGAGATCGGCTGCGACGTCCTGGGCAGCGACGAGCTGACCGTCACCGTGCCGTCCTGGCGCCCCGACCTGTCCTACCCCAACGACCTCGCCGAAGAGGTCATCAGGCTCGAAGGCTACGAGAACCTGCCCTCGACCCTGCCGCAGCCGCCCGCCGGCCGCGGCCTGACCGAGTCCCAGCTGCTGCGCCGCCGCGTCGGCCGCGCGCTGGCCGGGGCCGGCTACATCGAGGCGCTCAGCTACCCCTTCATCGGCACGGAGGTCTTCGACCAGCTCGGCCTCGACGAGGACGACGAGCGGCGCCGTACGGTACGGCTCGCCAACCCGCTGGACGACACCGAGCCGGCGCTGCGCACCACGCTGCTGCCCGGCCTTCTCTCCACGCTGCGGCGCAACACCGGGCGCGGCGCCCACGACCTGGCGCTCTTCGAGATCGGCCTGGTCTTCCTGCCCGCCGCCGAGCAGGTGCGGCCGCCGCGGCTGCCCGTCGACCGGCGGCCCACCGACGAGGAGATCGCCGCGCTGCAGGCCGCGCTGCCCGACCAGCCCCGCCACGTCGGCACCGTGCTGGCCGGCGCGCGCGAACGGCCCGGCTGGTGGGGCCCAGGACACCCCGCGACCTGGGCCGACGCGATCGAGGCGGCCCGCACGGTCGCCCGCGAGGCGGGCGTCGAGCTGACCGTGCAGGCCGGTCGCTACGCGCCCTTCCACCCCGGCCGGTGCGCCGTCCTGCTGGCCGGCGAGCAGGTCGTCGGCCACGCCGGCGAGCTGCACCCCCGGGTCACCAAGGCCTTCGGGGTGCCCGAGCGGACCTGCGCGATGGAGATCAACCTCGACCTGGTCGAGGCGTCCGGCGGCGTACGCGCCACCGGGCCGCGCGTGTCGACCTTCCCGGTCGCCACGCAGGACGTCGCCCTCGTGGTCGACGCCGACGTCCCGGCCGCCTCGGTCGAGGCCGCGCTCCGCGCCGGAGCCGGTGAGCTGCTCGAATCGGCCCGCCTCTTCGACATCTTCACCGGCCCGCAGATCGGCGAGGGCCGCAAGTCCCTGGCGTACGCCCTCCGCTTCCGCGCCCCCGACCGCACCCTCACCGCGGACGAGGCCACAGCGGCTCGCGACTCCGCCGTCGCCTCAGCAGCCCGCCAAACCAACGCCACCCTCCGCGGCGCCTAACCCCTCCCAGGAGGGGACCCCCCCACGGGTCCCCTCCTGCGCCCCCCAGGGACGCGGGGAACTGCGCGCCCAGCCGCGACGCGCCGGCAGGCGGAAGAGCACCGCACGGGGCAGCCGCCCAGGGGCGCGGGGAACTGCGCGCCCAGCCACCACGTGCCGGCAGGTAGCCAAGCCCCGCAAGGGGCAGCCGCCCAGGGGCGCGGGGAACTGCGCGCGCAACCGCGACGCGCCGGCAGGCGGAAGAGCCCCGCAGGGGGCAGCCGCCCAGGGGCGCGGGGAACTGCGCGCCCAACCGCGACGCGCCGGCAGGCAGCCAAGCCCCGCACGGGGCCCGCCCCCCGAGGCCGCGGGGAAGAAGCGAGCCCCGGACGGGCAATGCGGCGACGCAAAGCGCAAGGGCGAGCCCCCCTCGGCCAACCCCCGGAGGGAATTCGCTCGATCGGGTGACCGCCCCGAACACGACGGGCGTGGCGCCCGGACACCCGCAAGAATCGGGGGAGCGAAGAGCCGCAAGGGGGTCGGCCGCATGAGCTTGATGCGCAGCATCCGCGGCATGCGCCGCACATCCTGGGTGCCGTTGTCGGCGGCCTGGGTCGCCGCGATGGGCGTCCTGGCGTGGCAGGTGCCACAGGGCACCGACGTGCTGCCCGCGCTCGCGGTGACCCCGGCGCTGAGCGTGGCGACGGGTGCGCGCCGCCGCGCGGTCCTCGCGAGCGGCACCCTCGCGCTGGCAGCACTCGGCACCGACCTCGTGGACGACTCCGTGGCCGTGTCGGGCCCGGCGGCCGGAGCCGCCTGCACCGTGGTGGCGGCGATAGCCGTGGGCATGTGGACGGCGGGCCGCCGCAGCCTCCTGCATGCCGAGCTGGCCAGGACCCGGGAGATCGCGCTGGCGGCCCAGCTCGTACTGCTGCGTCCGCTGCCGCATCAGGTCGGCGCCGTGGCGGTGAGCGGCGATTACCTGTCGGCCAGCCACGGCGCCCGGGTCGGCGGCGACTTCTACGAGGTGCTGGCCACCCCGTTCGGCGTGCGCGCGCTGATCGGGGACGCGCGCGGGCACGGCCTGCCGGCGATAGGCCTGGTGGCAGCGCTGCTGGGGAGTTTCCGCGAGGCCGCGCACCACGAGCCGGACCTGGCCGGCGTGGTGCACCGGCTCGACGCCGCCATGCACCGCCATCTGGGCGAGCGCGCGGCGGGCGAGGAGGCGACGGCGGAGGAGTTCGCGACGGTCCAGCTGGTGCAGCTCGCGGAGGACGGCGGGCTGCTCGCCGTCAACTGCGGCCACCCACCGCCGTATGTGCTGGGGCCGCACCCCCGCCCGCTGGCGCTGGGCGAGCCGCTGCCGCCGCTGGGCCTGTTCGACCCGCTCCGTACGGACGTCACCGTGTGCCGCGGCCGGCTGGCCCCGGGGGAGGGGCTGCTGCTCTACACCGACGGCGTCCCCGACGCCCGCGACACCGCCGGCCGCTTCTTCCCGCTGCCGGAGACCCTGGCCGCGCTGGGGGCCGGCCGCGTCCATGGCACCGAGGTCATCGCCCGGCTACGCGCGGAGATCGTCCGCCACACGGGCGGACACCGCGCGGACGACATCGCACTCGTCGTCCTGACCCCGACCCGCAGGACCACCGTCCCTCTGACACCCCTTCCCCTGTGCCACCACGAGGTGGACGCCCCGCGCTAGCCCGCGCGGGTGGCTCAGGCCCCGGCGGCCAGCGCCGCCGCCGTGGCCGCGGCCAGGGCGTCGAGCTCGGGCGGGGTGTAGGCGGTGCCGAGGACGGCGTGGCGCCAGTAGAGGGGGCCGGCCAGCAGGTCGACGGCGAGAGCCGGGTCGGTCGCGGCGGGGATGTCGCCGCGGGCGGCGGCCTGGGCGACGACGGCGGCGACGACGCCGCCGTGTGCCTCGCGCAGCGCGGCGTGGAGCGATTCCGCCAGTTCCGGGCTGCGGGCGGCCTCGGCCAGCAGGTCGGGGAGGATCTGCGCGACCGCGGGATGCCGCAGCGCCCGCGCGCTGACGTCGAGGAGGGCGCGTATGTCGTCGCGCAGCGACCCGGTGTCAGGCGTCGGGAGGCCCTGGGCGGCGACGGCGGGCACGACGTCGAGGACCAGTGGCAGCTTGGAGCGCCACCGCCGGTAGACCGCCGCCTTGCCGACGCCCGCCCGCCGGGCGATGCGTTCCATGGACATCCGCGCGTAGCCGGTCTCGGCCAGTTCCGCGAAGACCGCGGCCCTGATCGCCTCGGTGACGTCCGGCCGGAGTACGGCGGCACCGGCGGGGGGCCTGCGGGGCGGTGCGGAGTCTGCGGTCATACGGGCGAGCGTATCGCGACGGAACGGTTGCGTTCCGACCGTAGGGCGCCCTACAGTCGAGACGACGAAACGGCACCGTTCCTTCGCGAAACGTGAACCCCGAGGCCCGGTTCCTCACCCGGTCGGCGGCACCGGCCGATTTCCACTCCTCGACCGGCAACGTCAGGCCGGCCACAGCCCCCGCACCGCCCAGGGGCCGGCCGCCGCTGGCCGCTCGTGCCGAGTCGGGGGAGTGTGGCGGGGGTGTGCGGGATATGCGTTCCTCCGGTCGTCCGAGGAGGTGTACGGACGTGGCTGAACAGTCCGCAGGAAAGTCCGCAGCGCGGCCGCAGGCCGCACGGGAGGTCCCCCGGGGGGCCGAGCGCACAGCCGAGCACGCAGCCGAGCGCCCAGCCGAACGCGAGGGCCCGGCGACCGGTCCGCGACCCGTGTCGCCGCCGGGAGTACCGACCGTCGTGGTCGACGGCCTGCACGTGGTCTACCGGATCTACGGCGCCGGCACCGGCCACGGCAACGCCACCGCGGCGCTGCGCCGCATCCTGCTGCGGCAGGGCGCGCCCAGCGTCCACCTCGTGCACGCCGTCAAGGGCGTGACCTTCACCGCCTACCGCGGCGAGGCGATCGGCATCATCGGCTCCAACGGCTCGGGCAAGTCCACCCTGCTCAAGGCCATCGCGGGCCTGCTCCCGCCGGACCGCGGCCGGGTCTACACCGACGGCCAGCCGTCGCTGCTGGGCGTGAACGCGGCGCTGATGAACGACCTGACCGGCGCGACCAACGTGATCCTCGGCGGCCTGGCGATGGGCATGTCGCAGGAGGAGGTGCACGAGCGCTACCAGGGCATCGTCGACTTCTCCGGGATCAACGAGAAGGACGACTTCGTCTCGCTGCCGATGCGCACCTACTCCTCAGGTATGGCGGCCCGGCTGCGGTTCTCCATCGCGGCGGCCAAGAACCACGACGTGCTGATGATCGACGAGGCCCTGGCCACCGGTGACCGGGCCTTCCAGCGCCGCTCCGAGGAACGCATCCGGGAGCTGCGCAAGGAGGCCGGCACGGTCTTCCTGGTCAGCCACAACAACACCTCCATCCGCGACACCTGCGACCGGGTGCTGTGGCTGGAGAAGGGCGAACTGCTGATGGACGGGCCCACCGACGAGGTCATCAAAGCCTACGAGGCCCACCCCGGCGGCAGTTGAGACGAAGGGGGAGGCCGGCCGTCAGTACGGGTAGAAGCCCGCGCCCGACTTGCGGCCGAGCCGCCCGGCGTCGACCATCCGCTGGAGGATCGGCGGGGCCGCGTACAGCGGCTCCTTGTATTCCGCGTACATCGAATCGGCGATGGCGGCGACCGTGTCGAGGCCGATCAGGTCGGTCAGCTTCAGCGGGCCCATCGGGTGCGCGCAGCCCATCTCCATGCCGTTGTCGATGTCCTCGCGGGTCGCGATGCCCGACTCGAACATCCGGATCGCGGAGAGCAGATACGGCACGAGCAGCGCGTTCACCACGAAACCCGAGCGGTCCTGGGCTCGGATCGCGTGCTTGCCCAGCACCTCGGTGACCAGGTGTTCCGCCCGCTTGAGGGTGTCGCTGCCGGTGGTGAGCGCCGGGATCAGCTCGACCAGCGCCTGCACCGGCGCCGGGTTGAAGAAGTGGATGCCGAGCACGTGCTCGGGGCGCGAGGTCGCCACCGCCAGCCTGACCAGCGGGATCGAGGAGGTGTTGGACGCCAGGATCGCGTCCTTCCGGGTCACCACCTGGTCGAGCACCCGGAAGATGTCCATCTTGACCTGCTCGTTCTCCACGACGGCCTCGATCACCAGGTCGCGGTCGGCGAATTCGCCCAGGTCCGTGGTGAAGCTCAGCCGGCCGAGGGCCGCGTCCCGCTGCTCCCCGCTGATCTTGTTGCGCTCCGCCGCCTTGTCGAGCGAGTGGGTGAGCCGGGCCCGGCCCAGTTCCAGCGCCTCGCCCGTCGTCTCCGCGACCCGGACGTCGAGCCCCGCCTTCGCGCAGACCTCGGCGATCCCGGAACCCATCTGGCCCGCGCCGACCACTCCGACGCGCTCGATGTCACTCACTCGACCAGCCCTTCGCGCAGCTTCACGTTTACCGGACAGACGTTACCGGTGTCAGGACCCGGCGCCGCGGGTGGGACCGTGCGATCCGGTCCCACCCGCGGCGCCGCCGGCCGTACGCGCCGGCCGGCCGCCGCTCAGACCCTGGTGCAGGCTGCGCCGTTCAGGGTGAACGAGGCGGGCACCGCCGCGGACCCGGTGACCGTGCCGCCGAAGCCGAAGACCGCGTTGCCGTCGGCCGGTATCGAGGTCGCCCAGCTCGGCGCGGTGACCGACACGGCCGCCCCGCTCTGCGTGTAGTTCGCGCTCCACAGCGAGCTGATCTTCTCGCCCGCGGTGAAGGACCAGCCGAGCTTCCAGTTGTTCAGCGCGGAGCTGCCGGTGTTGGTGACCGTGACGGAGGCCTGGAAGCCGCCGGGCCACTGGTTGGTGATCGCGTAGCCGACCGTGCACGACCCGGTCGAGGGGGGAGTGGTGGGCGGGGTGGTCGGGGGAGTGGTGGGCGGGGTGGTCGGGGGAGTGGTGGGCGGGGTGGTCGGGGGAGTGGTGGGCGGGGTGGTGCCGCCGGTGCTGTCCGAGGTGTCGCCGTAGATGATGCCGCGGCCGTTGGTCGCCACGTACACCCGGCCGTAGACCCGCGGGTCGCCGGTGATGGCGCTGTTGGTAACCCCGTACTGGTGGGCGTTGTCGTTGACCCGCACCCAGTTCGCGCCCGCGTCGGTGGAGCGGAAGATGCCGCGTACCCCGCCGATCTTCGCGCTGGTGTAGAGCGCCTGGTAGGACGCGCCGGGGGCGGCCTTGCCGAAGCCGATGTTGTCGGCCTCCTGCACGTTGGACAGCTTGGTGAAGGACGCGCCGGAGTTCGTGGAGTGCCACAGCCCGTACGTGCTGCCGCTGCCTCCCGCGACCCATACGTCGCCTTCGGCGCCCGGCAGCGCCTTGAGCTTGCCGCTGTCCGCCGGGAGCCCGGTGGCGGCGGTGGCGGCGAAGGTCGCGCCGCCGTCGGTGCTCACGTAGAACTTGCCGCCGGACAGGCCGTAGAACTTCTTCGGATTCACCCGGTCGGACCCGATCGCCGCGCCGGTCGGTATGCCGCTCGCGGCGGACCAGGAGTTGCCGAAGCCGGTGGTGCGCTGCACGCCGGTGCCTTGCGGGCTCCACAGGAAGCCGCTGCCGTCGGCCGCGGCCGCGACCGTACCGCCGCCGCTGACGCCGGACGGGTCGGTGCCCGCGAACCAGTTGGCGCCGTCGTCGGTGGAGAAGGCGACATGCGCGCCGGTGTCCTGGTTGCCGACCCTGACCATGGTGTTCGGGTTGGTGGCCGCGAAGTCCAGGCTCGTGGTGGTGGTGAAGTTCGGCTGGGTGAACATCATCGGCGGCACGGCGGTGAGGTCGGTGTGCCGGAAGCCGCCGATGTCACCGAGGGCGCTGATCAGCGGTGCGCCGGTCGGCGGGCTGATCAGGTCCTGGACCGAGGTCTCCTCCAGGCCCTTGGCGTTCGGCTTGATCACGAACTTCGCGCCGGTGTCCCAGTTGGTGAGGTTGTCGGTGCCGTAGAGGGTGGCGCCGGTGCCGTACCACATGCGGTTGGAGTTGAACGGGTCGATCTCCAGCGACTCGGTCATCCAGCCCAGCTTCGGCGTCTCCTCCGGCGGCGCCGGATTGGCGCCCCAGCTCAGCCACGGCGAGGCGGAGACGTCCATCGTGTAGCGGTCGCTGCGTGTCGGGTAGCTGGGCGTGTCCCAGGCCCGCGTCCAGGTGGCGCCGCTGTCGGTGGAGCGGAAGATCTGCGTGTCGGCCCACCAGGAGCTGTACCCGGTGACCATCACCGTCCCCGGGTGCTGCCGGTCCACGGTCAGCCCGCTGTAGCCGAAGTACGTGTCCGCGTCCGACATCGGGCTGACGTTGGTCCAGGTGCCCGTCGCGGTGGCGTACCGCCAGACCTGGCCCTTGGCGCCGTCGTACGGACCGCCGGTGTCGCTGGTGGCGAGGTAGAGGTAGCCGTTGACGGAGTCCAGCACACCCTTGTGCGCGATGTAGCCGGTGGGCTGCCCTGCCAGCCGGGACCAGGTGGCACCGCCGTCGGTCGAGCGGTAGACGGTGTTGGCCTTGTCGGCGACGCCCACGTAGACGGTCTGCGTGGTGGCGCCCTTGGTGCCGGTGCGCGGGTCGAACGTCACCCACACGTCGCCCTGGTTGTCGCTCTGGTAGCCCGTGCTGTCCGACGGGTCGGCCACGTAGTTCCCGGCGTTGGGGAAGGAGGTGACCTTCGCCCAGGTCACGCCGGAGTCCGTGCTGCGCCACAGCCCGTTGCCGCTGGGCGCGGCGAAGTACAGCACGCTGTCCTTGTTCGGGTCGATCGCCAGCCGCTCACCCATGCCGCGCCCCGGCATGTTCCCGCCGAGCTTGAACGGCAGCGTGGTCGCCGCCCAGGTCGCGCCGCGGTCCGAGGAGCGCAGGATCGAACCGTTGCCGGGGTCCCAGGAGTTGGTGTACATCCCGACCGCGGCATAGACCTTGTCCGGCGCCAGCGCGTCGGTGGCCAGGCTGACCACGCCGTTCTTGTTCCAGTCGGTCCAGCCCGCCGAGTCCAGCAGCGGCGTCCAGGACTTGGTCGACTCGTTCCACCGGTAGGCGCCGCCGATGTCGGTACGCGCGTAGGCGAGGTTCTTCTCCGACTGGTTGAAGACGATGCCGGGGATGAAGCCGCCGCCGCCGATCTGCACGTTCTTCCAGCTGTACGTGTCGGAGACGGCGGCCGGCGCCACGGCGCCGGTCCTCGCGTTCGCGCTCGTGGCGGCCGCGGTGGCCGAGGCGACGGTGACGGCGCCGCCGATCAGGGAGAGTGCCGCGACGAGCGCGGCGAGGGGTCTGCGAAGCATGGGGGTACGTCCTCGGGTGTGGGGGGCGGACGTCGTGGGAGCGCTCCCACGAGAGGTCCGATGATAGCGCTCGCATTCCTGGCTGCCAACGGTCGGGCGCAGCCCGCCCGTTGCACTCATTCCCCGCCGCCCGCGGTGACGGCACCCCCTACGGCTGGGGCTCGGCCGGTCACTGGCCGGTGGGTCCGGGGCGGTCCGGGGTGCCCCCGGGGGCGCGGGGAACCGCGCGCTCGGCCGGCCGCCGGCCGGTGGTCCGGGGTGGTGCGGGATGGGCCGTTGGGGCGGTGGCGACGTGCGCCCTGTCGTGGGTCCGGTGGGTTGCCCCGCAGAGCCGGCGGGCAGGGATGGACGGTTCGGGTCGATGCACGGCGCAAGCACAGGAGGCACAGGAATGGAACGGCTCTCGCGGAGAACGCTCACACTGGCCGCGGCCGCCACGGCCGCGTCGGCGGCGCTGCCGACAGCGGCGCACGCCGTCACCGCCGAGACGGGCGCGGACGCGGGCGTGGCCGCGGCCCACCACCCCCACATGCCCCGCAGGGAATTGCGGGGCATGTGGATCGCGACCGTCGCGAACACGGACTGGCCGTCAGCCCCGGGCCTGTCCCCCGAAGCCCAGCGCAGCGAGTTGCTCGGGCTGCTCGACCTGGCGGTCGAGCGGCGGTTGAACGCCGTCATGTTGCAGGTGCGGCCCACAGCGGACGCGTTCTGGCCGTCGCCGTACGAGCCGTGGGCCGCGTATCTGACGGGGACGCAGGGGCGCGACCCCGGATGGGACCCGCTGGGCACGGCCGTGCGCGAAGCCCACCGCCGCGGTCTTGAGCTGCACGCGTGGTTCAACCCCTACCGGGTGGCCAACAGCGAGGACCCGGCCCTGCTCGCCCCGACCCACCCGGCGCGGCTGCACCCGGAGTGGACGGTCGCCTACGGCGGCAAGCTCTACTACAACCCCGGCCTTCCGGAAGTCCGCCGCTTCGTGCAGGACGCGATGCTGGACGCGGTCCGCCGCTACCCGGTCGACGCCGTCCACTGGGACGACTACTTCTACCCCTACCCGGTCGCCGGCCAGGTCTTCGACGACGACGACGCCTACGCCCGCTACGGCGCCGGCTTCCCTGACCGCGACGCGTGGCGCCGCCGCAACACCGACCTGCTGGTGCACGAGACCGCCCTGCGTATCAAGGCGATCCGCCCGACCACCCAGTTCGGCATCAGCCCCTTCGGCGTCTGGCGCAACGCCGCCACCGACCCGCTCGGCTCGGCCACGACCGCGGGCGTACAGACGTACGACGACCTGCACGCCGACACCCGCGGCTGGGTCCAGCGCGAGTGGATCGACTACATCGTCCCGCAGGTGTACTGGAACATCGGCTTCGCGGCCGCCGACTACGCCGTGCTCGTCCCCTGGTGGTCCGACGTCGTCGCCGGCACCCGGGTGCGCCTCTACGTCGGCGAGGCGCTCTACAAAGTGGGGGTCGCGGGCCAGCCCGCGGCCTGGCAGGACCCGGCCGAGCTGTCCCGGCACCTCAGCTTCGACGCCGACCACCCCCAGGTGCGCGGCAACGTCTACTTCTCCGCCACCCAGGTCGCCGCCGACCCGCTCGGCGCGATGAGCCGGGTGGTAGCCGACCACTATCCGACGCGGGTGCGCACACCGTGAGTTCGGGCGCGGAGAAGCCGGGAAAACCGGTCGAACGGGTATGCGGTGTGCTGTTACGGTCGGCCCGTGGCAAAACTGAACCAGATCATCGCGGTCGAGAAGGGCGTCAAGTCCAAGGCGCAGCAGGAGCTGACCACGGCCCATCACGACCTGCAGAAGCCGGCGTTGCTCTCCGGGATCTCGCGGACCTACCAGCCCAAGGACGAGGAGGGCGAGCAACTGCCCCCCGAGGCCACCCGGGTGCAGATCCAGGCCGAAGGCGTGCTGCGGGCGACCGCCACCGCGCTGACCCGGCTGTTCGACGTGACGGCCACCAAGGACTGGGCCAACTGCGAGGCCAGGGCTGACGTCACGGTCGACGGGAACGCGCTGCTGCGGGAGGTACCCGTCTCGTACCTGCTGTTCCTGGAGAAGTCGCTCACCGACCTGTACACCTTCGTACGCAAGCTGCCGGTGCTGGACGCCGCCGAGTCCTGGGCCCTGGACGCCTCTTCTGACGCGTGGAAGACCGAGCCGGTGCGCACCATCCGTACCAAGAAGGTCCCGCGCAACCACGTGAAGGCCGAGGCGACCGAGAAGCACCCCGCTCAGGTGGAGGTGTACTACGAGGACGTGCCGGTCGGTTACTGGACCACCGTCAAGTTCTCCGGCGCGTTGCCCGCGCGCCGGGTGAACGAACTGCTGGAGCGCGTCGAGAAGTTGCAGCAGGCGGTGAAGTTCGCCCGCGAGGAGGCGAACGCCTCGGAGGTCGTCGACCGCCGGGTCGGTGACGCCGTGTTCGGGTACCTGTTCGCGCAGTGACCCCCCAAGATGCCCTCCGCGGGAGCGCGGAGGGTGCGCGGAAAGCGCAGAGCTGAAGCTGAGCCTTGTCGTGACGAAGGCGGTTCCAGTGGGGGTTCGAATCCCTCTCCCGGCATCAACTCCCGGCCGGGATAGCCCAAGGGCAGAGGCAGACCGCAGTCAATCTCAGACTCTCGCTCCAGATTCAGCATTCGCCGCTTATCGCCGGATCAACCGGCCATGGGCTGGGTCGTCAGGTGCCGGTTCGACTCCGGTCCGGTGCTCTTCGCGCACCGGTAGTTCAATGGTAGGACGAGACGACATCAAACTGACCTGTGGCCTCAAGCGTGCCGGCGTGTGAGGCAAGCGGCATCATCAGGGGCCCGGAGACTGGACATGTCTCCGGGCCCCGTCGCGTTCCCAGGACGTCCGACGGGCGAAATACCCGCAACGCGTAGTGCTACCGGCTCCCGACCGCGAAGCGGTCCGGCGCCGCGGTGCGGGGAGCCCATCACCTGCTGTCGGTCGGTTCGCTGGCGGACGGCGGCTTCGTCGTCCCGCACACCCTGCCACCGTCGAGCCGGGAGGTGGAGCCGGTGACGTACACCTGGTGCCACGGTCCCGCGGGCACCTCGCACTTGTTCACGGCACTCGCCCGTGCGGGGGTGACCGAGGTGGCGGGGCTCGACGTGGGGGAGTTGCCCCGGCGGTGCCTGACGTCGATGGTCACCGTGCGGGGCTTGCAACGGCGGGCATCTTTCAGGTTGCCGAAGGCTCGTCGGCGATGAGGTCCAGCAGTTGGTCGGGGGTGAGAGCGGCAAGGTCGACGGAGCGGTCTTCGCGTACGAGGCGTACCGTCGCCTGCTGAGCGTTGAGCTGTCGGGCGCGTTCGATGAGTTCGCCGGCGCGGCGCCGTTTGAGAATACGGTCGGCGATGTCAGCGACCGCGAGCATGGCGGATGGGATCGACACGACCAGGGACGTCACCGCGACGGGATCGACGCCCCTGGTGTCAGGACCGGTCGCCGTTTCCGCTGTCGGAGTCGGTGCGGGCTGATAGCCCCAGCCTGCGGTCAACGCAGCGACGCTCTTCCCGGCGGCTTCGACGTCCACTCCCACGAACTCGATGATCATGATTCCTCGTTTCGGTCGCCGGTGGCTTTCAGTAGCTCGTCAAGGTGGTCAACAGCGTCTGCAAATCCGATCTTGGCAGCAGCGGCCCGGCTCGTCCGAAACACCTCTCCGGCCTGCCCGAGGTCACCCGCGGCCAGCAGAAGTTGCCCCAGGACAGTCCCGACGACCGCGATGCCGTCCGGCCGTTGAAGCTTCAGAAAGAGCTGGAACGAGGCGACCAGTCTGGGCGCCGCCGCGTCGAAATCCTGGCGACTCAGATCGATGCGCGCAAGGTCCCAGTTGACTGCCGCAACGCCGTCCATGTCGCCAAGCCGTTCATTGACTTCCAAGCGCTTGCGCTGTAATTCGACGGCCTCGTCGACCTCGCCCCGCTGCTGGAGGATGTAGGCGATCTTTCCCCAGGCGATCGCGGTCGAGCGGGTGTCACCGATCCGTTCGAACGCCGGCAGGGTGATTTCGCGGTGGATGCGCAGTGCCTGGTCGACCTCCCCCCGCTGCTGGAGGATGTCGGCGATCTGGCCCCAGGTGATCGCCGTCGAGCGGGCGTCACCGATCCGCTC